>NZ_LGSZ01000045.1 GCF_001298265.1 Allobosea vaviloviae | reverse complement strand
CCCAACCCTCCCCACCGCAAGCGGGGGGAGGGCTAGCGCCCCGCCTGCAACCGAAGCCCCCGACGACGACACCTTCCCCACGCGCCCCGATCTCGTCATCGTCGACGGCGGCAAGGGGCAGTTTGAAGCCGCGCGCAAGATCATGGCCGAGCTCGGCGGCGGCGACATCCCGCTCGTCGCCATCGCCAAGGGCGAGGACCGCAACGCCATGCGCGAGACCTTTCACATGGTCGGGCGCGAGCCCTTCAAGCTGCAGCCGCGCGATCCGGCGCTGTATTTCATCCAGCGCCTGCGCGACGAGGCCCATCGCTTTGCCATCGGCACGCATCGGGCGCGGCGCAAGAAGGACACGATGACCAACCCGCTCGACGAGATCCCCGGCATCGGGCCGTCACGCAAGCGGGCGCTGCTTTTGCACTTCGGCACGGTCAAGGCGATCAAGCGCGCCAAGCTCGACGACCTCATGCGGACGCCCGGAGTCAACGCCGCCACAGCCAAGGCAGTGCATGATTATTTTCACGATGGCTGACGATGAATGGCAAAGTCGCCGCATTGCGTGTTGACGCTGTCACGAGCCCGCTGCTTTGGTGATCATCGTGACGATTCTTCCAGATGCCATCAGGCGGCGCGGGCCCTGGTCCCTGCCCAACCTGCTCACCTACGGCCGGATCCTGGCGATCCCGGCCCTTGTCGGGCTATTGTACTGGCCCAAGGATGACTGGGTCCGCTGGATTGCGCTGGCGATCTATGTGCTGGCGGCCGTCACGGATTTCTTCGACGGTTGGATCGCGCGGGCTTGGAGCCAGCAATCGGCGATTGGCCGTATGCTCGATCCGATCGCCGACAAGCTGCTCGTCTGCGCGCTGCTGCTCATGCTGGTCGCCGACGGCACCATCCATGGCTGGTCGCTCTGGGCGGCCATCGTCATCCTCTGCCGCGAGATCCTGGTCTCGGGGCTGCGCGAGTTCCTGGCCGAGCTCAAGGTCAGCGTGCCCGTTAGCCGCATCGCGAAATGGAAGACGACGGCGCAGCTTCTGGCGCTGGGCTTCCTCGTCGCGGGGCCGGCCGGCGACAAGGTGCTGCCGCACAACACGCAGATCGGCATCGTCATGCTGTGGATCGCGGCCGGGCTGACCATCTATACCGGTTGGGATTATTTCAACGCCGGCATCCGCCACATGGTCGAAGAGGATCTTCGCGAACCATGACACAGGCTCTCGCGACATCGGCTCCGGCTGCTCAGGCCCGCAGCGTCAGGCTGGTCTATTTCGCCTGGGTGCGGGAGCGCGTCGGCATGGCGGACGAACAGGTCGAGCTGCCCGAAGGCATTGAGACCGTGCTCGATCTCGTGCGCTGGCTGAAGACCCGTGACGAGGGTTATGCGGCCGCCTTCGAAAACGAGACGCTGGTCCGCGCCGCGATCAACCAGACCCATGTCAAACCGGGCGCCAGTATTGCGGGCGCCCGCGAGATCGCCTTCTTCCCGCCGATGACGGGCGGCTGAGCCCTCCATGATCGTCGCCAAAAAGTGCGTGTCATCCCGGGCGACCGGAGGGAGACCCGGGATCCATTCCGGAACCTCTCCGAGATGGGCTCAGGAATGGATCCCGGATCTCCGCTTTGCTCCGTCCGGGATGACGGCGCGATGGGAGCAAACACGTTGACCCCCGTCATCCGCATCCAGCGCGAGGATTTCGATCTCGCCGCCGAGATCGCCGCGATCTCGGCTGGCCGCCGCGACATCGGCGCCGTCGTCAGCTTCACCGGGCTCTGCCGCGACGAGGGCGCAACGCTGGCGGCGCTGGAACTGGAACACTACCCCGGCATGGCCGAGGCCGAGATCGCACGCGTCGCCGCGCAAGCCGCCGCGCGCTGGCCGCTGATGGGCCTGCTCGCCATCCACCGCTACGGGCTGGTGAAGCCGGGCGACCAGATCGTGCTGGTGATCGCAACCTCCGCCCATCGCCGCGCCGCCTTCGAGGCCGCCGATTTCATGATGGACTACCTCAAGACCCGCGCTCCCTTTTGGAAGCGCGAGCACCTCGCCGACGGCACGGTCGGCGGCTGGGTCGAGGCGAAGCAGGAGGACGACGATGCGGCCGCGCGTTGGACTTGAACGCGCGCTGCTTGCTTGCGCGCTGACGCTGGCCTCCGTGACCGCCGCCCAAGCCCAGATCGGTCCGATCAAGACTTTCCGAGATTGGATCGCGGGCTGCGACAACACGAAATCCTGCACCGCGCTGTCGCTGCCCGGCAGGACCGAGGACGAGATCGCCTTCCTGCGCCTCGACCGTCCGGCCGGCCCCGATGGCGCCCCGACCCTGGCGCTGAAGCTGCGGGCCCAGAAGCTGAAACCGAGCTTCACCATCGCGCTGGCGTTGGATGGCGCGCCCTTCCCCGCAGCCGGGCGGCCGCTTCAGGCGACCAGCATCGACGGCGAGGTCGCGGAGATCGCGATCCCGCTCGCGGAGGCTGAGGCGCTGATCGCGGCCGCACGCAAGGCGACGATTTTGACGGCCGGGATCGAATCGGGGAGCTTCAAGGTTTCCCTCGCCGGCTCGGTCGCGGCGATGCTCTGGATCGACGAGCAGCAGGGCCGGCTGAACACGCCGACCGCCCTGATCCGCAAGGGCGCGACCGGCACCGCGCCGGCTGCCCCGGTCCTGCCCGTGATCGCCAGCAAACCGGCCTCTGGCAAGGCCCTCCCCAAGGCAGAGGCCTCGGCGCTGATCAAGGCCATGCGGGCCGAGATCAAACGGCGCGCGCCCGACAGCTGCGAGGACATGCCCGACAGCTTCGCCGACACCGACGAAGCCTGGGCACTGGACAACACGCTCCGCCTTGTCGCCATCGCCTGCTCGCGTGGCGCCTACAATGTCTCGAGCCAGTTCTGGCTGGTCGATGGGCGCGACGTCGCCAAGGCGAGACCGGCTGCCTTCGAGGGTGCTGGGAGCAAGCCGACCAACGAGCTGGTCAATGCCGATTTCGATTCCCGGACGGGCCGCGTCAGCTTCTACGCCAAGGCAAGGGGCCTCGGCGATTGCGGCAGTTCGGGCTCCTATGGCTGGGACGGCAAGCGCTTCGCCATCCTCCAGCTGAGCGAGATGAGCGAGTGCCGCCTTCTCCCCGGCGACGACTGGATCACGCTGTTTCGCAGCGCTGATAAATAGCGTCTGGCGTGACGATCGATCCCGGGCGACCCTTCGGGCGCCCGGGATGGCGGTGCGTTGCTACTTAACGGCCGCGCCGGCCAAAGGCGCTCACGCCGCCTTCGACTTTGGCCGAACCGCGTCAGAGTAATCCTCCATGATCACCTTGCCCATATTGCCGGTGATGAAGGAATACGGACCGATCTCGGAGACCAGAGTCACCTCGGCGGCCGAGCCGGTGATGAAGCACTCGTTGAAGCCTTCCAGCTCCTCCGGGCGGATGCGGCGCTCGATCACCTCGAAGCCGCGCTTCTTGCACTGCTCGATCACCGACTGGCGCGTCAGCCCGTTGAGGAAGCGGTCGGCCAGGGGGGTGTGGATCACGCCGTCCTTGATGAAGAAGATGTTGGCGCCGGTGCATTCGGCGACATTGCCTTCCCAGTCGAGCATCATCGCATCGGCATAGCCGGCGCGCTCCGCCTTGTGCTTCGACAGCGAGCAGATCATGTAAAGCCCCGCCGCCTTGGCATGAACCGGCGCGCAGGCCGGGTCGGGCCGGCGATAGGCGGCGACGTCGAGGCGCACGCCCTTCAGCTTCTGCGCCATGTCGAACATGCTCGGCCACTCCCAGACCGCGATCGCGGTATGGATCGTGTTGTTGATGCCCGACACCGCCATCATTTCCGAGCCGCGCCAGGCGACCGGGCGGATATAGGCGTCCTTCAGCCCGTTCTCCTTCAGGCAGAGCGCCTTGGCGGCATCGAGCTCGGCGACCGACCACGGAATCGTGAAATCCATGATCTCGGCGGAGGCGTGGAAGCGCTTGGAGTGCTCGGTGCCCTTGTAGATCACGCCGTCATAGGAGCGCTCGCCCTCGAACACGCAGGAGCCGTAATGCAGCCCATGGGTCAGTACGTGGATCTTCGCGTCCTTCCACGGCACGAGCTTGCCGTCGAACCAGATGACGCCGTCGCGCTGGTCGAAAGGAATGACTGACATGGGCGGTGCTCCTCTTGCACGTCCGGCCTGGTGGATCCGTTGGAGCCCCCGCGACCGTCACCATGGCGGGAGGGGCAAAAGGCCAGAATTATACTGCGCTGCAACATCGTCTCGCGACATATTCCGTCGTCCAGCGCGCTTGACCGGTAATCTTCCGTCTGAGATATGTCAACATCACTGACGTAAATTTCAGGACGGATGCGATGCCCCAGACGCAGCCCCGACCCGACGCCGCGAGCGGGCCCGCCTTGTCGGGTGAGGTCGTATCCGGAAGCGTGCCCTACGACCTGATCGAGCTTCTGTTCTTCGCCTACCGCGATTTCGTCGGCGGTCCGGATCTGATCCTGGCCGAGTACGGCTTCGGCCGCGCTCACCACCGCGTCCTGCATTTCGTCCTGAGACGGCCGGGCCTGACCATCGCCGAACTGCTCGACATTCTCAAGATCACCAAGCAGAGCCTGAACCGCGTGCTCAAGGAGCTGGTCGAGACCGGCTTCGTCGAGCAGCGCACCGGAGTCCAGGACAAGCGCCAGCGTCATCTGCACGCCACGGGATCGGGGCAGGATCTGGCGCTGCGCCTCGTCCAGCTTCAGGCGAAGCGGATCAACGAGGCGCTGGGACACCTCGCGCCGGAAGCGGCGCAAACGGTCGCGCTCTACCTGGCAGGGTTGATCGATCCCGCCGAACGCCACAAGGTGCTGGGCTTCCTCGCCGCGCCGCGGTGAGGCGCGAGCCCGGGACGACAGACGTCACGACGACGGACGTCACGGCTTAGGAACATAAGGCGCAAGATCAATGGCCGCACTGCCGGCGCGCAAACCGCTCCCAGACGAGGCGCCCCACATCCTCGTGGTCGATGACGATCGCCGCCTGCGCGACCTCCTGGCGCGCTTTCTCGGCGACAACGGCTATCGCGTCACCACGGCCGCCAATGCGGCGGAGGCGGACCAGCGTCTCGCCCGCCTCGTCTTCGACGCCATGGTCCTCGACATCATGATGCCCGGCGAGAACGGCTTCGACTTCGCCCGCCGCCTGCGCATCGGGTCCACCGTGCCGATCCTGATGCTGACGGCCCGCGCCGACGGCAAGGACCGGATCAACGGCCTCGAGATCGGCGTCGACGATTACCTCAGCAAGCCCTTCGAGCCGCGCGAACTGCTGCTCCGGCTCGGCAACATCCTGAAGCGGACCATCGTCGTCGATACGGCGCAGTCCGGCCCCCGGCCCGATTTCGTCCGCTTCGGGCCGTTCCTCTACGGGCTCTCGCGCGGTGAATTGCGCAAGGGCGAGGAGCCGATCCGCCTGACCGAGCGCGAGCGCGAGATCCTCACCGCGCTCGCCGAGCGCGCCGGCGAGGTCGTCCCGCGCGAGGAACTGGCGGCGCAAGGCACCGCCGCCAATGACCGCACCGTCGACGTGCAGATGAACCGCCTGCGCCGCAAGATCGAACGCGACCCTGCCGATCCGCTCTATCTCCAGACCGTTCGCGGCGTCGGCTACCGCCTCGTGACGGACCGGACGTGACGCAGGTCCAGCCCGGCAGGCGTGGCACGGGCCCGGCCATCGCCTCCGCGATGGGACGCCTGGGCGCGGCCGTCGCCCGCTCGCGATTGCGCCTCAACAATCGCCTGAAACCCCTGCTCAAATGGGCGGGCCGCCCGCTGCACGTCATCGCCCGCTACATGCCCAAGGGCCTGTATCCACGCGCGCTGGTCATCGTCATCGCGCCGGTGGTTCTGCTGCAATCCGTCATCGCCTATGTCTTCATGGAGCGGCACTGGCAGACCGTGACGCAGCGGCTGTCCTCGGCGGTCTCGGCCGACATCGCCATGATGATCGACGTCTATGAGAGCTATCCGCAGGATGCCGATGCCAGCATTCTCGCCCGCATCGCCGCCGACCGCCTCGGCATGGATGTCGACATCATCCCCAATTCCGACCTGCCGCCGCCGGGGCCGCGGCCGTTCTTCTCGCTGCTCGACAGCGCGCTCTCGACTGAACTCGCCAGCCAAGTCGCCCGCCCCTTCTGGCTCGACACCGTCGGCCGCTCCAGCCTGATCGAGATCCGGATCAAGCTGGGCAGCAACGTCATGCGCATCCTGACGCGGCGCAACTCGGCTTACGCTAGCAACAGCCACATCTTCCTGCTCTGGATGCTCGGCACCTCGCTCATCCTCCTGACCATCGCGGTTCTGTTCCTGCGCAACCAGATCCGGCCGATCCTCAAGCTCGCAGACGCTGCCGAGGCCTTCGGCAAGGGCCGCGACGCCGAATTCCGGCCGCGCGGCGCCCGCGAGGTCCGCCGCGCCGGCAACGCCTTCATCGAGATGAAGCGCCGCGTCGAGCGCGCCGTCGGCGAGCGCACGACCATGCTCAACGGCGTCAGCCACGATCTGCGCACCATCCTGACCCGCTTCAAGCTCTCGCTGGCCCTGCTGGAGCGCTCGTCGGAGATCGAGGCGCTCGAAAAGGACGTCGACGAGATGGCCCGCATGCTGGAGGACTATCTCGCCTTCGCCCGCGGCGATGCCGGCGAGGCGGCCGTCGAGACAGACATCCGCGCCCTGATGGAAGAGCTGAAGTCGGATGCCGAGCGTCAGGGCCACCAGACCGAGCTGACCGTGGTCGGCGATCCCTTGGTCGTGGTCAGGCCCGACGCCTTCCGCCGCCTGATGACGAACCTGGTCTCCAACGCCGCCCGCTACGGCGACCGCATCGCCATCCGCGCCACCCATGACGCGCGCTACCTTATCGTGATGATCGACGATGACGGCCCCGGCATCCCCGCCGACCAGCGCGAGGACGTCTTCCGCCCCTTCTTCCGCCTCGACGAGGCGCGCAACGTCGATTCCGGCGGCACGGGCTTAGGGCTCGCCATCGCTCGCGACATCGCCCGTGCCCATGGGGGGGACATCATCCTGGCAGACTCTCCGCTGGGCGGGTTGCGGGCGACAATACGGCTGCCGGTCTGAGGCAGGGCCTGACTCACGCCGGCTTGTGGAACTGCCACGCCCCATTCGGATTGATCTGGCGCTCGGGCGTCGGAAGCCCGAGAATATTTCGCAGATTGCCTTGCGGATACTCTGTGCGGAACAAGCCGCGCCGCTGCAATTCAGGGATCACCAGATCGACGAAGGTGTTCAAGGATCGCGGCAGGACCGGCATGCTCACATTGAAGCCGTCCGCCGCCTTGCTGCGATACCAGTCCTCCATCTGATCGACGACCTGGTCCACGGTGCCCTTGAAGGTGACGTGCCCGGCGGATGGCACGATGAGCTTGTACATCTGCCGGATCGTCAGATTTTGCTGCGTGGCGATCTGATCGATCGACTTGCGGTAGCTCATCATGCCGACCACCTCCTCCGACAGGTCCGGAAGCGGACCGTCGATCGGGAAGCCAGACAGATCCATGCGGCAGAATTTCGAGAGCGACGCCACGCCGACATTCGACGGGATCAGCTCCTGGAGTTCCGCGTAAAGTTCATCTGCTTCCGCCTCGCTGGTCCCGGTGTAGACAGAGATGCCCGGCATGATCCGGACGTGATCGGGATTTCGGCCGTGGCGCACCACGCGCGCCTTCTGATCCTGATAGAAGGCCTGCGCCTCGGCTTTCGTGAGCGCCACCGAGAAGATCACTTCGGCGTGCCTTGCCGCCAGCTCGCGTCCGGCCTCCGATTGCCCTGCGGAGGCCAGCACCGGATAGCCCTGCGGCAGCCGCGCGACATTGAGCGGCCCCTGAACCGTGTAGTGCTTCCCGACATGGTTGAGGCGCTGCACCTTGGCGGGGTCGAGGAAACGCCCGCTCGCCTTGTCCTCGATGAACGCGTCTTCTGCCCAGCTATCCCACAAGCCCTTGCAGATCGTGACGAATTCATCGGCGCGCTCGTAGCGCTCGTCCTTGGGGACGTGCTCGGTATGGCCGAAATTCAGGGCGTCGCCCTCGTAGTTTCCGGTGACGACGTTCCAGCAGGCCCGTCCGTTGCTCAGATGATCCAGCGAACCGAATCGACGCGCCAGGAGATAGGGCTGATCGAAGGTTGTGACGGCGGTGCAGAACAGACCGATATGCGTGGTGTGCTGCGCGAGCACGGCGAGGATCATCAGGGGATCATAGGTCGAGGGCCTGTCGGTGTTCGTGTTGGCGACGAACATGATGGGATCGTCCATCGCGCGGACCGCATTGCCGTCGGCAAGGAACAGCATGTCGAACTTGCCGCGCTCCGCGAGCTTTGCCATCTCGATGAAGACATCGAGGCGCATGTTCGTAAGCGGCCAGGAATCAGGGTGTCGCCATCCCGCCAGGTGGGCGCCGATCGGAAACACGCCCGTCATCAGGTTCATCATGGATCAGGCTCCTGCCGAGCGACCGTTGGGACGGCTCGATCACGCTGCTCGCAAGATGCGCGCCTGCAGCGTCGGCCACATCGGCCGCGAAGACAGGCCTGCCACGACCTTGGGGAATGGCCGGTCAAAACACGCGCCATCTCTATCCGCAGATCGCTGCGGCTGCGGCGTGATGGCAACGGACGCCGGCCGCGATGGACAGCTGAGGACACCAGGACTAGCGTCGCTCCCAACCACAAGAAACGACAGGGGAAGCGTCATTGAAGACCTTGATCCTGGCCTTGCTTATGTCCGTCCCCCTCACAGCGTTCGCCGCGTCGGCGCGCTCGGAGGAGGTCGTTGATCTCGGCGGCGGCTTTTTCGGCGGCGGCAGGGCCCTTCTGAACAAGCCCGTCGGGAAGGCTCGTGCTGGGCTCGTGCTGCTGACGGGCGGCGATGGCAATATCGGCATCGGCGCCGACGGCAGCGTGGCGCGCAGCGGCAACTGGATCGTTCGAACGCGCGCCGCCTATCTGAGCAGCGGCATCGCCAGCATCACGCTCGACGCCGGTGCCGACCCGGCCAAGGCCGTTGAGCTGATGCGCGGCCTTGCGCCACGCGTCGTCGTCGTGGCCATGAGCCGGGGGGCGCTGAAGGTCTCGGGCACGCTGGGCCAGCGTCCGGATGGCATCGTCTTCGTGTCGGCGATGCTCGACGCGGCCTCGCCGTCACTCGGCGACCCCTCGCAATTGCCGCCGATGCTGATCATCCAGCACCGCCAGGACAGTTGTCGCTTCACCTTGCCGGAGTCGGTGCAGGCATTCGCGCAGAGAGCCGGCAGCCGCGCCCGGCTGCTCTGGATCGATGGGGGGTCGTCAACGGGCGATCCCTGCCAGGCCCGCGCCTATCACGGCTTCATTGGCCGCGAGAGCACCGTCGTCCAGGCGATCACCGGCTTCGCCGGGTCGCTGCGCTGATCAGAACAACCGCCCGCCCCTGGGCACCTCGAAGCCCGGGCCGATCAGCACGACCTCGCCGTCGGCATCGGGCACTCCGAGCGTCAGCACCTCGGACATGAACTTGCCGATCTGGCGCGGCGGGAAGTTCACCACCGCCAGAACCTGACGGCCCGGCAACTGCTCGGGGGTGTAGTGCTTGGTGATCTGCGCCGAGGATTTCTTCAGGCCGATCTCGCCGCCAAAGTCGATGACCAGCTTGATCGCGGGCTTGCGGGCTTGCGGATAGGGCGTGGCCTCGACGATGGTGCCGACACGAATGTCGACCTTCAGGAAATCGTCGAAGCCGATCGTGGCGGCGGGCAGGGTCGTCTCGGACGAGGCGCTCAAAACTCTTCCCAACCCTTGTCATGGGCGCTCGGATCGGCCTTGCGGACCGGCGCCGCTCCGGCTGCACGCGCCATCGGCTGGGCTGGGCGCGGCGCGGCCGGGCGAGGAGCCGGCGCGACGGCGGCCTGCATCGTGCGCGCCATCGCCTTCAGCCCGGCGATGTCGCCGCCGAGCTGGAAGCGGGCCACGAGCGCAGACAGCCGGTCGGCTTCCTGCGACAGCGAATGCGCGGCAGCCGTCGACTGCTCGGCCATCGCCGCGTTCTGCTGCGTCGACTGGTCCATTTCGCCGACGGCGGTATTGACCTCCTGAAGCCCAGACGCCTGCTCCTGCGCGGCGCCCGCGATCTCGGCGACGAGCGAGGTCGCCCGCGTGATCTCCTCCGCCATGCGCTGCAGTGCGCTGCCGGTCTGGCCGACCAGCGTGACACCCTTCCCAACCTCGACATTGGAGGCCGTGATCAGTTCCTTGATCTCCTTGGCCGCCGAGGCCGAGCGCTGAGCCAGCGCCCGCACCTCGGAGGCGACGACCGCGAAGCCCTTGCCCGCATCGCCGGCGCGGGCCGCCTCGACGCTGGCGTTGAGCGCCAGCAGATTGGTCTGGAAGGCGATCTCGTCGATCACGCCCACAATTTGCGAGATCTCATCGGCCGACTTCTCGATCCCGCCCATGGCGAGAACGGCGTCGCGAACGATGGTGGTCGACTGCTCCGCCTCCAGCTTGACCTGCGTCGTCGCCTGGTTGGCGAGCCGAGCACTTTCAGCCGTCTGGCGCACCGTCGCCGTCAGTTCGTCGAGCGCGGTCGCCGTTTCCTCGACGGAAGCCGCCTGCTGCTCGGTTCGCCCGGCGAGATCGTCGGCCGCCTGGCTGATCTCGATCGAACCGGCCTTCATGCTCTCGGTGTTTGTCGCGATCAGCCGCATCGTCTCCTGCAGCTTGGCGATCGCCGCATTGAAATCATCCCGCAGCTTGGCGTAGTCGGAGCCGAAGCTGTCCGTGATGCGGTATGTCAGGTCACCCTCGGCGAGATGCTCGAGTCCCCTGCCCAGCGCCGCGACGACACTCTCCTGCATCCGGGAAATCTCGGCCCGCTCGTCCTCGCTGCGACGGCGCTGCCCGTCGGCGGCGTCGCGATGAGCGGCGGCCTCCTGCTCGGCCCGCGCCTTGTCGGCCTGCATCGCATCTTTCGCGAGCGCGGCCTCCCGGAAGACCACAAGCGCCCGCGCCATCGAGCCGATCTCGTCCGGCCGGTCCTGATGCGCGATCACGGTCCGCAGATTGCCGGCGGCGAGCGCGCTCATGGTTCCCGACAGCGACGTCAGCATCGCGGAGGCGCGGCGGCTCAGGACAATGACGAGGCCGAGCATGAGCAGGCCAAGCGGCACCAGCACCTTGGCCACGTCACCCATCAGCCCGAGGAATTTCGCATCGACGTCGTGGACGTGCAGGCCCGTTCCGACAGCCCAGTTCCAATCGGCGATGCCGCTGACATAGGCGATCTTGCGCGTGGGCTCCTTGTCGCCGGGCTTCACCCAGAGAAAGTCGAGATAGCCTCCCTTGCCGCCCGCTTTCGCGATCGACAGCAGTTCCTGCACGATGGGCTTGCCGGTCGGGTCCTTGAGACCCAGCAGGTTCTTGCCGATCATGTCCGCCCGGGGATGGGTGACGCTGACGCCATCGAAGGTGTAGACGAAGAAGTAATTGCCGTCGTCGAAGCGCGCCCCGGCCAAAGCGTCGATGGCGAGCTTCTGCGCCTCGGGCACCGCGATCTCGCCCCTCCTGGCCTTGTCACGATAGAATTCGACGGTGGTGCGGGCGATGTCGGTGGCGTTCTGCACCTCCTGCCGCTTGAGCTCGACCATCTCGTTGCGAGCCTCGGTGAGCGTGTAGCCCACACTGCCGACCGCGATCACGACGGCGAGACCTGCGATCAGCGCGAAGGATCGGCTGATCGATATGGTGGCAAGCTTCTTCGTCCAGGACATGCGCGACCCCTGCGGGATGGAGATTCCGCAAATTCACGCAGAAACGCTAAGACTCGCTTAACGATGTCGGAGTTCGGCCATGGCTCGAGCGGCTCGGGCCTCAGATCGCCGGCGCGAAATCCTCGTTCTCGCCGCTGCGCCCGACTACGTCGCTGCGCTCGCGCCGGCGGACATTCGGACGCTTGCCCGAGCAAAGCGCCCGCGCCAGCCCCCGCAACGGCGCGGTCAGCCGATGCACGTCCTCGACACGGGCCATGATTGCGCCGGCCCTCTTCAGCTCCCGGTCGAGCCGCGCCATCGTCCGCGACAATTCCGGCTCGTCGTCGTCCAGCCAGACCTCGGAGACGCGCGCCATCAGCAGGACGGCACCCTGCACCCGCAGGTTTCCCAGCGCATCCTCGGTCGGGATGCCGGCGGAGGCCAGCATGTAGCGCCAGGAATTGACGGCACCGCGATTGAGCGCCGCCATCGTCAGCGGGTCGCGCCGGATCACAGGCGCGATCCTGCGCAGGCCCGGCTTGTAGGGCGCCAGCGCATCGAGTCGGCGCATCACGAGGTCGAACAGCCGTTCGCGCACAGGCTCGCCGGCCAGATCGTCCGACAGCTCGGCAAGCACCGCATCATCGACGATGCGCGTCAGCCCGCCCAGCATCGCAAGCTTGGACGGAAACAGGCCACGCAACTTGCCCAGCGGCAGGTCAGCCTCGGTGGCGATGTCGCCGAGTTCGATCTCGTCCCAGCGGCGGGTCGCCGCGAGCCGCATCAGAGCCTCGACCACCTGTTTGCGCGGATCGGTCTGTGGGGCGGCGGCGCCTGATTCGGGAGTGGCGGCTTCAGGGGAAAGCGGGTTGCGGGCCATGGGATGTCTCCTTTGCGACGCAGTCGCGAAGAAGCTATGCCTCGATCGCGGCCGGCGAAAGGCCCTTCAGCCCGAAAGCTCGCCGGCGCGACGTTTGGCGGCAGCCACCGTCTTGATGATCAGCGGCTTCAGCGCATCCTCGGCCATCAGCACCTCGAGCCCTGCAGCGGTCGTTCCGGCCGGCGAGGTCACGTTCTGGCGCAAGGTGGCCGGCGAAAGCGGCGACTGGTAGAGCATCTCGCCGGCGCCCTCGATCGTCGCCCGCGCCAGCCGCTCGGCGATGTCGTCGGGCAGGCCCGCAGCCTTGCCTGCCGCAGCCAGACACTCGACCAGGTAGAAGACATAGGCTGGCCCTGAGCCGGACACGCCCGTCACGGCATCGATCAGGCTTTCGCTCTCCAACCATTCGACCTTGCCGATGCTGCCGAGCAGCGCATCGGCCATGGCGCGCTGCGCACCCGTCACGCCCGGCCCCGCCGCTGCCGCGGTGGCGCCGCGCTGCACCGAGGCCGGCAGGTTCGGCATGGCGCGGATGATCGCGGTCGCATTGGGCAGGCGCGCCGACAGATCACGGAGGGTCTTGCCGGCCAGGATCGAGATCAGCAGCGTATTCGGGGTGATGAAGGCCTGGACGGCGGGAGCGGCGGTGTCGAGCGTCTGCGGCTTGGTCGCCAGCACCAGCACCTCGACGGGACCGAGGGAACGCGAATCGGGATTGATCGCCATGCCCTTCTCGGCAGCCAGCGCCACAATCTCGTCGGAAGGCTTCGGGTCGATCAGGCTGATGCCGGCCGGATTCATGCCGATGCGCAGCCAGCCCTCCAGCATGGCGCCACCCATCTTGCCGGCACCGAGGAGCACGAGCGATTGCGGCAGGGGGCTGGACATGGGCGGTCTCTCGATGAACGGGCGGGACGTCATTCTCGGGCTGGCCCCGAGACTCTCATGACCCGAACGTCACTTGCCCGAGATGGCCGGGTCAAGCCCGACCTTGACGGTGACGAGGCTCACGCCTCGCCGACCGTCTCCAGCATGGCGCCCTCCAGACCTTCCTTGGCCGTCTTTCCAGCCCAAACGACGAATTGGAAGGCCTGGAAATAGCGCTCGCAGGCATCGATCGCCGCCTTGATCAGCGCGGCGGCCTGTTCGTCGGTCGGCTCTGCCCCGCCCGACAGCAGCAGGGCATGGCGGTACATCACCACGTTCTCGGAGCTCCACAGGTCGAAATGCCCGAGCCAGAGCTGCTCGTTCACGAGGCTGACCAGTTGCAGCACTTCCCCGCGGCGCCGGTCGGGCACCTTGAGGTCGAAAGCGCAGGCGATATGGATCGCCTCCACCTCCGCCAGCCAGGTGATGGCAACGTGATAGTCGGACCAGCCGCCGGTGACGGCGACCGACAATTCGTCGTCGCTGTCGCGGTCGAAGGTCCAGCTGTTGAGGGCGGCGAGTCGTTCGATCAGGTCGAGAGGGTTGGAAGGCCGCTCAAGCTCGGCGTCCAGGTCGAGATCCATCATGCCCTTGGGTCCAACTGCCGGGCGCCGCAGGACGCGGTCCGGCGCGTTCGAGAATGGGAACACGGCGACGGGAAAGCTGACGGGAACGCAACCCAACAGGTGCCGCACCGGCTGCAAAACCGGGCGCCACGCTCCGCCGATTCCCCCTAAGGGGTTGGACCGACGAATCAATTTCTCCACCGACGTTAGCGCAGGGGTTGTGACACTCCCAACACGAAGTGACGCTCGACGGATTCGGGGACGGGCTCAATCCCTGCGGGGACCTGTCCACAGCACATGGCTGTGGATGCGCGGTCGGGAGAGGAATGCAAAGGCATGCGGTGAGCGCAGCACGCCCACCAGCTGGTTCAGGCCTCGGGCTTGGCCGCCTCCAGCGCGGCAAGCCGTGCCGCGAGCTTGTCGTTCTCCTCGCGCGCCAGCAGCGCCATCTCGCGCACGGCCTCGAATTCCTCGCGCGTGACCACGTCGAGGTCGCGCAGAAGGCGCTCGATCTGGCTCTTCACGACGGTCTCGACCTCGCGGCGCACGCCCTGCGCCGCGCCAGCGGCATCGGTGGCAAGACGGGCGATGTCGTCGAGGATACGGCTGCTGGTCGTGACCATGGAACTCTCCGGGGCGGGCCTCCCGAGCCCGCATGGCGGGATATATGGGCCAGCACGATGCAACCCGCAATCGCGGCGCAAGGAAACCGCCCAAGGAAGCCGGTCCGACGGCGCGCAACCGGCACGATCTGGACCTTCCGATCCGTTACGCCTAGAAAGAGCGCGCAGGGACTACAAAAACACTCCAACCCGTACGCTCAAAGACAAGCGGGAGGCGTCATGATCGATCGTTTGAACGGCCTCGTCCTGGGGTCGGCCGTCGCGCTTGCGCTCGCCGGCTGCCAGGAGACCACGACCGCGGCGCGCCCGCGTGTCGATGCGCCGGGCGTGCCCGTGTCCGTGCAGAGCATTTCAGGTGCCCCCGATGCGGTGACGACGCGCTTTGCCGGCCTGCTCGGCGAGGCCGCGGCCGAGCGGCGCATGGAGATCGTCCCCGGCGACAAGCCCGCCCGCTTCCGGGTCCGCGGCTATCTGACCGCCCAGCCGACCGAGGACGGCCAGACTTCGCTCGCCTTCGTCTGGGACGTCTATGACGAGACCAAGAAACGCGCCCAGCGCGTCCAGGGCGAGAGCCTCGGCCGGCGCGGCGGCACCTCCGACCCGTGGTCGGGCGTGGACCAGACCATCGTCGCCAAGGCGGCGGCCGAATCGATGGATGCGATCGCGAGCTTCCTGGTGACGACCCCGGCCGTCGAGACGGTCCTGCCGTCAGACAAGACCAGGACGGCGGGCAAGACGGCAGCCGACAGCGCCAAGGATGCCAGAACGGCCGCCAAGACGGCCTCGGTGCCGGGAGGCAGGAAGCTCTGAGCGAATGTGCAGCGCCGCGCAGATGCCGCTGCATCTGACGGCTGACATGCATTGTGCCGGGCGCGCGCGTTTTGCACGCGCCTTTCGCAGTGCAGCGGTCGACTCGCCGTCACACGGCTGTTAAGAGCCCTGCGAACCGAGCCGGCTTCGCGCAGGCCCGCCCAGCCCTGCTTCAACGGTGCGCCACGGCATGCCTTCTTCGTTTAAAGTCGTCGCCGGCAATTCCAACCGGCCGCTTGCGGAAGCGATCTGTGCCCATCTCGGCATTCCGCTTGCCAAGGCCTCGGTGCGTCGCTTCGCCGACATGGAGGTCTTCGTCGAGATCCAGGAGAACGTGCGCGGCCAGGATGTCTTCATCATCCAGTCCACCTCCTTCCCGACCAACGACCATTTGATGGAGCTCCTGATCATCACGGATGCGTTGCGCCGCTCCTCGGCGCGCCGCATCACGGCGGTGATCCCCTATTTCGGCTATGCAAGGCAGGACCGGCGCGCCTCGGGCCGCACGCCGATCTCGGCCAAGCTCGTCGCCAACCTGATCACCCATGCCGGCGTCGACCGTGTCCTGACGCTCGATCTCCACGCCGGCCAGATCCAGGGCTTCTTCGACATCCCCACCGACAACCTGTTCGGCGCGCCGCTGATGGCGCGCGATATCCGGGAACGGCTCGACTACAAGAACGCCATGGTCGTCTCGCCCGATGTCGGCGGCGTGGTGCGCGCGCGTGCGCTCGCCAAGCGCATCGACGCCCCGCTCGCCATCGTCGACAAGCGCCGCGACCGGCCCGGCGAATCCGAGGTGATGAACATCATCGGCTCGGTCGAGGGACGCTCCTGCATCCTGCTCGACGACATTGTCGATTCCGGCGGCACGCTGGTCAACGCGGCCGAGGCGCTGCTCGCCCAGGGCGCCCACGAGGTCTACGCCTACATCACCCATGGCGTGCTCTCGGGCGGCGCCGTCGCGCGCATCGCCAACTCCAAGCTGAAGGAATTGGTGATCACCGACTCGATCATGCCGACCGAGGCGGTGAAGGTGGCGCGCAACATCCGGGTCATCTCGATCGCCCAGCTCATGGGCGAGGCGATCGAGCGCACGGCGCAGGAAACCAGCGTCTCCAGCCTGTTCGACTGACGGCCGGGCTGCGCGCCATGACCTCGACATCATGACCTCCCGCGCCCTCGTCCTCTTCTCCGGCGGCCAGGATTCGACGGTCGCGCTGGCTTGGGCGCTCGCGCGCTTCGAGCAGGTCGAGACGATCGGCTTCGACTATGGCCAGCGCCATCGCGTCGAATTGGAGTGCCGAAAAGTCATCCGCGACAGGCTGCCGGCGCTGTCGCCGCTCTACGCGCAAAGACTCGGCCCCGACCACCTGATCGATCTGGCGGCGCTCGGCGCGATCTCGGAGACCGCCCTCACCCGCGACAGCGAGATCGCCTTCGCGGAAACCGGCCTGCCGACGACCTTCGTGCCCGGGCGAAACCTGATCTTCCTGACCTTCGCCGCCGCGCTGGCCTATCGCCGCGATGCCAGGCACATCGTGCTGGGCGTCTGCGAGACCGACTATTCCGGCTATCCCGACTGCCGCGACGACACGATCAAGGCGATGCAGGTTGCGCTGGGCCTGGGCCTCGATCGTCGCCTCGTGCTCCACACGCCACTGATGTGGCGCGACAAGGCCCAGACCTTCGCGCTGGCGACGGCGCTGGGCGGCCAGGCGCTGCTCGATCTGGTGGTCGAGGACAGCCATAGCTGCTATCTCGGCGATCGCTCGACGCGCCACGCCTGGGGCTATGGCTGCGGCCACTGCCCGGCTTGCGATCTGCGTGGCCGGGGTTACGCCGCCTACCTGACATCTCCCGACGACAGCGGACCATCCCATGACTGAGCACCCCATCGCTCTCGCCCGTCAGCGCCGGACCGAGGGCCTCGTCGCGCTCGTTCTGTTCGCCCTGACGATTCCCGCCGCGAACTGGCTGATCGGCAATGCCGGCACGCTCTGCGTGCCCAATGGCCCCTGCCTCGTGCCAGTCTGGCCCGGCATCAAGGCGCCGAGCGGCGTGCTGATGATCGGGCTGGCGCTGGTGCTGCGCGACATCGTTCAGCGCAGGCTGGGTGCGGTCGCTGGGCTCGGCGCGATCGCCGTTGGCGCAGCGATCTCGGGCTTCCTCGCGCCGTCGGCGATCGTCGTCGCATCGGTTGCCGCCTTCCTGCTCTCCGAGCTGGCGGATTTCGCCGTCTACACCCCGCTGCAGAAGCGCCGCTTCGTCACCGCCGTCGTCGCGTCCAGCCTGGTCGGACTGGTCATCGACAGCATCGTCTTTCTGCAGCTCGCCTTCGGCAGCCTCGATTTCCTGAGCGGCCAGATCATCGGCAAGGCCTGGATGGTGCTGTTGGCGCTGCCGCTGATGCATCTCCTGCGCCGCCGCGACGAACGGCTCGGGCTGGCAGCGGCCTGAGACCGGCACGCAAACCTGCCACCCTGCCCGGGCGCAACGCCGTCGTTACGCTCGCGTTCAGGACATGGCGTGAACGCAATTCACGATAGGGTTGCACCCACATTCCTCCCCCGCAGCGCCGCTTGCGAACAATTTGAACCAAATCCGAAACTGCGATTTCACGCTCCGCTGACATAGGTTGCCGCACGGTCAACCGGGGTACCCAAATGCGTGAAATCGGCTCAGCCGAAGGCCTGCAAGCCCTTCAGAACGAGATTCTGGAGGCGGTCGCACGCGGCGAGTCTCTCCGCACGATCATGGAGCGCCTGTGCCTGCGGGCGGAGGCGATCACGCAGGGCGTGATCTGTTCGGTCGTCACCGTCGATGACGAGAACAGGCTCGTGGCGCTGGCCGCCCCCAGCCTCCCAGAGAGCTACGCGGCAGCCGTGACGGGTATCGCCACCGGCCCTCGCGTCGGCTCCTGCGGCACGGCGATCCATCGCGGCGAGCCCGTCTGCGTCACCGACATCGCGACCGATCCGCTCTGGCAGGGGTTCGAGTCTCTGGTCCTGCCGCTTGGACTGCGCGCCTGCTGGTCGAGCCCGATCAAGGCCCGGGACGGGCGCGTGGTCGGCAGCTTCGCCTTCTACTACGACCGAAAGCGTGGTCCCGACGAGCTCGAACGCCAGATCGTCGCGACCTGCGTCCATCTCTGCGCCATCGCGATCGAGCACGAGGAGGTGCGCTCCCGCAACCACCGTCTTGCGTACTACGACACGCTGACGGGCCTTCCCAACCGCGTCCATTTCAACGACGCGATCACGCGCATGAGCGCCGTGCCGCCATTCGATTTCGGCCTGATGCTGATCGATATCGACCATCTCAAGGCGATCAACGACACCATGGGGCATGGCGCCGGAGACGCCCTGATCGCCACCGTCGGTGCCAGGCTCCAGGCCGTGATCGGCGACGGAATGGCCTGCCGGATCGGCGGAGACGAGTTTGCTGTCCTGCTGCCGGACTGCACGCAGGCGGCGCAGATGCGCTCCGTCGCCTGCGCCATCTTGGCGGCCATGTCGGCCGCGCTCGATCATGACGGCCACGGCATCATTCCCAGCGTCACCATTGGTGCGGCGCTTGCGGGAGAGGATGGCGAGGACGCGGTGACGCTCCGCCAGAACGCCGATTTCGCGCTGTATCACGCCAAGGAGACGCGACGCGGCGGTTATGTCCGCTTCAAGGACGGCCTTCGCACCTCGATGACGCGCCGTCTCCAGGTCAGGCGCGACGTCGACCAGGCGCTCACCGACGGACGCATCGCCGCCCACTACCAGCCCATCATCCGCATCGATACCGACGAAATCGTCGGCCTCGAGGCGCTGTGCCGCATGCGCATGCCGGATGGGCGCATCGCCTCGGCCGGCGAGTTCCAGGAGGCCATGCTCGATCCGAAGGTCGCCCACCGCATCTCCGGGCAGATGCTGGCTGCGATCGCGGCCGACATGGCCGCGTGGCGGCGTGCCGGCATCAACTTCCAGCATGTCGGCCTGAACGTCACTTCGGCCGACTTCCAGAAGGGTGATCTGGTCCAGCGCGTCGTCAAGGCGCTCGAGCGCGTGCAGGTGCCGCCTGCGCACCTGGTCATCGAGATCACCGAGCAGGTCTTCATGGGCGGACGCAAGGACAGCGTCGCCCGGACGATCGAGTCCCTGCGCCAGCATGGCATCCCGGTGGCGCTGGACGATTTCGGCACCGGTTTCGCCTCGCTGACCCATCTGCTGGATTTCCCGGTCGACATCATCAAGATCGACCGCTCCTTCATCGCGGCGGCCCAGAGCAGCGCGAAGAGCAGCGTCATCGTCGAGGCCATGGTCGGCATCGCCAACCGGCTCGGCATGAAGATCATCGCCGAGGGCATCGAAACGCAAGCACAGGCGGAGTGGCTGCAAGCCATGGGCTGCCGGCTCGGCCAGGGCTTTCTCTACGCGCAGGCCATGCCGGCGGGCATCGTCGCGGAGCTGCTGCAGCGCTTCGGCCAGAAGCCCGACGGGCCCCCCCGCGCGCTGGCAGGCCTCGTCGCCACGGCCGCGTAGGCGCCAGATGCCCTCCCGGACTTGAGATCGCCACGTATTTCGCTTATGAGCCTGCCAGCGCCCGACTGACACCCTTGGAGGCACGGGCGCTGAACCGCAAAGAGGCCGCCTTGAGGCGGCCTTGTCATTTCAAGCAAGGACTAAAACCATGACCGCCGTGAAGCAAATCGAGGCTTCGGCGCGCGCACAGGTCGGCAAGGGGGCCGCCCGTGCAGTTCGTCGTCAAGGCCTGACACCCGCCGTGATCTACGGGGGCGGCGCCGCTCCCGAGGCGATCGCGCTCGACGCCAACAAGACCCGCCTGATGATCTATGGCGGCCATTTCCTGACCACGCTGTTCGAAATCAGCGTCGACGGCAAGAAGCAGCGGGTCATTCCGCGCGACTACCAGCTCGACCCGGTCAAGGATTTCCCGATCCATGTCGATTTCCTGCGCGTCGCCGCCGGCCAGACCGTGACGGTCGAGATTCCCGTCCATGTCGTCGGCCAGGATGCCTCGCCGGGCGTCAAGAACGGCGGCGCGGTGCAGATCGTCGAGCATGCGCTTGAGATCACCGTCGAGCCCGAGTTCATCCCTGAATTCTTCGAGGTCTCGGTTGCGGGCCTGGAGATCGGCGATGCGCTCGAAGCCAGCGCGATCAAGCTGCCCAAGGGCGCCAAGCTGACGGTCGGCTCCGACGCCACGATCGTCACCATCGTCCCGCCGATGGCCGAGGAGGCCGAGGAGGCCACGGCCGAGGCGGCTGCCCCCGCCGCCGAGGCCAAGCCGAAGGCTTGATGGCCCCGACAGGGACTATGCAAGAATGCGAACGGCCGGGGTTTCCCGGCCGTTTTGCTATCTAGCGGAATACAATCATCATGCTGATCTTCGCAGGCCTGGGAAACCCGGGCTCCCGCTATGCCGGGAACCGCCACAATATCGGCTTCATGGCGCTCGACGAGATCGCGCGGCGCCATCGCGCCTCGCCCTGGCGCGCACGTTTCCAGGCGCAGGCAAGCGAGGCGACGATCGGCAGCGAAAAGATCGTCCTGCTCAAGCCGCAGACCTACATGAACGAATCCGGCCGCTCGATCAGCGAGGCCGCCCGCTTCTTCAAGGTCGAGCCCGCCGACGTCATCGTCTTCCATGACGAACTCGACCTCGCCCCGGCCAAGCTCCGGATCAAGCTCGGTGGCGGCAATGCCGGGCATAACGGCCTGCGCTCGACGACCGCCGCGATCGGCAACGAGTATCGCCGGGTCCGGATGGGCATCGGCCATCCCGGCCTGAAGGAACTCGTCCACGCCTATGTGCTGAACGATTTCGGCAAGGCCGAACTGCCTTGGGTCGAGGATCTCTGCACCGCCTGCACCGACAACGCCGAGCTTCTGGCCAGGCACGACGACGCCGGCTTCCAGAACAAGGTTCACCTGTTCATGGAGGCGCGCGGCCACGGCGCGGTGAAACGACTGGGCGAGAAGGCGGCCGACTGAGGCCAGGGGCCTCGATCAGTAGGGCAGCTGCGCACTCGACTTTGCGATGGTGACTCGGTTCGCGCTGAAGCTGCCATCGGCCTGCTTGGTGGCGGTCATCGCGACCTGCGCGCCTGCGACCAGCTCGGAAGGCTGGGCGGGCGCCGCCATGATGATGTTGGCGTCGGGCGTGATCGCCACCTTCTGCTCGCCGCCGGGATAGGTGAGCACGACATTGGCGCCATCGACGCGCGAGACGGTCTCCGAGACGGTGGCGTTCGTCATCGTCGAATCCGGCAGCACGCCCCAGGGACGGTGCCCCTCGCCCGTGCCACGCATCGCCTCGGGGAAGATAAAGACCTGCACCGCCAGCAGCGATCCATCCGGCTGGGGCCGCGCGCCGACGCCGATAAAGCCGCCCTTCTTGATGTCGGCCGTCGTCGCCTTGACGACCCCGCCGACCGCATAGCCCGACGCCAGCGAGACCTTCGCCGAGGCGCCGTCGACCGTCTTGATCATAAGCGTGTCGCCCTCGGCCTTCTCGACCTCGCCGCGGATGCGCGTGGTGGGGGACTGGGCGGAGGCGGAGACAGTCAGTCCCAGGATGATGCAGGCGGTGGCGAGAGAACGCATGGGCAGATTTCCATTGCTGGGAGAATGTCGCGGGGCAATTCGTGCGCCCCGGCTTTGAACCCTGCCACGCACGTTCGCGTGAGAGCGTTCCCAAGAGCGCCCCGTTGCCGGCAGTCATTGGCTCGGCTTGACACGGAAACACGGAAACACGATATGGGCCTGTATGGAGCATGCGATGAAGAACATCACCATCACCCTGCCCGATGATCTTTACAGCCGGATGCGGGTCGAGGCGGCGCGCGAAGGCAAGAGCATGTCGAAATTCATGGCGGAGTTGGCGGAAAGCCGGGTCGGCCGCGCCTTGACGCAGAGGGCAGCGCTGGATGCTTTCCTCGCCGGCCCCGATCTTCCCGGGATCACGAGCGAACGAGCCAGTCGCGAGGACATCTATGCCGACCGCCTGCTTCATCGACACGAACGTGATGCTGTATCTGAACGACTCCCGCGAACCGCAGAAGCAGGCGATCGCGCGGCATTGGATCAGCGCGCTCGCCGAGCGTGATCTGATCGTCATCAGCCCACAGGTCATGAACGAGTTTGCCCACAACGTCCTGCGCAAGTTCCCCGCGGTGACGCGGGACGAACTGGCGCGCTTTCTGCTCGCGATGACGCCGTGGTGCAAGGCCGCCATGACCGCGCAGACGTCGCTCGACGCATTGTCGCTCCATGCGCGCTACCGCTTCTCGTTCTTCGATTCGACGATGATTGCCGCCGCCCTCGCACATGGCTGCGACATCTTTCTGTCTGAAGACCTTGCGTCCGGGCAGCAGATTGGCGATCTGACGATCATCAATCCTTTCTCGACGGCTATCGACGCCGTGCTCACCATCTGACACTTCGAAAGACCACCATGGGTTTCAAATGCGGTATCGTCGGCTTGCCGAATGTCGGCAAGTCGACCCTCTTCAACGCGCTGACGCAGACGGCGGCGGCCCAGGCGGCGAATTATCCGTTCTGCACCATCGAGCCCAATGTCGGCGACGTCGCGGTGCCCGATCCGCGGCTGGAGAAGCTCGCCGCCATCGCCGGTTCCAAGGAGACCATCCCGACGCGGCTGACCTTCGTCGACATCGCCGGCCTGGTGCGCGGCGCCTCGAAAGGCGAAGGCTTGGGCAACCAGTTCCTCGCCAATATCCGTGAGTGCGACGCCATCGCCCATGTCGTGCGCTGCTTCGAGGATGGCGACATCACCCATGTCGAGGGCAAGGTCGCGCCGATCAACGACATCGAGATCATCGAGACCGAGCTGATGCTGGCCGATCTCGAAAGCCTCGAGAAGCGCGTCGTTCCGCTCGAGAAGAAGGCCAAGACCGGCGACAAGGATGCCAAGGAACTGGCCGATCTGATGAACCGCTGCCTGGTCCTGCTGCGCGACGGCAAGCCGGCCCGTCTCGTCCAGGTCGCCGCCGACGAGCGCAAGATGTTCGAGACGCTCGGCCTGCTCTCCTCCAAGCCCGTGCTCTATGTCTGCAATGTCGAGGAAGCCGCCGCCGACAAGGGCAACGCCTTCTCGGAGGCCGTGAAGGTACGCGCGGCCGAGGAGAACGCCGTCGCGGTCGTCGTCTCCGCCAAGATCGAGAGCGAGATCGCGGTTTTGCCCGCCGCCGACCAGAAGGACTATCTCGAGGCCGTCGGCCTGGAAGAGCCCGGCCTGAACCGCGTCATCCGCGCCGGCTACACCTTGCTCGACCTTGTCACCTATTTCACGGTCGGCCCCAAGGAAGCCCGCGCCTGGACGATCGAGAAGGGCACCAAGGGCCCCGCCGCCGCCGGCGTCATTCATAGCGACTTCGAGAAGGGCTATATTCGCGCCGAGACGATCGCCTTCGACGACTACATCGCCAACAAGGGCGAGTCGGGCGCTCGCGAAGCCGGCAAGTTCCGGCTGGAAGGCAAGGAATACGTCGTCGCCGACGGCGACGTGCTGCATTTCCGCTTCGCCAACTGAGCCGAGACGTCAAATCGAGCAGAGACGCCAACTGAGCAGGGCCCGCGACGCGATGCTGTATTTCGAGGATTTCATCGTCGGCGAGACGGTCGACACCGGCAGCATCGCGGTCTCGGAAGGAGACATCGTCGCCTTCGCCTCGCGCTTCGACGCGCAGGACTTCCATGTCGATCCGGAAGCGGCGAAGACGAGCTTCGTCGGGACACTGATCGCCTCGGGCTGGCACAGCTGCTCGCTGCTGATGCGGCTGATGGCGGAAAGCTTCCTGCTGAACTCGGCCGGAATGGGCGCGCCTGGCATCGAGGAGGTCAAATGGCTGCGCCCGGTGCAGCCCGACGACGTGCTTCATGGCCGTCGCACCGTGACCGAGATCAAGCCCTCGCGCTCGCGCCCGGACATGGGCCTCGTCCGCTTCCGGCTGGAACTCCTCAACCAGCGCGACGAACCGGTGCTGGAGCAGGCGAACTGGATCATGTTCGGCCGCCGCGGGTCGGACGCCGCCCAGGCCCCGGGCGACTGGCTTGCCTATCCGCCGCGCTACATACCGCCGGCCCTCCCCTCCCCGATCGAGCCGCCGCAGGCACCGACCGAGGCCGCCCGCTTTTTCGAGGACATCGCGATCGGCCAGAGCTTCGAGCTCGGCAGCTGCGTCTTCACGGCGCAGGAAATCGTCGCCTTCGCCCGCGCCTTCGATCCCCAGCCTTTCCACATGGACGAGGAGGCGGCCCGCGCCTCCTCCTTCGGCCAGCTCGCGGCCTCCGGCTGGCACACGGCCTCGGTCTGGATGGCGACCATGGTCACGCATCGCCGGCGCCAGCTAGCCGCCTTCGGGGCGGGGCATGCGCCGCGGCTCGGCCCCTCGCCCGGCTTCCGCAACCTGAAATGGTCGAGGCCGGTCTTTGCCGGCGACCGGATTACCTATCGCTCGACGGTGACCGACAAGCGCACCAGCGCCTCGCGCCCGCAATGGGGCCTGTTCTTCCACCACAACACCGGCGTCAACCAGGACGGCAACGAGGTCTTCAGCTTCGACGGCTGCGTCTTCGTCGAGCGCAAGCCCGGCTGAGACCCGGGTCGCCTGGGCCGGCCGCCTTGCTTTTCCTGCCGGTGGCCCGCGCGGTCGCGATGCTTCTGGAATCGGAATCCAGCCTGTAGGCAGGACAGCTCAAAGCTGCGGGAACGGCGGCCGGAGAACAGCCGACAGGGAGGAGTTCGAGCCGTGCCGACCGGACGCGTCTTCACCACGGGCCAGATGGCCGCCAGCGCCCGCAAGCGCCTGCCGCGCGCGATCTTCGACTTCGTCGACGGCGGCGCTGGCTCCGAGGCCGCTGTGCGGCGCAATCGCGAGCGCTTCGAACGGATCGCAATGATGCCGCAGGCGCTGCGCGACTGTTCCGCGGCGCAATCCGGGGTGACGATCTTCGGCCGCCGCTATGCAGCCCCCTTCGGCGTCGCCCCGATGGGTTTCGCCGACCTGATCCGGCCCGGCACCGATCGCGCCCTCGCCAGGGCGGCCAAGGCCCGCAACATTCCCTATTGCCTCTCCACGGCCGCGACGACCTCGATCGAGACCATCGCGGAGATTGCGCAAGAGAATCTCTGGTTCCAGCTCTATCCGGGATCGGATGAGACCATCGCCGCCGGCCTGATGCGGCGCGCGCTCGCTGCCGGCGTCACCACCCTCGTCGTCACCATCGACATCCCCGTTCCCGGCAAGCGCCCGCGCGATCTCGTCAACGGCCTCTCGATCCCGCTCAAGCCTTCGCTCAAGACCATCCTCGACGTCGCGGCCCATCCGCGCTGGCTGTGGCGGGCGGCGCTGGGCGAACGTCCGGGCATGGCGAATTTTGTTGACGTCAGGGGCGCGATGAGCGGCCTCGCCCATGCCGAATTCGTCTCGCGCCAGCTGTCCTGCCCCGGGCTCGACTGGCGGCGGATCGAGGTCATCCGAGAGGCCTGGCCGCATCATCTGGTCATCAAGGGCATCCTCAACCCGCAGGACGCGGTGAGGGCGGAGCGCCTCGGCGCCGACGGCATCGTCGTCTCCAACCATGGCGGGCGCCAGCTCGATTCCGCTCCCGCCTCGATCGAGGTCCTGCCGGCGATCCGGGAGGCCTGCGGCGATCGGCTGAAGCTCATCCTCGACAGCGGCGTCCGCAGCGGCGACGACATCGCCCGCAGCCTGGCTTCTGGGGCGGACTTCGTGCTGCTGGGGCGTCCGTTCCTGTTTGCGGTTGCCGCACTTGGGCTGGAACGCGGCCCGGCCGGCATCATCGACATTCTTCAGGCCGAGTTCCTGAACACGCTGATCCATCTCGGTTGCGCCGAAGCCGCCGAACTCAGCAGCGAGCATCTCTGGCCCAGGCAGGGAGCCAACCGATGAAGATCGCGATCATGGGGGCCGGCGCCGTCGGCTGCTATTACGGCGCCATGTTGGCTCGCGCCGGCCATGCGGTCACGCTGATCACCCGGCCCCAGCACGTTCGGGCGATCGAAGAGCGCGGGCTCGTCTTCGAAACGCGCGCCTTCACGGAAACCCTGTCGGCCGAGGCCACCACGGAGGCTGCGGGCATGACAGCGGCAGACGCCGTGCTGTTCTGCGTCAAATCCGGCGATACCGAGCAGGCCGGCCGGGAGATGGCTCCATATCTCGATGCCGAGGCTGCGGTCCTTTGCCTGCAGAACGGCGTCGACAATGCCGAGCGCCTGCAGGCGGTGCTGGGCCGTCCGGTTCTGCCGACTGCCGTCTATGTCGCCTCGGAAATGGCGGGTCCCGGCCATGTCCGGCATCACGGCCGAGGCGAACTCGTCATCGGGCCAGGCCCATCCAGCGCGACGATCGCCGACGCTTTCAGGCAAGCCGGCATCAAGACGGAGATCTCCGACAACGTCGTCGGCGCTCTCTGGACCAAGCTCATCGTGAACTGTGCCTACAACGCGCTTTCGGCCATCCCCCAGCTCCCTTATGGCCGGATGATCGCGGTCGACGGCGTCCGGGCCTGCATGGCCGACATCGTCGCCGAATGTCTCGCGGTCGCCCGCGGCAGTGGCATCCGTGTCGACGACGATGTTCTCGACGTCGTTATGGGGCTGGCTGCCGGGATGCCCGACCAGTCGTCGTCGACGGCCCAGGACCTCGCACGCGGCAAGACGACCGAGATCGACCATCTCAACGGCTATGTCATGCGCACCGGCGCGGCGCTCGGGATCGCGACGCCAGCCAACCGGCTGCTGACCGCCATCGTTAAGCTGATGGAGGAAAGCGCCCGCACCTGAGGGCAGCGACATGGAGCGATCGCCACGCGGGCATGCGGCAGCGGCGATTGCAGCACGTCAAACCGCCATGCCATGCTGCCTGCGCCGGCAGCGCAAACAACAAGAACAGAGCCGGCAGGAAACGAACCCGGAGACCAAAGTTCCCATGAAGCGCAGATCATTTCTCAGGGGCGCCGGCGTCGGCGCCGCCGCCGGCATCGCCTCGCCCGCGATCGCCCAAAGCCAGCCGACCGTTACCTGGCGCCTGGCCTCGAGCTATCCGAAGTCGCTGGATACGCTCTACGGCTCCTGCACCTATCTGTCGGAGGCCGTCTCGGCGATCACGGACGGCAAGTTCAAGATCCAGGTCTTCGCCACCGGCGAGATCGTGCCCGCCCTGCAGGTTGCCGACGCCGTCACCAACGGCACCGTCGAAATGGGCCATTCCGGTTCGTATTTCTACATCGGCAAGGACACCGCCTTCGCCTTCGGCACGGTCATCCCCTGGGGGCCCAACAGCCGCCAGATGCAGGCCTGGCTCTTCCATGCCGGTGGGCTCGAGCTGCTCAACGAGTTCTACGCCAAGTTCAACATCTACAACCTGCCGGCCGGCAACACCGGCGCCCAGATGGGCGGCTGGTTCCGCAAGGAGATCAAGTCCGTCGCCGATCTCCAGGGCCTGAAGATGCGGATCGGCGGGCTCGGCGGCAATGTCCTGCAGAAGATGGGCGTGGTGCCGCAACAGCTCGGCGCCGGCGACATCTATCCGGCGCTGGAGCGCGGCGTCCTCGACGCGGTCGAATTCGTCGGCCCCTATGACGACGAGAAGCTCGGCTTCGCCAAGGTCGCGCCCTACTACTATTACCCCGGCTTCTGGGACGGCTGCGCCGAACTCAGCTTCTTCATCAATCTGGAGAAGTGGAACAGCCTGCCCCCGACCTACCAGAAGGTGCTGAAGCACTGCGCCATGGCCGCCGGCCACGACATGCAGGCGAAATACGACGCCCTGAACCCGCCGGCCCTGAAGCGGCTGATCGCGGGCGGCGCCCAGTTGCGCCCGCTGCCGAACGACATCCTCAGGCAGAGCTACAAGCACACCAAGGATCTCTACGCCGAGATGTCGGCCGCCAACCCGGCCTTCAAGAAGATCTACGACCACCTCTGGGCCTTCCAGCAGGACAGCACGCGCTACTGGCAGATCTCGGACCTCTCCTTCGACCTGATGTCGGCCACCGCGATTCAGCAGCGCTGGCAGGACGGCTGACGGCGTCTGCACCACGGTTCTCGGGGCGCCACTGACGGCGCCCTGGCTTCGATTGTTCCGCCGACCAGCCCATGATCGCAAAGCCCATGGTCGCCACGGAGTCACGCATCTGCTTGCTCCAACCATGCGCGTGCGTCGCACCGCATGGGTGGGAGACCTCCATCGTCTCGCAACCCATGCGTGACGCGGCGGCGTTTTCAGCAATTCTCGACAGGTGAAGCAGGCAGTTCGCCTCGCACGCGGCCGGGGAGGGCGCGACCAGAGTCGCATGAGGCCGAGACGCCAAAGGCGAACCAGCAGAAGTTAGATATTGTAGATTTTATCCAATTGACAGGCGCGCCGTTTGTCTGGCTCTGTCAGGCCGACCGCGAGAGCGTGTCGAACGGGAAACCTGCATGACCGCGCCGTTGTCCATGCGCTCCAAACTGCCGCAGTTTCGTCAGACGATGACCGGCGCCGCGGTGGTCGAGCTGCGCCGCCGTATCCTTTCGGGCGCGGTCGTGGCCGGCGAAGCGCTGCGGCAGGATGCTCTGGCGAAGGAGTTCGGCATCAGCCGCATCCCCATCCGCGAGGCCTTCCACCAGCTCGCCGCGGAAGGGCTGGTCACGCTCCACGCGCATCGCGGCGCCGTGGTGACCGCGTTGTCGGCGCTCGACATCGCCGAACTCTTCGACCTGCGCGCCATGCTGGAGCCTGACCTGATCCGCCGCGCCGTGCCGCGATTGACCGGGAGCGACTTCGCTCGCGCCGAGGCCCTGCTTGCCGACTATGCGGCGGCGATCGCGGGGAGGGATCTCGAGGCCTATGGCGAACTCAACCGTGAATACCATCTCTCGCTCTACCGGGCCTCGGGCCGCAGCCAGACGCTCGAACTGGTGCGGGTTCTGCTGGCCAACACCGACCGCTACACCCGCGTCCAGCTCGCCATGTCCGACGGCGCGACGACGCGCGCCAAGCGCGAGCACGCCGCCCTGCTGGAGCTCTGCCGTGCGGGCGATGCCGAGGGCGCGGCCAAGCTGACGCTCGATCACGTCATGGCGGTGCGCCACGACCTGCTGCAACTCCTGCACGCCGACGAGGCCAAGCTGGCCGAGCCACACGCACCCGCCGCCTGAAGCGCATCTGTTTGACATCCCACGGCTCTCGAGACTGACCAACCAGGACAAGCGACCATGACGATCGGAGTAGGCGGATCGAGCTTCGAGGCGGAACTCGCCAGGCTGAAGCCGATGACGGACGGCATCGAGCCGATCGCGGTCTCGGAGTTCAAGCAGCGCATCGCCAAGGCGCAGAAGCTTCTGCGCGAACAGAGCCTTCAGGCGCTCTATCTGGATACCTCGACGAGCCTGGCCTATTTCACCGGCATCCAGATCGGCCTGACCGAGCGGCTGCATGGCGCGGTCATCCCCGTCGAGGGCGAGATCGCCTATCTCAGCCCGGCTTTCGAGGAGCCCAAGACGCGCGAATACATGAAGTTCGGTGACGACGTCCGCTGCTGGGAGGAGCATGAAGATCCGACCGAGCTGGTGATCGAGACCATCCGCAGCATGGGCTACGAGAGCGGCCAGGTCGCGCTCGATCCACAGACACCGTTCTACATCGTCGACGGCCTGCGCAAGGCCGGCAACCGCTTCTCCTTCACCCAAGGCAACGCGATCACCGCAGCCTGCCGGCAACTCAAGTCCGCGGCGGAGATCGCGCTGATCCAGCGCGCCATGGACATCACCATGGAGGTTCACCGCGCCGCCGCCCGGACCCTGCAGGTCGGCGTCACCACCGCGCAGGTCAAGCACTTCCTCGACCAGGCCCATCGCAAGCTCGGCATGAGCTGGACCAGCGGCGCCGCCCAGTTCGGCGAGGCGACCGCCTATCCCCATGGCGTGCCCCATGAGCAGACGCTGGCCGATGGCGACATGGTGCTGATCGACATGGGCACCAAGGTCGGCGGCTACCGCTCCGACATCACCCGCACCTATGTCTTCGGCGAGCCGAGCGAGCGCCAGCGCGAGATCTGGAACCTCGAGAAGACGGCCCAGCTCGCCGGCTTCGAGGCCGCCAGCCTCGGCGCCCCTTGCGAGAACGTCGACTTCGGTGCGCGCGGCGTCATCGAGGCGGCCGGCTTCGGCCCCGGCTACAAGGTGCCCGGCCTGCCTCATCGCACCGGCCACGGGCTCGGCCTCGACGTCCACGAGGAGGCCTTCATGGTCAAGGGCAACAAGACCCCGCTCCAGCCCGGCATGTGCTTCTCGATCGAGCCGATGATCTGCATCTACGGCGAGTTCGGCGTGCGCCTCGAGGACATCGCCTACATGACGCAGGACGGCGCGCGCTGGTTCACCCAGCCCGCCCACACCGTCGACGACCCCTTCGCCTACGAAGCCTGAACGACAACCCCGCCACCCGATACCGTCAGAACACAACCCAAAGGAAGAAGCAGATGGCTTCGAACATCTTCTCCGGGACGATCCCGGCCCTTATGACGCCCTGCAGGGCCGACCTCACGCCCGATTTCGATGCCCTCGTGCGCAAGGGCCAGGAACTGATCGCCGCCGGCATGTCCGCGGTGGTCTATTGCGGCTCGATGGGCGACTGGCCGCTGCTGACCGACGAGCAGCGCATGGAGGGCACCGCCCGGCTCACGAAGGCGGGCATCCCCGTCATCGTCGGCACCGGCGCGCAGAACACGCAGCGCGCGGCGGCCTTGGCCAAGCATGCGGCAGAGGTCGGCGCCAAGGGGCTGATGGTCATCCCGCGCGTGCTGTCGCGCGGCCCCTCAGCCTCGGCACAGGCCGCGCATTTCGGCGCGATCCTGCAAGCCGCCAACGGCCTGCCGGCGGTGATCTACAACAGCCCCTATTACGGCTTCGAGACCCGTGCCGAGCTGTTCTTCAAGCTGCGCGAGAGCTATCCGAACCTGATCGGCTTCAAGGAGTTCGGCGGCGCCAAGAGCCTGACCTATGCGGCCGAGAACATCACCGGCCAGTCGGATGACATCACCCTGATGGTCGGCGTCGATACTCAGGTCTTCCACGGCTTCGTCAATTGCGGCGCCTCCGGCGCCATCACCGGCATCGGCAACGTCCTGCCCAAGCCCGTCCTGCATCTGGTCGCACTCTGCGAGCAGGCTGCCAAGGGGGATGTCGCGGCGCGCGCCAAGGCACTCGAACTCGACAGCGCACTCGCCGTCTTGTCGAGCTTCGACGAGGGGCCGGACCTCGTGCTGTTCTACAAATACCTGATGGTTCTCGAAGGAAGCCCGGAATACGAGCTGCACTTCAACGCCTCCGACAGCCTCAGCACCGGCCAGAAGCACTTCGCCCGGACCCAGCTCGCGCTGTTCAAGCGCTGGTACGCGGACTGGGCCGAGGGCTGACACACCAGAGCCAGGCTACCCAGCACCGCAAGCTGTCGGTGAGATCACGCCGTGAGGCGGCTCACCGGCAACCGGCAGGCTTCGATGCGGTCGCGTCCGTTGCGCTTGGCCGCATAGAGCGCTTCGTCTGCGCAGGCATACAGTGCTGCCCCATCGACCGGCCCCGCGCCGGAACAGAGCCCGACCGAGATCGTGGCGGCATCCAGATGGGGATGAAGGCCTCGCCACGGCGCACCGGCCAAAGCCGCGCGGATCGCCAGCGCCGTCCGGCGGGCATCGTCCGGCGATGCCCCGCCGAGCACGACGCCAAACTCCTCGCCACCGATGCGCGCGACCAGCCGTCCGGGCCCGCCCGCCTGCTCCGCCACGGTCAGCCCGATCAGCTTCAGGCAGGCATCGCCGACGAGGTGGCCGAAGCGGTCGTTGATCGCCTTGAAATGATCGACATCGATCGCCAGCAGCGACAGCGGGCGGCCCTTGCGGCCCTCTGTCGCCAGGAACTCCATGAAGGCGCGCCGGTTGGCAAGCCCCGTCAGACCATCGGTATCTGCGAGCTTCGCCAATTCGGCATTGGCTCGCCGCAGCGCCGCCTGCGCCTCGATAAGCTCGATGTGCTGGCGCTTGGCCATCGTGATGTCGGCATGGGTGAAGAATCCGATGCCGCCTGCGCCGTGGCGGGCGATCACCCTGAGCCAGCGCTGGCCCGGCAACTCGATCTCGAAAGGCGCACCATCATAGCGCAGGCCATTGCGGATCGCGGCGCGCCAGGCGCCCGCGGGAGAAGCGTCGCGCCAGCACCAGGCGATGATCTCGTCCAGCGAGCGGCCGACCACGGGATGGTCGCGCGGCAGATCGTAGAGCTGTTCGAACGCCTCGTTCGCCGCGATGATGCGATCCGACGCGTCGAGGATGGTGGCGCCGTCGGGAATGAAGCGCAGCGCATCGATGGCCGGCGGGGCGGGAGCGGCGCTCTCGCTGGCCTGGCTCGGGGCGTCGAGACATTGCCACAGGCGCGCGCGGCCGCCCTCGGGTGCACGCAGCGAGGAGGCGCGAAGCCGGCGGCCGTTATGGATGAATTCGAATGGCTGCGTCTGGTTGACGTGGCGGGCGACGCCCTCGGCGACGTAGCGCTCGATCTCCGGCATCTCCTCCGGAGACAGGCGACCGCGATAGAACCGGACCAGATTGTCCGCATAAGGCTCGCCAGCGTAGATCGCTCCGCCATCCTCGGGAAAGAACTGCAGGAAGGTGTCGTTCCAGCTCACCGCCTCGAGACGCGCATCATACTCGCAGGCGGCGATGCCGAGCATGTCCAGCGAGTCGAGCAGATACCGCGTGAGGATCATGCCACTTGGATGACGCATAGGCATTAACAAGCCGTAAGATGCGTCGCCCCCCCCGGGGCGCCGGGTTCAACCGACCTTGCCGTAGCCCGCGAACTTGGCGCTGACCCGCGCCATCTCCGCCTCGTCGAGAATGACGGGTTCAAGCCCGGTCGCGAGAATGTCGAGATACTGGCCGGCGAGGTTCTCGACCTCCGCCACGATCTGATGCGCGCCGGCCAGAGAGGCTCCGAGCGCGATCACGCCGTGATTGGCGAGCAGCACCGCTTTGCGGCCCTCCAGTGCCCTGACCGCGTTCTCAGCCAGTTCCGGCGTGCCGAAGGTCGCATACTCGGCGCAGCGCACATCGGCGCCACCGCACAGCGCGATCATGTAGTGGAAGGCGGGGATGCCGCGTCGCGTCGCGGACAGGGCGGTGGCACGCGGCGAATGGGTGTGGACGATCGCCTGCGCTTCAGGCCGCGCCTTGTAGATCGCCAGATGGAACGGCCATTCGGACGAAGGTTTGCGCGCGCCTGACAGCACCGCGCCGTCGAGGGACAATTCGATCAGATCCTCCGGTGTCGTCTGCGCATAGGGCAGGCCCGACGGCGTGATCAGGAAGCCGGCTTCCGTCCGCGCCGAGACATTGCCCGATTTCGAGGGGCAGAAACCCGCCTTGTCGATCGCCTGCGCGACCGCGACGATCTCCGCCGCAAGCTCCATCATGCTCATGCCGCAGCTCCCCTCGCCTGTTCCGGAAACAGCCGGGCGAGCCCCTCGGCGCTGGCCGGCGCCACGCCACGCTCGGTGATCAGCCCGGTGACGAGCCGAGCCGGCGTGACGTCGAAGGCGGGATTGGCCGCAGGGCTGCCCGGCGCGACCACGCGGAACGAATGCACCTCGCCATCCTCGCCGAGCCCTGCCAGATGCGTGACCTCGCGCGCCGCGCGCTCCTCGATCGGGATCTGGCGCAGGCCATCCGACATCGACCAGTCGATCGTCGTGGACGGCAGCGCGACATAGAAGGGCACACCATTGTCATGCGCCGCGAGCGCCTTGAGATAGGTGCCGATCTTGTTGGCGACATCGCCCGTCGCCGTCGTCCGGTCCGTGCCGACGATCACCATGTCCACTTCGCCATGCTGCATCAGATGCCCGCCGGCATTGTCGGCGATGACAGTATGCGGCACGCCATGCGCCCCGAGTTCATAGGCCGTCAGCGCCGCGCCCTGGTTGCGCGGCCTGGTCTCGTCGACCCAGACATGGACGGGGATGCCGGCATCATGCGCGAGATAGATCGGCGCCAGCGCCGTGCCCCAATCGACCGTGGCGAGCCAGCCGGCATTGCAATGGGTCAGGATGTTGATGGTCTTGCCCGCCGGCCGCTCCGCAGCGATGGCACGGATCAGCCCAAGCCCATGCTCGCCGATGGCACGGCACAGCGCGACGTCCTCGTCGCAGATCAGCGCCGCATCGGAATAAGCCATCTCGGCGCGCCGGCCAGGCTCGAGCGGCGTCAGGACGCGTCGCATCCGCCCGAGCGCCCAGTGCAGGTTGACCGCCGTTGGTCGCGTCGCGCCGAGCAGGGATAGGGCCGCCTCCAGAGCCGCATCGGAGGCATCCGCGCGCATCGCCAGCGCCAGGCCATAGGCGGCCGTCGCGCCGATCAGCGGCGCGCCGCGCACGACCATGCTGCGGATCGCCTCTGCCGCCGCCTCGCTCGATGACAGCGTCACGGTCTCGAAGCGGAAGGGCAGCCGCGTCTGGTCGATGACGCAGACCCGCCAGCCATCCTGCGCCAGCCAGATCGTCCGATAGGCCTGCCCGTGGATCTTCATGGCGCGCCCTCTTCAATGCCCGCCGAAGGAGACCAGCGTGCGCACCGGAACGCCCAGCCGCCGGATCTTGTCGGCACCGCCCAGATCCGGAAGGTCGACGATGAAGCAGGCCGCGACGACCTCCGCGCCGAGCCGCGACAGAAGATTGACCGCCCCCTCCGCCGTGCCGCCCGTCGCGATCAGATCATCGACCAGCAGGACACGCTCGCCCGGCGCAACCGCATCCTTGTGGACCTCGATCTCGTCGGTGCCGTATTCGAGCGTATAGGTCGCGCTGACCGTCTCATGCGGCAGCTTGCCCTTCTTGCGCACCGGCACGAAACCGGCCGAGAGCTGATGCGCCACGGCTCCGCCCAGGATGAAGCCGCGCGCCTCGATGCCGGCGATCTTGTCGATCTTCAAGCCCGCGAAGGGCTGAACGAGCTCGTCCACGGCGCGGCGGAAGGCGCGCGCATCGCCGAGAAGCGTGGTGATGTCGCGGAAGATGATGCCGGGCTTGGGATAGTCCGGAATCGCGCGGATGGTGTCGGCCAGATTCATGGATGTCGCTTCATCGGGTCAGGCCGCCTTCAGGATGCGCCCTGCCACCGCGTCGAGCTTCGCCAGAACGGCGGCATCGCGGACATCGGGCGCGGTGATGATGGCATTGTCGAGCGCATGGTGGGAGCCCACCGGGCAGGCAATGCGCTGCGCCGGGAAGTCGACGGCGAGCCGGGCCACCAGCCGTTTGGCCTTGTCAGCGTTCTCATGCAGCACCTTGACGACGGCCGCGACGTCGACCGGGCCGTGCTCCTCGTGCCAGCAGTCGTAATCCGTCACCATCGCGACGGTCGCATAGGTGATCTCGGCCTCGCGGGCGAGCTTGGCCTCGGGCATCGCCGTCATGCCGATCAGGTCGTAGCCGAGGGTCTTGTAGGTCATCGATTCCGCATAGGTCGAGAACTGCGGCCCTTCCATCGTCACCAGCGTGCCGCCCTGTACGAAGGGCAGCGCCTCGGCGGTGGCGGCGTCGGCGATCCTGGCCCGCAGTGCCGGGCCGACCGGATGGGCGAGCGAGACATGCGCGACGCAGCCCTTGCCGAAGAACGAGCTCGCACGTCCGCTGGTCCGGTCGACGAACTGATCCACCAGCACGAACAGGCCGGGATAGAGTTCGGCCTTGTAGGAGCCGCAGGCCGACAGCGAAACCAGGTCGGTGACGCCCGCCCGCTTCATCACGTCGATATTGGCGCGGTAGTTGATCTCGGAGGGCGGGATCGCATGACCCCGGCCATGGCGCGGCAGGAAGACGATCTTCGTGCCGCCGATGCGGCCGATCCGCAGCACGTCGGACGGCTCGCCCCAGGGGCTCTCGATGCGCTCCTCGCGCAGATCGGTCAGCCCCGGCAGGTCATAGATGCCCGACCCGCCGATGATTCCGAGAACGGCTTCGCTCATGCGTGATTCTCCGGCCAAAGCAACGACGGGAACAGGGTTGTGTGACGGTCTTATCAAATGATCGCAGCAGCAAGCGCAACCGCCCGCTTGAAACGAAGAGAGCCCCGTCTCCGGGGCTCTCTGCTGATATCCTATGCGATCAGTGGTGCAGAGGCGAGCCGTCCGGCATGCGCGCCCAGACCTTCTTCTTCGTGTAATAAAGCAGCAGGGAGAAGATGAACAGGAACAGCATGACCTGCAGGCCGATGCGCTTGCGCTGCTCGAGATGCGGCTCGGCCGTCCACATCAGATAGGCCGTCACGTCCTTGGCGTACTGCGCCACGGTCTCGGGCACCTGCGGCTGGCCATCGGGTCCCTTCGGGAACTCGACCTGTCCGTCGTTCAGCGGCTTGGGCATCGCGATCAGATGGCCCGGCATATAGGTGTTGTAGTACTGGCCGGGCAGCAGCGTGATGCCCTCGGGCGCCGGGTCCTTGTACCCCGTCAGCAGCGCCGCGATGTAGTCCGGCCCCTGCTCCTGGTACTGCGTGAAGATGTCGAAGATGAAGCGCGGGAAGCCGCGCTCATAGGTGCGCGCCTTGGCGATCACCGAGAGGTCGAGCGGATAGGCGCCGCCATTGGCCGCGCGGGCGGCCTGCTCGTTCGCGAACGGCGACGGGAACGGATCGGCCGCCCGGCCCGGCCGCTCGAACATCTCGCCCGTATCGTTGGGGCCGTCCTTGACCTGGAAGGTCGCGGCCAGCGCCGTGACCTGGCTCGCCGAGAACTCGGGCCCGCCTGGCTGCGCCAGGTTGCGGAATTTCATCAGCGAAGCCGCGTGGCAGCTCGCGCAGACTTCCTTGTAGATCTTGTAGCCGCGCTGCAGCTGAGCCCGGTCGAAATGGCCGAAGGGCCCGGAGAAGGACCAGCTCAGCGCCGGCGGCTCGACGCGCCCCTCGGCTGCGTTGGCGGCAGGACCGGCGAGGGCGAGACCGAGGCCGAGGCTGAGCCCGGTCAGGGCGAGGCGGAACGAAAGCGTGCTCATGTTTCGTCTCAGCCCTTGGCGTTGGGTTCGGCGGCAGCGGCCGTGGCGATGCGCGCGCCGGAGCCGCCCTTGAGCGGGCCCAGCACGGAATCGGCGATCGAGTTCGGCAGAGCCTTCGGACGCTCGAACAGGCCGATCACGAACAGCGCGACGAAGAAACCGAAATACAGAACCGTGAAGATCTGCGAGGCGGTGACGTAGCCACCCTCGGCCGGCATCGCGCCGAGATAGCCAAGCCCGATGCACACAACCACGAAAGCCCAGAAGAACTGACGCGCGATCGGACGGTAGCTCATCGACTTGACCTTGGAGCTGTCGATCCAGGGCAGGAAGGCGAGCACCACGATCGCGGCGCCCATGGCGATGACACCGCCGAGCTTGTCGGGAATGGCGCGCAGGATCGCGTAGAACGGCAGGAAATACCATTCGGGGACGATGTGCGAGGGCGTCACGGCCGGGTTGGCCGGGATGTAGTTGTCCGCATGCCCCATGAAGTTGGGCTGGTAGAACACGAAGTAGGAGAACACGAAGGTGAACACGACCATCGCGAACAGGTCCTTGACGGTCGCGTAAGGCGTGAACGGCAACGTGTCCTTCTCGACGTTCTTCACCTCGACACCGGTCGGGTTGTTCTGACCGACATGGTGCAGCGCCCAGACATGGAGGATGACCACGCCGAAGATCATGAATGGCAGCAGGTAGTGCAGCGAGAAGAAACGGTTCAGCGTTGGGTTGTCGACCGAGAAGCCGCCCCAGAGGAAGGTCACGATCGTCTCGCCCACCACCGGCAGGGCCGAGAACAGGTTGGTGATGACGGTCGCGCCCCAGAACGACATCTGACCCCAGGGCAGGACGTAGCCCATGAAGGCGGTCGCCATCATCAGCAGGAAGATCACGACGCCGAGGATCCAGAGCACTTCGCGGGGCGCCTTGTATGAGCCGTAATAGAGGCCGCGGAAGATGTGGACATAGACGGCGACGAAGAACATCGAGGCGCCGTTGGAGTGCAGGTAGCGCAGCAGCCAGCCATAGTTCACGTCGCGCATGATGTGCTCGACGGAGTTGAACGCCATCGTCGCATGCGGGGTGTAGTGCATCACGAGGATGATGCCGGTGACGATCTGCGCCACCAGCATGAACATCAGGATGCCGCCGAAGGTCCAGAAATAGTTGAGATTGCGCGGGACCGGATAGGACACCGCCGAATCATGCATAAGGCGGACGATCGGCAGGCGCGCATCGAGCCAGCGCTCGAAGCCGGACTTCGGGACGTAGGAGCTATGACCACTCATGCGGAATGCCTCGGGGCTGTCTCATCCAGGCTGAAAAGCGTCGAGCGCATCGCTCAGCCGATCCTGATCTTGGCGTCGGCGTTGAACGCGTAGGGCGGCACCGGCAGATTGAGCGGTGCGGGACCCTTGCGGATTCGGCCGGAGGAATCGTAGTGCGAACCGTGGCAAGGGCAGAACCAGCCGTCAAAGTCGCCCTTCGGGTCGCCCGGCGCATTGCCGAGCGGCACGCAGCCGAGATGGGTGCAGTTGCCATAGACGACGAGGAACTGATCGTGGCCGGCCTTGACGCGCTGCGCGTCGGTCTGCGGATCCTTCAGGGTCGCGACATCGACCGCGCGCGCCTCTTCGATCTCCTTCTTGGTGCGATGCCGCACGAAGATCAGCTTGCCGCGCCAGAACAGCTTGATCGCCTGGCCCTCGGCGATGGGCGTCAGATCGAGGTCGATCGGCGCGCCTGCGGCCACCGTCTGCGCGTCGGGCGCAAGCTGGCTGACCAGCGGCACGACGACGGCGCCGAGTCCCACGACACCGGCAGCTCCGGTCGCCAGCATCAGGAAATCGCGGCGGGTGGTTTCGGTCGATTTCGTATCGGTCGCGTGCGCCACGATCCAACCCTCTAAAACGTCAGTCGAGTCTTGGAACAACTCGAAATTACAGCCCTGCGCCCCTCTTAGGGGGGCGCGGTCACGGCCGCAATGCGGCGGCGCGTCACTGTCGCGCTCTTTGGCATGCAGTTTGGACGAAGTCTACTGTTGCGCGGGCTTGGCGACGCACGGCACGCGCAGTCCGCCGGCCGCGCTCAGGCGGAAAGCTTTTCCAAGTCCGCCGCCGCCAGGAAGCCGCCCGACTGGCGCGACCACAGGCGGGCATAGAGACCGCCGCGCGCCACCAGCTCCGAATGGCTTCCGATATCGACGATCCTGCCCTTGTCGAGCACGATCAGCCGGTCGAGAGCGGCGATGGTCGACAGCCGATGCGCGATCGCGATCACGGTCTTGCCCTGCATCAGCGCGGTCAATTGCTCCTGGATCGCGGCCTCGACCTCCGAATCGAGCGCCGACGTCGCCTCGTCGAGGATCAGGATCGGTGCGTCCTTCAAGAGCACGCGGGCGATCGCGATGCGCTGGCGCTGGCCGCCCGACAATTTCACGCCCCGCTCGCCCACGCGCGAATCGAAACCCTGGCGGCCATCCTGGTCGCTGAGCGAGACCACGAAGTCATGCGCCGAGGCCTGCCGCGCGGCTTGCGCGATCTCGGCCTCCGTCGAGCCGATCCGGCCATAGGCGATGTTGTCGCCAATCGAGCGGTGCAGCAGCGAATTGTCCTGCGTCACCATGCCGATCTGGGCGCGAAGCGAGTCCTGCGTGACATGGGCGATGTCCTGCCCGTCGATCAGGATGCGCCCGCCCTCCAGCGGATAGAGCCGCAACAAGAGGTTCACCAGCGTCGACTTGCCGGCGCCCGACGGCCCCACGAGCCCGATCTTCTCGCCGGGCGCGATATCGAGATCGAGACCCTCGAACAGCCCGCCGCTCTTGCCGTAGTTGAAGCGGACCTTGTCGAAGCGGATGCCGCCCTGCGCGACGACGAGCGGAACGGCATCCGCCGCATCGGTCAGGTCATGCGGCCTGGCGATCGTTTCCATGCTTTCCTGCACGGCGCCGAGATTCTCGAAGACGCCGCGCACGAGATGGATCAACCAGCTCGACATCTGCACCAGCCGCAGCACCAGCCCGATCGAGGCCGCGACCGCGCCCGGCGTCATCTCGCCTTGGCTCCAGAGCCACAGGCAAAGCCAGGCCGTGGCCACGACCAGCAGGCTGTTCATCGTCTGCAGGATGACGCTGACGCCCGTGATCAGCCGCGACAGGTGCAGGAAGGAGGCATTCCAGCGCGTCAGCGAATCGCGCACGGCCGATCGCTCGGCGTCCGCGCGGGCGAAGAGCTTGACGGTGAGGATGTTGGTGTAGGCATCGACGATGCGCCCTGTCGTCGAGGAGCGTCCGAGCGAATTCGCCTCCGAGCGCTTCTTGGCGCGCGGCACGAAATAGATCAGCAGCGCGACATAGGCCGACAGCCAGATCAGCACCGGCAGCGCCAGCCACAGCGAGGTCGAGCCGAAGAAGCCGATCGCGACGGAGGCAAAGATCAGCGCATACCAGAGATCGTCGATGACCTCGATCGTCGCGCCCCGGATCGACTGGCCGGCCTGGAGAACACGCGAGGAGAGCCGGCCGGCGAAGTCGTTCTGGAAATAACCGAGCGCGTGGCCGAGCGTATAGACATGGTTGCGCCAGCGGATCTGGTTGGTGATCTGCGGCACCACGACCTGATCGACGATCGCATGATTGGCGAAATAGACCAGCGGCCGGAACACGACGAGCAGGAACGCAGCCCCCAGTAACATCGCGCCATGGTCGCGGAAGATCGTCGCGGGAGACTGGGTCGAGAGCAGGTCGACGAACCAGCCGACCATCAGATACATCGCCGCCTCGATGCCGCTGAAGCCGAGGCCCGTGAGCATGATCAGGGCCATCCAGCCCTTCACGCCCTTGATATGGTGCCACATGAACGGCCAGACGCCGCGCGGCGGGGTCTCGCGCTCGTCGAAGGGCGCGAAGACGTCGATTCGGCTCTCGAGCCAGCGGAACAGGGCGGTGAACATGTCCGCCCTCCCTTGGACCGGCATGGCGACGAAAACGTGGCCTGATATGGGGCGCTTCGCCCGCGAAGGCCAGCGTCCCCAGCGCATGGCTGGCTCAGGCCAGCGTCCTTGACGCATGTCGGGCCGTCACCCCATGACAGCATCATGCTGCGTCTCGCGCTCTACCAGCCCGACATACCCCAGAACGCCGGCACCATGATCCGCATGGCGGCCTGCCTCGGTATCGCCGTCGATATCGTCGAGCCCGCCGCCTTCGACGTCTCCGACCGGCACTTCCGCCGCTCCGGCATGGACTATCTCGACCGCGCCAGCGTGACGCGCCACGTTTCCTTCACCGCCTTCGAGGCGTGGCGACGTGCCGAGCGCCGGCGGCTGATCCTGGTCGAGACGGATGGAACGACCGCCCATGTCGATTTCCCCTTCGCGGCCGACGACATCCTGATGGTCGGGCGCGAGTCGGCGGGCGTTTTGCCCAATGTCTACGAGGCCGCCGACGCCGTAGTGAACATCCCGATGCGAGCCGGTTTGCGCTCGCTCAATGTCGCGCTCGCCGCGGCGATCGTAATGGGGGAGGCCTTGAGACAGACCGGCGGCTTTGCCGATCGAGACAATGGCTGCCCTGCCGTGGAGAATGCGAATGATCGAATACGAAGCTGAAACGCTGGCGGAATCGATGTCCCTGGCCGAGGCCCTGAAGCCTCGCGCCCAGGCCTGGTTCGAGACGCTGCGGGACCGCATCTGCGACGCCTTCGAGGCGATCGAGGACGAGGCGACCGGCCCCTTCCCGCCTGAGGCCGATGCTGCCGGGCGCTTCGAGCGCACGCCCTGGCAGCGCACGAACCATGACGGCGCGCCCGGAGGCGGCGGCGTCATGTCGATCATGCGCGGCCGTGTCTTCGAGAAGGTCGGCGTCCATGTCTCGACTGTTCACGGCACCTTCCAGCCCGAATTCGCCGGCCAGATTCCCGGCGCAGCCGAGGATCCGCGCTTCCACGCGACCGGCATCTCCCTGATCGGTCATCCCTGGAATCCGAATGCGCCGACCGTGCATATGAACACCCGGCTCGTGATCACCACCAAGCCCTGGTTCGGCGGCGGCGCCGACCTGACGCCGGTGCTCGACGACCGGCGCACCCAGAACGATCCCGACGCGATCACCTTCCATGCCGCCATGCGCGAGCCCTGCGAGGCCTGCGCCCCGATCGCGGATTACGACCGCTTCAAGACCTGGTGCGACGAGTATTTCTTCCTGAAGCACCGCGACGAGCCGCGCGGCATCGGAGGCATCTTTTACGATTATCTCTGGTCGGGCGACGTGGAGGGTGACTTCGCCTTCACCCAGGCTGTCGGCGAGGCCTTCCTGAAGGCTTATCCGCCGATCCTGCGCGCCAATATGGGAACACCCTGGAACGAGGCGCAGCGCCACGAGCAGCAGATTCGCCGTGGCCGCTATGTCGAGTTCAACCTGCTCTACGACCGTGGCACGATCTTCGGGCTGAAGACCGGCGGCAACGTCGATTCGATCCTGTCCTCGATGCCTCCGACGGTGCGCTGGCCGTAAACGGTCAGCGCGCGGCCAGCAGCGCCACCAAGGCGCGCTCGACGAAAGCGGCCTGCGTGGCCGCCTCGGCCGGCGCGCCGGCGTCGATCCAGTCCCGCCGGGCCGTCGCCAGCACGCGCCCGACCAGCGGTCCTGCCTCCGCGCCGAGCGCCAGGGCATCCCTGCCGCTAGGCCGGAACGGCGGCGTGCGCCCAAGTTCGGCGATCATCGCCTGAGCCTGATGCTGTGCCGTCTCATCGGCGCCAGCCGTCAGCAGCACGAGCCCTGCAGCCACCGAGTCGTTGCCGAGGCGGTGGGCAAGGTGGCGCAGAGACGCGATATCAGGAGCCGAAGCTCGCCCCGACAACGCCTCCAGCGCCCCCGCGATACGGTCGATACGGTCGAACTCCTCGTTCGAGAGGCGCAAGCCGTCCCTCAGTCGCAACGCATCCTCGCGCACCCTGACGGCGAGCGCCGCCAGCCGGAACGCCGGGTACACCGGCCCAGCCTCGCGGTCGCAGGCGACGGCTGCGAAGCGCGACAGATGCGGCACGCCGCCGATGATCGGCATCAACAGCCCGGCAGCTGCCATCGTATCGACGACCTCGGCCGCGCCGGGCGCGACCAGCAGCTTCATGAGTTCGGCGCGGACCCGCTCGCGCGACAGCCCGGCAAGCCCCGCCCGCCCCATAATGCAGGCGGCGAGACCGTCCGGGTCGGGCGGGCCTGCGCCATAGCGGGCATGGAAGCGGAAGAAGCGCAGGATGCGCAGATAATCCTCGCAGATGCGGCTGCCGGCATCGCCGATGAAGCGGATGCGCCGGCCCGCCAGGTCGGCAAGTCCGCCGCAATGGTCGTGCACCCTGCCCGCGCCATCCAGCGAGAGCGCGTTGACCGTGAAGTCGCGCCGCAGGGCGTCGGCGACGAAATCGCGCCCGAACAGCACCTTGGCACGGCGCCCATCGGTCTCGACATCCTGCCGAAGCGTCGTGACCTCGAAGCCGACGCCGTCGCGGACCAGCGTCACGGTGCCGTGCTCGATCCCGGTCGGCACCGCCTTGAAACCCGCTCTCTCGCCGCGCCGGATCGTCTCCTGCGGCAAGCCGGTGGTAGCCAGATCGATATCTCCGACGCCCTCCCCCAGCAGCAGGTCGCGAACCGCCCCGCCGACGACGCGGGTCTCTTCACCCTGCCCGTTCAGAGCCGTGAGCACCGCTGCCAACGCCGGCCGGGCCAGGAAGGCGGCGATGGCCTGCGCGGGCGGCAACGTCATTTGAAGCGGCCGGGCACCAGCGTCCCGTTCTCCATATGCGGAGGCTCATAGGCGCCGCTGCTGCGCGGCGCCGTCCAGCCGCCATAGGCCACGAGCGCGATCGCCAGCGTCAGCCCGACGACCGCCAGCCAGAAGACATGCCGGCTCCAGTGCTCGACATCGAGCGGATTGCGGCGATTCACGATGAGATAGCCCGCGAAAACGCAGAAGGGCAGGACGAAGAGAAGAACCTCCTCGATGACAGAGCGCAGCATGGGCGTGGTCGTCCAGTCGGTTCAGCCGGCAAGCCGCTCGTAGAGATTGCGGATCATGCCGGCGGTTGCGCCCCAGATATAGCGATCCCCGAACGGCATCGCATAGTAGGTGCGGTAAAGACCCTGCCATTCCCGGCCCTCGCGCCGGTGGTTGGCCGGATCGAGCAGGAAGGACAGAGGCGTCTCGAAGGCCTCGTCGACCTCGTCGGCATTGATGGTCAGCGAGAACGGCGGCTCGACCAGCGCCACGACGGGCACGATTCGGTACCCCGTTCCGGTGAGGTAGGCGTCGAGGAAGCCGAGCGTGCGGATGCGTTCGCGCGACAGCCCGATCTCCTCTTCCGTCTCGCGCAGCGCTGTCACCACAGGTGAGCCGTCGACGGCATCGACCCGCCCGCCCGGAAACGCCACCTGCGAGGAATGACGTCGCAGCGCTGCCGCGCGCTGTGTCAACAGCACGGTCGGTCCCTCTGCCCGCGGCACGATCCCGATCAGCACGGCGGCGGGGACCGCGGCCTTCTCGTCAGGCAGGGGCACCGGATGGGGCTGCATGTCGTGATCGCCGCGCGGTCGCGCGATCAGGTCACCAATGGAGGGCGGCTCGGGCCGCAAACGCTGCTTCGCCAGCACGGCGAATTCCTCCGCCGTCAGCTTCAAGGGCCGCATCACGCTCTTTCCGTCTCGCCTTCGATATCGCTCGCAGGCACGGCCGGATAGAAAGCGCCGGCGGCCGCAACCCCGAACATGGCGACGCCATCGACATCGCGCACCTCGCCCAACGCCAGCAGATCGTATGTCAGCGCCCGCGTCACCCGCGCCCAGAGCCCGCGCCGAACATGGACATAGGGCTTGAGCCCGTCACCCGCTTCACGCTCGAAACGAATCGCGTGCGCCGGCCCTACCGCGACGAGATCGTCCACCTGCGTCCGAAACGCGATGGAGCGTTCGTTGCCGTCTCCCTCGACCGCCATCTCGACAGCCTGGAAGGGGGCATCCTCGACCACGATCCCGAGTTTTTCCACCGGGGTCACGAGAACGTAATCGTCGCCGTCCCGGCGCAGAACGGAGGAGAAAAGTTTCACCAGGGCCGGCCGGCCGATCGGCGTCCCCATGTAGAACCAGGTTCCGTCGGAGGCGATCCGCATGTCGATATGCCCGCAGAAATCGGGGTTCCAGCGCTCCACAGGCGGCAGACCGCGCCCTTGCCCCCCCTGCAGCGCAGCGACCATCCGTTCCATGGCATTGCCGGAAGAGCTCATCGAAAAACCCGGATTGGCCGCATGCGGCATATTGGTTGCATCTTAGCCTCTGCCTTGAACTCCACATAATCGTGAAGCCGAGTTCTGTGCACCGCGACATGCGGCCCCTTGAGCCGGCATGGCGCCCCGTCCACACTCAACGGTTCAGACCGTTGCAAGGTTGCGAGACGTCCAAAGGCCAGGCGAAAAGAGGCGAGGAGCGTTCAGCGAAAGTTCGAGGACGCGCCGCGCGAAGACGAAGATGCGACCCAGAGGGTGAAGGAGATCGACATGATGGCGCAAGTCCGGGCAGCGGAGGCCAACCCGCCGATCAGCCTCGATACCGGGATCGTCGAGGCTGCGGAAGCGGCGCTGGGCGCGATCAGTGCGGCGCGCACCGAGATCGGCCAGGTCATCTTCGGCCAGCAGAAGGTGGTCGATCTCTCGCTCATCACCCTGCTGGCGGGTGGCCATGGCCTGCTCGTCGGCGTGCCGGGCCTCGCCAAGACCAAGCTCGTCGAGGCCATGGGCACGGTCCTTGGCCTCAACGCCCGCCGCGTCCAGTTCACGCCGGACCTGATGCCCTCCGACATCCTCGGCTCCGAGGTTCTCGACGAGAGCACCGACGGCAAGCGCCATTTCCGCTTCATCAAGGGCCCGGTCTTCGCCCAGTTGCTGATGGCCGACGAGATCAACCGCGCATCGCCCCGCACCCAGTCGGCGCTGCTGCAGGCGATGCAGGAACACCATGTCACGGTCGGCGGCGAGCGTTACGACCTGCCTGCGCCCTTCCATGTGCTGGCGACCCAGAACCCGATCGAGCAGGAGGGAACCTACCCCCTGCCCGAGGCCCAGCTCGACCGCTTCCTGCTCGAGATCGACGTCGCCTACCCCGACCGCGAGGCCGAGCGGCGCATCCTGATGGAGACCACCGGCGCCTCCGAGCACAAGCCCGTCCAGGCGATGACGGCCGAGACGTTGATGTCGACGCAACGGCTGGTGCGCCGCCTGCCGGTCGGTGAGAACGTCGTCGATGCGATCCTCGACCTGGTCCGCTCCGCCCGCCCCGGCGAGGGCAGCGACGGCGCCATCACCGACAAGCTCGCCTGGGGGCCAGGCCCCCGCGCCAGCCAGTCGCTGACGCTGGCCTGCCGCGCCCGCGCGCTGGTCGAAGGCCGTCTCGCGCCCTCCGTCGACGATGTCGTGGCGCTGGCCATCCCCGTGCTGAAGCATCGCGTCGCGCTGACCTTTGCCGCCCGCGCCGATGGCGAGACCGTCGAGGGCATCATCGGCAAGCTCGTCGAGCGGCTAGGGTAGGAGGAGCCAGGCTGATGCTGCGCACGCGCGTTCTCGGGGCTTCCGATCGGCAGCCGGTCAAGCCGGTCGTCACCGCCTCGCTCGATCTCGCGGCGCGCCTGCCCCGGCTGATCCTCGAAGCCCGCCGCGTTTCGGCCAGCGTCCACGGCATCCATGGCCGCAGGCGTGCCGGCCCCGGCGAGACCTTCTGGCAGTACCGCCCGCTCGTCACCGGCGAATCCTCCTCGCGCATCGACTGGCGCCGCTCGGCCCGCGATGGCCATCTCTTCGTCCGCGAACGCGAATGGGAGGCCTCGCACGCGATCTGGCTCTGGATCGACCGCTCGGCCTCGATGGGCTTTTCCTCCTCGCTCGCCCTGGCATCGAAGGTCGATCGCGCCCTGATCGCGGGTTTCGCGCTGGCCGAGACACTGGTCGATGGCGGCGAGCGCGTCGGCCATCTCGGCCTGACCCGGGCGCTGGCCTCGCGCCGCATCGTCGAGACGCTGGCGCAGGCGATTCTGGCCGACGCCAAGGGCGCCGATACCGACCTGCCGCCAAACGGCCCTCTGCCACGCCTCGCCGATGCGATCATCATCACCGATGGCCTCTCGCCGGCGGCATCGCTGGCCAAGCGCATCGCCACGATGGCCTCGTCGGGCGCACGCGGCCATGTCCTGCTGATTGCCGATCCGATCGAGGAAACCTTCCCCTTCACCGGCCAGGCCGAGCTCTTCGACCTCGAGGACGGCCTGTCGCTGCGCGTCGGTGATGCCGGCTCCTGGGGCGTCGAATATCGCCAGCGGCTGGAGGCCCATCGCGACGCGATTCGCGAGGCCTGCCGCAAGGCCGGCTGGACCCTGACGCTCCACCGCACCGACAGGCCCGCCAGCGAAGGCGTTCTGCGCATCGCAAGCCTGGTCGCCGCCGCGCGGGGGGCAGGGCGATGAGGATGAAGCCTTCGCATGGAAACAGGTTCTGTCATTCCGGGGCTTCGCGCAGCGAAGAACCCGGAACCCACGACCGGGTGAGACGAAGCCATGATATCGTTGTCAGGTTGAGCGCAGTCGTGGGTTCCGGGTCCGTCCCTACGGGCCGTCCCGGAATGACAGAGGAAGCTTGCCGATGCTGAGCTCGCTCCCCCTGGCCTTCTCCGCACCGCTCGCTCTCGCGGCGCTGGCTCTGCTGCCGGCGCTCTGGCTGATCTTGCGGGTGACGCCGCCGCGCCCGCGGCGGATTGATTTTCCGCCGCTGAAGATCATGGCCGACCTCGTCGCCAAGCGCGAAATGCCGGCGCACACGCCGTGGTGGCTGCTGGCGCTGCGTATGATCATCGCCGCGCTCGCGATCCTGGCCGTCGCAGGCCCGGTCTGGAACCCGGCGCGCGAGGCGGGACCGCTGCGCGGGCCGATGCTGCTGCTCGTCGACAACGGCTTCGGCGCGGCGACCGATTGGCCCGAGCGCCTGCTGGTCGCGGAATCGCGCGTCGCCGCCGCTGCCCGCGAGGGCCGGCCCGTCGCCATCCTTGGCCTAGCCGAGAACCCCGCCGAGATCACGCTGTCGGAGCCCCGCGCTGCGCTCGACCGCCTGCGTGCCTTCGCGCTCCAGCCCCATGCGCCCGACCGCGCCGCCCATCTGCCCCGCATCGAGGCTTTCCTGCGGACGGCGCCCGATGCCGAAATCGTCTGGGTCGCCGACGGGCTGTCCGTCACGGACGACACAGCCTTCCTCGCCAGGCTGAAGCAGGAGGCCGATGCCGGCCGCCTCTCGATCCATGCCGGCCCGATCGACCAGCTTGCGCTGACCGCGCCCGAGAACCTCGCCGGCGCGCTCGCCGTCAAGGTGCTGCGCCCGACGCCGGCGGCCGCCGCCAGCGGCCAGGTCCGCGCGCTCGACCTCAAGGGCCTGCCGCTCGGCGACGCCCCCTTCGTCTTCAACGGCTCCGAACTCCAGACCACGGCGCGGCTGACCCTGCCGATCGAGGTTCGCAATTCCGTATCGCGGCTGGAGGTGGTGGGCGAGCGCAGCGCGGCGGCCGTCGCCCTGCTCGACGACCGCGCCAAGCGCCGCCGCGTCGGCATCGTCTCGGGCGCGACCACCGACACCGCCCAACCGCTGCTCTCGCCGACCTATTACGTCTCGCGCGCGCTCCAGCCCTTCGCCGAGATCCGCGAGCCACGCCCGGGCTCGACCGACCCCGTCGGCGAATTGCTGGCGCAGAACCTCTCGGTGCTGGTGCTGGCCGATATCGGCGCGCTCGACGGTGACACCGTCGGCAAGATCAACGCCTTCATCCAGCGTGGCGGCGTGCTGCTGCGCTTTGCCGGCGCGCGCCTTGCCGCGGCATCGGACGACCTGACGCCGGTGCGCCTGCGCCGAGGCGGCCGCACGCTCGGTGGCGGCCTGTCCTGGGAGACGCCGCGCAAGCTCGCCCCCTTCACCCGCGAGAGCCCCTTCTTCGGCACAGCCATCAACGACGACGTGCGCGTCTCCCGCCAGATCCTGGCCGAGCCCGAGGCCGATCTGTCGCGCAAGACCTGGGCGGCGCTGGAGGACGGCACGCCCGTCGTCACCGGCGAGCGCCGCGGCGACGGCATGATCGCGATGATGCATGTCACCGCCGACACCACCTGGTCGAACCTGCCGCTCTCGGGGCTGTTCGTCGAGATGCTCCGGAAGATCGTCGGCCTCGCCGGCACTGGCCCTGCCGAACCTCAGGGAGAGGATGCCCGCGTGGAAACCCTGTCGCCGACCCGCGTCCTCGACGGCAGCGGCAGTTTCCGCAGCCCCCCCGCCACCGCACAGCCCGTCGCGCGCAGCTTCGCCGGCCGCGCCACGCTGGCCCATCCGCCCGGCATCTACGGTCCCGCCGACGGCTCACTCGCCGTGAATGCACTCAACCCCACCGACACCCTGCGCGCGATCGACCTCGCTTCGCTCGGCGTCGCCGTGCTGCCGGTCGACAAGCCCGTCGCGCTCGACATCCGCCCGCAACTGCTGGTGCTGGCGCTGCTGCTGCTGGTCGCCGATACGCTGGCGACGCTGTGGCTCGGGGGCAGGCTCTCCATCGCGCGTCAGGCGCGCCGCGCCGCTCCGGCCGCGATCCTGCTCGCCTTGGCGCTGGGCGGCACGACTCTCGTCCCCGAGACGGCACGCGCGCAGGCGGTCCCCCCGGCTCCGGCGGCGCCCGCCGCCCCCGACCAGCGCCCTCCGATTCCGCGCGAGCTCTTTGCCGCCGGCGCCGTGACCCGGCTGGCCTATGTCGTGACCGGCGACAGGGCGGTCGACGAAATGTCGAAGGCGGGCTTGGCCGGTCTCAACGTCGTGCTCGGCGCCCGCACGGCGCTGGAGCCGGGCGAGGCCGTCGGCGTCAACGCCGACCGCGACGAGCTCGCCTTCTTCCCGGTGCTGTACTGGCCGATCGTCGCCGGCCGGCCGATCCCCACGGCCGAGACCCTGCGCAAGCTGGAAGCCTATATGAAGGGCGGCGGGCTCGTGATCTTCGACACCCGCGACGCGATGAGCGCCCGGCCCGGAGGCGGCACCACGCCCGAGGGCGAACAGTTGCGCCGCATGCTTCAGACGCTGGACATTCCCGAGCTGGAGCCGCTGCCGCGTGATCACGTCCTGACCAAGACCTTCTACATCCTCGACGGTTTCGCCGGCCGCTACGATACCGGAACGACCTGGGTCGAGATCCTTCCCCCCGCCGGTGCCGATGGCCGTCGCCCGGCCCGCGCCGGCGACAATGTCTCGCCGATCGTCATCACCTCGAACGACCTGGCCTCGGCCTGGGCCGTGAACCGACGCGGCGAGCCGCTGGTGCCGCTCTCGGGCTCCGATCCGCGTCAGCGCGAAATGGCGCTGCGGGCCGGCGTCAACCTCGTGATGTACGCGCTCACCGGCAACTACAAGGCCGACCAGGTCCACGTCCCCGCCCTGCTGGAAAGGCTGGGGCAGTGAACGCCGTGCAAGGGCGCGACCTGTCCCCTTCCCCCCGCTTGCGGTGGGGAAGGGCTAGGGATGGGGGGGCGAAAAGCCTGAGCGCTGTCCTTTGTCGGCGGCCCCGAGCGGCACTGCCCCCCACCCCAGCCCTCCCCACCGCAAGCGGGGGGAGGGAGTGGCGTCGTGCCTGCCGTGTCCTAACGCGGCTGATGGAGCGCAACGGGCCGAGCTGGAACAGGAACCCGATCTGATGTGGAGCCTTTCCTTCGCGCCGCTCGTCCCGCTGCCGCTGCTGATCGGCCTTGCCGTTCTGGCGGCGCTGGCGGCCGGCGCATGCGTCGTGCTCGCCGGCCGCAGCGCCATCCTGCGCGCGCTTGCGCTGACCGTGCTGACCGTGACGCTGGCCGATCCCTCGCTGGTCTTCGAGGACCGCGAGCCGGTCAAGGACGTCGTCTCCGTCGTCGTCGACCGCTCGGGCTCGAACCGCCTGGCCGACCGCGCTGCGCAGACGCAGGCCGCCCAAACCGAGGTCGAGCGCCAGTTGCGCGGCCTGACCAATGTCGAATCACGCATCGTCGAGGTCCGTGACGCGCAGGGCTCCGGCGACGGTACACGCCTGTTCGAGGCGCTGGCGGCAAGCCTCGCCGATGTCCCCTCCGAGCGCGTCGCCGGCGCCATCGTCATCAGCGACGGCCTCGCCCATGACGCCCCGCCGACGGCCGAGGCACTGGGCCTGCGCGCGCCGCTGCATGTCCTGACCACGGGCCGCAATGCCGAGATCGACCGCCGCATCGTGCTGGTCGATTCACCGCGCTTCGGCATCGTCGGCAAGGACCAGACCGTGCGCCTGCGCGTGCTGGAGAAGGGCGGGCCCGGCCGCGCCGGGCTGACCATCCGTCGCGACGGCGAGATCATCGCGCGCCGCGAGGTCACGGTCGGCCAGACCGTCTCGGTGCCGGTGCGGATCGACCGCGGCGGCCCCAATGTCATCGAGATCGAGGCCGCCCCGCTCGACAACGAACTGACGCTCGCCAACAACCGCGCGGTGATTACAATTGAAGGGGTTAGAGACAAGCTCCGCGTGCTGCTGGTCTCGGGCGAGCCGCATCCGGGCGAGCGCACCTGGCGCAACCTGCTCAAGGCCGACGCCAATATCGACCTCGTACATTTCACCATCCTGCGCCCGCCGGAGAAGCAGGACGGCACGCCGATCAATGAGCTCTCCCTGATCGCCTTCCCGACGCGCGAGCTGTTCCAGGTCAAGATCAAGGAATTCGACCTGATCATCTTCGACCGCTACGCCAACCAGTCGATCCTGCCGCTGGTCTATTTCGACAACATCGTCCGCTATGTCCGCGAAGGCGGCGCGCTGCTGATCGCGGCAGGTCCCGAATATGCCGGCGCGCAATCGCTCTCGCGCACGCCGCTCAGCCAGATCCTGCCGGCGACACCCGACGGCTCGGTGATCGACGAGGCCTATCGCGCCCGCGTCAGCGAACCCGGTAAGCGCCACCCGGTGACCCGCGACCTGCCCGGCTCCGAGGTCGAGCCGCCGCGCTGGGGCGAATGGCTGCGCATGGTCGGCGCCCGCGCCCGCACCGGCTCGCCTGTCATGACCGGCCCCGGCGACCGCCCCCTGCTGATGCTCGCCCGCGAGCAGAAGGGCCGCGTCGCGCTCTTCCTTACCGACCATGCCTGGCTCTGGGCGCGCGGTTTCCGCGATGGCGGCCCCCATCTCGACCTGCTGCGCCGTCTGGGCCACTGGCTGATGAAGGAGCCCGATCTCGAGGAGGAAGCGCTGCGCGCCGTCGCGCGCGGCGGCGTCATCGAGGTCGAGCGCCAGACGCTGGGCGACAACCCCGCCCCCGTCATCGTCACCGGGCCGGACGGCCAGTCCCGCTCCGTGCCGCTCGAACCCGGCCGCCCCGGCCTGTTCACCGCGCGCATCGCCAGCAGCGAATTCGGCCTGCACCGCATCTCCGGCGACAACCTCACCGCCTTCGCCAGCCTTGGCCCTGAGAATCCGCGCGAGTTGATGGAGGTCGTCAGCAACCCGGCGGCCCTCCAGGCGCTGGCCGAGGCGACGGGCGGCTCCTCGCGCCGCATCGGTCAGGAGAGCGGCTCGGCCGTCACGGTGCCACGCATTGTGCCCGTGCGCTCCGGCAGCCAGTTCGCCGGCGCGGACTGGATCGGCCTGCGCATCAGCGATTCCGGCATCGTGCGCGGCGTACAGGTCTCGCCGCTCTTCATCGGCCTGCTCGGCCTGGCGCTGCTCTTCGGCGCGCTCGTCGCCGGCTGGATCGGCGAAAGCGGCCGGCGCTTCAACCGGCGCCCGGACGCAGCCGCCTGACACTGTCATTCCGGGGCGCTGCAAAGCAGCGAACCCGGAACCCACGACCGGGCGAGCGTGTTTGGAGAGGCCGGCGAAGGTATCGTCCAGTCGTGGGTTCCGGGTTCTTCGCGTCGCGAAGCCCCGGAATGACAGGGCTCGTCACCTGATCGCGGTGACAGCCCCGCGCCGCTGCACCAGAACGCCCTCCACCAGTTCCAGCGCGAGAAACCGCGCCGGATCGGCCGGCCCCGGCAGCAGAAGCTGGCCGGGCGGGATCACCTTGAAGCCGAAGCGGGCGTAATAGGGCGCGTCCCCCACCAGCAGGATGAGGTCGTGCCCGGCCTCGCGCGCCGCCGCGATCGAGCGGTTCATCAGGGCGGCCCCGATGCCGCGCCCCTCGAAAGCGGGATCGACCGTCAGCGGCCCCAGCATCAGCGCGGTGTGCCCACCGGCATTGACCGGCGTCACCCGAATCGAGCCGACCAGAAAGGTCCCGACATGCGCCGCGAAAGTCAGCGCCGGATCGGGCGGTACGCCCTCGCGCAGACGGAACGCGGTGCGGGCGAAGCGCCCCGGCCCGAAGGCGCGCTCATGTAACCGCTCGATCGCGGCCGCATCGACGGGAAGCTCATGGCGAATTGTCAAAGGCAAGGAGGTCATGACGGCGGCAAACCTGCGGGCGGGCAGAACAAGGCTGGACGATGTGAACGCAGGGTCCGCGCAAGGCGCAGGCCTGCCGGAAGCGCGTTCAGCGCGCCGGTCGTCGCAGCAGTGAAATGCCGTGCCCGTTGGTCATGATCGCGGCGATGTAGCAGAGCGATGGGCCATCGTCCATCGCCGCTTGGAACTCACCAGTCCGTGCCGGACATGGCACCTTCGGCGATCTCCGCCAGCCTACGCCGCGTCGCTGGCGTCAGCCCTTGCGGCAGCGCATCGAGCGGAAAGAAGCGCGCTTCCGCGATCTCCATGTCGGCCTTCTTGACCGCGTCGACGACGAAATCCCTGACGACATAGAGCACGACATGATCGCGGCGCGAGATCTTGCGGTTGAAATAGATGCCGAAGAGTTGCGCCGGAGCCGTCAACCGGATGCAGCCCTCCTCGCGCAACTCCTTCGCCAGCGCCTCGCCCACCGTCTCTCCGGTCTCGACGCCACCGCCCGGCAGTTGCCAGCCGGGCGTATAGGTGTGGCGGATCAGGAAGACCTCGCCGGCCTCGTTCAGCACGGCGGCGCGCACCCCCAGCGTCATGCCGCGCGCGAAGCGGAAATAGCTGTGCAGGACCCTGACCTGCAGCCGCTGGAGCCGCGTCAACCCCGCCTCGGGTTCTCTGCCGCCTTTGTCGCCTGTGCTGCCCGCCATGACGGCACCTCCCGATGGTTACTGATTTGTCTATGCAAATGACGCATGTCGGACACCCGTTCCGGGTTCCGCTACGTCACAAACGCGCCGCAAAGCAGGCAGATATCACCGCCTCATCGCTGGGGATTTCCGTCATGCTGCTCTCTTTCATCATCGCTCGCCTGCGGGCCAAGCCTGCCTTCGACTGGCAGCCTGCCCTGACTCTGACCGATTCGCGCGTCGTCTCCGAACTGACCGGCGCGGCCAACTGATCGACCGTCGCGCGCAGGCATCGGGTTCGATGCATCTGCGCGCTTGACGGCCGGTGGTCGCGAGGGCAAGCGCTGAGGCTGTGTTCAAGCTCGCGCACCTGTCCGACCCGCATCTCGGCCCGCTCGTGGGCTTCTCGCTGCATCAGCTGCTCGGCAAGCGCGCGACGGGCTACGTCAACTGGCGCCGCAAGCGCCGGCACGCCCATGACATGGACATCCTGGCGCTGATCGTCGCCGATATCCAGGCGCAGCACCCAGATCATATCGCCTGCACCGGCGATGTCGCCCATATCGGGCTGCCCAACGAGTTCAAGACGGCCGTCGCCTTCCTCGACACGCTCGGCCCGCGCGAGGCGGTCTCCTTCGTGCCAGGCAATCACGACGCCTATGCCCGCTCCTCGCTGAAGGCGCTCGCGAGCCATCTCGGCCCCTGGGTCGCCAGCGACGACGGCAGCATCGGCTATCCCTGGTATCGCAGGCAGGGCAATGTCGCGCTGATCGGCCTCAACAGCGGTATCCCGACCATGCCGCTGATGGCAACCGGGCGCATCGGTTCACGCCAGATGGCCGCCACGGAAGCATTGCTCGATCGCGCCCGCGACGAGGGCCTGATCCGCGTCGTCCTGATCCACCATCCGCCTTATGTCGGCGGCGCCCGGCGCTCGCGCGAACTGGTCGATGCTGCGGCTTTCGAAGCGATGCTGGCGCGCAAGGGCGCCGACCTCGTGCTGCACGGGCACAATCACAAATTCTCGCTGGCCTGGCGGCCGGGCTTCGGCCGCGACGTGCCGATCGTCGGCGTGCCCTCCTGCTCGATCGGCCCACTCGGCCATGGCGAGATGGCGACCTGGCACCTGTTCCGGATCGAGGGCGACGCGACATCGCCTCACATCACGCTGGAGCAGCGCGGCTTCGAGCTCGACGGCACGGTGATGAGGCGCCAGGAGATCACACTGCACACCAAGCCAGTGTGATCGCCTACGGCGTCATTCTCGGGCGGCGCAAAGCGCCGACCCGGGAATCTCAGGACGCGAAGATACTGGTTTCCGAGATGCTCGGGTCTGCGCTGCGCTTCGCCCGAGCATGACGAGGAATCCTCAGATGCAGCGGCCGCCATCCACGGCCAGATCTGTCCGTGAGCACCGGAAGCGCAGAACGCTGCGTCAGACGGCCGCGCTGGCGGATTGGCAGGCGCTCTCAGATGCAGCGGCCGCCATCCACCGCCAGAACCGTCCCCGTCACCATTTCCGCCTCGTCCGAGCACAGGAACAGCGCCGCATTGGCCATGTCCTGCGGCGTCGAGAGCCGGCCCCACGGAATCGAGGCGCGGAACTGGGCGCGCTTCTCGGGTGTGTCCTCGCCCATGAAGGTCGCCAGCAGCGGCGTCTCTCCCGCGACCGGCGCGATCGCATTAACCCGGATGTGGTCCGGCGCCAGCTCCACCGCCATCGACTTCGAAAGCAGGTTCACCGCGCCCTTCGAGGCATTGTACCAGGTGAGGCCGGGACGCGGGCGCACGCCCGCGGTCGAGCCGATGTTCAGGATCACGCCGCCGCCATGCTCGCGAAAATGCGGCACCGTCGCGAGCGCCATCAGATAGATCGACTTGACGTTCACCGCGAAGACACGGTCGAACAGCTCTTCGGGAACCTCGGTCATCGGCATGTTGCGATGGGTCGTGCCGGCATTGTTGACGACGATGTCGAGCCGCCCGAAGGCAGCCAGCACCTGCGCGACGGCCTCATTGACGCTATCGGCCTTGGCGACATCGCAGGTCAAGGCGATGGTCCCGCCGCCGATCGCCTGGGCTGCCTCCTTCGCCTTGTCGCCATTGAGGTCGAGCACCGCGACGCGGGCGCCTTCCCTGACGAAGGTCTCTGCGATTCCGAACCCGAACCCCTGCGCCGCGCCGGTGACCAGCGCCGTCTTGCCCTTCAGTCTCATCGTGTTTCCTCGATAGCGTTTTGGTTGCCTTGGCCGTCATGCTCGGGCTTGACCCGAGAATCTCTGCCCTGAGATGCTCGGGTCAAGCCCGAGCATGACGGCGGAGCCTCAAGCCCCGATCTCTTCCTGCAGCATCTCCAGCGCAAGCCAGCGCTCTTCCGCCTGGCCGATCTCGCGCGTCACCTCTTCCAGCCGCGCGGTCGCCTTGGCGAAGAGCTTCGGGTCGCGGGTGTAGAGATCGCCTGCCATGGCGGTGGTCAGCTTGGCGGCCTCGGCCTGCAGCACTTCGATGCGCTTGGGCAGCGTCTCCAGCGCGTGCTTCTCGTTGAACGAGAGCTTGCGTTTGTTGACGACGACCGGTGCGGCCGGAGCCGCGACCTCAGCCGCCGAGCCCTTGCCCGAGACGACCCGGGCCTTCGCCCCGACGCCGCGTCCGCGCTGCGCCACCATGTCGGTGTAGCCGCCGGCGAACTCGGTCCAGACGCCGTCGCCATCCGAAATCAGCGTCGCCGAGACGACGCGATCGATGAAGTCGCGGTCATGGCTGACCAGCAGGACGGTGCCCTTGTAGTCGGCCAGCAGTTCCTGCAGCAGGTCGAGCGTCTCGAGGTCGAGGTCGTTGGTCGGCTCGTCCAACACCAGCAGGTTGGAGGGCTTCGCCAGCGCACGCGCCAGCATCAGCCGGCCGCGCTCGCCGCCCGACAGCGCGCCGACCGGCGTGCGCCGCTGGAGCGGCTGGAACAGGAAGTCCTTCATATAGGCGATGACATGGCGCGGCGTGTCGCCGACCATGACCTGGTCCGAGCCGCCGCCGGTCAGCACATCGCCGAGCGGCGTCGCCGGATCGAGGCTTTCGCGGCGCTGGTCGAGCGTCACCATGTTCAGGGAGACGCCGAGCTTCACCGTGCCGGAATCGGGCGCGAGCTGCCCGGTCAGCAGGTTGATCAGCGTCGTCTTGCCGGCGCCGTTGGGGCCGACGATGCCGATGCGGTCGCCCCGCGCGACGCGCAGCGACAGATCCTTGACCACGACGTTGCTGCCATAGGCCTTGGCGACGTTGACCGCCTCGATCACCAGCTTGCCCGAGGTCTGCGCCTCGCTGGCCTCGAGCTTGACGTTGCCGACGGCGAAGCGCGCCGTGCGGCGCTGCTCGCGCAGGCCATGCAGTTCGCCCAGCCGCCGCTGGTTGCGGGTGCGCCGCGCGCTGACGCCATAGCGCAGCCAGTCCTCCTCGCGCGCGATCTTGCGGTCGAGCTTGTGGCGGTCGAGCTCTTCCTGCGCGAGAACCTCGTCGCGCCAGGCTTCGAACTCGCCAAAACCCCGGTCCATGCGCCGGGTCAGGCCGCGATCGAGCCAGATCGTGGCACGCGACAGATTGGTCAGGAAGCGACGGTCATGGCTGATGAGCACCATGGCCGAGCGCAGCGATTTCAGCTCCTGCTCCAGCCATTCGATCACCGGCAGGTCGAGATGGTTGGTCGGCTCGTCGAGCAGCAGGATGTCGGGCTCGGGCGCGAGCACGCGCGCCAGCGCGGCGCGGCGCGATTCGCCGCCCGACATGGTGGCGGGGTCTTCCTCGCCGGTCAGGCCGAGCTCGTCGATCAGGTACTGCGCGCGATAGGCGTCGTCGCCAGGTCCGAGCCCCGCTTCGACATAGGCGAGCGAGGTCTTGTAACCGGTGAAGTCCGGCTCCTGCGGCAGATAGCGCACGGTGCAGCCCGGCTGGACGAAGCGCTCGGCGCTGTCGGCCTCGACGAGGCCCGCCACGATCTTCAACAGCGTCGACTTGCCCGAGCCGTTGCGGCCGACGAGGCAGACGCGCTCGCCGGCGGACACGGCGATTTCCGCCGCCTCCAGCAAGGGCTGGCCGCCGAAGGTGAGCGCGACGTCGCGCAGATGGAGCAAGGGGGCCATGATGTGTCCGTGAGGGGGAGCAGGCGGGATAGCCCGGCAGGGCCGCCATGTCACGTCCGCAGGCGATGGCGCGTCGCTTGCCTGCACCGCTCCAGCCCGTATCGTGATGTCACGCACTGCCGAGTGAACGACCCATGCCTCGCCCACGTCCCATCGGAATCGGTCACAATGGCGGCCCGCCGCTCACGGAGCGCAAGCGCCGGTCCATGAGCGGCAGCGGCACGATCGGCCGGATTTTCGACTGGCGCCTCGCTCATCGCAAGGCTTGGAAGAAGCCGCGCGACATTGCGCTGAGCCGCCAGGAGAAGGCGGAGGCGCTGGGCCTGACCTATGAGGAATATTCCCTCGAGATCATGGAGCGCGGCTATCATCCCCAGGCCGAGCATGCCGAGGCGATCAAGGCGAAACGCGCCGAGCGTCGTAAGGCCGGCGGCGTGGTCGGCCAATCGCTCAAGGGCAAGCGCCTGACATAGGCGCAAAGCCTCAGCGATCGAGCCGCCGCCGCACCCAGGGGGCCGCGGGCCCCCCGAACGGGGGGGGGGCCGCGGGCGCGGCGCCCCCCGCCCCTGCCAGCGCCACGACGATGAACAGCACCGGCTCAAGCAGGCCGGCCCGCATGAAGACCTCGCGCAGCCCCCTGATCACGAAGGGGTGGACGAGATAAAGCGCATAGGATGCATCGCCCACCTGCGCCAGCGCGCGCATCGTCGGAGACGGCGTGCCCTGGTCGAGGCCCGAGACGGCGGCCAGCACCAGCAGCGTCGCCGCAGAACCATGGATGATGACATCACGCCACGGCCCGACCGGCAGCGGCAGGTGTCTGCCCAACAGCAGGATCGCCACGCCGCCGGCCGCCATGCCCCAGCGCAGCGGCGAGGCGAGCTGCAATCCCCCCCGTTTCAGCAGCGCCAGCGCCATGCCGGCCGCGAATTCCAGCACGATCGGCTGGCCCCAGAAGCTGAAGGGCAAGGGCAGCGGACCGGCTAGAACCTCGCCGCCCACCACAACCACAAGCGCGAGCGTCACGGCCGGAACGACCAGGCCACGCGGCAGCACGAGGGCAGCCGCGAACAGGACGTAGAACAGCATCTCGTAGTTCAGCGTCCAGCCCAGCGAATAAACCGGCTGGACGAGCCCCTGCGTCGAGAGCGCCGGCCAGAACAGGTAGGAGGCCGCGATCTGGCCGATGCCCGGCGCGCCTGAGTTGAGCACAGCGGGAACAGCCACCCCGATCAGCAGGAACAGCGTCGTCGCGGCCCAGTAGAGCGGCACGATCCGCGCGATCCGACGCTGCAGGAACAGCCGCGACGCGCCCGGCCGCCCGAAAAGCGCGCCCGAGGCATGGACCATGATGAAGCCCGAGACGACGAAGAAGATGTCGACGCCCGCCATCCAAGGCAGGATGTCGCTGCGGGCAAAGCTCGCGCCTCCTCGCAGCGCGAGCACAGCCGCGTCGGGCTGGACATGGTGCACCGCGACCATGAAGGCCGCGAGCGCGCGCAACACCTGGATGGGAAGAATGGCGGACAAGGGAGCTGGCAAACGCTCGGTCAAAGCCCGCCGGCCGGCGCGCCGGCCTCAGCCAAACCACAACCGGGCGGGATCGTCGAGGCCGAAGCGCGCAGGCGCAGCTGCAATCGCGGCCATCCCCTGCTCTGCACCGTCATGAGCGGTGACGACATGAAGCGCGAAACGCGCCGCGAGATCCTCCATCGGCGGCTTGCCGCAGAAAACCGCGTGAATCGTCGGCTTGTCGGCCAGCGGCAGCAGCCGCGGCACGATGCCGCCGGACACGTAAACGCCGCCCGTCGCCTTGAACGCCAGCGCGAGATCGCCGGCCACCCGGGCCAGCAAGCGCCAGAAACAGACAACCGCCATCAGCGCGGCGGGATCGCCGTCGAGCGCCAGCGTCGTCACGTCGGCGGCGCTGACATCGGCCTCCAGCATGCCGGCTTCGCTGGCGACCGCGCGGTGGAATCGCACCAGCCCGTTGCCGCTCAACAGGTCCTCAACCGTGACGCGGGCGTGCCCGCCCTTGAGCGCAGGCCAGATCTTCTCCTCGGCGGGGTCCTCCGGCCCAATGCCGATATGACCGCATTCTGTCGGCACCAGCACGCCGCGCGAACCCCGCGTGACCAGCGCCGCGGCACCGAAGCCGGTGCCTGGCCCGAGCGCGAGCCGCACGCCGCCGGGCTCCGGCGCACCCGTGACCAGCGTCGCCAGGTCGGCTTCGCCCAGCACCGCAAGCGAGGCCGCCTGCGCCTCGAAATCATTGACGAGCAGCCCCTGCTCCAGCCCGAGAGCCCGCCCGATCTGCGGCCCGTCGAAATGCCAGTTGGCATTGGTGAGCTGTGCGCTGCGGCCTTCCAGCGGACCCGCGACGGCAAGGACCGCCGAGCGCGGCCGCTGCGTCAGCGTCGTCAGCACCGACTCCAGCGCCGCCTCCGGGGTCGGGTGGCTGCCGGTGCCGATCCGTGCCAGCGGCCGATGCGGCGCGCCGGCATCCTCGACCAGCGACAAACGGCAATTCGTGCCGCCGATATCGGCGACCAGGACCGGATAGGAGAAGTCCGTCATCACGCAAGGTCCAGCGGATCGGACTTGCCTTCGGGCTTGCGATACTCCGAAAACCAGCCGAGCCCTTCAAGCGTGCCCGCCTTCGGCCGGTACTCGCAGCCGACGAAGCCGTCATAGCCGAGCTCGTCGAGCAGGGCGAACAGGCTCGGATAATCGGGACCGGCGCTGTCGGGCTCATGACGGCCATTGGCGCTGGCGATCTGGACATGGCCCACCAGCGGGTACAGCGCCCGCAGCTTGCCGGCGACGTCGCCATGGATCAGCTCGCAGTGATACATGTCGAACTGAAGCCTGACATTGTCCCGCCCGGCCTCGCGGACATAATCGGCCGCCCGGTCGAAATCATTGAGGAAATAGCCCGGCATGTCCCGGCCGTTGATCGGCTCCAGCAGCAGATCGATGCCATGAGGCGCCAGCGCATCGGCCGCGTAGGCGAGAGAGGCGCGGTAGGTTGCCTGCGCTTTTTCGTCTTCGGGATCGGCGAGGCCTGCCATCATATGCAGGCGCTTCACGCCGGTCTCATGGGCATAGCGCAACGCCGTCTCGACGCCCGCCTTGAACTCGTCCTCGCGCCCGGCCAGCGCAGCGATGCCCCGCTCGCCATTGGCGAAATCGCCCGGCGGCAGGTTGAATAGCGCCTGCTGCAATTCGCCGCCGGCAAGCGCCAGCCCGACCTGTTCGCAGGCGTAGTCATAGGGAAACAGGAATTCGACGGCCTCGAATCCGGCATCGGACGCCGCTTTGAAACGGTCGAGGAATGCCCATTCGGTGAACATCATCGAGAGATTGGCGGCAAAGCGTGGCATGGCGGGTCTCGAGGCTGGTGACAACGGGCCAAGGCTAGCGCGATGCGGGGCCCGCGTCATGGGAAACGCGCCAGGGTCGCGATGCGTTCCGGCAGCTCACGTCATTGCTAACGGAGCGAAGCAATCCAGGGCAGCCGCGTGCTACGCTGATCTGGATTGCTTCACTGTGCTCGCGGTGACGGAATTTCCTATTTCTTCACTGGCGGGTTCGGGTCAGCGGAGAAATGCCGGAAAACCATATCCGGCGAGGAGGTGTTGTGCCGCGAATGGGTGGTGCGCCCCATCCAGATGTCGGTCGCCTTGCCACCGGTGAACGGCATGAGCAACTCCTCGCGCCATCCCTTGGCGCCGGGCTCGCGCAGTGCGATGCGGGCGACATCGTTGTTGCCCTCGGTGACATACATCGAGCGCAGCGCCACGAACGCCTTGCCACCCATCACCGGCTTGTCGAGCACGGCGTCGAGGACCATGCGGTTTTCATCGACGGAATCGAGCTTGAGCGTGCCGGCCGAGCCGTCCTTGAAATCGAGCTTGAACGACAGCGTCGCGGGATCGAACGCGATCTCCTTGATGTTCACCACCGGGCGGCCGGCGTCCTGCTCGATCGGCCCGAACAGGAAGGACGAGCCATAGGCCGCGGCCGAGAGCTGCGGCGGCGGCAGCGGCCGGGTGCGCCAGTAGCCGTCCTGCGGATAGACGACGAGAACCTCATAGGAGCCGGTCTTGCCGAGCTTCCAGAGCTGCACCAGATGCAGCCCCTTCTCGACGCGGTCGCCGACCCGGAAGGTCGTATCGGCCGGACGCCAGAAGGTCGGGAAGGTGTAGCCGACCAGCCAGTATTCGATGCTCTCGTAGAAGGTGACGCGGCGCGGCGGAACCGGCGCCTTGAAGGCCGGATCGCCGGTCATGTCGCAGGCCGTCCAGTCGGCTTCCCAATTGTCGCGCAGAAGGCCTGCGATATAGGCGGGATGAGCGGCCTCGATCTGGAAGCGGCGCACCTCCGGCGAGATCGCCTTGATCGTGACGTTGTCCTTCTCGGCGCAAAGCACCGGCTCGGATTCATTGCGGACCTCGACCGCAATGTCCCCTGCCGCGAAGGCGGGGGATGCAACCCCAGTCAGGGCGAGCAATGCAATGCGAAGGCAGGCGGCGATTTTGGTCATAGCGGCTCAGCTCTGGAGAATGGCATACACGTCGCCCGAATTGGCGGCGTGGGGAAGCGCACGTAGATAGCTTCCGATCGCCTCGGCACTGGCGGGCTCGTCCAGTTCCAGCCGCTGGCTTTCGCCGAGTGCGACATTGAAGCGATAGGGCCCGAGCGTTTCCAGAAGTGCGAGGCAGGCTTCGGCGACGTCGCGCTGGATTGTGGTGAATTCGAAGGAGATGGCCGGCACCGGCCGGGTCAGCCCCGCCAGCACATGCGCCTCGAAGCCCTCGACATCGATCTTGAGCAGGGCCGGCAGCCCGTGCCGCGCGATCAGCGCATCGAGCGTAGTGCAGCGAACCGCGATCTCGTGGTCCCAGACCTGCCCTTCCCAGCCGCCGGCCTCGTTTGCGGCCCCGATGAAGGCGTCGGACGCAGTCGAGACGGTCGGGTTGGCGCTGTTGATCTTGAGCGTGACGATGCCCTCGTGGTCGCCGCAGGCCGCCTGTATCAGTGTTACCTCGCCGTCGCGGCCATGGATCAGCCGCAAGACGCGAGCCGGGCCCGGCTGCGGCTCCAGCGCCACGACGCGCGCGCCCAGCCGGCGGAAGGACGAGATTCGGTCGCCGACATGGGAGCCGATATCGAAGGCGAGATCACCGGGGCGCAGGAAGCGACGGTAGAGCGCATCCATCGCGGCATTGCGCGTCGGATCGCCATGATAGACGCGCAGGGAGCGCGACAGCGCCTTGGCAGTGCCTGTGGGATAAATCGGAGCATTCATGACCGTGATAGCTCCGCTATGGTGACGAGTTCGGCCGGCGGATCGAAATCCTCGGGTATACCGCAAAGGCCCCGGCGCGCGAACCATTCGCCGAGGCCCGGCAGCGCGGTCGCCATGGCAAACGGGATCGCCAGCAGATAGCCGGCGGTCAGAGGCAGCGACCACAGCAGAACCGTGGGCGAGAGCAGGAGCAGCGCGCCAAACAGATAACTCGCAAACAGCAGGTGCGGCCACAAGCCCGCAAAGGCCGTCGCGAGCGACAGCGCATGGGCATCACGCGCCTGCCCGTTCCAGCCGATCCTGGCGCGCCCGAACGGGAGCCCGAGCATGAACAGCGTGGTCCTGAAGCTCGACACCGCGCCCTGCAGGAAGGCGAAGACGACCTCGATCGCGGCAGAGCCGATGAAACGCAGCGTGCCGCCATAGCGCTTCGCGCCGTCGCGGCTGAGCAGGATATCGGCGAAGCCTGCGAGCTTGGGCGAGAGATACATCGCCAGGAACAGCAGATAGAGCCCGGCGGCGAGACCCGACGGATAGCCCTCGAGGCCCCGGTCCTCGACGACCTTGAGCGGCAGGAGCGCGATCATCAGCGTCCAGGCCGGCAGGCCGAGGAACATCAGGATCGCCCAGACCAGCTGGAAGCGGCTCATCGGCCGCAGGCCGGGAATGTCGAGCAGTTTCAGATATTGCAGATTGCCGAGGCACCAGCGCAGGTCGCGCTTGGCGAAATCGAGCATGGTCGGCGGGTTCTCCTCCCAGCTTCCCATCTCCTCGGGCAGCACGCGGACCTCGTAGCCGGCGCGGCGCATCAGCGTCGCCTCGACCTGGTCGTGGCTCATCACGGCGCCGCCGAGCGGCGGCCCCCCGGGCAGCACCGGCAGATGGCAGCCATCGCGGAAGGGGGCGATCCGCACCATGGCGTTATGGCCCCAGAACGGGCCGCAATCGCCAATCCACCAGGCCGAGCCCATCGTGTAGGGCCGCATGCCCTGGCGCATGCCGAACTGGAAGACGCGGGCAAACGCGGACTTGCTCGGCATGCCCACAACCAAGCTCTGCAGGATGCCGAGCTTCGGATAGGCCTGCATCATCCGGGTCAGCCGCACGATCGCCTCGCCCGACATCACGCTGTCGGCGTCGAGCGGCAGCATCAGTTCGTAAGCCGCACCCCAGCGCTCGCAGAAGTCGCGGACATTACCGGCCTTGAAGCCGGCATTGTCGCTTCGGCGGCGATAGGTGATGCGCCCATCCTCGCCGACCTCCCCTTGCCACGCGGCAGCGAGCCCCTCCTCGGCCGCTGCGACGCTCGGATCATCGCTGTCCGAGAGGATGAAGAAATCGAACCTGCTGCCCTCGCCGGTGGCATCGAGGCTGTCCTTGACGACCCGCAACCGCTGAAACGCCCGGGCCGGGTCCTCATTGCGCAGGGTCATCAGGATGGCGGTGCGGATGACCACCGGCGTGGGCGCATCGCCGGCGGCCGCGAACGGCGCGACGCGCTCCATCCCGTCCTTGACGCCATGAAGCAGCCAGAACCCGATCACCGCATTCCAGAAGCCGAGGACCGTCCAGGGCGCTCCGAACAAAAGGGCGACGAAGATCGCTATATCGGCCATCGTCCAGCCGCCGGCACCGAGAATCTGCGCGAGCCCGTAAAGCAGCGCCGCCAGCGTGGCGAGGTTGAGGGCCAGAACGAGCCGGCGACGCAGGGCCAATTCAGCTTGCGACTGCAACCCCGCCGGGGTCAGGCCCGGCGCCTGCTGCTGCGTCTCGGACGCCGCAGGCTCTTGCGCCGCCGGCTGGAACGTGGTCGGAGCGGGGCGCGGGTTCATGGCTGTCTCTGTCATGCAATCGATCTGGGCGAGGCGGTCAAGGCAGAGCTGACGGGAGACGGCGACATGCCGCGAAACGACACGGCGCAAGAGCTAAAGCCGGCATTTTCCTCAGGTGCAAGTTCGTTGGGCACGAGCCCTCTGGAACAGCACACCCCGCCGACGGCTCTTTGGTATGAAGCGCCGGGTGAATGCGCGCTGAACGTCGAAGCGCTGCCGGAGCCCCGAGCCGAGGATTGCGTGGTGCGCGCCCTGTGGAGCGGTGTCAGCCGCGGCACCGAGCGCCTCGTCTGCGAGGGGCGCGTGCCGGTTGGCGAATACGAGCGCATGCGGGCCCCCTTCCAGCAGGGCTCGTTCCCCTTCCCGGTGAAATACGGCTACTGCGCGGTCGGCATCGTGGATGCGGGACCGGAAGCCTGGCTCGGCGAGACCGTGTTCTGCCTGCATCCGCATCAGAACCGCTTCGTTGCCCCCGCAGACAGGCTGACCCGCGTGCCGGCGAACATCCCGGCCCGCCGCGCCATCCTCGCTGCCAACATGGAAACCGCCCTCAACGCCCATTGGGATGCAGGCTCCGGCCCGGCAGACCGCATCGTCGTGGTCGGCGGCGGCGTGCTTGGGCTGCTCGTGGCATGGCTCGCCGCGAGGCTTCCGGGCGCCGAGGTCACGCTGGTCGATGTCGAGCCCCGCCGCGCCGCCCTGGCGCAGGCCCTCGGCGTCGGCTTCGCCCTGCCGGCCGATGCCCCGGCCGAGGCCGATTTCGTCTTCCACGCCAGCGCCTCGGCGGCGGGGCTGGCCACCGCGATCGCCGCCGCGGGTTTCGAGGCGCGCATCGTCGAGCTGAGCTGGTATGGCGAGGGCATGGTTCAAGCGCCTCTCGGCGGAGCGTTCCACGCCAAGCGGCTGCAGCTCGTCTCCACCCAGGTCGGCGGCATCGCTCCCTCGCGCCGGCCGCGCTGGGATTATGCCCGCCGCGCAGCGGCCGCCATGGCGCTCCTCGGCGACGACCGCTTGGACGCGCTGATCACCGAAGACATCCCGTTCCATCAGGCGGCCGCGCGCCTGCCGATCGTGCTGTCACCCTCATGGCATGGCCTGACAGCGGCGATCTGCTATTGAGCATCGACATGATCGTCTCCCTCACGCATCCCCGCCCGGCCCTCGTGCCGTAGCTCGGCTTGATTGTTCCGCTCCCCGTCCAGACCAAGGAACGCTGATGTACTCCGTCGAAGTTCGCGACCGCATCATGATCGGCCACTCCCTGCCCGATCCCTTTTTCGGCCCCGCGCAGAACATGCATGGCGCGACCTTTGTGGTCGACGTCGCCTTCTTCAGGGAGACGCTGACGAGGCAGAACGTCGTCGTCGACATCGGTGCGGCGCTCGATGTGCTGAACAAGACGCTGAAGCCCCTGAACTACCAGAACCTCGATGCGCTGCCGCAGTTCGCGGGCGTGCTGACCACCACCGAATTCCTCTGCAAGCACATCTTCAACGCCATGGCCTCTGCTGCGAAGGCCGGCGCGCTCGGCGAGGACGGCAACGGCCTTTCCCGCATCCGCGTGACCCTGCACGAGACGGACCTGGCCCGAGCCAGCTTCGAGGGCGCGCTCGCGTGAGCGCGATCGCCTTCGCCATCCCCGGCGATATCGACCTGCCGACGGGCGGTTACGCCTATGATCGCAGGCTGCTGGCGGAATGGCGCGGGATGGGTGTCGCGGCAAGGCACATCGCCTTGCCCGACTCCTTCCCCTTCCCGACTGACGCCGACCTCGCGCTGACAGGCCAGGCGATCCTGTCGCAGACGTCCTGGGACGACACGCTGCTGATCGACGGGCTGGCCTATGGCGCCTTCCCGGAGGGCATCGCCGCGGGGCTAGCCGGGCGCGTCGTCGCGCTGGTCCATCATCCGCTCGGCCTGGAGACGGGGCTTGCACCCGAGCAGTCGCGCCACCTGCTGGCGCGCGAGACCGCGGCCCTGCGCCACGCCCGCGCCGTCGTGACGCCGAGCCCCGCGATGAAGCGGATCCTCGCAGCGGATTTCGGCGTCGACGAAGCCCGTATCACCATAGCCCCACCCGGCGTCGATCCCGCCCCGCGCGCCAAGGGGGGAGCGGCTGAAGGGCCGTTGCAGCTGCTTGCCGTCGGCTCCGTCGTCCCGCGCAAGGGCTATCATGTGCTGGTCGAGGCCCTTGCGACTCTGCGCGACAGGGACTGGCATCTGACAATCGTCGGCGCGAACGACCGCGCGCCGCAGACCCTGCGCGATTTGACCGAACAGATCGACGCTGCTGGGCTAAAGGACCGGATCTTGCTTGCCGGGGCTGTGGACGACACGACGCTCGCAGCCGCCTATGACGGCGCCGACCTCTTCGTCATGCCCTCGCTGTTCGAGGGCTATGGCATGGTGCTGACGGAGGCACTGGCGCGCGGTCTGCCGATCGTCTGCACCACCGGCGGCGCTGCGGCGGATACCGCGCCCGACGCCGCGGCGATGAAAGTCTCTCCCGGCGACGCCGTCGCGCTTGCCAAGGCCATCGCAAGCCTGATTGATGCCCCGGCTCGGCGCGATGCGCTGGCCGATGCGGCCTGGACGGCAGCGGCCAGCTTGCCGCGCTGGCGCGAGACGGCGGCGATCGTCGCCGGAGTTTGTCTGCCCGATGCCGGGCGAAAGGTAGGCTGATGGGTGGCTTCTCCCCCGAATGGCTGGCGTTGCGGGAGCCCGTCGATCACGCGGCCCGCAATCCGCAGGTGCTGGCGGCCGTCGGCGCGCATTTCGCCGCAAAGGCCTCGCTGACCGTCGTCGATCTCGGCTGCGGCACGGGCTCGAACCTGCGTGGCACCTATGCCGCGCTGCCGGCGCGCCAGCACTGGACGCTGGTCGATCTCGATGCCGGCCTGCTCGCGGCGACCCGCGAAAGGCTGGTGGACTGGGCCGACGAGGCCCGCGAACAGGGCGAGGAGCTCGTCCTGTTGAAGGGCGACCACACCATCACCGTGGACACGCGCCAAGCCGACCTGAACAAGGACCTCGAATGGGTGCTCGGCTGGCAGCCCGATCTTGTCACCGCCGCCGCCCTGTTCGACCTGACCTCGAAGCGCTGGATCGAGCGCTTCGTCGCGGCGCTGACCAGCCAGCGCCTGCCGCTCTACACCGTGCTGACCTATGACGGCCGCGAGAGCTGGAAGCCGCCTCACGTTGCCGACGCCCGGATTCTGTCCGCCTTCAAGCATCACCAGCACGGCGACAAGGGCTTCGGTCCCGCCGCCGGTCCCGAGGCCACCGACGTCATGGCTGAGGCCTTCCGCAAATCAGGCTTCGCCGTCTCGATCGGCGACAGCGCATGGCGGATCGACGAACGGCATGGCGAGCTGGCGCGGATGCTGACAAGAGGCATCGCCGATGCCGTGCTGGAAACCGGCCAGGTCGATCCCGCGACGATCTCCGACTGGTTGGTCGCAAGGACGCAATCCGCCTCGGCCCTGGTCGGCCATTGCGACCTCTGGGCGCGGCCGGTCTGAACGCGCCGGTAGCCTATCTCAGTCCAGGCAGCATGCGGCGCAGCACGCCGTCCCTGCGGATGAGATGATGGTAGAGCGCAGCCCCGGCATGGGCACAGGCGAGGAGCGCCATCACGATGGCGAGCTTGCCATGGACCGTCAGGACGGAGGTCGCGAGATCCTGGTTCGGCCTGGCGAGCGCCGGCAGGTCGAACAGCCCGAACACCGTCAACGACGGATAGAGCGAGACGCCGACCCAGCCAAGCACAGGCACAACCAGTAGCAGGCCGTAAAGCAGCCAGTGCAGAAGATGCGAGCCTGCCTTGTGCCACCAGAGCAGTGTCGGTTCGTCGGGTGGCGCACCCCTGAGCAGCCGGTAGGTCAATCGTCCCGCGACGAGCCAGAGCACGAGGAAGCCGAGAAGCTTGTGCGATGAGTAGAGCGCGTCGGTCAGCCCGTCCCAGATGTTGAGCGTACCGCCGCGATAGGTCATGGCGAGGCCGAGCGGCACCATGATCAGGATCGCGCCTGCCGTCACCCAGTGCATGTGGCGGGCAGCCGCGCTGTAGGCGGACGAGGCCTGCTGGGGTCCTGTGCCGCTGTCATACTCCTGCATCATCTCCGCTGCCTTTCCATAGGCCTGCCGGCTCCCAGCGCCGGTGTCCCTATTCATCCCGCGTTCAATGTCGAGAAGCTAGACACGTCGCCGGAGGATTGGATGACATTGTCGATGGTTCGTCGGAAATGTTCGGGCGGTGGAACTGCCCTCACCTCAAGCACGTTTGATGGAAAACCGGGCAGCGCTGATCTATAACGACGCAACACCCGTACAGGAATAACCTCCCGCCGGCCGAGGCCCACTCTGAGCCAAGCCTAATCTGACGGACACCCCGATGCCTCAGTCGCGTACGCTGTTTGGACGCCCGCTCGAGACGAGCCTCGTTGCGGTCGATCGGGCCATCTCCGAATTTCGCTCCGGCCGTCCGGTGCTGTTGCGCTCAGGCGCGACCCTGGCGCTGGCCCTCTCGGCTGAACTGGCTGAGGGCGAGCTGGTCGGCCGCCTGGAAAGCCTGGCCGGCGGCATGGCTCATCTCGCGCTGAGCGCGGCGCGTTTGCGGCGGCTGGGAGCCAAAAACCGGGCTGAGACCGGCATTCTCGCGATGCCGGCGCTGGATCTGGCGCGTATCGAGATGCTGGCACTCAAGACCGACGGCAAGGTTGATGCGCCGGTGGCGCCGGCCTGCGCCATCGACGAGTCAGCCCTCGAACTGGCGCGGCTTTCGCTGGTTCTTCCGGCCGTCCTGGTCGTACCGGTCTCGGCCCAGGCCATCGTCGGCGAACCTCTGGTCGAAGTCGAGATTGCCGCCGTGGACGGCTACCGTGCCGCCCAGGCTGCGACGCTGACCATCGTCGGCCGCGCTCCCGTTCCGCTCGAAGGCGCACCGGAGACGGAATTCGTCGTGTTTCGCGGGGGCGAGGGCCTGCGCGACCAGGTCGCCATCATCGTCGGCAGCCCCGATCTCGCCTCGGCGGTTCCAGTGCGCCTGCATTCGGCCTGCCTGACCGGCGATCTCTTCGGCTCGCTGAAATGTGATTGCGGCGACCAGCTGCGCGAGACGGTGCAGTGGATGGCTGAGAACCAGGGTGGAATTCTGCTCTATCTCGACCAGGAAGGCCGCGGCAACGGCATCTCCAATAAGATGCGCGCCTACAAGCTGCAGAGCCAGGGCTGGGATACCTACGATGCCGACGAGGTCCTCGGCTTCGATCTCGACCAGCGCCATTTTGACTTCGCCGCGACGATGCTGAAACAGCTCGGCGTGAGCAGCGTCACAGCGCTGACCAACAATCCGCTCAAGGTCGGCGCGATCAAGGCGGCGGGCGTCGAGGTTGCAGCCACACAGGCCGTTCTCGGGAGGCCGAACGTCCACAATGTCCGCTATCTCGCCTCCAAGCGCGACCGCGCCGGCCATTCCATCGACATGGACGCGCTGATGGCGCGCGCTGCGCCGAAGGATTGAGCTAGGGCGGGGTGGCCCGCCATGGACCGCGAGGGCTTGATCGCGATGACGACTTCGGGCACCGCAGCCTGATGTCGCAACCGCCAGCCTCCGAACCCGCTTCGCCTGCCGCGCGCTGGCCGTTCGCCAGCGTGGTCGCCATCGTCCTCCTGTGCTGGATCGCGCTGTCCTGGCCCTGGCTGTCGGGCGTCGTCACCATTCCCTGGGACGCAAAGGCGCATTTCCAGCCGCAGCTTCAGTTCCTGGCGCAGGCCTGGCATAGCGGCCACTCTCCGTTCTGGACGCCTTACGTCTTCGCGGGTTCCCCGCAGGTGGCCGATCCGCAATCCCTGATCTTCTCGCCTCCCTTCGCACTGATCGCGGCGCTCGAACCTGTTCCGGGGTTCCGACTGGGCGACTTCGCGGTTCTGGGCACGCTGCTTGCGGGCGCGCTCGCCTTCGTCGTCATCTTCCGCGACCGTGACTGGCACCCGGCCGGCGCCGTCGTCGCGGCTCTCGCCTTCGCTTTTGGAGCCGCCGCAGCCTGGCGGATCCAGCATATCGGGCAGGTGCTGAGCCTGGGCTATTTCGCCATCACGCTCGCCTTGATCTCACGCGCGCTGGAGCGCGGCTCGATCGCCTATGGCTTCGCGGCCGGCATCGTCGCGGGCTTCATGGTGCTCGGCCGCGACCAGGTCGCGTTGCTCGGCGTTTATGTCCTGGCCGGGCTGGTGATTGCGGCCATCGCGATGGCGCGAAATCCCTGGCAGGCGCTGCGCACGAGCCTCCTTCCCCTGTTGGCAGGCGGGCTCGGCGCGGTCCTGGTCGCGACCGTGCCGATCCTGCTGACCGCAGTGCTCGCCGAGGAATCCAATCGCCCGGCGATCGATCTGATCGGGGCCGGCAAGGGCTCGCTGCATCCAGCCGCGCTGCTGACCGGCCTCTTCGCCAATCTCTATGGCGCGGCCGGCCCGCTCGAGAATTTCTGGGGAGCGCCGAGCCCGGCCTTCGAGGCCCGCTTCGGGCCGCAGGACCTCTACCTCGCCCGCAATATGAGCCAGCTCTATCTCGGCCTGATCCCAATGGGGCTGGTCCTGACCATCGGCATCGTCAGAGGCGCGCTTCTGCGCCGCGAGATCGTCGCGCTGAGCGTCGCGACACTGCTTGTGCTGATCTTCGCGCTCGGGCGCTTCACGCCGGGCTTCCGGCTGCTGTTCGAGCTTCCCGGCATCGCCTTCTATCGCCGTCCGGCGGACGCGCTCTTCATCCTGGGTGCGCTGCTGGCGCTGCTCGGCGGCTATCTCACCCATCTCGTCATGACCGGCACGGAGCCCCGCGCCCGGCGCTGGCAGCGCATCCTAGAGGTCGCGATCTTCGCGGTTGCGCTTGCTCTGGCACTCCGGCTCGCCTGGGCGGTCGGTCGCCTATCACTGGCCATCGTGCCGCTGGTGACCGCGCTGCTCTGCGGGATCTTGTGCATTGGGGCGCTCGTCGCCGCGCGAGGCTTTGCGCTGCGCGGCGCCGGTCTTGCTGCGGCCATCGTGATCGCCGTCACGCTGACCGTCGATCTCTCCGTCAATAACGGCCCCAGCGAATCCACCGCCCTGCCCTCGCAGGACTATGACGTGCTGCGCGCCGACAGCACGAACGAGACCATCGCCCTGCTCAAGCGCGAGACCGCCCGCACAGCCGGCCCCGACCGCCGCGACCGGATCGAGCTGGCCGGCATCGGCTTCCACTGGCCCAATGCCAGCCTCGTCCACCAGCTCGACAACACGCTGGGCTACAACCCGCTGCGGCTCGGCCTCTACAGCAAGGCGACCGGCGCCGGCGACCATGTCGCCCTGCCCGACCAGCGCACATTCTCTCCGCTGATGCCGGGCTACCGCTCGCTGCTCGCCGACATGCTGGGCCTGCGCTTCATCGCCACCGGCGTCCCTGTCGAACAGATCGACAAGGCGCTGAAGCCCGGCGATCTCACCCAGATCGCGCGCACGCCCGACGCCTATGTCTACGAGAACCCGCGCGCCCTGCCGCGCGTGCTTTTGGTGACGAAAACCGCCAAGGCCGATTTCGACGCGATCCTGGCGAGCGGACAGTGGCCTGCGGGTTTCGATCCGCGCCAGACTGTGCTGCTAGACCGCGACACCCCTCCGCTGCCGCCCGGGCCGATCGTGACAGGCCGGAGCCTACCCGGCCCGGCCCTGCCAAGCTCGGTCCGCATCGCCGATTACGGCACCACCGAGGTGACGTTGAAGGTCGATGCGCCGCAGGGCGGCTATGTCGTGCTCAACGATGTCTGGCATCATTGGTGGCAAGCGGAGATCGACGGCGCGCCCGCGGAATTGCTGCGGGCCAATGTGCTGTTCCGGGCCGTCGCCGTGCCGCCGGGGCGTTCGACCGTGCGCTTCGTGTTCAGGCCGTTCCGGGGGCTGTTCGAGGATATCGGGACGCGGTTGAAGGCGGAGCAACGCCCTCAGGGGTGATTGCGAGAGGCCGCGCGGCAGATCACCGGAGTGCTGACTATGGACAGCCGGACGGAACGGCGGCGATCACAGTTTCCCAGGCTGAAGAGTTGGCGTCGCAACACGGCCGGCAACTGGCAGATCGAGCTGCGGAATTTCCGTTTGACGGTTTTCCACAAGCCCCGGGGCTGGAGCGCCGTCATCAGCCACCCAGCCATGCCCGCCCCGGCATTCACGCGCGACAATTGCGGCAGCTTTGCCGAGGCGCAGATGGCCGCGTTCGATCTGCTGACATCGCTGGAACGAAGGGGGCCTACCGCAACGCCCCCATCGCCGCGATCGGCTTGACCGAACTTCCCGCCAACACAGCCTCGAGTCCCGCCGGATCGAGCACCCCGTCGCGCATCGTCTCGTCGCGGTGGATGCCGCCGGCGATGAACAGGCTGTCGAAGCCCATCAGCCGCGCGCCAGCGAGATCGGTGCGCACCGCGTCGCCGATCACCAGCACCTTCGCCGGATCGACCGGATGCCCGCCGCGCGCCGAGCGCGCCGCCTCCAGCGCGAGGTCATAGGCCGGGCGATAGGGCTTGCCGGCATAGGCGACGCTGCCGCCGAGTTCCTCGTAGATCAGAGCCAGCGAGCCGGCGCAGGGCAGCAGGTCGTGCCCGACATGGACGACCAGATCGGGATTGCCGCAGATGAAGGGCAGCCCGCGCGCCGCGAAGCGCTCCAGCAGCGGGCGGTACTGCTCCGGCTGCTCGGTGCGGTAATCGTTGAGTTCGGTGGCCACGACGAGGTCGGCCTCGTCTTCGAAGACCAGCTCGACATCGGCATGGTCGAAGACGGCACGGTCGCTCTGCCAGCCGATATGGAAGATCTTGCGGTGGTGGCTCTCGGCGATGAGGGCGCGAGTGACGTCGCCCGAGGTGATCAGCCGGTCCCAGGCTTCGCGCGGTACGCGCTTCTTGTCGAGAAGGTCGGCGACCTGCTCGGACGGCGACGGCGCATTGGAGAGCAGCACCACCGCCCCGCCCTGCTCGCGATAGCGCGTCAGCGCCTCGCAGGCCGGCGGCAGAGCCCAGACGCCGTCATGCACCACGCCCCAGACATCGCTGATCAGCACGTCGTAACGGGCGAGCAGCTTGCCCGCCGAATCCAGAACCGGAACGGCCATCAGTTTGCTTTCTTCGCCTCGAGCGCCATACGGGCCTCGACATCGGCGCGGCGCGGCAGTGGCGCAACCGCCCCGAACCCCTGCGTCGAAAGGGCGGCCGCGACATTGGCGTACGCAGCCGCCGCGAAGGCATCGCCCGTGCGGATGTATTGCGCCAGGAAGGCGCCGTCATAGCAGTCGCCGGCGCCAGTGGCATCGATGGCGTCGACCTTGATCGGCACCAGCCGCTCGCGCCGCGTCGGCGTCGCCACCAGCGAGCCTTCATGGCCGAGCGTCAGCGCGACAATCTTTGCGCCGAGACCCAGATAGAAATCGACGATCGCGTCGGCATCGCTCAAGCCGGTGAGCTGGGTCGCGTCGTCAAAGCCCGGCAGCACGATGTCGGCCATGGCGCAGGCGGCGTTGATGATCGCCTTGGCCCGCGTCAGCGGCCAAAGCTTCAACCGCAGATTGGTGTCATAGGCGGTGAGCACGCCTGCTTCGCGCGCCATCGCGAAGGCCTCGAACACGGCATCGCAAGCGGACGCCGAGATCGCCTGGCTGATGCCGGACGCCTGAACGATCCGGGCGGAGGCGATCAGGTCTCGCGGCATGTCGCGCGGGCCGACGAGGCTCGCGGCCGAGCCGGCCCGCAGATAGGAAAAGACATGGCCGGACGGGCCGTGATCGACGAAATAAAGCCCGGTCGGCGCGCTTTGATGGGTCGAGACATGGCCATCGTCGACACCCTCGCGCTGCCAGAGCTCGCGGATCGAGCGGCCCGCCATGTCGTCGCCGAGCGCGCCGAGATAGGCCGCCTTCGCGCCCTGCCGGGAAGCCGCGATGGCGCAGTTCGAGGTGTCGCCGCCATGGCCGAACTGGAAGGCGCCGGTCTCGGCCCGGGTCGCGTTGAACTCGCCCAGCGGCTCGCCGATGCAGAGAAGGTCGAAGCGGGGTTCTGTCACGGGGCGGGGACCATCGGGCAAAGCGGGACGCGAATTCTGCGCGTCTTCCTAGAGCATCGGCCCGAAAAACGGAAAGCGGTTTTCGGGGCGCCTGCGCGCTATTCCGCCGCTTCCTGCTTAGGCGGCAGTGCCATCAGGCGCTCGGCGACCGCCAGAATCTCCTGTCGCAGCGCCGCATGCGCCGCCGGATCCTGCACGGTCACGGCCCCGGCGTTGCGCGCCTGGGCCGCCTCGCGCTTCAGTCTGGCGCGCTCGGCGCGGGATTGTTCGAGTGCCCCGTGCAGCGTCTGCACCTCGGCATGGACGGTTTCGAGCTGCGCGTCGCGTGCCCGGAGATCCTCGCGCAGGCCCGACAGCTCCTGCGAAACGCGCTCCCGTTCGGCGGCAAGTGCAACCTTGGCCCGCTCCAGATCCTGCTCCATGGTCTGCCTCGCCTCGCTTTCGTCAGCCCGCGCCTGGATCTCCTGGGCCAGCAGAGCCTCGATCCTCAGCGCGTCGGACGCAGCCGCGCCAGCGCGGGAATCGGCTGCGGCGAGCCCGGCCTCGGCCTGCTCGGCACGCGCAGCCAAGGCGTCGGCTCGCAGCCGTTCGCTGTCGCGATCGACTGTCATCGCCTTCAACGCAGTCTGGCTTGCACTCAGCGCGTTCGCGCTCGCCGTGAGCCGATCGGCAAGGTCGCGGCCGGAGCCTTCGAGCACCATGATCTTCGTGCGATCCTCGACCTGTGCGACCCGCGACTGGTCGTAGTCCTGACTCAGGCTCGCAAGCGCCGTCTCGCGCTCGCTCAGCAACGCCTGCGTCCGGCCAAGCGTGTCGCGCGCCTGCGCAAGCTCTCTGTCGCGCGCCGAGAGATCCGCGCTGGTGCCGTTCAGGGATGTGCGCGTCTCGGCGAGGGTATGCTCGACGCTGGCCAGATCGGCGACGCGCTTGTCGAGCGTGGCCGTCGTCTCGGCCAATGTCGCGGTCTCGCGCGCCAGCGCGTCACGGGTCTGCGCGAGCGCCGCACGCGTCGTCTCAAGCTCATGCTCAAGCTCGGCGATGCGCCCGTCACGGTCGCGCAATGCGAGGTCGAGTTCACCGATCTTCATGTCGCGCCGGCCCAGATCCAGCATCGCGGCGGCCTTGGCCGCGAAGCCGCGCTGGGCGTCCTGCTCGAGCGTGCGCGCACGCAGCGCGAGCTCGGCGCGCAGATGGTCGCGGTCGGCCGCGATCTCGGCGAGAGACAGTGGAAAAGCCGCCTCTGCCCGCTTGCGCGCGAGCCTGTCGGCGCGTCGGGACAAGGCGGGCACCGCCGCCAGCGCCAGCAGGCTTGCGCACAGGAAGCCGAGCGCGACGAGCATGACAGCTTCGATCAAGACCTGCGGCTCCAATTCGGGGCAGACAGATTAGAACACAGCGCCGAAAAGCGGAAATCCTTCGGCGTGCTGCCCCGTCCTCAGCTATTGTCGCTTTCCGGCTTCCGCAATCCCCGCGACGACTCAAGGCCTCGGCACTGCGGCATGACCGGACGCTGCGGCATGCGGCTGCGTCATGCCGTTGGCAGAGACGGTCAGAATGGGTTCCAGGTCGCCTGTGGCGTGAACTTGAGATAGCCGAGGTTGACGCCCAGCCGCCAGCCGACGCCGGTGCGAATCGGCACCACCGTCACGCCTTCGGCCGCGAGCGCCGTGAAGCCGAAACCACCGATGAAATAGGCCGAGCCATCGACCCCCACGAAGCGCTGGTAAAGCGCCTCGACCGTCGGCAGCCCATAGACCAGCATCATCGTGCGAGCGCCCTCACCGCCGAAATCGAAGCCGACGGATGGGCCCTGCCAGAACACTTTGCGGTCCCCCGCATTGCGGGTAAACAACGTGCCCTCGCCATAGCGCAGGCCGCCGACGAAGGCGCCGGACGCCTCCTGGCCGAGCACATAGCCGTTCGGCTCGCCCCAGCGCCTGACAGCCTCCTCGACAGCCAGGGCAAGCCCGCGCGAGACATTGCCGAAGAACTGGTGGCCGGAGCCGACGAGTTCGTTCTGCGAGAAGGACCGGCTCTCGCCATAGGATTGCTGGGCCAGGACCGGCGCCGGCAGATTGACGAGACCGGCACCGGCGAGCGCGAGACCACCTGTGATGAGGCTGCGGCGGGTTTGAGTCATCAGGCGGGATCTCCGAATGGGGCGCGGGTCGGCGTCGTCGATCCGCTCCGGCGCCTCGACCCCAGGGCTGCCGGCAGCCCGGCGAGGTCTCCGCCAGAACGGTGGAAGGGTGATGCCGGACCCGGGTGATCCGGCGAAATCCGAACGTCAGGCATGATGCCGCGCAAATGCGAACCTATTCCGTAACCAGTTTGATACCCCCGAAAGTGTATCCAAGCCGTGAAGATCGCAGGGCGGCTCAGTTACGCCAGGCGGCACACAAATCAGGATTTGCCCGCGATGAAGGCTGGAACATGGCGGCGGCGGGTTTCGACCGCTGCATGCGCGCTGACGATGGCTGCCATGGTGAGCGGGGCGCTCGCCGATCCCGTCTTCGCCGACACTGCCGGCCTGCCCGCGGGCCTGCCGGAACTCCCCTCATTGGGGGAAGTCATGCAACCCAGTTCCATTTCCGGCGTGGCTTTGCACGGCTATGATCCCGTCGCTTATCAGGTCGAGAGGCGCGCCGTCGCCGGGAACCCGGCTTATGAGATCGTTCATAACGGCGCCGTCTGGCGCTTCGTCTCGGCCGCCAACCGCGAGGCCTTCCGCGACGCGCCGGACGTCTACGAGCCCGCCTTCGCCGGCTTCGACGCCTCGGCGGTGGCGCAGGGACGCGCCGTCGACATCGACCCAAGCCAGTTCGCGATCGTCGGCTCGCGGCTGTTCCTGTTCCGGACGCAGGAGAACCGCCGCAGATTCGTCGAAAATACGGCCCTGATGACGATGGCCGACACGCTCTGGAGCGACGTCTCGCGCAGCATCGCTCGCTGACGATCCAACCGCTCAGGCGGCCCCGGCTGCAGCGACCGCGCGTCTCGCCAGGGTCTCGCTCGATGCCGCGATGAACGGTGGATTGCGAAAACCGCGGTCCATCCGGCCATAGCGGGGCACGGCTCCTTCCAGCGTCAGGATCATGCCGCCCGCAGCGCAGAGGATGGCGTCGCCTGCCGCGATATCCCACTCCATGGTCTGGCCACCGCGGACATGCAGATCGGCCTCGCCGGAGGCGATCAGACCAAACTTGATGGCCGACGACATCGGCATCGTCGTGGTCGAGCCCAACGCGGCCGAGACCTCCTCGCTCAGTGCGTCGCAGTGAAAGCGGCTGACCAGCGTCTCGGGGCCGGCGGCCGGCAGCTTGCGCACGATGATAGGGCTCGCCTCGCCCACGGGGGAACCGTCCGGCAGAAGCGCCTGCTCGAACGCCTCCGTTCCCGCAAACCACAACCGGCCGCTGGCCGGGGCGGCGATCGCCCCCGCGACCGGCCTGTCCCCGCAGATCACGGCGATGGCGACGCAGTAGTTCTCGCCGCCTGCGAGGAATTCGCGCGTACCGTCGAGCGGATCGAGCAGGATGAAGACGGGCGCCGTCGCAACTGCCTCGGCGCTTTCCTCGCTGATCACAGGAATACCCGGCAAAAGCCGCGCCAGCGCCCGCTTGGCCGTGTGATCGGCAGCGATGTCGGCGGAGCAGACGGGAGAGCCGTCCGCCTTGATCGTGACGTCGCGCGCCGCGCGCATGGCGAGAAGGACCGCGCCGCTGAGCCTCGCCGCCTCCGCGAGCCGCCGGCCCAGATCGTTCCGGTCGGCCAGACGCGGATCTGACATGCGCGGATCCGAGATAGCTGGATTGTCCTGGACGGTTGTCACCGTTGCGCGTCCTTCGCCCCACGCTGCTGGAAATCGGGGCTTAACCACATGAAAACCAAGATACCACCATATCTCATCACAACGGTGTTCAGTCGGCCCCGAGCGCCACGCAGCAATGACCCCAGGACATACCCATGACCGCCATCTCGCTTGAGCCGCTCGATCTGGCCGCGCTCCTCTGCAGCCGTGTCTGCCATGACGTGATCAGCCCGGTCGGGGCCATTGTCAACGCGCTGGAGGTCCTGGAGGAGGACGACCCGTCGATGCGCGATTTCGCGCTCGAACTCATCAAGAAGAGTGCCCGCAACGCCTCCTCGCGGCTGCAATTCGCCAGGCTCGCCTTTGGCGCGGCAGGCTCCGCCGGCGCGATGATCGACCTCGGCGATGCCGGCAACGTCGCCAACGGCTTCCTCAACGACGAGAAACTCTCGCTCGACTGGGAGGCGCCGCGCGCATTGCTGCCGAAGAATCAGGTCAAGCTGCTGCTCAACCTGCTGGTCCTGGCGGCCCAGGCCGTGCCCCGCGGTGGCAAGTTGGTCTCCCGGGCAACCGTCGAAGGCGAGCAAGGCAGCTTCACGATCACCGCGACCGGCTCGCATGCGCGCATCCCGGCCCATGTCGAGGAGTTGATCGCCGGGCGCTCCGAAACGGGAACCATCGACGCGCACGCGGTCCAGCCGCTTTACACCGGAATGGTCGCCCGCGCCGCCGGCATGGCCATCGCCTTCTCGATCGAGGGCGATACCGTGACGATCACCGCCCACAAAGAGGCCTGAAGCGAGAAGCCAGCGAATAAGACCGGTTTTCGCCCTGATCGAAACCGATCATAAACCCTTCTGCTGCTTAGTCTGTTGCAGTGTGTTGTCGCGTTGAGTGGTGGTCCCCTGCATGGACGACTTGCTGCAAGAGTTCCTGACGGAGACCGGCGAGAATCTCGACACGGTCGATCGGGAACTCGTGCGCTTCGAGCAGGAGCCGAACAACGCAGATATCCTGCGCAACATCTTCCGTCTGGTCCACACCGTCAAAGGCACTTGCGGCTTCATCGGCTTGCCGCGCCTGGAAGCGCTGACCCATGCGGCGGAGTCGCTCATCGGCCAGTTCCGGGACGGCGCGAGCGTCAGCGCCATCGCCGTCACCGCGATTCTCGAGACGATCGATCGCGTCAAGGATATCCTGTCGGAGCTCGCCGAGAAGAGCGAGGAACCTGCCGGCAACGACGAGAATCTGATCCGTGAACTCGGCATTCTCGCCGATCATGCCAAGGCCGAGCTGCAGCAGAAGCCGCAGCGGGACGTCGACGGCACGGATGGGGCCGATCCCGTCGCGGCCTATCTCGCCCGACACGGGGGCCCTGTCCCCACAACGTCCGCAGAGGATGCGCTAGACCTGGTCTTCCGCAGCGCACCCGGCCCGCAGAGGGGGCGCGACGGCCGGATCGAACACACCGCGGCATCCGAACCGGGCGACGAGCCCGTCTCCCGCGAGCAACGCCAGGTCGGCCCCGCCACGCTGCGCGTGAATGTCGACACCATCGAGCATCTGATGACGATGGTGTCCGAGCTGGTTTTGACCCGCAATCAGCTCCTCGAAATCTCGCGCAAGCAGGGCGATCATGGGCTGAAGGCGCCATTGCAGCGCCTCTCGCTGATTACGGCCGAGTTGCAGGACGGCGTCATGAAGACGCGGATGCAGCCGATCGGCAACGCATGGTCGAAGCTGCCCCGCATCATTCGTGATCTCGGCGCCGAACTCGGCAAGCGGATCGATCTGGTCACGGAAGGCGCCGACACCGAACTCGACCGGCAGATCCTCGACATGATCAAGGACCCGCTGATGCACATGGTCCGCAATTGCGCCGACCACGCGATCGAAGCCCCCGCCGAACGTCTGGCCGCCGGCAAGCCCGAGCACGGTATGATCCGCGTCGCCGCCTATCACGAGGGCGGCTCGGTCACCATCGCCGTGACCGACGACGGTCGCGGCCTGGACATCGAGCGCATCCGGCGCAAGGCCATCCAGCAGGGCCTTGCCACCGAAGCGGAAATCGGGCGCATGAGTGACGCCCAGGCCAGCCGCTTCATCTTCCACCCCGGCTTCTCGACCGCCGACAGCATCACCGCCATTTCCGGGCGCGGCGTCGGCATGGATGTGGTCAAAGCCAATGTCGATGCGATAGGCGGCCTGATCGACATTGTCAGCAAGCGGGGCCTCGGCACGACGATCACGATCAAGATCCCCCTGACGCTCGCGATCGTCGCCGCCCTGATCGTCGTCGCAGGCGAGCAGCGCTTCGCGATCCCCCAGATCGTCGTTCGCGAACTGGTCCGGGTGAAGGCGGGCGCCGAGCATCGCATCGAGGAGATCAACGGAGCGCCGATCCTGCGGCTGCGCGGTCGGCTGCTGCCGATCATCGCGCTGGCGGGCCTGATGGGTGCGGATGATTCACCGCATGAGGACGGCTTCATCGTCGTCACGCAGATTGGCGAACGGCAATTCGGCATCCTGGTGGACGGCGTCTTCCACACCGAGGAAATCGTCGTCAAGCCGATGTCGAGCAAGCTTCGGCACATCCCGATTTTCTCGGGCAACACGATCCTGGGGGATGGCGCGGTCGTGCTGATCGTCGATCCCAACGGCGTGGCAGGCCTTGTCGGCGCCGCAACCTCTGGCGAAGCCTTCCTGAGCGAGGCGGCAGCGGTGGCCGCGACCGCTGCCGAGAAAACCACCGTGCTGGTGTTCAAATCAGGCCCGGACGGCGTCAGGGCCGTGCCGCTTTCACTGGTCACGCGCCTCGAGGAGATCGATGCAGGGGAGTTCCAGACCGGCAGCGGCCGGATTCTCCTGCATTACCGCAACCGCCTCGTTCCGGTCGTGCCTGTCGGCGAGACGCAGATCCGGGCGGACGGGCTTCAGCCGCTCGTCATCATCTCCGAGGGCGAACTGACGGTCGCGCTGGCCGTCGATGCGATCGTCGACATCGTCGACGAGGTCCTCGACATCGAGATGGCGCCCGGGCAGGACAGGGGGATCATCGGCTCGGCCATGATCCGGGGCCGGGCCACGGACATCATCGACCTCGCCTACTACCTGCCGATGCAGGAACGCGGCTGGCGCCACGCGGGCTACGAGCGTGCCGACGCGTCGGCGCCGGCGCAGATCCTTCTGGTCGAACCCTCCGACTTCCTGCGCGACATGCTCACGCCGGTGCTCAAGGCCTCGGGCCATCGCATCGCCGTCGCATCCAGCTTCGAGCCCGCCCGCCACCGCATGGCCGATGGCGCCATCACGACCGTCCTGATCGATATCGACGGCGACATTGAGAGCGCCTTCGCCTTCGCGGCCGATTTGCGCGACGGCCCCAACGGCGGTCGCTTGCGTCTGATCGGCATGACGACGCTGGTGACGCCGGACCTCCACATGCGTGCCAGCCAGGCCCGACTGGACGAGGTCGTCGCCAAATTCGACCGGCGCGCCCTGCTCAGCGAACTCGCGGAGCGTCGCCCGGGTCTGAAGGAGGCAGCATGAGGCTCGACCAGACAGATCGTGGCCTCGCCGCCGCCGCTCCGGTCGGCGCCTTCGATTCGCTCGACTACGTGACCGTGATGATCGGCGACCAGACTCTGGGACTGCCGATCGGGCGCGTTCACGACGTCTTCATCACCAACCGCATCACCCTCGTGCCGCGTGCGCCCTCGGAGATCGTCGGCCTGCTCAACCTGCGGGGCCGCGTCGTCACCGCGATCTGCCTGCGCCGGCGGCTCGGACGCCCGGCAACCGCCAGGCAGGACAGGGAAGGCAAGACGGAACTGGTGGCCGTCGGCATCGACCATGAGGGTGAGGCCTATGCGCTGATCGTGGATGCCGTCGGCGAGGTGATGCGACTGGATCAATCCACATTTGAAACGACGCCGGTCCATCTCGACCGGAATTGGGCGGCACTGACGACCGGGGTGCATCGCCTCGATGACCGTCTGCTCGTCATTCTCGACGTCGACGCCATTCTGAGACTCGACCTGCAAGCCGCGGCCTGACGCGACGCCATACGGATCTGGAGATTGATGATGAAATATTGCCTCGTCGTGGACGACTCCGCCGTGATCCGGAAGGTCGCCCGCCGGATCCTGGAGGGCTTGCAGTTCCGCATCGCGGAGGCCGAGGACGGCGCGCGCGCCATCGATGCCTGCAAGGGCGAGATGCCGGATGCGGTGCTGCTCGACTGGAACATGCCGATCATGGACGGCTACGACTTCCTGCGCACGCTGCGCCAGATGCCCGGCGGCAAGCGCCCCAAGGTCGTCTTCTGCACCACCGAGAACGACATCGCCCATATCGCCCGGGCCATGCATGCCGGCGCCGACGAGTACATCATGAAGCCGTTCGACAAGGAAATCGTCGCCTCGAAGTTCCACCAGGTCGGGTTGCTGTGAACGGGGCTGCGAGGCGCTCCGACGGCGCGCCTCACCAGCGCGGCCGGTTGCAGGGTTGAGATGGCAAGGCGGCGCAGTGGAATGAGTGACGCATGAGCAGATCCTTTCCGGCCAGCGCCGCGGGCGCCCAGAGGCACAAGACGGTCGTGATCGCCGACGATTCCGTCGTCGTGCGCGGCCTCTTCGCGCGCTGGCTCGGTGAAAGCGGACAGTTCCACGTCGTCGCGGTCGCCGGCGACGGCGAAACCGCAGTCGCCCATGCCGGTCGCTTCAAACCGGATGTGATGGTGCTCGATCTCGACATGCCCGGTGTCGATGGTGCGACGGCCCTGCCCCAGATCCTCAAGGAAAGCCCCCATACCGGCGTGCTGCTGGCGACGACATTGACCGAGCGCAACACCCGCATCGCACTGGAATGCATGACCAAGGGCGCGATGGGCGTGGTCTCCAAGCCCGACAGCCGCAGCGGCCTGACGCTGTCGCTGGATTTCCGCAGCGAGTTCCTGCTCAAGCTTGGTCATATCGCGGAGACCCGCATTCGCCCCGGCACCTTGCCGCCCGACATGGATCTCGATTTCGCACCGGCCGGCCCCACGAGCCTGCGCCAGCTCGTCTCGGTGGTTCCGCGCTATCTCGTCATCGGCGCGTCGACCGGCGGCCCCCGCGCCGTGGCCAAGGTGCTCTTCGACATCGGCGACGGCCTGCAGGACCTGACGACGATCGTGGTCCAGCACATGCCCCCGGTTTTCACCGCCTCTTTCGCCGAGCAGATCGCGAGCTATATCGGCGTGCCCGCGCGCGAACCCTTCGATGGCGAACGCCTCGGCCGCGGCACGATTTACGTCGCGCCCGGCGGCCGGCATCTGGGCATCGACCGGCGGCTCGGCCATATCGTGGCGCGGATCAGCGATTCTCCACCGGTACGGTTTTGCCGCCCGGCCGTCGATGTGCTGTTCAACGACGCCGCACGCCATCTCGGACCCGCCGCACTCGGCCTGGTGCTGACCGGCATGGGGACGGACGGCACGGAAGGCGCGGGCGCGCTGCGTCGCGCCGGTGCGGCCGTGATTGCCCAGGACGAGCAGTCGAGCACGATCTGGGGCATGCCCGGCTCGGTCGTTCGCGCACAGCACGCCAGTTCGATCATCGCGCTCGACGACATCGGCGCCGCCATCGGCGGCCTTGTCCGGTCATGGCCGCAGTGATGACTGACGCCGATTTCAACTTCCTGCGGCTGCTGCTGCATCTGCGCTCGGGCCTCGCGCTCAGCTTGGAAAAGCGCTACCTCGCGGAAAGCCGGCTCGGCATCCTGTGTCGGCGGCGCGGCATCGATAAGATCGGGCTGCTGGTCCAGCGACTGCGGCATGGCAACGAAATCGAGCTGGAGAATGCCGTCATCGAGGCGATGACGACGAACGAGACGCTGTTCTTCCGCGACCAGAGCCCCTTCGAACTTTTCCGCAATGTGATTCTGCCGGAAAAGCTGGCGTCAAATGCGGCTACCCGCACGCTGCGCATCTGGTGCGCCGCCGTCTCGACCGGCCAGGAGGCCTATTCGCTGGCGATGGTGCTCGACGAGATGGCAGCCCGGCTGTCGGGCTGGAAGGTCCAGATCATCGGCACCGACATCTCGACCGAGGTGCTCGAGCGGGCGCGGGCGGGCATCTACAACCAGTTCGAAATCCAGCGCGGGTTGCCGATCCAGATGCTGCTGCGGCATTTCCAGCAGAATGGCGACAAGTGGCAGGTCTCGGAGCGGCTGCGCGCCATGGTCGAGCTCCAGCAGCACAATCTGCTGGATCCGAGCAGCCATCTCGGCCAGTTCGACGTGATCTTCTGCCGCAACGTGCTGATCTATTTCGACGTACCGACCAAGACCAAGGTTCTGGCGGCCCTTGCCCCGCGACTGGCGCCGGATGGCGCGGTCGTTCTCGGTGCGGCCGAGACGGTCATCGGGATTTCCGCCGCCATCGTGCCCGACAAGCAGCATCGCGGCCTCTATCGCGATCACCGCTCCAGCCACGCCCAGGCGGCCAGCATATCCCTGCCGGTCCTGCCTCCCGCGGCCGTGGCACCGCTCCTGGCGAAGGTCAGCTCGCGGATTCGGGCCTGACGCAGGGCGCCCTGCATCGCTCCGGTCCTTTGGCCTCGGCTTGGCCCCCGTCACAAACAAAAACCCCGCCTCGCGGCGGGGTCCCCGTCAGCCTGTCGTGTACATCCGACGATCAGGCCGCTAGCTTTATCTCATCGGGACATGACCGCCTCGTGACGGTCGCCCGTGTCGTCTCAGGCGGGGATGCGTTGCTCTACCTCGGAGGGCTCGCGCAGCACATAGCCGCGGCCCCAGACCGTTTCGATGTAGTTCTTGCCGTCGGACGCATTCGCCAGCTTCTTGCGCAGCTTGCAGATGAACACGTCGATGATCTTGAGTTCGGGCTCGTCCATGCCGCCATAGAGGTGGTTGAGGAACATTTCTTTGGTCAGCGTCGTGCCCTTGCGGAGCGAGAGCAGCTCCAGCATCTGGTATTCCTTGCCGGTGAGGTGGACGCGGGCGGCATCGACTTCCACGGTCTTGGTGTCGAGGTTGACGACGAGATCGCCCGTCGTGATGACCGACTGGGCATGGCCCTTCGAGCGGCGCACGATGGCGTGGATGCGGGCGACGAGTTCGTCTTTGTGGAACGGCTTGGTCAGGTAGTCGTCGGCGCCGAAGCCCAGGCCCTTGACCTTGTCTTCGATGCCGGCGAGGCCCGACAGGATCAGGATCGGCGTCTTGACCTTGGCGACGCGGAGCGAGCGCAGCACCTCGTAGCCGGACATGTCGGGCAGGTTCAGGTCGAGCAGGATAATGTCGTAATCGTAGAGCTTGCCGAGATCGACGCCCTCTTCGCCGAGATCCGTCGTGTAGACGTTGAAGCTCTCGGATTTGAGCATCAGCTCGATCGACTGAGCGGTTGCGCTATCGTCCTCGATCAGCAGAACCCGCATGTCCACGTCCCCAATTTCGCCCGCAGGCAAGCCGACCTAAGCGATTCGCTCGAACCCGGACGGTCCTGAGCGATAAGGCGCTTGCCCTATGAAACCTCACGCGACACGCTACGGGCACAATGGTTAACAAACCGTGATTCCGGTGCGCAAGCGCTTCCTGGGAGAAAGACGACGATCCTTGTCGAGGTGAGTCGAATTTGACACGGATCGTTGAACTGTTCGCCCGCGAAATCGCCTTTTCGCGAAGACCACCCGCAAACCGGGCCCAAACGACCCGGCCTCGCAACGCAGCCTCAGAACACAGTGTTAATCACCCGTCTTAATGAACGGTAAACGAACCCAATCTGTTAGGATTGATTACGAAGCCGTTCATCAGTTTTCGCTTCGGACCTCGCATCCGCCATCAGGATCGAAAACGAGCGCCTTCACTGGGTTTTGCGGTGTTGACGCCGGCGGGTGCGGCGAAGCCGGCCCCGGCCTTGCCGTTGTGAGGCAAATCAGTGAGACGATGGCGGTGACGGGACGACGGAAGCATCGATGAACAGCGCCGCGCACGCCCAGGACAACCTCTCCAAGCTCGCCGCCACGATCGCCGGGCTCGACTCCACGACCGTCTACGGCCGCGTGATCGCCGTGCGCGGACTCCTGGTCGAGATCGCCGGCCCGATCGGCGCGATGAGCCTGGGCGGCCGCATCGAGATCGAGATCGCCCCGGGCAGCCGCGTTCCCTGCGAGGTCATCGGTTTTTCCGGCGAGAAGGCGCTGGTCATGCCCTATGGCGGGCTCGATGGCGTGCGTCGCGGCTGTCCGGCCTATGTCGACAAGGCGCAGCCCGGCATCAAGCCGACCTCGGCCTGGCTCGGCCGCGTCGTCGATGCGCTCGGCCGCCCCGTCGATGGCGGCCCGCCCTTGCCCCAGGGCGAGGCCCTCTTCACCTTTCGCAACGACCCGCCGCCGGCCCATTCGCGCCGCCGTGTCGGCCGGCCGCTCGATCTCGGCGTGCGCTCGCTCAACGCCTTCCTGACCTGCTGCCTCGGCCAGCGCATGGGCATCTTCGCAGGCTCCGGCGTCGGCAAGTCGGTGCTGCTCTCGATGCTGGCGCGCTACGCCCGCGCCGACGTCAACGTCATCGGCCTCGTCGGCGAGCGCGGCCGTGAGGTCCAGGAATTCCTCCAGGACGACCTCGGCCCCGAGGGCCTTGCGCGTTCCGTCGTCGTGGTCGCGACCTCCGACGAGCCGGCGCTGATGCGCAAGCAGGCCGCCATGACCACGCTGACGATCGCCGAGTATTTCCGCGACCAGGGGCTGCAGGTCATGTGCCTGATGGATTCGGTGACGCGCTTTGCCATGGCGATGCGCGAGATCGGCCTGGCGGCCGGCGAACCTCCGACGACCAAGGGCTATACCCCCACGGTCTTCGCCGAACTGCCGCGCCTGCTCGAGCGCGCCGGCCCCGGCGTCGGCGATGGCGCGATCACCGGCATCTTCACGGTGCTGGTCGATGGCGGCGATCATGACGAGCCCGTCGCCGACGCCGTGCGCGGCATCCTCGACGGCCATATCGTGATGGAGCGCTCCATCGCCGAGCGCGGCCGCTACCCCGCCATCAACATTCTCAAATCGGTCTCGCGCACCATGCCGCGCTCCTGCGACCCGAATTTCTACCCGGTCGTCCAGAAGGCCCGCGCGACGCTCGCGACCTATGCCGACATGGAGGAGCTGATTCGGCTTGGCGCCTACCGCCAGGGCGCCTCTGCCGAAGTCGACGAGGCCATCCGTCTCAATCCAGCCCTCGAAGGCTTCCTGAAGCAGGCCAAGGACGACGCGACCCCCCTGGCCGAATGCTATGCCAGGCTGGCCGCGATCATGGCGAGCTGATCCTCAAGGCCTTGCCAGAAGACGCATCAAGGCCAGCATGGCGAGAAGCGCGAAAACCTGGATCGCCGCTGAGCCGATCAGCGTCAGGTCGCGCCCGAAATGCTCGATCATCACCGCGAAGAGCAGAGGCGCGGCGGCGAAAGCGAGGTTCTGCGGCACGGTCAGCCTGCCCATCAGGGCACCGAAGCTGCCGCGGCCGAACAACGCCAGCGGCAGTGTCGCGCGCGCCACCGAAATGACGCCCATCGCCGCGCTGAAACAGATGACGAACCCGATGGCCGCGATCGGCGACCCCGGCGCCATCACCAGCAGGACACAGGACAGCGGCCCCAGCACCAGTCCGGCGAGCGCGGTCTGCTCGACCGGCAGCCGATCGCCGATCGTCGCATCGACCAGCCGCGCCAGCAGCGTCGCCGGCCCGCTGAGCGTGGCGATTCCGACAGCCTCGGCCTCGGCCATGCCGGAGGCCCTGAGCATGTCGATCAGATGCAGCGGCAAGCCCCAGGACACCAGACCGCTTGCCGAGAAGATCAGCGCGACGAGCCAGAATCCGACGCGCTGATGCGCGGGCGGCAGACGCGTGACCTCGGTCGCGGGAACGGGCGTCGCAGCGGCTGCGGCGGCAGGGAACCGACGGCGCGGGATCGCCGCATAGATCGGCAGGACGATGACGATCTGCATCGCGCCGAACAAGAACCAGGTCGCCCGCCAGCCCAGGGTGTCCGACAAAACGGCGGCCAGCGGCCAGAACACGGCCGAGGACAGCCCGGTGGCGAGCATCATCAGCCCGATGACGCGCCGCGTGCGCGGCCCCATCAGATGCGCGACGGTGACGCTGCCGACATTCGCCAGCGAGAAGGCGTGCCCGATGCCGATGACCACCCAGCTCGCGAGATAGCTGACCGGACCTTGCGCGCAGCCCAGAAGCGCCAGCCCCAGCGCGCAGGCGACAGCTCCGATGCACATCGAGGCACGTGTCCCCTCGCGGTCGAGATGGCGCCCGATCGCGGGCGCGAACGCGGCGCCCGTCACCAGCAGGACGGTGATGCCCGCAAAGACCGTCGTGACGTCGAGGCCGAGATCGCGCCGGATGTCGCGGGCCAGCACGGACAAGGCATAGAACGTCGAGCCCCAGCCGATGATGCGGGTGACGACGAGACCGCAGATCAGCAGCGCGTGTTCTGGCAGTCCATGGTCGGGGAGGCGCGGAAAGGCTGGCAAGGACGGGCTTCCACGGGGCAGGACGGCGCCGCCACCGCTAATAGCCACCTCCGTCGGCCTGCGTCAGCAGTCCGGGCGCGGGCGCGCCATGCGTCGAATGCGGCGGTTTTCGGTAAGGAACGGTCAACCTCCTTGCGCCATTGTGCTTTTTGTCTCGCGGTATGGAGTTGCGGGCGCGCGCCGAGGGGTCGGTGCATGCCCGATGCGTAATCAGGAGTTGGAAAACGACATGAAGTCGCGAGACACACTACTGCGTCTCAAGCGCTTCCAGGTGGACGAAAAGCGTCGCCGGGTAAGCCAGATCGAGATGATGATCGCGGATTTTCACCGCATGGCGACCGATCTGGACCGCGAGATCCAGAGCGAGGAATCCCGGGCCGGCATTTCCGACCCCGCCCATTTCGCCTATCCGACCTATGCCAAGGCGGCGCTCGGCCGCCGCGACAACCTGCGCCAGTCTGCCGACAATCTCAAAGGCCAGCTCGACGAGGCCAAGGCCGAATTGCAGGAAGCCTTCGAGGACATGAAGAAGGTCGAGATCCTCGACGACCGCGAAAAGGCGACCGAGCGCGCCGCCGAAGCCGCCCGCGACCAGGCAATGATGGACTCGATTGGCCTGCGCCCCAGGGCGTGAATGGCGTTTGAGGTTGTGATTTTGAAAGGCCCGCCGGGATGTCCGGCGGGCTTTTTTATGCGCTGCGGGTGTCAATCATCGATTTTTCGGACTCGGCTCTCGTCTTGGAGCGGTGGCATCGCGCGTCGTTCGGTTCGCGGTTGGCGAACAGGCGAGAAGAGCCAGACAAGGCAGCTCACAAGGGCGACAGCCAACGCGAGCAATACCAGGCTCAACCACCAGAATTCTGGATACTGACGGGCCAAGTTTGCGAGAGTGATGCCCGACACAACGCTCACGGCGAGAGCGGCACGGGGGTATCGCCTGATAAGATTATTCATGGTGCGTAAATCCCGCGCGCGTCACAGCTTCCGCCCCCTACCCGATCACCGGATGATGCGGGACACAGTCGTGCGCCATCTTCCCACCCAACCGTGGATCGTCATCGACCTCCACACCCCGCTTGAACACCGTGAACCCCGAGCGCTGGTAGAACTCCGGCGCGCCCTGATGGTCGAGCGTGCAGGTGTGGACCCAGAAGCGCGCGATCGGCTTCGCCCAGGCCAGCGCCAGCGCCCGGTTCATCAGCCAGCGCCCGGCGCCCTGCCCCACCACCGCCTCGTCGAGCCCGAAGAAGGCGAGCTCCGCCTCGCCTGCCACGCGGAAATCCAGTTCCAGCAGGCCCATATCGGCGCCCTCGCGGCGCACCATGTAGGTCTCGACGCCCCTGTCGGCCAGGATCGCCGCGACCTCCGCCGCCGGCTTCACCAACCGGCTGAACCACATCCAGCGCTCTCCCAGCCGCCTGTACATGGCGAGATAGCGGTCGAGCTGGTCTCCGCCGATCCGCTCTAGCGAGAACGCCTCCAGCCCCGGCGGATCGGGCCGCACCGGAGGCCGCGCCAGCATCTCCAGCGAGGTGACGATGGCCGCGATCTTGCCGGGCGGGAGGTCAGTGGTGCCGGTGAGGCTGATGGTCAGGGTCTGGGTCATGTCGGCCTGGGCAGTGGAACGTGGATCGGGGTCCAGCCGGATTCAGCTGGCGCCCTGCCGCGATCATGACATGATCGGGGCGGAGACATCACCTCATGACGACGCGGCATCATCGGGCGGGATCAAGCTGGCGCGGCCTCGCGCTGGCGCGGCTCGTCCTGGCGCTCGGCGTCATGCTGCTCGCGGTGCTGCCGCATGCGACGCTCGCCGCTTCGGCATGGCACACCCCGCTCACGAACCCGGCTGTCGCCGCGTCGCCCGCGCACCACACCCATGGCGAGGCGGCCCCCTGCCACGAACAATCCGCGCCGTCCGGCGAGGCGCAGGCGTCGGGCCCCTCCTGCTGCATTCTCGGTTGCGGGCTGCTTGGCCAGGCGCCCGCACTCCCCGTCCACGCCCTGGCGACGGTGTGGCGGACCCTGACGCCGAGCCCGGTCGCATCACGCGCCGCATTGAGCCCCGAGCCGGCAGAGCGTCCGCCGCGCCCCGCAGCGGCCTGACCGACGCCTTTTTCCGATTTTGCTTCGAGAGGTCGGCGCCGCCCGGCGTGATGCCGGCCGCCATCTCCAGCCATCACAAGGACAACCCATGACACGTTTCGTTTCCGCAGGCTTCGCGCTCGGCCTCTTCAGTGCCCTCGCGCTGGCTGGCCCCACCCTCGCCCAGCAGCATCAGGGCCACGGCGCGCCGGCTGCCAAGACCGCCGACAGCGCCGCGACCACCGCCTACAAGGCCGCGAACATGAAGATGCACAAGGACATGGACATCGCCTTTACCGGCGATGCCGATGCCGATTTCGTGCGCGGCATGATCCCGCATCACCAGGGCGCCATCGACATGGCCAGGGTCATGCTCGCCCATGGCAAGGACCCGGAGCTGAAGAAGCTGGCGACGGGCATCATCGCCGACCAGGAGAAGGAAATCGCAATAATGCGCGACTGGCTGAAAAAGAACGGCAAATAGCCGGGCGACCCCGGGCAGGCGGCGGCGACGCCGCTTGCCCTTGTGTCGGCCCGCTGGCACACAGGCGGCGGCACACGCCGCGCCGTCCTTACCCCAAGCCTCCTCGCAGCCAGCGGGTTTCATGAAACGCTATCTCGATTATCTCTGGCCGATCATCGGACTCGTCGCGGTCGTCTGGTCGGTCGACCTGCTCTGGGACAAGCTCAAGGCGGAGGCCGGCACCGACGCCGCCATTGAGGCTCTGCTCGAACAGGGCAGCTTCTGGGACAATCTGCGCATCGTCGCCACGCGCATCGGCCAGAAGATCGCGGTCATCCCGACGGAGGCCTTCTTCCATGCCGCGCTTGCGACCCTCGTCGCCTATGCCGCGCTGGCCTGGTACGACCGCATCGCCCTGATCCATATCGGCAAGGAGAAGGGCATCTCCTGGTTCTACATCGCGGTCTGCTCCTTCGTGACCTATGCGCTGTCGCACAATATCGGCGCCTCGGTGTTCTCCGGCGGCATGGTGCGCTACCGCGCCTATACGGCGAAGGGGCTGACGGCGGCCGATGTCGCTGTGCTCGTGGCGCTCTGCTCCTTCACCTTCGCCTTCGGCACCATTCTGCTGATGGGCCTGGTGCTGCTCTACGAACCCGAGATCCTGCGCCCGCTCGGGCGGCTGTCGAGCCGTTTCACGATCGGCGACGGCGCGGCACGGCTCATCGGCGTCGGCATGCTCGCGTTCGTGGCGCTCTACACGATCGGCTCCTGGCTCAAGTTCAAGCCGTTCAGGATCGGCAAGTTCGAGGTCATCTATCCGCGCCTGCCGATCGTCGCCCGGCAATATCTCGCCGCTCCGCTGGAGCTCGCGGGCGCCGCCGGCATCATCTATTTCGCCCTGCCCGAGCAGGGAAACCCCGGCTTCATGATCGTGCTTGGCGCCTTCCTCCTGTCGTTCTCGGCCGGGCTTCTCAGCCAGGTTCCGGGCGGCGTCGGCGTCATGGAGGCGGTTTTTCTGGCGGTGATGCCGGGCATGCCGGCGCCGGCCGTCTTCGCCGCGCTGCTGATCTGGCGGCTGTTCTACCTGATCCTGCCGCTGGTGATTTCGCTGCCGGTGGTGCTGGCCTTCGAACGCGCCCAGCTCAAGCGCAACACCCGCATCGCGCCGCCGCCCTGAGCGGTTTCAGCGCCTGAGCGCGATCGCCGCCGCTCCGAACATCAGCAGCGCTCCGAACCCTTCGGCCCAGCCGAACGGCTCCCCCAGCACGACGACGCCGGCAGCGACCGCGATCACTGGGCTGACGAAGGCATAGAGCCCCGCTCGGAACGCGCCCCAGTCGCGCAGCAGCCGCAGATAGACCGTGTACCCCACCAGCGATCCGGCCGCGACGATGAAGGCGAGAGCCTGCCCCGTGGGCCAGGAGACCAGCGCCGCGAGATGGCCCGGCGTCACAGGCTCGATCATCAGCGACAGCGCTACGAGCCCGATCGCCCCTATGGTCGACTGCCAGCCGGCCAGCGTCAGTGTCGGGATCGCGGGTGCGATCGCGCGGGTCAGCACGGCGCCGGTGCAGTAGGACAGCGTCCCCAACGCCACGGAAGCGAGACCCCAGAGTTCGAGCGGGTCGCGGCCTCCCACACCCAGTCCACCGCCGGCCCGCGTCCAGAACAGGAAGCACAAGCCCAGCAGACCGAGCGCGACCGCAGCGATCTTCCGGCGTGTGATGGCGGTCCCTTCGACCAGCCGGCTTGCCAGCAGTGACCAGATCGGGATCGACGAGAGATTGACGATGGCAGCCAGCCCCGTCGGCGCATGGGCCGTTCCCCAGAACACCAGGGCGTAGCAGGCGGTGTTCACCAGCATCGCAGTGCCCAGAAGACGCCACCGAGCGGCAGCCGGCACGCGCAGGGCGTCACGCCCGGCCCAGGCCAGCAGCAGCGGGCCGGCGATGACGAAACGGGCGGCGGCGAAGAAGATCGGGGGCACATGCTCCGCCGCGATCTTCACCGGCAGGAAGGTGAGCCCCCAGACGAGGCACATGGCGGCGAAGAAGAGGGCGTTTGTCGACATGCGGCCGGCTTAGCGGCCTTCCGAATAGCTGACCATTGCGCGACCGTCATTGCTCACCCGTGGAAAAGGGCGGCGGCTAGCGTCACACCGTCCCGACCGTCTTCAACCGCGCGCGGGGATGGATCTCGGCCTGCGACAGAACCGGTGTCTCGCGGCGGAAGCGCTCGATGATCTGGCGCACGAAGGGCCGTGCCATGCCTGACGTCACGAGCGCCGGCATTTCGCCGATGCGGGCCGCATCCTCGAACTTGTCGCGAACCTGATGCACGAACTCCTGCAGTCGCGAGGGCTGCATGGCGAGATGACGCTCCTCGCCCTGGCCGACGATCGATTCGGCGAAGACGCTCTCCCAGGCCGGCGAGAGGGTGATGATCGGCAGCAGGCCATTCCCGTTCGAGAACTGGGCGCAGATCTGGCGGGCGAGCCGCATGCGGACATGCTCGGCGATGTCGCGCGGATTCTTGATGCCGCCCGCAACCTCCGCGATGCCTTCGATGATGGTGGCGAGATCGCGGATCGAAACGCGCTCGGAGAGCAGGAGTTGCAGCACGCGCTGGATGCCGGTCGTCGAGATCTGGCTCGGCACGATCTCCTTGACCAGATCGGCATGGTCCTTGGGCAGTTCGCGCAGCAGCTTCTGAACCTCGCCATGCGAGAGCAGCTCCGGCATGTGCGATTTCAGCACCTCGGTGAGATGCGTCGAGATCACGGTCGCCGCATCGACCACGGTGAAGCCGCGCAGCTGCGCCTCGTCCTGCAGCGCGGCGTCGATCCAGGTGGCGGGCAGGCCGAAGGTTGGCTCCAGCACATTGTGCCCGGGCAGGTTCACGCTGCCGCCCATCGGATCCATCGCCATGTACTGGCCGGCATAGACGATGCCGTGGCCCGCATCGATCTCCTTGATCTTGATGTAGTAATGGTTCGCCTCGAGCTGGACGTTGTCGACGATGCGGACGGCCGGCATGACGAAGCCGAGTTCGGCGGCAAGCTGACGCCGCAGCGCCCGGACCTGGTCGGTCAGGCGATCCTGCCCTCCGGTCGAATTCACCAGCGGCAGCAGGCCATAGCCGATCTCGATCTTGAGCTCGTCGAGCTTGAGCAGGTCGTTGAGCGTCTCTTCCTTGGGCGTGCCGTCCGCCGCCAGTGGCGAGGCCGCCTGGGCGGCATCCGCGACCGCGATCTCCTTCGCCTTGGCAAGCCGCCCGAAATGCCGCGCCAGCCACGCCGAACCGCCCGCCAGGATCAGGAAGGGCAGCATCGGGATGCCCGGCAGGATCGCGATCAGCAGCATCACCGCCGCCGACATGCCCAGCGCCTTCGGATAGCCCGAGAGCTGCTTGCCGAGCGCCTTGTCGGCGGCGCCGCGCACGCCGGATTTCGAGACGAGCAGGCCCGCCGCCGTCGAGACGATGAGCGCCGGGATCTGGCTGACGAGACCGTCGCCGACAGTCAGCGTCGTATAGTTATGCGCCGCCGCGCCGAAGCTCATGCCCTGCTGGGCGACGCCGATGATGATGCCGCCGAGCACATTGATGAAGGTGATCAGCAAGGCAGCGATCGCGTCGCCGCGCACGAACTTGGACGCGCCGTCCATCGAACCGAAGAAGTTCGCCTCGTCCTCCAGCGCCTTGCGCCGGACCTTGGCGACGTCCTGGTCGATCAGCCCCGCCCCGAGATCGGCATCGATCGCCATCTGCTTGCCTGGCATCGCGTCGAGCGCAAACCGCGCGGCGACTTCGGCGATACGGCCCGAACCCTTGGTGATGACGACGAAATTCACGATGATCAGGATGGTGAAGACGATCACCCCGATCACGAAATTGCCGCCCATCACGAAATTGGCGAAGGCCTCGATGACATGGCCGGCCGCCGCGCCGCCCTCATGCCCATGCGCCAGGATCAGGCGCGTCGACGCCATGTTGAGCGCCAGCCGGAACATCGTGACGATCAGCAGCACGGTGGGGAAGGCCGAGAACTCCAGCGGCTCCTCGATGAAGAGCGCGGTCATCAGCACGAGCACCGACAGGATGATCGAGAGCGCCAGAAGCAGGTCGAGCAGCAGCGCCGGCAGCGGGAAGATGAGCACCACGAGGATGCCCATGACGCCGATCGCCAGGAACAGATCGGGGCGATTGAGGAGCTTCCCCATCGCCCCGCGGCTCATGTCGAAGCCGCCGCCCGTCCCTGCCGTCACATCGGTCATCGACCAGCCCGCTCCCTGCGCGACAAACCATGCGCAACCCGGCAATTCTTGCCGGGCTCATGGTGAACGAGTGGTTAAGATCATCGGAAAATCCGACGCGGGAACCCTTTCCTGAACAGGCCGTTATTGAATGGCCGTCCTACCGCCGCATTCGGCCTGTCCCCTGGCCGCGTGGGGATCATCGGTTCCAAGAACCGGAAATACTGGAGAATGACTTTGGATAGACGTTCCTTCGTGATGAGCATCTTTGGTGGCATGGCCGCCGCGAGCCTGGGCGGCATCGCCCTGTCCCAGGCGGCCGAGCCGCAGGGTCCGGCCCACCTCCCGGTCAAGGCCGGGGATATCGACGCGGCCACCAAGGCCGGCCTCGACAAGGCCGATGCCGAATTCAACCAGGTCGTGGTGCGCGAGCGCGTCATTCGCAGGCGCGGTCCCTATGGCCGCCCGGTCGTTCGCGAACGCGTCATCGTGCGTCGTCGCCCGCGCGCCTATTACCGCCGTCGTGGCCCGGTCGTGCGTCGGCGCGTGATCATCCGCTGATCGACGATGGCGGAGGCGGCTGAGGCCGCCTCCGCTTTTCCCCGCAACAGGCAATTCTCTGGCGGCTGACGATCGGCGCCAACGGTGTATCCGGCATGGCAGAGCCCGCTCCCACGATCGCCGACCCCCCAGCCGTCATCGCGACAGATGTGCCTGCCCGGCTGGATCGCCTGCGCTGGTCGCGTTTTCATACGCTCGTGGTGGTCGCTCTCGGCGTCACCTGGATCCTCGACGGGCTCGAGGTCACGCTCGCGGGCTCGCTCTCGGGTGCGCTGAAGGACAGCCCCTCGCTGCGCTTCACCAACACGCAGATCGGCATGGCTGGCGCCGCCTATATCGCTGGGGCCGTCCTCGGGGCCTTGTTCTTCGGCTGGCTGACGGATCGCCTCGGCCGCAAGAAGCTCTTCACCATCACCGTTCTGGTCTATCTCGCCGCGACCGCCGGCACGGCGTTCTCCTGGAATTTCTGGAGCTTCGTGGCTTTCCGATTCCTGACCGGCATGGGCATCGGTGGCGAATACACCGCGATCAACGCGACGATCCAGGAACTGGTCCCGGCCCGCGTGCGTGGTTGGGTCGATCTTGTGATCAACGGCTCGTTCTGGATCGGTGCCGCCATCGGCGCGGTCGGCGCGATCGTCCTGCTTGATCCGGCCGTAATAGACCCCGAACTGGGCTGGCGGCTTGCCTTCTTCATCGGCGCGGCCCTGGGGCTCGTCGTCCTGATCCTGCGGCAATGGATCCCCGAGAGCCCGCGCTGGCTGATCAGCCATGGTCGCGCGGACGAGGCCATGGCCATCGTCGCCGCGATCGAGGCCCGTGCCGGCGTGACCTGGAGCGCCGACGAGAACCTGCCCCTGACACATCTGCGCCCGCGCGCGGTCACGCCTCTCGGCGAGGTCTTCCGTGCCCTCTTCGTCACGCATCGGCAGCGCGCGCTCGTCGGCCTCTCGCTGATGGTGGCGCAGGCCTTCTTCTACAACGCGATCTTCTTCACCTACGCGCTGATCCTGACGGATTTCTACCATGTCCCGTCACAGGCCATCGGCTGGTTCATCCTGCCCTTCGCGGCGGGCAATTTTCTGGGTCCGCTCATCCTCGGCCGGTTCTTCGACACGCTCGGGCGTCGCACCATGATCGCGGCAACCTACGCACTGTCGGGACTGCTGCTGACGGGAACGGGCTATCTCTTCTGGCGCGACGTGCTGACCGCCCAGCAGCTCACTCTCTGCTGGAGCGTGGTGTTCTTTTTCGCCTCGGCGGCGGCGAGCTCCGCCTATCTGACGGTCAGCGAGACCTTTCCTGTCGAGATGCGGGCGTTGGCGATCGCGGCCTTCTATGCGGTCGGGACGGGAGCCGGCGGCGTCGCCGGACCCTGGCTCTTCGGCATGCTGATCGATACCGGCTCACGCGGCAGCGTCTTCGCCGGTTATCTGTTGGGTGCCGTGCTGATGCTGGCCGCCGCGGTGATCGCAGCCCGCTACGCCGTCCGCGCCGAGCGCCAGCCGCTTGAAAGCGTCGCCCGCCCCCTCAATGCTGCCGATGCGCATTCGGGCCAGTAGCCTTGCGGCCCGGACGGACAGGACCGCGCCGCCCATCGGTCGTCATGAGCAGACAGGACTCGCGCCTTAGCCATAAACCGACGAAAGCACCGATGGAACAAAGCATCATTTAAATGCATTACCCCTCACCCGCATTTTCCCCGTATGAAGGCATTGGAAGATGCGGATGATAACAGCCTCGGAGGATGCCGTGGATAGACGCTCATTCATCATGACACTGATCGGCGGCATGGCCGCCGCCAGCCTGGGCGGCGTAGCTGCCGTTGAGGCAGCCCAGCCCAAGGCGGTTCCCGGGCCCGCTCCGGCGCCCGTGCCGGCTCGCGAAGAAGAGGCGGTGACCGCAGAGGTCAAGGACGCGCTCGACAAGACCGACACGGAGTTCAGCCAGTATTATTATTACCGTCGGCGCCCCCGCTATTACGCCCGGCCGCGCTACTATGCGCGTCCGCGCTATTATGCCCGGCCGCGGTACTATGCCCGGCCGCGCTACCGTCGGCGCTTCTACTACTGAGGTGCCCTGCCCGGTCAGAGCGCGTTGATGCGCGCCTGACCCGGCTCAGCCACAACGATCCCGGCGGACGTGTACTCGCTGAGCTTATTGCGCAGCGTGCGGATCGAGATGCCGAGGATCTTGGCCGCATGCGTGCGGTTGCCCAGGCAGTGGTCGAGCGTGTCGAGGATCAGCTCGCGCTCGACATCGGCCACGGTATGGCCGACGAGCGAACGCGTGACAGCCTCGGCGGTCTGGACCGCCCGCGCGGCTGTGTCACGCGAGCCGGCGGGACCCAGCGTCTCGCCTTCCGGCGTCATCACCGCTTCGGCACCGATCTCGGCGCCCTTGGCGAGCAGGACGGCGCGGTGGATCGTGTTTTCGAGCTCGCGCACATTGCCGCGCCAGGCATTGCCTAGCAGAATCCTGCGTGCGTCCGCCGCGATCGGACGCAGCGGCATGCCGTTGATCTCGGCATATTTGCGCGCGAAGTGGTCTGCCAGCGCGACGATGTCGCCGGGACGCTCGCGTAGCGCCGGCAGCCGCAGATGCACCACGTTGAGCCGGTAGAACAAATCCTCGCGGAACGAGCCTTCGCGGACGGCATCGCCGAGATTGCGGTTCGAGGTCGCGATGATCCGCAGATCGACCTTGACCGGCTGAGTGCCCCCGACGCGGTCGATCATCCGCTCCTGCAACGCGCGCAGCAGCTTGGCCTGGAGGCGGACGTCCATCTCCGAGATTTCGTCGAGCAGCAGCGTGCCGCCATTGGCCTCCTCGAACTTGCCGATTCGGCGTGCGATGGCGCCTGTGAACGCGCCCTTCTCATGGCCGAACAGCTCGGATTCGAGCAGGTTGTCGGGTATGGCCGCACAGTTGACGGCCACGAACGGCTTGTCCTTGCGCAGCGACTTTTGATGCAGGTGACGCGCGATGACCTCCTTGCCGGTGCCGCTTTCGCCGGTCACCAGCACCGGCGCATCCGACCGGGCGATCTGCGAGGCGAGAAGCACCACCCGCTCCATGGCGGGGTCCTTCCAGATCAGGCTCGACTGGTCGGCCGCGACCGCTTCCAGAACGGCCGCGATCAGCTCAGGGTCGGGTGGCAGTGGCACATATTCCCGCGCGCCTGCCTGGATGGCGGCAACGGCGGCGCGCGCATCCGTCGAGGTGCCGCATGCGACGATCGGCGTGCGGATGCGCTCGGCCTCGAGTGCAGCGACGAATTGCCCGACCGGAAGCGTCACCTCGACCATCAACAGGTCTGCGCCCTTGGCCCGCAGCACGGCGAGCGTCTGTTCCAGGCTCTCGGTATGGGTCACGTTGGCGCCATGGGCGATCGCGATCTTCGCGGCCGCGATGAGCTGTCCCTTGAGACCACCGGCAATAATGAGGCGCATGGCTCAGGCCTTTCTGCGTGAATGCGTGACGGGGCGGCCGGAGATCACCGGTCGGCCTTGATAATTTCTGTCATGGTGACACCGAGCCGGTCCTCGACCACGACGACCTCGCCACGCGCCACCAGACGCTCGTTGACGAAGATGTCGATCGCCTCGCCGACGCGTCGGTCGAGCTCGATCACGGCGCCGGGCACGATCTGGAGCAGGTCGCCGATCGCGATCTTGGAGGAGCCGAGCACCGCCGAGACGTTGACGGGAACGTCGAAGACCTGCTCGAGATCCTCTGCCGTCTTGACAGGGATTGGCCCGGACCGTGCGACCGACGAGTTGTCATGGTCGAAGGACAGGTCGGCCGGGTTCAGCGGCGGCAGGTTGAGGTCGGTGTCCGCGCTCATCGGTCGTCCTTACTCTTTCGGGGCGCGGAAGCCGGGGAAGGCGGTTGCGACCGCCTGCTCCACCAGCCGCGACAGCCGTTCCGACTCGATGACGAAACCGCCATCGGCCCATTCGATTCGTCCGTCGCCAGGCGCGATGTCGGGTTCACCCAGCACGACCAGGCGTCCGGCGAAGCCGGTTTCCTGCGCCAGCCGCTTGACCAGGGCTTCCGCCGCCTCCACGGCGCCGTCATTGACCCGCATGACGAGGTGCGGCGCCATGCGCGCATGGGCGAGACATTCGCGCAAGCCCTGCTCCAATGCCGCCATCGGCCGCTCCGCCAGCGCCACGCCCGCGAATGCCCTGGCCGCGACGAGGGCGACATAAGCGGCCTGCGCCTCGACCTCGGCGGCATGCGCCGCTTCCTGACCCACCAGACGTTCGGCGGCGCGCGCCAGTTGCGCGACCAGACCGTTGAGCTGGCTCTCGGCCTCCATGCGGCCTTGTTCGCGGCCCGCGCTGAAGCCTTCGGCTCGTGCGGCCGCGACATCGGCCTCGCCCGCAGCCCGTCGCCCACCCTCGCGGAAATCGGTGCCGAACGTGAATTTCGTGGCGCCGCTCATCATCAGTAGACCAACTCGTCTTCCGCATTGCCCTTGGATAGGACGATTTCGCCCTTGTCGGCCAGCTCCTTGGTGAGGGTGACCAGCTTGGTCTGCGCCTCGTCGACTTCCTTGAGACGCAGCGGCCCGAGGCCCTGAATGTCGTCCTGCATGTTCTTGACGGCGCGCTGCGACATGGCGGTGAAGAAGAACTCCCGCATCGGCTCGCTGGCCCCCTTCAGCGCCCGCGTCAGCGTGTCCTTGTCGGCCTGGCGCATCAGCGTCTGCAGCCCGGCAGGGTCGAGTTTGCCCAGATCCTCGAAGGTGAACATCAGGGCCCGGATGCGCGAGGCCGATTCCTGGTTGGACGCGTCGAGCGCGGAGAGGAAGCGCATCTCGGTCTGGCGATCGAAGCCGTTGAAGATTTCGGCCATCATCTCGTGCGGGTCGCGGCGGCGGGTCTGGGTCAGGGTCGCCACGAATTCGGTGCGCAACGTGTTCTCGATGTGGTCGAGGGCTTCCTTCTGCACCGATTCCAGCCGCAGCATCCGGCCGACAACCTCGATCGAGAGGTCGTTGGGCAGATTGCGCAGCACATTGGCCGCATGCTCGGGCCGGATCTTCGAGAGGATGACCGCGATCGTCTGCGGATATTCGTTCTTGAGGAAGTTGGCGAGCACGACGGCGTCGATATTGCCGAGCTTCTGCCACATGTTGCGGCCTGCCGGGCCGCGGATTTCCTCCATGATCATGGCGACCTGATCGGTCGGCAGGATCTTTTCGAGCAGCGAGATGGTGCGGTCGAAGGAGCCGGTCACGGCACCCGCGCTCGACAGCTTGCCGACGAAGTCCAGCATCAGGCGCTCGACTTCGTCGGCGTCGACCGTGCCGAGCTCCGCCATCGCCCGGGTGATGATCCGGATTTCCTCGTCGTCGAACTCCGACCAGATCGTCTTGCCGTGCTCCTCGCCGAGCACGAGCAGGATCACCGCCGCCCGCTGCGGGCCCGTCATGTCCGCAACGGTGGTGACGCCGATGCCGCCGCCCTCGATAGCGCCGTCGTCGCTGAGGCCCCCGTTTCGCGTCGCGAGGGATCGTGCTTCAGCCATGGCTCAATGACCCCTCATGCCAGGGACTTCTCATGAATCCAGGTCCGCAGCACCGCGACGCTGTCGGCCGGGTTCTGCGAAACCATGTTGCCGATCTTCTCGACCGACTGGGCCTTGAGCTGGCCCTTGATCTGGGCCACGGCCAGCATGCGGTCTGAATGGGGAGACTCGACGTCGATGGGCATGCCGCCGGCGGCCGTCAGCGATCGCTGACCGGCCGGATCGCCGGTCGTCTCGACCGGGACCATCGCGCCGCCGCGCATGAAGGCCGGCAAGGCCCTCGCGACGCCGGCTTCGGGCGCGAGAACCTGTTTGAGCAGCGGCCGCACCACGACCATCAGCACGATCAGCGTCAGCAGCGAAATGACGCCGAGCTCGGCGAAGCGGACCAGATCCTCCTTGGTGAAGGAGAGGAGCTGCTGCACCAGGCTCTGCTCGACAAGATCGGTCACCGCCGGAGGAGCTTCGGCGAAGCGCAGATTGACGACTTCGATCTTGTCGCCGCGGCCGTCGTCGAAACCGACCGCCGAGCGGACCAGCTGGCCGATGCGCTCGAGGTCCTCGTTGCTGCGGGGCTGATAGCTGACATCGCCATTGGGGCTGCGCGTGTAAGTGCCGTCGACCAGCACGGCGACCGAGAGCTTCTTGACCCGGCCGCCTTCCAGAACTTCGGTGCGGGTCGTGCGCGAAATCTCGTAGTTGACGACCTCCTCGTTCTTCTGCGTGGCGTCCTTCGGAGCCGCGCCGCCCTGGCCCTGCTGGGCGCCCGGCAGCTCATTGCCCACGGTCACGGCGCCCCCGCCTTCCGAGGTCGTCGAGGCTTCGGTGCGGTTCTGGCTGGAACGGACGACCCGGCTTTCGGGATCGAAGGTTTCAGAGCGGCTCTCGATGCGGTTGCTGTCGAGCGCCGCCGACACCTGCACCCTCGCCCGGCCGTGGCCGACGATGCTGGCGACGATGTCCTCGATCTGGTTCTTGAGCCGTTTCTCGATTCCGACCTGCCGTTCCTCGATGCCGAGGCCGGCAATGCCATTATCGCCCTGCGCGCCGTCGGCCAGCAGCCGCCCACGCTCGTCGACAATTGAGACGCGCTCCGGCTTGAGGCCGTCGACGGCCGAGGCGACGAGATGGCGCACGGCCCGGACCTGGGCTGCATCGAGCTCGCCCGCCAGCTTCAGCGCGATCGAGGCCCGCGGCGGCTCGCGGTCACGCTCGAACAGGCGCTTCTCCGGGATGACGAGGTGCACCCGCGCCGCCTGGACCCGGCTGATCGACCTGATGGTGCGCGACAACTCGCCTTCCAGCGCGCGCAGATGATTGATGTTCTGGACGAAGCTCGTCGAGGAGAAGGCGTCGCCCTTGTCGAAGATCTCGTAGCCGACACCGCCGCCGGCAGGGATGCCCTTGCTTGCGAGGTCGAGCCTCAGGCGCGGGACGTCGGCCTTGGCGACGAGCACGGTCTGACCGTCGCCGCGCAGCTCATACTTCACATTGCGGGTGTCGAGGTCCTTGAGGATCGCGCTGACGTCTTGCTGCGAAAGATCGGAGAACAGCACGCCCATGGCAGGCTGGGACACCTTCAGCATGACGAAGCCGAAGAAGCCGACGAGCCCGAGCGTCACCGCGAGCATGGCCGCCAGGCGTGCCGCTCCGAATCTCGAGAACTGTTCGACGATGCCGCTCACGCCGCTATCCGTTCACAAAGCCATCGTGGCCGCGCCTGGAAGCGGGCTCACTAGGCAAGTTTTTCCCGGTGCGTGGTTAGCGCCCGGTTAATTTTTGCCGGATCGATCGAAGATTGTCGGCGGAGGATGCCCGCGACGGGCGCTGGGCGTGACCCAAAGCGGCCGCCCACGCAATCTCGCATCTGCGAATGAAAATTCGCAATGCAGCAATGAAAACAGATGGTTATGCGGCTTGGGGAATCTGTCCATAATGCGGAAGAGTGATGCGGAGTTGTGTTGCGTGCGGCAACATGGGGGCGCAACCTGGGAGGACAGGATGCTGATCTGGACTGCAATCTTCTGGCTTGGCTGCGCGGCGGTGTTTCTCGATTTGGTCGAGCGCGCGCCGGCCGTGGAATGAAAACGAGCAGCCGGCGTCTGGCGACAGGGAGGTCCGCCAGGCTGTTCGTGCTGCAAGCCTGCGCAAGATGCGGGGACAACACGCATCGAGACAGGTCCTGATGGACCGACTGGACGGGCCCGCTTCGGCGGGCTTTTTTTCTGTCCGCAGCCAGCGCACCGGCAATGCCGCAGCCGAAACGACGAAGGCGCCGCTCCCGAGGGAGCGACGCCTTGAACAGGAAAGTGACGCGCGCTTACTGGCGGTAGTGCTGGATGCGGGTGGTGCGAAGACCGGCCAGCCCGTGTTGATCGATCGACATCTGCCAGCTCAGGAATTCATCGACCGTCAGCGTGTAGCGCTGGCAGGCCTCCTCGAGGCTGAGCAGACCGCCGCGCACGGCGGCGACGACCTCCGCCTTGCGCCGGATCACCCAGCGGCGGGGATTCATCGGCGGGAGATCGGCGATCGTCAGCGGACTGCCGTCCGGCCCGATCACATACTTCACCCGCGGTCGCAAAGGCTCGGTCATGGTACACTCACACAACTCAACAGAGCTACTTGTGCTGAGCATAGGCCTGCCGCTTTAAGAATTGCCTAAGGCGAAGATGGTGGCTTTCCGCATCTTTGATTCGCGGGTCAGCTCTTGCGGACGACGCTCTTGACCTGGTCGATCGGTACGCTGATGGAGCCGATCTTGAGGGTTGGGATCGAGCCGGAGAAGTCGACTCCATCGACGACGCCGCTGATCTTCGTCGTGGCCGTTATCGCCGCACCGGCCGTGTCCTTGGCATCGATCGTGATCGTGTATTCGCCGGCCGGCGCTTTTTGTGCGGTCGACGTCGTGCCGTCCCATTGATAGGTCTGGTCGCCGGCCACGAGGCTCTTGGTCTGCGTCTGCACGACGCTTCCCTTGGAATCCTTGATCGTGATCGTCGCGGTACCGCCGCGGGGAACGTTGACCTGCCACTCGGCCTTGTCGTTTTCCAGGCGCGTCGTCGCGCCATCTGCGGTGATGGTCGAGCCGATGAAGCCCACCGCGCTGGTCGCCGTGCCGGCCGAATTCAGGCTGAGCAGCGATGTCAGCGTCTCATTGGTCTTGAGCTGCTGCTCGACGCCGGCGAACTGCACGAGCTGCGAGGTGAACTGGTTGGTGTCGAGCGGATCGAGCGGTGACTGGTTCCTGAGCTGCGTCGTCAGCAGCGTCAGGAACTGATCGAAGTTGTTGGCGATCGCGGCGCCGCCAGAGGCCGTGCTCGTGCTGCTCGTCGACGAGCTGCTGCTGCTCGTCGATGCGGTGCTGCTGCTGGTGCTGGAGACGGCCATGGCGCTCCTCCTTCGGTCAGATGCTGAGATCCACGCCGCCCAGCCGCACGAAGCGGCGGGCAGGCGCGGGCTGTGTTGCAATCGAGGCGGCGTCGCCGGTCTCGGAACCATTGGCGAAGACGCGCGCGCGCTGCGGCGCCTCATCCTGCTGCCGGTTCTGGCGGAAGCCCGACTGGTCGGATGGATCGCGAAGGGTGATGTCGACGCCGGCATCGGACGGTTTCAGGCCCGCCTGCTCGAAAGCACGCTCGAGCGTACGTGCATCCCGCTGCAGCAGATGCAGCGTCTCGACGCGGTCGACGACGAGGCGCGCCGTGACCTCTCCCGTGTCGGAAATCGAGAGATTGACATCGACCCGGCCAAGTTCTCCCGGGTCAAGCCGGATGTCGAACTGGCGCGCGCCGGCGAGCGCCCTGAGACCGATCTCGATCGGCAGCACATGCAGCGGGGTCGGCGGGCTGGCGCTCGCGTCCTCGGCCTGTGGGGCAGCTGAGGCCTGTGGGGCGAGTTGCTCAGGGCCCGTGAGAATCCGAAGCGGCTCGACCCTGTTGCCACCCTGCTGGCCCAAGGCCGACAGGTCGATCAAATTTGGAGCCTGCTGGAGGGAATCGGCCGGTCTGGGATCGGCGGGGCCGGATGCTTGTGCCGCCGCAGGGCCCTGCGCCTGTGTAAGAGCCTGTAACTCCGCGAGCTTGTCGCCAACCTCGGGCGCAGCGTCGGATTTTGCAGCTTGGTCGGCGCCGACGGGCAATGGCAGCGTCTGGGCAGGGCTGGAGACGCCAGCCTTGGATGCCCGCGGGCTGCCCGCCACCGCCACCGCGGATGCATCAGCAGCAGCGGCGGATGGGTTTGCGCCAGCGGCCAGCGCTGCCGCGGCCTCGCGCCTCGCCAGCAGCGGCTGCGCGGTGGTGGACCCGGCCTTGCCGGACAAGAGATCCTCCTCCCCGGCTGTCTCGCTGGGGGCCCCGGCGGCAAGCTCGGTCGGCAGGGTCGGAACGGGAACAGGCGGCGCCAGCACGACCGCCGGCGTGACGAGCGTGTTGGCAACGGCAACGCCATCGGCCTTCGGTTCCGTGGCAGCGCCGGCCTCGGCCGGTTCGCCTTCGGGCTTCTCAACCTTGGCTTCTCCGGTCTTGGCTTCGCCGGCCTCACCCCCCTTCGCGGGCTGGTTGTCGGCCTGCGCGGCAATCGCGATGCTGACCAGCGCCGCAATATCGAGGTTCGGCGCTGCCGCCTGCGCGACCGGCACGGCTTCGGCAGCCTTGCCCGCCTCGGCTGCCGGTGCCTTCGCGCCGGTCTCGGCGGCTGCCGCCTGGACGGCAGGCTTGGCAGCGGAATCGGATGGTGTCTCGGAGGCGGTGGCAGCCGCCTCGTCGGTGGCGCGGCGTGCGTCCCCTGCCTCGCGGCGCACATCCCCCGAAGCCCGGCGTGCGTCACCAGCGTCCCGGCGTGCGTCTGCAGCATCGCGGCGCGTCTCGCTGGCGTCGCTCACCGTCTCGCTGCGGCTGTCGCGGGCAGACGCGGCGGCCTGCTGCGAGGGCTCCTCCCGCGGCAGGACGAAGCTCTCCCGCTGGCCCCCGACGTCCCGTTCGGGCGCAGGCCTGCGCTGAACCAAGGGCTCGGCAAACGAGGAACTCGACACTGACTGAATCGACATCGGTTGATCCGCAACAGGGGCACAGAACGCCCCAACCGCTGTTCAGCAAATGCCAAGCCACAGGCCTGCCCAAGGATTCCAATAGCTTAGGATGGCTCCTCAATAGGAACAGCGGCAAGAACCGCCATCTCGCTGCCGCCAGCCGGCAGGATTTGCCCATCGCCGCTGGCAGCGGCGCCCCAAAGCCGGTATAGAGCCGGCAATCGCCTGCCTTGCCGCCGGACATCCGCACCCTTCCATGACGACGCCCCGCAACTCCCTCGATATCGCCAAGCCGCCAGCGGCGACGCGCGTCGTCGCGGCGATGTCGGGCGGCGTCGATTCCTCCGTCGTCGCGGCGCTGCTGCAGCGCGAGGGCTACGAGGTCATCGGCGTCACGCTCCAGCTCTACGACCATGGCGCGGCCGTCCACCGGGCCGGCTCCTGCTGCGCCGGCCAGGACATCCACGACGCCCGCCGCGTCGCCGAGCAGATCGGCATTCCTCACTACGTGCTGGATTATGAGAGCCGCTTCCGCGACGCGGTGATCGAGCGCTTCGCCGAGAGCTATCTCGCCGGCGAGACGCCGATCCCCTGCGTCGAGTGCAACCGCACGGTGAAGTTCAACGATCTGCTCGGGCTCGCCCGCGAGCTCGGGGCCGACGCGCTTGCGACCGGCCATTACGTCGTCGGCCGCGAGCTCGACAACGGCCATCGCGGCCTGTTTCGCGCCGCCGACGCCAACCGCGATCAGAGCTATTTCCTCTATGCGACGACGCAGGAACAGCTCGACCTGCTGCGCTTCCCGCTGGGCGGCATCGACAAGGCGCAGACCCGCGCGCTGGCGGCCGAGCTTGGCCTCGGCATCGCCGACAAGCCCGACAGCCAGGACATCTGCTTCGTCCCCAATGGCCGCTATGCCGATGTGATCGAGAGGCTGAAGCCAGGCGCTGCGCGTCCTGGCCACATCGTGCATCTCGACGGCCGAGTCCTCGGGCGCCATGACGGCGTGCTGCGCTACACGGTTGGCCAGCGCAAGGGGCTGGGCCTCAGCACGCCCGAGCCGCTCTATGTGCTGCGCCTCGACGCCGATTCAGCCCGCGTCATCGTCGGCCCGCGCGAGGCTCTCAACGTTCGCGAGATCAGGCTGCGCGACGTGAACTGGCTCGGCGAGATCTCGCTGGATGCGCTGCCGCCGGGGGGGCTCGACATCGCCGTGCGCGTGCGCTCGACACGCCCCCCGCGCGAGGCGCGGCTGACACGCGACGACGCCGGCTTACGGATCGAGCTCGCCACCGACGAGGAAGGCGTTTCTCCCGGCCAGGCCTGCGTCATCTATGCCGATGCCGGCCCCGGTGCCCGCGTGCTGGGCGGCGGTACCATCCTGCGGCCGGAACTGCCGCATCCCGCACCGCGACCCAGCCTCGCTCTCGCCCTGACCTGACGCCGGCACCGCCTTCGCTTCCAAATCCCCTTAGAATCCACGAGCCGCTCCATGCCGGTGCCCGATCATCTCGAAACCCAGAAGCGTGTCTACGCAGCCTGGGCGCGCATCTACGACAAGATCTACCAGCGGCTCCTGGCGACGCCCCAGCGCGAGGCGGTGGACGCGGCCTGCGCCTGCGGCCCCGACATTCTCGAGATCGGTGTCGGCACCGGCCTGACGCTCACCTATTTCCGCCCCGATTCACGCGTGCTTGGCGTCGACCTTTCGCTCGACATGCTCAAGGTCGCGAACCGGAAGGTCTCGAGCCAGGGCCTGAAGCATGTCAGGGGGCTGATGGTGATGGATGCCGGCCGGCTCGGCTTCGCGGCAGAGAGGTTCGATGCCGTGACCGCACAGTTCGTCATCACCCTTGTCCCCGATGCCGAGCAGGCGCTGCGCGAGATGGACCGCGTGCTGAAGCCGGGCGGCGAGATCATCATTTCGAGCCGGCTCGTCGATGATGATGCCCGGTTCGCAGCGCTCTGGACGGCGCTGGCCCCGCTCGCCCGGGCCATCGGCTGGAGCTCGGACTTCAAGATCAGCCGCCTGACGGACTGGGCGGCGAAGACCGGCCGCTACGACACCGTCCATGTCGGCTCCGGCTATTTCAAGGTGGTGCGCCTGCACAAGCGCTCCTCCGCGACGCTCTCCTCCGTCGAGCCGTCTTTCGCAAAGGCTTGACGCACCCACCCCCCGCCGCCTATATCGCGCCCTCACGACGGAACGCCGCACAGCGACGTGTCCGAACTGTGGGGCGGGGTAGCTCAGCCGGTTAGAGCAGCGGAATCATAATCCGCGTGTCGGGGGTTCGAGTCCCTCTCCCGCTACCATTCGACCCCCCACAGCTTTGCTGGTGGGGAAATGGTCGCCTCCGATCAAATTCGTCAGGGGTCCTGTGACTTCGATGTCCGGCGTGCCCCCTGCCGGCGCGTTGTAATCCGTGACCGTACTGATCAAATCGCGAAGGGCCTTTTTCGACTCCGCTCTATGGGGCTCGCCCTCGCGCACGGTCGTGGCCAGGCTCTCGATCGAGGCGAGGTAAGCGAGACGATGTTGGGCGGTTCGTCGCATAGGGCAAGTTCGGCACGAATGGCTTCGCATTCTGCCTTCCGAGGAGGCAGCTCGCGCTTGACCTGGTCTTCCTTGATGAGCCCCATGACCTAGGCCTTGTATATACGATCCTGTTCGCGCTCGGCCTGCTGGAGCCGCTTCTCAATCTGGGCGCGTCGATTTACGCTGTACGCAGCGAGAGCCTGCCGCTCCTCATTGTAGACGCGCACATAAAGCGCGATGCCGTCGCGATCGACCATTCGGTCGCGCAATCCGCCCGCCACGGCAGCCTCGATGACGTCGAGCTGGTAGGACCGGGTATTGTCGCAGCTCGCCGCCTCGGTCGCCTTCGTGCAGCGAATTCGCGTGCGTCCTCGGTGATGATCCTCGACCGACATGCCGGCACCGCAGGAACCGCACCGGAGCAGCCCAGACAGCAGGTGCCGTGGCGTCGTTCGGTCGCGCGGCGCCATCGCCGCTCGTCCTCCGCGCTTCGCGAGCGCTGCAGCGAATATTTCAGGGTCCACGATCGCCAGTGCCGGGACGGCCTGTTCTTGCCGATCCGTCTCGGGATTGAGACGCGATAGGCGGTTTCCGGTCTTAGTATCCTTGACCATCCGTACTCGATTCCACACGAGGCGGCCCACATAGAGAGGATTGAGTAAAATCCCGTGACCTCGCTTTCGATTGCCGTTCAGCGTGACCGCGCTCCAGTAGTCCCCTCGGGTGGAGGAACACCTTCGGCGTTGAGATCACCAGCTATTGCCCGTGGCGACCTGCCTGCGACCTAGTCGGCAAAGATGCGTGGAACGATAGCGGCCTCAGAATCGACAATCATCCGTTTGGCAGGGGCTCCTGGAACGGGTGTGTAGCCGGATGAACGCTTCGGGCTCGTTGAGCATCGCAAGATTGCCCGCCCCCGGAATGTCCCAAAGCATCAAATGGGAAATCGCTTCAGCGAGACCAGGGGCAACCGCCGGAGGCGCGCGCCCACGTTTTCCGTGCCGACCAGTACCAAAGTGGAACCGCGATGTCTGACAGCAGGGAAAGATATCCGCCGTCAGGATGGCTTCGAGCGCCAGCAGATAGTTCTCGCGCGTCATCCATCCGATGGCGTTCGCGACCAGCGCCCTTGCGCCGATGTCCGCCGAGATCACCATATCGTCGGCATAACGGCGCCCGAACTTGGCCATCGGCATCGTCGTCAGAGTTTCCCGCGGCGCCGCGATCCGAGGCGGACCGGCGGTGCCGACCGTGGCATAGGCCCCCGTCAGGGTCAGCGACAGACAGCGAAGTGGTGCGAGAGCGTGAAGCGTGACGGCATTGAAGCCCTCGTCGATCACGTCGACGAGCCGGTCGGTGAAGTCGAGATCGATTTCGGGATAGGCCCGCATGAAGGCCATCACGGCGGGCATCATCAGCATGCCGATCAGCGGCAGGCTCACGCGCAGCTTGCCGTGCGGGGCTTCGCCGGTCTGCGAGAGTTCGAGCTCTGCCGCTTCGATCTCGCAGGCGATCCTACGGCAGCGGTCGCGAAACAGGCTGCCTTCTGGCGTCAGCGTGATCGAGCGGGTTGAACGGTGGAACAGCCGGACGCCGAGACGCTCCTCCAGCCGCGCCACCGCCTTGCCAATGGGCCGACGCCGAAACGCCGGAATGATCCTTCCCACCAAGCCTCTCCGACAGCCTGGAGGCCATGGCGCCTTCCAGCGCGTGTCGAACCCGCGTCTTCGCGGCATGGTCTTCACCCCGCTTGGGAGCCTTGCGGACGCCGTCCGGCGTGTGGTCGTCCTGCTCAGCCTCGATCGCGGTAGCTTCAGGTTTGGCTGGCCCGCATCGTTGCTTTCAGTCGGCACTGTCGGCGATGGCCGTGCCGATGCCGGCTTCAACTGAGCGCAGCGACCGTTCGCGCGTCGCTGCGATGTTTCTGTGCACTCAACTGGGAGCGCGCATTGGCGTCCGACCGCTCGACCTTGCGATCTTTCTCGCGTTCACGAGGGCTGGAAGACCGGCAAGCTCAGGGTGAAGCGCGCCCCGCCGGTTGGAGCGTCCCCGATCGCGATCGTCCCGCCATGTCCTTCGACGAGGCTACGGACGATGGCGAGGCCGAGGCCCGCGCCGCCCGTGCGGCGATTGCGCGAGGCCTCCAGGCGAACGAAGGGTTCAAGCAGAATCTCGCGCAGGTCAGGCGGAATGCCAGTGCCCTCATCGTCAATGGTCAACACAATCGTCTGCGCATCGATCTCGACGGCCAGATGCGCGGCGTGGCCGTATGCCAGGGCGTTGTCCGCAAGATTGGAGACAATGCGCCTGAGAGCCAGGCGATCGCCGAGGATGGTCGCGCCGACGGCGCTCTGGCTCATGCGGAGCTCGATCGCTGCCCCGGCAGCCAGCCTGTCCTCGACCTCGATCCGGACAATCTGGTCGAACTCCACCAGTTCTTCGATGAGTTCGCCAGCCCCCGCGCGACTGGCGAGAAGCGCATCGTCAAGGAGGCGGATCATATCGGAGATGTCGCTGATCGCCCGATCGCGTTGCGGGCCCTGCGGAATGTGATCGACCCGCAGGCGCAGCCGCGTGGCGAAGGTGCGGACATCGTGCGAGATTCCGCCGAGCATCGCCATGCGGGCGCGCAGCAGTTGGGACAGGCGGGTCTGAAGCCTGTTGAAGGCTGTGATCAGTGCCTGGATTTCAGAGGCACTTGTCCGCGCCTGGGGCAAGAGCGCGGGAGGCCCGGCGAGATCCATACGATCGACGGCAGCGGCAAGCCGGGCGAGCGGCCGGGTCTCGCGATGCATGATGATGAGGGCGACGAGGGCGATCAGTGTCCCCAGCAGCCCGGCACCGAAGCCGATCGGCAAGCCCAGTCTCGTGAGGACCAGAGAACCCTTCATCTCGATGACGAGCGTCTCGCTGGTGTGCAGGCCGATGCGCAACCGGAGCGCGTCCGCGGCTGTCGCGACGAGGCGCGGAAAGCGCCATCGCCAGGGTGACGCCGGCGGCACCGCGATCGCAACGGGGCGATCGCCCAGCTCGGCCGCATAGGCCAGCCGCACCTGCTCGTCGAGCCGGCGGGTCTGGGGCGGCGCAACCGCGGGATTATCGGGCGGCTCCAATCTCGCATCGAGGACGCCGGAGCTCACGGCGGCCAAAGCGAGCGATCTCTGCTCGCGCGGCGTTCGCTCGATCAGCTCGGCCAAAGCGGCGATCTGGCGCGGCGGCGGCCGCAGCGCATCGCCGTCCCAGTCCTGCGACCGGTAGTAAAGCGCGATCGTCCCGATCCAGACCGCCAACAGCGCAATGAACACTATCAGGGTGATGCGGGCGGCGAGGCTCATGCGCACGGTCACGGCGCGCCCTTCACGGGAGCGGTGAAGAGGTAGCCGCCATTGCGGACCGTACTGATTAGGTTGGAGCCGGGGCTTGCCGCGTCGAGCTTTCGGCGCAATCGGGAAACCAGCATGTCGATGGTGCGGTCGAAGGGGTCCGCGGCCCGGCCGCGGGTCCAGTCGAGGATCTGGTCGCGCGTCAGCACCCGGCGCGGCCGCTGCACGAAGCAGGCGAGAAGATCGAACTCGGCGCTGGTCAGCGTCAGTCCATTACCGGCATCGTCGTGGAGCTGCCGTGCATCGAAATCGATGAAGAAGCGGTCGAAGCCGAAGCGCCGCGACGGCGCCGCGAGAGGTCGGGCGTTCCCGCGCCGCAGGACGGCGCGCACTCGGGCCAGAAGCTCGCGCGGACCGAACGGCTTCACCAGGTAGTCGTCGGCGCCCATTTCGAGCCCAACCACCCGATCGATCTCGTCGCTCTTCGCCGTCAGCATCAGGATCGGCAGACTATCCTGCGTCCTGATCCTGCGGCAGATCGAAAGCCCGTCCTCGCCCGGCAGCATCAGGTCAAGGATGACGAGATCCGGCCGCGTGTGCGCAAGCACAGCGTCCATGGCGGCGGCGCCATCGGCCTCCTCGGTGCCAAAGCCCTCCTTTCGCATCAGCTCGGCAACGAGCTGGCGGATGTCGGGATCGTCCTCAACGATCAGGATGGTGGCCGTGTTCGCGCTCATCCCTGATTTGTCGAGTATCCCCGCCGCGCCCGCAAGGGATTCCTCCCGATTTTACATCCTGTTACAGGCCGTTGACGAAACGCGAAAAAACGATGCGCCACGATCAAACGGCGCTGACAAGCCCCCCGCATTCTCCTCTCCACGGCTTGCCATCGGGCATGACCGCAGATGATTTCAAAGGAGACTGCTGCCATGAAGAACCTCCTGACCTTGTCCGCCCTCGCCAGCGTGTTGTCGCTGACTGCGGCCAGCGACGCCAGCGCCTGGAGCCGAAGCGGTTCGGCGTCGGGCTGGCGCGGCACGGCGAGCGTTGGCGCATCGGGAAGCTGCGCAGGCGGCTCCTGCTCGCGCTCGATCAGCCGCACCGGCCCCTATGGCTACAGCACGAGCCGCCAGGGTTCCGCGTCCTGCGCGGGCGGCACCTGCAGCGGCAGCCGCACAACGACCGGGCCGGCAGGGAATACGGCTACCCGTCAAGGAACGGTGTCCCGGTACTGAGTGCGGGCCGACCGGGCAAGGCGCGGCACGCCTTGCCCGGTCCTCTGGCCATGCGCAGCGCGAGAGCAAACCATGATCGACCAGTCCAACCTCCTGACCAACCCAACCATACGCGTCACGATCCTGATGGTCGCGTTCGGTTTCATGGTGCTCGAGTATTTTCTGAGCCGCCTGGCATATCACGACGAGGAGACCCACGATCTCACCGAGAGCGCCGCATCCTTCGGTGTCGCGCTCGGCCAAAACCTTGTTCGGGCGATCGAGGCCGGCATCGTCGCCGTACCCTTCGCCTACGCTTACGGCCATAGGCTGTTCGACTTCGATCAGCGGACACCTGTTACGATCGGCGCGCTCTTTCTCGCCACTGAGTTCGTCTATTACTGGCATCACCGCGCCTCGCACCGCATCCGCTGGATGTGGGCGACGCATGCGGTCCATCACTCGCCGACGAAGCTCAATCTGACAGCGGCGATCCGACTAGGTTGGACGGGCACCATCTCCGGCAACTTTCTGTTCTTCCTGCCGCTCGCCTGGATCGGCTTCCACCCGGTCGCCATCGTCGGCATGCTGGGCGCGAACCTGCTCTATCAGTTCTTCATCCACACCGAGCTCGCGCCCCGGCTCGGACCGCTCGAATGGGTGCTGAACACGCCGGCGCACCATCGCGTGCACCACGCCTCCAATCACTCCTGCCTCGACAAGAACTATGGCGGTGTCCTGATCGTCTTCGACCGCCTGTTCGGCTCCTTTGCACAGGCCCCGAGAGGCGAAAGGCTGCGCTACGGCCTCGTCAGCGGCACGCCCACCCTGAATCCGTTGCGCATCGCGCTTGGCGAGTGGCTCGCCATGATCCGGGATGTTCGGAATGCCTCGTCCCTCCCCGCGAAGCTCCGCGCCCTGTTCGCGCCGCCGGGCTCGGCCCGACCGCGCGAGCCCTCCGCGCCCGGTGTACCGCACCGGCGCCCGAACGCCCTACGACCAGCCTTTCCGGCCCAGGAGACCAGACCATGACACGGATGCCTTATCATCTGCGCCTCGCCCTTGCTGCAGCCACGTCGCTCGGCTTCGTCACCGCCGGCCCCGGAGCAGCCTGGGCGCAGCAGCAGTTGCCGCCAGGAATGCAGGCCGAGGCGAACGCCCTGGCCCAGGCCTGCCGCCCCGATTTCACCCGGCTCTGCTCGGGTGTGCAGCCCGGGGGCGGCCGCGTCCTCGCCTGCCTGCAGCAGCAACAGCCGAACAAGCTGTCGCCTGCCTGCCGCGAAGCCCTGCCGAAGGCCGCAGCCCTCCAGTCGAGGGCTGCGGAATCCGGCCTCCCACCGCGGTAGGGCGCGGACGGACGCGGCCACCCCGCCCCTTCTGGTCGCGTCCGTCCGAACGCCGCATCGCGCAACCATCCCATCCCTTCAAGGAGTTCGATCATGACTAGAATCCTCGTGACCACGCTTGCCCTTGCTGCGGCCGCGCTCTTCCCGGTCGCAGCCCGAGCCGCCAACCCGGCGGTCGCGATCCAAACCGTCAACCTGCGCGCCGGCCCTAGCACGGCCTATCCAGTCATCGTCACGGTGCCGGCCGGCGCGCCGATCACGACGTTCGGCTGCAATGCGAGCTATTCCTGGTGCGATGTCGCCTGGGGGGCGAGCCGCGGCTGGATGGCCGCACCCTCGATTCAGATCATCTATGCCGGCCGGCCGGTCGTCGTCACGCCAGCGGTCGCGGCCAGTGCCAGCCTCGCCGTGATCGCTTTCAACCAAGCCTATTGGCAGACGCATTATGTTGGCCGTCCCTGGTACGGCCGTTGGAACGGCTACTATCGCCGGCCCTATGCCGCCGCTCCAGTCCATCGCGCCGGCGGAGTCGCCTGCGGGCCGGAGGCTTGCCGCTACGGCGCCGTCCGGCACGGCCCCAACGGCGCCACCGTGAGATACGGCCGGATCGAGCGGCCCTGATCATCCTTGCCGCCTCCGTTGCCGCCTTCCCCAGAGGCGAAAACGCAGCCGGCACAAGCCCGGCCGACATCCCATGAATGTCCAAACCAACCCCGGCGCTCTCCTCGCCATGAAGCGGCCACAGCCCCGCCAGCGTGGCCGGTCGCACACCCTTTGGCTGCTGGCCATCGCCCTCATGCTAGCCTTGGGGTTCCTCGCCGTCCGCTATGCCCTTCCGCGACCCGTGGCCGCCTTCGCGGTCGCGCCAGCGGCCTTGACAGTCGATATCCGCAGTACCGGCACGCTTGGCGCGACCAACAAGATCACGCTCAGCACCCGCATCCCCGGCCGCCTCGTAGATATCACGGTCGATCGCAATGACAGGGTCGTCAAGGGCCAGATATTGGCGCGGCTCGACCCGGCCGAACTCACGAGCCAGCTTACTGCGGCAGAAGCCAGCGGTCGCGCAGCCGAGCGGGCCGTCGGAGTGGCGGATGCCGAACGGCAGCGGGCGATGGCAACTCTCGCCAACGCCAGCGCTGCCCATGACCGGCAAGTCTCACTGGCCGAGAAAGGCGTCGCCAGCCAGGCGGGCGTCGATGCGGCGATCGCGTCCTTCCGACAGGCCGAGGCCGATCTGACGCGCATCGAGCGGACGATCGAACAGGCCCGCGCGGAGGCGCAGTCGGCGACGGCCAGGATACGTGTCGCGGAGGCGCAGTTCGAAGACACCGTGGTGCGCGCGCCTTTCGACGGCATCGTCATCACGCGCGATCGCCATGTCGGCGACATCCTGACAGTGGGCGCTTCCATCCTGCAACTGATCGATCCGGCCACCGTCGTGCTGACGGCGCGCTTCGACGAGAGCGCCATTGCCACCATCAACCCGGGGCAGTCGGCACGAATGGTCTTCGTATCGCAGCCGGGCCGCGAGGTGACCGGGCATGTCCTGCGGCTTGGGCGGCTTGTCGACGAGGAAACGCGCGAGTTCAGCGTCGATATCGCGCTCGACCGCCTGCCCGCGAACTGGGCGCTCGGCCAGAGAGGCACGGCCCACGTCTCGGTCGCGGCCATGGCCGATGTGTTAACCATCCCGAAATCCTTCATCGCGCGCCGCAACGGGAAGGCTGGGATCTGGGTCGCCGATGGAGGGCGGGCCCGTTGGCGCGAAATCGAATTGGGGACGAGCGGACAGGACCAGGTCGAGGTTCGTAACGGCTTGCGGACGGGAGAAATCGTGCTGAAGTCCGAGGGGCTCTATCCCCTGATGAAGGCGCGGCTGCCGCGCAGGCTGTCATGAACCTCGCCTGGAAGGACATCCGCTTCAACCCCGGGCGTTTCCTGCTGACGGCGCTGGGCGTCGCCTTCCTGATGACGGCGGTGATTGGCATGACCGGGCTCTATCGGGGCATCGTCGAGGATGCGCTGCTGATCGTCGACCGGATCGAGGCCGATCTCTGGGTCGTCCAGGGCGATCGCGCCGGCCCCTTTGCCGAGGGATCGGCGATCGCCTCCACCATGGACCGACGCGTCGAGGGCGTGCCTGGCGTCGCCGGCGTCCGCCGCTTCACCCAATTCAGCCAGCAATTCAGCTTCGAGGGTCGTTCCGGCCGCGCGACAGTCACCGGGCTCGACGTTCCCAAGGATGATGGAAGCTGGATCCCGCTCATTGCCGGCCGGCATCTCGGCGCGAGCCGCTATGAAGCGCTCGCCGATCTCAGCACGGGGCTTACGCTCGGCGATCAGGTGCGGCTGGGGCTCGATCACTACACGATCGTCGGCGTCACAAGGCAGATGGTCGATATGGGCGGCGACGGCCTGCTCTTCGTCAGCATCAACGACGCAATGTCCATCGCAAGGCGGCGGACGAGCGAGGAGGTTCTGCTTGCCCGCGCGGCGAATCAGACGGTGGCCGCGCAGGTTGGCGAGCGCAGTTCCGTCGCCCAGGACAGCAAGATCGCCGCCGTGCTGGTCACGCTCGACCCGGCCGCCGATCCTGCGAAAGTCGCGGAGGCCATCGGGCGCTGGGGCGATGCTCGCGTCCTGAGCGGCGCCGACCAACGCGATCTCCTGCTCAATGCCCGCCTCTGGAAACTGCGGATCCAGATCCTCGCCTTCACGATCCTACTGCTGGCGATCACCTGCATCGTCGTCTCCCTGATCATCTACACGATGACCATCGAGAAGCTGCACCAGATCGCGATGCTGAAGCTGATCGGCGCGCGCAACTCCGTCATCGCGGCCATGATCGGTCAACAGGCTGGCGCAATCGGCCTGACCGGCTTCCTGCTGGCGCTGGTGGTGTCCTCGGTCCTGTTCCGCTTCTTTCCGCGCCGGATCGTCTTGAACCCGACCGACCTTGCCCTGCTGGGCCTCGTCCTGGCGCTGATCTGCGCCGTCGCGAGCGGGGTCGGCATTGCCCGCACCCTGAAGGTCAACGCGCGCGAGGTATTGTCATGAACGGCGACATCGTCCTGTCCGTCCGCAATGCCAGCAAACACTACCGCAGCGGCGACACAGTCGTGCGCGCACTCGACGGCGTCTCGCTTGACGTCTTGGCCGGCGAACTCGTCGGCATCATGGGCCCGAGCGGTTCGGGCAAGAGCACCTTCCTGATGGTTGCTGGCCTGCTGGAGCCGCCAACAGAGGGCGAGGTCATCCTGGCAGGACGGCGCGTCTCGCATCCGAGCGCCGATCTCAACCGGCTACGCGACTTCCGGCGCGGGCATATCGGCTTCATCTTCCAGAAGGCCAATCTGATCCCGTTCCTGACCGCGGCCGAGAATGTCGCACTGGCGCTTGAGATCGACGACGTGCCGGCCCGCGAGGCGCATGCCTACGCGGTCGAACTGCTGCGCGCGCTCGATCTCGCGCATCGCTGCGACAATGATCCGGCGCGGCTCTCGGGCGGGGAACAGCAGCGGATCGCCGTGGCGCGGGCGCTCGCCAACGATCCGCCCCTGATCCTCGCCGACGAGCCGACCGCAGCACTAGACAGTGTCCGTAGCGGCCAGGTGATGCAGTTGCTGCGGCGGATCGCGACAGAGCGCGGCGCGGGGGTGGCCGTCGTCACGCATGACCCCAGATCCCTTCACCTGTTCGACCGCATTATCGAATTCGAAGACGGGCGGGCGACGGCAAAGCCTCGGCCCGCCGATGATCTGTTTTACTCACTCATCCCACAGACCTCCCTTGGAAAGGCAAGACCATGAGCCGAACGGTGACTGTGACATTGCGTGAGCAGGGCAACCTTCAAGCCATTGTCAGACCCGAGGCACCAGTTCCGCGGCAAAAGCGTCCCCGGCCGCTGACGGTGATTTGGGCCTTGCGAGACAATCCGATCACGGCCTTCTCACAGGAGGGCTACGAGGCACCTTTCCTCAAGTTCGGCCGGCGGCGACCTCGGCACAAGCCAGCGCTCAATGCGAGCCTCCTCGCGCGCGACCTGCCTGCGGAACGGACTTCGCTAGTCGCATTGGGACACCTGCATCGACGCCGCAGGCTGCGGGGCGCGTCTCTTTCGAGTGCGAGGACGGATTATCCCCTCGCGCGTCACGCTGGGGCATCGGTACCAGTCCAGAGGCGCGCCCAATCGTGCTGGCTGCGACGTGGGCCGGCAAGGTAAGAGCCTGCGCCTTTGGTCTCTCTGCGATCCTGCCTGCCCGACATGGGAACTGCGGGACCATTGAGGCGCAACCCTAATGCTCGATCCTCCGCCCGCCAACGTTGCGTGAGCGGGGTGGCATGCCAGACGGCCCGAGACCGAGCCCCGACGTCGTGAGGCATTGGTTTTCAGTTTCGATTGTTTTACCTCCATATTCCAGTGAAACGATCGGGATCGGGAGGTCACATGGCCAGGCCCTCGGACGGCAGAAAAGATCAGGAACTGATCAACATCCTGACGGCCAACGCCCGAATGCCTTTGGCGGAAGTGGCCAAATCGCTCGGCGTGTCGCGCGCGACGGTGCAAGGGCGACTGTCTCGGCTCGAACGCGAAGGTGTCATCGTCGGATATACGACCGTATTGGGAAAAGATGAGGTTCACGCGACGACTTTATCGGCGGTGATCATGATCGAGCTTGAAGTCAAGCAGCAGGCCAACGTCGTCGCTCAGCTTCGGAAGCGTCCCGAGATCATTCAATGTTATACCGTCAGCGGGCATTTCGACCTATTTGTAAAGATCAGATGCACGACGTCGACGCATCTCGATGAGGTTATCGACTCGATCGCGGCGATGGAAGGAGTCCGCCGGACGACGTCTTCAATTCTTCTGGCGAGAAAGTTCGAAAGGTGATGCGTCCGCAGGCAGGCGCCGCTTCATGCGCAGGCAGCACGCTCCATTTATAAGCGTTTTTGATCGTTTTGCTGCTGATAGCATCATTTCCCATCGAAAGTGCTTTATATTCCTTTTGCGGCCGTCGATCTGAAACTTTATGTCACCTCCGGGCCCCCGGATAACCGAAAGGAACCGGGAGCTACTGGAATGAACGGCGCGTCCGCCCTTGTGAACATGCTGGCCGAGTATGGCGTCGACGTCATCTTCGGCGTGCCCGGCGACACCAATGTCGCCCTCTACGAAGCGCTCAGGACGGCGGCGAACGGCCCACGGCACATCATGTGCCGCGACGAGCGCTCGGCGGTGTTCATGGCCGATTGCTATGCCCGGCTGTCGGGCAAGCCAGGCGTCGCCGAGGTGCCCAGCGGTGCCGGCGCCCTGTACGGCCTACCGGGTGTCGCGGAGGCCAACAAATCGTCGGTCCCGCTGATTTTGCTGGTCAACGACATCCCCCAGCCCGGTGTCGGGCGGGGCACGCTGACAGAGCTTGCCGTCGATGATCTGTTCCGGCCGATCGCGAAGCGCACGGAGACGCTCAGGCATATCGCAAAGCTGCCGGAACTGGTCCGGCGCGCGTTTCGCGAGGCCACCGCAGGCCGGCCCGGCGCCGTCGTTCTGACCCTGCCGGAAGACATCCTCTACCAGGCGCTGCCGGAGACCGGGGTTTCCCTGCATGTCGAGGCGCAGTGCCGGCGCGCGCCGTCATCGCGGACCCGGCCGCCTGAAGCCGATCTGACGCATGCGCTGGACGAGATGCTCGCAGCCAGGCGCCCCCTGATCGTGGCTGGCGGCGGGGCCAACCGGTCGGGCGCAGCCGAAGCCGTGACGGCGTTTGCCGAGCGGCTGCAGATTCCGGTCGTGACGACCATCACCGGGCAGGGGATCATCCGCGACGACCACAAGCTCGGAACCGGCATCATCGGCGACAATGGCTTCCATCCCCATGCGCTCTGGGCGCTGGGGCGGGCCGATCTCGTGATCTATGTCGGTTGTCGCATGGGCTCGGTCGCGACGATGAACTGGCAATGGCCGGTTCCGAGCGGCGGCACAAAGATCGTGCAGATCGATCTCGATCCGGAGACGATCGGCAACACCTACCCGATCGACCTGCCGCTCGTCGGCGACGCGCAGGCGGTCATCGAGGCCCTCCTGGCCAAGGTGCCTGCCGGGTTCGTGACCCGAACCGACGAATGGGTCGGCGAGATCAACGGTCGTCGCGCCGATTTCTGGGATGCGATGACGCCCTATCTGCAGGACGACACCGTGCCGCTGCGGCCGGAACGGGTGATCGAGGGACTCAACCGCCACCTGCCGACGCCCTGCCATGTCGTCTCGGATGCGGGCACCGCGACGCCTTACGCGACGCGCTTCCTGCGGCTGCGCGATCCTGATTCGAAGCTCGTGATCCCGCGCTTCTTCGGCGGGCTGGGCTATGCCATCCCCGCCGTGGTCGGCGCCTATTTCGCCGCGCCGCACCTGCGTCCCGTGGCGCTGTTCGGCGATGGCTCGCTCGGCATGTCGGCTGGCGAACTGGAGACATTGGCGCGGCTGCAGATCCCCGCCGTGCTGATCCATTTCAACAATGCCTGCTTCGGCTGGATCAAGGCGCTGCAACGCGTCACCGAGCGGGTCCATGCCTCCCAGGCCGGGGCGCCGCATGACGCCCGCACGAACGATCCGAGCTTCGCGGTCGATTTCGGCGCCTATGACATGAGCAAGCTGGCGGCGGTCTACGGCATCCGCAGCTACCGGATCAAAACCCCGGCCCAGCTCGAGACGGCCCTGACCGAAGCCTTCGCGCTGAACGAGCCGGTCTTCCTCGACATCGCCGTCGAATCCATCGCCGACAGGCTGCCCCCGGTGTTCTCCTGGCTGAAAAAGGCCGGGGTCGATCCCGAGGCGGTCGGTGTCCAGGCGGCACTCTGAACAGACGTGACAGGAGAGTCATGATGACGATCGAACGCAAGCGGATCGCAGTGCTGGGCGCCGGGCAGATTGGCGCGATCATCGCCGGGATGCTGGCGCAGCAGGGTCACCATGTCACGCTGGCCGATGCATCGCCGGCGCAGCTCGCCCAGGCCGCCGACGGGCGCTTTGCGACCGATGTCGTCGATGCCGCGGATCTGGAGCGGCTGCGTGTGTTCCTGACCGCGCGGGACATCGTCGTCAGCGCCTGCCCCTATTTTCTCAACAAGGGCATTGCGCGCATCGCGGTCGAAACCGGCACGCATTATTTCGATCTGACCGAGGATGTCGAGACGACCGCCTACATCAAGCAGATCGGCGCCGGAACCGATGTGGCGCTGGTGCCGCAATGCGGCCTGGCGCCGGGCTTCATCTGCATCCTCGGCGCCGACATGGCCGCGCGCTTCGACAGCGTGAAGACGATCAAGATGCGGGTCGGCGCGCTGCCGCTCTACCCGACCAACGCCCTGCGCTACAACGTCACCTGGTCAGTCGACGGGTTGATCAACGAGTACTGCAACCCTTGCGAGATCGTCTTCGACGGCAAGCCGATCCTGGTGCCGGCGCTCGAAGGGCTAGAGAGCGTGATGATCGACGGCGTCGCCTATGAGGCCTTCAACACCTCGGGCGGGCTGGGAACGCTGACCGAGACGCTGGCCGGCAAGGTCCGCGACATGAGCTACAAGACGCTGCGCTATCCCGGCCACGCCGAGATCATGAAGCTGCTGCTGCGCGGCCTCGAGCTCGCCGACGACAAGGAGACGATGCGGCGCATCTTGAGCCACGCGGCGCCCTTCACCCGCAAGGACGTGGTCGTCGTCTTCGTCACCGGCATCGGCGAGAAGGCCGGGCGCCTGGAGGAGGACAGCATGGTGCTGCGCTATGACGGCACGCCGACGATGAGCGCGATCCAGCTCACCACCGCTGCCGGCTGCGTCGCCATGGTCGAGCTGTTCCTTGGCGGGAAGCTCCCGCAGCAGGGTTTCGTGCGCCAGGAAGACGCTTCGCTCACCGATTTTCTCGCCACCCGTGCCGGTTCGCGGCTCACGAGCGAATCCCGTGGCGCTGACGCCGCCCGGAGCGCATATCAGGACACCCGAAATGCCGCTTGATTGCCAAGGGCTTCCAATCGAGTAAGGCAGGCGAGGCCGCAGGCACGCCGTAGACGACCGAAGCACCGATAAAAAGGGGATGATCACCATGATTTCGCGCAGGAACATCGCTACCGCCATCGGCGCCACGGCTGCCGGCCTCGCCGCCGCCGGTCTCGTTTCGTCGGCCCAGGCCCAGACTCCGGCCGCGGAGACGACCTTCGACCGCATCCGCCGCACCAAGAAGCTCCGCATCGGCGCGGTTGCCGGCGCCGCGCCCTATTACAACAAGGACATCGCCACGGGTCAGTGGGGCGGCTTCTACATCGACCTCTCCAAGGCGCTGGCCGAGGAGCTCGAGGTCGAGCTCGAGATCATCGAGACGACCTGGGGCAATTCGGTGCTCGACCTGCAGGCCAACAAGACCGACATCTTCTTCGGCCTCAACCCGACGCCCAAGCGTGCGCTGGTGATCGATTTCTCGGTGCCGGTGTTCAACAACGCCTTCACGATGATCGCCAAGAAGGGGCTGGGCAAGAAGACCTGGGACGAGTTCAACAACCCCGCCGTCAAGATCACCGTCGATGCCGGTTCCTCGCAGGACCAGGTCGCGACGCGGCTCTGCCCGAAGGCGCAGATTTCGCGCTTCAAGGCCGTGGATGAAGCCGCCACCGCCGTGATGACCGGCCGCGCCGACGCACAGTGCATCGTGATGATGCTCTCGCTGACCATGCTCAAGAAGAACCCGCAGCTCGGTGAACTCGTCGTGCCGACCCCGGTCTTCGCGACGACCTCGAATGCCGGCTTCCGCCGCGAGGCCGACAAGACCTGGCGCGACTACGTCAACACCTGGCTCGAGTTCAATCGCGGGCTCGGCCTGATCCGCAGCGTCATCATCAAGAACATGGAGGCCGTCGGCATCACCGAGGCCGACATGCCGGCCGGCGTCACGCTCTGATCGCTCTGGCTTCAGTCCGAACCGGGCCGTCATCCCGGGCGTAGCGAAGCGAAGACCCGGGATCCATTCCGGAGCCCTTCTGACAGAGGTTCTGAATGGATTCCGGGCCGACTTGCAGTCGCCCGGAACGACGGCGCGGTTTTTCCGGATAGCCCGACGCTCTTGTCACGGCATGTCATCCCTCGACCGGACCCCGCCTCATGTACCAATGGGATTTCAACTTCCTCTGGAGCTATCGCTGGCTGTTCCTGAACGGGCTCGGCATCACGGTCGGCTTCACCATCGCGATCGTCGTGCTAGGGCTGGTCGTCGGGCTCGCGGCGGCTCTGGCGAAGCTCTCGGCCTTCGCCCCGTTGCGCTGGTTGGCGCACGCCTATATCGAGGTCTTCCGCTGCACGCCGGTTCTGGTGCAGCTGGTCTGGTTCTACTACGCGCTGCCGATCCTGAGCGGCATCGAGATATCCGCCGTCACCGCCTCGATCCTGGCGCTCTCGCTCTATGGCGGGTCGTTCTATGCCGAGATCATCCGGGGCGGCATCGTCTCGATCGATCCCGGCCAGCCGGAGGCTGCGGCTGCGCTCGGGATGACGCCCTTCCAGGCGATGCGGCGGATCATCCTGCCGCAGGCGCTCAAGCGCATGGTGCCGCCGCTGATGAACCAGTCGATCATCCAGTTCAAGAACACTTCGCTGGTGTCGGTGCTGGCGGTGCCGGACCTGCTCTATCAGGGCCAGATCGCGGCCCATGACAGCTATCGGCCGCTGGAGGTCTACAGCGCCGTCGCGGTCGCCTATTTCCTGCTTCTCTACCCGCTGACGATCATCGTACGGCAGGGCGAGAAGAAGCTGTCCACGAGCGATTGAGGCTTTGGCGATGGACACGCAATCGAAGATCGAGATCGTTGGCTTGCGCAAGCAGTTCGGGGATCTCGTCGTCCTCAAGGACATCAACCTCAGCGTCGATCAGGGCCAGGTCGTCGCGCTGATCGGCCCGTCGGGATCGGGCAAATCGACCCTCCTGCGCTGCATCAACCTGCTGGTGACGCCCAATGGCGGGCAGGTACGCGTCGGCGCCGACAGCTTCGCCTTCGGGTCGGGCACGAAGCTGCCGGGCACGCGCGAACTCGCCCGCTTTCGCGCCGGAACGGGCATGGTCTTCCAGCATTTCAACCTGTTCCCGCACATGACGGCGCTCGGCAACGTCATGGAGGCGCCCGTCACCGTGCGGGGCACGCCGAAGGCCCAGGCGCGCGAGAAGGCGATGGCCCTGCTGGCCAAGGTCGGCCTGACCGACAAGGCAGACGAATATCCCAGCCGCCTTTCGGGCGGACAGAAGCAGCGCGTCGCGATCGCGCGCGCGCTCGCCATGGAGCCCGACGTGATGCTGTTCGACGAGGCGACCTCGGCGCTCGACCCCGAACTCGTCGGCGAGGTTCTGGCCGTGATGCAGAAGCTGGCATCCGAGGGCATGACCATGGTCATCGTCACCCATGAGATCGCTTTCGCCCGCGAGGTCGCCGACAGGGTGATCTTCATGCGCGACGGTGTCGTCGTCGAGGAGGGGCCGGCCCGGCAGGTCATCGACGCGCCGCGCGAGGCGGCGACGCAGGCCTTCCTCGGCCATTTCCACCGCGGCGGGGCAGCCCAGCCCGTCGCCGGAGCTGTATCCTGATGGCCGCGCCTCAGCGCGTCCATCTCGTCACTGGGGCGGCGAGTGGCATCGGGCGGGCGACGGCGCTCGTGCTTGCGGGCCCGGGCATTGGCCTCGTCTTGCACACCGGTTCCAATCAGGCCGGCCTCGAGGCCGTCGCCGAGCGTGCCCGGTCAGCGGGAGCCACCGTCGCGACCGTCCTCGGCGATGTCACCGCGAAGGAAACCGCCCAACGCGCCGTGGCTCTCGCCGGCGAGCGGTTCGGCCGTCTCGATGGGGTGATCGCTGTCGCCGGCCATGCCCGCAAGGGTGGCATCATGGACCTTCCGGAGGCCGAACTCCACCAGGCCTTCGAGGAATCGGCGGTCGCACTGTTGCACATGGCGCGGCTGGCACGGCCGCTCCTGAAGACGGGCGGCAGCGGCCGCATCGTCGCGACCTCGTCCTTCGTCGCGCATGCGCTGCGCACCGACATGCAGCCCTTCGCGGCCACGGCGGCAAGCCGCTCGGCGCTGGAGACGACGGTCCGCCTGATGGCGCATGAACTGGCGATCGACGCGATCACCGTGAACGCCGTCGCCCCTGGTCTCATCCGCAAGGACGACAGCAAGGGCAGCAAGCTTTCGCCCGAGGCCATCGCGCGGATGGAGGCGATCATTCCACTGGGCCGCCGCGGGTTGCCCGAGGAGGTCGCCGCCGTGATCGGCTTCCTCGCCTCGCCGGCGGCGTCCTACGTCACAGGCCAGACGATCCACGTCAACGGGGGGCTCGTATGAGCCTGCAGATCATGACCACGGCCACCGTCGAGCGCATCCGGCTGTTCTTCATCGAGAGCCCGATCAAGATGGCGCGGCTCCAGGGGGTCGGCAACGTCAAGGGCACGGTCAAGCGCGTGCTGGTCGAACTGACCGCGAGTGACGGCGTCGTCGGCTGGGGCGAGGCTGCGCCCTGGGAGGTCTTCACCGGCACGGCGGAGGCGGCGCTTGCCGCCATCGACGTCTATCTCCGGCCTGTCCTGATGGGCCGGCCGGTGCGACGCATCCGCGAGACGATGGCGCTGCTCGACCGGGCCCTGATCGGGCATGCCGAGGCCAAGGTCGCCATCGAGATGGCGCTGTTCGACATCGTTGGCAAACAGTCTGGCCTGTCGGTGGCCGATCTCCTGGGTGGGCGGGTGCGCGATACGATCCCGCTCTCCTTTTCGATCGCCGACCCGGATTTCGCTGCCGATCTGGAGCGGATGCGGGTCATGGTTCCGGCCGGCAACGTCATCTACAAGGCCAAGACCGGCGTGAAGCCGCACGCGGAAGACCTCGCCCATCTCGAGGCGATGCGCTCCGAGTTCGGCGACGCGATCGACCTGCGGCTCGACTATAATCAGGCACTGCAGCCCTTCGGGGCGATCAAGATCCTGCGCGATGTCGACCAGTTCAAGCCGACCTTCATCGAGCAGCCCGTGCCGCGCAACCATCTCGATGCGATGGCGTCCTTCGTCGCGGCGCTCGACACGCCGATCCTGGCCGATGAGAGCTGCTTCGACGCGCGCGACCTGATGGAGATCGTCAGGCTCAAGGCGGCGGACGCGATCTCGGTCAAGCTGATGAAGGCGGGCGGCCTGCTCAAGGCGCAAGGCATCATGGCGATCGCCGACACCGCCGGGCTGCCGGGCTATGGCGGCACGCTCTGGGAGGGCGGCATCGGGCTCGCCGCCGGCACGCAGTTCATTGCCGCGACGCCGGGCATCTCGCTTGGCTGCGAGTTCTACATGCCACACCATGTCCTGACCGAGGACGTGCTCGAAGAGCGCGTCGCCAATCGCGACGGCCATGTCGTCGTGCCGGACGGACCCGGCCTCGGCATCCGCGTCAGCGAACGCTCGGTGCGCGCCAATGCGCGCGTGCTGGCGGAGCGATGAACGGCGCGATGTATCCACAGGACATACAGGACGACGTTCTGCGGGCGTCGTCACAGGGTCGGGCATGGCCGGTGCCGCAGCCATGCTGTGGTTGCTGAAGGGCTGTCTGCACCTTTGCGCGATCCTCCCTAGCCGTCGCTCTTACCCCACCACTGGGACATTGACGTTGCCCCTTGGGCTTGATCCGGTTTGAAGTTCGTTCTGGCCCAATGAGAGGACCAGAACATGAAGCGCAGCCGCTTCTCGGAAGAGCAGATCATCGCGATCCTGAAGGAACAGGAATCGGGTGTCTCGGTCGCCGATCTCTGCCGCAAGCACGGTGTGAGCGACGCCAGCATCTACAAATGGAAGGCGAAGTTCGGCGGGATGGACGTGTCGGAGGCCAGGCGCCTTCGAACGCTGGAAGACGAAAACGCGAAGCTGAAGCGGATGCTGGCCGATGCGATGCTCGACGATGTCGCGCTGAAGGATCTGCTGGGAAAGAAATGGTGACGCCCGCTGCCGAGCGGAAAGCCGTCGCGCATCTCGTGGAGCATCACGCGATGAGCGAACGGCGGGCGTGTAAAGCCATCGGCTGCTGCCGCATGACCGTGCGATATCGATCCACGCGCCCTGACGATCGCGCTCTGCGGGAGCGGATGATCGCGATTGCCCGCGAGCGCCGACGCTTCGGGTACCCCCTGGCCGACAGGCAATTGCCTTCAATTGCCGTAAGGCGGCGTCTGCATGTCCTGCTCAAACGCGAAGGCCATGTCGTGGATCACAAGCGGCTCTTTCGGCTCTATCGCGAGGAGAAGCTGGCGGTGCGTCGGCGTGGCGGGCGTAAAAGGGCCATCGGCACCAGAGCGCCGATGCTGGTTCCGCTCAGGCCCAACGAGCGCTGGTCTCTCGACTTTGTCTCCGATCAGTTCACCGATGGCCGCCGCTTCCGGATCCTGGCCATCGTGGATGACTGCACGCGCGAGAACCTGGCGCTGGTCGCCGACACCTCATTGTCTGGCCTTCGGGTCGCACGCGAACTCGATCGTGTGATCGCCGAGCGTGGCAGGCCCAAGATGATCGTCAGCGACAATGGCAGCGAGTTCACCAGCAATGCGATCCTGGCATGGGCGGATCAGGCCCGCGTCGAATGGCACTACATCGCGCCCGGCAAGCCGATGCAGAACGGCTTCATCGAGAGGTTCAACGGCCGCCTGCGAGACGAACTGTTGAACGAGACGCTGTTCTCGTCCCTGGTACAGGCCCGGACCGCCTTGGCCAACTGGCGCTCAGACTACAACACCAAACGCCCTCACTCCCAGCTCGGGTGGCAGACGCCGTCTGTCTTCGCCTCGACCTTCACCCCGCGACGGGCCCTGGCGCCGCGCTATGCGACAAGCACAGCGCCAGAGCCCTTCGCTTCACCAGCCCCAACGGGCTCCGTAACCGCCGGAAACGAACTCAGCGCAGGATAGAAACTGGGGGCAACGTCAGCTCCTCTCCCGCTACCAAGATCATCCCGTGAACCTTGCGGTCACGGTTGGCCTGAGGCCATTCCGGCGTCTTTCAGAACGTCGTCATGCATGTGCCGGAGAACGTTTTGTGGACGTTTCGCAGCAACGCTGGTTGCCCTGACGTCGTGGCAACCATGCGCAGCGATCCCGTCCCGGCCGATCGCAGGGATCACGATCTCCCTCTTTGACAGCTCGCAGTTTTTGCGGCCCGATAGCCTCAGGAATTCGATCCAAGAAACCTGTCGAGGACATGCCTGCCATGAAGATCCGCGCCGCCGTGCTGAAGGCCAGCCCCGTCTCCGCTCCCTATGCGAAGAGCCGGCCGCTCTCGATCGAGGAGGTCGATCTGGCGCCGCCGGGGCCCGGCGAAGTGCTGGTCAGGGTCCGGGCTGCCGGCCTGTGCCACTCCGATCTCTCGGTCATCGACGGCAATCGGCTTCGGCCCGTCCCGATGGTGCTCGGCCATGAGGCGGCGGGCGAGATCGTCGAACCCGGCCCTGGCGTGCAGGATCTCAAGGCCGGCGACCGCGTCATCATGGTCTTCGTGCCATCCTGCGGGCATTGCTCGCCCTGCAGCGAGGGCCGCCCGGCGCTCTGCGAGCCCGGAAATGCGGCCAATGGCGTCGGCGAGTTGCTCGCCGGCGGGCGGAGGCTCTCGCTCAGTGGGCAGCCTGTCCACCACCATGTCGGTGTCTCCGCCTTTGCCGAATATGCGGTGATTTCGCGCCATTCGCTGGTGAAGCTCGAAGCCGACATTCCCCATGAGATTGCGGCCCTGTTCGGCTGTGCCGTGCTGACCGGCGTCGGCGCGGCGGTGAACACGGCGAAGGTCAGGGCCGGCGAGACAGTCGCCGTCGTCGGCCTTGGCGGCGTCGGCTTGAGCGCGCTGATGGGCGCGGCGGCCTGCGGCGCCTCGCGGGTCATCGCGGTCGATCTGTCGGAAGAGAAACTCGCCATCGCCCGCGATCTCGGCGCGACCGACACCTTCAACGCGGGCGACCCTGGCGTGGTCGACGCGATCCGCGCCGCGACCAAGGGTGGCGTCGATCACGGGCTGGAGATGGCCGGCTCGGTCAAGGCGCTCGACCTCGCCTACCAGATCACGCGGCGCGGCGGCACGACCACGACCGCGGGCCTCGCCAACCCCGCCCACACGCTCTCGCTGGCGCCCGTCCGCCTCGTCGGCGAGGAGCGCACGCTGAAGGGCTCTTACGTGGGCTCCTGCATCCCGATGCGCGACATCCCCCGCTTCGTCGATCTCTATCTGCGCGGCAAGCTGCCGGTCGACAAGCTGATGACCAGCCAGAGCGGGCTCGACGGCATCAACGAGGGCTTCGACGCATTGAATGAAGGCCGCACGATCCGCCACGTCATCATGATGTGATCAATGCACCAGCCAAGCAGAAGAGCCCTTGGCAAATCTTTGGGCTCAACCGTCCTTATCGTCTCGGCGACACTTCTGGCTTCCTGCTCCGATGAGGGAATAACTCAATGCAATCCGATTGATATAAGCACCGCACTTCGGATCGGAAAGAATTATGCTTCTCGAGAGCCGTATTTCTTCCGAAAACACGGCTACGAGGACAGCAGTGCGGTAGCAGCCGAATTGGATTCGGAATCATGCTGCCAAATCAGTGACCGCGACGCTTCTTCTGTCGGACCGTACTTCAAAGGAGATAAGTGGACGGTAGAGGTCCGGCTAAAGAAATCGCTGCTCAAGCCGATTTTTATAACCATGGACAGGTGCGGGAGATTTATTCGCGCGGAGTTCGAATAGCGCTCCCCTCGTCGGCTTGTTCCAACGACGACGAAGGCCCGCAACGTCGTCGCTATCGCCAACCGATCTTACCCGTGCTTGTGCACGATCGTCTTGGTCACCGCGAACTCCTCCAGCGCGGCGAAGCCCTTTTCGCGGCCATGGCCGGATTTGCCGGTGCCGCCGAAGGGCAGCTCGATGCCACCGCCCGCGCCATAGCCGTTGATGAAGACCTGACCGGCGCGCACCTTCTTGGCGACGCGCTGCTGGCGCCCGCCATCCCTGGTCCACACCGCCGCGACGAGGCCGTACTCGGTGGAGTTCGCCAGCTTGATGGCATCCGCCTCGTCGCTGAAGGGGAAGGCGGCGAGCACCGGCCCGAACACCTCCTCCTGCTCCAGCCGGTTGCCGCGCGGCACTTTTCCAAACAGCGTCGGCGTCACGTAGAAGCCGCCATTCGGCACGCCCTGCGCGATCGCGCCCTCGGCGATCACCGGAATGCCGGCCTCGCGCGCCTGGTCGACGAAGCTCTGCACGCGGCCGCGTTGCCTGGCATTGATCACCGGGCCGCAATCGAGATCCATCTCCGGCGTGCCGGCGCGCAGTTTGGTGAACTCCTTGGCGACCGCGCCCATGAACTCGTCATAGACGTGGCTTTGCACCAGCACGCGCGAGCCAGCCGAGCAGGTCTGCCCGGTGTTCTGGACGATCGCCTTGCAGACGATCGGCACGGCCACGTCGAAATCGGCGTCGTCGAAGACGATCTGCGGCGACTTGCCACCGAGTTCGAGCGTACAGGGGATCAGGTGCTCGGCGCAGGCGTGCTGCACCATCCGGCCGACCTCGGGCGAGCCGGTGAAGGACATGAAGTCGACACCGTGATGGGCCGAGAGCGCCGCGCCCGCCTCATGGCCACGACCCGTGACGATGTTGATGGCGCCATCGGGAAAGCCGACCTCGGAGGCCAGAACCGCCAGCCGCAGCGCCGTCTGGCAGGCCTCCTCGGCCGGCTTCAGCACCACGGCATTGCCCATGGCGAGCGCCGCCGTCAGCGACCGGCCGAACATCTGCGCCGGGTAGTTCCAGGGCAGGATATGGCCGGTGACGCCATGCGGCTCATGGATGACGTTGACGTTGTAGCCGTTCAGGAACGGGATGATGTGGCCATGCACCTTGTCGGCCGCGCCGCCATAGAACTCGAAATAGCGCGCGGTGGCGTCGATATCGGCGCGCGCCTGCGCCATCGGCTTGCCGGTGTCCTGCGCCTCGATCTTCGCCAACTCGTCGAAATGGTCGAGAACCTTGAGCCCGAGCTTGGCGATCAGCCGGCCGCGCTCGGCCGCCGTCAGCCTGCCCCAGGCGCCCTCATAGGCCGCGCGCGCGGCCTTGACTGCGTCGTCGATATCCTCAGCCGTGCCGCAGGCGATGCGGGTGAACTCCTCGCCGGTCGCGGGCGCCAGCACGGCCATGGTCTCGCCGCTGCGGCCCGCGACATGGCGGCCGTTGATGAAGTGCTGGGTCATGCATGTCTCCGACAACTGATGTTGGGTCTCGACGAAGCGGGCCGTCATCGTCGCGCAAGCGAAGCCGATGCCGGGATCTATCCAAGGGCGCCGAGCCCCGATGGACAGTGGAACTGCGCGGCGTTCCGCTTACCGTGGACTGGCGGTGTATGTCCTCGATGAACTTGTTGCAGCCCCACAGCCACGAGCGAGCTCACGGGGCATGGTCGCGACCTGGCCGCGCGCGCAAACTGGACGTGGACCGCGCGATGAGCAACGCGATCTCGGGATGGCTGTCGCGCAACGCACGCAGGACGAGGCGCGCAAACCCCGACGGCCATAGCGACGACCGATGGCAGGCGAGGATGTGCTCATGCCCCCCTCGCAAAAAACTCTATTTGACTTCACACGCCGTTGCCTGCCCGATCCGCCACCATTGCCACGGGATGCGGATCGCCTTCGACGATGACTGACGCGCTGGAAGGCATTCTGGTGATCGCGCTCGAGCAGGCCGTGGCGGTCCCGAGCGCGACCTGCAAGCTGGCAGATGCAGGCGCGCGCGTGATCAAGCTCGAGCGCCTCGAGGGTGATTTCGCCCGCGGCTACGATGATTATGCCAAAGGCCTGTCCTCCTATTTCGTCTGGCTGAACCGGGGCAAGGAATCCTGCCGCGTCGATCTCAAGCAGGACGACGATCGCGCCATGGTCGAGGCCATGCTGGGCGAGGCCGACATCTTCATCCAGAATCTCGCACCGGGCGCCACGACGCGGCTGGGACTCGGCGCCGCCGAACTGCGCGCCCGCTATCCCCGGCTGATCACCTGCGACGTTTCGGGCTATGCACCGGGCACCCCCCACCACACCCGCAAGGCCTATGACCTGCTGGTGCAGGCGGAATCGGGTTTGGCCGCCATCACCGGCACGCAAGACTCCGGCCCATCGCGCATCGGCATCTCGATCGCCGACATCGCCACCGGCCAGGCCGCCTATGCCGCAATCCTGGAGGCGCTGCTGCGGCGAGCGAAGACCGGCGAGGGCTCGGCTATCCAGCTCTCGCTGTTCGACACGCTGGGCGAGCTGATGAACGTGCCCTATCTGACCCGCCGCTACGGCGGCATCGAGCCGCCCAGGCTAGGGCTAGCCCACCCCTCCATCGCGCCCTATGGCGTCTTCGCCACGGCCGACGGCAACCTGCTGGTCTCGATCCAGAGCGAGCGCGAATGGCAGATTTTCGCCCGCGAGGTTCTCGGCAGCACGGCCCTGGCAGAGGATGCGCGCTTCGCCACCAATGTGCTGCGCGTGCGGCAGCGCGAGGTCGTCGATGCGCAGGTGCAGGCTTTGCTGGCGCAGAGGCCCTTCGCCGACGTCACCGCCGCGCTCGACCGCTATGCAATCGCCTATGGCACGGTGTCCAGCGTCGGCGATCTCATCACCCACCCGGCGGCGACGACGCTTCCGGTTGATACGCCCTCCGGCCCGGTCGAGGTGCTCGCCCCGCCCGTGATCGTCGATGGGCAGCGGGTTCGGATGCGCCCCGTGCCGACGCTCGGCCAGCATGACGACGCGCTCCGGGCTGAATTCGGCATCGGCAGGTAGATCGAAAAAGCGACAGGCTCGGCATGCATCAGTCTTCCGACCATGCGGATATCCGCGACGCCGTCGCCCGCCTCTGCGCCGGCTACCCCGGCGAATACTGGCGCAGGCTCGACCGCGAGATGGCCTACCCGGCCGAGTTCGTCACGGCTTTGACCGAGAGCGGCTTCCTCTCTGCGCTGATCCCGGAGGAGTATGGCGGCGCTGGGCTGACGCTCTCGGCGGCGGCGGTGATCATGGAGGAGATCCAGCGCCAGGGCTGCAACGGCGCCGCCTGCCATGCGCAGATGTATGTGATGGGCACGGTGCTGCGCCATGGCTCGCCGGAGCAGAAGCAGCGCTACTTGCCCCGCATCGCCTCGGGAGAGCTGCGCCTTCAAGCCTTCGGCGTGACTGAGCCGACCAGCGGCACCGACACGACGGCCCTGCGCACGACCGCGCGGCGCGAGGGCGACACTTATGTCGTCAACGGCCAGAAGATCTGGACGAGCCGCGCCGCGCAATCGGACCTGATGCTGCTGCTGGCCCGCACCACCCCGCGCGAACAGGTCGCCAAGCGCACGGACGGGCTCTCGGTCTTCATCCTCGACATGCGCGAGGCGCTCAAAAGCGGGCTCACCATCCGGCCGATCCGGACGATGATGAACCACGCCACCACCGAGGTCTTTTTCGACAATGTCCGCATCCCCGCCGAGAACCTCGTCGGCGAGGAGGGCAAGGGCTTCCGCTACATCCTCTCGGGCATGAACGCCGAGCGCATCCTGATCGCGGCCGAATGCGTCGGCGACGCCAAATGGTTCATCGAGAAGGCCTCGGCCTATGCCAAAGAGCGGCAGGTTTTTGGCCGCCCAATCGGCCAGAACCAGGGCATCCAGTTCCCGATCGCGAGGGCCTACGCCAATATGCGCGCCGCCGAACTGATGGTGCGCGAGGCGATCAGGCTCTACGAGGCGGGCGAGAATCCGGGCGCCGAGGCCAACATGGCCAAGATGCTCGCGGCCGACGCCTCCTTCGAGGCGGCCAATGCCTGCATCCAGACCCATGGCGGCTTCGGATTCGCCGAGGAATACGACATCGAGCGCAAGTTCCGCGAGACCCGTTTGTACCAGGTCGCGCCGATCTCGACGAACCTGATCCTGTCCTATCTCGCCGAGCATGTGCTGGGCATGCCGCGCTCCTATTGAAGACGATCGCCGCTATGGACATCGACCACCTCAGGACCTGGATCGGCCGCACCGAGGAAGCCTCGGACCTGGTCACGCCGCGCCTGATCGCAAGCTTCGCCGCCACCTTCGCGCCGCATCTGGCGCCCTGCCCGGCCGGCGACGCGCCGCTCGCCCTGCACTGGTGCCTCGCGCCGCCGATCGCGCCGATGAGCGCGCTCGGTCCCGACGGGCACCCGGCCAAGGGTGGATTCCTGCCGCCGGTTCCCCTGCCGCGCCGGATGTGGGCCGGCGGCTCGATCGAGACGCTGGCACCGCTGCGCGACGGCGATCTCGTGACGCGCCGCTCGCGTATCGGCGACGTCACCGCCAAGGACGGCCGCAGCGGTGCGCTCTGTTTCGTCGCCGTCCACCACGAGGTCGAAACCTCGCGCGGACTGGCACTGCGCGAGCGTCACGACATCGTCTATCGGGAGGCGTCGAGCGCCGCAGCCGCCCCGCCGGCACCCGCCAAGCAGCAGCCCGCCGATCTGGAATGGCAGGTCGAGGCCAGCCCGGTCCTGCTGTTCCGCTACTCGGCGCTCACCTTCAACGGCCATCGCATCCACTACGATCAGCCCTATGTCACCGGCGAAGAGGGTTATGACGGGTTGGTCGTCCACGGCCCGATCCAGGCAACGTTGATGCTCAACATCGCCGCGACGCTGGCTGGCAGCCTGAGGCTGAAGCTCGACTATCGCGGCCTCAGCCCGCTGACGTCGGGCGGAGCGTTCCTCGTGAAGGCCAGGCGTCAGGATGACGGCACGATCCGGACCTGGACCGAAGGCGCCGACGGCCGCCTGCGGATGGAGGGGACGGCGCGTCCGCTTTAGCCGACGGGGTTCGCAGCGGCGGACCGGCAGGGAGCCGCGGTCATTCCGGGGCTTCGCGACGCGAAGAGCCCGGAACCCATATCCGCTGCGGTCGCCGAACGGAGATCTCGGCCGAGGGAACTGGATGCCACCGTGTACATGGCTTCAGGGCTCAGGCCTGGTCCGGGCACCATCGCCGGTGCATCGTCCCGCCCGGGCGGATGGCTGGCATAAACCGGCCATCCGTGATCGACTGCACGAAGCCGGCCGCCAAGGGCCGGAGCCCACAGCACGGGAGGATATGTCATGTCGAACGAGACGTTCAGTCTGCCATCCGCCAGCCGTCGCGGTTTCCTCGGCTCGGCGGCGGCATTGGCCGCCGGAGCCGCATGTCCGCTCGGGGCTCCGGCCCTGGCGAAGGCCCCCTTGTCCAGGACCCAGCCGGGCTATTTCTACCGCTTCATGCTCGGCACCGCCGAGGTCACGGTGGTCTCCGATGGGCCGTTGCCGCTCGGCGACCCCGGCGCGAGCTTCCTCGGCGTGCCCAAGGAGACGGTCTACGGCATGCTCGATGCCAGCTTCCTGCCCAAGGACAACGTCGTTCTCGAGCAGAACATTCCGATCGTGAACTTCGGCGACAGGCTGGTGATGTTCGACACCGGCATGGGCTTCTCGAAAGCCTTCGGCCCGACCACCGGCCGCCTGCAGAAGAGCCTGGACGAAGCCGGCATCAAGCCCAGCGATATCGACGACATCGTCTGCAGCCATGCCCATATCGACCATATCGGCGGCATCTGCACGGCTGATGGCAAGGCGCTGTTTCCGAATGCCCGCATCCATATCAGCCAGATCGATTTCGACTTCTGGACGGATGAGAGCAAGCTGGGTTCGCCGCTGAAGGCCTTCATCGAGCACGCCCGCGCCAACCTGCTGCCGGTGCGCGACCGCATCGTCTTCTTCAAGGATCAGCAGGAGTTCCTGCCCGGCATCCAGGCCATCGCGGCGCCCGGCCATACCGCGGGCCACCACATCTTCAAGGTCGCCTCGGGGCCCAGCTCTTTCGCCTTTCTCGGCGACCTCACCCATCACGCCGTTCTCCTGACGGAGAATCCGCGCCTCGAATTCGCCTATGACAGCGATCCGAAACAGGCGGTCCAGTCGCGTGTCAGGCTGCTGACGAGGCTCGCCGAGGAAAGGACGCCGGTGATGTCCTATCATTTCGCCTGGCCCGGCTTCGGCAACCTCGCCAAGGCGGGCGACGGCTTCCGCTACCTCCCGGCACCGATGCAGATGCTGCCGGGCTGACGCGCGATACGGCTATCGATCGGGCGGCGTCGCGCATAGCACGACGCCGTTTCGGGCTGTCGGCCATCGCGTGGCCTATTCGTTGACGCGGTCGAGGCCGATGGTCAGCGAGATCGCCAGCAGGGCCAGCATCGCCAGCATGATCTGGACGCTGGAGACGGCGGCGACGAGCGGCGAGTTGGTGTTCTGCACGATGGCGAGCAGTTCGATCGGCAGCGGCCGGTCGCGATAGCCATGGGTGAAGATCGTCACCGAGAGATTGTCGACGCCTTCGATGAAGGTGAAGACCGCACCGGCCAGGATCGCCGGCAGCAGTAGCGGCAGCGTGATCGTGCGGAAGGTCTGCCAGCGCGTCGCGCCGAGATTCGCCGAGGCCTGCTCCAGCAGCGGATCGAGCCGCTGCAGCCGCGCCATGACGGTGCGAACCATCACCGCCATGACATAGACCGAAAGCGAGATCGATTGCAGCCAGATCGACGGCCCGATGCCCAGCAGCGCGCCCGAGAACAGCACGGCGACACCGAGCACGATGCCCGGCACCATATGCGGCACCAAAACGAAGACCGAGAGCGCGGTCGCGCCCCGGAAATCGCCGCGCGCGCAGGCCAGAGCGGTCGGCACGCCGAGCGCGACGCAGAGCGCGGTGACGTAGAGCCCGACCTTGATGCTGGTCCACATCGCATTGACCAGAACCGGCTGGTTGAAAACCTTGTAGTACCAGTCGAGCGTGAAGCCGGCCGGCGGGAAGCTGATATAGCCGCGCGTGTCGAAGGACATCACCACCACGATCACCGCCGGCAGCAGCAGCAAGGCGAGCGCCAGCACGGCGAGGCCAATGACGAGGCCGATGCCCAGCCGGTCGAGGAGCTCCCTGCCGTCGATCCGCTTCATCGCTGCGCCACCCGCGTCCAGCGCGTACCGATATGCGTGAGCCAGGCGAAGAGCAGCAGAACCGCCAGGCAGCTCGCCATCAGGATCATGGCCGTCACCGCGCCCTTGCTCCATTCGAGCGAATAGACCACCTGCTCGTAGATCATCGTCGCGGCGTTGAGATAATTGCCGCCGCCGAGCAGTTGCGGCACCACGAAGGTCGTGTAGCTCAGGGTGAAGACCAGCGAGGCGCCGGTGCCAAGCCCCGGCACGCTCAGCGGCAGGATGATCGTGCGCAGCGTGTCCAACCGGCTCGCACCGAGATTGGCCGAGGCCTCCTCCAGCCGTGAATCATGGCGGCTCATCACCGCGATCAACGGCAGGATCATGATCGGCAAGTGGATCTGCACCATGCCGATCAGCACCGCCCAATGCGTGTTGATGATCCGCAGCGGCTGCGAGATCAGCCCCATATCCATCAGCGTCGCATTCACCACGCCGCGCCCGCCGAGGATGACAAGCCAGGCATAGGTCCGCACGATGCCGCTGGTCAGGATCGGCGCGATCGTCAGCACCAGGATGATCCGCCGGACCCAGGGTCCGCCGATCAGGAAGAGATAAGCGACGGGAAAGCCGAGCAGGCTGCAAAAGAAGGTCGTGGTCAGCGCCAGCGTCAGCGAGCGCTGGAAGGGCACCTGCCCGATTTCGGCAAGATGCGCGACAAGAGCATGGCCTGGCTCGAGGATTACGTGGCCACGAATGCGCGGGTCTTCGCGCAGGCCGGCGTGCCCTATATCAAGTTGCAGGACTAGAGCCGCGAGGCTGGCCCGATGCAGCCGATCTCGCTGGCGATGACGGCGGCGCTCGGACGCTTCCTCAAGGCGGAAGTGCCGGAAATTGGACTGGGCATCATCGTCGAGGCTCATGATCCCGTCGCCTCGCTCTCGATCGCTCACGCCACGGGAGCCGATTTCGTTCGCCTCAAGGTCTTCGTCGGACAGGCCATGACGGCGCAGGGCCCGAAGACCGGCATGGGCGCGCAGGCCCTCGCCTTCCGCAATGCGCTTGGCCGCGACGACATCGCCATTCTCGCCGACGTCCATGACCGCACCGCCGTGCCGATGTCCGCGGAAACGCCGGAATTCGCGGCCGAATGGGCGCAGAAGACCGGCGCCGACGGCCTGATCCTGACCGGCGCCGACTGGGCGGATTCGCTCGCCCGCATCCGCCGTGCCCGCGAGACCGGCATCAAGCGCCCGATCCTGCTCGGCGGCAGCGTGACATCAGGGAATGTCGGCGAGGCGCTCTCGGCCGCCGACGGCGTCATCGTCAGCACGGCCCTGATGCGCAAGGACGCCCCAGCCGGCGACGTGCTGCGCTGGGACATCGACCTCTGCCGGCGCTTCATGGACGCTGCCCGCGCCGGCCGAGGCTGAGGCCTCAGCCGATACGCGTGCCCCGTCTCAGGCGAGATGGCAGGAGACGAACTCGCCCTCGATCGGCCGCAGCACCGGCGGCTCGACGCGGCAGCGCTCGATCGCGATCGGGCAGCGTGGATGGAAGCTGCAGCCCGGTGGCGGCGCGATCGGGCTCGGGACCTCGCCCGACATCGGCTGGCGGCTGCGGTTGGGCTTCTCGACATCGGGAATCGTGTCGAGCAGCAGCCGCGTATAGGGGTGGCGCGCCCGGCCGAAGACCTCCTCCGCCGCGCCCGTCTCGACGAAACGCCCGAGATACATGATCGCGAGATGGTCCGACATGTGCCGGACGACCGAGAGATTGTGGCTGATGAAGAGATAGGTCAGCCCGAGTTCCTTCTGCAACCTTACCATCAGGTTGAGCACCTGCGCCTGCACGGAGACGTCGAGCGCCGAAGTCGGTTCGTCGCAGACGAGGAAATCGGCTTCGGTGGCGAGTGCGCGCGCGATCGAGATGCGCTGGCGCTGCCCGCCCGAGAAGGCATGCGGATAGCGCTGCGCATCGCTGCGCGACAGGCCGACGATTTCGAGCAGGTCGCCGACGCGCGCCTGCGTCGAGGCCGCATCGGGACAAAGCTTCAATTCGCGGATCGGCTCGGCGATGATGTCGCCGACGCGCCAGCGCGGGTTGAGGCTGGCATAGGGGTCCTGGAAGATCATCTGCACCCGCGGCGGACCGACCGTGCCGTCGGCCCGACGGATATCGAGGAAGCGCAGGGCCCCCTCCGTCGGCTTCTGCAGGCCGACGACCATCCGCGCCAGCGTCGACTTCCCGCAGCCGGACTCGCCGACGATGCTGAAGGTCGTGCCGCGCTTGACCGTGAAGGAGACCTCATCGACAGCCCGCAGAATGCGCCGCGGCTCGCGCGACAGCAGCCGGGTCAGGGCGGGAGCCGAAACATCGAAGCGGCAGGAGGCGGCCGAGACGGTGAGGATCGGCTCGCTTTCGCCTCGCGAGCCCTCATCCTGAGGAGCGCCGTCAGGCGCGTCTCGAAGGATGCTCGCCGAGGCTCCGGAATCTCCTGGAGCATCCTTCGAGACGCCGCTGCGCGGCTCCTCAGGATGAGGGCTGAGAGCGGAAGCGGCCATCTGTTCACGCATGCACCGGCTCCATCAGCGGGACATGGCAGGCGGCGCCGTGCAGGCCGGGAGGCAGACCGGGTTTGTTCTCGCGGCAGAATGTCTGCACCCGCCCGCAGCGCGGGTTGAAGGCGCAACCGTCCGGAATGGCGTTCAATCGCGGCATCGCGCCGTCGATCTGGTTGAGCTGCGCATGGCGGGCATGGACGCTGGGAATCGAGGCCATCAGCCCGGCCGTATAGGGATGGCGCGGACGCCGCGTCACCTCTTCGACCGGGCCGATCTCGACGATGCGCCCGGCATACATCACCGCGACCCGGTCGGCCGTCTCGGCGATCACGCCCATGTCGTGCGTCACCAGCATGATCGCAGTGCCGTGCTCGCGGCAGAGACGCTTCAGCAGTGTCGTGATCTGCGCCTGGATCGAGACGTCGAGCGCCGTCGTCGGTTCGTCGGCGATGATCAGCTTGGGCTCGGCACAGAGCGCGAGCGCGATGACGACGCGCTGGCGCATGCCACCGGAGAACTGGTGCGGATACTGGTCGATCCGCGTCTCGGCCGCGGGGATGCCGACCTCGCGCAGCAGCGACAGCGCCCGCGTCCGCGCCACGCTCGCCGACACCGGCAGATGCGTCGTGATCGTCTCGACGAGTTGCTCGCCCACCGTCAGCAGCGGGTGCAGCGAGGTGAGAGGGTCCTGGAAGATCGCCCCGATCCGGCGCCCGCGCAGCTTGCGCATCGCCTCCGGCGGCAGATTGTCGATGCGCTGTCCGTCGAGCCGAATCTCGCCTCCGCTGATCCGGCCGGGCGGATCGAGCAGGCCGATCACGGCCGTGCCGGTCAGCGACTTGCCGGCGCCGGATTCGCCGACGACGCCGAGGATTTCGCCGGGCGCGATCGCGAAGGACACACCGTCGAGTGCCGTCAGCGGGCCATGGCGGCCGTCGAAGACGATGCGCAGATCCGATACGGACAGAAGCGGTGCGGTCATGCCCCCGCCCTTTCGACGCGATAGCTCGACGAGAAGATCTCGCTCGCCGGCGGATGGCCATGGGTGCGCTGGGGATAGCGCGCCATCAAGCCCTCGAACTGCGCCTGCGCGCGTTTCGTATCGGCCGCCTCGTCGATGCCGGGAATGACGCGCTCTTCCATGACGAAACGCCCATCGATGACGACCGTCGAAAAGTCGCGGCCATGGCCGGCGAGCAGCATGGTCTGGATCGGGTCGATGACCTGGCCGAGATGCGGCCGGTCGAGGTCGAACACGCTGATGTCGGCACGCGCGCCCGGCTGCAGCCGGCCGAGGTCGGGACGCCCGAGCGCATCGGCCCCACCGACGGTTGCGGCGTCGTAATAGTCCTCCGAGCGCACCGCGCCGGCGCTGCCGGCCATGGTGCGCGCCAGGATCATCCCGACCTGCAGGTTCATGATCATGTCGGGCGGGCTCGTATCGGTGCCCATCCCGATCTTCAGCCCCATCTCGCGATAGCGCCCGAAATGGTCGATCGCATTGCCGTGACGCCCCGAGACCAGCGGACAATGCACGATCGCAGCACCCGCATCGCGGATGATCTCGAGGTCGCGGCCGGGCCGGTCGATCTGGCGGCTGCCCGAGACGAAGGTGCCGTGCGGCAGCAGGCAGCGCTCGTTCAGGAAGCCGAGGCTATCGAGCCATTCCGGCGGGCTCATCCCGTGCTGGGCGAGAACCAGGTCGTATTCGATCTTCGACTGGCAGCAATGCAGCCGCACCGGCACGTCGAGATCGGCAACGGCGGCAGCCGTCCGGCGCAGCAGTTCAGCCGTCGAGGTTTCGATCCGGTCCGGCGCAAGCATGGTGCGGATCAAGCCGCCCGCCGCGCCCTCGAAGTCCCGGCAGAAGCCGATCGCGCCATCGAGTTCGGCCAGACCGCGCTCTTCGTCATAATGGGTGACGATGCGGCCATCAGCTTCGACCAGCTGATTGCCGGTGCGGTAGGCCGGACCCAGATAGGTCCGCAGCCCAAGCTCCGCAGCGGCCTCCGCCGCATCCTCGAACTCTTCCGGCGTCTCGCCCCAGGCCCGGTAGAACAGCGAGGCGATCGGCAATGCGGTCGTGATCCCGTTGCGGATCAGCGTCGCGAAGGCGTGCTTCTTCTGGAAAGCCAGTTCCTCGCGCGAATACATCTCGTAGGGACCAGCCTCGAGATAGGAGCGCGGCCAGACCCGGCCCTTCTTCCAGGCCGGCTGGTTGTCATAGGCGAGGATCGTGGTGTCGAGGTCGGAGAGCGCGTCGAGATCGACGAAACCCGGTCCGATCAGCGCATGACCATAGTCGATCCGCCGGGCGACCTCGCCGTCGAAGCCATGCCCGACGAAGATCACGGTACCATCCTCGAACACGATCTCGCCGTTCTCGTAGAGACGATGCCGCCCTTGCGCGTGGCCGACGAGCCAGCGCGCGGTCAGCAGGATGCGACCCTTTGGACGTGGAGCTGGGCGCAAGGTCACGGCGCGGTCCTGATCGAGACGCCGTCGCGGGCGACGACCTTTCCTCGCTTGAGCACACGGCGCTTGGGCGAGCGGGTGACGATCGCCTCCGCCACGGTCTCTCCGGGCAGGATCACGAGATCGGCGTTGCTGCCCTCGCTGACGCCATAGCCGTCGACCTCCATCACCCTGGCGCCCTCACTGGTGCAGACATCGAGCGCCAGCCTGAGTTCGTCGTCCCGGCGCAGATTGTTGCGCAGGCCGACGAACATGGCGCGCTCCAGCATGTCGGCATTGCCATAGGGCCCCCAGGTGTCGCGGATGCCGTCCGAGCCCGAGCAGACCCGGACTCCGGCCGCGAGCAGCTTCTTCACCGGCGGCGCAGGGCGGCTCGCAGGCCCCGTCGTCATGATCGCGATGTCGAGTTCGGCAAGTTGCTCGATCACAGGATCGACCAGAGCGGGGTCGGCGCCGAGCGAGAACGCATGGCTGATCGTGACCTTGCCCTTCATGCCAAGCGCCCGCGTGCGCTCGACGATCAGATCCGTCGAGAACAGGCCCATTTCGCCGGGCTCGTGCAGATGGATGTCGAGCGGCTTGCCGTATCTCTGACAGAGGGCGAAGACGGCATCGAGATGCCCCTTCGGGTCGCGGTCGATGGCGCAGGGGTCGAGACCGCCGACGACCTCGCATCCGGCCTTCATCGCCTGGTCCATCAGCTCCAGCGTCCCCGGCCGGCGCAGCAGCCCCGATTGCGGGAAGGCGACGAGCTCGATGTCGATGATGTCGCGATAGCCCTCGCGCGTCGCCATCACGCCCTCGACGCCCCAGAGCCCATGCTCGGTATCGACGTCGACATGGCTGCGGATATGCGTCGAGCCCATCAGCGAGGACTGGATCGATTGCCGCGCCGACTGGCGCGCCGGGTCGATGTTCAGCCGCTTCTTGTTCTCGCGCTCGTTGTCGATCTTGTCGAGCAGCTTCGGGCCGACCTCGTTTGTGTACCAGGGCAGGCCCCACAGGCTCTTGTCGAGATGGGCATGCGCCTCGACCAGGCCGGGGATGACGATCTCACCGCGCCCATCCTCGACCGTGACGCCGGCCGGCGCCTGGATGCCGGCGCCGATGCGCGTGATCCTGCCGTTCTCGATCAGCATGTCGACGGCCGGGCCGGCATAGGGACGGACATTGCGGAGAAGGAGAGAGGCGGTCATTGCAAGCATATCCTCTTGTTATCTTCGTTCGTCATGGTCCGGCTTGCCGCTCCGTCATTGCGAGCGAAGCGAAGCAATCCAGGGCCGCACGCTCTACGTCCCCTGGATTGCTTCGCTTCGCTCGCAATGACGGCAGAGGGCGTGGCCGCATCACTCTCACCGCAGCTTCGGGTTCAGCGCGTCGCGCAGCCAGTCTCCGAGCAGGTTCACGCTCAGCACGATCAGCCCAAGCTGCAGCGACGGGAACATCACCAGCCACCAGGAGCCGGAGAACAGGTACTGGTTGCCGATACGGATCAGCGTGCCGAGCGATGGCTGCGTGATCGGCATGCCGACCCCCAGGAACGACAACGTCGCCTCCGACAGGATGGCCAGTCCGAGATTGAGCGTCGCAGCCACCATCACCGGCGTCAGCGTGTTCGGCAGGATGTGGCGCGCCATGATCCGGATCGCCGGCACCTTGATGATGCGCGCCGCCAGCACATACTCCTTGCGCCGCTCGACCATGGTCGAGGCCCGCACGGTGCGGGCATATTGCACCCAGTTGGTCAGCGAGATCGACATCACCAGCACGACGGCGGCAAAAGGCTCCCGCAGGTTCGGCGGCAGCAATTCCCGGAAGATCGCCGACACCAGGATCGCCATCAGCAGTGTCGGGATCGACAGCACGGTGTCGCCCAGCCGCATCAGAAGGTTGTCGATGCGTCCGCCATGGTAGCCGGCGACGAGCCCGATCGTGACGCCGAGCGTCATCGAGACCACCACCGCCGCAAAGCCGATGATCAGCGAGACCCGCGTCCCGTAGAGGATGGCCGACAGCACATCACGCCCCTGCGGATCGGTGCCGAGCAGGAACGGCCATTCTCCGTCGGCGGCCCAGATCGGCGGGATCTCGGCCTTGTCGATGAAGATCTGCGCGAGATCATGCGGGTTCTGCGGCGCGATCAGCGGGCAGAGCAGCGCCGTCAGGATCAGCAGCGCCAGCATCAGCGCCGAGAGCCAGGCGGCCGGCGTCCTGCGGAAGCTCCAGCCGATGTCGCTGTCGAGGAAGCGGGCGGTCAACGAGGGTTTGCGAACCTTCTCAGCGAGCATTCGCGGCTCCCGAAAGCGCATCCTCGCGCAGGCGCGGATCAACCCAGGCATAGGTCAGGTCGACCAGCGTGTTCAGCGAGACGAAGATGAAGGAGACAACGATCAGATAGGCCGCCATCACCGGGATATCGACGAAGGTCACGGCCTGGACGAAGAGCAGCCCCATGCCCGGCCACTGGAAGACCGTCTCGGTCACCAGCGCGAAGGCGATCAGATTGCCGATCTGCAGGCCGGTGACGGTGATCACCGGCATCAGGCAGTTGCGCAGCGCGTGGCGGAAATGGACGGAGCGCATCGTCAGGCCGCGTGCGCGAGCGAAGCGGATGAATTCGGTCCGCATCGTCTCCATCATCTCGGCCCGCACCAGCCGCATCACCAGCGTGATCTGGAACAGCGACAACGTCACGCCGGGCAGGATCAGCGCCTTGCGGCCGGATGTCGTGAGCAGGCCCGTGCTCCACCAGCCGAGCTGCACGGTCTCGCCGCGCCCGAAGGCCGGCAGCCATTGCAGCGTCACCGAAAACACCAGGATGAACAGGATGCCGAGCGCGAAGCTCGGCAGCGAGACACCGAGCACGGAGATGAATTGCAGCGCCTTGGCGAGCAGGCTGTCACGCCGGATTGCGGTGTAGACACCCAGCGGAATGCCGATGGCGAGCGACAGGAAGGTCGCGACCAGCACCAGCTCGAAAGTCGCTGGGAAGCGTTCCGCGATCAGCGTGAACACCTCCTGCTGGTTGCGGTAGGAAATGCCGAAATCGCCGCGCAGAGCATTGCCGACGAAGGTCGCAAATTGCAGGACGAAGCCCTTGTCGAGGCCGAGCCGGGCACGCAGTTCGTCGCGCTGGGCCTGGCTCGCCTGCTCGTTCAGCATCAGCTCGACGGGATCGCCGACGAAGCGGAAGATCAGGAAGGCGATGAACGCCACCGCGAGCATCACGCCGGCCGCGTTCAGGAGACGCTTGAGGAGGAAGGCCGGCATCGTCGTTGGGTCTCCTAAGCCGCGCGAACCGCCCTGTCATTCCGGGCTTCGCGCAGCGAAGAACCCGGAACCCACGACTGGGTGCAGCGAGGGCAAGCGGTCATTGCGGCCGCTCGCCCGGTCATGGGTTCCGGGTTCGCGCCTGCGGCGCGCCCCGGAATGACACTGAACTCACTTCAGCGTCGTCAGCCACAGCCGCGGCTTGTTGTCCGAGGCCTGCACCGTGTTTGCGACCGTCGAACGCATTGCCCAAGCCATCGGCTGCTGGTGCATCGGGATGAACAGGTGATCCGTCTTGGCGACCTTCAACGCCTCCTGCATCATCGCGATGCGCTTGGGCGTGTCGAGCTCGACGCCGGCCTTGTCGATCAGCGCGTCGATGCGCGGATCGCCCCAATTGCCCCAGTTGAACACGCCGCCCGAGCCGCTCTTCGAGCGCATCACCTGGATCAGGATCGAATAGGCGTCGATCATCGGCTCATTGGCCCAGCCGAAGGAGATCACGTCGAACTCGCCCTTGACGCGCTTGGGCGTCTGCTGGCTGCGCGGCGCGAGGCTGAGATTGGGCTTGAAGCCCGCGCGCGACCACATCGCCGCGACCGCCTGGCAGAACTCCTCCTCGTTGACGAGGCCGTCGCTCTGGCAGTTCATCTGGAAATTGAAGCCGCCGGGATAGCCGGCCGCCGTGAGCAGCTTCTTGGCGCCGTCGAGATCGAAGGGCAGCCGCACATCCTGCGAGGGCTCGTAGCCGGGTATCGCGGGCGCGATCAGCGCGCCGGTATTGCGCGACAGGCCGCGCATGGCCCGCTTCTGCACCGCGTCGATGTCGATGGCGCGGTAGAGCGCCTCGCGGACGCGGATGTCCTTGAGCGGGTTTTTATCCTTCACATCGCTCTCGAACAGCTTGTCGGAGAGATTGAAGGCGAAGATCACCGTGCGCAGCTCGTTGGTCTGCAGCACCTTGACGTCGGGCGAGGCCGAGAGCCGCGGCAGATCCTGCAGCGGCGCGACATTGGTGAAGTCGATCTCCCCCGAAAGCAGCGCAGCGACCCGGGTCGAGGCGGAGGCGATCGGCAGGAACTCGATCGTGTCGATGTTGTGCTGCGGCTTGTCCCACCAGCTCGGGTTTTTGACATAGACCGTCTTGGAATCGGCCCGGCGGCTCTCGACGATGAAGGGGCCGGTGCCGTTGGCGTTGTCGGTGGCGTAGCCCTTCACGCCCTTGCCGGAATCGGTCGGCAGCAGCGAGTTGTTGGCGACCAGCCACTCCTTGTCGAAGACGAAGATGTTGGTCAGGTCGTTCAGCAGCAGCGGATAGGGGCCGTTGACCTCGATCTCGACGGTGAAGTCGTCGATCTTCTTTGAGGATTTGTAGGCCGGCAGATTGCCCTTCAGCGGCGAATCCGCATGCGTCACGCGCTCCAGCGAGGCTACGACGTCATCGGCGGTGAACTGGTTGCCGTTGTGGAACTTGACGCCCTGACGCAGCTTGAAGCGCCAGACGGTCGGCGAGACCGTCTCCCAGCTCTGCGCCAGCGCCGGCTCGATCTTGAGATCGCCGGTGTAGCGCACCAGCCCCTCATAGACATGGTTCAGTACCGAGAGCGTGAAGGTGTCGCCATAGGAATAGGGGTCGAGCGAGGCGATCTCGCGGGCAGCGCCCCATTTCAGGGTCTTCGCCTCCGCCACCCCGGTCAATGCGACCGCAGCGAGCGCCGCCATCAGCCATCTGTTGCGTGTCGGGCGGCACTTGCGCATCGGGCCATTCATCGTCGCTCTCCCCTGCGAGACAGGAGGCGGCCCCCAGCGGCGCCTCCGGCTTGTCCTAGAAAATGCCGAAATTTCCGCCGTTCTGGCGATTCTCGCGGCAGCTGGTGTGCGATAAATAATCAAACCTGCATGCGATTGATTGATGCTATTGTATACGATAATTGAAGACAAGCGTAAAACTGGAGCGGAGCCGAATCCCGTGACATGGAGTGAGCCCCGAAGGGCCAAACCAGAGACAAAACGGGCGAAAATGTCGGAAACCCGCCAACCCGGCCAGCGCGCGCAGTCGGTCTACAAGGCTCTGCGCCGCGCCATCATCGAGCAGGCGCTCAAGCCCGGCATGAAGCTGCCGGAGGATTCGATCGGCGAGCAGCTCGGCGTCAGCCGCACCCTGGTACGCGAGGCCTTCGGCCGCCTGGCCGTCGAGGGTCTGGTCGAGCTCAAGCCCAATCGCGGCGCGTCAGTCGCCTATCCGACGCTGGAAGAGGCGCGCGACGTCTTCGATGTCCGCCGCGGCCTCGAGCGCATGGTCGCCGAGACGCTGGCCGGAAACCTCACCGCAGCGCAGGCCGCCGAACTCGAGGCCCATGTCGCCCTCGAGGAAAAGGCGCATGGCCGCGACGGGCCGGAATCGATCCGGCTTGCCGGCGAATTCCACATCAGGCTCGCGCAGATGACCGGCAATGCCCTGCTGCTGCGCTATGTTCAGGAGGTCTCGTCGCGCTGTTCGCTGATCCTGGCGATCTACGGCCGGCCGCATTCCTCCGAATGTGCAGTCTCCGAACACCGGCAGCTGATCGAGGCGTTGCGCGCCGGTGACGCCGCCCGCGCGGCCCATCTCATGGACCATCATCTCCAGGCCGTGGTGACGCGGGCCCTGCTGACGCCGCGCGGTGAGCGCGACATCCGAGAGGTGCTCGCGCCCTATGCGCTCAGCGAAGGATTGACACAGCCGTGACCGATGCGCCGCCCATGACCGCCCCAGCAGGCGCAGCCGCGGAGATCGTGACCTTCGATTTCGCCAGGCTTACCCCGCGCGAGCGCTACAAGCTCCTGATCGGCGCGGTCGTGCCGCGCCCGATCGCCTTGGTGACGACGGTCGATGCCGCGGGCATCGTCAACGCCGCTCCGTTCAGCTTCTTCAACTGCCTGTCGGCAGACCCGGCCATCCTCGCGCTGGGCGTCGAATATCGCCCGACCGGCGCGCAGAAGGACACCGGCCGGAATGTCCGGGAAACCCTGTCCTTCACGGTCAACATCGTCTCGGATGCGCTGGTCGAGGGCATGAACATCTGCGCGACGCCGTTCGAGCCGGGCGTCGACGAACTGGCGGCCGCGGGCCTCACCGCGATGCCCGGCGTCAAGGTGCCCTGCCCCTGGATCGGCCAGGCGCCGGCCGCCTTCGAATGCCGCCACCACACCACGCTCGGCATCGGCAATTCGCGCGAGATCATCCTCGGCGAGGTCGTTTACGCGCATTTCAGGGCCGATACGATCGACCCCGGCAATCTCCATGTCGATCCCGCCGCGCTCGACGCGATCGGCCGCATGGGCGGCCACGGCTATGCGACGACGCGCGACTATTTCGACCTGCCGACCATGTCGGTCGCGACCTTCGCAGCCGATCCCGAAGCGGCCAATCGGAGGCGCTAGAGCGCTTCGAGGCGGAACGGGCACACCGCACAGAGACTTCCAGACCAGCAAGGACGGGGCCCATGGCTGCCAAGACCGATCCACTCGTCCATATGGGCACGATCACTGCGGGCGAGGCACGCGAACTCTACAAGGAGAACCCGATCATCCTGCTGCCGATGGGCAGCCAGGAGGACCAGGGTCCTCATGCCCCGATGGGCGACTATCTCCTCGCCGAGAAGATGGCCGAGTTGGCAGCGATCCGCGCCAGCAAGGCCGGCACGCGCACGCTGGTCGCACCCGTCCTGCCCTTCGGCGGGGCCGACTGGTTCGGCTCGATGATCGGCGGCATCGCCATCTCGCAGGCGACGCTCACCACCGTCATCGCCGAGATGGTCGACTCGCTGCATCGCAACGGGCTCACCCGGATCATCGTGATCAATGGCCATGGCGGCAATGTCGGGCCGATCGCAGAGGTCGCGCGCGAACTCTACCAGCGCGAGCAGGTCGTGCTGCCGAGCCTCTATCTCTGGCGCATCGCCTCCGCTCTTCTGCCGGGCATCCTCGGCGGAGCCGACAAGGCCGCCGCCGCCGATGGGCACGGCGCCGACCCGCTGACCTCAATCGGGCTGCATCTCTTACCCGAGTTGATCCGCAAGGATCTGATCCCTGCGGCTAAGCCGCTGAAGCGAGACCCGGTGCTCGACCTGCCCTTCACCGGGCTGGGCCTTGCGAGTTTCGATGGGCACGAGGTCGCGATGCCCAACGAATATGACGAGACGTTCAATCTCGGCGTCGCCAAGGGCGATCCGCGCCTCTGCTCAGCCGAGACCGGCGCCGCGCTGACCGAGACGCTGACCGACATCTGCGCCCGCTTCATCGTCCATTTCGCAGGCAAGGTCGCAGCCTGACCCCGACGCCGCCTCGCCATGCCGCGGCGGCTCTCCCATCCCGCGCAGGAACGGGCGATGATGGCGCGTCCCGCCGTCGCCTCGGAAACAGTCCCGCCATGCATGCCAGCCCGCCAGCCCCCCGCATCACGACCTTCGCTTGCGAGAAGCGCCCCGCCACCGGCTCGCGCGGCATGGTCGTGACCAACCATCCGCTCGCCTCGGCGGCCGGTTCGCAGATGCTGCTCGCGGGCGGTAACGCCGTCGATGCGGCAGTGGCGTCGCTGTTTGCGCTCACGGTCGTCGAGCCGATGATGGTCGGCATCCTCGGCGGCGGCCTGAGCCATATCCGCATGGCCGACGGCCGCCATGTCGTGCTCGACGGCCTCTCGACAGCCCCGTTGCAGGCCGGAGCGGACATGTATGACTGCCTCTCCGACGAGATAGGCAAGCAGCGCGATGTCCGCGACCGCGAGAACGTCGTCGGGCCGAAGGCGGTGGCCGTGCCCGGCGCGCTCGCCGGCTGGTGCGAGGCGCTGGCTCGCTTCGGCACGCTGCCGCTGGTTGATGTGCTCCAGCCGGCGATCGCACTCACCGAGCGCGGCTTCGTGGTCACGCCCTATCTGTCGAACTGCATCGCCGACAACGTCGCAGACCTCGCCCGCGACCCCGGCCTCACGGCCTTGCTGCTCAGGGACGGGCAGGCCATCCCTGCCGGCACGCGGCTGATTCAGACCGACTATGCCGCGAGCCTGCGCCTGATTGCGCAACAGGGAGCGGCCGCGCTTTATGACGGGCCGCTCGGCAAGGCACTGACCGCCTTCATGGCGGCGAATGGTGGCCTGATCGGCCAGGACGACCTCGCCGCCTACACGGTCGAGACCCGCGAGCCGATCCGGGGCCGCTATCGCGGCTACGAGATCGTCGGCCCGCCGCCGCCGTCGTCATCCGGCGTCCACATCGCGCAGATGCTCAACATCCTCGAGGGCTACGATATCGGCGCGCTCGGCTTCGGCTCGCCCGATGGCGTCCATCTGCTGGCGGAAGCGCTCAAGATCGCCTTCGCCGATCGCGCGGTGGCAACCGCCGACCCCGCCTTCGTCAAGGTCCCGGTCGCCAGGCTGATCGACAAGGCCTATGCGGACGAGCGCCGCGCGCTCATCGCGATGGGAGAGGCCAAGAGCTGGACGGCCGGCCTATCCGGCGGCGAATCCAACGACACCACCCATGTCACGGTCGCCGATGCCGAGGGCAACGTCGTCACCGCGACGCAGACGATCAATGGCCTGTTCGGCGCCTGCACGCAGATCCCCGGCACCGGGATGCTGACCAACAACTACATGTTCAACTTCGATCCCCATCCCGGCCGCGCGCTGTCGATCGCGCCGGGCAAGCGCGTCTTCACCTCGATGGCGCCGATGATCGTGCTGAAGGACGGAAAGCTCGCCTTCGCGCTCGGATTGCCCGGCGCCCTGCGGATTTTCCCCTCGGCGATGCAAGCGATCGTCAACCTGATCGACCATGGCATGACCCTTCAGGAGGCCGTCGAGGCGCCGCGCATCTGGACGGAAGGCGGCGTGCTCGAGCTCGAGGAAGCCTTTCCCGAGGCGGTCGCCGAGGCGCTGCGGGCGCGCGGCCATCGCATCGTCCGCATGCCCCGCATCGCCGGCGGCATGAACGCGATCCGCTTCGACGAGGACGGCACGCTGACCGGCGCCGCCTGCTGGCGCGCCGACGGCACGCCTGTTGCGATCTCGGGCGGACTGGCTCGCGCTGGGGCCCGCTTCACGATCTGAGACGACCGGCAGAGGCCCACCATCGCCTTTCCCACGCGAGACCATGCCAGAGACGCCCCCCATGACCGAGACCATCGTCCTCCTCGACCTCACCACCCCTGAGCGCGCCGACAGGCTGCGCGCCCTGCTGCCGCCGGGCTTCGTGCTGACGCACGGCACCGCGCGCGGCGACGAGCACATGAAGCAGATCATCGCCGACGCGGACTACGCCATCGCCGGCCAGGTCGCGGTCTCCGGCGATGTGCTGCGCGCCGCCAGGAAGCTGAAGCTGCTCCATAAATGGGGCGTCGGCGTCGATAACATCGATACGGCCACGGCCAGGGAGCTCGGCATCGGCGTGGCGCGAACCACCGGCAGCAATGCGCTGGCGGTCGCCGAATTCTCGATCGGGCTGATGCTCTCGGCGCTGCGCTTCATCGGTTATGGCCATGCTGAAATGAAGAAGGGGCACTGGGCGACGGGCCACATGCCGGGCGAGACCTTCCTGCTCTCGGGCAAGACGGTCGGCATCGTCGGCTTCGGCGCGATCGGCCAGAATGTCGCCAAGCTGCTCAAGGGCTTCGGCTGCACCATCCTCTATGCCAAGCGCCAGCCCTTGAGCGTCGCCGAGGAAGCCGCGCTTGGCGTCCGCTATGCCGCGATCGACGAAATCCTGGCCCAGTCCGATATCGTCTCGCTGCATTGCCCGCTGACGCCGGAGACGACCAACCTGATCGACACCAAGGCCCTGGCCGCGATGAAGAAGACGGCGGTGCTGGTCAATGTCGCGCGCGGCGGCGTCGTCAACGAGGCCGAACTGGTCATCGCGCTGCGCAATCGCGTGATCGCGGGCGCCGCGATGGATGTCTACTCGGTCGAGCCGCTGCCCGCAGACAGCGAGCTGCTGACGCTCGACAACCTCGTCGTCACGCCCCATCTCGCCGCCATGGCGTCCGATACATTCGCGCCCACCGTGTCGCGGATGTTCGCCAACATGGCCCATGTCTCGCGCGGCGAGCCGGTCCCGGAAAAGGACTTCGTGGTCTGAGGAAGGCACCGCCTGAAGATGCAGCGGGGAGCAGCCTGAGGCCAACGCCACCCCGCTTCATTTGACACGCGCCGCGATCTGAAACATTGGATTTGGCCTTGCGGGAGTTGAATTTCGGCACGCTCCCGCCCTCTTTCCCCTGACAGGGCGGCGCGGGCCTCATGACCAGTGTTTCACCGCAACGCGTGCTGCTGACGGGCGCCGCCGGCTTCGTCGGCTTCCATGTCACCCAGGCGCTGCTGGCTCGGGGGACGACCGTGCTGGGCATCGACAATCTCACGCCCTATTACGACCCGGCGCTGAAACAGGCCCGCCTCGACCTGCTGATGCCCCGCAACGGCTTCAGCTTCGAGCCCATCGACATCGCCGATTACAATGCGTTGCAAGCCGCCTTCGCCGCCTTCAAGCCGGATGTCGTGATCCATCTCGCAGCGCAGGCCGGCGTGCGCTACTCGCTCGACAATCCCCGCGCCTATGCCCATTCCAACCTCGACGGCTTTCTCTCGGTGCTGGAAGCCTGTCGGCACCATCCGGTCGCCCATCTGGTCTATGCCTCGTCGAGCTCGGTCTATGGCGCCAACGCCAAGGTGCCGTTCAGCGAACATGACGGCGCCGACCACCCGGTCTCGCTCTATGCCGCGACCAAGCGCGCCAACGAGGTGATGGCGCACAGCTACGCGCATCTCTACGGCATCCCGGCCACCGGCCTGCGCTTCTTCACCGTCTACGGCCCCTGGGGCCGACCGGACATGGCCTATTTCAAGTTCACCAAGGCGATCCTCGAAGGCAAGCCGATCGACGTCTATGCCGAAGGCGAGATGAGCCGCGATTTCACCTATGTCGACGACATCAGCGAAGCGATCGTCAGGCTCGCCGCCCTGCCGCCCGTGGCCGATCCGGCGTTCGACGCCGCATCGCCCGATCCGGCGACGGCAGCCGCTCCCTATCGCGTCTACAATATCGGCAACCACACGCCGGTCCGGCTCGACCGCTTCATCGCCGTGATCGAGCAGGCCTGCGGCAAGGCTGCGATCAAGCGCCATCTGCCGATGCAGCCCGGCGACGTCCGCGCGACCTATGCCGACGTCTCGGATCTGATGGCGCGGGTCGATTTCAGGCCCGACACGCCGATCGAGATTGGCATCGCCCGCTTCGTCGCCTGGTACCGCGACTTCTACGGCGTCGAAACGCCCGGCTGATTCAGCTCCTGACGACGTCGCGCGAGAATCGAGCGACGGATTCGTCGAGGCTTCTGGCGGAGGCGTCCACATCCCCTGCGGCTGCGGAAACCTGCCGACCGTTCACCATGATGCGCGCTGCATCCGCGACGACGAGATCGATCGCGCCAGCCGCTTGCTCCGTTTGGCGCACCGTCCGCGACAGCACCTCCACCATCGTGCGGATCGCATCGGCCTGCTGATCCACCGCCACGACGATGCATCCGGTTGCGCCGACGATCGCTTCCGTCGAGACGCTGATGTTCATGAGGTCGGCCAGGGAGCGCTCGGTCGCTCCGCGGATCTCGGCGATACGCGCGGAAATCTCCTTCGTCGCAGCCTCGGTGCGGACCGCCAAGCCCTTCACCTCCGTTGCGACGACCGCAAAACCGCGCCCGGCCAATCCGGCACGCGCGGCTTCGATCGCCGCGTTCAACGCCAGCAGATTGGTCTGGGCTGCAATTTGCCGGATCAGGTCCGAGACCTCGCCGATATCGTGAACCGCCTGCGAAAGCTGCGCCTTGACAGACACCGAGGCGGCGACATCGGCGGCGGCTGTTCGCACAAGCTGCGTGGTCCTGTCCGCCTCATTGCGGATCAGCGATATCGTGTCCGTCAGTTGATGCGAACAGACCTCGACGGAGACGATGTCGCTCCGCGCATCTCCGACCTTGGTCAGGACGCCGGCCAGCTCATCCTGTGAGCGCTGCGAAATCGCGACCAGTTGCTCGGCCGCGCCGTTCATATGACCCACTGACTGGAAGACCGGCTGCAGGATCGCGCCGATTTCACGTCGGAACGCCTCGGCCTGCCGTTCGACATCCTCGCGCTGAGCTTCTTCACTGCGCGCATGCGCACCGGCCTCGAGACCGAGTCCCTGCGCGCGTCTGATGGCGCAAACCCGATCGACGAAGAGTTGCGCCATGCTGCGCAGCGACACCAGCATGACGGCGCCATAAATCACCTGGAAGGTCAGATTCTCGACCATGTGATCGATCGGCGAGAGCAAGATATGGATGATGCGAGCGACCAGGATGAGGCCGGCAAAAACCAGAGCGGCAGATGGCATGCCGGCCATGGTGAAAGTCCCGGCGCACACCAGCCCCGCCAACAGCGTCGCCGTCAGCACTTCGATCTGAGGCAGGGCGGTCGGGTTGATGACCACCGACATGATGAGCCAGGGCGTCGCCATGATGGCGGAATCGATCAGGATTCGGTTGGTGAATTTTAGCGACGGAGCATCGGCGCGCTTGCGCTGCTTGATCTGCCTGATCCGCGTAAGCGCGAGGACGCCTACGGCAACGACCGAGGCGCTCCACGTTAGGGGAAACCACAACCAGCCGTGAAGTATCAAGACCAGGGCGACCAGCAGCGACGACAGCATGTTGGACAATAGAATGGCGGGGAGGACACGGGCGAACATGTCTGCCTGCGCCATGCGCAAGGCGGCCGCATCGGCCTCGCTCAGCTTTACCATGCCCAACGCCTGATTGACCCAGGCATCGTATCGGATCGGCATCGTCGCGGTGACGCTCATGGCAGCCTGATCAGGGTCGGCACCGGCGCCACACAACTGCAACGCGCATCAATGCCGGAGAACCATCTCAGAGAGGCAACAAGCACACGTTAACGATGACGCTTTCAAACTTGGAGCCCTATAGGCTGATTGTCGCACCCGCTTTGGCCGGATTGACGGCCGCAGCGCCAGCTCCGACAGCGCAGATGGGTTCTTCGACGAACGCGAGCGAACTCAGGACCAGCCCGGCCGCCACGCGGCGAACGCGGCCTTGGTCTCGGCATTGGCCGGATAGAGCCCGAAGATGCCCTGCCCGGCGCGCACGCGCTCGGCGACAAAATCCTCATAGGCCGTCTGCTCGTAGACTTCCGGCGCGATCTCGTTGGCGAGATGCGCCGGGATCACGCAGACGCCCTCGCCGTCGCCGACGATGATGTCGCCCGGATAGACCGCGACATCGCCGCAGGCGATGGGGGCGTTGATGTCGAGCGCGTGGTGGCGGATCAGGTTGGTCGGCGCGCTCGGGCGGTTGTGATACGCCGGGATCGCCATCTGCGCGATCTCAGGGCTGTCGCGGAAGCCGCCATCGGTGACGATGCCGGCGACGCCGCGCTGGGCCAGCCGCTGCACCAGGATACCACCGGCCGAGGCCGCGCGCGGATCCTTGCGGGAATCGATCACCATGACATGGCCGGGCGGGCAGTCCTCGACCGCGCGCCGCTGCGGATGCTGCGTGCCCTCGAAGGCCGACAGCACGTCGATATCCTCGCGCGCCGGGATATAGCGCAGCGTAAACGCCTCCCCCACCATCGTCTCGGCCTTCTGGCCCAGCGGCCGGACATCCTGGATGAACTGGTTGCGGAAGCCGCGCTTGAACAGCGCCGTCGTCAGCGTCGCGGTCGAGACGCGCTTGAGCTTGGCGCGGTTGTCGTCGGTGAGCGTGGTCATGATCTTGGCTAAGGCTCCAGCGAAGGGTCGAGCATATCGTCAGCGTGAGACGGATGGCGTGGCGGTCGAGAACCGGAGCGGACATTAGTCCGTGAGCACCGGAAGCGCAGACCGCCGCGTCAGGCGGCCGCGCTGGCGGCATGATCGGCCCTTCGATCACTCGATGCGAACATTGGCCTTCTGCGCCACATCCGCCCAGCGCTTGGTCTCGGCGGCGATATGGGCGGTGAACTGCTCCTGGGTGGACCCCACCGGATCGACGCCGAGCTTCTTCATCTGGTCGATGACGGCGGGCTCGCGCATGATCGCCTGGACCTCGGTGGAGAGCTTGGCGACGATCTCCTTGGGCACGCCCGACGGCGCGAAGAAGCCATGCCAGGAGGCGGCGGCATAACCGGGGATGAACTCCGCCAGCGCCGGCAGGTCTTTCGCCACCGCCAGCCGCTCGGGCGTCGCGGTCGCCAGCGCCCGGATCTTGCCGGCCTCGACATGCGGCCAGGCGATGGTGATGTTGTCGAAGGTGATCTGGATCTGGCCCGACAGCAGGTCCTGCGTCACCTGCCCGCTGGAGCGATAGGGCACATGCACCATGTCGGTGCCGGTCGAGACCTTAAAGAGCTCGGCCGCCATATGGGTCGAAGTGCCGGCGCCCGAAGAGCCGAAGGAATACTTGTTCGGGTTCTTCTTGAGAAGGTCGATCAGCTCCGGCACCGTCTTCACCGGCAGATCGATATTGACCATCAGGATGTTGGGCACGCTCGCCACCTGCGAGATCGGCGCGAAATCCTTGATGTGGTCGAAGGGCATCTTGGCATAGACGGCCGGGTTGATCGCATGGGTCGAGACCGTGCCCATGGTCAGGGTGTAGCCATCTGGCGCAGCCCGCGCGACCGCCGCCACCCCAGTGTTGCCGCCGGCACCGGCCCGGTTCTCGACAATGAATTTGCCGCCGAGCCGGGCGCCGAGCCTGTCGGCGAGCACCCGCCCGAGTAGGTCGGTCGTCCCGCCCGCGGCAAAGGGCACCACGATCGTCACCACCTGGCTGCCAGGATAGGGCGCCTGGGCCTGCGCGGCTGAACTCAAGGATGTGGCCGCGGTCAGTGCGGCGGCGATCATCGCCCTGCGCGTCATCGTCATGGTGTTCCCTCCGTTTCGTTTCCCTGAAGCCGGCGCTTTGCTGCCGGCGCGGTCCGTTCGCAGACCCTTGGCTGACGGCATAGCACAGGATTCCAGATTTGAAATCTGAAATTTCAGACTTGTCGCAGCTTGCCCTTTGTGGTGTCTGGTGCGGTGATGGCGTCAGCGTCGCGCGGCCCGACAGCGGATTCGCGGCCGATGCCTGGCGCCACAACCGGAACCATGATGCCCGAGCCGCTCGCCATCGAACCTGTCGCCCCGCATCTGCTGCGCTCCTTGCGCGAGCATGTGCATGAACGTCTACGCCGGGCGATCGTCGCCGGCCGGTTCCGCGATGGCGAGCGCCTGAACGAGCGCCATTTGGCGGAAATGCTCGGCGTCAGCACGACGCCGGTCAAGGACGCCATGCGACGGCTCGAAAGCGAGGGGTTGGTTCGCACCGAGGCGCGGCGCGGCGTCTTCGTCGAGTTCTCGGCGCGGCAGGCGCTGGAGATGGCGCTGGGACGCGCCGCGCTCGAAAGCGTCATGACCCATATCGCCGCCAACCGGGTTACCGACACCGACATCGCCGAAATCGGACGGCTGATCGAGGAGATGGCGCATGCGACGCAGCACAGCGCGCTGGAAGATCTCGTCACGCTGAACGAGGCCTATCACGGCGCAATCCACCGGATTTCGGGCTGCACCTATCTGGAGCGAAGGCTCGACGGGCAGCGCATGTATGATCATGCCCAGCGCATCGCGCTGTTGTCCGAACCGTCCGAGCGGGGCCAGGGGTTCGAGGAACATCGCGCGGTCTTCGAGGCGCTGAAAGCCCATGAGCCCGCGCTCGCGGAACAACGGATGCGCGCCCACATCGTCCGCTCGGCAAAAGCCCATGTGCGACAAGTGTTCGGCGCCGATGCGGAAGGGTTGGACTATGACGAGTGACCAAGGCAACCAAGGCAAGGTTCGCAGCGCATTGCGCGGCATCTCCGGCGTGCATGTCACGGCCTGGAACGCCGATGGCGAGGCCGACTGGGCGGTGACGGCTAAGATCGTCGCCCGCATCGCGCAGGCTGGCATCCACAACATCGTTTCGGCCGGCAACACCGGCGAGTTCTATCCGATGACGACGGACGAGGTCGTTCGCAGCCATGCGGTCGCGGCACAAGCCGCCGCCGGCAAGGCGCTGGTCACCGCCGGCATCGGAAGGTCTCTGCGAGAAGCCGTATCGACCGGCAAGCTCGCCGCCAAAGCCGGATGCGACGCGGTGATGGTCCACCACCCGCTCGACCCCTTCGCCGCGCCGCAGTCCCAGGCCGATTACATCATCGCCATCGCCGAGGCGCTGACGATCCCGCTGGTCGCCTATATCCGCTCCGACGCGATCGGCGTGAAGGATCTGGTCCGCGTCGCGACGCATCAGAATGTCGCCGGGGTGAAATTCGCCTCCAACAACATGATGCTGCTGGCCGAATGCGTGCGTGCCACGCAAGGCACGTCCGCGAACTGGATCTGCGGCCTCGCCGAAGGCTGGGCCGCGCCCTTCTATGCGCTCGGCGCCCGTGGATTCACCTCCGGCCTCATCAATGTCGCGCCGGAACGCTCGCTGGCCGTCTGGCGCGCGCTGGAGAAGGGCGACTACGCCGCCGCCCGCATCGAGGTCGACGCCATCGCCGGCTTCGAGACGCTTCGAACGAAATACGGCAACGGCGCCAACGTCACCGTGGTCAAGGAAGCGCTCGGCCTGCTCGGCACCAATGTCGGCCCCGTCCGCCTGCCCGGACTGCCGGAGCTGAACGCGGCCGAGAAGGCGGAACTGCGCCAGATCGTCTCCGGCTGGGGCGCCCAGCGCGCGGCGGCGGAGTAACACCCGCTGTCATTCCCGGCCATCGCGCAGCGATGAACCCGGAACCCACGGCCGGGGTGAGCCCTCCATAGAACGGAAGTCGTTCCACCCGGTCGTGGGTTCCGGGTTCGGCCCTACGGGCCGCCCCGGAATGACAGACGTATCGCACACACAAGAAACCACCCGAGGAAACGCCGATGTCGTCCCATCCCCGCAAGACGCCCGATACCCTGCGCTCGAAGCGCTGGTTCGGCGCCAGCGATCTGCGCTCCTTCGGGCATCGCTCGCGGGCGCTTCAAATGGGGTTCGCGCATGACGAGTTCATGGGCAAGCCGGTCATCGGCATCATCAACACCTGGTCCGAGATCAACCCCTGCCACACCCATCTGCGTGACCGCGCGGAAGCCGTGAAGCGCGCGGTCTGGGCGTCCGGCGGTTTCCCAGTCGAGATCCCCGTGATGTCGGTCTCGGAGCAGTATCAGAAGCCCACCACCATGCTCTATCGCAACTTCCTGGCGATGGAGACGGAGGAATCGATCCGCTCCCATCCGCTCGACGGCGCGGTGCTGCTCGGCGGCTGCGACAAGTCCACGCCAGCCCTGATCATGGGCGCCTGCAGCGCCGGCCTGCCCTTCATTTTCGTGCCGGCCGGGCCGATGCTGCGCGGCAACTGGGCCGGTAAGATCCTCGGCTCGGGCGCCGATGTCTGGAAATACTGGGCCGAGAAGGAAGCCGGCAACATCACCGACGACCAGTGGAAGGACATGGAAAGCGGCATCGCCCGCTCGCATGGCACCTGCATGGTGATGGGCACGGCAGCGACGATGATGAGCCATGCCGAGGTGCTGGGCCTGACCCTGCCCGGCGCCTCCGCCATCCCTGCCGCCGACGCCGCCCATCCGCGCATGGCGGCAGCCGCCGGCAAGCGCATCGTCGAGATGGTCTGGGAAGACCTGACGCCCGACCGCATCCTCACCCGCAAGAGCTTCGAGAATGCGCTCACCGTGCATATGGCGGTGGCAGGCTCGACCAACGCCATCATCCACCTGATCGCCATGGCCGGCCGCGCCGGCGTTTCGCTGACGCCCGATGATTTCGACGCCTTCTCCCGCACTGTCCCAGTGATCGCCAATCTGCGCCCTTCAGGCGAATTCCTGATGGAGGATTTCTTCTATGCCGGCGGGCTCCCGGCCCTGCTGAAGCAGCTCGAGAGCAAGCTGCACACCGACGCGATGACCGTCACCGGCAAGCCGATCTCGGAGACCATCGCGCTCGCCACCGTCTATGACGACAATGTCATCCGGCCCCTCGACAATGCCGTGACGACAGCCAACGGGCTTGCCGTGCTGAAGGGCAACATCGCGCCCGATGGCTGCGTCATCAAGCCCTCAGCCGCCGAGCCCCGCCTGCTCAGGCATTCCGGTCCTGCGCTGGTCTTCGAGGACTATGATGCGATGATGAAGGCGGTGAACGACGAGAGCCTCGACGTCACGCCCGACCACATCATGGTGCTGAAGAACTGCGGCCCCGTCGGCGGGCCGGGCATGCCGGAATGGGGCATGATGCCGATCCCCCGCAAGCTGCTGAAGCAGGGCGTCCGCGACATGCTGCGCATCTCGGACGCCCGCATGTCCGGCACCAGCTACGGCGCCTGCGTGCTTCATGTCGCCCCCGAAGCCTATATCCGCGGGCCGCTCGCCGCCGTGCAGACCGGCGACATCATCAGCGTCGATGTCGAGGCGCGCACGATCTCCGTCAATCTGTCGGACGCGCAGATCGCGGCACGGCTGAAGACCTGGACGCCACCCGACCGCGACTATCCGCGCGGCTATGGCAAGATGTCGGCGGCCCATATCCGCCAGGCCGACAAGGGCTGCGACTTCGACTACCTCGAAGGCACGGCGAAGATTCCCGAGCCGGAAATTCACTAGGGGCGGTGCCTGCCGCGGAGGCGCGCGTTTACCCTGGTGAAGTCGTGCCGATCGGAGATGACACACGGGTTACCTGTGGCGGTGACTTGCCCTAGGCTGCCATCCCGCCCCTTCGAGACGACAGACCGTGTCAGCCCAGATGTCCTCCACCCGCCTCTCCTGGCAGGCGGCTTTCGAGACGCCGACCAATTCGCAGATCGAGCAGGAGCGCTGGGTTCTGGCGATGTGCCTGGGCCGGCGCGACGGCCGCTTCGCCGAGATCGGAGCCTTCGACGGCGTGCTTCACAGCAACACCTTTTTCCTTGAGCGCGATTACGGCTGGAGCGGCGTGCTGGTGGAGCCGAACCCGATCCTGTTTGCAAAGCTCGCGGCCAGCCGCAGCGCGACCTGCCTGGAGCGGGCGGTGCATCGCGAGGGCGGACAACTCCTGTCCTTCGTCGCCTCGCAGGAAATCGGGACGCTGGCCGAATATGCCGAGGCCGACGGCTATGCCCAGCATCGCCGACAGGCGATCAGCGAGAACGGCCTGATCACCGTCGAGACCATCACCTTCGACGCGATGGACGCAGCCGACGGCAGGGCGGGCACCGGCTACGACTACGTCTCCCTCGACACCGAAGGGTCCGAACTCGACATCCTCAGGACGATCGATCTCGCCCGGCATGAGATCGCGCTTTTCACCATCGAGCATAATTTCGTCGAGCCGCGCCGCGAGACCATGCGCGTTCTGTTGGCCGAAGCAGGCTACCAGCGGCTGAATGTCGGCTTCGACGACTGGTACTGGCATGAGGGCCATCTTAGCGAGCGCAATGGCGGCGCCCTGCCCGAGATCGCCGCCATCAACGCTCATGTGAAGAGCATCTATCAGGATTGAAGCGGGGCGCCCCGCTCGCGTCACAGTTCCGCGTCGAACGCCACGCTCCCGAAAGCCGCCTGCACGCGCCCGGTCGCAGCGGCCGCGACACCGACCCGCGCCTCACGCCGGGAGAGCAGCGTGATCGCCGCGCTGCCGCCCGCGACATTGACCGTCCCCGACACGGCGAAGGCGACGGAGGGCACCGCCCGCATTCGACTTGGCAGCACCAGCGTCTGCTGCACTGCGCCGCCCACGTCCTGATAGGCGTCGAGCGCGAGCGCGCCTTCGTGCCGCCAGTGATAGCGGGCGCACAGCGCCTCCTCCAGCGTCGCCGGCCGCGCGACCCAGCCGCTGGCGACGCTGCCGAATTCGAGCTTGATCCGCCGCAGCGTCACCGGGTCGGATGCAGGCGCGATGGCGACGGCCAGCACGCCGCTGTCGCCGGGTGTGGGCGTCAGGGTCACGCTGCGCCGGCCGCTTCCGGCCGTGAGCGTCCCGGATACGCTGCCGATCGACACCGCGAGATCGTCGCCCGAGAGGTCCTCGACCGACAGTGTCAGCGTCAGACCGGCGAAGGAGGCGACGCCCCACAGCGCCGGCTCGACCGGCTGGATCAGCCCGCCTGCGCTCAAGGTGAGATCATATGCCGAAAGCGACAGTGTCGCCCCAGACGGACCGGCTTTCCAGCGATCGAAGCCATACATCCCCGCAACCAGCACGCCGCCGGCAAAGCCGCGCTGGTTGATCTGCATGTCGCCATTGACCAGCAGATTGGGCGCGCAGGCCCAGCGCGTCGCCGGCAGGGAGACGCCGCCCGTCGTCCGGTCCACCACCATCGCCTCGGCCCAGGCCGAGCCATCGGCGCTGACCTTGACGTGCAAATCGTCGTCGCCGGCCAGCCCGATTTCGGCGCGCCCCGAAAAACCATCCTGGAACAGCAGGCTCGCCGTGTCGCCGGCAGCCGCCTTGTTGAGCTTCACCTGATGGCCGGCGCCGGCATGGTTGAACAGGCTGGCCTGCGCCTGGACGACGAAGCGCGTCGTCACATCGGCCGTGCCGTTGACGCCCCAGAGACTGGCGCCCAGGCTGCTGAGCGGGCTGTCGCGGCGCCATTCCGTTCCGGTCCAGAGATTGTGCTCGGCCTCGTCGGAGACCCAGGCCTGCCATCCCGGCCGGGGCGCCAGGAAGGTCCAGCCGCCATCCTCGAACAGCGCGACCTGGTCGGCGCGCCCCGCGAAGACGCCGCTTCCGCCCGTCGGCACGATATAAGCGGACAGCTCGGTCGGCGTGGCCGGCGGCGCCGTCTCCGAGCGGCTGTCGACGACGAGGTGGATCAGCGCGTCGAGCCGCGTCAGGGCGTCGTTATGGGTGACATGCTTCTGCGCCTGCCCGGCGGCGAGCAGGGGCAGCGAAAGCCGCGGCGTTGCGGTCATGGCACCTCGCGAGGATCAGGGTGGCGGTTGCAAGCCACTATCGGCCCTGCCCAGCACGACGGGGATAAGTCGCTGACGTTGTCCCCCCAAGCCGCAGACGCGATGCTCTGTTCTGCCAAGCGGCGAATTTAATCAGGAAACGGCCGCTTGGGGTCGATTTCAGAGGTCCAGCGACCGCCTCCCGCTCGGGCTGTTGCCGGCTGCGCCGCCGACAAGAAGATCGTCGAGCGGAAGCGCCGCGCCCCCGTCGCGGCCGCGGCCCCTTCGTCCATCCTGCCCGCGCGCAGGACCGTGACGGAGCGGCCCCGCCGCTGACCGCCTCGCGCTACCCGTTTCCGTTCATTCCTCCTCCGCCCCATCGCGCGGCGCAAGCGCTATGAGGTCTGGGACGGAATCTCGGAAGGGCAAAAGTTCGGACGAAAGCGGCTCGAGTGAAGCTGTGCGCTTCGCGCGCGTGTAGAAATCCTGCACGCGAAGCGCGGGTTTCAGACCGATGGAGGCGTCCAGGCCATCGCCTTCATCGGCGCGTCGACTTCCGTTTGGGCAAGGGCATTGGTGAAGTTCGAAAGCAGCTTGGTTGAAAGACAGATGAGAACGTCAAGCACCTGCGCCTTGCTATAGCCGGCTGCCAGGAATGTGTTCAGCGCCTCGTCGCCCACGTGACCCTGCTCCTCCAGCAATTTGCGGGTAAAAACACGCAATGCTTCGAGCTTTGTATCGGCAACGGGCTTGCCCTCGCGCAGTGCGGCGATGACGTCCTGCGGCGCCTTCAGCATCGTCATGATCATCGAATGGCCTGCCATGCAGTAATGGCAGCGATTGTGATAATTCGAAGTCATCATGACGACCTGAACCTCGACGGGAG
>NZ_LGSZ01000078.1 GCF_001298265.1 Allobosea vaviloviae | reverse complement strand
GTCGAGCACCCGCCGATGGTCCAAGGGCCGCCGCCCGCCCTGCGTCCGGTTCTCGATCAGGAAAGGCGCGAAGAACGCCCATTCCGCGTCGCTCATCAACCCGCGAAGCACCGCTGCCCTCCTCAAACAGCAGCGTTGAATCAGACATCAGTTGTTTTGGGAATCCCGTTTGTCCACACGACCTAGCACGCTTAGCTTGAATCAGAAGCCTAAGATAACGCCCCCCGCCAACATCCTTAGGAGAAATAAAAACCCACTCCATGTCGGCGCCTGTAGTAGGCTCATCAGGATAGTCAACATAGATCCCAAACGTGCTCAGACCTAATAAACCGGCAGTCAGAAGATCAGTACCTGTTTCCTCACGAAAATTTCTCTTAAGTCCCTCTCCTTTCTCTAAAATCGCAGCAAGATAATTGGGAAACCTGCGAGAAAAGCGGCATAGCATGAAGAACGCTCCCCAATAATCATCAAATTGAACTATGATATCTCGTGATCCGCAAACACCCGCCGGTAGCGCGCCACGGCCTCCCCCTCGCCCGAGACCTTTTCGGGATTGTCGGAAAGCTTCACCGCCGGGCGTCCGTTCGCCTTCGTGACCTTGCAGACCAGCGACATCGGGTCGAGCGCGCGCGAGCCGTCGGGCGAGCAGCCGACGAGGTCGTTGGTCAAATCGGTGCCCCAGCCGAAGGCCATGCGGACCTTGCCGTCGAAATGCCTGTAGACGCGCTCGATCGCATCGACGTCGAGCCCGTCCGAGAAGACCAGCAGCTTCTCCCTGGGATCGCGCCCGCGCTCCCGCCACCAGGCGATGATCTCCTCGCCGGCCGGGATCGGCGGCGCCGAATCCGGCCGAAAACCCGTCCAGTCGGCGACCCAGTCGGGAGCGTCGCGCAGGAAAGCCGTCGTGCCGAAGGCGTCGGGCAGCGCGATCAGCAGGTTGCCGCCATAGACCTGTCGCCATTCGTCGAGTACGCGATAGGGCGCGCGCCGCAGGTCCTCGTCGCTGTCGGCGAGCGCAGCCAGCACCATCGGCAGTTCATGGGCGTTGGTGCCGATCGCCTCGAGATCGTTGTCCATCGCCAGCAGCACGTTGGAGGTGCCGCCGAAGGCCGGCCCCAGCCCCTCCTTCAGCGCCTCGACGCACCAGCGCTGCCAGAGATGGCCGTGCCGCCGCCGCGTGCCGAAATCCGACAGGCGCAGGTTCGGCAGCGTCTGCAGCCGCTCGACCTTGTCCCACATCTTGGCCTTGGCGCGGGCATAGAGCACGTCGAGCGAGAATCGCTTCTGGCCGACCATGACGCGCCGGGCCCGCAGCTCGTTGATGATGGCGAGCGCCGGCACCTCCCACATCGTAGTGTGGGTCCAGGGCCCCTCGAAATGCAGCTCGTACTGTCCGTCGACCTTGCGCAGATCGTATTCCGGGAGACGAAAATCGGCGAGCCAGGCGATGAACTCCGGCGAGAACATCTGCGTCTTGCCGTAGAACGAGTTGCCCGCCAGCCAGATCAGCTCCTTCTTCGAGAAGCGGACCTCGCGGGCATGGTCGAGTTGGGCGCGCAATTCCGCCTCGTCGACGATATCCGCCAGGCGGATATGCTTCGAACGGTTGATCAGCGAGAAGGTGACCTCGACCTCCGGATGGAAGGCGCGGATCATCTGCAGCATCAGCAGCTTGTAGAAATCGGTGTCGAGCAGGCTGCGAATGATCGGATCGAGCCGCCAGCCATGGTTGTAGGTTCGCGTCGCGATGTCGGTGACGGTCATCGGCAGATCCTGTCGGCGTCTTGGTGCATCAGAACAGCGCCTTGAGGGATGGCGCAAGCGAGGGCCAGGCCGCAGCCATCAGCGACAGCAGCGCGAGCGCGGCCAAGAGTACGCAAAGCAGCGGCAGCACGGCCCGGAACACCGCCCCGGCGGGAACCCGCATGATGCCGCTGACGACATAGACCAGGATGCCGAGCGGCGGCGTCAGCCCGTGGATCATCAGGTTGACCACGAGAATCACCCCGAACTGGATCGGATCGAGGCCCGCCGCGATCGCCACCGGCAGCAGCAGCGGCGCCAGCAGCAGGATCGCGGCGCCGATGTCGAGAAACAGGCCGGCGACCAGCAGCACGAGATTGGCGAGCAGCATGACCGCATAGGGCCCGCCGCCGAGCGCCGTCACCAGCCCGGCCATCCCATCCGACACCCGGTCGAGCGCAAGCAGGAAGGCGAAGGGCGCGGATGCGCCGATCAGCAGCCCGATCGCGGCTGCTTCCGTCGCTGTGCGTCGCAACGCGGCCAGCACGCTGCGCCCGTCCAGGCTTCGCAGCGCGAGGCAGGTCACCAGCGCGTAACTCACCGCCAGCGCCGAGGCTTCCGTCACCGTGACCAAGCCGAAGCGGATGCCGACGACGACCACGACGCCGAGCCCGATCGCCGGCAGCGCGCCGATGAGGCTCGACGCCACCTCGCGCGCGTCCGCCTTCGGCGCCGCATCGACGACGTCGCGCACCGTCAGATGGATGCCGATGGCGAGCGCGACGGCGAGCACGCCGCCCGCGACGAAGCCCCCGACGAGCAGCGCCCCAACGGAGAGGTTCGTCGCCGTCGCCAGCAGCAGGAACGCGATCGAGGGCGGGATGATGTTGTCGAGCATCGAGACGCCGGCAACGATCGCCGCCGCATGGGCCGGCGGATAGCCCCGCGCCACCAGCGTCGGCGCCATCACCTTGGCCCCGAACGCGGCATTCGCCACCGAGGAGCCCGAAGCCCCCGAGAACAGCACGCTCGACACCAGCGCCGTCTGGGCGAGGCCCGCGCGCCGGTGCCCTACGAGAGCGGCGGCGAAGCGCACCAGCCTCTCGGCCAGCCCACCCGAGGTCAGGAGTTCGCCGGCCAGCAGGAAGAACGGGATCGCCAGCAGCAGGAACTTCGAGACGCCCGCGACCGTGTTCTGGACGATGGCCGGCTCGGGCAGCAGCCCGCCGAAGGCGCTGGCGATCGATGCTCCGGCCAGCAGCGCCAACGGCAGCGGCGCGCCGAGCAGGAGCCCTGCTGCCGCGAGAACGGCGGCTGCGACACTCGGCGTCGTCAGCGACAGGCCGGACGGGAGCTGAGACAGACCGTAGAAGCCCGCGCCGAGCAGGAGCGCGGCCAGCGCAGCCGGCCAGCCTCGCTCGAGCGCCGCATGCAGCGTCAGGACCAGCACGACCAGCCCGCCGCCTGCGGCGAAGGCCGCGAAACGCAGCCATTCGGGCAAGCCGAGCACCGTGGACGTACCGCCGACCAGCATGGCGACGCCCGCGCCGCCGAAGGCGAGCACGAGCGCGCCCTGGATGGCGATGCCCCCGGCCAGCGCATCCGCGATCCCGCGCCAGCCGGAGGGCAGCAGGCCCACCAGCACATCGAGCCGCATCGACAGCAGCCCCGTCACCGCCAGCGGCGCCCCGACAGCGATCAGCGCGACATGCAGCCAGATCGCCAGCTCGTCCGACCAGACGAAGCCGCCGCCGAACAGGTAGCGGCGGATCACCGCCGCCATCACGACGAGGAAGAGCGCGGCAAGGATCGTTGCGCCGAGCCCTTGCAGGACGGATTCGATGGCGTAGAGCACGCGCGCCGACCGGCATCCGCCCTGCCCGCCCTCCTCCCGCGCCTTCATGCCCATGTCGTCCGATCCCGAATCCTTGCCCGACCAGCTTCCAATCCGTATAGCGCGGGAGTCGTTCTCGTCATGCTCGCCCTGGCGGCGAGCATCCACGTGGTGAACACCGCATGGGACCGGCAAAGCCGTGAATGGTCGGGACGATCCCGGTCATTGCGAGAAGGTGCGAGCTCATGACGGCGCAGGCGGCGCAGGATTTCATTGCCCAGGCGGCGCAGCATTTCATCGCCAGAGTGCGCGACCGCTCGGTCGTGATCGGCGTGGTCGGGCTCGGCTATGTCGGCATTCCGCTGGCGCTCGCGGCGCTGCGCCAGGGCATCCGGGTCGTCGGCTTCGACATCGACCAGGCCCGTGTCGACCAGATCAACGCCGGCCGCGAGACGATCAAGCACATCCCGATGGATCTGATCGTCGAAGGCCTCGCCAATGGCCGCTTCGAGGCGACGACCGATTTCGACCGCATGGCCGAGCCCGATGCCCTGCTGATCTGCGTGCCGACGCCGCTCTCGCGCCATCGCGAGCCCGACCTCTCCTATGTCGTGAAAACCACGCAGGAGATCGGCAAGCGCCTGCGCAAGGGCCAGCTCGTCGTGCTGGAATCGACCACCTATCCCGGCACCACCGATGAGCTGATGCGGCCGATCCTCGAACAGGCGACGGGGCTCGCCAGCGGCACCGACTTCTACCTCGCCTACTCGCCCGAGCGCGAGGACCCCGGCAACGCCCAGTTCGGCACCTCCGACATCCCCAAAGTCGTCGGCGGCGACGGCCCCGACGCGCTCGCCATGGCGGATGCGCTCTATGCCGCCCTCGTCGTCAGGACCGTGCCGGTCTCCTCTACCGCCACCGCCGAGGCGGTGAAGCTGACCGAGAACATCTTCCGCGCCGTCAACATCGCGCTCGTCAACGAGCTGAAGCAGGTCTACGCGGCGATGGGCATCGACATCTGGGAGGTGATCGACGCCGCCAAGACCAAGCCCTTCGGCTTCATGCCGTTCTATCCGGGCCCGGGGCTCGGCGGCCACTGCATCCCGATCGACCCGTTCTACCTGACCTGGAAGGCGCGCGAATTCGACATCGCCACGCGTTTCATCGAACTCGCCGGCCAGATCAACACCGAGATGCCCTACCGTGTCGTCGACAGGCTGGCGGAACTGGTCGATTCCAGGCTGCGCCGCAGCTTCAGCGGCTCCCGGATCCTGGTCGTCGGCCTCGCCTACAAGAAGAATGTCGAGGACATGCGCGAGAGCCCTGCCCTCAAGCTGATCGAGCTGATCGAGAGCCGGGGCGCGCAAGCCGCCTATCACGACCCGCATATCCCCGCGATCCGCAAGAGCCGCAAGCACGGCGCGCTCGCGGCCCGCGCCAGCACGCCGCTGACGGCGGAAAGCCTCGCCGGCTTCGACGCCGTGCTGATCGCCACCGACCATGACGAGGTCGACTACACGCTGATCGTGGCTCATGCGAAGCTCGTCGTCGACACACGAAACGCCTGCGCCCGCCACGGGCTTGCAGGCGAAACCATCTTCAAGGCCTGATGGCGCCCATGAGCGATTCGGAGACCGTCTACGACCTCGCCGTCATCGGCGGCGGCATCAATGGCTGCGGCATCGCCCGCGACGCCGCCGGGCGCGGCGCCTCCGTCATCCTGTTCGAGAAGGACGACCTCGCCAGCGCGACCTCATCGGCCTCGACCAAGCTGATCCATGGCGGGCTGCGCTATCTCGAGCATTACGAGTTCAGGCTGGTGCGTGAAGCCCTGATGGAGCGCGAGCGGCTTTGGGCCATCGCGCCGCACATCATCTGGCCGCTGCGCTTCGTGCTGCCGCATCACAAGGGCCTGCGTCCGGCCTGGCTTTTACGGCTCGGCCTGTTCCTCTACGACCATATCGGCGGCCGCAAGCGCCTGCCGGCGACGCGCACGCTCGACCTCGCGCATGACGCGGCAGGGCGTCCGCTCAAGGACGATGGCGCCAAGGCCTTCGAATACTCCGATTGCTGGGTCGAGGATTCGCGTCTGGTCGTGCTGAACGCCATGGACGCCGCCGCGAAGGGCGCAGCGATCCACACCCGCAGCCGCGTCGTCTCGGCCGATCGCGAGGGCGGGCTCTGGCGGATCACCAGCGAGAGCGGCGGCGCCCGCAAGACCGTGCTGGCGAAGGCGCTCGTCAACGCCGCCGGCCCCTGGGTCGGCGAGGTGCTCGGCGGCGTGGTACGCTCCAACACCAAGGCGGCCGTCCGCATGGTCCAGGGCAGCCACATCGTCGTGCCCCGCCTTTACGAGCACGACCGCTGCTACATTTTCCAGAACGCCGACGGTCGCATCATCTTCGCCATCCCCTATGAGCGCGATTTCACCCTGATCGGCACCACCGACCGCGACTTCCAGGGCGACCCCTCGGCTGCGAAGGCGACGCCGGAGGAGATCGACTATCTCTGCGCCGCCGCCAGCGAGTACTTCCGCGAGCCGGTGACGCCGCAATCCGTGGTCTGGACCTATTCCGGCGTACGGCCGCTCTATGACGATGGCGCCTCCAAGGCGCAGGAGGCGACGCGCGACTACGTCCTGACGCTCGATGCGCCGCAAGGCCAGGCACCGCTGCTCTCGGTCTTCGGCGGCAAGATCACGACCTATCGCCGCCTGGCGGAATCGGCGCTGGAGAAGCTTGGCCCCCATGCGAGCTGGGCCGCCCGCCCGACATGGACCGTGACCGGCACCCTGCCCGGTGGCGATTTCCCGGTCGATGGTTTCGAGGCGCAGGTCGATGCCATTGTCGCGTCCTGTCCATGGCTCGCCAGGAAGACGGCGACGCGGCTAGCACGCGCCTATGGCACCAAGGCACGCGACATCCTGGCCGGCGCCGGCCGCGTCGAGGATCTCGGCCGTCATTTCGGCGCCGACCTCTTCGAGCGCGAGGTGCGCTACCTGATGCGGGCCGAATGGGCCAAGGGCGCAGCCGACGTGCTCTGGCGCCGCAGCAAGCTCGGCCTGCGCCTGACGCCGGAGCAACAGGAGGCGCTGGAGGCCTTCATGGCGGACCAGGTCGCGGCCTGACCCCCCACGTCATTGCGAGCGCAGCGAAGCAATCCAGGGGGACGTCGAGCGAGACCTTCTGGATTGCTTCGCTGCGCTCGCAATGACGGGAATGGACGGAGCCGTCTGCTCAACGGCCGTTGACGCGGATCCTAGCGAACCCCCGCCGGCAGCGCCGGCTGCGACAGGCGGTTGCCGATCTCGATGAACTTCAGCGGGTTGCTGGCCTCGCCGGCGAGCCGCGTCTCGTAATGCAGATGCGGCCCGGTCGAGCGGCCGGTCGAGCCGAGCCGGCCGACGACGGCGCCGGGCGGCACGATCTGGTCGGCCTTGACGTCGAAGGCGCTGAGATGGGCGTAGCGGCTGGTGATACCGTTGCCATGGTCGATCTCGACCATGTTGCCGTATCCGCCGGCGACCTCGGCACGCAGCACCTTGCCCGCGCCAGCTGCATGCACGGGCGTGCCCGTCTCGCCGCGAAAATCCATGCCGGCATGCATCGTCGCGACACCGGTGAACGGATCGGTGCGCATGCCGTAATTGCTCGTCGTGCTGTCGTCGCCGTCGAGCGGGCGCCGCAGCGGCACGATCTGGGCGAGGTCGCGCCAGCGGCCGAAGGTGGCCTGCCCATCGCCGAGTTGCACGATCCTGTGCTCGAAGCCGCCCGGCCGCATCGTGACGGAGAGCGGCACTAGCGCACCGCCCATGGCCTGTCGCGCCGGCGGAAGCCGGACCTTGGCGACGTCGAGCCCGAGATCGGTCAGCGACGCCTTGATCTCCTGCACCCGGCCGACGAGCTTCAGGCCCAGCGCCGAAACCTGCTGACCCTGCGCGAGATCGACGCGATCGAGTGATCGCTGCAACACCGCGACGCGCTGCGCCAGCGGCAGAGGGTCCTCAGCTTGCAGCGCGGCGGCGATCTGGCGCTTCTGCGGCGCCACCACCGCCGGATTGATCCGTTCGAGGATATTGCCCTGGAACGGGTCGTTGGCGGCAAAGCCGGTCGCCCCGCCCGGCGCCTGCGCGCCATTGCCCGGCAGAACCGGCGCCACCGCCTGGCCCGTCAGCATGCCGAGCAGGTTCTGGCGGGCCTCGAGCTCGATCTGGCGCGTGATCAGGTCGGCGAGTTGATCGTCGCCACCACCGCCGCCCTCCTTGGTGACGGCACCCGGCGCTCGCTGGGTCGCGATCGAGGAGACGAGCCTTCGCGTCAACGCCCGCATCTTCTCGTCATAGCTCGCCTGCAGAACCTGCTGTTCCTGCTGGAGCGTGGCAACGGCCGCCTTTTCCTGCCAGAGCAGCCAACTCGCGATGGCCGCCCAGCCGGTGCCGAACACCGCCAGCAGCAACACGAGCAGCCGCCCGAACTTGCCGACCCGCGACGGCCGCTTCCGGCGCGGTTCGGGTTGGCGCGACGGCTCGCCGGGACCGACCGGCGCGACGGACCGGCTCTTCAGACGCGCTGGCTGCATCATCGGCCGCTCCCTTGGCAGAGCACCCCGAACCGCCCGAACGGGGTCACGACACGGCGTAGGCGAAGGCGTCGTTCTCGACCGAGACCTTCGCCTCGGTCAGCGGCTTCTTTTCGAGCTGGAGGCCGAGGATCGCGCGCGACAGCGCCGGCAGCATCGAGTTGGTGACGATGTTGTCGATCATGCGGCCGCCGGAATCGGGGTCGTTGCACTGCGCGACGATGTGCGCGACCACGGCGTCGTCATAGACGAAGGCCGCGCCGTGGTTCTCCGCGATGCGCTTGCCGATGCGGCCGAGCTGGAGCCGCACGATCCCGCCCAGCATGTCCGGCGACAGCGGATAATAGGGAATCGTGACCAGGCGCCCGATCAGCGCCGGCGGGAAGACCTTGAGCAGCGCCGGCCGCAGCGCGACTGCCATCGCCTCGGGATCGGCGCGCTCGACCGGATCGGCCGCCATCCGCATGATCTCGTCGGTTCCGACATTCGAGGTCAGGATGATCAGCGTGTTCTTGAAGTCGATGCGCCGGCCGGTGCCGTCCTCCATCACGCCCTTGTCGAAGACCTGGAAGAACAGCTCGTGGACGTCGGGATGCGCCTTCTCGACCTCGTCGAGCAGCACCACCGAATAGGGCTTGCGCCGCACCGCCTCGGTCAGGCGCCCGCCCTCGCCATAGCCGACATAGCCGGGAGGCGCGCCCTTCAGCGTCGAGACGGTGTGCGCCTCCTGGAACTCGGACATGTTGATGGTGATGACGTTCTGCTCGCCGCCATAGAGCTGCTCGGCCAGCGCCAGCGCCGTTTCGGTCTTGCCGACGCCCGAAGGGCCGCAGAGCATGAACACGCCGATCGGCTTGTTGGGGTTGTCGAGCTTGGCGCGGTTGGTCTCGATGCGCCGGGCGATCATCTGGAGCCCGTGATCCTGGCCGACGACACGCTTGTTCAGCGTTTCGGCGAGCTTCAGCACGGTCTCGATCTCGTCGGCGACCATGCGGCCGACCGGGATGCCGGTCCAGTCCGACACGACGGAGGCGACCGACTGTTCGTCGACATGGGCGTAGATCATCCGCTGGGCGGGATCGATCTCGCCCAGCGTCGCGAATTTCTCCGCGAGCGTGATGCGGGCGGCGGCGGGATCGACAACTGGGGCAGGCTCGGCCGCGGCTGCGGCTACGGCCTCGGGAGCCGCCTCTCCGGCATCGCCGGCCGCCACCTCGCGGGCGACATCGGCCTTGGGATCCGCGAGCGGCTCGGGCGGCTTCTCGCCGAGCTTGACCCGCAGCGCCTTGATCTCCTCGACGATCGCAAGCTCGCCCGCCCAGGCGGCTTCGAGCGCGGCGAGCTTCTCCTGCCGCTCGGCGATCTCGACATCGATCTCGGCCAGCCGCTTGGAGGTCTCGCCACCGAGATCCTGGTCGGAGACCAGCGCCGCCTTCTCCTGCTCGAGCGCCGAAATGCCGACGCGGGCATCCTCGATCGCCGCGGGCGTGGCGGTCTGGCTGATCGCGACGCGGGCGCAGGCCGTGTCGAGGAGGCTCACCGCCTTGTCGGGCAGCTGACGCGCCGGGATGTAGCGATGCGACAGCGTCACCGCCGCCACGATCGCGGCATCGGAGATGCGGACCTTGTGGTGCTTTTCCATCGGGCCGATCAGCCCGCGCAGCATGGTGCAGCAGCGCGCGACATCGGGCTCGTCGACCTGCACCGGCTGGAAGCGCCGGGTCAGCGCCGGGTCCTTCTCGAAATACTGGCGGTATTCCGACCATGTCGTCGCCGCGATCGTGCGCAGCGTGCCGCGCGCCAGCGCAGGCTTGAGCAGGTTGGCGGCGTCGCCCGTGCCGGCTGCGCCACCGGCACCGATCAGCGTATGCGCCTCGTCGATGAACAGGATCACCGGCGTCGGCGAGGACTGGACCTCGTCGATGACCGAGCGCAGGCGCTGCTCGAACTCGCCCTTCATGGAGGCGCCGGCCTGCATCAGGCCAATGTCGAGCGCCACGACCCTGACGTTCTTCAGGGGCGGCGGCACGTCACCCGCCGCGACGCGCTGGGCAAAGCCCTCGGCGATCGCGGTCTTGCCGACGCCGGCCTCACCGGTGAGGATCGGGTTGTTCTGGCGCCGCCGCATCAGCACGTCGATGACCTGCCGGATCTCGTCGTCTCGGCCGAGGATCGGGTCCATCGTCCCCGAGCGCGCCTTGACGGTGAGGTCCTGCGAGAAGCGGTCGAGCGCGGTCGTGCCCTTTGCCCCTTCCGCCTGCTCTGCCCCCGGCGTGCCCGCCGCGCGCAGTCCCGAGCCGTCCATCGGCCGCAGGTTCTCCTCCTCCGAGCCCTCCCAGATCTTGGCATGGCCGGCGGCGAGTTCGTCGACCGGGATCTTGCCGAACTCCTTCGAGATCCCCGTCAGCGCCCGGCGCAGCTCCAGCGACTTCAGCGCCGCGACCAGGACATGGCCGGTCCTGATCTGCGTCTCGCCGAAGAACAGCGTGGCGTAGTGCCAGCCGCGATCGAGCAAATCGACGATGTTGTTGGCGACGCCCGGCATCTCCGTCTCGTTCTTGCGGAAGCCTTCGATCACCCCGCCGATGTCGGCGGCGAGCCTGGCCATGTCGAGGCCGTAATGCTGCGCGGTCAGGCCGATATCGGTCGAGCGCCGCAGCAGGATCTGGGCGAGCCAATGGGCGAGCTCGACATTGCGGTTGCCGGCCCCCTTGGCCTGCCGCAGTGCCTGGATGAAGGCTTCATAGCCGACCCGGTTGAGCTTGCCCGTGACGGCTTCGAGACTGATGTCGGCCATGATGGTCCCCTTTGTCGTCAGGTTCAGGTCGGCCGGCTGCGCTTCAGGCGCATGCGCTCGGCAGGATGGAAACGGGCGTCGCGACGCAAGCCCCCGGCGGAGGCATCCCAGTTCGGCGACATCCAGCTCGTCCAGCCGAGCTGACCGAACTGGCCGAGCCGCGCCGGCTTGACCTCGCCGACCGGCAAGGCGAGCTCGACATCCCATTCGAACTGCTCGCCGAGATGGAAGAAGACCGCGTCAGCCAGCGGTTCGCAGCGGTCGCCATTGGGCAGGAAGCGTGAGAACTCGTCCAGATTCCGTGCGACGATGCAGATTCGGAACTTGTCCTCGACGCTGTAGACGCTGGCCCCGAGCAGCGCATCGCCGCCGAGCGTGCAATGGCTGCCGCCCAGCCGGGTCCGGTCGGCGGGGTCGAAGACCAGCCTCATGCCGACGAACTGCTCGATCTCGACCTCCGCCTTGAACAGCCCCGACAACAGGCCGCGCAGGCGCGAGGCGGATTTGGCCTGCGCGCCGATCAGCCCGGCATGGGATAGCTTCTCGGCGTCGGGCACCGTATCGCGCTTGAGGAAAGGCGGCGAGCCGAGCCCGATCTGGCTGCCGACATAGGCGGCAAAGCGATCGCGCTCCGGCCGGTCGTGCTGCGCGATCGGCCTGGAATCCGCCCAGGCCCGGAAGAAGAGCTGCAGGAAGCGATGGTTCAGGACGTCGAGGAAGCGCGGAAAGGCGTCGTCCCGCGCAAGCTGCCAGTGATAGCTCTCCTCGGTCGTCGCCAGGGGCAGCGCGCCCTGCGGCCCGAGCAGGCCGAGGAACTTGACGAAGACCCTCAGGCGCCCCTGCAGGTCGCGGTCGGCGTCCGAGATCGTAGAGGCCGGGAAATCGAGATAGGCCTGCTCGCCCAGCGCGACATATTCGTCGCGCCGCGCCGCGACGTCGCCGATCCGCGCCCGGTCCGGAAAGCTGCGTTCGAGCCGGCGCATGACGGCGTAGAAGTCGAAGCGCCAGGGCTCGTCCTGGAGCTGCTGCGCATAGCTCGGGTCGCGCTGCAGGGAAGGACCGTCGCTCACAGGATCCGCCTCGATCCGGCGCGCGGCGGCCAGCGCATGACCTCGCCACGCTCGACAGTGCGGATCACCGTCTGGGTGAAATGGTTCATCGCCGCGTATTCGGCGAAGAAGCGGTCGAGAATCGCCCCGAGCAGAAAGACGCCCGAGCCCTCGAAGGCCTTCTCGTCGAGAACGACGGTGATCTCGAGCCCGCGCGCCGCCCCCGTCCCGGCCCGCTGCGGGAAGCGCCTGACAACCGGCCGGCTGTCGACGCTCTTGATGCCCCGGATGCGGCGCTCGGTGGCGCTGTCGGCGAGATCGGCGAAAAGCGAGAGCAGCTCCCGCAAGGCCTCGCCGTTCTGGCCCGCGCCGCGCTGGACGAGACCGAGATGGTTCAGGCTCAGCAGGTTGATCAGCCGCCAGGTCACGACGCCGGTGCTCGCCGTCTCCGAGCGCAGCCGCAATTGCGAGACGATCGGCTCGCGCGGCGGCGTCGGCCCCGACAGGCAGGCGACGTCGAGTGCGACATTGTCGATCAGGCGGAAATCGGCGCCGCCCTCGCCTGTCGGCAGATGCTCCGGCAGATGCCGGTTCGAGCACAGCGCGCGCACGCTGAGCTCGGCCACGGAAACGGTATCGGAGACGCCGGCGGGCTCGACCAGCGAGATGAACATGTCGGTGCCGGTATAGTCCGATGATCGGCCGGTACGCCGCTCGGCGACGGAGCGGCGGCGCGGCAGCCTGCGCTGCGTGTAGAGCAGGCCATGCGTCGGCGAGGCGCCCTCTGGAGAGGAATAGAGCGGATGCACCGGCTGCTTCTCGCGCCCGCCCACATAATGCGCATTGACCGACAGGATGCTGTGCGGCTCGTAGTCGAGCTGGCGGCTGCGGTCCGGGACGATGTGAAACTCGTGCTGATTGGACTTGACCGGGATGCGATCGACCGTCTTCTCGAACAGGTTGATCGCGGGCGCGGCGTAGAGCCCGAACATTGGCTTCTGGACGGCTGCGGCCAGCCTGGTGTTGACCTCGTCGAAGACGAAGATGATGTCGACGGCCTTGGCCGTGAGCCGCGGCATGATCCGTGCGAGACCGTCGAGCTTGAAGCCGAGGAATTTACGCGGAAACCAGAACATCTCGCGCAGCAGGTCGAAGCCGCGGAAGATGCGGGTGTCGGCCGGCAGCAGCGCCTCGTCCTCTGAAAAGCCGAGCTGCTCCAGCGAAACGCCGTCGCCGGGCGTGATGACGGGATCGCCGAATTCGTCGAGATGGCGGAAATAGATGCCGACGCAATCGGAGAAGAGCTGCTCGTAGAGCGCAACCGCGTCGGCCTCCGCCCCTAGCAGATGGACCGTCAGATCCTTGCACCGACAGCCCGAGAACCAGCTCGTCGGCGTCTTCAGAGCCTCGGCGGCGGACGGCTCCTGATCGGGATCGGCCATGGTCCGGTGCGTCAGCGACAGCCGCAGTCCCGAGAGAACCCGGTGATCGGTGCGCAGGCCCAGCGCCTGCAACGGGCCCGGTGCCGGGATATACTCGGCCGCCGCGACGTCGAACGGCCACATCGTCACATCCGCGCCGAGCCGGTAGCGGCAGGCGACGCGGCGCTCGCGTTCGAGATAGGTCGCGTCGATATAGGAGCCGCGCGGGATCCGCATGCCCTCGCGCAGGCCGGGATCAGCGAAGGGCGGCCTGATGCCGGCGAGCAAGGCCGATGGCGTCGGCGCCAGATAGTTCGGGATCAGCTGTTCGAGCAGGTTGTTGGTGAATTCGGGAAACTCATGCTTGAGCTTGAGCTGCACGCGCGCCGCCAGGAAGGCGGCGCCCTCCAGCAGCCCGCCGACCATCGGGTCCATGCGTTCGCCGACGAGCCCGCCCAGCCTTTCGGCAATGCCGGGATACTCTTCGGCAAACTCCTTCGTATGCTCCATGAACAGCCGGAGCTCTTGATTGTAGAAGTCGAGGAACTCCTGGTTCATCGCCCCTATCGGCTCCTGATCGCCATTTTGCCGGTGTCGAGTTCGAGATCGGCGACGAACTGCACGGGCACGTTGAGCGGCTCGCAATTGAGGTCCGCCTTGACGAGGAAGCGCACCTTGAGCTCGGCCGCATCGAGCCCGTCGTCACGCTCGACGGCAATGGACTCTTTGATCAGGCGCGGCTCGTAGGCCAGCAGCACCGCAGCCATGTCCTCTCGGATGAGATCGACGCGATGCTCGTCGATCGAAAGCCGCGTCAGGTCCGGGAAGCCGTGGTTCAGGATCGACTTCCGGACCTGATCGAGGCCGGACAGGTCGAGCGACGAGCCGAGGTTGATCGTGTTCACCAGCGCCTCGAGGTCGATCGCGATCTCGCGGCGAAGCTTGGGCTCGGTGATGGCGGCGCGCGGCGCCGCGCGGCGGTTGGCGATGACGCGCTCGCCTCCGGCATCGCGCAGATCGAGCGAGACCTTCGCATCCTTTTCGAGATGCGCCTCGCGGAACGCAAACATCAAAGGCGGCCGCAGCCGCTTCCTGGAGATCGGGCCGTTCATGACATCAAGCCGTTCATGGCTTCGGGCCGTTCATGGCGCCTCGGGTCGCATCTCGGTCACGGGCCCGCTCGTGGCGGTGTCCCAGGCAAGCACGATGGCCGTCGCGGCGCTTCTCCGCAACGGCCACCGTGAAGAACAGCGGGCCGGCACCGCATTCGCGAGGCCGGCCCGCCTTGAAGCCTACTTCTTGTTGGCCTTGATGTCCCAGGTCATGGTGACCGGCGCATCGAGCGAGCCGTCGGCCTTCTGCGGCTTGTACTCGTATTTGATCTTGGCGTAGTTCAGCGAGAACTGGTCCGTCGGGACGCTCGAGCCGCCGGCGGCGTCGCCGGACTGGTAGCTCGACACCAGCAGATCCTCGAGCGTGACCACATAGTAGTCCTGCTGGGTCTCGCCCTGCTTGCGGACGAAGAGCACGGCCTTCTTGATGTGCTTGCCGCTGGCGCAGGACATGGCCAGGTTGGCCGAGGCCTTGCCGACGCTGCAGGTGAAGTGGATGTCCTGGAAGCTCGCCTTGCCGGCGCCGCCACCATGACCGGCGGCATGCGAGCCGGCGTTGCTGACACCCCAGGAAAACGAGTCGACCTCGATCGTATCCTTGTGCTTGTCGTCTTTGCTTTCGCCCTTGATGCCTTCGATCTCGAGCAGGAAGTCGGTAGCCATGACAATCTCCAACGGTTGAGTTTGATGGGAGGATTTGGTTGGTAGAACCCGAATACTGGACGCAGTTCTCCTGCGCGCCCGGTCTCGATCGACCGAAGCGCCGAAGTCTTACTTGGCAACGTCACATGCTGGTCAGGTGACGATCACGTCTTGGGAGCTGGCAGGCGTGAGACCAGGCTCAGACCGATATCCATGCCCTCGAGCTGGAAGTGCGGCCGGAGATAGAACTTGGCCGAGTAGTAGCCAGGGTTCTCCTCGTCCTCGAAGACGTCGATGCGCGCATCGGAAAGCGGGCGCCGGGCCTTCGTATCCTCGCTGGAATTGACCGGGTCACCATCGACATAGTCGGTGATCCACTCCTGCAGCCAGCGCCGCAGCGGCTCCTTTTCCTTGTAGGAACCGACCTTGTCGCGCACCATGCACTTCAGGTAGTGCGCAAAACGCGACACCGCGAACATGTAGGGCAGGCGCGAAGACAGATTGTCCGAAGCCGTCGCCGCCACCCCGTCGGGGCCCGAGAACGCCTTGGGCTTGTAGAGCGACTGGGCGCCGATGAAGGCGGCCTTGTCGGTGTTCTTGCGGTGGATCAGCGGGATCAGGCCCGCCTTGGCCAGTTCCGCCTCGCGCCGGTCGCTGATCGCGATCTCGGTCGGGCATTTCAGGTCGACGCCGCCGTCATCCGTCGGGAAGGTATGGGTCGGCAGGTTGAGAACCTCGCCGCCGGACTGCACGCCGCGGATGCGGGTGCACCAGCCATACTCCTTGTAGGCGCGGTTGATGTTCACGGCCATCGCATAGGCCGCGTTCATCCAGGCGTAGTTCTCGCCCTTGTGCCCGTCGGTATCCTCCTCGAAGGCGAACTCCTCGACCGGCTCCGACTTGGCGCCGTAGGGAACCCGCGACAGCACCCGCGGCAGGCACAGGCCGACATAGCGGGAGTCGGCTGCGTCGCGCAGGCCCTTCCAGGCCGCGTAGTCGGGCGTGTCGAACACCTTGCTGAGATCGCGCGGGTTGGACAGCTCCGTCCAGGAGTCCATGCTCATCAGCGTCGGCTCGGCGCCGGCGAAGAAGGGAGCGTGGGCGGCGGCGGCGACCTTGGAGAGATCGCGCAGCAGCTGCACATCCGTCGCGACATGGCTGAAGTGGTAGTCGCCGATCAGGCAGCCGAAGGGCTGGCCGCCGAGCTGACCGAACTCCTGCTCATAGACCTGCTTGAACAGCGGGCTCTGGTCCCAGCGCGCGCCGGGATAGGTCTTGAGGTTGCGATAAAGCTCGTTCTTCGAGACATTCATCACCTTGATCTTGAGCTGCGCGTCGGTCTCAGAGTTGAAGACCAGGTAGTTCAGCCCGCGCCAGGCGCTCTCGATCTGCTGGAACGCCGGGGCGTGCAGCACCTCGTTCATCTGCTCGGTCAACTTCGCGTCGAGCCTTGCGATCATCTCCTCGATCGTGTCGAGCACGTCGTTCTTGATGAGCGTCGAGTCGGCGAGCGCCTGGTTGACCAGGGTCGCGATGCCGGCCTCGACCTCGGTCGCGGCCCGCTCCGTCTTGGGCTTGAAGGAGCCCTTGAGGACTGCTGCGAACTCGTCGAGATCACGGGTCTCGGCGACTGCCCCGCCGGGCTGCTGGGTTTGTGCTTCCGCTGCCATTGCCGCCTCGCTTGCTTACTTGGTGTCTTCGGCGGGAGCGCTGTCGGACGGCTTGTCGCCAAGCTTGTCCTTGAGTGCCGCCATGAGCTGGGGATCGGCCAGGAGCGCCTTGATCTGGTCGCTCGCCGCCATCTTGCCGTCCATGAAGCGGACGAGGTTGGCGAGCTGTTCGCGCGCCTCCAGCAGCTTGGCCATCGCCGGGATCTGGCGGGCCACCGCAGCCGGGTTGAAATCGTCGAACTTCGAGAACTTCAGCGCCACCGAGAGCTTGTCGCCACCGTCGCCCAGCTTGTTGGGGACGTTGAAGGCGACGCCGGGGTTGATCGCGGCCATGCGCTGGTCGAAATTGTCCATGTCGAAGTCGAGGAACTTGCGCTGGGAGATCTCGGCCTTCTCGACACCCGCGGCATTGCCCGAGAGGTCGGCCATGACGCCCATGACGAAGGGCAGCTCGACCTTCTGCTCTGCGTTGTACGGATCCTCGTAGGTGATGTGGACCCGCGGCGGCCTGTTGCGGCGGATGAACTTCTGCCCTGAATCCCCGGCCATGATGTCAGCCCCTCTGCACAATGCGTCACGCGACGTAACGTGACATCCTAATCGTTCCTGGTCTCTACCGATATAGTCGCGCCAACCTGTGACCCGGTTCAATCGGAATACAAAAATTGCCCTAGCTGTCGGTGTCGGGCATCTGCGCCACATCGGGCAGGATATTGCCCAGGAGCGCCATGAAATCATGTTGCGCAAGCGCGCAGGCCTTGTCCATCAGCAGCGGCGTCGGATGCGACGGCTCGATCTGGCGGTAGAACGCTGATACCGCCCTCATCCCCGCGACCGCGGCGGCGCGGCTCTCGATCTTCAGGACAGGCTTCTCGGGTGCAGCGACCCGTTGCGGCTCGGCAGCCTCTTCCCCGGAGCCATCCTCATCGGATGCGTCTCCATTCAGGTCGGCGTCGATCTCATCGGACGGCTCGTCATAGGACGTCTCCTCGTCGGAGGTCTCCTCCTCATACGAGCTGTCCTCCCCGTAGGACCCGTCCGACACGCTCAGACGCTCCAGCGGCAGCCGGAACCGCGGACGATCGCCGATCTCGAGGACCGCTCTCTCCAGATGTTCCGGGAACATGATCTGAATGACCTCGATCAAGGACTTGCCGATCAGTTGCTGTGCCTGGCCGATCAGGAGGACCGCCGGGCTGGAAGGTTCCATGCGGCGAAAATAGCCGAGGCAGGAGGCGAGCGTATCCTTCACTTGAAGGATGCTGTTGCAGGCCCCTGGCGCATAGCTGATGGCGCCAGCCGGAGCGGCGGTTCCGGGTGCGATCACAGCCCCCGGAACCGCCTCATGGCCGGGTACGCGCCGCGCGACCGCCGCGTCGACGAAGGCGACGATCTGATCCACCAGCGCCGAGAGGCGCGGAAAGCTGAGCGCATGATCGGCCCCGACCTTCTCGAGCCAAATCGCGCGGATCGCCCCGAGTGCCTCGCTGATCGCGCGGGCACGGCCGAGCGTCGCCGTCAGGTCGTCGATATCCGCATCGCCGAGCGCGGCCTGGATTGCGCCCTGGTCGGGATGCTGCTCGCCCTCCACCAGCCGCGTCTCGCCCGTGGCGACGAGCTGGCTGCGGAAGGCGAACGGCCCGATGCGCCGGCTCACGAACAGCGGCGCGTGCTGCAGCGGGAGCACCACGGTCGGCAATTCGTCGAGGCTTTGCAGCGCGACCTCGCGCATGATGAAATCGCCGTCCATGGCGCGCGGATGCACCTCCTCCCAATGCTCGGACAGGAGGGTGGCCATGGCCGTTAGGCAAGCGGCGAAAGCCGACACGTCGCGGTTGAGAATCGACAGCTTGCCGGCCAGCACGAAGACCCGCAGGTCCCGCGAGCGCTTGAGCAGCTTGGCGATGTCGGCGAAGGCAGCCGGGAACTCGATACCGCTGCGATCGAACGCCACTTGCCGGCCATCGTCGTCGCGTCGGAAATACTGCGTCGGGAGCGCGACTTCGAGCCGCGCCATCGTGTTCATGAAGTCGGTATCGTCCTCGAGATCCGGCCCGCAAGGATCGTCGTCGGATATCGCGCTCGCAAATTCAGCGAAGTTCAAGGCTGCCATAGCACTCACCGGTCACGCATGTCGCGCCTCATCGACGGGGCGCCCCGCCTCCGAAGCGCGTCGTCGCTCATTCGCTCTTAAGACGCGTCTCGACGCGGCGGTTGTCGCCCGAGAACGGGTCGGCGACGACCGGCTTGCTCTGGCCATAGCCGCGTGCGGCGAGCTTGGCGGTATCGACGCCGCGCTCGCTCAGATAGCGCACCACCGCCTGGGCCCGTCGTTCGGAGAGATCGAGATTGTAGCCGGGCCTGCCGGCTGCATCGGTATGCCCCTCGACCAGGAAGCTGCTCTTTGCGAGCTGCGGGGTCTTCAGCGCCTTGGCGAACTCGTCGAGATTGATCTTCGCATCGGGCTCCAGCACGTCGGAATTGTATTTGAAGCGCACGACCAGGTCGAAAGCGGCCACCGGCGCCGGCTTCACGGCATGACCGGCCTTGTCGCAGTCGGCCTCGGTGCCGATGCACAGGCCGCGCGTCGCACTCGGAGCCGGCGTCGCCGGCTGGAAATGCTTGACGATATCATCAGCCTTGTAGGTCTGCGCCTGCACAGGCAACGCCTGGAACACGTAAAAACCGGCGGAAAAGATGGCGATGGCTGTCATAGCGGGCTGCTTGCGCATGGTCCCCCTCCTCTTTAACTTCGCGCGGGCGGATGAAGATTGAATGCGCGAACTATGACTCGCAACATCCGCTACGTCAATATAAAAATAGCATCTAGAACCGTGAGGTTTCGTTGATGGCCGCTGATCTTCGACAGTCTCAAAGAACTGCGTCGTTTACGACGCCTTTGGGTCAAGATGAATTTTCACTTATGCAGTTTCAGGCTCATGAAGCTTTGAGCGAGTTGTTTACCTATGAGATAGAAGCCAGCAGCAAGACTGAAAATGCTGACCTTCAGAGCATCATGAGCCAGAAATGCTCCGTGAAGATGATCCTGAAGAACGGCAGCGAGCGAGTGTTCAACGGCACCCTTGTCGACGCCCAATGGGTCGGCAAGGACAAAGACCTCTATGTCTACCGCTTCACGCTGCGGCCCTGGCTGTGGCTGCTCTCGCAGCGCGCCGATTGCCGGATATTCAAGAACAAGACCGCAGTCGACATCATCAAGCAGATCTTCGGCAAGGAGGAGACGGCGAGCTTCGAAGACCGAACCAGCGACAGCCTGGCGACGATCGACTACTGCGTGCAGTATCGCGAGACCGATCTCGACTTCGTCCTGCGGCTGATGGAGCAATACGGCGTCTATTATTATTTCAAGCACAGCGCGGACGACCACAAGCTGATCCTCTCGGATTCCCGCTCATCGCACGACCAGGTCAAGGCCGCTGCCCAGCCAACCTTCCTCGGCGCCGGGACGAGCTATCCGCTGATGCCCTTGTCGAGCCGCATGCCGCGCCATATCGAGCACATGTCGCACTGGTCGACGATGCGGCGGCTGCGGACGGGCAAGTTCGCCCTCAAGGATTACGACTTCCAGCAGTCGGGCTCGGACCTGACGGCGCGGGCCGAGGAAGGCTTCGACAAGGCGAAATCCTATGAGGCCTACGATTACCCTCGCACCTACATCAAGCGCGACGAAGGCGAGCATTTCGCCCGCGTCCGAGCGCAGGCCACACAGGCCCAGGACGATCGCCGCCACGCGGCCGGCGACGCGCCCAGCCTCTATCCGGGCTCGCTGATGACGCTGTCGGCCCACCAGCTCGACTCGGAGAACATCGAATATCTCGTCGTCAGGGCAAGCCATGGCTTCAGCGGGCAGAGCTACCGCTCCGGCAACGCCAATGATTCCGTCTACAGCGGCTCCTACGAACTCCAGAAGAGCGACCGACGCTTCCGGGCCCCGCTCACCACCCCCCGCCCGACCGTCTATGGCCCCCACACCGCCAAGGTCGTCGGCGACAAGAACAAGGGCGAGGAAGGCGACATCGACGTCGATGAGTTCGGCCGCATCTATCTGCGCTTCCACTGGGATCGCGAGGACGAGTCGACCTCCTGCCGCACGCGCGTCGCGCAGATGTGGTCCGGCAAGGCCTGGGGCGGGCAGGTCATCCCGCGTATCGGCCAGGAGGTCGTGGTCGAGTTCCTCGAGGGCAATCCCGACCTGCCGCTGGTCACCGGCACGGTGGTCAACGACCAGCACAAGCCGCCCTATGCGCTGCCCGACAACAAGACCCAATCCGGCCTGAAATCGGAATCGACCGATGGAAAGGGGTTCTCCGAGCTCTATAACGAGATCAAGTTCGAGGACCGCAAGGGCCAGGAGGTCTTCAGCATGCAGGCCCAGAAGGACCACAAGATCCTGGTCAAGAGCAAGGAAACGCGCGAGATCGGGCCGGAATACAAGGACGGCGGCTATTCGCGCGAAACCACGCTGAAGCAGGGCAACGACAAGCTCAAGATCGACCAGGGCAAGCTTGACGTCGAGGCCCTGACCGAGATCAACCTGAAGGTCGGCGAGAGCACCATCAAGATGCTGCCGGCGAGCATCGAGATCTCCTCGCCGACGATTACGATCAAGAGCGTCGCCAAGACGGAGGTGCTCAGCGACGCGCTGGTGATCATCAACGGCGCCATGGTGAAGATCAACTGAGAGCCTGCATGTCGCGTCTTCGCTTCAGTACCGCCCAAGAGGTGTTCGAGACCTATCCCGCGGCCGGCAAGGTGATCAGGACACCGCCGACGCGGGAGCACCCGCTCGCCTTTCTCAGGCGTCTCGCGCAGGGCCCTGCCCCAACGGAAGCGATCGGTTTTTGTGCCTTCGTCCTGCCGCGGCGCGAAGCGGTCTGGTGGGCGACGCAGGCGCTGCGTGCGATGCAGGCTCCGGGCGCACCGCCAGACCATGCCATCGCCGCGGCCGAAGCCTGGGTCCGCGACCCGCGCGACGAGACGCGCCGGGCGGCGCTGGCGCTGGCGGAAGCCGGCGATACGGCCCTGCCCGGCACCTGGGCCGCTTTCGCCGCCGGCTACTCGGGCGGCAGCATGGTGACCACGCACAACGTCCCCTGCCCACCCGACCTGACGGCGAAGACCGCCCGCATCGCCGTCATGACCGCGCTCGGACGCCTGTCGGGCCGTGACCACGACGCCGCATTGCGCAACTGCGTCGAAGCATGCATTCGATTGGCCGATGACGACGGCAAGACCAGTTCCTGAGCGCGTGCCGGCCGAGCCGCGCATGCCCGTTCGCACGGCGGACGGGAAAACCGGTCGCGCGCGCCACCGCACCGCGCCACGACCATGCCCGGACGTTCCGCCAAGAGTGTTGCGATGCCTCTGACGCTGACGATCGAGAACGAAACCGCGCTCCCCGATGGCGGGCCGCTCAGCGTCACGCTCAGCGGCGGCCGTGGGCTCGACATCGGCCGCGACCAGCATCTCGATTGGGCCCTGCCCGATCCGACGCGGGCGATCTCGGGCCGCCATTGCGAGATCCGCTTCCGCGACGGCGGCTACTGGCTGCGCGACGTCTCGACCAACGGCACCTATGTGAATGGCGGCAGCAACCGCGTGCAGTCACCCTACCAGCTCCAGAATGGCGACCGGCTGGAGATCGGCCATTACATCATCGCCGTCACGATCGACGACGCCTCGCGGCAGGAGCCGGCGAAAGCTGCGATGCCGGCCTTCGCCCCACAGCCGGAATCGCTCTGGTCGTCGAGCGGCGACGAGGCTCCGCCGATTCCCCGCCGCGACCTGCTGCCCCCCAACAAGCATCGTCCGGTCCATGACGGGTTCATCGACTGGGCCGCGGATATTCCGACGCCCACGGCCGAGCCGGTCGCGCCGCCGCCCGCACAGGCCTTCACACCGGCCCCGGGCAGCGAGGACTTCGCCTGGGCGCCCTACCAGGTCCCGCCCGCACCCGTGGTCGAACCCGTCGCGCCGATCCCGACGCCGCGCCGGCCGATCACCGCCGACCTGCCCGCGGGAGACCCATGGGGCGAAGCGTCCGCAGCCGCTCCGTCGCAGCCGGTCGCCCCGCTGCCCTTCACCAACCCGCCCCCGGTCGAGCGTTCGCAGCCCTTCGAGGCACCGCCGCAACCCTTCGCGCCGCCGCCACCGCTGCCGGCGGGCATGCCCGCCATCTCGGCCGGCGAATTCGTCCAGCGCTTCGCCAAGGGCGCCGGTGTCTCGACCAGCGATCTTGGCTGGCAGGATCCAGGCGCCTTCGCCGAGCAGCTCGGCGGGCTGATGCGGCTGGTCGCGATCGAGTTGAAGCAGTTGCTCGCCGCCCGCGCCGAAAGCAAGCGCATCGCGCGCAGCGCCAATCAGACGATGATCCAGGCGCAGGACAACAACCCGCTGAAATTCTCGCCGACCGTCGACGACGCGCTGCAGCTGATCTTCGGCAGGCCCAAGAGCGGCTATCTCAGCGCGCAGAAGGCCTTCGACGAGAGCTTCAAGGATCTCAAGGCCCATCAGATCAAGACCTATTCGGCGATGCAGCATGCCTTGCGCATGCTGGTCGAGGATCTCGACCCGCAGGCCATCGCCGAGAGCACCGCCCAGGAACGCGGCCTCGATTCGCTGCTCGGCTCGCGCAAGGCGAAGATGTGGGACGCCTATGTCGCCCGCTGGGACGCCAAGACCGCCCCCTATGAGGACGGTCTGGTCGACGCCTTCATGCTCTATTTCGCGGAATGCTACGACCGCGGCGGGAAGTAGCGGGGGCTTTGGTCCGCTAGGCATCTCAACGAATCAAGCGCTGGTCATCCCGGACGCAGCGTAGCGGAGATCCGGGATCCATGCCGGAACGCTGTTTGGAGAGGTTCAGGCATGGATCCCGGGTCTCCCTGCGGTCGCCCGGGATGACGGCGGAGGCCAACGCCCCTCAGGCGCTCGCCTGCTTTGCCGCCACCGCCGTGATCTCGATGTCGTGGCCCGCCGTCGCCAGCTTGGCTTCGACCGTGGCACGGGCAGGCGCGGTGCCCGGCGCGACCCAGGCGTCCCAGACCGCGTTCATCTCGGCGATCTTCGAAATGTCGGTCAGGAAGATCTGGACGCTGAGGATGCGTGTCTTGTCGCTGCCGGCGGCCTCCAGCGTCTCATCAAGCAGCGCCAGCACCTCGACGGTCTGCTCGGCCAGCGGGCGCCCCTCGGTCTTCTCGGCGACATGACCGGCGAGGAAGACGACGCCGTTGAAGATCGCGGCATCGCACCAGCGCTGCGTCACTCCGATGCGTTCGATGGGCATGGTCGATATCCTTCGGTGAGATCTGGTCGGGCGGATTCTCCGCGCCGCCGGTCCTAGCCGAGGATGCGGTGCCCGTCAGCCGCCGATGATGACGTTCATCATCCCCATGACGATCTTGTTGGGCGGACCGACCGCCTCGATGATCGTGTCGCCGACGCGGCAGGCCGCCAGATTGTTGATCAGCACGGTCTGCGACCCGTCGATGACGACGCCCGGGCCATGAGGCGGAATCGGCAGCGGCGTCAGGCAATTGTGGATGTCGGCTCCACCGGCGGCACCGGTGATCATCGACCCCATCGTGGTCGCGGCGGTCGCCTTGACCGTCTCCTCCGCCGCCTTGGCGGCAGCCGCACCCGGGGTCGGCGCGGCCGCGACCGTCGCGGCCTCCGCCGTGGTGATCGCGGCATCCGAGACCGCGCGGGCCGCCTGAATCGCGGCGGCTGCGGCGGCCGACACGCCGCGCCAGGCCGGCAGCCCGCCGATCAGCACGTTGGGGCTGCCCGGACCGGGCTGGAGAATGCCGGGCAGCGGGTGCAGCACCAGATCGAGAATTCGCGCGGCTGGGCCAGTCGGCATGGGCGGCTCCTGCTTGCCGTCGCTGCCGGTCAGCGTCCGCACAGGCGGCGAACGGGACAGGCAACGGATTCGATCCTGATCGACTGCATGCAATCGCGCAACGGCGCATCATTCAAGTCAATGACGGCAGGCGCTTTCCAGACGTCTAGCATTCGCTTGGTGACGCTTGTTGGTGACCCGTATAAGGTTGCCCACATGCCCTTGAGTGAGCGAGACCCGGATGTCGTGGTACAGCAAGGTCGTCTGGTCGGAAGGGCTGTTTCTACGGCCGCATCACTTCCAGCAGAACGATCGGTATCTTGAGAACCTGCTGGAAAACCGCGTCCGGCACGTCACCCCTTACCCGTGGGGATTCTCGGTGTTGGAGATCGACCGCGATCTCGCCCAGCAAAGCCGGATAGGCCTGCGCCGCGCCGTCGGCGTGATGCCTGACGGCACGCCCTTCGCCATGCCCGACAACAGCCCGCTGCCGCTGGCGATCGAGGTTCCCGAGAATGCTGCCGGCCAGATCGTCTGGCTCTCGCTGCCGCTCGCCTCGGCCAACACCCGCGAGGTCGAGGATGCTTTGAACGGCAGCGCCAGCCGCTACCTGCCCTCGACCGAGATGCTGATCGATTCGACCGCCTCGCTGCGCATCGAGGAGGAGATCGACATCGCCCATCCGCGCCTGACGCTGGAGCTGCGCAAGACCGCCAAGGCCGGCTATGTCGGCCTGGCGCTCGGCCGCATCCTCGAGGTCCGCGACCGGGCGATTCTGTTCGACGAAAAATTCGCCCCGCCCGTGCTGGTCTGCTCGGCCTATCCGGTCATCGAGGGCTGGCTCGACCGCGTCATCGGCTGGATCGACAACAAGCTGGAGGAGCTTGCCCGCTACGCCGCCGACCCGACGGCGGGCGGCGGCCTGCAGAGCGCCGACTACTTCATGCTGCAGCTCCTCAACCGGCAGATCCCGGTGCTGAAGCATCTGCGCCAGTCGCGCTACGTCCATCCCGAGCGGCTGTTCGTGACCTTCGTCGCGCTGGCCGGCGAACTCGCCACCTTCACCACCGCCGAGCGCCGCGCCCGCGACTATCCGGCCTATGACCATGACGATCTGGAGACCTGCTTTTCACCCGTCGTACGCGACATCCAGGACTTCCTCTCGGCCAATCTCGGCCGCCGCGCCATCCGGCTGGAGATCACCGAGCGCGCGCCCAACGCCTTCATGTCGACGATTCGCGACCGCAGCCTCGTGCGCAACGCGACGCTCGTTCTGGAAGTGGCGGCGCGGCGCCCGCTGACCGAGATCCAGGCGCAGTTCCCGCAGCTCTTCAAGGTCGGCCCCAACACCAAGATGAACGAGATCGTCCATGCCCATCTGCCGGGCATCAGCCTCGTCCATCTGCCGACCCCGCCGCCGCAGATCCGCGCGCTGACCGACCACGTCTATTTCTATCTCGACCGGACCTCGCCGCTCTGGCCGGAATTCTCGACCGCGAGCTCGATCGGCATGCATTTCTCCGGTGACTGGCCCGATCTCGAAATGGAACTCTGGGCCGTGCTCGAGGGCAGGCGATGAGCGAACCCTCCGATCCGTTCGGACGCTCGGACCGGACCATCATCAGGCCGAACCCGGCCGGGCGCCGCGCAACGCCGCCCTCGCGCCCGGCGCCGTCGGCCCCGGCAGCGCCCTCTCCCTATGCCGCGCCGTCCGTACCCTCGCCGGGAGTGCCCGGCACCGGCGACGAATGGCTCTCGACGCCGCAGCCGATGGCGCCACGCCCGCCTCCGCAGCCGGCCCCCTCGGGTGGGCCGATGCCGCGACGCGACCAGCTCCTGACGCCCAACACCAACCCGCTGCTGCGCGCCGCAGGGCCGCTGCTGCTGCTGCTCGGGCGTCTGCGCTCCTCGCTGAGCAGCGCTCCGCCGGCGCAGCTCCTCGGCCAGGTCACCGAGACGATCGAGGCTTTCGAGCATGAGGTCCGCGGCGCCGGTGCCTCGGCCGAGACGACCCGCATCGCGAAATACATCCTCTGCGCGGCGGCCGACGACATCGTCCAGAACATCCCCGGCGAGGACCGGCATGTCTGGACCCAGTACAGCATGCTCTCGAAGTTCTTTGGCGAGCGCGTCGGCGGCGTCCGCTTCTTCGAGGAGCTCGACCGCGCCAAGGCCGACCCCTCGGTCAATTACGACCTGCTCGAGATGATGCATGCCTGCCTGGCGCTGGGCTTCCAGGGCATCCACCGCACCTCGTCGGGCGGTGCCGCCAATCTCCAGATGATCCAGCGCAACCTGTTCGAGACGCTGCGGCGGGTGAAGCAGCCTGACCCCGAACTCTCGCCGCGCTGGCGTGGCCAGGCGGTCGCCTCGCAGATCGCCCGCTTCAAGATCCCGGTCTGGTCGGTCGCGGCGCTCGCAGCCGTCGCCGTGCTGGGGCTCTATTTCGTCTTCCGCTTCCTGCTCTCGGGCAATGCCGAAGCGGCGGCCACCGCGCTGCTGAGCGTCAATCCCAAGGGCGAGATCGGCATCGTGCGAAAGGTCTTCTCGGCCCCGCCGCCGCCGATCCCGCCGCCACCGGTCCCCCCCAAGGTCTGCGGCGCGGTGCAGCCGCCGATCGTTTGCCAGGTCACGCCCAACGTCATCGTGGTCAGGCTCGTCGGCATCACGCTGTTCGAGCCAGGACAGGCCGCCGTGCGCGACGAGTTCAAACCGCTGATCGAGCGCATCGCCAGCGTGCTGGAATCCGAGGGCGGCACGGTCAAGGTGCTCGGCCATACCGACAACGTGCCGATCCGCACGGCGCGCTTTCCGTCCAATCTCCAGCTGTCCCAGGCGCGGGCAAAGGCCGTTGGCGATCTGCTCCAGACGAAGCTGAGCAAGCCCGACCGGATCAGCTTCGAGGGCAAGGGCGCCGATGTTCCCATCGAGCCCAACGCCACCCGCGAGGGGCGCGCCAAGAACCGGCGCGTCGAGATCGTGATCCAGCGTCAGGGCTGATGCATGCTGCACTTTTGCAAAAACGCGGCGTCATCCCGGCCGGAGCGAAGCGGAGAGCCGGGATCCATGCCTGAACCTCAATCGGGCACGTTCCGGAATGGATCCCGGGTCAAGCCCGGGATGACCGCGCGGTTCCTCATGAAATCGGCACCATCCGGGAGGCGCGCATGAACCTCGCGACCTGGCTCAGGATCGGCGCGATCTTTGTCGGAACGCTGGCGCTGTGCCTGCTGATCTGGTTCGGCACGCCGTTCCTGGCCGTGGGCGACGTTAGGCCCTTCGAGTCGATCTGGGTGCGCCTGCCGCTCGTCGCGCTGCTGGCGCTCGGCGGCATCGCTTGGATGGCGGTGATCGTCATCCGTCGCCGCAAGGCCACCGCGGCGCTGAGCGACGCACTCGAAAAGCAGGAGCCGACCGGCGACGGCGCAGCCCTGTCCAGTTCGATGCGCGACGCGCTGGCGACGCTGCGCCGCGCGCGGGGCAAGGACGGCGGCGACTATCTCTACGACCTGCCCTGGTACGTCATCATCGGCCCGCCCGGCGCCGGCAAGACCACGGCGCTGATCAATTCCGGCATGAAGTTCCCCCTCGCGCGGGGGACGACGCCCGAGGCGGTCGCGGGCGTCGGCGGGACCCGCTATTGCGACTGGTGGTTCGCCGAGGAAGCGGTGCTGATCGACACGGCCGGCCGCTACACCACGCAGGACACGGACGTCAAAGCGGAGAAGGCGAGCTGGTTCGCCTTCCTCGACCTGCTCAAGACCAACCGGCCGCGCCAGCCGATCAACGGCGTCATGGTCGCGATCAGCGTCGAGGACCTGTTGACCTCCTCGCCGGAGGAGATCGCCGCCCATGCCGACGCGATCCGCAACCGCCTGCTCGAGCTGAACGAGCGGCTGAAGGTCGATTTCCCGGTCTATGCGGTCTTCACCAAATCGGACCTGATCGCCGGCTTCAACGAGTTCTTCGGCGCGCTTTCGGAGCCGCAGCGCCGCATGGTCTGGGGCCACTCCTTCCAGACCACCGACAAGACCCGCAACATGATTGGCGACGTCGCGCCCGAATACGACGCGCTGATCGAGCGCCTGAACGAGCGCCTGCCCGACCGGCTCCAGGACGAGGCCAACCCGACCGCCCGTGCCCAGATCTTCGGCTTCCCGAGCCAGATGGCGACGCTGAAGCGCTCGGTCGTCGATTTTCTCGACCGCGTCTTCGAGCCGACGCGCTACCACGCCAACGCCACGCTGCGCGGCTTCTACTTCACCTCCGGCACGCAGGAAGGCACGCCGATCGACCAGCTGATCGGCGCGCTCTCGCGCAATTTCGGCAGCGAGCATGCCAGCGCGGGCGCCTATTCCGGGCGCGGCAAGAGCTACTTCCTCACCGACCTGATCCAGAAGGTCATCATCGGCGAGGCCGGTTGGGTCTCGACCGATCTCGGCGCGACACGCCGCACCACGCTATGGCGGGCCGCCGGCTTCGCCACCGTCGCCATCGTCTCGCTGGCGGCGCTCGGCCTGTGGTGGACGAGCTTCTCGCGCAACAGCGACCTCATCACCGCGACCAATTACGGCCTCTCCGACTATCGCAGCAGCGCCGCCCCCGTGCTGCAGGAGACAACGATCTCCGAGCGCAATTTCAGCCGCGTGCTGCCGCTGCTGCACAAGCTGCGCAACCTGCCGGCCGGCTACGCCACGCGCTCCGATCCGACCCCGATCCCCGCCACCTTCGGGCTGAGCCAACGCGACCGGCTCCAGAACGCCGGCGAGATCACCTATCAGCAGGCGCTGGAGCGGATGCTGCGCTCGCGCATCATCTTCCGGCTCGAGGAGCAACTCGAGGCCAACGCCAACAATCCGGGCTTCGTCTATGAGGGCCTCAAGGTCTACATGATGGTCGGCGGCCAGGCGAAGATCGACCGCGACCTGGTCATCTCCTGGATGCGGCTCGACTGGGCCGAGAACCTCTTCCCCGGCGCCGCCAACGCCAAGGGCCGCGAGGCGCTGGAGGAACACCTCGTCGCCATGCTCGATCTCGACGACGGCGCGAGCGAGCCGATCGTCCGGCTCAACCAGTCCCTGATCGAGAACAGCCAGCGCACGCTGCGCCGCCTCAGCATCGCCGAGCGCGCCTATGAATTGCTGCGCACCCAGGCCCGCTCGCAGAGCCAGAAGGACTGGGTCGCGGCGCGGCGCGGCGGCTCCGATGTCAGGCTCGCCTTCGAGGGCGTCGGCGGCGAGGATCTCGACGCGATCCGCGTGCCCTATTTCTACACCTATGACGGCTTCCAGAACGCCTTCGTCGATCGCCTCGGCGACATCGGCGAGCGCATCGAGAAGGAGCGCTGGGTGCTGGGCGAGAACACCGACCAGCAGGCGATCATCGCGCAATACGCCACGCTGTTCCAGGACCTGCTCAAGCTCTACAGCCGCGACTATGTCGCCGCCTGGCAGCGCAGCTTGCGCCGCCTCAAGCTGCGCCCGCTCAATGCCGACAAGCCGCAATATGTCGCGCTCAGCGCCATGGCGGCGCCGACCTCGCCGTTCAAGCAGATCCTGGAATCGGTTCGCGACGAGACGCAGCTCACCAAGGAGCGCCCTTCGGCCCGGAAGCAGGCAGCCGCAGCGGCGACCGACGTGCTGGAAAAGCGCGCCAGCGAGGCACTGAGCCGGCTCGGCACCAACCTTCCCTTGAGCGCGCCCGGCGTCGAGCGCGTGCTCGGCGGCGGTGGCAACGAGGCGCTCGGCGCGAATATCGAGAGCCAGTTCAAACCATACCACGTGCTGGTCGAGGGCGATCTCGGACGCAGGCCGGTCGACCAGCTCCTGCAGATCCTGGCCGAGATCAACCAGAACCTCGCCATCGCCGCGACCAATCCGGCCCAGTCGGCGGCGGCCAATGCGGCGCTGGTGCCGCTGATCGCCTCGCTGCGCGCCAACTCCTCGCGCTATCCGGCGCCCTTCGACGGCATGGTGATCTCCGCCGTCAACGATTTCGAGGGCGACGCCACCGGCGCCACCGTCGCGCTGCTGCGGCAGGCGCTGGGCGACCAGGTCAGCCGCGTCTGCACCGAGATCCTGGCCAACCGCTACCCCTTCGTGAAGGCGAGCGCGCGCGAGGTGCCGCTGGCGGATTTCGCCCGCCTGTTCGCGCCCGGCGGCATCTTGGACAAGTTCTACAAGGAGCGGCTCGAGCCCTATGTCGACTCATCCAAGGCGCAGTGGAACTGGCGCGTCGAGAGCCGCGTCGCCCGTTCGCTGTCGCCGACGACGCTGCGCGAATTCCAGCGCGCCAGCGAGATCAAGGAGGCCTTCTTCCCGACCGGCGGCAACCTGCCCTCCTTCCAGATGATCGTGGTGCCGACCGCGCTCTCGGCCGATGCGGCCAGCGCCAAGCTCGAGATCAACGGCTTCACCGTGGCGAGCCAGCAGGGCGTCAACACGCCGGTGCCGGTGATGTGGCCGGGTGCCGGCATCGGCCGCACGGCCGTGACGCTGACGCTCGGCGGCGCGAGCGGTGGCGGCGCCTTCGGCGGCGGCTTCTTCTCCAGCGGACCGAGCGCCCCCTCGGGAGAGGCCAAGCTGTTCGAGGCCAACGGCGTCTGGTCCTTCTTCCGCATGCTCGATGCCGGCGCGATGCTGAAGCAGGGCGACAATGTCGGCCTGACGCTGTCGGGCGGCGGCCGCCAGGTCGGCTACCAGTTCGGCGTCGGCTCGCTGAAGAATCCGCTGGTCCTGCCCGCCCTGCGGGACATCCGCTGCCCGGCCGGGATCTGAGGCGATGGCGTGCGGATTGTTCGGGAAGCTTCCGGGCAAGCGCGACTTCATCGCGGTGAACGCTCCCGCTGCCTTTCTCAAGGTCTACGAGGCCTGGCTCCAGGGCGGGCTGACCGCGAGCCGGCTGGAGATGGGTGCGGCCTGGCAACAGGCTTTCCTCAATGCGCCGATCTGGCGCTTCTGGATCGGCCAGGCCTTCTGCGGCCAGACGGTCGCGGGCGCCTTCATGCCCTCGGTCGACGGCGTCGGCCGCTATTTCCCGCTGACGGCCTTCGCGGTGGCGGAACCAGGCGGCGCCATCCCCCATCCCGAGCTCGACCCACAGGACGCCTGGTTCGCCGAGATCGAGGATTTCCTGTTGCAGGCGCTCGATGCGGAGGCGAGTTTCGAGGCGGTCACGTTGCGTCTGTCGCAATTGCGCGTGCCCAATGACGCGCTGCTCGCGGCGCCGCCGGCCGATATGGTGCGCCTGTCGGACTGCACCATCGTTACCGCCCGCTCGGCTTCGGGCTTTCCCGAGCGGCTGGCGGCGCTGCGCGTCGAGGACCATGCCCGCGCCTACGCGCATGCGACCTGCTTCTGGACGGTCGGCGGGGATAGTTTCGAGCCGCTCGCTTTGGTCGGCCACGACCTGCCTGACCCCTATCTGTTCAGCGGCCTGCTGACCGGCCGTTTCGATGCGTTCCTCCAACAGGGGCGAGCCGGACCATGAACGACCTCAGCCGGGCGACCGCCCCCTTCGAGACCGGTGCGATCAGCCATGTCGGCCGCGTCCGCAGCGCCAATGAGGACAATCTGGTCGTCCGGCCGGAATTCGGCGTCTGGGCCGTGGCCGACGGCATGGGCGGCCATGAGAATGGCGCTCTGGCGAGCGCGACCGTCGCCGCCGCCATCGAGCGCATCGGCGCGGCCCAGTCGGCTCCCGATCTGCTGGCGCGGCTCGAAGACGGTGTGCTCCAGGCCAATGCCGAGCTGCGCCAGCGCATCAGCGACAATGGCGGCGCGCCGATGGGCTCGACGCTGGCCGTGCTCCTCGTCCATGACAGGCATTTCGCCTGCGTCTGGTCAGGCGACAGCCGAATCTATCTCGTCCGCTCAGGCCAGATCACGCAGATGTCGCGCGACCACACCGAGGTGCAGGACATGGTTGAGCGCGGCGTGCTGACGCCCGACGAAGCGAAGCGCTCGCCGCGCCGCCATGTCATCACCCGCGCCATCGGCGTGCACGACACCCCCGAGCTCGATCTCGACTCCGGCGAGATCGCCGGCGACGATGTCTTCGTGCTGTGCTCGGACGGCTTGACCGAGCATGTCCAGGACGACGAGATCCTGCTTGCTGTCGGCGAGGCCGGCGCCCAAGAGGCCTGCGACGCCCTGCTGGCGCTGACGCTCCAGCGCGGCGCGCGAGACAATGTCACGGTCATCATCGTCCGCTATCATGAGGACGACAGCCGGAGTACGCAGTGGATGCCCAATATGCGCATGCAGGGGAGCGACGCGCCATGAGCGATGCCGATCGCACCGTCTTCGCCCTGCGCGCGGGCGCCGTCTCCGCCGGGACGACGCTGAACGGTATCTATGAGGTCGAGCGCCTGATCGCGGTCGGCGGCATGGGCGAGGTCTACAAGGGCCGCGCCATCCAGACCGGCGACGCCGTCGCGATCAAGATGATCCGCCCGGAGATGGCGCGTGACGAGGCCGCGCTGGCCCTGTTCCGGCGCGAGGCGGCGGCGCTCCACAACCTCTATAACGAGGCGATCGTCCGCTATTACGTCTTCACCATCGACCCGGTGACGCAGTCGCCCTATCTCGCGATGGAGTTCGTCGACGGCCAGCCGCTGTCGGAACGCATCAAGCAGGGCCCGCTCAGCCTCGACGAGGTCGATATCCTGCGCAAGCGCATCGCGCCCGGTCTCCATGCCGCCCATCTGCTAGGGATCGTCCACCGCGACGTCTCGCCTGACAACATCATCCTGCCGGGCGGAAATCTGGCTCGTGCCAAGATCATCGATTTCGGCATCGCCCGCTCCAGCATCCTCGGCGAGGGAACCGTCATCGGCTCGGGCTTCGCCGGCCAATACAATTATGTCTCGCCCGAGCAGCTCGGCCTCTATGGCGGCGACGTCACCGGCCGCTCCGACATGTACTCCTTCGGGCTGGTGCTTGCCGAGGCGCTCGCCGGCAAGCCGCTCGACATGGGCGGCACCCAGGTCCAGATCCTCGACAAGCGCCGCCGCGTGCCGGATCTCTCGGCCGTCGATGCCCGCATCAAGCCTCTGCTGACCAGGATGCTCGCGGCCGACCCCGCCGATCGCCTCTCAGACATGTCCGAGGTCGCGGGCTGGGAGCCCAAGACCGCCTTCAACCGCAAGCCGAAAGCGGCCGCCGCAGCCGGCCAGACGAAGAGCGGCTCGCCCGTCCGGCTCGTGGCGGGCATCGCCGCCGCGCTGGTCCTCGCAGGCGGAGGATTTTATCTCTGGACCGTCCTGAACCCGCAAGGCGGCCGCATCGCCCCGATCGAGGAGCCGCCTTCGCTCGTCGACGACTCACCCACGCCCCCGCCGGTCGCGCCACCCGTCACGCCACCCGCAGCCCCGCCAGCCGTGCCGCAGCTGACGCCTCCGGCAACACCGCCCGTCACGCCTCCGGCGACCCCGCCTGTCGCACCGCCGGCGACTCCTCCCGTGGCGCCTCCCATCACGCCTCCGGTGGTGCCCTCCGTCACGCCGCCGGTCATTCCGCCGGCGGCGCCTCCTGTGGCACCTCCCGTCACGCCTCCTGTGGCACCACCCGTCGCTCCGCCGCTCACGCCGCCGCAGCCGACGGAACAGCCCCCGGCTTCGCCGGCCGAGCGCATCCAGCGCTACATCACCAATTATGACGGCGGCCCCTGCTTCTTCCTCTGGCCAACGGAATTGACCGAAAGACGCGCCGTGCTCGAAGGCTTCGGCAACGCGACCGAGCCTTTCGTCGCCTTCGACACCGCCTTCAAGAGCGCGCACGGCTTCGAGGCCCAGATCCATCTGCGCCCGGTCACCGCCGCGCAATGCCCGATGGCGGATTTCCTGCGCCAGCTCGGCGACAACGTCGACCGCACGCCGCGGCTGCAGATCAACGCCTTCAACATGAAGAGCGGGGATATCCTGAGCGGCACGGTGGAGAACGACGGCGGCCGCAATGTCGCGGTCGTGCTGATCGGCGACGACGGCCTGGTCTATAATCTGGCGAGCTATCTCAGACGCGACGGGCGCCGGTCGAGCTTCAACCTCAAGCTCGAATCGGCGGGTGGCGGCACGCGCCCGCAGACGGTCCTGACCTTTGTCAGCCAGGCGCCACTGCCGGCGCTGTCAGGCCCCAACCCGACGCCCTCGAGCGACTTCTTCGCCAGCCTGAAGCAGGATGTCGCACGGCTGGGCGGCAAGCTCGGCATCGGCGTGAGGTATTTCCGGATCGACTGAAGTCCGCATCCGCAGACGGGCGGGCCGGACTTCAGGCCGCCTGGCTCGCCCGCCTGGCCATCGCCAGAATGCGTTTTGGAAATCCCGGAAAATACCGCATTTCATGCACGGGAACGCCATGGAGGGCCATCAAGGAGATATGCAGCAAATACATGCTGTAGTAGATTCGCTTGCTCGCAAAGTCGGAGTCGTATCTGTCCATGCGACCGTCGCAGATGAAGCTGAAACCACTGTATTTCTGATCTTCCTGAAATAGCAAAATCTGCGCTTTTGTCTTGGGGCCGATGATCCCATCGGTCGCCAGCGGCTTGCCGCGATCGCCCGCATTCGACTTCACCAACGCGGTCTCGGGGTGCTGGAGCCAGAGGTTGAGCATGTATTGCACCAGCGTCACGTCATCGATGTTGTTGGCCCTGCCAGGGCCGACGCCCAAGCTGACGCCGAGATGAACCGAGTCTCTGCCCTTGATGACTTTGACCATGATGTTCTCCACACCCGGGGGAAGCGGACAATCGTCCCCGCCGTTGTCCCCAGGTGTAGAGATGCGAGCAGTTGGCGGCTGTTCCCGGTGGAACAGTCCGTCGCGAGGGCTCGGGCGCTTCAGTCTTCGCGGTAGAGGACACCCCATTCGTCCTGCCACAGGCCTGCCCCATCTTCGACGACGATCGGTGCCTGGATTTCGTTGGCGAGCCGGACCGCCGAGCGGAAGGCCTCTTTCGGCTCCATCTCGTCGCTGACGAAGTCGTTGACCAGATGGCCGCCGGCCAACTCCGCCGGGCAAGCGATACGGCCGAGCGTTTCGCCGTCCCGCTGGATCAGCGTCAATGTGATCGCATCGGCCTGGGCCTCGTCGACCTGCTCGAAACGGTTGGCTGCCATCGCCTGTCTCTCCCCTGTTGATCCTGGGCCCGCGGCCATCGCCGAAGGCATCCTTTGCTGCAAAAAATGCCCGTCCGCCCCGATCACTTCTTGACGGGCGGCCGGGCGCTGGCCTGTGCCGCGCCCGGCCGTACCGTGCTGTAGCGGTCGAGGCGGATCTTGATCATGTCGTTGAACTTCTTGTGAACCTCGGAAACCGAGAGCGTCTTGGTCTCGCCCCCGGCCTCGGCATAGAAGATCGGCCGGTTGGCTTGCGCCGGGCGCGGCAGCAGATCGGCCGCCTTGATGTCGGGCTTCTCCTCCATCGTCTCGATGAAGGTCTGGGCCGCATCGGGCCCAAGGAAGTGGATCAGGTAGATCTCGCCGCCGGTCAAATGGCGCCCCATCGCCTTCTCCAGCCGCAGCGTGTCGCGCTTCAGCATTTCGCCGGCGAGCAGGGCCGAGAGATAAGGCTCGCGCCTGAGGTCGAGGATGCGTTGCCGCTCGGCCGCATCCGAGATGAAGAACTGTCGGCCATTGCGCCCGATCAGCTTCGTTTCCGCCGCCAGCCCGTGCTTGACGCCGAACTCGCTGACGACGCCGAGCCAGGTCTGCTCGATGAACTGGTACAGCCCGGTCGCCGACGAGGTCTTGGCCTGGACCGAGGTCGAGAACGAGGACTCCTTGTCGGCGACTGCCATCAACAGCGTCGGATCGGCGCCGACGACCTTTCCGGCCCGCACGATCGTGTCGACGAGGTGGCGGCGGATCTTGATCGGCCCGAAGGTCAGCAATTGTTCGGGATCGCCGCTGCTGGTGATCGGCGCCTTCGGAACCTGCGACCTCGGCCCCGGCAGGGCTTGCCCCGGCGACAGCTTCGGCGGCACCAGCAGGATGTTCGACGGCGGCAGCGCCAGCGGCACGACAGGGACATCCTGAACGGCTCCCGCCTGTTCCTTGATCGCCGCCAACGTCGGATCGTTGTTCAGAGCGAACTCCGTCGCCTGCCGCGCCGCCTCCAGATCGCTTTCGACCGAGGACAGGATCAGCGACGGGCGCGCCGCGTTCTGGAGCGCGGGCGCGGCCAGGATCGCGACCATCTCCGGGTCCGGCGGGGTCTCCTCCTGCTTCAGCTTGGCCATCGCGATGCCGAGCACGGCCGCGACCACGCAAACGGTGCCAGCGGCAAGCCCGATCAGCATCAACCGCCCGGAGCCCTGCCGCGCGCCGGGAGGCGCCTGCCCGAAGCTGGAGGGCGGCGGCTTTGCTTCGGTCGCCCTTCCCTTGGCGGGTTCCGCTTCCGGTTTCGCCCGTTCCGGTGCCTTGGCCACGACCGGCACGGCAGGCACGGCCTTCTCGCCCGCGACGAGCCGGCGCAGTGTCTCGAACCAGCCAAGGCCCTGGCTCTCGAGAGCCACGAGATCATCGACCAGCCGGCGCGCCGTGATGCCCGGCACCCTGGCCTCGCGCTCGATCAGGCCGGTGGCCGCCTTGGCGCCCTGCTCCGAGATCAGCTTGAGCGCGAAGAACCAGAGCTGCAGGGGCGTGCGGCGGTTGTCGAGCGGCGTGCCGGCGCCAGGCTGGATCATGTAGTTGCAGTGGCCGCAGGAGAAGGCGCGCAGCTTGGGGCGGGGCTCGAAGGTCGAGGGCCGGCTGCAGGCCGGGCAGGTCATGCCGCTGCCGCCATGGCGCGCCCGCATCAGCGCGTTGAGGCAGGCCTCTTCCGGAAACACGGCCTGGAACTGCTTGAAGCGTTCGCTCATCGGCCATCACCCAGCAGGCCGGCGTCGCCGGTTGTGCCGACGCCTCCGCGACACGGCATCGCCATCGCATACCGCAGCGTCAGGATACGCCCCTGGGATGGCTGGCACAATCTGGAGCCCTACCCGTCAAGCATGGAGCAGGCCGAGCCGCGCCACATCCTTCAGATGCATCGCGACCTCCTCCGCCGTGGCGCACCTGGGCAGGTTTCCGACATCGGCGCCCGAGCCATGGGCCTCGTCGAGGAAGGCGTTGAGATCGGCCAACAGCATCTCCGGTGTGCGCGATCCGTCGAGCAGACAGACGAATTTGCGCACGATGACGCCATCCAGCGCCACCATGCGATGGCGCAGATCGGTGACCTCGCGCGTCGTTGTCGCCTGCCAGCGCGCCACTTCGCTCGCCCTGGGTCGCTCGGCGACGACCGTCGTCAAGGGCGGCGCCTCCAGCGTGATGTCGAGCAGGCCCGCCTTGAAGATCGCGATCAGCGCCTCGTCGAGACGCTCGATCTGCGACGCGACATCGGGGCCGAGTTCCTCGCCGACATCGGCGACCGCGCGCGCGACGAGCTCGTCGAAGGCGATGCTGGCCGGCCAGGCCGCGCTGAGCTGGCGCAGGGCCGACTTGCACAGATGCAGATCGACCGACAGCCGCACGCCCTGGTCGAACTCAAAACGGTCGACGCCCGGCTTCTGCTCTTCGCCGTCCTTCTCCTTCACCAGCTCGGCATGAGCGGCGATATGATAGGGCTTGAGCGCGCCGGGCTTGATGCCGCGCCGCAGCGAAACCTCCGAGCGGCAGAGCAGCGTCTCGCGGAAGGCGCGCCCGATCAGCAGGTCGAGCGACTGTTCCCGGTGTGCCGCATCCTCGATCGGAATCTCCGCCAGCATCGCCTGGGCCGGCCCCTTGGCCGCGCCATACATGTTGGGGAAGGAAGCCTCCGCCAGAAACTGCAGGCCATGGCGCTCGGCCTGGCCGAGCACCTCGTGCAGGGCGAAGGGCCTCGCGCCCGGATTGAGATCGTCGTGATAGAGCACGTTGTCGGGGAGATCGGTGAGCTGCTCGAGCCGCTGCCGCAGCGCAGCGCCATGGAAGCTGGAGGCATCGCTGGCCTCGGCAAAGGCCTTCAGCGAGGCACGCGCCACGCGCACGCGTTCCACCGGGTCCGAAATGTCGCGTGTCGCATAGAGCATGACGTCGCGTGACAGGTCGCGCAGGCGGCAGCCGGGCAGCGCATTGTAGCTGACATAGGCCAGACCCTGCGGGGCGAGCAGTTCGCCGAAGAGCGCGATGATCTTCTCGCGCACGACATCCGGCACCCAGGAATAGACGCCATGGACCAGGATATAGTCGAACTGGCCGAGTTCGGCCGTGACATCCATGATGTCGCGGTGGTTGAAGATCAGGTTCCCGAGCCCGATCTCGTCGGCGGCGATCCGGGCATGAGCGATCGCGCTGCCGCTCAGATCGATGCCGACAAACCGGCTGTCGGGATATTGCGCCGCCATCGGGATCAGATTGCCGCCGCGTCCGCAGCCCAGCTCGAGCACGCGCATGGCCGATGGACGCGCGGCCTCCATGCCGTGGAAATGCGCGATCGTCGAAAGCTTGGCCGGATGCGTCTGCGAGAAGGAATGCCCGGGATAGGCGACGGCATCATAGGGATTGGTGGCCGTGTCGTTCATCGTCGTCGCCTCGTCGCCTCGTCGCCCGCGCCATCGCATCGGCACCATCCGAGCGCGACATCGGCCGCCGCGCTTCCTTCATTTGAAGGACCGCCAGCCTGAGGGCACCGCATCAGCGTCGAAAAGGACGGGGACGGCCTCGCTCAGCAGCCGACGACCTTGAATTCGACGCGGCGGTCCAGCGCGTCGCTGGCGTCGTCCTTGCCGGTGCCGACGAGGTTTTCCTTGAAGCCCCGGCCGGTGGCGATCATCCGGCTGCGCCCGTCCGGCATGCCGGTCGTCAGCAGATCCATGATGAACTGCGCCCGCATGACCGACAGGCGCTCGTTCAGATGCGGCATGCCGGTGCGCGAGGTATGGCCGACGATCTCGAGGCAGGCGCCCTTCTGCCGCACACGTGTCGCGATCTGGCTGAGCCACATCGGATAGGGCTCGGTCGTCTGCGGATTGTCGATGAACTGCGTCGTACCGGGCCGGAACAGCAGCTTGACCATGAGTTGGTCGGTGCTCAGCCCGTAGTCGACCATGTCGCCGAAGGCCTCGACGGAGTCGTCACGCCGCCCAAGCTTCGCATTCGCGAGATAGGTGCCGATGCGGACGCGGTGCTGGTCCCCGCCGGGCAGCCGCCGGGCCGTCCGGTAGAACGCCAGGGCTTCGCGAAAACGCTGTGACTCATATTCGACGATGGCGTCGTTGATCAGCGCGTTCGCGGTCAAGCGGTCGACATAGGCCGGATCGATCGTACCGCCGAGCGGCGTGCCCTGGCAGGTCTTCACATAGGCGTCGGTCGCCTGGTCCTTGGCCCAGACCGGCGAGTCCCGATAGTACTGCGTCGGGGTGACATCGACATTGTCGAGCGTCGAGCGCGCCACGCCCTTCGAGACGACTGTGCGGGATTTGAGATCGGCAAGCGTCAGGCAGATCCGATAGGCGTCGCGCGGGCCGTCGCCGCCCTGGTTGGTGATCGCCGTCAGCGTGCCGACCAGCACGACTGGATCGCGCGCCAGCACCTCGGCGCTGAAGGGCTGCACGACGAAGCGCGGATAGGCGGCCTGGACCATCTCGGTCAGCGTCTTCTGCATCGCGCGCGTCGCGGCCGACTGTGCGCCGGACGCACCGTCGATCAGCGGATCGATCACCAGCTCGACCCGGTCCCCGCGGAGATTGGCCTTGCCGAAGAGATCGCTCGCGGCCCGCTGCAGGGCTTCCGCATAGGGCACGGGCGTCGGCGGTACGGGCTGCGCCTGCGCACCTCCGGAGCTGGCGATCACGATCAGGGCGATCGCCCCAAGGACAATCCCTGTCACGGACGTCCGGGCATCGCGGAGGCGGATCATCGACCACATGGTTCGTCTGCCAGTCGGTTCAGCGGGCGTGGCCGGACGAGCCGGCAAGTCAGTTCGCGACGGTCGCAGGCTCAGCGGCACAGCTGCAACTGCTCCTTCGCCTGAGGCGTCAATTCGCCGAGCTGCGCCCGCAGCAGAATCTCGCTGCAGGTCGCCGCGCTCGGCGCCCTCGGATTCTGCGTCCGCGCCGTCTGAGGCCGTGGCGCGGCAGCCGGCGGAGCGACGACGGCAGGCACGCCGGCCGGGCGATCGGTCAGGGAGCGCTCAGCGGGTGGCGGCGGCGCATTCAGCGAAAGGCTCGGCTGGACGGCAAGGCCCGACATCGTCAGCGTGCCCATGCGTGCCGCCATCGCCTGCTCCAGCAAAGCGCGCTCATCGGCGAGACGGCGCTTCTCGGTCTCGAGCGAGGCCAGCTCGCGTTCGCGCCGCGCGACCTCCTGCGCCAGGCGCTCGCGCTCGGCCTTGTCCCGAACCGCGCCTGCGGCGACATCGGCGGGCCTGACAGTGCCGACTGCCGGCGCCTGCGGCCGCGTCGCAGCGTTGGGCTGGGCCACCGTCGGCGCGGCCGAGGCGGGCTCGCTCTGGCGCCGGGCCAGATCGGTCGCGGCCTGCTGACGGATCGTCTCGGCGCGCTCGACCCGCTCCAGCAGCGCCTTCTCGCGTTCGGCGAATTCGCGTGCCAGCAGATCACGTTCCCTAATCTCCGTCGCGCGGCGCTCGATCAGATCCAGCCGCGTGCGGGCATCGACGGCGAAGAAGCTGGCCGGATAGCGCTGGACGAAATCCCTGTAGGCTTCGGGGTCGTCGCTCGCCCGGATGCGCCGCCAGACGTCGCTGTCGGTTTCCTCCCGGTTGAGATAGAAATCACCGAGCAGCGACAGCGACAATTCCGGGGTCTGGCGCCCACCGGTCGCGTCATAGACGCTCTTCTGGACACGCCGGAACATCGTCGCGACCTCGAGCCCGGGCTGTTCGATCTCGCGCACCAGCGCGGCTGTGAAGGGGCTGTTACGGCCGATGCCGTCCGCGGCGACGTCGTTCGCCTGCGTGGCATAGGCGATCACCATGCCTTGCGCGCGGGCCACGGGGGCGAGGCCGCTGCCGACCGCGAAGCCACGCGTCGCCTGGCGCTTGGCAAGCTGGCTCACAAACGGATTGTTGCGGCAGGCGTCGAGCACCATGATCTTGACGCCCTTGGAGAAGTTCAGGGCGGTCAGGACGTCGTTCAACCGCGTCGTCTCGTACTGGACGCTGATCTCGTCCTCGACCCGGGCCTCGACCGGCACGAGATAGTTCTCGCCGTTGAACTGGAAGCCGTGCCCGGCATAGTAGAACATCACCGCATCGGCATCCTGAGCCAGGCGGGCAAACCGCGTCACCGCCTGGTCCATGCCGCGCTTGTCGAGATTGACGCCGTCGACCACCTCGAAGCCGACCTTCCGCAGCGAGGCGGCCATGTCGCGCGCGTCGTTGACGGTGTTGGGGAGAACGGGGGCATTGCTGTAGCTGGAATTGCCGATCACGAGCGCGACGCGCCGCTCCGATGCCATCGCCGGCAAGGCTATCACCGGCAAGCCTAGCAACAGCATCGCGACACCGATCAGCGCATAAAATCTGGCGACGAGGATCATGAGGCCCTTCCTTACGGAAACGTACCGTAGCACCTTGCGAAAAGCCAGACCGAACAAGCTGTTCCGCAAGGGACAGGCAGCAGCGCAGGCCCGGTTATCGGCTTGCCCCTAAGGCACTGCGCTGGTAGCTTTCGGCCTACCGGGACACGGAAAGGGACAAGCCGATGCAAAAAATTCGGCTCTGGCTCGTATCGGCCGCTGTGGCGCTGGGTCTCGCGGCTCCTGTCGGCATCGTGGTGGGCCCGGCCTTCGCCCAGGAACGCGGGAGGCCGCGCAGCCCGGCCCCCGCCAATGTGAAGCTTGGCTTCATCGACCTGCCCGACAATGCCCGCGTACCGGGCAAACTGATGATCCGCTTCTCGCTGACGGGCATGGACGTCGCTCCCGCCGGCCCGCCGCAGCGCAATGCCGGCCACCACCATCTCCTGATCGACACCGAACTGCCGCCGCTCGACCAGCCGATTCCGAGCGATTTCAACCATGTCCATTTCGGCGGCGGCCAGACCGAGGCCGAGATCGCCCTCACCCCCGGCAAGCATACGCTGCAACTCCTGTTCGCCGATCACGACCACGTGCCGCACAACCCGCCGGTGATGTCGCAGAAGATCACCGTCGAGGTCACCGCCGAGGCTGATGAAAAGCCGCGCACCGCAGCAGCCCCCGGGGCCAAGGTGTTCTTCGTCGATCTTGCGGACGGCGCGACGATCCCGACCCGCTCGCGCATCCGTTTCGGAGCCGAGGGCATCGCGCTGACGCCGGCCGGGACGAAGAGCGACAATGGCGGCCATCACCATCTGCTCGTCGATACCGAGCTGCCGCCGCTGGACCGCGAAATTCCCAGCGACTTCAACCACCTGCATTTTGGCCGCGCGCAGACGGAAGCCGAACTGACGCTGCCGCCGGGCGAGCACACGCTGCAATTGCTGCTGGGCGACCACGACCATGTCCCGCATGATCCTCCACTGATGTCGCCGCGCATCCGCGTTCGCGTGGTCGAGGGCGGCCAGGTCGCCTCCGCCGTTCAGCCCGCTGCACCTGCCGCCCCCCCGGCGAGCGGCGCGCCCGCGCTGACGCCGGCCCCCAACGACGCGGTGGTGTATTTCATCTATCCGCGCAATGGCGAGGCGATCTTCCCGAACTCGACCATCCGCTTCGGCCTGCGCAACATGGGCGTGGCTCCAGCCGGAATCGCCAAGCCGAACACCGGCCACCACCACCTGATCATCGACGCACCGACCCCGCCGCTCGACCAGGCCATCCCCGCCGATCTCAACCACATCCATCTCGGCAACGGCCAGACCGAGCGGAAAGTCACGCTGCCGATGGGCGAGCACACGCTCCAGCTCATCCTCGCGGACGAGAACCACATCCCGCATGATCCACCGGTCATGTCGGAGCGCATCACGGTGCTGGTCGCGCCGAATGGCAGGAAACCGGCGAGGCGTCGATGAAACACGACACCCTGATCGCGACCCAACCCACCCCGCCGCGCATCGCGTCGCAGCGCCTGTGGCGCGCCATCGCCCTGCTCGCCGCGGCATGGGCGCTGCCGGCCGGCACCGCCTGGGCCCAGTCCCCCGCGCGCCAATCGGCTCCCAAGGGCGCGCAGGTCTATTTCCATTACCCGCTCGACGGGTTGCGCGTGCCGGAGCGCTTCACAGTCCGCATCGGTCTGAAGGAAATGGGCGTCGCGCCGGCCGGAATCGACAAGGCGCTGACCGGGCACCATCACCTTCTGATCGACACCGATCCCGGTCCGCCCGACCAGCCGATCCCGTCCGACTACAATAACATCCATCTCGGCAACGGCCAGACCGAGGTGGTGGTGACACTGCCCAAGGGCACGCACACCTTGCAGCTGCTTCTCGGCGATTACACGCATACACCGCATAGTCCCCCGGTGATGTCGCGCAAGATTACCGTGTATGTTCGGTGAGATGATGCTGGTCGCTGGAGGGACCCCGGTTGGGATGACAAACGCGATGTCCTTGTTGCGATGCCTGGCCGCCGTCCTGTGCGCCGTACTGTTGGCCACCTCGCTGCTGGCAACGCCGGGGCTTGCCCAGGTCACTGAGGCGAATGCGGGCCGGGTCGCGCTCGTCATCGGCAACTCCGCCTATCCGTTGGCGCCGATCGGCAATGCTGCGTCGGATGCGCGCGCCGTCGCGAGCGTGCTGCGCGAGGGCGGCTTCGACGTGGTCACCGCCGAGGAGGCGGGCGGCCCGGCGCTGCAGGACGCGATCGCGACCTTCGCCAGCAAGCTCAGGCACGGCGTCCAGGCGGTGGTGTTCTATTCCGGCCACGCGGTCCAGCTGCGCAACCGCAACTTCCTCGTGCCGGTCGACGCGCGGGTCCGGTCCGCCCCGGAGGTCGCCCAGGCGGCGGTCGATCTCGACATGCTGCTCGACGCGCTGATCGTGGCCAGGCCCGCCAGCGCGCTCGTCGTGCTCGATGCCAGCCGTGACAACCCCTGGCAGGCGGAGATCGCCGGCAACGCCAACGCCAAGGGCCTGCTCGCGATCGAGCGCATGGAGACCATCAGCGTGATGTTCACCGCGGCGCCCGGCCGCACGGTCGCGGACACCGGCGCGCGCGGCAATCCGGCGGTCGACGAATGGCTGAAGGCGATCAGGACGCCGGGCCTCGACATGACCGCCGCCCTTGCCCGCACCCGCGAGGCGGTCACACGGGTCACGCGGCGCGGCCAGCAGATCTGGACCTCCTCGGAGCCTCCCGCCGGGCTGATCGTGACGCCTGTGGCGCGTCCGGCCCAGATCGCGCAGACCAGCCGAGCGGTCATCCCGTTGCCGCCGATGGAATCGCCGGCCGCGCGGCAGGACGCCTATGAGCTCGCCTTCTGGGAATCGATCCGCGCGAGCGAGAACCCGGCCGAGTACCGCGCCTATCTCAACGCCTATCCCAACGGGCTCTTCGCGCCGCTGGCGCGCACGCGCGAGCAGCAATACGCACCGCGCCCGCCTGCCGTGACCGCTGCCGTTCCGCCGACTACGCCGCCACCACGCCAGCCGTCACAGCCGCCCGCCCCGGCTGCCACGGTTGCATCCGCGCGACAGCCGGCCGCGACGCCAGCGCCTCCTGCCCCCGTGGCGGCACCCGCCCCTGCCCCATCCAGCGCCCGCACGACGCGCGACTGCGAAAACTGTCCGGAACTGGCGCTGATTCCGCCGGGCAGCTTCGAGATGGGCGCCAACGAACTCTACGAATTCGAGAAGCCGGTCCACAGCGTCACGATCCGCAGCGGCTACTATATGGGCCTGCGCGAGGTCACCTTCGAGGAATGGGACGCCTGCGTCGATCAGGGCGGCTGCACGCATCGCCCCAACGACCGCAATCTCGGCCGCGGCAAGCGCCCGGTCACCGATATCCATTGGAACGACGCCAACGCCTATCTCGCCTGGCTCTCGACCAAAACCGGCCGCAAATACCGGCTGCCGAGCGAGGCGGAATGGGAATATGCCGCGCGCGGCGGCGCCACCACGATCTATCCCTGGGGCGCCACGATGGTGAAGGAGCGCGCCAACTGCATCGGCTGCAACGACCCGACGCGCCGTCAGGCTGTCGAGGTCGGGCAATATCCCGCCAATGGCTTCGGCCTGTTCGACATGGCCGGTAACGCCGCCGAATGGGTCGCCGATTGCTGGAGCGACAGCTATCGCACCACGCCGCGCGACGGCAGCGCCTTCACCGCGCCGGGCTGCCGCGAGCGCGTGCTGCGCGGCGGCTCCTTCAACAACGATCCGCGCTATCTGCGCTCGGCCGCGCGCTTCAAATACGAGGCGGATGTGCGCTTCTACACCAATGGCTTCAGGGTCGTGCGCGAACCCTAAGGCCAAGCGCATGCCGGCGCTTGGCCCGAGCGCCTGTCGCCTATTTGAACCAGAGCCGCAGCGGAATCCGGCCCTCGCCGCCGCATGTCACGAAGACATGCACGCTCTCGGAGAGCGTGCCCGAGAAGTCGCATGATGTGCCGGCCAGCGTCATCTGCGCCGTGTAGCGCGTGCCGCGCACGCTCATCTGGATATGGCCGGATTTCTCGGGCGTCTCGCCCGGCCCGCATACCGCATTATGCTTCATCGAGAGCGATCCGGCGAAGGCGGGCGCGGAGCTGGGCGCCGCCTTCTCCTCGGTGAGCCTCGCCGCGACGTCCCATTCGCCGAGATAGCCGAAGCGCCCGACGAGGTCGCGCGCCGACGCCGCATCGACGAGGCCGATCAGAGACAGGATCGCCATCCACCCGCGGATCATCCGCATGCCGCCGCTCCCGATGCCGCTGGGCAGCCTATCACCACGCCCGAGGGCGGCAAGACCGCTCGTCGCGACCAGCGTCTCGATTCTACGGAAAAGGGGTTGGAGCGGGTACAGGGAATCGAACCCTGGTATTCAGCTTGGAAGGCTGCTGCTCTACCATTGAGCTACACCCGCGTAATCCCGAAATTCCCCACCAGCGCGCGGAAGTCAACCCGTCGCGTGCAGAGGGCCGTGGTGATACTGCGTCTGCCCTCTATGCCGCAAGCGCAGGCTGCGCTGACTTGGCCCGGTCGGCATGGGCCGCAAGCGGCGGGCGAAAGCGCTTCAACCGCAAGGCGTTGGTCACGACGCTGACGCTCGACAGCGCCATGGCGAGGCCGGCGAACATCGGCGACATCAGGATTCCGAAGGCCGGATAGAGCGCGCCTGCTGCGACCGGGATCAGCACGGCATTGTAGCCGAAGGCCCAGAACAGGTTTTCCGTGATGTTGCGGATCGTCGCGCGCGAGAGCGATACCGCATTGGGCACGTTGCGCAGATCGCCCGACATCAGCACGACGTCGGCGCTTTCGATGGCAATGTCGGTGCCGGTGCCGATGGCGAGCCCGACATCGGCCTGCGCCAGCGCCGGCGCATCGTTGATGCCGTCGCCGACGAAGGCGACGCGCGCCCCGCCCGCCTGCAACCGCTTGATCACCTCGACCTTGCCGGCCGGCAGGACCTCGGCGACGACCTCGTCGATCGGCAGGCTGCGGGCGATCGCCTCGGCCGTGCGGCGGTTGTCGCCGGTGATCATGACGATCCGGATCCCGAGCGCGCTCAGCGCCTCCAATGCCTCCCGGCTTGTCTCCTTGAGCGGGTCCGCCACCGCCAGCACGGCGGCAAGCCGGCCGTCGATTCCGGCATAGAGCGGCGATTTGCCCTGATCGCCAAGCCGTGCCGCGACAGTCGCGAAAGGCGACAGGTCGATGCCCTTCGACACCAACAGCCTGTCGGCGCCGACGAGCAGGGCACGCCCCTCGACCATGGCCGAGACGCCGAAGCCGGGCTCCGCTGCGAAGGCCGTCGGCTCAGCGAAGGCCAGACCGCGCTTCCGTGCCTCCGCTACGATGGCCTCCGCGATCGGATGCTCCGAGCGCGTCTCGACTGCCGCGACGAGGCGCAGCACCTCATCCTCGTCAAAGCCGTCGGCCACGGCGATGTCGGTCAGTTCCGGCCGGCCCTTGGTGATGGTCCCGGTCTTGTCGAGCGCGATCGCGGCGACATCCCGCAGCGCCTGCAGCGCCTCGCCGCGCCGGAACAGCACGCCCATCTGCGCGGCCTTGCCGGTGCCGACCATGATCGAGGTCGGCGTCGCCAGCCCCATCGCGCAGGGACAGGCGATGATCAGCACCGCGACCGCGTTGACGATGGCCAGCGACAGCGCCGGGCTCGGCCCGAACACCATCCAGATGGCGAACGTGAGCGCAGCCCCCGTAATCACGGCAGGCACGAACCACATCGTCACCTTGTCGACGAGCGCCTGGATCGGCAGCTTCGAGCCCTGCGCCGCCTCCATCGTTCGTACGATCTGCGCCAGCAGCGTATCAGCGCCGACCTTGGTCGCGCGAAAGCGGAATGCGCCGGTCTTGTTGACGGTGCCGCCGACGACGGCATCGCCCTGACCCTTCTGGACCGGGATCGGCTCGCCGGTGATCATCGATTCATCGATGAAGGACGAGCCCGCGATCACCTCGCCATCGACCGGAAGCCGCTCGCCCGGCCTGATCACGACGACGTCGCCGGGCTTGACCTGCGCGATGGGAACATCCTGCTCGCGCTCGTCGCGCTGGATGCGCGCGGTCTTGGCCTGGAGCCTCAGCAACTGGCGGATCGCATCGCCGGTGCGGCCCTTGGCGCGCGCCTCAGCATAGCGGCCAAACAGGATCAGCGTGACGATCACGGCGCCCGCCTCGAAATAGGTGTAGTCGAGCCCCGGCGGCAGCAGCCCCGGCAGGAAGGTCGAGACGGCCGAATAGAGATAGGCCGTCGTCGTGCCCAGCATGACCAGCGAGTTCATGTCGGGCGCGCCGCGCAGCAGCGCAGGGCCGCCCTTGCGGTAGAATTGCAGTCCCGGCCCGAACTGGACGAGGCTCGCCAGCACGAACGACAGGTAACGGACAGTGTCCTCGCCGACCGAGGCGGCGAGCGCATGGTGCAGCCCGTCAAACAGATGCCCGCCCATCTCGACGACGACGATGGGCAGCGTCGCGATGGCGGCGATGGCGAGCGACCGCCGCAAGCCCGACAGCTCCACCTCGCGCGCCTCGCGGTCGCGGTCGATCTGGGCGGCGGCATCGACGATCGTCCGGCCGGGATAGCCGGCCTGCGCGAGAGCCGCCGTCATCGCGGCCAGCGTTGGTTCTCCGCCGAGATAGCGCGCATGAGCCCGGCCGGTGGCGAGATTGACCGTTCCGTCGAGAACGCCGGGCACAGCCTTCAGCGCCCGCTCGACCCGCCCCACGCAGGAGGCGCAGCTCATGCCCTCGACAGTGAGCTCGACGATGTCCTCGCGAGGCTCGTAGCCGGCCTGTCGGATGGCATCGAAAACAGCCTGCGCCTCGCCGCCCGTGCCGAGATCGACGCTGGCGCGGCTGGTCACGAGATTGACCGATGCCGCCGCGACGCCGGGCACGGCCAGAACGGCCTTCTCGACGCGCCCGACGCAGGATGCGCAGCTCATTCCGTCGATGGCGACCGCGATCCGGGTCGCGCTCGCCGGCGTCCTTGCTTCAGTGATGGTCATCTCGCCTTCAAGCCTTGCATCGTCCGACAAGGCTGAAAGGTGGGGCTTCCCACGATGGGAAGGTCAAGGGGAGCGCTGACCGTTTTCGCTCAGGTGATACGGCGCACGCTGGCGGCAATTTCCTCGGGCTCGAACAGCCGCTTCCAGTCCGGCTTCAGGATCGTGTCCTTGCCGAAGACGATCGCCTTGTTGCAGGCGTCGGAGAACACGCCCTGGACCTGCTCGAAGGTGACTGCGGCGAGGATGTTCATATGGCCGAGCAGGAAGTCGCGCGCCGCCTCGCGCGGCACGCCGCGCGCGATCGCTTCCTCCATCGCCTCGCGCATCGCGTCGAGCAGCGTCGCGCAGACGGTCTCCGACAGGCCGGGCTCGAGGATCGCCATTTGCTCGACGCTCACGCGGTGCGAGCGCATCACCGGCGCCCAGATCGCCCGCGCGACCTCCTCGCCCAGCGCGTAGTGCTCATCCGGCCCCTGCATCAACGCGTTGACGATGTGCTGCTTGGCCGCGATGCCGCCGAAATGGTCAGCCTTGGCGGCCGGGTCCGTCTCGTCGTTGAAGATCGGCGGATGGCAGGGATGGGTGACGAAATAGGTGATGTCGGCCCGCTCCGGCAGATGCCCGGCATGGGGCGCGGCGGCATCGAGGATGACGACGATCGTCCCAGCCGCCAGCTTGGGCAGCAGCGTCTTGGCGACCGCACCGACATGGGTATCCGGCACGGCCAGAACGACGACCTCGGCGCCCTCGATCGCGGCATCGGCCTCGATGCAGTCGACGCCGAAGGCCTCGCGCACGCGCTCCTGGCCAGCCGGGCTGACCTCGACATGGCGCGTGGTGAAGCGGGATTTGGCGAGGTTGCGGCCGAGCCGCATGCCCATCTTTCCGCCGGCACCGAACAGGGCGACCACCGTCATGCTGCATCTCCATCGGCGACAAACTGGTATGATGAGTTGATCACACGCAGTTTTCATGCTGTCAATCTGGTATGATGACCTCATGAGTTTGATGGGAGCGGCCGTGGATACGGGTGAGCGCGTCGAAGCAGATTACTGGCTGGAGACGCCCGGCGACCCGCGCCGCACGGCCGAGGCGATGGCGGGCGAGCAATCGAGCGGCACCTTCATCGCCGTGCCCGGCGAAACGCCGGAACTGACCGCGCGCGCCGCCGCCCGCATCGAGCGGCTGGAGCTGCTCGACGCAGCCGAATGCCCTGCCCTGCCCGGCGCGCGCCCTGACATGCCGACCCCGCAGGAAGGCTATCGGCGCGCCCATGTCACCCTGTCCTGGCCGATCGGGACCATCGGCGCCTCGCTGCCCAACCTCGTCGCCACGGTCGCGGGCAATCTCTTCGAGTTGCGGCAGGTCAGCGGCCTGAAGCTCATGGACATCCGCATGCCCAGGGCCTTCGCGCAGGCCTATGCCGGCCCGCGCTTCGGCATCGCCGGCACGCGGCGACTGGCCGGGGTGGCGAGCGGCCCGCTGATCGGCACCATCATCAAGCCGAGCGTCGGCTTCGGCCCGCAGGAGACGGCCGCGCTGGTCGACACGCTCTGCCGCGCCGGCATCGACTTCATCAAGGACGACGAGTTGCAGTCGGACGGCGCGCTCTGTCCGTTCGAGGCGCGGGTGGACGCTGTGATGCGCGTGGTCGAGGCACAGGCCGACCGCAGCGGCCGCAAGACCATGGTCGCCTTCAACCTGACCGGCGATCTCGACCAGATGAAGCGCCGCCATGACCATGTCCTGAAGGCGGGCGGAACCTGCGTCATGGCCAGCCTGAATTCGGTCGGGCTGGTCGGCATGATCGAGCTCGGCCGCTTTTCGCAACTGCCGATCCACGCCCATCGCAATGGCTGGGGCTATCTCTCGCGCAGCCTGGCGCTGGGCTGGGACTACACCGCCTGGCACAAGCTCTGGCGGCTGGCGGGCGCCGACCACATGCATGTCAACGGCCTCGCCAACAAGTTCAGCGAGCCCGACGACAGCATCATCGCCTCGGCCAAGGCCTGCCTCGCCCCGCTCTTCCCCCATCGGGCGGATGCGATCATGCCGGTGTTCTCCTCCGGGCAGACGATCCGCCAGGCGGAAGGCACCTTTCGCGCGCTGGGGACGACCGACCTGATCTTCGCCGCCGGCGGTGGCATCCTCGCCCATCCCGACGGTCCGGCAGCGGGCGTGACCGCGCTGCGGGACGCATGGGCGGCGGCCGTCGAGGGCATACCGCTGGCGGACAAGGCGCTCGCCAGCCCGGCGCTGGCTGCCGCACTGGGCCACTACGCATGACGCAGGCCCTGCCGCCCGGCCCCTTGCTGGCCTATTACGGCGACGACTTCACCGGCTCGGCCGCCGTGATGGAGGTGATGAGCTTCGCCGGGCTCGACTCGGTAATGTTCCTCAGGCCGCCCTCGCCGCAGCGTCTGGTCGCCTTCGCCGACCGGCGCTGCATTGGCATTGCCGGCATCGCGCGCGCGAAGTCGCCGGCCTGGATGGACGAGCATCTGCCGCCGATCTTCGCAGCGCTTGCCGGCATCGGCGCTCCGCTGATCCATTACAAGGTCTGCTCGACCTTCGATTCCGCGCCCGGGATCGGCTCGATCGGCCGGGCCATCGACCTCGGCGTCGCGACATTGGCGCCCGCCTTCGTACCGCTCCTCGTCGCGGCGCCCGCCATCGGCCGCTACCAGCTCTTCGGCAATCTCTTCGCGGTCGTCGGCGGTGCGGGCCACAGGCTCGACCGCCACCCGGTCATGGCCCGCCATCCGGTGACGCCGATGGACGAGGCTGATCTCACCCGCCACCTCGCGCGCCAGACCGAGCGGCGGATCGGCCTCATCGATCTTCCGACGCTCCACCAAGGCAAGGCGCAGGCTGCGCTGGCCGCCCTGCGGGATTCCGATGCGCCCGTCATCGCGATCGACGGCGTCGACGAACCGAGCCTGGCGGCAGCCGGGACGCTGATCTGGGAGAACCGGCAGGCCTGCGGCTTCGTCGCGGGCTCGCAGGGCATCGAATACGCGCTCGTCGCCCATTGGCGGCAGGCCGGGCTGATCCCGCACGCGCCGCCAGTGATGCGGGTGGCGCCGGTCGATCGTATCGCCGTCGTCTCCGGCTCCTGCTCGCCCGTCACGGCAGGCCAGATCGCCTATGCGCAACGGCATGGCTTCGCAGCGATCAGGCTCAATGCTGCCCGCGCTGTCGATTCCGCCGCCTGGGCGGCCGAATGCGGGCGGGCGGTCGACGCTGCCCTCAAGGCTTTGGGCAGGGGCGCCTCGCCGCTGGTCTTCACCGCCGAAGGTCCCGACGATCCAGCGGTGGCGGCCCTGACGGAGGCCTGCCGCAGCGCCGGGTCAGACATGGCGGAGGTCAACGATCGCATCGGGGCGGGACTCGGCGCGATCCTGGGCGCCATCCTCGACACATCCGGGCTCGGCCGCGCCCTGATCGCCGGCGGCGACACCTCCGGTCATGCCACGCTGGCGCTCGGCGTCGATGCGCTCTCGGTCATCGCGGAGATCGCGCCGGGCTCGCCCTTGTGCCGCGCCCATGCCGACGACACCCGCCGCGACGGCCTTGAGCTCGCCCTGAAAGGCGGGCAGATCGGTGGCGTCGACTATTTCAGCGCCGTCCGCGCCGGCGGCCCGATCGCGCCGCGATGATGGTCGAAAGCGAGCACGCCGTGACGACAGAGCCGATCCCGCGCCGCAAGCTGCATCAGGAGGTTCTGGACCGGCTGATGGCCCGCATCCAGGCGGGCGAATTCGCTCCCGGCGAGCAGTTGCCCTCCGAGCGCGAGCTGATGGAGGCCTATGGCGTCGGCCGCCCGTCGATCCGCGAGGCGCTGCAACAGCTGGAGCGCTCCGGCATCGTCGGCATCAGCCATGGCGAGCGGGCGCGCATGCTGCTGCCGACGGCCCACGCCGTCGTCGAACAGATGACCGGTGCCGCGCGCTATCTCCTCAGCGTCGAGCCGCGCACGCTCGACCATCTCAAGGAGGCCCGTGTCCTGCTCGAGGCCGGCGTCGCCAGGCTCGCAGCGCAACGGGCGGATGCACAGGGCCTCGCTCTGCTGCGCCAGAGGCTGGACGAGCATCGCCAGGCCAGCCTCGACGACTTCCTCCAGCGCGACATCGCCTTCCATCGCCAGATCGCGGCGATGAGCGGCAACCCGGTCTTCCCGGCCGCGGTCGAGGGCATGCTGGCCTGGCTTGGCGCCTATTACCGCTCGCTGGTGCGGGCGCCCGGCGCCGAGAGCCTGACCTTGCAGGAGCACCAGCGCATCCATGACGCGATCGCCGCAGGCCAGCCCGACGCGGCAGCCCAGGCGATGACCGACCATCTCAACCGCGCGAACGCCCTGTACCGGCGATTTTCGGAAGGCGATGACCAGCCCGACCGCGCTTGACCGCACGAGGTTCGCGGAAACGGTTCGGTGAGGCTGAAAGGAGGTGGTGGGGGAAGCAGGACTCGAACCTGCGAAGGCATAGCCAGCGGATTTACAGTCCGCCCCCTTTGCCGCTCGGGACATTCCCCCGCCCGCGCTGCTTGCGGCCAGGCCGCAGGCAATCTCCCGTGTCACTTGCGTGACGGCGACAGGCGCGGCCGGACTTATGGTGACGGGGCAGCGCCCTGTCAACGCCTAAAAGCCCGCTGCCCCAAGGGCATCGCACCGCGTTGCGTCAATTCGAGGCTGGCCAAGCCGGGATTGTCATGTCAGGGCATGGATCAGCGCCCCAGGAGAAACCCGATGCCTTCACCGTTTCGCCCCAAATCGGATCGAAGCGATCGGCCGCGCCAGACCAGCCCGCGACGCGCCGATGGCACGCTCCATCATCGTCCCGGCGATATCGACGAGGCGGTGCTCTATGGTGTGCATCCCGTCATCGAGGCGCTGCGCAACCCCAAGCGGCGCCATCGCCGCCTGCTCGCCACGGAAAACGCACTGAAGCGTCTGCAGGAGGAGGTCGGCGAGCTGCCGCTCCAGGCCGAACTCGTGCGCCCCTCCGAGATCGACCGGCTGCTGACGCCCGATTCGGTGCATCAGGGCCTCTATCTCGTCTGCGATCCCCTGGATTCGCCCGATCTCGACAGCCTGCCCGACGACGCGATCGTGCTGGCGCTCGACCAGATCACCGATCCGCACAATGTCGGGGCGATCCTGCGCTCGGCAGCCGCCTTCGCCGCCGCGGCCGTCATCGTCACCATCCGCCATTCGCCGGCAGCAACCGGCGTGCTGGCGAAATCGGCATCTGGTGCGCTGGAGCACGTGCCGCTCATTGCGGTGCGCAATCTCGGCGATGCACTCGACGAACTCGGCAAGCGCGGCTTCCAGCGAATCGGCTTCGATTCGGATGGCGAGGTCGCTTTCGACGACGTCGAACTGAAACGTCCGCTCGTCATGGTGATGGGCGCCGAGGGCAAGGGCCTGCGCCAGCGCACGCGCGAGCTCTGCGACCAGGTCGCGAGGCTCGAGGTGCCGGGCACGATCACCAGCCTCAACGTCTCGAACGCGACCGCGATCGCCCTCTATGCGGCGAGCCGGCGGCGCTAGGAGCTGCCCCGGAACGCGAGAGCCTGCCTTCACATAAAGCTGATGCGGTCGGGCCTCAGCGCCCGGGCACGACCAGCAGCAGCGCCCCGGTCTCGGCATGGGCGAAGCGGCTGCGCTTGGCTCCACGCGGCTCCGCCTCGCTGATCCGGATGACCCGCGTGGCCGGCCGGTCGCGCCGGCCCTCGAGCCGGTAGATCGTCGGCTCCGGCGTCGGCGAGCGCATGATGCCCGGCCGAACCGGCATCGTCTCGAACGCGTTGCGATCGACCCAACCCGGCGAGGCGTCGCCATCGGTCGAGACTGTCTGCCCTCCCCCGGCGCCGGCAGGATAGGTCCAGGGGCCGAGATAGCCCGCCGAGGTGAACAGGCCGCGCCCCAAGCGGCGCCAGCGCGGCTCGCCACCAAACCGCAGATCGGAATGGCGAATCCCGGGATGTTGCAACACCGGATGGCGGACGGCCGCAGCATGCGAGACGCGCTGATGGATGCTCGTGGCGGTCGGGCTCGTGGCGGTCGAGAAGTTCGAGGCCTTGGGCGCATCGGCGTGGGCGCCGGCCCGGCCCCCGCCGGCTTCGGCAGCAGCGAGGGGCAAGAGCAGTGCCGTCAGCAGCAGGCCGAAGCGAATCATCGTGGCGCGCGACATCGGCGCTCCTCCCTTTTCCGCATCATAGGCCTCCGCCTTTCGAGTATAGGCGCAACGCCCGCCTTGGGAAGCCGTGGCGGCAGCTTCTTTTCGAACCGGAGCCTCACGCCATCGCGCACAAAAAAGGCTGGACGGTTTGGAACAACGGCCCGTTTGCCCAGAGCACTGGCGCCGATACCGCAAGGTTCTCCCACCGCGCCGTTAGACGAAGTGCTTGATTGCCGAGCCATGCACTCGCGAGCATTGCTTTACGCCAGACCGGAGCATCGGGCCTCAAGGCCTTGCAACCGGCACGCTGGCATCGCGTCGACAGAAGGCGAGCTGGACGAATAGGCAGCGCGGATCGTCCCGCTGCCGGGGAAATCGCAGGGGAGATACGCCATGAGCATGGCAGCAAACGCACCGGGGGCGAAAGTCGCGCCACGCCCCATGACGACGGAAGAAAAGCGCGTCATTCTCGCATCATCGCTCGGCACCGTGTTCGAGTGGTACGACTTTTATCTGTACGGCTCGCTGGCCGTGATGATCGGCGCGCATTTCTTCTCGGCTTTCGATCCCAACACCCGCGCCATCTTCGCGCTGCTCGCCTTCGCCGCGGGCTTCCTGGTCCGCCCGTTCGGCGCGCTGTTCTTCGGCCGCCTGGGTGACCTGATCGGCCGCAAATATACCTTCCTCGTGACCATCGTGATCATGGGCGCCTCGACCTTCCTGGTCGGCCTGCTGCCGAGCTACAACACCATCGGCTGGGTCGCGCCGGTCATCCTGATCGCGCTGCGCATGCTGCAGGGCCTGGCGCTCGGCGGCGAGTACGGCGGTGCCGCGGTCTATGTCGCCGAGCACGCCCCCCCCGGCCGGCGTGGCTTTTACACCTCCTGGATCCAGACCACCGCGACGCTCGGCCTGCTGCTCTCGCTGATCGTCATCCTGGTGATCCGCGTCAACATGGGCGAGGCCGATTTCGCCGCCTGGGGCTGGCGCATTCCGTTCCTGCTGTCGATCTTCCTGCTCGCCGTCTCCGTCTGGATCCGTCTGCAGATGCAGGAATCCCCGGCCTTCAAGAAGATGAAGGAAGAGGGCACCGGCTCCAAGGCCCCGCTGACCGAGGCCTTCGGCCAGTGGAAGAACGCCAGGATCGCGTTGATCGCGCTGTTCGGCCTCACCATGGGTCAGGCCGTCGTCTGGTACACCGGACAGTTCTACGCGCTGTTCTTCATCCAGAGCATCCTGAAGGTCGATCTCTACTCGGCCAACGTGCTGATCGCCTGGGCGCTGATCATCGGAACCGGTGGCTTCATCTTCTTCGGCTCGCTGTCGGACCGGATCGGCCGCAAGCCCGTCATCCTGGCCGGCTGCCTGATCGCGGCGCTGACCTATTTCCCGCTCTTCGGCGCGCTGACCAAGGCCGCCAATCCGGGCCTCGCTGCAGCGCATGAGAACGTCAAGGTCCAGGTCGTCGCGGACCCCGCCACCTGCGGATCGGTCTTCGATCCTGTCGGCATCCGCACCTTCACCTCACCGTGCGACATCGCTCGCCGCACGCTGGCGACGCAGGCCATCGTCTACACCTCGGCTCCGGCACCGGCCGGGACCCCGACCAAGGTGACGGTCAACGGCAAGGAACTCGCCGTCGACGCGACCTTTGCCGCCACTGTCGCCAAGGAAGCGGTCGCGGCCGGATATCCCGCTCCCGGCGATGCCCGCATCGTCAAGACGGGTTTCTTCGGCGCGCTCTTCGGCGGTCAGTCGCTGACGATCATCGGCATCCTGACCATCCTGATCATCTATGTCACGATGGTCTACGGCCCGGTCGCGGCGGCGCTGGTCGAACTCTTCCCGACCCGCATCCGCTACACCGGCATGTCGCTGCCCTATCACATCGGCAACGGCTGGTTCGGCGGCCTCCTGCCGGCAACCGCCTTCGCCATGGTGGCGGGCACCGGCGACATCTATTACGGGCTCTGGTACCCGATCGTCTTCGCGCTCGCGACCTTCGTGATCGGCATGCTGCTGGTCCCGGAGACCAAGGATCGCGACATCACGACCCACGAGAACTGAGCCTGAGGCTCACTCCGTAGCGACGACACGAGCCCCGCCTTCGAGAAGGCGGGGCTTTTTCTTTGGTGGCGGCAGTCGACGCCCCTCTCCCGCGCGGCATCCCGACGATCCCTCACGTCGATCGTGCCCCGACCGATCTTGCTCTGGCCGCGCCCTGCTGGTAACCGCTGGGATGGATGCCGGATTTGACAACCGGTATTCAGGGGCCGGCGTAGCACAGCGGTAGTGCAGCGGTTTTGTAAACCGAAGGTCGGGAGTTCAATCCTCTCCGCCGGCACCAGTTTCCCCATATGGGCGGCGACAGCAGACGCAGCGGTGGCGGCCCTTTGTCAGGGAAGCGGTGCGCGGCTTGCGGGCCGTGCCATCCGGCTTGCATCTTGCTAAACGCGCTCGGACAGCGGCCAAACGCGTCCGGAAAGCGGATCGGCGCCTCGCCTTGCGATATGAAGCGACCATGGACAGCCCCGACAACCTCCTTGCCCTCGCTGATCGCTGCGAAGCCATTGGCAAGCCAGACCGGGCGCTCGACGCCGATATCTATGAGGCGTTGGGCTTCACCGTCCGTCGCAAACCCAGGCACCTGATCAACCGGCGGACACCCGCGGGCGGGATCTACCAGCAAGGCGCACTCTGGAAGGCGCTAGGCTCCGTCAGCGCCAATATCGACGTCGCGGTCGGCCTGCTCAGGCAAAAGGCTCCCGGCTGGAGCTGGAGCGTGCAATGCGTGGTGGGCGAGGATGCCGCCGCCTTCCAGGCGCTCGTCGCAGAGTGTTCGGGCAATGGCACGGTCGGCGCGCTCGCGCTTTGCGCGGCGATGCTGCGCGCCTTCGCCGACAGGGACAGCACGACCGGACGAGCCAGTCCGCCACCGATGCAGGATTGAGGCCCGGGTCGGAGGCGGCCGCTCACGAAAACTTGACCCCGCCCATGACCTTGCGGGAGCGCCGACCGATTGCGCCCCCGGCGGCGCCAGCTAGGGTCCAGCGCAGGCTCCACCCGAGCCGAGGGAGACAAAAATGACGGATTTCAACCTGTCACGCCGCGGCGTGATCGCTGGTGCCGGCGCCCTCGCCGCTGCCGCCACATTGGACCTGCCTGGGCTCGGCCCGGCCTATGCGCAAGGAACTCCCGTGAACCAGGCCCCCGGATTCTACCGCTACAAGATCGGCGACATCACCGTCACCGCCATCAATGACGGCTTCGCCAAGCGGCCGCTCGAAGGTTTCGTCCGCAATGCCGAGCTCGCCGATGTGAAGAAGGCGATGGCCGAGGCCTTCCTGCCGCCCGACGCGCTCAACATCACCTTCACCACGCTGGCGATCCAGCAGGGTGGCAAGCTGACCTTGATCGACACCGGCAACGGCGATTCCGGCGCGCCGACCTCAGGCACTTGGATGACGAATTTCAAGGCGGCGGGCTTCGACGCCAAGGACGTCTCGACCGTCGTGTTCAGTCATTTCCATGGCGACCACATCAACGGCTTCCGGACGAAGGACGGCACCGCCAGGTTCCCGAATGCCGAGGTGATGGTGCCGGCAGCCGAATGGGCCTTCTGGATGGACGACGCCAAGATGGGCGCTGCGCCCGAGGCCATGAAGGGCGCCTTCGCCGGAGTGCGCCGCGTCTTTGCGCCGATCGCCAAGGATGTGAAGCAGTACGAGGGCGGCAAGGAGATCCTGCCCGGCATCACCGCGATCGCCGCGCCGGGCCATACGCCGGGCCACACGGTCTTCGCAGTCGCCTCCGGCGCCGGCAGGATGATGGTGATGTCCGACACCACCAATCACCCTGCCCTGTTCGTGCGCAATCCGGACTGGTCGGCCGTTTTCGACATGGATGGCCCGCAGGCGGCTGCGACGCGCCGCAAGCTGCTCGACATGGTCTCGGCCGACAAGATGCAGGTGGCCTTCTACCATGCGCCCTTCCCCGCGACCGGCTACATCGCCAAGTCCGGCAATGGCTTCGAGCTGGTCCCGGTGCAGTGGAGCACCGCGATCTGACGATCGCGCCTCCCATCGACGCATTCCAAGAAGGCCGGGGGCGACCCCGGCCTTTTTTCATGGCTGATTTCCCGGCCTGCCGGCTCGCGATCCTCATGCCGCCCGTGCTAAAGGCACGGCCTTGCGCCGCCACGGCGCGCCGCTTCAGGACCAGCGATGACCGAGCGCTTCCAGGCCATCTCCTTCGTCGCCAGCGAGACCCCGGAGGCGCAGGCCGCGCTGGCCAAGCTCACCGAGCGCTATGGCAATGCCGATACCGCGACCGCCGACGTCATTGTCGCGCTCGGCGGAGATGGGTTGATGCTGCAGACGCTGCATCGCTTCATCGGCACGGGCACGCCGATCTACGGGATGAATCGCGGCTCCGTCGGCTTCCTGATGAACGAGTTCCGCGAACGCGGCCTGCGCAAGAAGCTCTCCGAGGCGCAGCGCAGCGTCGTCCATCCGCTCGCGATGAAGGCCATCGACCAAGACGGCACCGAGGTCAGCGCCGAGGCGATCAACGAGGTCTCGCTGCTGCGCCGCTCCTATCAGGCGGCAAAGCTGCGCATCTCGATCGACGGGCAGGTCCGCCTCAACGAGCTCGTCGCCGACGGCGTGCTGCTGGCAACGCCGGCCGGCTCGACCGCCTACAACCTCTCCGCCAACGGCCCGATCCTCCCGCTCGACGCCCCCCTGCTGGCGCTGACGCCGATCTCGGCCTTCCGCCCCCGGCGCTGGCGCGGCGCACTCCTGCCCGACCACGCCAAGGTGACGATCGAGGTGCTCGAAGCTGAAAAGCGCCCGGTCAGCGCGGTCGCCGACCACGTCCAGATCGACAATGTCCTGCGCGTCGAGATCGAGATCGACCGCACGATCGACCTGGTCATGCTGCACGACCCCGGCCACAGCCTCGACGAGCGGATCTTGCGGGAGCAGTTCGGGTATTGAGGACCGTGTTGCGTCTGGCGGACATCTGTCAGGTATCGACATGTCCGACGCCAACTCAGGTTCCAGGCTGGCTGCGCCGGAAAAACGTGGCAAGGCGACACAATCGAGGTAGAATGCCCCTGATAAGGTAGACAGGAACCAACCACGCAATGGCATTGAGCATAAAGGACGCGGAGACGGAGCGGCTCGCCCGCGCACTGGCGCATCGAACCGGCGAGAGCATTACGACCGCGACCAAGCTGGCGTTGGAAGAACGCCTGCGTCGTATCGGTGGCGCGCCGCGTAAGGCGTCGCTTCTCGAAGACCTCGCAGCCAGCCGGCGTCGCTGGAGTTCCCTGCCTGTACTGGACAGCCGCAGTGCGGAGGAAATCCTGGGCTACGACGAGACGGGCTTGCCACGCTGATGGTTATCGACTCCTCGGCGCTGGTTGCCATCGCGTTCGACGAGCCCGAAGCTGCCGACTTCGAAAGCCGGATTGCCGATGATCCGATCCGGCTGATCTCAGCGGCGACGGTTTTGGAAACCGCCATGGTCATCGAGACGCGCCTCGGCGAGGCCGGCGGCAGCGAACTGGATCTCTGGCTTTACAGGGCCGGCGTCGAGATCGTCGCCGTCGACGCAGAACAGGTCGATCTCGCACGCCGCGCCTGGCGGCGCTTCGGGAAGGGCCGCCATTCCGCAGGTCTCAACTTTGGCGACTGTTTTTCCTACGCCCTCGCCGCGACCAGACAGGAGCCGCTCCTGTTCAAGGGGAACGATTTCTCACAAACCGATATTCAGGCGGCGTGAGCCTGTCCGCATCCGGAAGGTGCAACTTGGATCGGTAGCGTCGGCCCCGACCGCGTTGCGTAAGGTGCTAGGATCAAAGCTATGGACGAGATCGGCTACCTTCACCTCAAGCCCGGCCAGACACCGCCAGAATTGGGAGTTGGGCCGTTTAAAGCCGTGGTCGTGATCGACCAGGCCGTAACAAGCGAATGGCGCCACCTTGTAAGCGCGTGGCTGGTCAGAAGCGGTTGCCTCTACATGATGGCTTGGGGGCCGGATTGTAGCCTCTGGGACGACAGCGTCGATCACGCGAACCTTGCGGAGTTCGACTACGGCGACGTACCGGACGACAAATTCGTTATGACGACTTGGCACGACAGCGAGCCGCTGTCGGAAGCATTCTGGTTCGCCGCTCACAACGCACATCACCCCGATGTCAAACTCAAGCGAACACTCATTGTCGATATCGCGCAAGGCGACCGTCGTAGGCAACTTTTAGCCGAGTACGATCAAGCCGCCCACGCTAAGATTTGAGACGTTATCACTTTACGTTTGCAACGGGGTCGGGGGCCGACAAGACTCAAGCCGCCTGCCTGATATCCCCGATCTCGAGCTCGACAAGAAGCGCGGGATCGGCTTCGACCAGATAGGCCAGCGCGGCGTCGTCGGCGAGCGAATCCGCCAGCGCCTTGGCCTCTTCGCGGGCAGCCTCGGCATCCATCCGGCGCAGCAGCGCCATCAGCGCGCCGCCCTCCGGATCGTCCCGCATTTCGCAGGCGATCAGCACCTCGCGCAGCAGGGTGCGGTCGATGCCGCGCCCGGTTCCGCGGGCATCGAAGCCCCGCGCATTGAGCGTTGCGATCGCGGCCGTGAAAGCAGGCTGAAGCGAGACCGGGAGCCCCGCCTTGCGATAGAGCGCCTTGAGGCCGGCGCCGCGACGGTCTCGCAGCAGCGCGGCGACACGCGCGGCCGGCAAGGCCGAGAGCGCCACGAAGGCGGCTTCCGCCAGAGCGGGCTCGCCTGACAAAAGCGAGCGCAGCATCAGGCCAGGCGTCAGCCGCCCGTTGAGCCGAAGCACATCGACGATGGCCGGCGCATCGCTCTCCTCGCCGCCGGCAGCCAACGCCACGGCGACGCGCTCGGTCGATTCGCGCGCGAGCCTCGCGCTGCGCTCGGGCGTCAGCCAGCCGCAACCGGTGACGAAGCTCGCCAGCGCGTCCGAAACCTTGGCGGCGATCGCCTGCCTGAGGCCGGCAGGCAAATCGGAGCGCGCCAGCAAGGCCTCGCGCAGCGCGCCGCTCTCGCCGGCCCGCTCGACCATGCGCTCCAGCGAGAACTCCGGGATATCGGCGGTGCGGGTGCCGGCCAGGGGGACCAGCGCCCCCTCGCAGCCGACCTCCGCCAGGGCGGCACAGACGCTCGCCGGCAGAGCCTGGCGCAGCGCGACGGCGCGCTGGGCCAGCATGTCGCCGATCGCGGCGGCATCGACGAGATCGGCCTCCGTCAGGACCGGGGAATGGGCCAGCACCAGGGCTGCGACATCGCTCTGATCGGCGATCAGTCCGAGCACGAGATTGCGCGGGGCGCGCGGCGACGACGCCATTTCCTCGGCGATCGCCCGGCGCACCCGCGGCGAAGGATCATCGATCAGCGACATCAGCGCGGTCTCGGCCTCGGCGCGGTCCTCCTCGGCCATGCTGGAGCGCAGATAGGCACCCGCCAGTGCGGCCGCGCCATCGGCACGCGCCTCGGCATTGGCCGTGCGGGCCCAAAGCAGGAAACGGCGAACGATCATGTGCCGCTCCGCTGGATCATGAAGGAGGACAGGTCGAGCGGTGCGCGGCGCGTCCGCGTCGCGGCACGCGCCTGAACGGCGGCGGCGGGCTGGGTCAGTTCGACCGGGCGCGCCGGCGGCAGCGGAGCGGCGACAGCCTTCGCAGCGGATGTATTCGCCGCCGTAGCATCCGCCACCGTCGGTGCCACGGCGGTCGCGTCGGATTTCGTCTGGCGCGGGAAATAGCGCTCGGCCGCGTCGAGCGAGGCCGTGCGGGTGCCGTCCGCGCGCGGGCTCGTCCAGAGATTGGCAACGGCCTTCGAGACCGGCGCGCGCGAGCCTTCTGTCGAGAACAGTCCGATCAACCCTTTGGCCCGTCCGGGCTGAAGAGCGGCGGCGATCTCGGCGGGCTTGTCGTCGGCCTGCGCCGTGGTCGTCTGCGTGATGGTGGCGGACGCGGCAAGCTGGGTATTGGCGTGGCTCGCCGCGAGCACGCCATAGACCTCCTGCGCGCTGCGCGCCCGGCCGGTCTTGTCGAAGAAGATGCCGCGATTGGCCGCCGCGGCCTCCGGAAAATCCTTGGCTGCGCTGCGCGTCGGATCGTTGGCCGCGGCACGGATCAGGTCGGAGGCACCGCGCGCGCCGAGCACATGGGCCATATAGAGTTCGCCGGCATGAGGCTGGCGGCCGAGAGCGCCGGCAAGCTGCTCGCGGTTCTTCTGGGTGAAGGCCCCCGCCATCACGGCCGCGACCTGCGGATCCTTGCGCAGGTCGAGGATCTTTTCGCGAGCGGCCGGGTCCGAGACCGTCAGGCGCCCGCCCCCGCTTTCGGTGATTGCGTCGGCATAGTTGGAAAGGCCCTGCTTGGGCCCCTCCTGCTTCACCATCGAGAGCCAGGTCTGCTCGATGAACTGGAACAGGCCGGTCGCGCTGGAGGTCTTCGCTTTGGCGTCCGGCTCGAGCGACGATTCGCGCTGGGCGGTCTTCAGCAGATAATCGAAGCCGGCGCCGGTCTTCGCCGCGCCGTCGCGGATCGCGCTGACGACCGGGCTGGCCGGCTGGGCTTCTCGCGTCTGCGGGGTGGAAAACAGGAACATCGCGTTACTCGGGCGAACCCGCCGCCGGCGGCCCGCCGCATGACGTTGCGGCGCTTTGGGGAGAGTGGCCCGATTATGGTAAGCGAACGGTTAATCGCGAGGAATCGCCAGGGCGGCTGCGTTGCCCTGACAGGATCAGGGAGACTGTCGATGCCAGAGCTGAAGCGTCACAAGCGCGGCGGAATCTATTTCGAGGATTTCGAGATCGGCGCCATCATCGAGCACAGGCTGACGCGCACGGTGACGCAGATGGACAACATGCTGTTCTCCAACATGACCCTCAACCCGCAACCCCTTCATATCGATGCACATTTCTGCGCGACCGAGACCGAATGGGGCCAGCCGCTGATGAACTCGCTGTTCACGCTTGGGCTGATGATCGGCATCTCCGTCAACGACACCACGGTGGGCACGACGATCGGCAATCTCGGCATGACCGACGTCGTCTTCCCGGCGCCGCTCTTCGAGGGCGACACGGTCAGCTGCACCACCGAGATCGTCGCCAAGCGCGAATCGCGCTCGCGGCCCGATGCCGGCATCGTCGAGTTCGAGCACAAGGCCTACAAGCAGGACGGCACGCTGGTCGCGCAGTGCAGGCGCCAGGCCTTCATGCGCCGGCATCCTGCGCCCGCCACCGTCCCGGTCTGACGCGCATGCGCTCGCTCCTCTTCGTTCCCGGCGACAGCTCCCGCAAGCAGCAGAAGGGCCTCGACAGCGGCGCCGATGCCTTGATCCTCGATCTCGAGGATTCCGTTGCGCTCGACGCCAAGCCGAATGCCCGCGAGGTCACCCGCGCTTTCCTCGATGCGGCGCGTGCCCTGCCCCGGCGGCCCCGCCTGATCGTGCGCGTCAACGCGCTCTCGACCGGGCTGACCGACGCCGATCTCGATGCCGTCATGCCCGGCGCACCGGATGCGATCATGCTGCCGAAATCGGAAGGCGGCATCGACGTCAGCCATCTCGGTGCCAAGATTGCCGTGCGCGAGGCCGAGTGCGACCTGCCCGACGGCCAGACCCGGATCATCCCGATCGCCACCGAGACCGGCAAGGGCATCTTCGGCCTGGGCACCTATGCGGGCGCGACACACCGCCTGGCGGCCTTGACCTGGGGCGCGGAGGACCTGTCGGCCGATCTCGGCGCCGAGACCAATCGGCTGGAGGACGGCGCCTATACCGATCCCTACCGGCTCGCCCGCTCATTGACGCTGTTTGCCGCGGCCGCAGCCCAGGTCGACGCGATCGACACTGTCTTCACGGCTTTCCGCGATGCGGAAGGCTTCCGCGCCGAATGTGTCGCCGCCAGACGCGACGGCTTCACCGGAAAGATGGCCATCCACCCCGATCAGGTCGCGCCGATCAACGAGATCTTCGCACCCTCACCCGAAGCGCTGGCTCGCGCCGAGGCGATCATCGCGCTGTTTGCAGCCAACCCTGGCGTCGGCGTGATCGGGCTCGCTGGCGAAATGCTGGATCGTCCCCATTTGATCAGGGCGCAGCGTGTCAAGGCGCGCGCTGATAAACTGGCTGAATGAACCGCTGGAGACGATTCCAATGACTCAGGTTTTCGAGGTTTCGGGGATGCATTGCGGCGGCTGCCTTTCGCGGGTCCAGCAAGCCGCCGAGAAGCTCGCCCCGGGCACGTCCGTGACGCTCGATCCGCCACAGCTGACCCTGCCGGAAGGCGCAGCACTCGATGCGGCCGCCATCAATGCGGCGCTCGCCCCGCTCGGCGACTATCGCGTCAAGGCTGCCGCGACCTGACCGTATGAGGGCGCCCTTACCCGCCCGGCGGGCGCTGGATCGAGAACAGATGGTCGACCTCGGCGTAGTCGGCATAGCCGCAGCGCGCGACCGGATGCGCCGCGACGGTGTCGAAGCGGCCGTCCTTGATGAAGGCGTCGTCCATGAAGATCCCGACGACCTGACCCAGCACCATCCAGCGATCGGATGTGTTGCCATCGAGATCGACGAGCTGCTGCACCGAGAGCAGCTTGCATTCGAGCGCGGCCGGGCTCGCGGCGACGCGCGGCGGCCTCACGAATGTCGAGGCCGCCATCTCGAGCCCGGCATGGCCGTATTCGCTGGTGCCGCGCGGCAAGGGCGCCGAGGTCTGGTTCATCTGCTGCAACAGCGCCTTGGTCACCAGCGAGCAGGTGAACTCGCCGGTCTCCTCGACGAAGGCGACGGCGTCCTTCTTGCCCTCGGAGGAGAACATCACGATATGCGGCCGCGTCGAGACGGCGTTGAAGAAGCTGTAGGGCGAGAGATTGACCTCGCCCTTGGCGCTCATCGCCGTGATCCAGCCGATCGGGCGTGGCGTCACGATCGCCTTGAACGGGTCGTGGCCGAGGCCGTGATCCTGCAGCGCCGGTGAGTAGATCATGGCTTCAGGCCCCGTAGGTGGTGACGATGTCGGCGAGAACCGGACGGTCGCGGTCGGGCGGGACCGAGCTCGGCGTGCCAAGATGGATGAAGCCGGCCACGCGCTCGCTGCCGGACAGCCCGAAGGCATCGAGCACGTCGCGGTCGAAGGAGAACCAGTTCGTCAGCCAGGAGCCGCCGAAGCCCATCGCCTGAGCCGCGATCAGCAGGTTCATGCAGACCGCGCCGGCCGAAAGCTCCTGCTCCCATTCCGGAATCTTCACATGCGGCGCGGCGCGCGAGATCACGGCGACGATCACCGGCGCCTGCAGGCGGTTGCGCTCGAATTCGATCTGTTCGGGCCGGGCATCGGGATGACGCTTCGCGAAGGCCTGGGCCACCACACCGGCGGCCTTGGCGCGTCCCTCGCCCGAGAACACGATGAAGCGCCAGGGCACCAGCTTGCCATGGTCGGGGACGCGAGCCGCGATCGTCAGAAGCGCGTCGAGCTGGTCGGCGTCGGGCCCGGGCGCGGTCAGGAACTGCGGCGGCACGGACCGGCGCAGCTTGAGCAGAGAGAGCGTATCGGTCATGAAGCATCCGGATGCGAGGAACCGGCTCAGACCTAGTGCCTCGCCATGATGAGGACAAGCGAAGCTGCTGAGACGTGAACGCAACGGTACCGAGGGCTGCGAGCATGCTTGAATTCGACGGTTTCCAGGGACGGCGCCGGCTTGCGGCCAGCCTGCTGGCGGCCGCGCTCGTCCTCGCACCGGCTCTGGCTGTCGCGCAGCAGGCGGAGCCGGCGATTCAGGCCCCTGCGGCCATTCCCGACCCTAAGCCGATTCAGCCCGCCCAATCCCAGACGGCGCCTTTGGCGTCGCTGGCGCTGGCGGCGCAGTTCGCCGGCGATCGCCGCCCGATCCGCTCCGGCCTGGTCTGGCGCATCCTCAGCGAAACGGCCGACGGCACGCCGCCGCGCATCGTCGCGCGCTCGACCGATGCCGAGCCGGTCTTCTCGCTGGAGCCCGGCACTTACCTCCTGCATGCCGCCTATGGTTTCGCCAGCGGCACCAAACGCGTCACGCTCGGCCCGCAAGGCCTGCGCGACCAGGTTGCGATCAGTGCCGGCGGGCTTTCGCTGGCGGGCTCGATCGGCGATGCGCCGATCGCCCCGGCGCAGCTCAGCTTTTCGGTCTTCGTGCCCTTGCAGGGCAATTCGGAAGGCCGCCTCGTCGTCGACAAAGCCAAGGCGGGAGAGCTCATCCGCCTGCCCGAGGGCACCTACCACGTCGTCTCGACCTATGGCGATTCCAACGCGATCCAGCGCGCCGACGTGAAGGTCGAGTCCGGCAAGGTCACGGATGCGACGCTGCATCACCGCGCCGCCCGGGTCACCCTGAAGCTCGTAGCGTCACCTGGCGGCGAGGCCTTCGCCGGAACCGCCTTCAGCGTGCTGACGCCCGGTGGCGACGTCATCCGCGAGGCGATCGGCGCCTTCCCGCAGGTGATCCTGGCCGAGGGCGACTATGTCCTGATCGCGCGGCAGGAGGGACAGGTCCATTCGCGCGACTTCAAGGTCGAATCGGGGCTCGACCGCGACATCGAGGTGCTGGCCAAATAGGGCTGAGTGACGAGGGCTGACGCAGGCCACAGCCCGGCTCGTCGCCTCAGTTCGTCGATTTCATGCCTTCGGCCATGTCCGGCTTGTTTCCCGTCAGGGCGCCGGCGATGCCGTCGGCGATGCGGATGGCGAGACAGCGATAGCCGGCATCGACCATGTGCATCCCGTCCATCCCGACGAGTTCCTCGGGCGTAAAGCGCTTCGAGCGCGACCAATCCCGCATCATGCCGTAGCGCGGGAAGACCGCTGCACCATGTTCATCGGCGGTCTTCTTCAGCAAGGCACGGTAGGCATCATATTGCGGATAGCGCCCTGCTCGCGGCAGCCATTGCAGATCCATCATCACCATGTCGATCCCCGCCGCCTGGACCTTCTGGATGCCCTTGCGCAGGATCTTCGCGAGCTTGTCCTCGCCGATATGGCTGATCGCCTCGTTGACCACCGTCTGCCAGATCACGATCGAGGGCTTCTCCTCGATGACATCGGTGTCCATGCGCAACAGCATGTCATAGGCCGACTGGCCGCCGACGCCCTTGTTGACGACACGAACCTCGGCATTCGGCAGGCGCCGTCGCAACTCCTCGAGCAACACGGCGGGGTAGCTCTTGTCCTCGGCGCTGGCACCGGAGCCGGCGGTGGTCGAGGAACCGATGGCGACGATGGTGAGCTTGCCGGTCTCGCGCAGGGCCGCCGTGGCCGCAGGCAGGGCCGGCTGGAAGGGAGATTGGGCCGAGCCGGAGCGGCAGCGCAGATCGGCCGCCGCGGCGAGCGCCATTGGGCCAGCCGCCGCTGCACCCGTCCATGCGAGAACGCTCAGTGCGACTGCACCGAACCCCGCCGCGAGGGCTCGGCGGACACCGTCCCGCCGGAAAGCGTGATCGACTGATACCACGTCAGGAATATCCCAAGCCCGATCAGCAACATAACGCCGATCAGGCAAACCAGCAACTGAGGGCCCAGCGCGAAGCCCGTCTCGGCCAGGACGATCTGGCCGGCGATCGCCAGCACCGTCCCGGTGCTGAACACGGCCAGCGAATGACGCCCGACGATCGCCAGCATGCGCCCGATGGAATGATGCAGCAGCTCCGCCCCCGAAGGCAGCCAGCGCATCGCCAGCCAGCTCAGCGCCACCACATGCAGCAGCCGGCTCCAGGCCAGGTTCGTCTTGTCCGAGCCGAGCTGTACGGAGTCGAACCAGTCGTTCAGCAGCGCGATCCCGACGGGATTGCCCGAGGCGGTCTTCGCAACGAAGGCAAAGACGAGGAAGCCGATCGCAGCGACATCGAGCCAGGGCAGACGCGGCGCCACCACGCCGCGCTGCGCGGCGCGCCCGATAATGATGCCGAGCGTGAAGATGACCTGCCAGGCGAAGGGATTGAAGAACCAGCCGGCGGCATGCACGTTTGGAAGGTTCACGCCCGACCAGATGGCCGCCTGCCAGATCGACAGCGACACCAGCAGCGCGCCCGCCGGGCTGATCCGCACCGCGAAATAGATCGCCGGGAACAGCGCCAGCAGCACGATATAGAGCGGCAGGATGTCGAGATAGGACGGCTGGTAGCGCAGGGTCAGCGCATCCACGAGCGCCTCGAACGTATCGCTGAAGACCGGCTGGATGTTGATCGCCTCGACATAGAGCGGGTTCTGCGTCCGCGTCACCGCAGCAGCCACCACGCCGCAAACGATGATGAACATCGCGATATGGGCGATGTAGAGCGTCCATATCCGCGCAGCCAGCCGGGCCGCTCCGACGATCAGCCCGCGCCGCTCGATCAAGCCGCCATAGGCCAGCGTCGCAGAAATGCCGGCGAGCAGTACGAAGGCGTCGGCCCCATCCGAAAAGCCGAAATTATGGGGCATGTAGCCGGCGACCACATTGCCGGGCATGTGGTTGATAAAGATGACGAGCAGCGCCAACCCGCGGATGACGTCGATGCGCGCATCCCGCTGCACCACGGGCGCCGCGCCGTCCGGGGCACGGCCCAGGAACAGGAAGCGGGAAAGGGATCGTACCTGCGTCACCAACGGCATCCGGGCAAGGGGAACGGGTCGACCGACGAAACATGCGATGAGGGGGCAAGTTCCCGAACATGAACGTTTGCCAACGCATCCGTTCATCTGGCGTTCATAAAGACGGTGAGGTTAACGGTCACCTAAATTCGCTTCACAAGCCTGTGTTGCGCTCGCACGCAACGATCCGCTTGCGCGAGCGCGGCGGGAATTCGGGGAGGGAGAAGACTTGACGGAAAGGCGCGCCTAATAGGGCGGCTCGGCATAGACGAGCTTGCCGTCGATCAGCAGACGCTTGATCGCGGCCTCTCCTCCGGCGGAAATGGCAGCCACCACCTCGATGCGCGCGCGGGGCGTGGTTTCGATCGCCCGCCCCTCGCCCTGCGGGACGAAATAGCTCTCCAGGCCATAGGCGATGCGCAAGCGCCGGCTGCCGGAGGCGCAATCGGCCACGCCCGCGTCGTTCAAAGCGCAGGCGCCCGTCGACAGGACGCGACCGGCGATCATGACGCTGCCGGTGGAAGGCCGCGCCTTGTCGACACGGGTCGCCCGCGCGAAGCCCTCCGCGTCTGGCGCCAAGGTGACGTAAACTTGGTCGCCACGGCGATAGCTCACACCGGCTCCGCCATCGACGGTGCTGATCGGATAGGCCAGCACGACATAATCGCCGCGAAACAGATCGCGCGGATCGACCGGCACGGTTTTCAGCCGCACCTCGGTGCCACTGCGCAGGATGCTCGCGCGGCTCTCGACCAAAGCGAGCAGCCCACCGCTCAGAAGCAGCATGGCCGCGAGCGCCCGCCAGAACAGCGGCACGCGAGCGATGAGGGTGTCGGCAGATGGCATCCGCATCACGCGACCTCCCCAGCCGGCCGCGACAAGCGCGCGAAAAGCCGCCGCGCCCCGCTCGCAAGGGCCAGCAGCACGGCCCCCGCGATGAGGAAGAACAGCGACTGGTCGAGCAGCGTGCCGATGGTCTGCCAGAGCAGAATCAGGATGGCGATGCCGAACAGGCCGGAGCCCGCCAGCGTCAGGCGCCGCACGCCTCCGGTGACACCGGCGACGACAAGCGCGATCGCCACCGACAGGACCAGGCTGGCGACGACGACCTTGCCCGGCAGGCCGACGACACCGCCGCTCCAGAACACCGGCGGAACCAGTAAACCGAGGACAAGCCCGACCGCGAGCGGCCAGGCGAAGCGCTTCTCGCGCGCCAGTGCGGCAAAGCCCAGGATGACGGCGACGGCCACGGCATAGGCGACGTAGTTCAGCCAGATCGCCGTTCCCGCCCGCGATTCACGCGCGTCGAGAATGCGGATCAGTTCGACATCGAGCACGATCAGCAGGCCGAGCAGCCCCCAGGGCAAGCAGCAGGTCAGCAGCGCCGGCCCGCCGCGATCGAGCGCCCAGCCACCGAGCGCGACGTAAGCCGCTGAGACCGCAAGCCCATAGGCAAGCAGGCCGTAGTCGAAGCGCCCATTGATCCAGTCGCCCGGCACCAAGGCGAGCCACAGGCCCAGCGCCAGCACGGCGAGGTGATGCACCAGCCGGTTGTGGCGCGACAGAGCGAGCCAGAACGCCGGCAAATAGATCAGGAAGAAGGCGACATGCAGTGACGCGCCCTGGCTTTCCTGCCAACGCCCGCCGCTCCAGGCACAGAGCGCCACCAAGGCAACGGCGAGCGCCCCGTTCGAGCGCAGCAGAAAGGCGACGACGAGCGCCCCGAGCGCGACCAGAAGCGCGCCAGCCGGCCAGTCCGCCGGCAGATGGTACATCTGGCCGATCAGCGCGATGCCGGCTCCAAAGATCAGGACACCACAGGTGGCAGCCGCATCGGACCCCGATGGCGAACCCTTTCGCTCCAGCCTCGCGGCGATGCCCAGCGCCGCGACCACGCTGATGACGATCATCGCGAGCTTGACCAGCCGCGGAATCGCCTCCCAGTTCGCAGCGACGAAAGCCGCGACACTGGAAGCGATCAGCAGACCGCCGAACAGCCCGAGCAATGCCGGCAGCCGGAAACCGCCCTCCGTCGCGACCGAGCGGCGGATGGCGCTGGCGGCATCCGCCCCGAGCAGCCCCTCCGCCGTCCAGCGGGTGAGATCGGCATCGAGCCGCTTGCGATAGGACCCCGTCAACATGGGCGGCAATCTGGCATGGGAGGGTAACGTCTGGCGAGGGGCGGATCACATGCGCGTCATGCTCGGGCTCGACCCGAGCATCTCGTGCAGGACAATCTTGTATCAGCCCCTCTCTGGCGAGAGATTCTCGGGTCGGCGCTGCGCGCCGCCCGAGAATGACGCCATATCAGCCCGCAGCCTTCGCCGCCCTAGCCGCCTTGACGCGCTTCACGTCCGGAGGCGTCGCCTCCTCGGTCAGCGCCGAGATCATGGCGTCGAGCGACATCACCGTCTGCGCCTGGCTGCCGAGCCGGCGCACGGTGACGGTGCGCTCCTCGGCCTCGCGCTTGCCCACCGCCAGGATCACCGGGACCTTGGCCAGCGAATGCTCGCGCACCTTGTAGCTGATCTTCTCGTTGCGAAGATCAGCCCGCGCCCGCAGGCCGGCATTCATGCAGGCGATCGTGACCTGCTCGGCGTAGGAATCGGCCTCGGAGGTGATCGGCGACACGACGATCTGCTCTGGCGCAAGCCAGAGCGGGAAATGCCCGGCATGGTGCTCGATCAGGATGCCGGTGAACCGCTCCAGCGAGCCGCAGATCGCGCGGTGGACCATGACGGGCTGTTTCTTCTCGCCGTCCGAGCCGATATAGAAGGCCCCGAAGCGCTCGGGCAGGTTGAAATCGACCTGCGTCGTGCCGCACTGCCAGTCGCGGCCGATGGCATCGCGCAGCACATATTCGAACTTCGGCCCGTAGAAGGCCCCCTCGCCCGGATTGATCTCGGTCTTGATGCGGTTGCCGGACTGCGTCGCGATCGTCTCGAGGACCTTGGTCATCACCGCCTCGGCATGATCCCAGACCTCGTCGGAACCGACGCGCTTCTCCGGCCGGGTCGAGAGCTTGATGACCAGATCGTCGGTGAAGCCGAAATCCTCGTAGACGGAGAGGATCAGCTCGTTGATCTTCAGGCACTCGGCGGCGAGCTGCTCTTCCGTGCAGAAGATGTGGGCGTCGTCCTGCGTGAAGCCGCGCACGCGCATCAGCCCGTGCAGCGCACCCGACGGCTCGTAGCGATGGACATTGCCGAACTCGGCGAGCCGGATCGGCAGATCGCGATAGCTCTTCAGGCCGTGCTTGAAGATTTGCACATGGCCGGGGCAGTTCATCGGCTTCAGCGCGAACACCTTCTGGTCCCGGTTGGGATCGTTGGGGTTCTCGAACGCGCTCGCCGACTTCACCGCGAACATGTTGTCCTGGTACCAGCCCCAGTGGCCCGAGGTCTCCCAGAGCGACTTGTCGAGCACCTGCGGCGCGTTGACCTCTTCATAATCGGCCGCCAGCCGGCGCCGCATATAGGTCAGGATCTCCTGGAACAGCCGCCAACCCTTGGAGTGCCAGAACACGACGCCCGGCCCCTCCTCCTGGAAGTGGAACAGGTTCATCTCGCGGCCGATCTTGCGATGGTCGCGCTTTTCGGCCTCCTCGATCTGCTTGAGATGGGCGTCGAGATCCTCCTGCTTGGCGAAGGCCGTACCGTAGAGGCGCGTCAGCATCGCGTTGTTGCTGTCGCCGCGCCAATAGGCGCCGGCCACCTTCATCAGCTTGAAGGCGGTGCCGACCTTGCCGACCGAGGTCATGTGCGGGCCACGGCAGAGGTCGATCCACTCGCCCTGCTTGTACATCTTCAGTGTCTGGTCAGCCGGGATCGCATCGACGAGCTCGACCTTGTAGGCCTCGCCCTTCCCAGCGAAGAAATCCTTGGCCCTCTCGCGGCTCCACTCTTCCTTGGTGAAGGGCGCGTCCTTCGCGATGATCTCGCGCATCTTCGCCTCGATCGGCGCGAAGTCATCGGGTGTGAACGGCTCGTTGCGCGCGAAATCGTAGAAGAACCCGCCCTCGATCACCGGGCCGATCGTCACCTGCGTGCCGGGATAGAGCGCCTGCACGGCCTCGGCGAGAACGTGGGCGCAGTCGTGCCGGATCAGTTCCAGCGCGCGCGGGTCGTCCCGGGTCAGGAACTCGATCTTCGAGTCCCGGCCGATCGGATCGCCGAGATCGACGACCACGCCATCGAGCGCCATCGCGACGGTGCGTTTCAGGAGAGAGGGCGAAATGCCGCCGGCGATCGCCTTTCCGGTGATGCCGGAGGGAAATTCGCGCTTTGCGCCATCAGGGAATGTCAGGGAGATCGTCATCGATCGTCGCTCCTGCTCACTCGGGGATACGAACCCCGTAAGTCAAGGCCGGATACTGGGTTGGGCAATACTCGGCTGAGCTTGCGCGGAGATGTCCGTATCCGGGTGAGGACACCGCCGAGAACGCCCCGCCTATACGAGCGCAGGCCCGCAGGCAATCGCCTCGCCGCACGGGACAATCGAACCTGTCGGTTTCGTCATGTTTTCCTCATCGCGCGGCAAGTCATCAGCGGCATGATACCGATCGCCGCCACGTTTCAACCGCAGGAGCCCTTTGCATGATCCGCGTTCTCACGAACACCCTGGCCGTGTCCCTCGCCCTTGCCGGCGCCGCCCAACCCGCGCTTGCCCAGGATCGCGCCGCCGCGCTGCGTGAAGCTTGCGCCAAGGACGTCGCGGCCCACTGCCCTGGCGTCCAGCCCGGCGGCGGCCGGATCGCGGCCTGCTTCAAGGACAACCTGGGCAAGCTGTCCGAGGGCTGCCGCACGGCGTTGATAAAGGCCAAAGCGGTCAACTAAGGCTGCTCCGGCGCATTGACCCCGCGCCATCGCCCGTAGCGCCACGGCCGATACCAGGCGGAGTCCGGTGGCAGTTCCTCGCAGACGAGGTCGATGCCGCTCGTCCCCAGCGGCGTGCAGCGGCAGATTCGCGCTACGCCGATCCAGCCGCCGCGCCACAGGCCGAAACGCTGGATCGCCTCGTCGGTATAGCTCGAACAGCTCGGCCAATGCCGGCAGTGCCGGCCCACCAGCATCGACAGGCTGAGCTGATAGCCGCGGATCGCCCAGTGCGCGCCGCGCCGCGGTGCCCGCTTTAAACGCGCCGCTTGCGCGAAAAGACGTGACAAGCCCGGCTGCGATGCCATTTCATCGCGCTCGTCCTCAGAGCTGAGATTCGCCATGCCGCGTTCCGTTATGCGTTCCGTTCCATTCCGCGCGACCGCCGCCATCGCCTGGGTTGCGGCAGGCCTTCTCATCGCCGCCGCGCCCGCTCAGGCCCAGCAGCGCGCCAACCTGCTCTGGCTCGAGCCCGGCAAGGTCGATATCGCCCGCATCATCGGGCTGCCGCCCGCGATGAATGCCCCCGAGCAGAAGCGCGAATTCGACGAGGTGCTGCAGATCACGCTCGGCCGCACGCCGGAGCGCGAGAAGGCCGCCATAGCCGACCAGTACCAGACGCTCGCCCGCTTCCTCGAAGGCGCCGATATCCCGTTCGCCGGCAATCAGCATCGCGAGGTGCGCCTGCTGTTCCGCGAGGCGCAGGTCGAACTCGGCATCGTCCTGCTCTCCGTGCGCCGCCTGACGAACCGTCAGCGTCCCTTCACGGTCTGGAACAAGGTCCGCGTCAAGCCGTGCCCGGGCGGGCGCCCCGAAGGCTCGTCTTTCCCCTCCACCCATGCGGCGACGGCCGCGCTTTACGCCGAGCTTTTGACCCAGGCCGCGCCGGAACTCGCCGCGAAGTTCGAGGAACGGGTGACCGACTACGGCGAGAGCCGCCTGGTCTGCGGCTTCCATTACCGCAGCGATCTCGTGGCTGGCGACAAGGCCGGGCGCGCCGTCGCCAAGGCGCTCCTCGCGGAGCGCGCCTTCCGCTCGCGCTTCGACGAGACCAGAGCCGAGATCCGGCTGGCGCTCGGCCTGAAATAGACCGCGCCCGGGTCGAGGGCGCGCACGTCGCTCACGCCACTGCCTGCTGGCCGCGCTTCTGCTCGATCTGCCCGATCGCGTCGACGACCGCGTCGAAGGTCAGCATCGTAGAGGCATGGCGCGCCTTGTAGTCGCGCACCGGCACGAGCACGGAGAGATCGGCCCATTTGCCCTCGGGCGGCTCGGCATTGTCCTTCAGGATGGCGCGCGCCTGCTCGCGCACGGCGCGCAGCTCCTCGGCGGTCGAGCCGACGACATGGCGCGCCATGATCGAGGACGAGGCCTGGCCCAGCGCGCAGGCCTTCACGTCATGGCCGAAGCCGGTGACGACATCGCCGTCCATGCTGACATCGACTGTCACCGTCGAGCCGCAGAGTCGCGAATGGGCCTTGGCCGTGGCATCGGGAGCAGGCAGTCGATCCAGCAACGGAATATTGGCCGCCAGTTCAAGGATCCGCTTGTTGTAGACGTCGCTCAGCATCTCAGTTCTCCACCGGGCCTTGGCGTGACCGGTACTCGACACCCATATAGGATGGCAGGCCGACGGGCGGGAGACCATACCCGACCATCGCGGCCTTGGAGGCAGACTTGTCGCAGCGTCCGCGCGAAGTGGTCCAGATCGGCCCGGCCCGCGTATGATGCGTCACCGTAACGAGAGGCGCCACATGAACCCTGTGGTTAAGTCCATGAACCCCGTGGTTCAGCCCTTGTCCGTCGAGCAGGCCTTGGGCCCCTCCGCAGACAAGTTTCTCATCAAGCAGCCGACGCAGGAGCAAGCCGAGGAGGCTGTGCGCACGCTCATCCTGTGGGCTGGCGACGATCCGTCGCGAGAGGGGCTGGTCGAGACGCCGCGGCGCGTCGCCAAGGCTTACAAGGAATTCTACAAAGGCTACCAGGAGGATGCGGATGAAATCCTCGATCGCGTCTTCGAGGAGGTCGAGGGCTACCGCGACATGGTGCTTGTGCGCGACATCCCGTTCTCGTCGCATTGCGAGCACCATATGGTGCCCTTCGTCGGCAAGGCGCATATCGGCTATTATCCGTCCGAAGGCGTCGTCGGCCTCTCAAAGCTTGCCCGCATCGTCGATGTCTACGCGCGGCGCCTGCAGACGCAGGAGACGATGACGGCCCAGATCACCCAGACCCTCGAGCGGGTGCTCAAGCCGCGTGGCGTCGCCGTCCTGATCGAGGCCGAGCATATGTGCATGTCGATGCGCGGCGTGCAGAAGCAGGGCTCCTCGACGATGACGACGCAATACACCGGGCTTTTCAGGGAGCCGGCCGAGCAGGTGCGGTTCTTCACCATGGTGAAGTCCGCGGGTCTCTGACGAGCGGACGCGCGGCAACACCGCGCGCCCGCCATGCCGCCCCTAGTTGCGGCCAGCCATCACGCCGCCATCGACGTCGTGGATCGCGCCTGTCGTCCAGCCGGCCCGCTCCGACAGCAGAAATGCGATATGGGCGGCGACGTCGGCCGCCCGACCGACCCGGCCAATCGGATGGAACGCATCGAAGCCGCCCGTCAGCGTCGCCTCGATCGCTTCGGGCTCGATGAACGCACCGTAGATTGGCGTGACGACGACCGCCGGCGATACGGCGTTCACACGGATGTTCAGGCCCGCTAGTTCCATCGCGAGATGCTGCGTCAGGGCGTGGAGGCCCGCTTTCGCCATCGAATAGGCGGAGGACGGCGTGGCCTTGACGGCCTGTCGCGCCCACATCGAGCCAATCGTGACGATCGCACCGCCACCGTGAGACGCCATATTGCGGGCAACCGCCTGCGTCACGAAAAAGGTCGCCCGGTTGAGCGCGTGATAGCGGTCAAAATCCGCTCCCGTATGCTCCAGGAACGGCTTCGGGAAGAAATAGCCGGCAGCATTGACCAGCTGATCGATATGGCGTCCGTCGCCATCGATCCGGCGGATCAATCCATCGACTGCACCGGTATCGTAAAGGTCGGCTTCGATCGTTTCGACGTCGCCACCGCTGTCTTTCTCGATTTGCTTCCGTGCGCTTGCGAGCTTGGCGGGATCACGGCCGACGAGGGCGATGGTCCTGCCTTCGGAGGCAAGCAGCGTTGCCGTTGCGAGGCCCATTCCGGAAGACCCGCCGACGATCAGGCTCAACGAACGTCCCATGATGAACTCCTTTAATGATTCTATCTATCGATAGATAGATGTCGGAACCTAGAGAGTTGAGATTGCGCCCGTCAAGCCTTATCTATCAGTCGATAGAGAGGCCGATATGATCGAAGCACCCGCGCGCGAGCAGATTCTGGACGCTGCCGAAAAGCGGGCGCGGATGGCCGGCTACCACGGTTTCAGCTTTCGCGACGTTGCGGAAGACGTCGGCATCAAAAGCTCGAGTGTGCATTACCATTTCCCGACCAAGGGCGACCTCTGCGAGGCCTTGGCTCGACGCTATACCGTGCGGGCGGCTGACCGGCTGGGAGATCCCCGGATCCTGGCGCCCGGCGAAGGACTGGAGCGCGTCACGGCCCTGTTTCGCGATGCCGTGCTGGTCGAGGACCGGATGTGTCTATGCGGGATGTTCGGTGCGCAACGCGACGCTTTGCCAGCGCAGGTCGCCACGGCCGTGTCCGCGTTTTTCCAGATGATCCTGGATTATCTCGATGTGGCGCCCAGGGCGTCACGAGGCAGCCAGAACCCGGCGGCCTTGCTGGCCCGTCTCGAAGGAGCACTCATTCTGGCGCGGACGCTGAACAGTCCGAGCCTGTTCGAGGACGCGCTCAGCGAGACGGCAGCCTGAGCCATGGCGCCCATGTCCTGGCCTCCCCAACCACCACCACCACATGACGACACGCAACACCTGCCGAATGAGACACCGATGATTGCTTTCCCGGTCCTCGAAACCAAGTCGGCCCTCGAGGAGGGCACCACGCTCGCTCCGCGCTTCGACGCCAGCGGGCTCGTGACCTGCGTCACCACCGATGCGGACACCGGCGAACTGCTGATGGTGGCACACATGAACGCGCAGGCGCTGGCCCGTTCGATCGAGACCGGCGAGGCCTGGTACTGGTCGCGCTCCCGCGGCGAGCTCTGGCACAAGGGGGCGACCTCCGGCCAGATCCAGACCATCGTCGAGATGCGGGTCGATTGCGACCAGGACGCGCTCTGGCTGAAGGTCAAGGTCGCAGGCGACGGCGGCTGCTGCCACACCGGACGCCGTTCCTGCTTTTACCGGGTCAAACCGCTGCGCGAGGGAGCATCCGAACCGCTCGTCTGTGACTGAGGCATGTCCTCTCGAACTGAGGCTCGGCGGACGCCGTCGGCGCTGTTTCGTCGCGCTTTCATCGTTTCGTCAAGAGCCGCCGGTATGCGCAGGGTTTGCTCCGGCGGTGACGGTTTCCTCATTGAGTCCTGCGATCCTTCGCCCTCCCCCGGAGGGACGGGCCTACGTTATGGAACGAGGTCGCGCGATGCGTCTTGGGGCTTGGTGCTGCCGGAGGTGGCGGAGGTGAAACGCCGATGAACGATGTGAGCGTCGCAGCGCCCGTTCGCGACGGCCGACCGAAGATCGGACTGGCACTGGGTGGCGGCGCCGCGCGCGGCTGGGCCCATATCGGCGTGCTCGAGGTCCTGACCGAAGCCGGCTTCAAGCCCGACGTCATCGCCGGAACCTCGATCGGTGCTGTCGTCGGCGGCTGCTATGCGGCAGGCAAGCTGGACCAGCTCGCCGAATTCGCCACCGGCCTGACCAAGCGCCGCGTCGTCGGCCTGATGGATTTCCACATCGGCGGAGCCGGCCTGATCGGCGGCAACCGCCTGAAGCGGCTTCTGGACCGGGACCTGACCGGCCTGCGCATCGAGGCGCTGCCGACGCGCTTCGTCGCGATCGCCACCGAACTCGGAACCGGCCACGAGATCTGGCTGACGCATGGCCCGCTGGTCGAGGCGCTCAGCGCCTCCTATGCGCTGCCGGGCGTCTTCGATCCGGTCAAGCTTGGCGGGCGCTGGCTGATGGACGGCGCTCTGGTCAATCCCGTGCCGGTCACGGCAGCCCGCGCGCTGGGCGCCGATGTCGTGATCTGCGTCAACCTGAACAGCGACCTCGCCGGCCGCGGCACGACGATCCACAACCATGCCGCCGAGCCCGATCCCGAAATCCTGCCCGAACTCGATGTGCGGCCCACCTCGCGCTGGCTCGGCGGCATCACCGGCGCGGCGCGGCGCGTCCGTGGCCTCGTCGGCCGGCAGAGCGAGGACCGACCGGGCCTCGCGGGCGTCATGATCGACGCCTTCAACATCACCCAGGACCGAATCTCGCGCTCGCGCCTTGCGGGCGACCCGCCCGACGTCATGATCGGCCCCAAGCTGGGCCGCATGGGGCTGTTCGACTTCCACCGTGCGCAGGAGACGATCGAATTCGGCCGCCAGGCGACGCGCCGCTCGCTCGACGACATCGAGGCGGCGATCGCCGGCAGCCGCCTCTCCGTCTGAGATGGCCTGCTGGCCCCGCTTACGTCAGGCCATCGCGATATAGTCGCGCATCGCGCGGCTCTCGGCCTCGATCGCCGCGACGCGATACTTCACCACGTCGCCGATCGAGATGATGCCGATGACATGGCCGTTCTCGACGACCGGGACATGGCGGAAGCGTCCCGACGTCATGATCTCCATCAACTCGTCGACGCTGGTCTGGGAGCGGCAGGTCACCACCTTGGCGGTCATCACGCGCGAAACCGGGCTCTCAAGCGCCGCCGCCCCGCTCTCGCCCAGCGCCCTGATGATGTCGCGCTCGGACAGAATGCCGACCAGAGCGCCATCGGCGCCCATCACCACCACGGCTCCGATGCGCCGCTCGCTGAGCGTTCGGACCGCCTCGCCCAGCGTGCGATGCGGCTGCACCGAGATGACCTCGCGGCCCTTGCCACCCAAAAGCTGCTCGACGTTCATGGCTTCGTCCTCCTTGGCGATGGCGCCGTTGTCCGGCACGCGAGATCGTCCTGGTCCCTGCTGCCGCCGACGGAACTCACGCGCCGGGGAAGGCCTCGGGAACGCTGCGAATAGGCGGAGTGTGGGCGAAGACCGAGGCACAGGCAAGGCATGTCGCTCGAGGCGCGTGGCGCAACCAACGGGCCTTCAGCGGCGGACAACGCCCTTGTCGAACAGCGGGAAAATCAACAGCCCAACGAGGAACCCACCGATATGGGCCTCCCAGGCGATACTGGTCTCCTCACCAAGGATCGGCACCAGACCGGCGCCGAACAGGATGTTGGTCGCAAACCAGATGCCGATGAACAGCATGGCGCGGGAATTGCGCCAGAGCTGCCCCGTCGGCTCGGCAGGGATGGCGCGCACGACGGCGTCGTCGGCCAGCGAGCCGAAACGCAGGCCCGGTGCGAAGACGAAGCGGATGGCCGCCGCCGTCGCGCCCGACACCGCCGCCGACGCGCCGACCAGCGGCAGCACGTCGAGCTCCCGCGAGAACCAGTGCAGCAGTGCGCCGCCGATGGTCGAAAGCGCCATCAGGCTGAGGAATCGTCCGCTGCCAAGCCGGCGCGCGACCGGACTGCCGAAAGCGGCGAGCCAGACCAGGTTCGTCACCAGATGCAGCCAGGACCCATGCAGCAGCCCATAGGTCAGCAGCGTCCAGAGCCTGGGACCGCCATCGGCCAGCAGCAGTCGGACGAGTTGGAGCCGGTCCGCCAGATCCTGCCCCGGCACCGACATCGTCATGGCGCTCACGACGTCGTCGACGCGATCGGGCGCGAGCCAGAGGCTGATGCGCGCCGGCACGAAGGCGAACCACGACATCAAGACATAGTCGTCATAAGCCGAGAGCAGGGAACGGCCGCCCTGGATCAGCCCGAGTGCGACGATCAGCCAAACGACCGCCGACGGCAGGTTGACGGCGGGTTCCCGCGGCGGCGGGAGCTGGCTGGGAGGGGTATCGGACATGCAATTTCAACCCTTGCCGAAGCCACCGCCGCTGGCAAGCGACGCAGCCGGGCCTCGACAGACAAAAAAAGGGGAGCAGCCGCGTGGCGCTCCCCTTTTCCGGCTGTGCGGACACTCGATACGCGACCCGAGCGCCACGGTCACATCCCCGCCGGCCCCTCCGAATGCGGGCGTGAAGGCCCGCGAAAGTCAGTCAATTTAATAAGCATTTTAACCAGTTATCCACAATCTCAACATCTCGTTAACCTTAACGCACCGTTTACCCGAACAGCGGCTCGCGCGCATGGCAAGACGGCATGCCACCTGCGTCCTTCGCTGCCAGAAGGACTGCATCGTCCCTCCTCCAGACGCTTCTGCGCCATCGCGGGACGTATGGCGGGATGGAGGCCACGGCTGGCAGCATTGGGTATCGGAATGAAGAATACGAGCACGCGCTTGGTTTTCGAGTACTGGGACTCACTTCGCGGCGAGCGGGCAGCGCCCGAACGCGGCGAGATCGAGCCCGGGGCTCTGCGCCACGCGCTGGCCGACACCTTCGTTCTGGAAAACGAGCCGATCGGACCTGTCTTCAGGCTTGCTGGCACCCGCCTGTGCGCCCTGCTCGGCCATGAACTGCGCGGCCGCGCCTTCACGGCTCTATGGCCCGATGTCGAATCGCAAGGCGACATGCGGCGCCTGACTCAAACCGTGATGGACGAGACCGCCGGCGCGGTGGCCGGTCTTGCCGGCGAAACACGCACAGGCGCTCCGATCTATCTCGAATTGCTGTTGCTGCCGCTGCGCTACCGCGGCCGGACCCATGCGCGCATGCTCGGCGCCCTGTCGGCGGCGACAGCCCCCGAATGGCTCGGCCTCGACACGCTCGATTCGATGCGGATGATCTCGCTGCGCATGCTCTGGCCCAGCATCACCCACCGCCCGCAGGCCGCGCCGCCGATGCGGCACAGCCCTCCGAGATTTATGGTGCTGCCGGGAGGACGCGCCTGAAAGGCTAACCGCGCGTTAACCAACGCGCCTATAGGATCGGCCCGAAATCAGGCTGACCCTCGATGTTGAGCGCTCTACAACCGCCCCGGACGGCTGCACGCACTGTCGAGCGCAGGCGGCACCATCGTATGAAGGTTGTCCTGCTGGGCCGCTACATGCTGCCCAACCGCATGGAATACCCCTGCCAGACCATCGATATTTCGCCCGGCGGCCTGCATGTCGCAGCCCCTGCCCGCGCCAATCCGGGCGATCGCGTCATCGTCTATCTCGAACATCTCGGCCGCATCGAAGGCACCTGCGTGCGCACGACGATGGAAGGCTTCGCGATGACCATCACCGCGACCAGCCGCAAGCGCGAGAAATTCACCGCCCAGTTGACCTGGCTCGCCAACCGCGAGGAACTCGGCCTCCCCGAGGATCGTCGTCACGAGCGCATCACCCCGCGCAACCCGCGCGCCGTGGTAACGATGGATGACGGCACCGAGCATGTCGTGCGCATCATCGACATCTCGCTCTCGGGGGCCGCCTTCACCACCGATCTCGACCTGCCGATGAACACGCCGATCCGGATCGGCTCGACGGCGGCCAAGATCGTGCGTCGCTTCGACGGCGGTTTTGCCGCGGAATTCCGCTTCCCGCTTTCGGCCGATCTGCTCGACGACAAACTGGAACTCTGAGGCTCCGCCTCGGTGTCGCCGGGTCGCCATGCTTGCGCGACACGGCCGCGCCCGCCATAGCTGACAGCGTTCCACGGCGCTGCGAGCTTCTGTCATTCCTTATCGCCTGATCATCTTCGACTTCGACGGGACGCTGGCCGACACCTTTCCTTGGTTCGCCAACGTGCTGAACGGCATCGCCGACCGATACCGATTCCGGCGTGTCGCCGAGGACGAGGTCGAGACCCTGCGCGGTCAAAGCGCGCGACACCTCATCTCGCATCTTCGCGTGGCGCGCTGGAAACTGCCCTTCATCGCCAGGCACATGCGCCGACTGGCAGCGCAGGACAGCGATCGCGTCACCCTCTTCCCCGGCATCGAGGACATGCTGCGCGAACTCCGGCAGCATGGCTTCCTGCTCGCGATCGTCAGCTCCAACACGGAAAGCAATGTGCGGCAGGCTCTCGGCAGCGAGATCGCGGCGCAGTTCACGCATTTCGCCTGCGGCGCCGGCCTGTTCGGCAAGGCAACGAAGTTCCGGCAGCTCGCAAAGCGGGCCGGCATCGAGCACGAGGACTGCCTCTGCATCGGCGATGAAATTCGGGATTTCGAGGCCGCGAGCGAGGCCGGCATGGCGTTCGGGGCCGTCGCCTGGGGTTTTACCAGCGCCGATGCGCTGCAGATACTTCATCCGGCCTTCATGTTCTCCCAACCGGCCGATATCGGCGCCCATCTGCTGGGCGCCACAGTCCAGCCCGGAACCGAGGCCGTCGCGCGCTGACCCCAGGCCCGTGCCGCCGGTCACAACGACCGACGCAACCAGTAACCTTTGATCAATCCTGTCGCTGGCCACGGCAAGGTCTTGGTTAAAGGACTCTGTCTCCAGCGCTCCCATTTGTTACGATCGCATTTCCCGTCGATTTATACTGAGATGTGTTGCCAGTATCGTCTGGCGAATTCCATCAAATTGTTCGCTTTCATTTCAAAGCAAATCCATGCGCCGGCTGCATCGTCCACCCCAGGGACAAGGAAGGGGACGACATGCTTCAACACCACCGCAGTTTCATGGTTCCGGCTCTGGCACTCCTGCTGCTTGCCGGCGGCGCATCCACCGTGCAGGCCCAGCAGGGCATCGCCGGCGTTCCGGTCGCCAGCGCGCCGGCCAATGCCTCGGGCGACGCCCGCGCGCCTTATGCCTGGAGCGATCTGTGCAAGCGTAGCCCGGCCGAATGTCGCGTCGATGTCAGCGAGCCCGAGCGCGTCGAGATGACGCCGAAGCTTTGGAAGGCCATCGTCGCGATCAACGGCCGCGCCAACCGCGAGATCGAAGCCGTCACCGACGAGGATCACTGGGGCGTCGTCGACCGCTGGGATCTGCCCGAGGACGGCAAGGGCGATTGCGAGGACTTCGCGCTGCTCAAGCGCAAGCGCCTGGCCGAGACCGGCGTGCCGCGCCGCGCCATGCTGATGACGGTCGTCATCGACGAGGAGAATGCCGGCCACGCCGTGCTGATGGTCCGCACCGATCGCGGTGACTTCATCCTCGACAACAAGCGCAACGCGGTCCTGCCCTGGAGCCAGACAGGCTACGTCTACGTCAAGCGCGAATCGCAGGTTCGCACCGGCTGGACCTCGCTCGGCGGCGCCCAGACGTCGACGGTCGCCTCGGTTCGCTGAGGTCACCGATCGTGACCGCTCTAGGCGGTCGCCACACGATCAGGAGCGGGTGGTGCCCTCTCCGGATGGACGGCGAGACTTGGTCACGTCCCCACCCACCCGTCCCCAGGCCGGGTTTCGCCACAGGGCCGGCCCCCTTCCCCAGGGGGCCGGCCCGCTGGTTTGAAGGATCGCTGTTCAGTCGAGTCTGACCAGACCGGTGGCAAACTGCTTCCAGCGCGCGACGTAACCGCGTGCCGTGGCTGCGATGCCGGCAGCGGCCGCCTCGTCGAGCGTGCGGATCGCTCGGGCCGGCGAGCCGACGATCAGCGAATTGTCGGGAAATTCCTTGCCTTCTGTTACCAGCGCATTGGCGCCGACGAGGCTGTTGCGGCCGATCCTGGCGCCGTTGAGCACAGTCGCGCCCATCCCGATCAGGCTGTTGTAGCCGACCGTGCAGCCATGCAGGATGGCACGGTGGCCAACCGTGCAGCCCTCTCCGACCACCATCGGGAAGCCCATATCGGTGTGCAGGACGCAGCCTTCCTGGATGTTGCTGCCGGCGCGGATCTCGATCCACTCGTTGTCGCCGCGCAGAACGCTGCCGAACCAGATGCCGACATCCGCGCCGATGCGGATCCTGCCGATCAGATGGGCATCGGGAGCCAGCCACCAGTCCCCGGCAGCCGGCGTTTCGGGCTTCAGCCCGTCGAGGGAATAGAGCGGCATGCCGGGTATCCTTGGAAGGCGCGTGACACCTCAGGAGTGACCGGCTCGCAAGCCCGGCGTCAAGTGCCGAGCATGTGCAGCAGGTCGAGCACGATCCGGCCGCAGGCCATGCTCCAGACCGAGGCGATCATGCTGGCCAGCATCACGAAGATGAACGGCCTGCCCTCGATGCGCCGGCCGCGCACCGTGTTGCGCACGATCAGGAACGGCGCGCTGAACACCACGACGGGCACGCTCGCCACCGCAGACAGCCCGCCCGACTGCAGCAGCCGGAAATCGGCGCGCTTTGCCGTGAACAGCTCGAAGGCGCTCGCGAGCAGACCCGCGAAGGCGAAGCCGATGAACAGCGATTGGAGCGCCTCAGACGCGGCAGGTTGGATCGACAACGGCGCTGGCTCCCACGGACGCGACCGCCGGACCCTGCAGCATGGTTTACGAAGTGTGAAGGAAAGGCTTGAGCAATGGTTAACGCCCGGTCGGGCGGCAATCGCGCCGGGCCGGCATGGTTTACGGCGCGTTAACGCGCGGATGCTTGAGTGGTGACGCAATCTCCCGAAGGCGACGCCCGTGACGGCATATCATCCCCAGGACGCGGCCGCCGAGCAGGCCGCTTACGCCCAGCAAGGACCGACGGCGCCTTCGAGCATCGGCCTGACGAGCATGGTCCGCTCCCGGCTGAAGCGCCCGCCGCCGCCTCTGCCTCGCGCCGACGGGGCCCTGGTCAAGGCCGCCTTGGCGATCATGCTGGCGGGCGCGCTCGCGACCAGCCTCGCGCTGCATCTCACGCATCGCGACGAGGAACGCGAATCGATCGTCCAGCCGGCCCGGATCGGCGCGATCGCGCTGATGGTGCCGCAGAACCTGACCGGCTCTGAGCCGGGCGATTCGAGCCGGTTGGTCGGCATGGTCCGCTTGCGGCTCGACTGGCCGAGCCTCGGCCCGGCCCAGACCGGCCCGTTCATCCAGAACCGCCAGCGCCTGCTGGTCACGCTGACCCCCCAGGACAAGGTCAACGAGCCGCAGACACAACTCTCGGTCTACGCACGTTTCCTGACGCCGACCGTCTGGTCGAATCCCGGCGGGCTCGTGGTGCGCGGCTTCCGCAAGGGCTCGCCCTATGAGGGCGACGAACTCTATGTCTCGGTGCCCGACGGCCGCGGCTTCGCGGCACGCTGCCCGGTCGAAGCGGGCAAGTCGAATCCGGGCCATCCGGATCTGGACGAGCCCTGCCGTGTGACGTTCAAGCATCGCGGCATGGATGTGAACATCCGCTTCCCGCGCAGCATCATCGCCGATTGGGAAGCGATGCTCGGCGGCGTCCGCCACACCATCGACGGCATGATGCGCTGAGGCGGGCTGCCAAGCGGCGTCCCCGCGCTCCCGGATTGCGCTCCGCCGGGATTTCGCCAGGGAGAGTCGGCTGGCGTGACCGGCGAGAACCGGAGCGGAGCGGACTTGCGTCCGTGAGCACCGGAAGCGCAGGCGGTCGCGTCAGACGGCCGCCCTCGCGAAATCCCGTCAGTCTTCGAGATCGACGTCGAGGATCGCCATGGTGAAATTGAACGAGCGGTCACCGTCCTCGTCGTCGACATGGATGATGCCGATGAACTCGTCGGCGAGATAGACCTCGGCCGAATCGTTCTTCTTCATCCGCGCGCGCACGCTGATGCCATGATTGTTGAAGGTGCGCCGCAGATAGCCTTCGAGCTTGGCGAGTTCGGTCTTGTCCATGATGTCGGTCCTCATCGGTTGGCGGGACCGATGCCATGCCGGCGCCGGGAGGGCAAGCCGCGAAGCCGCTCGCTCTCCCTTTGCCGGACGAGGCGCGGTGCCATGGGGGCTCAATGGTCAACCCGCCGCCCGCAACGCGCAAGTCCTGACTGTCCCCTGTTCAGGCTGCTGTGCGTGGGCGCGCCGCATACAGCACGCCCATCGTTGCCAGGGCCAGGAGCGCGCCCCGCATCGCGGCCAGGTAGTCGCCAGCCAGCAAGGGCCAGAGTCCGACCGCGACCATCGTCAAGGCCAGAAGCTCCATGAGCGTCACGAAGATGGGACTCTTCATGCGCCGCCTGATCATGCCGGTCCTCGCCAGCCTCGGCTGATGCCAGGTGTTGACGAGGATGCCGCAGGCGATGGCGCAGGCAACGCCGAGCAGGCTGACCAGACCGGCCCGGGCATCGACCAGCAGCAAGAGCATCAATGGCGGAGCGGCGAAGATGACGGTGAGCCAGGTTATGGCGCCGAAACGGGCGCGCGCGCGCAAGCGGGGGTCCAGCGGTGCGGTCAAGGCCAGTTCGGCTGCTTCGTCGGCCGACATCGCGATCCAGGTCAGGCCACCGGCAATCTGGCCACACAGAACGATCAGAACCGGCACGAGCGCCGAGGCATCGTCAGCCCCGCTCGCGACCCGATAGACGGTCACGAAGGCGATCGGGATCAGAAAAATGCATTGCATCAGGATTTGAGACAACAGCCACGGATCACGCAGAATGATGCGCCGTTCCTTGAGCATCAGCGCCGCCACCGGTGATGCTCCGAAGGATGCGCGACTGCGCCTGGCGCGGGGTGGAGCCGCGGACGCCGATCCTGCCGCGAGGACCGCGTTGCGCACAAAGCTCTCGGCAAGGCCGGTGAACATCAGCACGGCCATCAGCGCGGCACAGGCAACCACAGCCACGAGGGCCACGACATTGCCGGTCACGGCGCGGGCAGGCAGCATCGCCACTTGCCAAACAAGGGACTGAGGGTTGGCCACATAGTCCGCGACGAGGGCGGCCTTTGGACCGGGCCCAAAGATGGCATCCCACTGCACCATCACAAGCACCAGCAGACCGGCCAGCGCGGCCGCCACCTGCGCCGCGACGCGCGTGCTCCGGATGCCGATCAGGCGAACCAGGCCCATGGCCAGTCCGATCGCGATGGCCGTCGCGCCGAGCGCCAGGGCCAGGATCAGCGGCAGGCCAGCCAGCCAATGAGGTCCGCGCTGCACCGCCAGCAGGATCAGCATCGGCGCGCCATATAGACCGGCTTTTGCAAGCGTGAAACCAAAGACGTTGAGAGCCCGGACCAGCAGCACGGTTTGCGGAGGCAGGGGCGCGGAGAACATCAGGTCATAATCGCCGCGTGCGTAAAGCGCATAGGCGGCGGAATCGAGCGCGGCCGAGATCATCAGCACGAACAGGAAGGCGAGATTGATCGTCAACGTGATCTGAAGGCGCGGATCGGCAGGGTCCAGTTCGCCGGCCGTCATCAGCAGAAGCTGCGACACGCCGAAAATGATCGTGCAGACCAAAGCCAGCACGCCCGCAATGCGCCAGGGACGCATGGCCGTTTTCGGGCCTGCCATGTCGGCAATGCCCCGCAATGCCAGACGGGCTTCGAGCGCCAGCACGGCGCGGGTTGGACCGGACACAAGGGCTGCCATCTCAGGCGGCCTCTTCGCGCGCGACGACATCGAGGAAGACATCTTCCAGGGTAGAGCCTTCGGAGGCGCCCCCCTCGCGCAGTTGCGCCATCGTGCCTTCGCAGACCAGCCTGCCATTGCGAATGATGCCGATGCGGTCACTGAGCCGTTCAGCGACTTCGAGGATATGCGTGGTGAGGATCACCGTCACACCGTTTGCGACCCGTTCCTGAAGCAGTTCCTTGACGTGCCGCGCCATCGACGCATCGAGGCCCGTCAACGGCTCGTCAAGGATCAGCAACGCGGGTTCGTGAATCAACGCGCCAGCCAGAGCAACCTTCTGTCGCATACCCTTGGAAAAGCCCTCGCAGCGCTGATCGGCCACGCGGGTCAGGTCGAGGGTCTCAAGCAGGGCGTCGCGGCGCCGCTTTCCGACCGTTGCCTCAACCTGCCAAAGGCCGGCAACGAAATCGAGATACTCGACGGGCGTGAGCTTGTCATAAACCATCGGTTCATCGGGGAGCCACGCCACCACACGTTTTGCCGCAACCGGATCGCGCAGGCGGTTGATCCCGCAAATGCTGATCTCGCCCGCATCCGGGGAGAGCAGCCCCGCGACGATCCTGAGCGAGGTGGTCTTGCCCGCCCCGTTGGGACCCAGCAATGCGTAGAGCTCGCCGCGCCGTATACTGAGATCAAGGCCGTTGACCGCTGTGAAGCCGCCAAAGCGCTTCACCAGACCGCGGACAACCAGCGCATCATGGCCACTCATTCGAACGCTCCCATCAGTATGGGGCGTTATGCGGCATCGCTGGTGACGTTCAGGTTAAGCTGACATTGCAGGCGTCGCCGAGAAATCGCCCCCGCCCCCCTCACCGCATGAAATGCAGCTCCCGGAACTTCCCCCGGAACGCCGTGACATCCTTCGCCACCGCCTCGGCCGGGCGCGAGCCGTTCAGCCCCTCGGCGATGTAGCCGGCGAGTTCGGGCATGTCGGCCAGCGTCATGCCGAAGCGCACGATCTCCGGCGTGCCCAGCCGCAATCCGTTGACGTCTCCCGGCACCTCCGCCAGCGGCAGGCCGATGCCGCAGCTCAGGATGTTGATCGCCCGCAGCTTCTTGGCCGCCGCCTGGCCGCCGCCATAGGCGTGAGCCTCGATCGCGAACTGATGCGAGGTCGTGATGCCGCGATCCCGGGCGAAGACCGGCACCTGGCGCTCCATCAGCGCTTCGCCCAGAGCCTTGGCGGTCGCCGCCATCATCTGCGCGTAAGCGCGGCCATGCTCCTTCCAATCCAGCAACGTGATCGCCAGCGAGGCCGATTTCGCCGCGTCGAAATTCGCGGTCAGGCCGGGATAGGCGATCTCGTCGAGGCGCTTGGCGAGGCCGGCGTCATTGGTGACGATCAGCCCCGATGGCGGCCCGCCCAGGCTCTTGTAGGTGCTCATCGTCATCAGATGGGCGCCCTCCTCCAGCGGCTGCTGCCAGCCATGCCCGGCGATCATTCCCGACATATGCGCCGCGTCGAACAGCACCAGCGCGCCGATCTCGTCGGCAATGGCGCGGATCTCGCGGATCGGATGGGGAAACAGGTTCAGGCTCGAGCCGATGGTGATCATCTTGGGCTTCAGCCGCAGCGCATCCTCGCGCAGCCTGGCCACATCGACGGTGTAGTTGACCGGATCGACCGGCGCGGGATGGGTGACGATGCCGTAGAGCCCGGCCGCACCGGCGCCGTGATGAGTGACATGGCCGCCGATCGCCGGCGGCGGCGCGATGATGCAGTCGCCAGGCTTCGCCGCGAGCATAAAGGCGTAGAGATTGGCGATGGCGCCCGAGGGCACCCGGATCTCGGCGTACTTGGCGCCAAAGACCTGCGCCGCGAGTTCGGCGGCGATGATCTCGATCTGCTCGATCGCCTCCAGCCCCATCTCGTATTTGTCGCCGGGATAGCCGAGCGAAGGCCGGGCGCCGAGGCCCGAGGCCAGCGCGGCTTCCGCGCGCGGGTTCATCACATTGGTCGCGGGGTTGAGGTTGAAGCAGTCGCGCTCGTGGATGTTGCGGTTTTCCTGCGTCAACGCCGCGATCCGCCCCTCGATGGCATCGAGCGACTGAGCCCCGACAGTCGAAGCGACCTCCAGCACATAATCCTCGCTCGCGGCGGGAACCCAGTCGCGCCTGCCCAGTGCCGTCATCGCCGTTCTCCGCCCGTGCGAACCACAAGGAAACTCCCGGCAATAAGAACGGTTTGCGCGGGGTCGTGCAAACGAGTTATCGTCGCCGCCAGGCAGAGGAAATCTCAGCCTCCGCCCGGACCCGATCGATGCCCGTCAAGCCACCGCGGCCGCGGCTGCCCTCGCTCAACGCACTGCGCGCTTTCGAGGCGGCGACGCGCTGCGGCAGCTTCATCAAGGCGGCCGAAGAGCTCGGCGTCACCGCCGGCGCGGTCACGCAGCAGATCCGCCAGCTCGAGGTCTGGCTCGGCTTTCCCGTCTTCCGTCGGCTGGCCCAGGGCGTCGAGCCGACGGAGGCGGCGCGCGAGGCGCTGCCGAGACTGACGCGCGGCTTCGATACGCTGGCGCAGGCGGTGCAGGGCCTGCGAGACAGCCATGGCGGCCGTGCGCTCACGATCGCCGCCTTGCCCTGCATCGCGCAGCTTTGGCTGTCGCCGCGCCTGACTGAGATGCGGCGTGCCTGGCCGGAGCTGCAGATTTCGATCTCGGCGATGGAGCAGCCGCCCGATCCGCGCCGCGAGCCGCACGACCTCGCGATCTTCTATCGCGACGCAGAGGCAGCGCCGGACACGCTGAGGGCGCCGGAGCCCGATGCCATCCTGCCGGTCTGCGCGCCCTCTCTGGCTAAGAACATCGGCAGTCTCGCCGATCTCGCTGGCCAGACGCTGCTGCACGACGCGGTCTGGCGCGGCGACTGGGGGCGTTGGCTCGCTTTCGCTGGCGGCTCGGCCGCAATCGATCCGGCACGCGGCCCGAGCTTCTCGCTCTACAGCCTCGCGCTGGATGCCGCTCTCTCGGGCTCGGGCGTGTTGATGGGCCGCGCCAGCCTGATCGGTCGCCACCTCGCGGACGGGCGGCTTATTGCACCCTTCCCGCTGGCCATGCCACTGCGCGACCGGTTGACGCTCATCCTGGCGCCGGCCGAGCGCGCCCATCCGATGCAGGCCGAGATCGCGGCCTGGCTGATGGCTTGACCTGAAACTCAGATATGGGATCCGCAGTCGCCGCCGAGGATCTGGTCCATCGAGCGCGAGGGCTCGGCACAGCCGGCCTCGCCGACGACCTTGGCCGGCACGCCCGCCACAGTCTTGTTGCGCGGCACGGCCGCAAGCACGACCGATCCGGCCGCGACCCGACTGCATTGCCCGACCTCGATATTGCCGAGGATCTTGGCGCCGGCACCGATCAGCACGCCCTTGCGGATCTTGGGGTGGCGGTCGCCGCCCTGTTTTCCCGTGCCGCCCAGCGTCACGCTGTGCAGCATCGAGACGTCGTCCTCGATCACCGCCGTCTCGCCGACGACGAGGCCGGTGGCGTGGTCGAGGAAGATGCCCTTGCCGATCTTCGCCGCCGGGTTGATGTCGGTCTGGAACACCTCGGAAGCGCGGCTCTGGAGGTAGAGCGCGAAGTCCCGCCGGTCGCGCTGCCACAACCAATGCGCCAGCCTGTGCGACTGCAAGGCATGGAAGCCCTTGAAGAACAGCACCGGCTCCAGCACGCGGTAGCAGGCGGGGTCGCGGTCGAGCACGGCCAGAACGTCGGCGCGCATGCCCTGGCCGACTGTCTCGTCGGCCGCCAACGCCTCGGCAAAGGCCTGCTCGATCAGATCGGCGGCGACGGCGGGATGGCCGAGCCGGGCTGCGACGCGATGGCTGACGGCCGCCTCGAAGCTCGGCTGGTTCAGGATGGAGGCGACGATCAGACTGCCCAGCGCCGGCTCGGCTGCGACCGCAGCCTCGGCCTCGCGCCGGAGCCTCGACCAGACCGGATCGAGCCGGTCGAGGCCGGTGGCGAGATCGCGGACTTCCGCAGTGGAGCGCCCTGACGACATGGTTGATCTCCGGAAAAAGCGCGTTCGGCGATGCAAACTCTATCACCTGTTGGCACGAGCGCGCCAAAGGTGATTGCGGGGCCGACATGAATCAGCGTGGCAAGCGGTGGATTCAGTCTCTGAGCTGCCGTCGACAACACATTGGCGTCGCCCGCTTTTCCATGATGCTTCCGAACGGCAGCTTCATTCTCACAAACGCGACAGAAAGTCGAGAACAGCCTGCTTGTGGCTCTTGTCGCCGACAGCGAGATTGTGGTCGCGGCCCTCGACATCAAAGGCCTCCGCGCTTGGAATCAACCTCGCCAGCTCAGGCCCGGAGCCCGCGACGTCGTCCTTGGTGCCGACGCTGACGAGCGTCGGGACAGTGATGTGCCCGACCTCGGCTGCACTCAGCGTCTGGCGCGAGCCCCTGATGCAGGCGGCCAGCGCCCTGAGATCGCTCTTGGTCGCATCGGCGAAGGCCCGGAACATCCGCTGCATCGGATCGGTCAGGTCGTCGAGCGAGGGCGCCTCCATCGCATCGGCAATGCCGAGCGGCAGGCCGACGCCCTCGACCAGATGGATGCCGAGCCCGCCGAGCAGCAGTGCCGTCAGCCGTTGCGGATGGGCCAGCGCCAGATGCGCCGAAATCCGCGCGCCCATCGAATAGCCCATCACGGCCGCGCGCGGGATATCGAGATGGTCCATCAGCCGGCGCACATCCTCGGCCATGATCTGGGATGAATAGGCGGCTGGGTCGTAGAGCTTCTCGCTCTGGCCATGGCCGCGATTGTCGAGCGCGACGACGCGGTAGCCGGCATGGGTCAGCGTCTTCGTCCACTGCGTGTTGACCCAGTTGACCATGTGGCTGGAGCCGAAGCCGTGGACGAGCACGACCGTCTCGTATTTGGGCGTATCGCCCGTCGGGGCGAGATCGATGAAGGCGAGTTCAACGCCGTCGGATGAAAAGCTCTGCATGGCAACCGTCGTGATCAGCGATAGCGAGGCCCTTCACTTGGCATGCCAAACGCGCTTTGGGTAGCGGCCTCGATGCGAGCTGCCTATGAAGACGGCCATGACCGAGATCACGTCCCCTGACGCACCGCCCCCCATCGCACCGCCGCCGCCGCCGCCGCGCTCGCGTCTCGACGTCGTCGATCTGGCGCGCGGTATCGCTCTCCTGGCGATGTTCGTCTTCCACTTCGCCTACGACCTCTCCTATTTCGGGCTGATCGAGACGCATGTCCCCTCCGAGCCCGGCTGGCGCTGGTTCGCGCGCCTGATCGCCGGCTCCTTCCTGACGCTGGTCGGTATTAGCCTCGTTCTGGCGACACGCCACGGGCTGAACCACCGGGCCTATCTGAAGCGCCTGGCCATGGTCGTCGCAGCGGCCGCGCTGGTAACGCTGGGCACATTCGTGTTCATGCGCCAGAGCTTCATCTTCTTCGGCATCCTGCACCAGGTCGCGCTGGCCAGCGTGCTGGCGCTGCCTTTCCTGCGCCTGCCGGTAATGGCTGTCGCGGGGACGGCCGTCATCGTCTTCGCCCTGCCCTTTCTGGTCGCCCACCCGGTTCTCGACGAGCCCCTGCTCGCCTGGCTCGGCTTCTCGCAGGTGCCGATCGCGACGGCCGATTTCGTCCCGGTCTTCCCCTGGTTCGGCTGCGTGCTCGGCGGCATCATCATGGCGCGCCTGGGGCTGCCGGCGCTGGAGGCCTCCCGCATCGGCCGCTGGCGCCCCGATGCCGCGCCGGCCCGGCTCGTCGTCTGGGGCGGACGGCACAGCCTCCTGGTCTATCTCGTCCACCAGCCCGTCTTCATCGGCGCCCTGATGCTCGCCTTGCAGGTCGTGCCGCCACCGCCGGCTTCGCCGGAGCGGCCCTTCATGCTCGCCTGCCAGCGCAACTGCGCGCAGGGAAGCCTGAGCGCCGACGCCTGCGAGCGCCTCTGCGCCTGCACGGTCGATTCGCTGAAGCGCGAGGATCTTTGGCAAAAGGTCATCGGCAACACGACCGATACGGCGGACGGCGAGCGCATCTCGGCGCTGGCGCGGTCCTGCCTGCGCCCGCTCGCACCCCGCTGAGACAATCGCGCACTGGCGCGCGGCCCCGCAGCGCGGTAGTTTGCGCCGACATCAGGCAACACCTCTCAAGGCTGAGCGACGATCATGGCCGATCACGGCATTCCGCATTTCCACAACGACGCTGGCGTGGCCGTCATTCATGTCGGCGCGCATGAGTTCATGTGCATCGGAGCCAAGCCGCCCTTCGACCATCCCCATGTCTATCTCGACATGGGCGCCGACCACGAAATCGTCTGCCCCTATTGCTCGACGCTGTTCAAATACGACGCCTCGCTGAAGGCCGGCGCCTGCTCGCCGCCGGACTGCGCGCATCACGAGGCGGCCAAAGCTGCCTGAAAGATGTCTGCCTGATACAGGCAGTGCGAGACGCCAGCCTGACACCACCTCCAGCGCGGGTTCTGAGGGGCACCCGCGCCTGCCCTGATTCGACTGCGAAGGCCCTGTGCTTGTGTCTGCTCCTCATTTCCTGATCGCCGGCGCCGGAATCGGCGGGCTGACCATGGCCCTGTCCCTGGCCCGTCGCGGCATCTCCGTCACCGTCATCGAAAAGCGCACCGGCTTCGGCGAACTCGGCGCCGGCCTGCAGATTTCGCCGAACTCCGGCCGCGTACTGGACGGCCTCGACCTGACCTTGCCGCTGAAGCGCGTCAGCGTCAGCTCGCACGGATTGATCATCCGGCGCTGGGCCGACGGCCGCGAACTGCTGGAGATGCCGTCCGATCCGGCACGGCTGCCGACGCCGTTCCGGATGCTGAAGCGCAACGACCTCCACACCGTGCTGCTCGATGCCGCGCGCTCGATGCCCAATATCCGCCTCGTGGTCGGTCGCGGCGTGCAGGAGATCACCCAGGAGGAGGATGGCGTCTCGACCACCCTCACCGGCCAGAACGGCCAGTGGGAAAGCTTCCACGGGCTCGGACTGATCGGCGCCGACGGGCTGTGGTCGCGGGTGCGCGACCTCACCGGCGATACGTCCCCCCCGCTTTTTACCGGCTACGAGGCCTGGCGCGCGCTCGCACCGGGCACGAAGACCGACAAGCCCCGCGTCAACCTCCATCTCGGCGCCGGCAGGCATACGGTGCATTACCCTGTGGCAGCCGGCCGCGAGACCAATGTCGTCGTGGTCAGGCAGACCAAGGACGCTCGCGAGGGCTGGTCACGCGACGGCGACGTCGCCGTCCTGACCGATCATGTCGCGGGCGGCTCGCAGGCCCTGCGCGAACTCATCGCCTCGGCCCGGGACTGGCAGGTCTGGTCGCTGTTCGACCGCAGGCCCGCCGCCATGGCGAAGGGGCGGATCGCGCTTCTGGGCGACGCCGCCCATCCCGTCCTGCCCTTCCTCGCGCAGGGCGCCTCGCTGGCGATCGAGGATGCTGCGGTGCTAGCCCGCCTGTTGGCGAACGCCCTGGAGACCGACGGCGGACGCGGCGTGCCGGCGGCGATGGCGGCTTACGCGACAGCGCGAGCGGCCCGCGCCGCGCGCGTCCAGGATGCCAGCCGGAGCAATGGCCGGACCTATCATCTCGGCTGGCCCTGGAGCATCGGGCGCGACCTCGCGCTACGGCGCCTGGGCCCTGACGGGCTGCGCGCGCGCTATGGCTGGCTCTACGATTGGCACGACGAATGAGCGCGCAAAACTGACGTTGGGTGATCTCGTCTTCGCCGCATTTCGTCCCTAGATTCCGGTTTCCTCAAACGGACGAAAGCGACATGATCCGCGTCAATCTCTACGAGCAGCTCGGCGGCCGCACCGCCCGCATGCCGCGCTGGGCCGCCTGGCTGGCGATGGCAGCGAGCCTCGTCGTCGGCGTGGTGCTGTTCCTGGTCGCCGCCAGCCTCGCCTTGATCCTGATTCCGGTCGTCGCCATCGTCGGCACGATCGCGGTCTGGCGGCTGCGCAGCCGCTTGAAGGCCGCTGGCTTCGGCGATCCCGGCCCGTTCCCGCAGCAGGGGCGCCAGACCGGCCCTGCCGAGATCATCGACGCCGAATACAGGGTGATCGAGCCCGGCGAGCCGCCGCGCCGCTGATCGCGCGGCTCAGGGCGCCAGCCGCGTCAGGACGACGCCGGCTGCCGCGCAGGCTGCGAGCGTCGGGATCATCCCGATCTTGAAGCGCAGCATCGCGACCATCGCGCCGGCAGAGAGCAGCGCCGCCCGCCAGTCGAGCGAGGCGAGAACCGGCCAGTCCGGCGACAGGCCGAGGATGTCGACCGCCCTCACCTGCGCAAACAGCACATGCAGGCCAAACCACAGCGCCAGGTTCATGATCACGCCGACGACAGCCGCCGTGATCGCACCGAGCGCGGCCGAAAGCCCCTTGTTGCAGCGCAGCGCCTCGACATAAGGCGCGCCGAGGAAGATCCACAGGAAGCACGGCGCAAACGTCACCCACAGCGTGAGCAGCGCGCCGAGACCGCCTGCGAGCAAGGGCGGCAGGTCTCCCGGCGCACGAAACCCGGCCAGGAAGCCGACGAACTGCAGCACCAGGATCAGCGGTCCCGGAGTCGTTTCGGCGAGGCCCAAGCCATCGATCATCTCGCCCGCCAGCAGCCAGCCATGGGTCTCGACAGCCGCCTGCGCGACATAGGCCAGCACCGCATAGGCGCCGCCGAAGGTCACCACCGCCATGGTGCTGAAGAAGCTGCCGAGCTGCGTCCAGACGCTGCCGCTGCCGGTCCAGAGCCGCAGCAGCAGCACGGGTCCGAGCCAAAGCGGCAGCCAGACCGCGAGCGTCCGCAGCGCCTTGGCCGTCGAAGGCCGGACATGGCCGAGTTCGCCGCGCGCGAACAGACCATCGACGATGCCCGTCACCGCCGGCCCCGCCTTGCCGTGACCGGCCTGCGGTCCAAACAGCCTCGGCCACACACGGTGGCCGGCCCAACCGATCAGGCCCGCGACCAGGATGATCGCCGGAAACGGCGCCTTGAACAGGAAGATCGCGACGAAGGCGGCGACCGCAACCGCAACCATCGCACCGTTCTTCAGCGCCCGCCGGCTGATCCGCAGGCCCGCCTCGATCACCACCGCGAGCACCGCTGCCTTCACACCGAAGAACAGGCCATCAACGACGGGCACATCGCGATAGAGCACATAGAGGATGCTCAGGCCCAGCATCACCGCCGCGCCCGGCAGGATGAAGAGCAGCCCGGCGATCAGCCCGCCGAGCGTGCGGTGCATCAGCCAGCCGATATAGACCGCGAGCTGCTGCGCCTCGGGGCCGGGCAGCAGCATGCAGTAGTTCAGCGCATGCAGGAAACGCTCCTCGCCGATCCAGCGCCGCTCCTCGACCAGCTCCTTGTGCATCAGCGCGATCTGTCCGGCCGGCCCCCCAAAAGAGAGCAGGCCGATGCGCGCCCAGACGCGGGTCGCCTCCGACAGCGTCGGCATGGCGGCTGGGGCATCGATGTCCCTGTCAGTCGTCACGGTGGTCATGGCAGCAACCCTATGACGTCGCCGGCCCGACGGGCCAGTTATGGGTTTCCTCGCTCGCATCCCTGCACCAGCGATAGAACGCGTCATAGAGCAGCATGCCGGCGTTCAGCTGCGCGACATCATCCCTGAACATCCGCGACAGCCCCAGCGAGGCCGCCAGCAATCCCGCAGCCTGAGGCGCGCTGTCGAGCGCCGCGGTATCGGCGGCACGCACGATTCCCGCCAGCCGGTCGAGCGCCGGACTTGCAAGCCCGAACTCCTCGATCATCACGTCGAAGGTGCAGCGCTCGCCGCGATGACTCCAGAACACCCCGTCGATGTCGAATGGCGTCGCGCCGAAGCGGTCCGCCACATCCGCGACCTCGGACGGAGACACGAACAGGAACACAGCCTCGCGATCGACGAAGCGCCGGATCAGCCAGGGGCAGGCGATCCGGTCGACCTTCGGCCGGGTCCGCGTGACCCAGAGCGTGCGGCCCTTGGCGTCCCGCGGCGGCAGCCTTTCACTGGAGACCAGCAGGCCTCCCACAGCGCGCCACGCTTCGAAGCCGCCCGCCAGGTTCTCGGCCGCGACGCCGTGGTGGCGCAGCCAGGCGGCAACGCCTTCGCTGAGCTTCAGGCCGCGCTGGCACGACACGACGACGCGCCGGCCGGCATAGGCGCCGGCCCAATCGGCGACATCCTTGTGCGAACGCTGATCGGCGTTCGGCAGAAGCCGCGGATCGGCGGCGATATCCTCGGGAATGCGGACATCGATGATGACAGGCGCATCGGGCAGGCCGACGAGCCGGGACAATTGGGCAGCGCTGATCGAGATGTTGGAAGACATGGGCGTCCATCCTGAAACCGAGGAATATGGACGCGAGCCTTGGGCCGGAGCCTCACGGGGTCGTCGCGATGGAACCCCTTGCGCAGGGTTAGATCACGCCGTCCGTAGTGCCGTCAACGCGGGCGCATCAGTCGATCCGGCTGACCAGGATCTTGTCGATCCGGCGGCCGTCGAGATCGACGACCTCGAAGCGCCAGTGCCCCTTCTCGAAGACCTCGCCGACATTGGGCAGGTGGTTGAGTTCTGCCAGGATGAAGCCGGCGACCGTTTGGAAGTCGGCATCGCGGGGAATGTGGATGCCGAGCTCGTGCGAGAACTCGTCGACCTGCATCCAGCCGGCGACCAGCCAGGAACCGTCGGCGCGCGTCACGATCGGCGGCTCGTCTTCTTCCTCCTCCTGGAAGGCGCCGATGATCGCCTCGAGCACGTCGCCAGGCGTGATGATGCCCTCGAAATGCCCGTACTCGTCGAAGACCAGCGCCATGTGGACCCGCGAGGAGCGGATTTCACGCAGCACCTGCAGTGCGCCGGCCGTGTCCATCACCACCGGCGCCTCGTTGACCAGCCCGCGCAGATCATGCGTGCCGCCATCCGAGAGGAAGTCGATCAGGTCCTTGACCACGACGACGCCGATGATCGAATCCGCCTCGCCCTCCTGCACCGGCAGGCGCGAGCGCCGCGTCGCCCGCAGCTGGGCCCGGATCTCGTCGGCGCTGTCGGCGAGGTCGATGACCTCGACCTCGCGGCGCGGCGTCATCAGCGCCCGCGCCGAGCGGTCGGCGAGCCGCATCACGCCCGAGATCATCTCGCGCTCGTCGCGCTCCAGCACGCCGGCGGTCTCGGCCTCGGCGATGATGGTGCGGACCTCCTCTTCCGTGACCCGCTCCTCCGACTCGCCCTTCTGGCCGAGCAGGCTCAGCACGGCGCGGCCGGACAGATCGAGCAGGAAGACCAGCGGCGCGCCGACCTTCGCGATCAGCAGCATCGCCGGCGCAACGCGCGCAGCGACCCGCTCGGGATCGCGCAGCGCGATCTGCTTGGGCACGAGCTCGCCCAGGATCAGCGAGAGATAGGTGATGCCGACCACGACGATGCCGACACCGAAGCCATCGGACATCGCAGGCGTGAGCCCCTGCGTCGCCAGCCATTCAGACAGACGCGCGCCCAGCGTGGCGCCCGAAAAGGCGCCCGACAGCACACCGACCAGCGTGATGCCGATCTGGACCGTGGACAGGAAGCGTCCGGGGTTTTCCGCAAGTCGCAGCGCGGTGGTCGCGCCCTTGTTGCCTTGGTCGCTGAGAACCTTGAGTCGGGCCGGGCGGGACGAGACGACGGCGAGTTCAGACATGGCAAGGAGACCGTTGATCACGGTCAGGGCCACGACGATCAGTATCTCGGTTAACAAAACCAGTCCGTGCCATGCGTGGCCGCGCTTGTCGGCGGCCCGCTTCGAATGTCCTTATAGCGTATCGCAGTCCGCTGGCGATGGGGCGAGCGAAGATTCCTTGACGGGACGCCAGGAACGGGACGGCTGGAGCAGCGATGACGAACGCAACGAGCACGCTTTGGACACCCGGCCCGGAATGGACCCAGGCGAACGATCAACGCCTGTTTGCGCCCGCGACCCAGCGCAACCGCGATGCGATCCTGGATGTGCTGCGCGGAATCCTGCCCCGGCAGGGACTGGTCCTGGAGATCGCCAGCGGCTCCGGCGAGCATGCGATCCACTTCGCGCAAGCGCTGCCTTATCTCGTCTTCCAGCCGAGCGATCCGTCGCCGGAAGCGCTGACCAGCATCGCCGCCTGGACGCAAAGCTCCGGCGCCGGCAATGTCCGGCCGCCGCTGCTGATCGATGCGATGGCCGAGACCTGGCCACGGGAGGCCGCCGAGGCGATCCTCTGCATCAACATGATCCACATCGCGCCCTGGGCAGCGACACAGGGCCTGATCCGCCATGCAGGCCTGCTGCTGACGTCAGGCGCGCCCCTGATCCTCTACGGCCCGTTCAAGCGCGCAGGCCGTCCGCTGGAGCCCGGCAACGCCGCCTTCGATGCCAGCCTGCGCGAACGCAATGCGGCATGGGGCCTGCGCGAGCTGGACGAGGTGGCGGCGCTGGCGGCTGAGGCGGGCTTCGACGAGCCGGATGTGATCGAGATGCCGGCGAACAATCTCAGCGTGGTGTTCAGGAAGCGATAGAGCGTTGAACGGTTTGGTGCGGACGGCGGGGATCGAACCCGCATAGCCTTGCGGCTGAGAGATTTTAAGTCTCTTGCGTCTACCAGTTTCGCCACGTCCGCTTGGGCTGAGAGCGGTAGCGGGCACAGCCTCTACACGCAAGCGTGGCGGGGCAAGCGGGACGAATCCCTGCGAGGCTGGGCTGGTTCCCTGCCCCCCGCTTGCGGTGGGGAAGGGTTAGGGATGGGGGGGCCGCAAAGCCGGAGCGCTCTCCTTGATCGTCTCGCCGAGCGGCACTGCCCCCCACCCCGGCCCTCCCCACCCCAAGCGGGGGGAGGGAGAAGACGCGTCCGCCCAAAACGCGTGTGGCAAGTGCCGGCGAAAGCCCGTCAGCGCCGGGCCGGCTTGTACCATTCGACGCCGTCGGGATCGACATAGAGGCCCGGCGCCACGTCCGAGCCGATGGCCTTCTGCTGCATCGGCACGCGCACCGTGTCGTCGCGGTCGCCGCGCTTCACATAGGGGCCGCTGCTCTGTTGCGCGGCATGGCCATGCCCGCCGCGCGAGGCGGCGAGCCCGACTGTGCCCTGGCGGCCGGCCACCTTGTCCTGCAATTCGGTCACGGGGCGCCCGGCGAAGGGGATGCGCCCTGCGCCCTCGATCACCGGCCAGGCGCGGCGGGCAGTGCCCTCGCCGGTGATGCGGACGCCGGTGAAGCGCGGCACATAGGTCGCGCCGCCCTTGCCGAAGGAGTCCCAGCCGGCGTTCGAGACCATCTGCGCGCCGCAGCGCTTGTGACTGCGCTCGCACAGGACGCGCGAGGCATAGCGCGGCGCCTTCTGCTCGAATTCGGCCCGCGCGTTGCGATAGGCGAACTCGCACTGCTCCGCGCTCAGCACCGCCGCCTGGATGCATTCGTGGCGCCGCTCATAGACGGCGCCCGGCGTCTGCGCCGAAAGATCGGCCGGCGCGGCGAGCGACAGCATCGGCGCGAGCGCGGCCAGGCGCAGGGTCGACAGGAGCGAAGAGGCCGAGGCGATGATCATGCGGTGCAACATCATCACAATTGTGGCTTTACAAAAGCGAGCGACGCGATGCGGCGAGTTCCGTCGTCGCGGCATAATCGATCTTGCCGTTGCCGAGCACCGGAATCGAGTTCGTTACCAGGATAGCGCGCGGCACCCACAATTCCGGGAAGCCCTGCGCCTTCGCAGTTTCCTGCAGCGCGCCACGCTCGGCATTCGGCTTTTCGGTGACGAGCACGAGCTGCTCGCCCTTGCGCGCATCCGGCAGCGCCACGACGACATGGTTCTGGTCGGGCCATAAGCCGGAGATCATCGATTCGACCGCCGCCAGCGAGACCATCTCGCCGCCGAGCTTGGCGAAGCGCTTGGCCCGGCCCTTGATGACGACGAAGCCGTCGTCGAGCGTGACGATGTCGCCGGTGTCGTGCCAGCCGCCCTGCGGCGGCAAGAGCTTGCCAGGCGCCTCGGTGCTGAGATAGCCGGCCATGATGTTGGGTCCGCGCACGCAGAGCTTGCCCCCCTCGGTGATGCCCTCGACCGGCTCGAGCCGCGCCTCGATGCCGGGCAGGAGCCGCCCGACGCTGCCGTCGCGCATGGCCACGGGCGTGTTGCAGGCGAGAACCGGAGAGCATTCCGTGCAGCCATAGCCCTCCAGGATCGTGGTGCCATAGGGCTCCCACATCCGGCGCGTATCCGGCTTCACGCGCTCGGCTCCGGCCACGACATAGCGCACGCTCTTGAGGTCGTCTGGATCTGCCGCGCGCGCATAGCCTTGCAGGAAGGTGTCGGTCGCGAACAGGAAGGTGCAGCCGGTCTCGCCGATCAGCTTGGGCACCTGCTTGTAGTGCAGCGGGCTCGGATAGAGCACGACCTTCATGCCCGAGAGCAGCGGCATCAGCATGCCCGCCGTCAGCCCGAAGGAATGGAAGGCCGGCAGCGGGTTCATGACGATGTCGCGCTCGGACAGGAAGCCGGCGGCGAGCGCGAAGATCTGGCGCGCATTCGAGACGAGATTGGCGTGGCTCAGCACGACGCCCTTGGGCTTGCCTTCGGTGCCGGAGGTGAACAGCACGACGGCGGGATCGTCCGGCGCGGCCTCATGGGGACGGTGCGCCAGGCCGGGCACGAGGCTCGCCAGCACGCCGATCGCCTTGTCGAGGCTGGTGATCTCCTTGCGGATATCCTCCAGATAGACGATCCGCCGGCCTTCCCCCAGCACCGCCAGCTCTTCGTCGAGCTTGGCCTGGTCGACGAAGCGGCGCGAGGTCACGATCGTCCTGAGCTCGGCGAGTTCACCGGCCGCGCGCAGATTCTTGACGCCTGCGGTGAAGTTCAGAAGCGCCGGCACACGCCCATAGGCAGAGAGCCCCATCAGCGTCACCGCCATGGCCTGCACGTTCGGCAGCAGCATGCCGACATGCTCCCCGGCTTTCGTCAGCCCGGCGAGCTTGCGGCCGAGCACCAGCGCGCCCAGCACGAGATTGCCATAGCTCAGCGGCTTGCGCTCGGGGTCCTCCAGCGCGATCCGCGCCTTGCCATGGCGCGAGACCGCCTGCAGCAGGGCCCGAAACAGGGTGATGCGCGCGCCCGCTTCATCGAAGACGGGCAGGTGTCGATCGGCGTCGGCCATGCTTGGCTCGGCTCCCGGTTGGCGTTCCTCTTGGCTTCTGACTTAAGCAGATCGGGCGACGTTGCAATGAAAAGCCGTTGGAGAAGGCGCTTTTGGGACAGCAATTCAGAGGCCGAGAATCGTCCACGAGCCGCTATGGCTCTTGCCAATTCCCCTGGGTTAAGCGACCACGATCAGCCCCTTGCGCCAGGTCGCCTCAGCCATGCCGAAAGCCGCCCGTTCCTCCGAAATCGGCCTGCTCTATGGCATCGGCGTCGTGCAGGGACTGGCGCTGATCTCCTTTCCGGCTGCGAGCGCGATCCTCGTCAGCCCCTCCGGCTTTGCGCTCTCGAGCACGCAATATGGCGCGATGTTCATTCCGCAGGTCGTGCTGGCGATCCTGGCCTCCGCCTTTGGATCGACCCTGTCGCGCCGGCTCGGGCTTGGCCGCGTGCTCCAGCTCGGCCTTGCCGCCAATCTCGGCTCGATGGCGCTGTTGACCGTGGGGTCGCTGCTGATGGGCTCGCCGGCGGCGTTCGTCGTCCTGCTCTGCGCGACCGCACTGCTCGGCCTCGGCTTCGGTGCAACGGCCATGACGATCAACACGCTCGTCCAGCGCCTCTCCGAGCCGGCGCGGCAGGACGGCAATGTGCTGGCCCTGAATGCGCTGATCGGGCTGGGCACCGCGCTGGCGCCGCTGCTGATCGCGCTGTTCACGCGGATCGCCGCCTGGTGGGCGCTGCCGGCACTGATGACGTTGAGCCTGGCCGCGCTCCTGGTCACGACGCTGCGCACCCGCCTCGACGCCGCCATCGACGACGCGCGCCACGGCCAGGGCTGGCCGGCCCGCTTCTGGGTCTATGCCGCGCTGGTCCTGCTGTACGGCATCGTCGAGAGCCTGAGCGGCAACTGGGCGACGCTCTATCTCACCAACCAGCGCCAGGTCTCGGCCGAGAACGCCTCCTTCGCGCTCACCGCCTTCTGGATCATGCTAACGCTCGGCCGCATCGGCTTCGCCATGCTGGCACGCCGTCTGCCGGTGGCGGTCGCTCTGGTCGCGCTGCCGCTCCTGCTGGCGGTCGCCTTCCAGATCGTGGCGCAGGTGCAGGCTGCAGGGGCGGGCATTGCCGCCTTCGCGCTCGCCGGCCTGGCCTGCTCGGCCATCCTACCCTTGGCGCTGAGTTTCGCCGGAAAGGAGCTTCCGGGCGACCCGGCCGCGACGCTCGGCGCCCTGATCGCCTTCTACCAGATCGGCTATGGCATGGCGGCGTTCGGCGGCGGCCCGCTGCTCGACCGCGCCGGCCTCGCCTATTCGTCGCTGTTCTCGCTCGGCAGCCTGGCGGCGCTGGCGCTGGCGGCCGTCTCCTTCGCAGTCATCGGGACCAAGCCCGCAAGGGCCTGAGCGAGCAGGCTCAACTCCGCCGCAGAGCCGCGCCCAACGCGATCAGCCAAACGCCCCGATCTCGTGCTGGATCGCGCCCGAAATCTCGCGCAGCAGCTCGAACAGGGCCTGCATCGGCGCGATCACGTCGCGATGCAGGGCTTCATAGGTTCCGCCCTCGCGCGGGCCGGGCGGTTCGCCGAAATCGAGCCCGATCGTCGGGTCGGGCTTGAGCGGGAAGATGTCCGCCAGCAGCGACAGCGACGCCGGCACGTCGAGCCGCAGCAGCCGCTCCATCAGCGTCTCGCGGGTCATCCCTGCATGCGGCCGGAAATCCGGGATATGGCTGGCGAGCAGCCAGATGCTGTGCATCGCCGCCAGCCGCAGCGCATGCAGCGCCACCAGACTGGCCGGCATCTCCGGCGTGGCTTTCGTCGCGACCCGCAGCTTCAAGGCATCCGACGAGAGCCGCCAGAACAGCCGCCGCAATGCCGGCGCCAGTTCGAGCCGCGACAGCGCCTCGCCGACCGCCAGCAGTTCGTCGCGGCGACCTTCCTTGACCGTCCGCCGCGCCCGGTCGAACCAGCTGCCGGGGTCGAGCGAATCGAGATAGGCCCGCAGCACGTCGAGATCGCTCGCCGCCATCGCGTGCTCGGCAAGGCGATAGGCCCGGTCGAAGCGGTCGGAGCGCTCGCGCATCGCGTTGAACAGGTCCGGCGCGCGCGACGCCGCCTGGCCGATGCCGTGGACGCTGTTGGCGAGCCAGCCGAGCTGCTGCAGGATCGCGTTGTTGGGGATGGCGCGCAGCTCGCGCGGATGGCGGATGCGCGTCGGCCCGCCCGCATCGCTCTGGCGCGCGGCGGGGCGCGAGCCGGTCTTGTCGAGCAGCGAGGGCCCGAAGGTGCCGATCAGCGCGGCATAGCCGGGATCGTCGACGAGCGTCGTCATCTCTTCGCGCACCGTCTGGAAGAACTCGGTCGCGAAGTCCGGCTCGTCATAGATCGGGTCTGGCACCGGCTGGTCGGCGGTGGCCAGCACGGCTTCCGCAATGCGCCCGACCGTCGCCGCGGCCAGCTTCGGCGTGCCGAACAGCATATAGCCGTCGCTGCCCTGGAAGCTGGTCTCGCGCACCGTCTTCACGCCGGCCTTGGCGAAGGCCTGACGCGCCCAGGCGGGTTCGAGATAGGCCAGCCGGTCGGCGAGACTGCCGGGATGGGCGCCGCGACCGGCGGATTCGCCATGGGTGTCGAAGATCACCAGTTCGACATCGGCGAGGTCGTAGCGGACCAGGAGGTCGCAGATGCGCACACGCAGCCGCTCGATCCAGAAGGTCGCGGCGACCTGGCCGATATAGCGCCCGGAATCCGAATAGCCGAACTGGACGCTGAACCGCCCCTGGCGCTTGAGATAGCTACGGAAATGCGGGCTGCGCAGTGCCTCGTCGATGATGCGCGGCCCCTGCTCCAGAGCGTCGGCGGTCTCGAACAGCGGCGAGATCTCGACCCGGTCGGCAATGCCGAAGCGGCTGGCGAGCCAGAGCGCGCAGAGCAGCGTGTAGCCGGTCTCCGTCTCGGCCACGAGGAAGCGCACCGCCTTGGTGCCGTCGACATGCTTCACGATCTGCGCGATCGTCATCAGCATGCGCGTCGCCGAGGCACGCTCGGCCGCCAGCGCGCCGAAATCGATCGCGATCGGCTCGACCTTGGCGAGCGCCGCATTGACCGCCGTCAGGAAGGCCCGCCGCTGAGCCGGTTGCGTCGGCTCCTCGTCGAGCGGAATGACCGCGCGCATCGCATTGTGGAGCTGCGAGGCGTTGAGCCGGAAATGCGGCAGCGCGATCGAGACGCCATGGGCGACGCAGCCCGCCTTGACCAGGCAGAGCGCCATCGTCGTCTCGTCGTCGGCCGATAGCGCGATGGCCTCGTCCAGCGCCGCGATCAGGCGCGAGGCCTCGGGCAGCGCCATCTCGCGCTCATGAACCAGCGCCAGCGCGAAGGCCTGCAAGGCCTGCAGCGTCGGCTGCGAGGTGATCGGCGGGGCCAGCGCGAGCTGCCGGTCGACCGCCGCCAGCGCTTGGCCGACGAGGTCGCGCACGCCTACGGTCGCCGCATTCTCGGGCAGCTTCTCGAGGATGCGGGAGAACTGCCCCTGCTTCGATTCCAGCCGGTAGCGCAGCGTGTCCCACCAGCCGATATCGGTGCGCCCGTCGGTGTCGCAGCCGACCCAGGAGCCCAGGATCACCGGCCGCGGCGCGAGCTGCGCCCAGCGCTCCGGCCAGCGTTCGCGGGCGACGCGCAGCACGGCTGCATTGAGCGCGTCGATCGCGTCGCGGGCATGGCGCACCGCGTAGCGCGCCTGCTCGAACTCGTCCTGCAGGGTGATCTTGCCATCGGGTCGGAAGGACAACTGGGAATCGTCGATCACGCTGTCGCCGGCGTGGCCGCCGGAAGCGAGGTCTGCCAGCGCATGCGCAACCTTGCGGCTCATGCCGAAGGTTGGATGGGCTGTGAAGACGGCCGCGAAGCGCACACGCTCGACATCGACCTTGAAGCACTCGAAGGGGTCGGCCTGCGCCTGGACGGCATCCGCCAGCCCTTCGGCCAGCGTGGCGAAAGCCTGCTCGCCAACTCCGTCCAGGCCGACATAGGCCGCGACACGGCGGGCTCTTTGCCGCATCGCCTCGCGGCCGAGCAGCCTGACGAGGTCCTGCGCCACCTCGACCGGAAGCTCGCCGCGATCCATCCGGCGCGTCAGCCAGAGCGTCACCCGCAGCACCGGATTGCCGAACGGGTCCTCGCGCGAATCGCTGCGCGCCTGCGCGATCTCGGCCTGGAGCTTGGCCGCGAGCCCCACCGCCACTTCGCCCGACATCGCATCCCCTGCCCTATCGTCCATGACCTTCGCCTCCCTGTCCGACACGAGGCAAGTTTCGGACCGATAGGCGAGGTGCGCGCCCGTCCGCCGCGGCATAGGGCTTGTGCCTCGCCATCGGACAGGTTCTTTGCCGATGCGGCACGTCTCTTGCTCCAATGGGATGCGGCCAACAGTCCGTCACACCCGACGCCGGCCTCCCGCGTCAGCCTCGAAAGCGCGCCAGCCATGCCTCCCGTCGATACCGCCGCATTTCTGCGGGACCTTTACGAGTTGCGCCGGATCGGCGCCTTCCGGACCGGCGTTCATCGGCCGACTTATTCGCCTGAGGACATGGAGTCTCGCCGCTGGCTCGTCGCGAAGCTGACCGAATGCGGGCTCGACGCCGCGATCGACGGTATCGGCAATGTCTATGGCCGCCATCGCGGGCAAGGCCCCCATCTCCTCGCCGGCAGCCATATCGAATCGCAGAACGAGGCCGGGTGGCTCGACGGCGCGCTGGGCGTCGTCGCCGGCCTGGCGCTCGCCCGCGCCGGCCTGCCGGTCGATGTCTGTGCGTTCGCCGATGAGGAGGGCCATTTCAACATCGGCTTTCCCGGCAGCCGCTCGATCATCGGCGAGCTCGGCGAGGACGATATCGACCGCGCCACCAACCGCACCGACGGGACCCCGATGCGCGATGCCCTGCGCGCGGCGGGTCTTGAGGGACTGCCGCGCCGGCAGCTCGAGCCCGGCCGCCACAAGGGCTATTTCGAGATGCATATCGAACAGGGCACGCAGCTCGAAGCCGCCGGCCTGCAGATTGGCGTGGTCACCGGCATCGTCGCGATCTGGCAATGGCGGATCGTCGTCGAGGGCCAGCAGGACCATGCCGGCGGTACCACCATGGCCGAACGCAGGGACGCTGGCTTGAGCGCCATCCGCCTGCTGGCGGCGATCGATGCCGAGTTCCCGCGCATCTGCGGGCAACGCACGACCTGGACGACAGGACGAATCCGTCTCGACCCGGGAGCGCCCAACATCATTCCCGGCCGCGCGGAGGTCCTGTTCCAGTTCCGCGACGTCTCTGTGCCTGTGCTTGAGCGGCTGGAAGCAGGCTTGCGCGCGCTGGTGCAGGAGGCCAACCGACGCGAGCGCTGCACCGTCACGCTCGAGCCGGTGTCGAAGGCCATTCCGGCGCTCTGCGATCCCGCGATGATGCAGGCCTTGTCGGACGCCGCCGCCGAACTCGCCCCTGCGGCCTGGCAGACGATGCCCTCCGGTGCCGGTCATGATGCCCAGGTCATCGCGCGGCGCATGCCCGCCGCAATGCTCTTCGTTCCCTCCATCGGCGGCATCTCGCACCATTGGAGCGAGGATACGAAGGACGCGGACCTGACCCTCGGAATGCAGGTCCTGCACCGCGCAGCCCAGCGCTTCCTCGCAAGCTAGCCGAGCCCCGGCCTTCTTACGGCATGCTGTGAGGGAAGACCCGTCAAGGCGCCCGCCCCCCTTGCCCTTGCACCACCGCGCGCGCCATAGCGGCGGCGAACCCGCCGGAACCGGCGCCCGGAGCATGGTTTGCGCTCGGGCGCAGGGCCGGCGCCCTGATCCGTCGCCGTTTGAAAGCCCGCCGTGACAGAGCGAGCCTCCCCTGCCGTCGACCTGCCCTCGACGGCGGCCACTGCAAGGCGGAGGCTCTGGCTCGGCATCGCCTGCGGATTGCTGACCAGCCTGATCTGGGGCGTGCAGGCGGTCGTCTCGCGCCAGTCCGTGGCGGATGGCCTGACCGCAGCCGACGTCACGATCTTGCGTTTCGCCGTCGCCTCGCTCCTGTTGCTGCCGCTCGCGCTGCGGCGGATGCGGCCCTTCCCCGTCGGCAGGCTTGGCTGGCGGCGCGCCGCGATCCTGACGGCGCTTGCCGGCGCGCCTTATGCGCTGGTGCTGGTCGGCGGAGCCGCCTTTGCGCCCGCCTTGCATGCCTCGGTGATCGTGCCGGGCCTGATTCCCGTCATGACCGTAGCGCTGGCCTTTGCGGTGCTCGGCGAGCGTCCGGGCATCCTGCGCATGATCGGGCTTGCCTTCGTTCTCGCCGGCATCGCCGCCTTCGGCTCGCAGGCCTTGGGCGGGGCAGCCTTGGGCGCGTCGGGCGCTGGCGAGCGGGCCTGGATCGGCGATCTGTTCTTCGTCGCCAATGCGGTGATGTGGTCGGTGTTCGGGCTCTTGGCGCGACGCTGGGGCACTGATGCCATCGACGTCACGATCGCAACCTGCCTGCTCTCGCTGCTCGTCCTGCCGGTCTTCGCGCTGACCATGCCGATGCGGATCAGTGAGGTCGTCTGGAGCGCGATCGCGCTGCAGGCCGTCTATCAGGGGGCGCTGGTCGGCGTCGGCGCGCTGTTTCTCTACACCAAATCGGTGGAGCTGCTGGGCGCGGCGCGGGCGACCCTGTTCCTGCCGCTGAACCCGGTCGTCACCGCGCTGGCCGGCGCGGCGCTGCTGGGCGAGTACCCGTCGCTGATCGAGGTGGCGGGCATGCTGCTGGTGATCGCGGGGATGAGCGTGGCGTTGCGGGCGCGCTGAGGACAGGCGCTCTCAGTGCCGACCGATCCAGCGGCGGACACGGCTGCGATAAGCGAGCCAAGCCGGCCCGAACAGGGCCTCCAGATGGCGTTCCTCGCGCTCGATGGCGAGTTTGAGCACGACGAGGGCCGCGAAAAGCCCCGTCACGATCAGCCAGAGATTGCCGAAGGCAAGACCGGCGCCGACCATCATCACCGTATTGCCGAGATAGATCGGGTTGCGGCTGATCGCGAAGGGACCGCTCTCGACCAGAGACGTCGCGGCGCGATGCGGCAGGATGTTGGCGCGCGCGCGCGCCATCGTCACCATGGCGGAAATATCGAAGCCTGCACCGACCAGAAGGAGGATCCACCCCACGACGTGAAGCGCTCCCCCGATCCGGGCCACATCCATGCCATGGGACAGCGGAACGACCTGCTGAAGCGCGATGGCGCACAGGATGGCCACCCCATAGAGGACCGGCGGCCAGGGAAAGCTGTTCGGCCGGTCCGTCCTGTCCATCATCGTAACCTCCTCCAGACCATCCCGGCTGATGACAGGCCCCTTGTGCCCCTCAGCCCTTGTGATCCTTGGCGATCGGCTCGACATAGGCCAGCCCCATATCCCAGGGAAAATAGATCCAGGTGTCCTGGCTGACCTCGGTCACGAAGGTGTCGACCGTCGGCACGCCGGCAGGCTTGGCATAGACCGTAGCGAAATGGGCGTTGGGCAGCATCCCGCGCACCACGCGCGCAGTCTTGCCGGTGTCGGTCAGGTCGTCGACGACGAGCACGCCCTTGCCCTGTCCGTCGCCGATCGCCTTGATCGAGGGCGCGACATCCTTGAGCACCTTGAGCTCGGTCTGGTTCTTGTAGTCGTGATAGCTCGCGACGCAGACCGTCTCGATGAGGCGCAGGCCGAGTTCCCGGCAAATGATCGCGGCCGGGACGAGCCCGCCGCGCGTGATGCAGACGATCGCCTCGAACGGCCCTTTCTCGGCCAGCCGCCAGGCGAGCGCCCGGGCATCGCGGTGGAACTGGTCCCAGGAAACCGGGAAGGCCTTGTTGGAGGTCGGTTCGGCCATGGCACGAGGCTCCGGGGTGATCACGGCGCCACATTGCGCCCTGCCCCGTCCGAAACCCTATCGGCACGCCGCTGGCAAGAGGGTAGGCCACAACCGTCCCCAGAACTGGAGACGCATGTGGCAGATCAGTGTACCGAAGCCGTGCGCGGCCGCGAGCCTCAGACGCCCAGTCGCGCCTGTTCGGCCGCGAGCATCGTTTTCACCGCGGCCATCGCCTCGGCCAGTTTCTGCGCATCCCGCGAGCGCACGACGACATTCGTGTCCGGCCCCTCATCGGAAAAGAAGGGGTAGGAGCCGATCGAGACATCCGGGTGCGCCTTGGCGACCTCGGCCAGCGCCGTGCCGATGTCGCCCTCGCGCAGGCCGGCGCGGACGGTGTCGGACAGGATCTTTACGCCGGTCTTCAGGGTCGGCGCCAGGGCGTCGAGCATCGCCTGCATGATCGAGGGCACGCCCGCCATCACATAGACATTGCCGATGTTGAAGCCGGGCGCCTTCGAGACGGAATTGGCGATCAGGTTGGCGCCGGCCGGGATACGCGCCATCCGCAGCCGTGCCTCGTTGAGCTGGTCGGCGGGAAAGCGCTCGGACAGCATCGCGATGGCGCGGGGATCATGGTCGATCGACACGCCGAAGGCGGCCGCAACCGAGTCGGCGGTGATGTCGTCATGGGTCGGGCCAATGCCGCCCGTCGTGAAGACATAAGTCTGGCGCGACCGCAATGCGTTCAGGGCGGAGACGATCTCCTCCTGGACGTCGGGCACGATGCGCACTTCCCGCAGCTCGATGCCGATATTGGTCAGGTATTCAGCGATATAGCCGATATTCTTGTCCTTGGTCCGCCCGGACAGGATCTCGTCGCCGATGACGAGGATCGCGGCCGTGACGAGCGCCGGAGAAGATGAGGTGTCGCTCGCAGTCATGGCCGTCTCCTGGCTCCGGCGGCGCGCCTTCATCCGGGGCGCCACACATATCCTAGAGCTAGGGGTTTGCCGGCGCGGGCTCAAGCGCCCTGAAGGGCGCGCCCGTCATGCCCCGGGCCGCGGGCGACGTCGGTGGCTACGCCTTGCGCTCGTAGACGAGGTTCAGGCGGGTCTGGGCCAGCAGGCTGTAACCGCTTTGCTTCAGCAACGCGGCGAGGTCGCTTTGCCAGCGCTGCCGCGAATCCTCGATGATGATGAAGCCCGGCCATAGGCTTTGCGGCGCATCGCGCAGGAAGGGCTCGAGGATCAGATCTTCGGCGCCCTCGACATCGAGCTTGATCGCGTCCAGCCGGTCATAGCCCTCGTTCTGGACGAGCGAGAGCAGCGTCATCGCCGGCACCCGGATCGTGCTGCCGGCGCTGGACCGCAGGATTCGCACGCTCGATTCGCCACGATTGGTCGGATCGATGAAGAGGGTCAGCTCGCCCGGCTTGTCGGCCAGCGCGCAGGCGACGGCCTTGACCGTGCCGAACGGGTTCTGGGCGATGTTGAAGGCCAGCCGTGCGAACACCTCCGGCTGCGGCTCGACAGCCAGGATGCGCGCGCTCGGCCCCGCCTTGGCGGCCACGAACAGCGAATAGGCGCCGATATTGGCACCGATATCGACAAAGCGGAAACCGTCGCGCAGGCGCTCTGCGAGCAGGCCGCGCTCCAGCGGATCGAAATATTGCGGCGTGAAGAGGACGCGCTTCTCGCAAACATTGCCGTCCGGATAGAGGCGCATCTTCGCGCCCAGCGCCTCGATGTCGACGGGGCGACCGGCCAGCGAGCGCAGGCCGAGCCGGCGCAGCGCATAGGCGAGCTTGCGCCCCAGAAAGCTGTCGGACGCGCAGCGCGTCCAGGCGATGATGCGCGAGAGACCGCGCCGCGGCGCGAAGGCGCCGTAAGGCTGGTCCTCGCCCTGAGACTGTTCGATGATGGCCATTGCGGCAGCCTGATACACCCGGTCGCCTCCGCGCGCCAGCCGGAGGAACAGATCGGATCGGGCGAGGTTTAGCAGTCCCCGACCGGTCTGCGCTTGCAGCACGCCTTGCACCTCCCGCCAAACCCAATAGATATGGTCGGTAACGCGTTGCGCGGCGAAACTGGTACTCGACAAAACCCGATGACATTCGATGAAACGATCGGCCGCTCGCGCATGCGCGAGCCCGCCATCAAGCTCCATGGTCCCGAGGCCTTCGCGGCCATGCACAAGGCCGGCCGCCTGACGGCGGAGGGGCTCGACATGCTCGGCGGCTATGTGAAGCCGGGCGTCACCACGCAGCGCCTCGACGATCTCGCCTTCCAGTTCGCCATGGACAACGGCGCCTATCCAGCGACGCTCTTCTATCGTGGCTACACCAAGTCGATCTGCACCTCGATCAACCATGTCGTCTGCCATGGCATCCCCGATGACAAGCCCCTGCGCGAGGGCGACGTCATGAACATCGACTACACGCTGATCGTGAATGGCTGGCATGGCGATTCGAGCCGGATGTACGGCGTCGGCGACATCGCGCGCAAAGCCGAGCGGCTGATCGAGATCACCTATGAAAGCCTGCTGCGCGGCATCAAGGCCGTACGCCCGGGCGGCACGACGGGCGATATCGGCTTTGCCATCCAGCGCTATGCCGAGGGCGAGCGCTGCTCGGTGGTGCGCGATTTCTGCGGCCATGGCGTCGGCCAACTCTTCCACGATTCGCCGAACATCCTGCATTACGGCTCGCCCGGCGAAGGCCCGCAGCTGAAGCCCGGCATGATCTTCACGATCGAGCCGATGATCAATCTCGGCAAGCCCGGCGTGAAGGTGCTCTCCGACGGCTGGACGGCCGTGACGCGCGACCGCTCGCTCTCGGCCCAGTTCGAGCACACGATCGGCGTCACCGACACCGGCTGCGAGATCTTCACGCTGTCGCCGACTGGACACGACAACCCCCTCGCCCATCAATGACGACAGGCGCGGGCCAAGGTTCGGGCCGCTCCGCGCCGCCCGCCCTACCCGCAGCATCCGCCGTTCCAGCCGACGCGCCGCATTACCATGGTCATCGCGACCGCCTGCGCAGCCGCTTCCAGGAGGCCGGCGCAGACGCACTGCCGGACTATGAACTGCTGGAACTGCTGCTGTTCCGCTCGATCCCGCAGCGCGACGTCAAGCCGCTCGCCAAAGCGCTGATCGCGCGCTTCGGCTCCTTCGCCGAGGTGCTGGGCGCGCCGGCCTCGCGGCTGACCGAGGTCAAGGGCGTCGGCGAGGGTGTTGCGCTCGACCTCAAGATCGTCGAGGCGGCGCTGCGTCGCATGGCCAAGGGCGCGGTGGCCAAGCGCACCGTGCTCTCCTCCTGGTCGGCCGTGCTCGACTATTGCCGGACCGCGATGGCCTTCGCCGAGCGTGAGCAGTTCCGCATCCTCTTCCTCGACAAGAAGAACGCCGTCATCGCCGACGAGGTCCAGCAGACCGGCACTGTCGATCACACGCCCGTCTATCCCCGCGAGGTGATGCGGCGCGCGCTGGAACTCTCGGCTTCGGCCGTGATCCTGGTCCACAACCACCCCTCCGGTGACCCGACGCCATCGGGCGCCGACGTGAAGATGACCCGCGACCTCGTCGATATCGCGAAGCCTCTGGGCATCGCGATCCATGACCACGTCATCGTCGGCCGCGACGGCCATGCGAGTTTCAGGGGGCTCGGGCTGATCTGAACCGGCGGCGTATTGCCATCGCCATGCAGCCACCTCAGTTCGATCGCGACAGGCCATATGGCGCAGCGCTCGCCGGACCCGGGGGGGCCTCAAGCGCCATGTCGAGCACGCGCGCGACGTGCAGCGCCTCGCGCGCCGCGCCGTCGTGGATCTGGTGGCGACAGCTGGTCCCGTCGGCCACGATGAGATCGCCTGCGCCCGCCTGACGCACGGCCGGCAGCAGCGAAAGCTCCGCCATCGCGAAAGACACGTCGATCGTCGCCGCGCCATAGCCGAAGGCACCCGACATGCCGCAGCAGCTCGATTCGATCGGGCGGACATCGAGGCCGGGAATGGCGCGCAAGGTCGCCTCGACGGACCCCATCGCGGCAAAAGCCTTCTGGTGGCAATGGCCATGCAGATGCGCGACACGGCCACCCTGATCCCGCATCGGCAGGTTGGTCGTGCCTGCCTTGAGATCGGCGGCCAGCAACTCCTCCAGCAGGAAGGCCGCCTTCGCCATCGGCTCGACCTCGTCCTTCGGCAGGATGGCGCCGAACTCGTCGCGGAAGGTGAGCAGGCAGGAGGGTTCGAGCCCGACGATGCGCGCGCCCCTCGCGACGAAGGGAGCCAGCGCATCGAGCGTCCGCCTGGCTTCCACCCGGGCCTCATCGACGAACCCGGCCGAGAGGAAGGTGCGACCGCAGCACAATGGTCGCCCACCATCCTTGGGCTCGACCTTGTGGACGCGGTATCCGCCCGCCGCGAGCACCCGCTCAGTGGCTTCGAGATTCTCGCGTTCGAAATAGCGGTTGAAGGTGTCGCCAAAGAGCACGATGTCGCGCCCGTCGCCCAGCACATCCACCGCTGCAGCGGGTTTGCCGGTCTGCGACCAGGGCTTGCGCCAGAGCGGCAGGCTCCGGCGGGCGCTGAAGCCGAGCCAGCTTTCGCTCAGCCGCGCCAGCAGCGGGACGCGGTCGCGCAGATTCATCAACGGCGCGAGCCTGGCCGCCCAGGGCGCATAGCGCGGCAGCCAGGCGATCAGACGCTCCTTCAGCGGCAGGCCGTGCTTGCCATGGTAATGGCTCAGGAACTCGATCTTCATGCGCGCCATGTCGACGCCGGTCGGGCAGTCGCGCTTGCAGCCCTTGCAAGAGACGCAGAGATCGAGCGTCTGCTTCATCTCCGGCGAGGTGAAGGCATCCGGTCCGAGCTGCCCGGAAATCGCGAGCCGCAGCGTGTTGGCCCGCCCGCGCGTCACATGGGTCTCGTCCTTGGTGGCGCGGTAGGATGGGCACATCGTCCCGCCCGACAGCTTCCGGCAGGTGCCGTTGTTGTTGCACATCTCGACGGCACCGCCGAGCCCGCCCCAATCGGACCAGTCGAGCGCGGTCCGGGCCGGGATCGGTGTGGCGTAGCCGGGCGGGAACCGCATCAGGGAGCGGTCGTCCATGCGCAGCGGCCGGACGATCTTGCCCGGATTCAGCCGGTTGTCGGGATCGAAGCCATCCTTCACCGCTTCAAACGCGCGCGTCAGCGGCCCGCCGAACATCGGCTCGACAAATTCCGAGCGCGAGATGCCGTCGCCATGCTCGCCGGAATAGGAGCCCTTGAACCGGCGCACCAGTTCGCAGGCCTCCTCGGCAATGCCGCGCATCGCCTTGACCCCGGCCTCGTCCTTCATGTTGAGGATCGGCCGGACATGCAGGCAGCCGACGGAAGCATGCGCATACCAGGTGCCGCGTGTGCCATGGCGGGCAAACAGCGCGGTGATCGCGTCGGTATAATCGGCGAGATGGTCGAGCGGGACGGCGCAATCCTCGATGAAGGAGACCGGTTTCCCGTCACCCTTCATCGACATCATGATGTTGAGGCAGGCCTCGCGCACCTCCCAGACCGGCTTTTGGCGGGCGGGCTCGACGACCTCGACCACGGCATCTGCAAAGCCGTGATCGGCCATGCACTGGTCCAGCCGTCGCAGCTCGCGCTTGAGCTCAGCCAGATCATCGCCGGCGAACTCGACCAGCAGCAGGCAGTTGGGCTGCCCCCTGGTGATGTCGGCGAGCGTCCGCACAAAGAGCGGAATATCGGCGCCGAGCACCAGCACATTGTTGTCGACAAGCTCGACCGCCACCGGGCCGAGCGCCACGATATGCCGGGTCGTCTCCATGGCCGCGCGGAAGCTCGGGAAATGGCAGACGCCCATGACGCGATGCGTCGGCAGGGGCGAGAGCTTGAGCGTCGCCTCGGTGGTGATCGCAAGCGTGCCCTCCGAACCGACCAGCAGATGCGAGAGGTTGGGCCTCGCCGGCAGCAGCTCATCGAGATTGTAGCCGCCGACGCGCCGCTGGACCTTCGGGAAGATTGCCTCGATCGCGTCGCGGTGGCCATTTGCCAGCGCGAGCATGCGCGTCATCAGATCGCGGGCCCGCACCGAGCTGTTGTCGCCGACGCCCGCCTCGCCGAGCGCGAAGGCCTCGCCGTCATGAAACAGCGCCCGCATCGCCACGACATTGTCGACCATCTTGCCGTAGCGCAGCGAACGCGCGCCCGAGGAGTTGTTGCCGGCCATGCCGCCGATGGTGCAGCGGCTCGCCGTCGAGGGCTCCACGGGGAAGAACAGACCGTCCTTTTTCAGATGCGCGTTGAGCTGTTCCAGCACGAGGCCGGGCGCGACCGAGATCGTCCGTGCCGCCGGGTCGTAGTCGCGGATCGCATTAAAATGCCGGCTCATATCGAGGATCAGCGCATCGCCGATCGGCTGCCCGTTCTGCGAGGTGCCGCCGCCGCGCGCGATCACGGCTAAGCCATGCTCGGCGGCGATCTGGAGGCTGGCCGCGATATCGGCCTCATGTTTTGGGAAGACGACGCCCTGCGGAACGATCTGGTAGATCGAGGCATCGGTGGCATAGCGTCCGCGCGTGAAGGCATCGAAGCGCACCTCACCTTCCAGCGTCCGTTCGAGGCGCCGTTCCAGCCCGAGATTGCGGGCATGGGGCCTTGGAAGCGAAGCCTGATTCATCGCTTCAGCCGACCTCGGCCGGCTTCTCAGGCTGCCGCCCCTTGCCCCGCGCAGCGCCGATCAGGTCCATCACCGGCCCCCACAGCAACAGCAGCATGGCGAGCACGACCAGCGTACCGACGAGGCCGTTGGCGGCAAAGACGTTGAGGCTGCCGCCCGAACCGAGCAGCGCCTGGCGGAACGCCTCCTCCGCCCGGTCGCCAAGCACCAGCGCCAGAACCAGCGGGGCAAGCGGATAGTCGAGCTTCTTGAAGACATAGCCGATGATGCCGAAGCCCAGCATCAGCCAGATGTCGAAGGTCGAATTCGAGATCGTATAGGCTCCGATCGCGCAGACGATCAGGATCACCGGCGCGACATAGGAGAACGGCACCCGCATGATCGCCGCAAACAGGGGAACCGTGGCGAGCACGATGATGAGCCCGGCGAGGTTGCCGAGATACATCGAGGCGATGAGACCCCAGACGAAATCCTTCTGCTCGACGAAGAGCAGCGGCCCGGGCTGCAGGCCCCAGACCAGCAGCCCCCCGAGCAGGACCGCAGCGGTGGCCGAGCCGGGAATGCCGAGCGCCAGCATCGGCAGGAGCGCGGCGGTGCCGGCCGCGTGCGCGGCGGTTTCGGGCGCCAGCACGCCCTCGATATTGCCCTTGCCGAAGCTTCCGGGATTTCGCGAAAAGCGCTTGGCGAGGCCGTAGCCCATGAAGGAGGCGGCGATGGCGCCGCCCGGCGTCACGCCCATCCACATGCCCACGGCCGCCGAGCGCAGCAGCGTCGCCCAGTAGCGCGGCAGGCTGGCCCAGGTGCGAAAGACCACCTTGAGATCGATCTTGGCCTGCTTGCCCTTGAAGACCAGCCCCTCCTCGACCGTGAGCAGGATTTCGCTGACTCCGAACAGGCCGATGACCACGACGAGGAAATCGAAACCGCGCATCAGCTCGATCGAGCCGAAGGTCATGCGCAGATCTCCCGAGATCGAATCGAGGCCCACCGCCGCGAGCAGGAAGCCGATGCACAGCGATGCCAGGATCTTCGCACGGTTCTCGCGGCCCATGCCGACGAAGGAGCAGAAGGTCAGCAGGAACACGGCAAAGAATTCGGCCGGGCCGAACCGCAGCGCAAAGGACGCAACCAGCGGGGCGACGAAGGTGATCAGGATCACGCCCGAGAGCGCGCCGATGAAGGACGCCGTGAAGGCGGCCGTCAGGGCCTCCGCCGCCTTGCCCTGCACCGCCATCGGGTAACCGTCGAAGGTCGTCGCCACCGACCAGGCTTCGCCGGGAATATTGAACAGGATCGAAGTGATCGCGCCGCCGAACAGGGCTCCCCAATAGATCGAGGAGAGCAGGATGATCGCCGAGGTCGGGTCCATGCCGAAGGTCAGCGGCAGCAGGATGGCGACGCCATTGGGGCCGCCGAGGCCAGGCAGAACGCCGACAACGATGCCGAGCACCACCCCGACCGCCATGAACCCGATATTGTGCCAGGACAGGGCGACCTGGAAACCCGCCATCAGCGAGGCGAAATCATCCATCGTCAGACCTCAATAGCCGAGAGCGGTTTCGAGGGGGCCCTTGGGCAGCGGCACGCGGAACTGCAGCTCGAACACCCAGAAGCACGCCAGCGGCACCAGGATCGCCGTCAGCACGATCGACCACCAGCGCGAGGTCGCGACGATACTCATGAAGACGAGGATGAAGACGCTCGATGCAACGTAAAGTCCGAGCGGCTGGATCAGCGCCACGAACAGGATCAGCGGACCGAGCACGCGAGTCACCTGCCCGAGCTGCTCATAGGTGACGAAGACCCCGTCCTGCGGAGAGCGGAGCGACTGCACGAGGATGAAGAGCGAGGCGGCGAGAAAAATCCAGCCGACGCGGGCCGGGAAGAAGCCGTTCTCCGGCCCGTTGTCCCAGCCGGCGCCGCGGCCATAGGAATCGTAGAGCACGATGGCCGCGAGCGCGATCAGCACCAGCGCCACGATCCGTTCGACAGGGCGGCGGGCCAGGCCGCGTGGGGCTTCAGTTTCGGCTGGTGATGTCATTCGTTCGCTCCCGCGACGTCATCCCGGACAAGCCGCGCCGCGGCGCCGATCCGGGATCCATGCCTGAGCCGTTCCGGAATGGGTCCCGGCTCTTCGCCAAGCTCCGGCCGGGATGACCGGCCCTGACGACTTGCTGGCGCGCGCAGGCACGCCTCGTCGTCTCACTTCGCCATGAAACCAGCGTCGCTCATCAGCTTGGCGTGCTTCTCCTCGTCGGCCTTGAGGAACTGCACGAAGGCGTCTCCGTCGCGATAGTCGGGCACCAGCGCGCCGCGTGCGAGGTAGTCCTTCCATTCGGCGGTGCCGGCGACCTTCTTGAACAGCTCGACGTAATAGGCCTGCTGCTCCTTTGTGACCTTGCCGGGCATGAACATGCCGCGCAGCATCTGGTAGGTGACGTTGAGCCCCTGCGACGGACAGGTCGGGATGTCGGCCCAGGATTTGCCGTCCGCAACGGGCGTCGTATAGGCCATCTTCTGGTCGGAGAAGACGCAGAGCGGCCTGGTCGCGCCGCCGCGCCAGTTGGCGACGTCCTCGGCCGGATTGTTGGTGCTGGCCTCGATGTGGCCGCCCGAAAGCTGGGTCGAGGCCTGGCCGCCGCTGGCATGGGGGATGTAGGCGAATTTGACGCCGCCGGCCTTTTCCATCGCGAAGACGATCAGATTGTCTTCGCGCTTGGACGAGGTGCCGCCCAGCTTCAGCGGCAGCGACGCCGCCTTGGCGGCCGCCATGAAGTCGCCGGCGGTCTGGTAAGGCGCCTTGGCGTTGACCCAGAGCACGAACGAGTCCTGCGCCATCATTGCGACGGGCGTGTATTCGGTCCAGTTGAGCGGCAGCTTGGTCGCCATCGGCGTCATGAAGACGCCGCTCGAGGTGGTGATCAGCTTGTGCGGATCGCCGGCCGATTTCTGGATGTCGAGCATGCCTTCGGCGCCACCGGCGGCCGGCTTGTTGACGACGATGACCGGCTGGCTGCTGAAATTGTTCTTCTGGATGATGCCCTGGATGGTTCGGGCCATCTGGTCCGAGGCGCCGCCAGCGGCGAAAGGCACCACGATCTCGATCGCCTTGGTCGGCTCCCAGGCGAAAACGGGCGTCGCACCTGTGAGAAGACAGGCGGACGCGGCAAGCCAATGCTGCTTCATGGTGTCTAACCTCCCTTGGTCGCGCTCTGATGGCGTCGTGGCTAGGAGCCTAGAACCAATAAATTTTGCATTCAATCTGAAAATTACAATGCAGGCATTTGACTGCGAATGCACGGCATGGCGATCTCTGCTGCAATCGCCATGTCGACAAAACATGGCGAATGGCGCGTGCCTGAACAGTTGCGCCCGCTCGGGACCGCCGCTCGTCAGCGCAACGTGGTCAGGCCAGCGTCTCGGCCTGCGCTGCCCTGCGCTTGTTGCGCAGATGCAGGAACAGGATATCGCTGAGCTCGCTCCCGGCGCGACGGCGCAGCGCGTCCAGGATGAGCTCATGCTCCCGCATCGCCTCGCCCCAGCGGTCGCGCTCCTTGGCGAGGTTGGCGGAGTAGCGGACGCGGCGGATGCGCCCGGCGAAGCTGGCATAGGTCGCGCTGAGCGCGGCATTACCCGCCGCCTCGACGATCATGCGGTGGATCGCCTGGTTGCATTGGAAATAGCCATGCATCTCGCGCCGCAGGTAAAACCGGTACATATCATGGTGGACACGCTCGATCTCGGCCACTTCGGCGTCTGAAATGTGCTCGCAGGCGAGGCGCCCCGCCAGGGCTTCGAGACCGCCCATCACATCGAACAGCTCGCGCAGCTCCTCGGCATCGAGTTGCCGAACCCGAGCACCGCGATTGGGCAACAGCTCGATCAACCCCTCGGCGGCGAGCACCTTGAGCGCCTCGCGCAAGGGCGTGCGCGAGATGCCGAAGCGCTCGCAGAGCTGCCGCTCGGGGATGCGCGCGCCATCGGCAAGGTGGCCCTCGACGATGTAGTCGCGCAGCCCGACCAGCAATTCGTCATGCAGGGAACCGCTCGGGCGCACCGTGTCACCAGCCAGCGCCATGGCGGGCGTAAGGGCCGGCACGTCGATGTCCTGCAGGTCCGGGCTCATGCTTGTCATCGTCATTCGCTACGTAAAGGGCTCGCTCTGTCGAGGTCGCCCGCGTCATTTCTGCATTCCCCTATACAGTTGCATTCCCAAAAAATGAATGCAAAAAGATCGACATCACGCGACCGGCACGGACACAATGCGTCGCGCCCAGGGAGACGACGCCATGGCAACGCAGCAGGGCCGCCATTTTCTGCACATCCCCGGCCCGAGCCCGATTCCAGACCGCATCCTGCGCGCCATCGCGATGCCGATCATCGATCACCGCAGCGCCGAATTCGCGACGCTGGGCAAGCAGGTGCTAGAAGGCTGCAAGACGATCTTCAAGACCAGCCAGCCGGTCGTGATCTACCCCGCCTCCGGCACCGGCGCCTGGGAGGCGGCCATCGTCAACACGCTGTCTCCCGGCGACACGGTGCTGATGGCGGAAACCGGCCATTTCGCCACGCTCTGGCGCCAGATCGCGGCGCGTTTCGGCATCACCGTCGACTTCATCCCCGGTGACTGGCGTCGTGGCGCCGACCCGGCGGCAATCGAGGCCAGGCTCGTCGAGGACAAGGCGCACACCATCAAGGCGGTGATGGTCGTCCATAACGAGACCTCGACCGGCTCGACCAGCCGCATCGCCGAGATCCGCAAGGCGATCGATGCAGCCGGCCACCCCGCCCTGTTCATGGTCGACACCATCTCCTCGCTCGCCTCGGTCGATTACCGGCACGACGAATGGCAGGTCGACGTCACCGTCTCGGGCTCCCAGAAGGGGCTGATGCTGCCGCCGGGCCTGAGCTTCAACGCGGTCTCCGAAAAGGCCATGGCCGCCTCGCGGGCCAACACCCTGCCGCGCTCCTATTGGGACTGGCAGGAGATGGTGAAGATCAATGCCGGCGGCTTCTTCCCCTACACGCCGGCGACGAACCTGCTGTACGGCCTGAAGGAAGCCATCGCGATGCTGCATGAGGAGGGCTTGCCAGCCGTCTTCGCCCGCCACCAGCGCCTGGCCTCCGCGACCCGTGCCGCCGTCAAAGCCTGGGGGCTGGAGGTGCTCTGCGAAAACCCGGCCGAGCAGTCGCCGGTGCTGACCGCGGTGATGATGCCGCCGAGCCACGACGCGGACAGATACCGCAAGGTCGCGCTGGAAAAATACAACATCTCGCTCGGCTCGGGACTGGGGAAGGTCGCCGGCAAGGTCTTCCGCATCGGGCATCTCGGCGAGTGCAATGAACTGATGCTGCTCGGCGCCCTCTCGGGCGTCGAAATGGGCCTCGCCGCCGCAGGCGTCCCGCATCGCAGCGGCGGCGTCATGGCGGCGATGAGCGATCTGTCGGAGTCCGGCAGGCCCGCTGGCAACATCGCCGCTGTGGCCTGAGCCACAGCGCCCCTGCCGACCATACGACCATTAGCCGAGCCGGAGCGGGCGGCTCTGCCTGCGGATTAGGCAGATCACGGCGCGCCCCTGACCATCGACCCTCTTTCCGAACGCCTGCGAATGCGCATAGGCTGCTGAAAATGGGGAAAGAAGTCTGCATGGTCGCGTTCGATGAGATGACCGGCTCGGGAGCCGAACTGAGGCCAGCCTATGAGGCGCTTGACCGCTGGCTGAAGGACGCGCCTCCCGAGATGCTGGCTCTCAGGCGCAGCCAGGCGGAGCTGTTCTTCCGCCGCATCGGCATCACCTTCGCCGTCTATGGCGACGAGGAATCGACCGAGCGGCTGATCCCCTTCGACATCATCCCCCGCGTCCTGACCAAGCCGGAGTGGACCAAGCTCGAAGCGGGGCTTCGCCAGCGCGTCACCGCGATCAACATGTTCCTGGCCGACGTCTACGGGCCCAAGGAATGCATCAAGGCCGGCATCATCCCGGCCGATCTGGTCTATCGCAACGCCTGCTACCAGCTCGAAATGGTCGATTTCCAGGTGCCGCACGGCATCTACTGCCATATCGCCGGCATCGACATCGTGCGCGTCGATGCCGACACCTTCTATGTGCTGGAGGACAATGCCCGCACGCCGTCCGGCGTCTCCTACATGATGGAGAACCGGGAGGTGATGCTGCGGCTTTTCCCGGAACTGTTCGCCACGCACCGCGTCGCACCGGTCGACAACTATCCCGACCAGCTTCTGGCGACCTTGCGCTCGGTCGCGCCGCGCAGCGCGCCGTCAGACCCCAATATCTGCCTGCTGACGCCCGGCCAGTTCAATTCGGCCTTCTACGAACACTCCTTCCTGGCCGACAAGCTCGGCGTCGAGCTGGTCGAAGGGTCCGACCTGCTGGTCAAGGACGACGTCGTCTACATGCGCACGACGCAAGGGCCCAAGCGCGTCGACGTCATCTACCGGCGTATCGATGACGACTTCATAGACCCGCTCGTCTTCCGCAGCGATTCGGTGCTGGGCGTCCCCGGGCTGATCGGCGCCTACAAGGCCGGCAACGTCACGCTCGCCAATGCGGTCGGCACCGGCGTCGCCGACGACAAGGCGGTCTACAGCTACATGCCCGAGATCGTGAAGTTCTTCACCGGCGAGGAGCCGATCCTGAAGAACGTTCCGACCTATCGCTGCCGCGAGCCGGAGGCCAACGCCTATGTGCTCGACAATCTGGAGAAGCTCGTCGTCAAGGAGGTCAACGGCTCCGGCGGCTACGGCATGCTGGTTGGCCCCCACGCCAACAAGGCGCAGATAGAGACCTTCCGGCGCAAGCTCAAGGCAGCGCCTGAGGGCTTCATCGCCCAGCCGACGCTGGCGCTCTCGACCTGCCCGACCTTCGTCGCCTCGGGCGTGGCCCCGCGCCATGTCGATCTGAGGCCCTATGTGCTCTCGGGCGCCAACGGCATCTCCTGCGTGCCCGGCGGCCTGACCCGTGTGGCCCTCAAGGAAGGCTCCCTCGTCGTCAATTCCAGCCAGGGCGGCGGCACCAAGGACACCTGGGTGCTCGATGCCTGATCTCGGCGGAGGCTCCCTGTTGCAACGTTCACCCGATCCGTCCCGCCTCGTCGCCAAAAGGCCCGATCTGACGATGCTCTCGCGCACTGCCGACGCCCTCTACTGGGTCTCCCGCTATGTCGAACGGGCGGAGTATCTCGCCCGGATTCTCGACGCCACGATGCGGCTGAGCAATCTGCCCTCCTCCTATGGCGGCGCCGGCACGGAATGGCAGAGCGCGGTCGCCACCGCCGGCTGCGACGAGACCTTCGCCAAGGCCTATGGCGAGGCCAATGAGCGCAATGTCTGCGACTTCCTCACCTTCAACCCCGACAACCCCTCCTCGATCCGCAACTGCCTGGCGCTGGCCCGGTCGAATGCGCGCGGCGTCCGCACCGCGCTGACATCGGAGATGTGGGACGCACTCAACGGCGCCTGGCTCGAACTGCAGCGCTTCGAGAAGAAGCGGATGGACCGCGAGGAATTCGCCCGCTTCCTCGACTGGGTGAAGAACGTCTCGCTGGTCTTCGACGGCTCGGCCTACCGCACCATGCTGCGCGACGACGGCTATTGGTTCTCCCGGCTCGGCGTCTATGTCGAGCGCGCCGACAACACCGCCCGCATCCTCGACGTGAAATACCATGTGCTGCTGCCGGCCAACGAGCAGGTCGGTGGCTCCTTGGACTATTTCCAGTGGACCACGGTGCTGCGCGAGGTCTCGGCGCTCACCGCCTATCACTGGGTCTATCGCGAGGCGGTGAAGCCGCTGCTGATCGCCGATCTCCTGATCCTGAACCGAAGGATGCCGCGCTCGCTTGCCGCCTGCTACGAGAACATCTCGCGCTTCCTCGATCTGCTCGGCGATTCCTATGGCCGGCAGGGCCCCGCCCAGCGGCAGGCTCGGAAAACGCTGGCGAATCTTTCGAGCACCGCGATCGAAGACATCTTCCAGCACGGGCTGCACGAGTTCATTTCGGACTTCATCACCGAGAACAACCGCCTCGGCGGCACCATCATCGAGCAGTATCTGCAATGAAGGGCCGCCGCGGCCTCGCCTCCGGCAGCAGCGGCGGTTAAGAAACGTCGAAAAGCTGCCTCCCGTCCTCAACTGCGATTGCCATGCGGATCAGGATCTCCCACTCGATCGCCTACGCCTATGCCGAGCCCGCCCGGCATATCACGCAGATCCTGCGGCTGACGCCGCGCGACCATGACGGCCAGCACGTCATGTCCTGGCGCATCGAGCCCACTATAGACGGCCGCCTGCGCGCGACGCAGGATCCTTTCGGCAACATCGTCCATACCTTTTCCGCCGACGGGCCGATCGCGGAAATGGCGATCCGGATCGACGGGCTGATCGAAACCACCGATCTCGCCGGGGTCGTGCGCGGAATGATCGAGCGCGTGCCCATCGAGGTCTTCCGCCGCGACACCCTCCTGACGACCCCCGACGAAGCCCTGCGCAGCTTCGCGAGCGAAGCGACGCGCGCCGCCGACACGCCGCTGTCCAAGATGCACGCGCTGATGGATGCGCTCCACGATCAGACGACCTGCGTCGAAGCCGGGCAACGCACAGGCCTCGGCGCTGCGGCGGCGTTCGCGGCGCGCGAGGGCATCCCCCAGGACATCGCCCATGTCTTCATGGCCTGCGCCCGCCATCTCGGCATGCCCGCCCGCTATGTCTCGGGCTATGTCGCGCAGTCCGACAGCCTGCCGCAAAGCACCCTGCCCCATGCCAGCGGCGCCCATGCCTGGGCCGAGGTGCATCTGGACGACTATGGCTGGATCGGTTTCGACGCGGCCAACGGGCTGTGCCCGATAGACACCCATGTCCGCATCGCGGCCGGGCTCGACTATGCCGACGCGGCACCGGTGCGCGGAGCGCGCAAGGGCGGCGATGGCGAGGCGCTGGCCGTGACCGTCAGCGCCCGCGAGGCAGGAGGACGCCTCTCCAACCAGTGACGCGAGGTCGTTCGGCCTGGATCGCACTGGGCGACTGGCGGCGAGGCGGTCGATATGCGACGACATGCCGTTCGTGAACAACCCAGCCAGAACAAGCCAAACCAGGATCAGCCCCTTGACCTATTGCGCCGGAATCCTCGTGCAGGACGGGCTCGTCATGATCGCCGACACCCGCACCAATGCCGGGCTCGACGACATCTCGACCTTCCGCAAGCTGCACGTCTTCTCCTGGCCGGGCGACCGGACCTTCGGGCTGATGACGGCGGGCAACCTCTCGGTGACGCAGTCCGTGGTCAGCCTGCTGCATGAAGGCCTGCCCAATCCCGAGACCGGCGAGAGCGACACCTTGCAGGGCGCGACCTCGATGTTCCGCGCCGCGCAACTGGTCGGGCGCGCAATCCGCCATGTCAGATCGGAAGACGGTCCCGCGCTGAAGGACGCCGGCGTCAAATTCGACGTCTCGATGCTGTTCGGCGGCCAGATCAAGGGCCAGCCGATGCGGCTGTTCATGGTCTACGGCGCCGGCAACTTCATCGAATGCGGCATGGATGCGCCCTTCCTCCAGATCGGCGAGCACAAATACGGCAAGCCGATCCTCGATCGGGCGATCACCCACAAGACCCATCTCTACGACGCACTCAAGGTCGGCCTGATCTCGATGGACTCGACCATGCGCTCCAATCTAGGCGTCGGCCTGCCGATCGATCTGATCGTGATGCGGCGCGATGCCGACGCGCCCGAACTTAACCGCCGCATCGAAGCCGGCGAGCCCTATTTCCACGATCTGCGCGAGCGCTGGTCGGCCGCTTTACGGGCGGCCCACACCGCGATTCCAAGGCCACCCTACGAGCCCAAGAGCCCCTGACGAGGCGCCCCCGACTCAGATGAGAAAAGCCCTTGATGCGTAGATGCGTCAACGGGATATCAAGATTCCCCTGCGATGGTCCGGTTCAATGTGGCCGCCCCGGGACAGCTGATGCCGTCGCACTTCGTCGCGAAGTTGACCAACGCGGACGCATCCGCGCGGATGCTGAAGAGCACCGTCGCGACCCTGGGCTGTGCGTTTCTGATGGTCATGGCGGCCTCGGTGGCGGTCATCGTGGCGATCACCGGCGATGCCAACCGGATCGAGGCCGAGCGTCAGCGAGATCGCATCGAGGCGGCTATCGAGAGCCAGGTGCGCCTGCGTGAATTGCGCTTTCAGACCTTGGCGGCGACGGGAGACCTCCAGATCTCGCTGGCGGGCCCCGACCCGCTGATGACGCTGCAGACGGCGCTGGCGCAGATCGGCAATCGCTTTCTCGAATTCGACGGAGCCTACATCGTCTCGTCCTCGGGCCTGGTCTTTGCGGGCATCGAGGGCGGCAGCCCGGCCGGTCAGGCCGGCTACGACGCGCTGAAGCACTTCAGCCCGACCCTGCCTGGAACGCCGCATGCCGGCGATCCGCCGATGCACAGACTGCCCGATCGGCACGGAGCGCCCGGATCCGCCGCCTGGTCGTTGACGCATGACGGTTTCGAGACCATCGGGGTCGTGGTGATCGACATGACCCCGCGGCGCGGCTCGCTCATCTCGCAACTGAGTGGGCCGATCAAGATCGTCGGCTACCGGCGCGTTACCGACTCGCTGCTTGGCGACCTGGCCCGGCGCTACCGCGTCGCTGACATCCGGATCGTGCGCGACATGCCCGGCGACCCGCTCTCGAGGCGAGCCATCCCTGCTCCGGATGGGTCGGTCAAGGCCTGGTTCAGCTGGTCGCCCGACCGGCCTGGCGACGCCATGCTGCGCAAGTTCATCTGGGCGCTGGCTGGCGTCGGTTCGTTGTTTTGCGCCATCTTCGCCTTCGTGATCCATCGCCTGCGTGGCGCGGCGCACCAGATCGCCATCCGGGAAAGTCAGATTCAGCGCCTCGCTGGACAGGATGAACTGTCTCTCCTGCCCAACAGGCGGACCTTCGACATCAGGCTCGACCAGGAACTGGCGCTGCTCGGACGCGCCGGCAAGTCCGGCAACGGGTCCGGTCTTGCCGTGATGCTGATCGACCTCGACCGCTTCAAGGCGGTCAACGACACCTATGGGCATACCGCCGGCGACGAGTTGATCCGCCAGGTTGCACAAAGGCTATCGAAGCTCGTCCGCGGCGGCGACACTGTCGCCCGCATCGGCGGCGACGAATTCGGCATCATCCAGACCCATGGGCGTTTCCCCGCCGGCTGCGCCGCGCTCGGCGAGCGCATCCTGGCGAGCCTGACCGAGCCCTTCGTCATCATGGGTGTCGCCACGACCATCGGCTGCTCGATCGGCATCGCTCTGGCACCGCAGGACGCGACGGACCGCGAGGCGCTGCTGAGGCTGGCCGATACCGCGCTCTATCAATCGAAGAACAGCGGCCGCAACCGCTTCTCCTTCTTCGAAGCGCAGATGAACCGCTCGCTGGCCCTCAAGCGCATGGTCGAGGAGGATCTCCGCCGCGCCATCGCCGATGACGAGCTCGTGCTGCACTACCAGCCCCAGGTCTCGGTCGACGGGTCGACGATCGTCGGCGTCGAGGCGCTGGTGCGCTGGAACCATCCGATCCACGGCATGGTCCCGCCTGCCGAGTTCATCGGCATCGCCGAGGAGCGCGGACTGATCGTGCCCCTGAGCGAGTGGGTGCTGCGCCGTGCGTGCATCGAGGCCAAGCGCTGGGAAGGCATCCGGCTCGCCGTGAACGTCTCCCCGATCCAGTTCCGCCACAAGGATTTCGTCGCCAACGTCATCCGGATCATCGACGAAACCGGCTTCAACCCGACGCAGCTCGAACTCGAACTGACCGAGGGTGTGGTCGTCGATGACGCCGATGCCGCCGAAATCGCGATGATGGATCTGCGCGCTCACGGCGTCGGGCTGGCGCTGGACGATTTTGGTACGGGCTATTCGAGCCTGATCTATCTGCGCCGCTTCGCCTTCGACAAGATCAAGATCGACCGCTCCTTCCTCGAGTACATGGAGACGACGGGAGAATCCGCGATCCTGGTCCACTCCATCGCCCATCTCGGTCGGGCGCTCGGCCTTCGGGTCTGCGCGGAGGGTGTCGAGACGGCCGAGCAGCATCGCTTCCTGCAGGCGATCGGTTGCCATGAGCTGCAGGGCTTCCTGTTCTCCAAGGGCGTTCCCGCCGACGAGATCGACCGCCTTCTGGCGCTGGAGAAGCCCTTCGCCGAGATTCTCGCGGCGGCCTGACGGCGGAAACGCCGCGTGAGCGCGACCGGGTTCAGAAGAAGAGTTCGTGGATGCCGCTGAAGATGGCGTAGGCGAAGCCGGCGCTGAGCGCCAGGCCAAAGGCGCCGAAGACCGTGCCCACGATGATCAGCACACCGTCACGCTCGACCAGCCCGAGGCCGACGAGGCAGACGGCGAGTCCCAGCGGGATCTGCCCGATGAACGGCGCCGCCACCACGAGCCCGAGCGCCAGGACCAGGATCAGCAGTCCCAGGACCGGAATCGCGTAGGCGCCACCCAGCATGGTCAGCCGTGGCCGCGAGAAGCGTTCCAGCCAAATCAGCGCCGGCATCGCCCGTCCGACGGCCCGTGTCAGCTCGGGCTTGCCGATGCTGCGTGCCAGCAGCGTCGTGGGCAGCCACGGGGTCACCCGCCCCGCCAGCATCTGCGTCGCGACGAAGGCCAGTACGAGGCCGCAGACCAGCGGAATCGGCGGCGGCATCGGCAGGCAATTCGGCAGGCCGAGCAGCACCACGAGCAGCGCATAGGCCCGATCCTTGAGCGCAGCGACGATCGACCCGACTGCGATACGCTCTCCAGGCAGAGCAGCGAGCGCCATCAGGAGTCCGGAGGTGCGCAGGGGTGATGACAAGGGTTCAGGCCGGGCCGTGACAGGAGCAGCGGCCTAGCACGCGCCGTGTCCGTGCAACAAGCAGGGTTGGCGCGGAACGCATCACACAAAAACGGAGACACGGGCACTCGCGACGACCCGGACGCGGACGTATGCCGGGCTGCCGGGCTCAGTGCAGCGTCAGCACGCCGTTGACGTTGACGATCTCGGCTGGCCGGATCAGACGCGAATGCGCAACCGTCACCGAATGCAGCGGCCCTTCGAGTTCCCGCTTCCAGAACGCGAGGAAGTCGTGCAGCGCCGGGAAGCGCGGTGCGAGATCATAGTTCTGCCAGATATAGGTTTGCAGGACGCTCTGGTGATCCGGCATGCGATACAGGATCGTCGCCGTGGTCAGGCCGTAGCCGGCCAATTGCCTCATGAAATCCGTCGACGTCATCTGCCCTTCTCCCCTCGTCGGCACACGATGAAAGCTTAGCCAGTTCCAAGGACGAGGCTGCGCCTGCTTGGTTAACAAAAGCTTGCAAGCCTCCTGCCGGCCTGCTGCAATTGGGCCAGCTCCGGGTTTGTTGGATCCGGCGCAGGGAGGCGTGGGGTGGCGTACGGGTGTGCGAGCGCTGGAGCCGCGAGGCTGGCTGCCGTTGTCGCGGTACTGTTGGCAACGCCCGCCATCGCCGATGATGAGCAGGCCGAGGAGCGCTCACCCTGGTCGAGCGTGCTGTTTGGCTCGCTCGAAGCCGGGCCGACGAAAGGCTTCGTTTCGGCCGGGATGAAGACGGCGCTCTGGAGCGGACTGTCGAGCAGCGGCTTCCGCACGATGCTCAAGATCGGCGGGGCGCAGGAGCAGGCACGGCGCCAGCGCCCCCGGGGCATCGCCTACAAGAGCGAGGCGCAGGCCCTGATCGGCTATGAATGGCGCATCGGGGACACATTCCTGTCGCTCTACGCTGGCTCCGACTACGAGGGCGAGCAGCGCGAGGAGCCGCGAGGGACGGTCACGACCGGGAGCTACGGCGCACGCCTCCACGGCGACCTCTGGATGACGCCCAGCGAGGGCACGATGCTTCAGGCCAGCGCCTATGCCTCGACACTGGACGGCCGGCTCTGGGGCCGCGTCGCGGCAGGCTGGCTGCTTCCACAAGCCTTTCGTCTCGCCAGCTTCCAAAGCGACGGCGCCCATATCGGTCCGGAGTTCGAGGCCTATCGCTCACACGACTACCACAAGCTCCGCTTCGGCCTGCACCTGACGGGCTTGCGGCTCTTTGGCCTCACCTGGCGGCTGTCCGGCGGCATCCAGAAGACGAGTGACCGGCCCGCAGACGCTTATGCGACGCTGGGCCTCCATTGGCAGAGCTGAGCAGCCGAGGCGGTGCCTTGCCCTCAGCCGCTACCCTTTGGTTCGTAGCGTCGAGCGGCCACCGTCGACGCCGATAATCTGCCCGGTGATCCAGCTCGCATCGTCCGACGCGAGCAGGCTCGCGAGCGGCGCGATATCCTGAGGCTCGCCCAGCCGCTGCAAAGGATGCAGATCGGCGATCGCCTTCGCCATCGCCTCATTGCCCGTCAGCGACGCGGCGAGCGGGGTTTTGGTCAGGGACGGCGCGATGCAGTTCACTCTGATGCGCGGCGCGAGCTCGGCGGCGAGCGACAGCGTCAGCCCCTCGATCGCGCCCTTGGCCATGGCAACCGATGCATGCGCCGCAAAACCTTGCGCCACCGCGACCGTCGAGAACAAGACGATCCCAGCCGTCCCTTCAGCCTGCTTGAGATGGGGCAGCGCCACCTGAATCGCTTTCGCAGCCCCCAGCGCGTTGATCCTGAAATCCCTGAGGAAATCCTCCTCCGACAGGCGCGCGACAGGCTTCAGGTTGATCGTTCCGACGGCATAGACGAGACCCTTGAGGGCACCGCCCTGCGACGCAGCCTGCGTCGCCTCGGTGAAGACATCCGCCTCGGTGACATCGCCGACCGTGAAGCCGGCACCGATCTCGGCGGCGACCGCCTCCAGCTTGGTGAGGTCGCGCCCGACGAGATGAACACCGAGCCCCCTCGCCTTCACGCAACGCGCGATGGCCGAGCCGATCCCGCCGCTGCCGCCATAGATCAGGATGGTGTCGCTCATGAGGCTGCTCCGAATGCTTCCGCCCAGCGTATACGTCAACGCATACCAAGACGGACCACAACGAGGCGCAACTTCGATGGCGAAGCACGTCAGGAAATCGGACCTGCCTGAGAAAACCTGCCGGGTCTGCGGCAGGCCCTTCACCTGGCGCAAGAAGTGGGAGCGTGTCTGGGACGAGGTGAAGTTCTGCTCGCAGCGCTGCAGGAGCGAAGCGCGCACCGCCCGTCCTCTACTCCCTTGACCCTTGCAGCCCTGCCAGCGCCTCGGGCGTATCGACATCGAGCGCGATCGCCGGATCGTCCAGCGGCCCCTCGACGATCGCGTCCCCGGCCGCATCGAGCAGACGCCGCGCGCCCTGGTCTCCGTCCAGTGTCCCGACCGCCGCAAACAGCGCGCGCGCCAGCAGCACTGGGTTGCCGCGCTGGCCGAGCAGCGTCGGCACCACCGCGAGAGCCTCGCCGCTGTCGGCAAAAACCTGCGCGAGGCGGTCGATCACGCCGGCCGTGACATTGGGCATGTCGCCGAGCGAGACCACGACACCGGGAGCGGTATCCGGCAGCGCGGCAAGCCCGGCCTTGACCGAACTGGCGAGACCGCTGGCGAAATCGGGGTTGTGGACCAGACTGACATCGAGCCCGGTCAGCGCAGCCGAGACCTCCTCATGCTGATGTCCCGTCACAACGATCACCGGCCGCGCCCGCGAGGCGAGCTGCGCCTCCACCGCATGACGCAGCATCGGCTTGCCACGCACGCTCTGGAGCAGCTTGTTGGCCTGTCCCATGCGGGTCGAGCGGCCCGCCGCCAGCACGATGCCGGCGACAGGCGCGACATCGAGCAACGCTGGTGCGCGCGGCTGCGGCCGCGAGACGATCTCCATCAGGAGCCCGCCGACACCCATCGCCTGGATATCCGAACGCCTCACCGGAATGCCGGCAAGGCAGCGCTGCAGAACCCAGTCGAAGCCGTTTTCCTTGGGCGAGCGCGCGCAGCCCGGCGCGCCGATCACCGGCTTTCCGGCGAGATCGCCGATGAGGAGCAGATTGCCGGGATCGACTGGCATGCCCAGATGCTCGATCCGCCCGCCCGCCTCCAGCAGCGCCTGCGGGATCACGTCGCGCCGGTCGGTGATCGCCGAGGCGCCGAAGACGACGATGATGTCGGCCGGCCCGGCTGCCTCTGTTGCGATCGCCCGCGCGAGCGGCGCCGCCTCATGCGGCACCCGGCGATCGGTAGAAAGTGTCGCGGCGGCAGGCGCGAGCCGCTCCGCCATCACCCGCAACGTCTTGTCCACGACGGAGGGTTTGAGACCCGGCAGCAGCGTCGAGATCACCGCGACGCGAAGCGGCCGATAGGGTGACACCGAAACCGGCTGCAACCCACCCAGCCCCGACAGCGCCTGCTCCACCAGCACGGCCGGCAGGCCATAGGGGATGATCTTGACGGTGCCGATCATCTCGCCGGCGACCACCGCCTTCATCGGCGGCAAGGTCGCCACCGTGATCGCCTCGTCGACGCGGTTGAGCGCGTCGATCGCAGCCGCGTCGATGGTGAGCACCCCTGCGGCCTGTGCGAAAAGATTGACCCGGCCGGTGAAGGCCGCCTCCGTCACCACGCCGCGCCCGGCCAGCGCTTCGGCCAGCCGCGTCGCGGCCGCATTCTCGTCGATGTCGCCGGGCTCGAAGCGCACCGCGACGACCTCGGTGACGCCGGCGCCCGCCAGCGCGGAGGCAGCCGCCGCAGTGATCGCCGCGCCCTTCTTGACGATGGTCTCGCCGGCCCGGATTGTATGCGCGGCGATCGAGCCGGCAGCCTCAGCCAAGGGAACGGGTCCGAATTTCACAGCCGCAGCCTCAGGCAGAGGTGCGGCGCGGACCGCGCAGCGTCGAAACGATCTCGCCCAGGATCGCAAGCGCGATCTCGGCCGGCGAGACCGCGCCGATATCGAGCCCGATCGGCGCATGGATTCGTGCCGCGGCAGTGGCGTCGAAGCCGGCCGCGGCCAGGCGCTCGACGCGACGGCCATGCGTCTTCCGGCTGCCCAGCGCCCCGACATAGAAGCACTCCGAGCGCAGCGCGGCTTCGAGGCCGGGATCGTCGATCTTGGGGTCATGCGTCAGCGCGACGAAGGCGGTGTAGGCGTCGAGGCCCAGCGTCGCGATCGCCTCGTCGGGCCATTGCGTCAGCAGCGTCACATCGGGAAAGCGCTCCGGCGTGGCGAAGGCGGTGCGCGGATCGATCACGATCATGTCGAGATCGAGCAACTTCGTCATCGGCGCCATCGCCTGCGAGATATGCACCGCCCCGGTGACGACGACGCGCGGATGCGGCGCCTGAACGGTCAGGAAGATGGGCTTCCCATCGACCTCGACCATCGCGCTCTTGGCCATGCGCAACTGCTTGTCGAGCAGCTCGGCCAGCGGATCGGAGGCGATCTCGGCGGCCTTGACCAGCCGCTGTGTGCCCTCGGCGACATCCGTCACGAGCACGGTCGCGCGCCGCGCCGCGCGCTCGGCGTTGAGCGCAGCCAGAATGGAGAGATCCATCGCCTCAACCCTTGTCGGTCGCGAGCTTGACGCCAAGCCCGATCATCAGCGAGCCACCGAGCCAGCGCCCGACGGCGAAGCCGCCTTGCGTCCGCTTCATCGTCCTGACCACGAACGAGGCGCCGAGAACCGTCAACAGATCCGCCGAGGAGAAGGCGATGTTGACGATCGTGCCCAGGATCAGGAACTGCGCCCAGACCGGTAGAGATCCGGCCGGATCGACGAACTGCGGCAGGAGCGCGATGAAGAACAGCGCCACCTTGGGGTTCAACACCTCGACGAGGAAGGAATCGATCAGCGCGCGCCGGACGGTCTTCGCGGGAGCGACGTTCACCTCGCCTGCCGCGAGCTTCGCGCGGATCATGCCGATGCCGAGCCAGATCAGATAGGCCGCGCCCGCGAGCTTCACGGCGACGTAGAGCTCCGGCACATGCGTGAAGACGGCCGAAAGTCCGAAGGCGGCCGCGAAGACATGCAGGTAGCAGCCGAGATGGATGCCAAGCATCGCCATGAAGCCGGCCTTGCGGCCATGCGCGATCGTCTGTGCGGCGGTGTAGAGCAGGGCCGGCCCAGGAAAATAGGCGACGACGAGGGTCAGCGTCGCGAAGGCCAGCAGCGTTTCCCAGGAGGCCATCAGTTCACCTTTTCGACATAAACCCGGATCCGCCCCCCACAGGACAGCCCGACCTTCCAGGCCGTCTCGTCGGCGACACCGAATTCGAGCGTGCGCGCCGCGCCGTCGGCAATCACATCGACGGCCTCCTCGACGACCGCGCCCTCGACGCAACCGCCGGACACCGAGCCCTGGAAATTGCCATCCCCGTCGATGACGAGATGCGAGCCGACCGGGCGCGGCGCCGAGCCCCAGGTCTCGATCACCGTGGCGAGCGCGACCGAACGTCCGGACTTCGCCCAGGCTTCAGCGATGGAGAGGATATCGGTGTCAGTGGAGATCATGACCTTCGATCCTCGTTAGCCGGTGCGCTGACGCCCGATTTCGCCCATGCCGCATCATAAGCTGCGGACACCCGCCGCGATGCGCCTAGTTAAGCATGGCCGCCGCAGGTTTCGAGCATGCGCAGGTCGAAAGCCGACGCTGGCGTCTCGACCGGCAAGGACGATCTCGCTATCGCTCGCCGGGGGCAAGACACGATATGACGAAAAACCAGGACGGCATCGTTCTTCTGCACGGCATCGCACGGCACGCGACCTCGCTCGCGACGCTCGAGCGCACACTGGCCGCCGACGGCTACCATACTCTCAATCTCGACTATCCTGCCCGCAAGAACTGCATCGAAGACATCGTCGCCTTCATGCGGGAACCGATCGCGCGCTTCCAGGCGACGTTGGACGGCCGGCTGCATTTCGTCACTCACTCGATGGGCGGCCTCGTCGCCCGCGCCTATATCGCCCGCCATCGCCCGGAGCGCCTCGGCCATGTCGTGATGCTGGCGCCGCCCAACGAAGGCAGCGAGATCGCCGACCTGCTTGCCAACAACCGGCTCTATCGCGCCTTCTTCGGGCCGGCAGGCGCCGAGTTGATCACGGCAAGGCCCGATGCGCTGTGCCAGGTCCTCGGCACGGTCGATTTTCCGCTTGGCGTCATCGCGGGCGACCGTTCTCTGGACCCGCTGGGCTGGCTTCTCCTGCCGGGCGCCAATGATGGACGCGTCACGGTCGAACGCACCCGCGTCGCCGGGATGGCGGACCACATCACCCTTCACGGCACGCACACGCTGATCATGGAGAACCGCGAGGCGATCGCGCAGGTCCGGCATTTCCTGAAGCAGGGCCGGTTCCAGCACGCGAAGCCGCCAGCCTAGCCCGCTTTCTTCAGCCACAGCCGCGGATCGCTCGCCCGGTTGTCGCTGGGTGCCAGCGCCGCGCAGAGATCGGCCATCGCCGCAAGGTTGTGGATCGGCCGGAACGAATCGACATGCGGTAGCATCGTGCGGATGCCGCTGGCGCGCGCCTCGAACTGCTCGAAGCGCAGGAGCGGGTTCAGCCAGATCAGTTGCCGGCAGGAGCGGTGCAGACGGTCCATCTCGAAGGCGAGTTCGCCGTCGAGATGGCGCTCCAGCCCGTCGGTAAAAAGCAGCACGATGGCGCCGCCACCGAGCACGCGCCGCGACCAGACCCGGTTGAACGTATGCAGCGCCGTGGAGATGCGCGTGCCGCCCTCCCAATCGGGCGCGGCCTTGCCTGCCAGCGCCAGCGCCTCGTCGGGATCGCGTGCCCGCAAGGAGCGGGTGATGTTGGTCAGCCGCGTGCCGAAGACGAAGGAATGCACCCGCCGCCGCTTCTCGGTGACGGCATGCAGGAAATGCAGGAAGATCCGCGAATACTCCGCCATCGAGCCGGAGATATCGACGAGCGCCACGATCGGCGGATGAATCTGCGCCCGCTCGCGGAAGGCGAGGTCGATCGCGCCTCCCCCTCCCCGCAGCGATTGGCGAAAGGTCCGCCGCGGATCGATCCGGGCTCCGCGATGGGCCGGCCGGAAACGCCGCGTCGCGACGAGATCGTCAGGCAGGCTGAGGCTCGCGACGAGCCGCTTGGCGCGCGCGATCTCGGCTGCGCTCATCTGGGCGAAATCGCGCGACTTCAGCATCTCGCGATCCGACACGGTCAGTTGCGCGGTCAGTTCCGTCAGCTCGACCGGCGCATCCTCCTCGCGCCTTGGCGGCGCAAAGGCCTCTGCCACGCGCAGCGCGCCGGCCTCCTCCTTCTGCGGGGCGCTGTCGGCCCCGGGCGAGACCGGCGACATCTGCGCCATGATCTTCTCGATCAGGTTGCGCCGGCGCCAGAACAGCCGGAAGGCCTGATCGTAGACGACGCTGTCCTCGTGCCGCTTCACGAAGATCGCGTGCAGTGCCCAGTACATATCCTCGCGCTCGCCGAGCGCGCCATCGGCCAGCGCCTCGACCGCCTCGACCACGGCGCCGGGACCGACGCGCAGGCCCGCAATGCGCAGGGCACGGGCAAAATAGGCGATGTTTTCCGGAAGCTTCCCGGTCATGACTGGCCTCGGCGCCCTCTTCCCTTCTCCCGGATGGGAGAAGGTGGCGTGGAGCGCCGGATGAGGGCCTGCCGGTGCTCCAGCGAAATGCGGCGGTCCCTCATCCCTGCCCTTCTCCCAACCGGGAGAAGGGTTCCCTGCGCCCTTCGATCGGAGGGAGGCGTGCTCACGCCGCCGTCTCGGTCATGAATACCTTCTGCACGATCTGCCATTTGCTATCGACCTTCAGGAACGACAGCAGATCCGTGAAGTAGCGCGGCGGCATCTGGCACTTCACCTTCACCAGCGCCAGCGTCGGCCCGACCATGTCGATGGTCAGGATATGGTCGCCGCGCACCATGCCGGCGGCCTTCGGCGAGGGCCGCTCACGCACTGCCTTGAGCCATTCGTCACGCGGCACGATCTTGATCGTGCCGTCCTCCTGCGCGGTGGTCAGCGCCGAGGTCGGGTGGAAGGCGTGCTCGAGCTTGGCGACGTCGCCCTCATAGAGGCCGTTGAGGTAGGTCCAAGTGACGGCCTCGATGGCCCTGAGATCGTTGTACATGGTCTTGCCTCCCACTGAGTTTGGCGGTTGATTGCCATCGATGTTAAGCTTCGGACACGAGATGGTGTTGCGTGCGCTTCGAATGGGACCCGGCAAAGGCGGCCAGCAACCTTCGTAAGCATGGCATAGGTTTCGAGACCGCGGCGCGCGTCTTCGCAGACCCCCTCGCGCTGACAGAGTATGGCGGGGTCGAAGGCGGCGAGCATCGTTGGAACACGATCGGCATGATCGGCACCAGCCTCTTGTTGGTTGTCATCCATACCGATCGATATGACGGCCCGATTGAAGTCGTCCGCATCATTTCAGCCCGCCCCGCCGACAGAAAGGAGATGAGACGTTATGAGCAAGATGGTCACTTATGAAGTCGATCTCTCCAATCCGCCCGCTCTCACCCCCGAGCAGCAGGCCGAGATCGAGGCGCTTCTGAAAAAGCCCGACAGCGAGATCGACTATTCTGACATTCCGCCGCTCGACGAAAAATTCTGGGCCAACGCGGTTCGCAATCCCTATCTCGACCCAGCGCGCAAGCGCGCGAAGAAGGCCGGCTGACACGGGACTACCGACCTGACTCGGCCTTCGCCTGATCCAGCAGTTCCTTCACCTTGGAGCCCTGCATCGCCTGGATGTCGTCCTGGTATTTCAGCAGCGCGCCGAGCGTATCCGACACCAGGGCCGGATCGAGCGCCACCGCGTCGAGTTCGACCAGCGCGGTCGCCCAATCCAGCGTCTCGGCCACGCCCGGCGCCTTGAACAGCTCCTCCTTGCGGATCGCCTGCACGAAACTCACGACCTGTTTCGCGAGCTTTGCCGGAGCATGCGGCGCCCGCGCCTTCAGGATAGCGAGCTCGCGAGCCGCGTCGGGATAGCCGACCCAGTGATAGAGGCAGCGCCGCTTCAGCGCGTCGTGGATCTCGCGGGTGCGGTTCGAGGTCAGGATCACGATCGGAGGCTCGGCGGCCCTGATCGTGCCGAGCTCGGGGATCGTCACCTGCGAATCCGCCAGCACCTCAAGAAGGAAGGCCTCGAAGGCCTCGTCGGTGCGGTCGAGTTCGTCGATCAGCAGGATCGGTGCCCCGCCCTCCTGCGGCTCCAGCGCCTGCAGCAGCGGCCGCTTGATCAGGTACTTCTCCGAGAAGATGTCGCCTTCGAGCCGCTCGCGGTCGCCGCTCGCGCCGCCGGCCTCGGCCAGACGGATCGCCATCATCTGGCCGGCATAGTTCCACTCATAGACGGCCGACGCCAGATCCAGCCCTTCATAGCATTGCAGCCGGATCAGCTTGCGCCCGAGCGCGGCCGAGAGAACCTTGGCGATCTCGGTCTTGCCGGTGCCGGCCTCGCCCTCTAGCAGCAGCGGCCGCTTCATCCGCAGCGCCAGGAACAGCACCGTCGCCAGCGAGCGGTCGGCGACGTAGCCCCGGCCTTGCAGGAGGGCGAGCGTCGCGTCGATGGAGATTGGCAGGGCAGAGGGCATGACAACTCGCGTCATGCTCGGGCTTGACCCGAGCATCTCGTGGGAATGAGCGTTAGCTAGTCTTGCCCGAGATGCCCGGGTCAAGCCAGGGCCATGACGTGGCGAGGCCGATCTCCGAGCCTACTTGCCCGTCGCCTGCGCCACCGCCTGCCTGGTCATCACGCCGATCAGATGGGCGCGGTATTCCGGGTCGGCATGCATGTCGCCATTGATGCCCTCGGCCGGATGCTTCAACCCATCGAGCGACTTCGGCGCGAAGCGGGCCTTGAGCGCGGCCTCCGCGTCCGGCCAGCGGAAGACGCCGCCTTCGCCCGCGCCGGTCACCGCGACGCGGATGTCGCTGCCGCGCTTGGCGACGAAAACCCCGACCAGCGCATAGCGCGAGGCTGGATTGCGGAACTTGGCGTAGCCCGCCTTGGAGACGACGGGGAACACCACCTTGGTGATGATCTCGCCCTCTTCCAGAGCCGTCTCGTAGAGGCCCGTGAAGAAATCGTCGGCCTCGATCTTGCGCTTGTTGGTGACGATCGTCGCGCCCAGCGCCAGGCAGGCTGCGGGATAATCCGCCGCCGGATCGTTGTTGGCGACCGAGCCGCCGATCGTGCCGCGGTGGCGCACATGCGGATCACCGATATGCGAGGCGAGATAGGCCAGGCCCGGAATGGCCTCCTGCACGATCGCCGATTCCGCGACCTCGGCATGGGTCGACATCGCGCCGATAACGATGGTGCGCCCCTTGCGAACGATGCCCTTGAGGTCGCCGCAGGCGCCGAGATCGATGAGCGCGGTCGGCGAGGCCAGACGCTGCTTCATCGTCGGCAGCAGGGTGTGCCCGCCGGCGAGGATCTTGGCGTCCTCCTTCTTGGCGAGGAGGCCGGCGGCCTGACGCGAGGAGGCCGGGCGGTGATAGGTGAAGGCGTACATGATGGATCTCCGCTCGTTTCCAACAACCGTCATGCTCGGGCTCGACCCGAGCATCTCATCCAGGAAAGCGCTTCCGAGCCTCACCGGAGAGAGATGGCCGGGTCAAGCCCGGCCATGACGCGTTTCAATTACTCGGCAGCCATTCTCGTGATGCTCTTCTGCGCCGCGCGCCAGACGGCTTGCGGCGTCGCCGGCATGGCGATGTCCTCATGGCCGAGCGCGTCAGTGATGGCGTTGATGACGGCGGGAGGTGCGGCGATCGCGCCCGCCTCTCCGCAGCCCTTGATCCCCAGCGGATTCGACGGGCAGGCGGTGACGGTCATACCGACCTCGAAGGACGGCAGATCGTCGGCGCGCGGCATGCAGTAATCCATGAAGCTCGCGGTCACGAGCTGGCCGTCGCTGTTGTACTTCGCCCCTTCCAGCAGCGCCTGGCCCACGCCCTGTGCGATGCCGCCATGGACCTGGCCCTCGACGATCATCGGGTTGATCACATTGCCGAAATCGTCCACCGCCGCCCAGCGCTCGATCTTGGTCACGCCTGTCTGCGGATCGATCTCGACCTCGCAGATATGGACGCCGGCCGGGAAGGTGAAGTTGGTCGGGTCGTAGAACGCACCCTCCTTCAGCCCGGGCTCCAGGTCCTGACCGTTGAACTTGTGCGCGATATAGGCCTGCAGCGCACAGGAGCCGAAATCGAGCTTCCGATCCGTGCCTTTGACGCTGAAATGCCCGTCGGCGAAGTCGATATCGGCCTCATCGGCCTCCAGCACATAGGCGGCGACCTTCTTGCCCTTGGCGATGACCTTGTCGACCGCCTTGAAGATGGCCGACATGCCGACCGCACCCGAGCGCGAGCCATAGGTGCCCATGCCCATCTGCACCTTGTCGGTGTCGCCATGGATGATCGAGACGTTCTCGATGGGGATGCCGAGCTTGTCGGAAACGAGCTGGGCGAAGGTCGTCTCATGGCCCTGGCCGTGGCTGTGCGAACCGGTCAGGACCTCGACCGTACCGACCGGATTGACCCGCACCTCGGCCGATTCCCACAGGCCGACGCCGGCGCCGAGCGAACCGACCGCCGCCGAGGGGGCGATGCCGCAGGCCTCGATATAGGAGGAGAAGCCGATGCCCCGCAGCTTGCCGTTGCGGGCGGAATCCCGTTTGCGCTTGCCGATGCCCTTGTAGTCGATGATCTCCAGCGCCTTCTTCAGCGAGGCGCCGTAGTTGCCGGCGTCGTACATCATGATCACCGGCGTCTGGTGCGGGAACTTCTTGACGTAGTTCTGCATCCGGAATTTCGCCGGATCCTTGCCGAGTTCGCGCGAGGCGACCTCGATCAGACGCTCGACCACGAAGGTCGCCTCAGGTCGCCCTGCCCCGCGATAGGCATCGACGGGTGCCGTGTTGGTGTAGACGGCATCGACCTCGGCATAGATCGCCGGGATGTCGTAGGAGCCAGACAAAAGCGGCGCGTAGAGATAGGTCGGCACCGAGGAGGAGAAGGTCGAGAGATAGGCGCCGAGATTGGCGGTGGTGTGAACCCGCAGCGCCGTGATCTTGCCGTCGGCATCGGTTGCAAGTTCGGCGTGGGTGACGTGGTCGCGGCCATGCGCGTCCGACAGGAAGGCCTCGGTGCGGTCGGAATTCCACTTCACCGGCCGGCCGACCTTCTTCGCCGCCCAGACGCAGACGGTCTCCTCGGCATAGATGAAGATCTTCGAGCCGAAGCCGCCGCCGACATCGGGCGCCACAACCCGTAGCTTGTTCTCCGGCGCGATGCCGATGAAGGCCGAGAGCACGAGCCGCGCGACATGCGGGTTCTGGCTGGTCGTGTAGAGCGTGAAGATGCCTTCCCCGTCGTCATAGTCGCCGACGGCAGCACGCGGCTCCATCGGGTTGGGCACCAGGCGGTTGTTCACGATGTCGAGTTTGGTGACGTGCTTGGCCGCCTTGAAGGCCGCTTCAGTCTCCGCCTTGTTGCCGAGATGCCAGTTGAACACGGTGTTGTCGGGCGCCTCGGCATGGACGACCGACTTCGCGCCGGCCGCACTGCCCGTATCGACCACAGCCGGCAGCACGGCGTAATCGACGACGATCGCCTCGGATGCGTCGCGCGCCTGCGCCAGCGTCTCGGCCACGATCACGCAGACATGGTCGCCGACATAGCGGACCTTGCCTTGCGCCAGTGCCGGGTGCGCGCCGGCCCGCATTGGCGAGCCGTCCTTGTTGTGGATCATCCAGCCGCAAATCAGCCCACCGACCTTGTCGGCGGCGAGATCATCGCCCGTATAGATGCCGAGCACACCCGGCATGCCGGCTGCAGCAGCGACATCGATCGACCGAATCTCGGCATGGGCGTGGGGCGATCGCAGGAAATAGGCATGGGCCTGGCCGGGCCGGTTGATGTCGTCGGTATAGCGGCCTTGGCCGGTGATGAATCGGTGGTCTTCCTTGCGCCTGACTGAGGCGCCTATTCCGGTCGCGGACATGATGTTTCCCCTCCTCAGCGCGCCTCTGGTGGGCACGTCACGATTCCAACAGACGATTCGCGCGGATGCGCGGACTGCGGCGTTTCACTCGGCAGCCTGGCGCGGCGGCTCCTTCCGATCCATTCCCTGCCCCGCCATCGCCTCGGCGCCTGCAGCAACGGCCTTCACGATGTTGTGGTAGCCGGTGCAGCGGCAGATATTGCCGTCGAGATCCTCGCGGATCGTCTTCTCGTCGAGATGATTCCCGCGCCGGTTCACCATGTCGACGGCGGACATGATCATGCCTGGCGTACAGAAGCCGCATTGCAGCCCGTGGTGCTCGCGAAAGGCCTCCTGCATCGGATGCAACGCCCCGTCCGTCGCCAGACCCTCGATCGTCGTCACCGACGCGCCTTCGAGCGAGACCGCCAGGATCGTGCAGGCTTTCACCGCCTTGCCATCGACATGCACGACGCAGGCGCCGCACTGGCTGGTGTCGCAACCGACATGGGTACCGGTCAGGCGCAGATTCTCGCGCAGGAATTGCACCAGCAGCGTGCGCGGATCGATCGATGCGGTGACGGTTTTGCCGTTCACCGTCATGGAGAGGGTGGCCATTGTCTTCCTCCTTGGTCCGGGTCTACCGCCCGGCTGGTGAAATCCCGGTCGCCGTGCCGCGAGTGGCGCCCCGCAAGAGGGGCAGCGCTGCTCCTTGGAACGGCTATAAATCGAATGTGGACCCGCGAAATCGCGCGGTCAAGCGGGCTGTGTCCTGCGAAGGGCCCGGATTCCGCAAGAAAATCGCCCATTTCCTAAATGTCGCTATCACAACGGGAAACCACAACTTCCACGTGCGAGAATCCTGGCTTATTGTCGCATTTTTAAGAGGATCGCAGGTACCGTCGTATAGAAAACAGGACGTTTCCCGTGTCAGATTGCCCTCCGCTTTCGACGGCCGATCAGATTCAGAGCCGCTTGCGCGCCATCGGCTGGGGAGCGGAGCAGCGTGCGACGCTCGCGCACTATGGCGAGCTCGCGGACGCTCTGATCGACGGCCTCGTCGATGACGACTACGACCGCGCCCTGGTCATCAATCCGGCCCTGGCGGCGACGCTCGCAGATGTGAGCGGCGAGTTGCGCGCCCTTGAGAAGCGCCATGCCCGGCTCGTCTTCGCCGGCGCTTTCGACGCCGAGTACATCGCCTCCGCCGAAGCGCTGTGCCGCATCGAACTGCGCGCCGGAGTGGGCCCCAAGCCGCGCGTGTCGCTCGCCGTTGCACTGATCCAGCGGCTGGCTCGGATGCGCCCGCAACGCCAGCTTTTCCAACCGCGTCGCTTGGCGGCGGAGCTTTTCCTCGTCGAGCGCATCCTCGTCTTCGACGTCAACACGGCGGTGAGCATTTCCGAACAGATCCTGGACCATCAGGCCGGCCGTCGTGCTCGCGTTCTCAACGACGCCACACAAACGCTCGGGCACCAGATGGGCGAACTGGAGCGCAGCATCGCAGCGGCAGCCGCGCAATTCGTCTCGACGGCGGAGGAAACGGCCCGCGCGACGGACTTCATCAAGAGCGCCTTGGGCGAGGTCGCGGACGCCTCGATACTGGTCCGCGAGAGATCCATGCAGACGGCAGCAGCGACCGAGCAAATGTCAGCCAACGTCGCGGAGATCGGGCAGCGGGCCGAAACCAGCCTGTTCGTCGCCCATCGGGCGGTGTCCGACGCCGAGCAGATGAACCAGGTGGTGACGCGCCTCCAGAACGCGACGGCGAGCATCGGCGCCGTCGTCGGCATGATCGCCGACATCGCGGCGCAGACCAATCTCCTCGCCTTGAACGCGACGATCGAGGCGGCGCGCGCCGGCGAGGCGGGGCGCGGCTTTGCCGTCGTTGCCGCCGAAGTCAAATCGCTCGCCACTCAGACCGCAAGCGCCACCAGTGACATCGCCGGCCAGATCGCGGAACTGACCGAGAGCGCGGAGGCCTGCGGCCTCCATGTGCGCTCGATCACCCGCACGATCGACGAGATCAAGCTCGATTCGGAGGCGATCTCGGGCGCAGTCTCGCAGCAGAGCGACGTCACCTCCGCGATCGCACGGGACGCGGCCGCCGTCGCGCAGAGTTCCGACACCGCGATCGAGCGTGCCAACGCCGTCAGCCGCAGCCTCGACATCACGGCGAGAGCGATGGAGCGGGCGCATGCGGCGGCCGACGACATTGCCCTGCAGGTCGGCACGGCGGAAGCCACGGTGGCCGCCACGCTGAAGGCGATGCGCGAAGCGTCCTGACGGCTCAGCCTGCGCTGACCGCCTTGGCGAAATTGGCGAAGAACTCGTCGGCGAGCTTTTTCGACACCGAATCGATCAGCCGCGAGCCGAGCTGCATCAGCTTGCCGCCGACCTGCGCCTCGACATCGTAGCGCAGCAACGTCTGGCCCTCGCCGGCGTCGCTCAGTGCGACCTTCGCTCCGCCTTTGGCGAAGCCGGCGATGCCGCCCTCGCCCTCGCCCTGGATGCGGTAGCCGTTGGGCGGATCGAGGTCGACCAGTTCGACCTTGCCCTTGAAGCTCGCCTTCACGGGCCCGAGCTTGACCTTCACCACCGCCGAGAAATGCGTCTCGTCGTCCTTGTTGAGCTGCTCGCAGCCTGGAATACAGGCCTTCAGCACCTCCGGATCGTTGAGCGCGGCCCAGACCGCATCTAGGCTGGCAGGCAGCGTTACCTCGCCATTCATCGTCATCGCCATGGCGCTACTCCCCTCGATGCTTATCGGAACGTCCCCGCTGCTGTTGCAGCAGGCCCCGCCTCGGGTCTATCCAAGGCCGTCGCGCCTATCCATGAGCGGAAAGCGCCGATCGGCACAAGAGGACGCAGCGTGACGACCCGCCCCAGCCGCCATATGACGCAACGCTACCGATGATGTCGGATGCGCCCGGCCTGTTCGGCGAGCTGTTCGCCGATTCCGAAATGTCTTCGGCGATGAGCGACAAGGCGCTCTTGCACGGAATGCTCGGCTTCGAAGCGCTGCTCGCGCATGCGCTGGAGGTCGAGGGTCTCGCCCCGGCCGGAACGGCTGCAGCGGTCGCAGGGCAGTGCGACCCCGACCTCTATGACATCGCCGAACTCGGCCGGGCGGCGACGCTTGCCGGGAATCCCGCGATCCCGCTCGTGAAAGCGCTAACCGCACGCGTGGCCGTGGCATCCCCCGAACCGGCCAAATGGGTGCATTACGGCGCGACCAGCCAGGACGTGATCGATTGCGCTTACGTCCATATGATCGGCCGTGGGCTGAAGCTCATCGACCTGCGGCTCGGCAGGCTGGTTCAAGCCATGCGCCCGCTTCTGGAAGCGCATCGCGCGACACCCGTGATCGGCAGGACCTTCCTTCAGCAGGCGATCCCGATCAGTTTCGGGGTCAAGGCAGCGCTCTGGCTCGATCCTGTGCTGGAAAGCCGGCGCATCCTGCACGACATTCTCGAGGCGCCGGTCGTGCAATTTTCCGGAGCCGCCGGCACGCTGGCCGCGCTGGGCGACGACGCAGAGCGGGTCCAGAATCAATTCGTGGACGTGACGCTGGGCGCGCCGTCCTCCCTCATCCCCTGGCATGCGCAGCGCCATCGCAACGCCCGGCTGGCGGCGGAACTCGGCATCCTCACCGGTAATCTCGGCAAGATCGCACGCGATGTCTCGCTCATGGCCCAGACCGAGATCGGCGAACTGGCCGAGCCGGAGGCGCCCGGCAAGGGCGGCTCCTCGGCGATGCCCCACAAGCGCAATCCCGTGCTTTGCACGCTGATCCTCGCCGCCGCGCAACGGGCCCCGGGCCTCGTCGGCACAATGCTGACCGCCATGCCCCACGAGCACGAACGCGCGCTCGGCGGTTGGCACGCCGAATGGCCGACGCTGCCCGAGCTTTTCCGCGTCGCCGGGGCCGCGCTCGCGCAAACCGTGACCCTCATGGAAGGCCTTCAGGTCTTCCCCGAGCGCATGCGCGCCAATATCGACCTGACCCATGGCCTCGTGATGTCGGAACGCGTCTCGGTCGCCCTCGCCGATGCGTTGGGCAAGGCGCAGGCCCATCACCTTCTGGAGGAGGCGAGCCGCGTCTGCCTGACCGAGGACCGGCATCTGCGCGAGGTGCTGGGGAACCTCGCAGCAGTCACCGACCATCTCGACGACAGCACACTGGACCACCTTTTCGACCCGTCGACGTATCGCGGGGCGTCGGACGCGATCATCGACCGCGTGCTCCTGCGCTGCGAGCATCCTCGCGAGACCGCACGGCCAAAGGATTCGGCATGACCGATGCTTGAGCTCACTGCCGACCAGCGCGCCATCGCCTCCGGCTCTGCCGGCGCCGGCGCCGCCATGGCGATGCGCATCGTCACCGAGGCCGCGCGATTGATGGGCGCGCCGCGGCTGATCCCCGTCGCCTCCGCCCATATCGACGGGGCCCTCTATCACGGCGATTCCGGCACGCTCTTCGCCGAAAAGCTGGTCGAGGGCGGTGCCCGCGTCGGTGTCCGCGCGACGCTCAATGTCGGCTCGCTGTCACCGGCCGGCTGCGCCGCGATCCGCCTGCCACCGCATCAGCGCGACATGGCCGCCCGGATGATGCGCGCCTATGAGACGATGGGCTGCGAGCCCTCCTGGACCTGTGCGCCCTATCAGGCCGGACACAGGCCGGCACAAGGCACGGACGTCGCCTGGGGCGAATCCAACGCCGTGGTCTTCTGCAATTCGGTGCTCGGTGCCCGCACCAACCGCTATGGCGATTTCCTCGACATCGCCTGCGCCATCGCGGGCGTCGCCCCCGATTACGGGCTGCACCGGCCGGAAAATCGCGTTGCGACGCTATTGATCGATGCGAGCGGCCTGAGCCGGGACCTGCGTGCTTCCGACGTGTTCTATCCCGTGCTGGGCACGATCCTCGGCCGTGCTGCCGGCACGGCCGTCGCCGTGATCGAGGGTCTGCAAGGTTGCACGACGGAAGATCGGCTCAAGGCTCTGGGCGCGGCGTCGGCCTCGGCCGGCGGCGTCGGCCTGTTCCATGTCGCGGGCGTCACACCGGAGGCGCCGGACGCCGCGACCGTGCTCGCAGGCGAGCCGCCTCGTGAAACCCTGACGCTGACGCCAGCCTTCGTGCAGCAGGCGCTATCGGGCCTCTCCACCGCCGGAAAAACCGATCGCATCGACGCCGTCGCCATCGGCTCGCCACATCTCTCTCCGGCCGAGATCGACGAGGTCGAACGGCGCCTCGCCGGCCGCAAGCTGAAGGCACCGCTCTACGCCAATACAGGCCGCCATGTGCTGCGCCCGCTGGAGGCGCAAGGTCGTCGCACCGCGCTGGAGCAGGCCGGGGTGATCTTCGTCGTCGATACCTGCGTCGTCGTCACGCCGATCCTGCCCGAGATCGAAGGCGCCGTGCTGATGACCAACTCCGGCAAGTTCGCCCATTATGCGCCGGGCACCACCGGCTATGCCGTCACATATGGTTCGCTCGGCGAATGCGTCGAGAGCGCGGTCGCCGGCCGCCTCGTCAGGGAGCGCCAGGCATGGTCGTGAGTGAAGGCCCGGTCCTGAACGCCGAGATCCTGATGCCGGGTGGGCCGGCCTCGGGCCTCTGCCTGGCACTGACGGCACCGATCAGCTTCTGGGGCGGGGTCGATCCCCGCTCTGGCACCATCATCGATGCGCGCCATCCGCAGCTCGGTGAGGACATTACCGGCACCGTGCTGGCGCTGCCGGGAACGATCGGCTCATCCTCGGCATCTGCGGTGCTGCTCGAACTGGTGCATGCCGGCAAGGCGCCCGCAGCACTGCTGATGGACGCGCCGGACGCGATCCTGCTGCTAGGGCTGGTGGTTGCCCGCGAGATGGGTTGGCCGACGCCGCCTGCTTTCCGTCTGCCCGCAGCGGAACAGGCGGCGCTGTCGGGCCGTCGGCTTCTGCTGTCGCCCGAAGGCCTGATCACAGCGCACTGAGATTACAGCGCTGACAGCGCGACGAACGAAATGACGGAGAAGACGCCGATGCCGATCGAAATCATTGCCGGGGAGCCCTTCAACATCCGTTTCGACGGGCCCGCTGACGCCCCCGTGCTGATGTTGTCGAACTCGCTCGGCACCGATCTCGGGATGTGGGAGCCGCAGATCGCGGACTGGTCGAAGCATTTCCGCGTCCTGCGCTATGATTCGCGGGGGCACGGGCTCTCGGTTGCGACCGACAGGACCTTCGGAATCGACCAGCTCGGCCGGGACGCCCTGGCCATCCTCGATCATTTCGGCATCGAGACGGCGCATTGGTGCGGCGTCTCGAAGGGCGGCATGGTGGGGCAATGGCTCGCGACCCATGCGCGTGACCGGGTGGGCCGCCTCGTGTTCGCCAACACGGCCGCCCATATGGGCCCGCCCGAACTCTGGGACGGCCGGATCAAGACCGTACGCAGCCAGGGCATGGAGGCGATCGTCCCGGGCACGCTGGAACGCTGGTTCAGCCCCGCCTTCCGTCAAACCGACGCGGCCACAGTTGCGAAGGTCAGCCAGATGCTGACCACGACGCCGGCGATCGGCTACGCCACCTGCTGCGCCGCGATCCGCGATATGGACCAGCGCGAGGCCATCCGCGGCATCGCCAATCCGGTGCTGGTGATCATTGGCAAGGTCGATCCAGCAACGCCGCCGGCCGCCGGGCATCTGATAGCTGAGGCCATTCCCGGTTCGCGCACGGTCGAGCTTGATGCAGCCCATCTCTCCAATCTCGAACAGCCGGAAGCCTTCACCAGGGCCGTTCTCGCGTTTTTGACCGCCTGAGGAGACCGCCATGGACGACAAGACCCGCTACGACGAGGGCATGAAGACCCGCCGCGCCGTGCTCGGCCCGGCCTATGTCGACAAGGCGAGCGCCGGCCTCACCGACTTCAATGCCGAGTGGCAAGAGTTCATCACCCGCACCGCCTGGAACGACGTCTGGAACCGGCCGGGACTGGTGGGCCGCGAGCGCTCGATCATCGTGCTGGCGATCGCGGCCTCGCTCGGCGCCTGGGGCGAGTTCCGCATTCATGTCCGGGGCGCGATCAACAACGGCCTGACTCGCGACGAGATCAAGGAGGTGCTGCTGCAGACGGCGATCTATGCCGGCGTCCCGGCTGCCAACCACGCCTTCAAGGAGGCCGCCAGCGTCTTCGCGGAGATGGAGGCGGAAGCGGCGAAGGGCTGAGCCACGCCGGCTAGACCGACTGGAACCGCCGCTTCCGATAGATCAGGCTGCTCGTTTCCACTGGCTCCGGACCGGCAGCGGCAGTCCCCGCGCCGGCAAGCCCGACGACCTCGCCGATCAGGATACGGTGGCTGGCGACATCGTGGACCGCCGTCAGCCGGCAGTCGAAAGCGGCGATTGCCTCCCGCAGCACGGGCGCGCCCGTCGCGAGCGTTCCCCAATCACGCCCGGTGAAGCGCGCCTCCCCCTCGATACCCCGGCGGCTGGCGAAGATCTCGGCCAGGTCCGCGCCGTCGCCCGGCAGCGTGTTGACACAGAAGACGCCGCTCGCCTCGATCACGGCCAGCGTGCGGCTGGGACGCGCGATGCAGACCAGGACCGTCGGCGGGGCATCCGAAACCGAAGCGACGGCCGTCGCAGTCAGGCCGACACGCCCCTGCGGGCCGAGCGTGGTCACGACGTGCACGGCGCTGGCGACATGCGCCATCGCCTCGCGAAAGAGCGGTGCCTCTGGGGCAGCCGACTGCACGGGTCGAAGGGGTTTTGTCATCGCGGTCCGGCTGGCCAGCAAGGGCGGGGTTGGCGCTCATCTAGAGGTTTTCGCCCCGAAAGGCCAGAATCGCCAGCGCGCCCGGCCAATATCCCGTCCAAGATGGCTAAGATGCGTTCTACAACCGAAGAAGCGCCGACATATATCAATCGAGACGCCAGCGGCGATGCCCGTCTCACTCGCGATCCAGCGTCGCCAGCAGGCCGTTGCGCAAATGAAGCATCAAAGCATCGCTCGCCGCCATCGCCGCCGCAGGATCGGCCGTCGCCAGCGCCTGCGCGAACGCGACATGGTGGCCCGCGGCAGGCAGAAGGTCGTCCTGCCGCTCGAAATGATACCAGGCGCGCCGGATCAGAGCCTGCAGCGGCTCGACCGCCCGTGTCGCATAGGGACTGCGCGCGGCGGCCGCCACAGTGGCATCGAGTTCCTTGTCGAGCCGCATATAGGCGTTGGCATCGCCATCCACGGCGGCGGCACGCATCGCTCGGGCCTTGTCGACAATGGCGATCCGCTCGCGCGGACTGGCTCTTCTGGCGGCGTCCGAAGCGATCAGACGCTCAAGAACCTCGCGCGCGTCGAGCGCAGACATGATGTCGATGGCGTTGATTCCAGCCACGACAACGCCCTTGCGCGGCAGGACCTCCACCATCCCCTGCTGCGCCAAGCGGATCAGCGCCTCGCGCACCGGCGTCCGCCCGACGCCGACCATCTCGATCATCTGCGCCTCTGTCAGCACGGCGCCGGGCCGCAGCGACAGCGTCACGATCGCCTCTTCGAGCCTGCGATAGGCGATCTCGGTCAGGCTGGGAGCGCCCTGCGGCTGCGACGGCAGGGCACTTTCGTCATAGGGACCGGAATCGGTGGCCGGCCGCAAGTTCATGTGCCCCCTCCCCGCCGGCGAACCTGGATTGACGCATCGAAAGGCATTGATATATCAATCCTGAGTGTCGCGATGGGACGCCATTTCTGCAATCTGCAAGCGAAACGGGCCGATGCGCAAGGAGCAATCCGCCATGAGCGTGCCGGATGGGCTCTTCGCTCACGCAAGCCTCGACGCGGCGGCAACGCTGATGCAGAACACCGTGACTGCGCCAGCGGCTGTGCGGCGCTCAGCACGCGTCCTCGTCTGACCGGAGCCTGCGATGGCCTTCACCTGTTCGGTTCCCGCCATCCCGACCGTCCAGCAGGACGATGATACGATCCGCATCACCCGCTGGGATTTTGAACCCGGCGCCGTGACCGGTTGGCACAGCCATGGCTGGCCCTATTTCGTCGTGATGCTGGTCGCCGGCACGCTGCGCATCCATGACGGCACGAAGACGAGCGACGTGCCGCTGGCGCAAGGGCAGGCTTATATGCGCCCCGCCGGCATCGAGCACGACGTCATGAACGGCTCCGATCACCCGATCGCCTTCGTCGAGATCGAGGTCAAGCAGCCAGGCGCGCTCAAGGAACTGGCCCTCGAGAAAGTGTCGTCATGAAGGTCGCCGTCGTCGGAGCGGGCATCGTCGGCTGCGCCATCGCGCATGCGTTGCTCGACGAGGGCCATGAGGTCCTGATCCTCGATAAGGAAGGGCCTGGTTTCGGCCCCTCGCGCGGCAATGCCGGCTGGATCGCGCACACCGACATCCTGCCGATCGCGAGCCCGAAAATCCTGCGGCAGGTACCGAAGTTTCTGCTCGATCCCCTCGGCCCATTGGCGATTCGCCCGGCCTATTTTCCGAAGCTCCTGCCCTGGCTGCTGCGCTTCGTGCTGGCGGCGCGGCCCGAGGCCTATGAGCGCTCGATCCAGGGCATCGGCGCGCTCCAGCAGCGCGCCTTGCCGGCCTGGCTCGCGAGGGCCAAGAGCGCCGGGCTCGAGAGCCATATCCACCGCAAGGGCGGGCTCTATGCCTTCACCGATGCCGGAGCCTTTGCGGAGGCACACGCGATCGCCAGGCGGCAGGCCGAATTCGGCATCAGGGTCGAGATGGTCGGCCCGGCCGAACTGCGCCAGTTCGAGCCCGCGCTGAAGGACAAATTCGTCGGCGCCGCCTTCCACCCCGACACCGCCCATATCAGCGATCCCCTCCAGTTGACGCTGGCGATGTTCGAGACGGCGCTGGCCCGCGGCGCAACCTTCGAGAAGGCCGCGATCACCAGCATCTCAGCAGGAGAGCGCCCTGCCCTGATCGGCAGCGACGGCTTTCAGCGCGTCGTCGATCGCGCGGTGGTCGCAGCCGGCGCCTGGTCCAAGCCGCTCGCCTCGGGCCTCGGCGACGCGGTGCCGCTCGACACCGAACGCGGCTACAATGTCAGCTTCCCGGGCGTGACCGGGCTGACCACGCGCCCAGTCGGCTTCGAGGGCCATGGCTTCGTCGTGACGCCGCTGGAAAGCGGACTGCGCATCGGCGGCGCCGTCGAATTCGGGGGGCTGGAGGCAGCCCCCAACCATGCCCGCACGAAAATCCTCTACGACAAGGCGAGCCGGTTCGTGGAAGGCCTGCCGGCCTTCGACAGCGGCACGCTCTGGATGGGTTTCCGCCCCTCCATGCCCGACTCGCTTCCGGTCATCGGCGCAGCCAGTCGAAACCCGCATGTCGTCTACGCCTTCGGCCACGGCCATTACGGCATGACGCAATCGACCGTGACGGCCGATCTGGTCGCAGCTCTGGTCGCCGGCCGCGCTCCGGCGATCGATCTGACGCCGTTCAGCCCGCGGCGCTTTTGAATCCATCTGACAACCGACCGAGCCAAAACCATGACGACACACACGTTCTTCTGCGTCGACGGCCACACCTGCGGCAACCCGGTGCGCATGGTCGCAGGCGGTGCGCCGCCGCTCAAGGGCGCCAACATGGTCGAGAAGCGGGCCCACTTTCTCCGCGAGTACGACTGGATCCGCACCGGCCTGATGTTCGAGCCGCGCGGCCATGACGTCATGTCCGGGTCGATCCTCTATCCGCCGACGCGCGACGACGCCGACATCGCCTTCCTCTTCATCGAGACCTCGGGCTGCCTGCCGATGTGCGGCCACGGCACCATCGGCACGGTGACGATGGCGCTGGAGCGCGGCCTCGTCACCCCGCGCGAGGAAGGCGTCCTGAAGATCGACACCCCGGCCGGCCTGGTGACCGCGCGCTATACCCGCAACGGCGACTATGTCGACAATGTCCGCATCACCAACATCGCCTCCTATCTCCACGCCACGGGCCTGACCGCCGAGATCGGAGAGCTCGGCGAGATCACGGTGGACGTCGCCTATGGCGGCAATTTCTATGCGATCGTCGATCCCCAGCAGAATTTCTCCGACATCGCCGACATCCAGCCCTCCGACATCCAGCGCTGGAGCCCAAGACTGCGCGCGGCGCTGAACGCGAAATACGAGTTCATCCATCCCGAAAACCCGGCGATCAACGGGCTCTCCCACATTCTCTGGACCGGCGCGCCGACCAGGCCGGAGGCCCACGCCCGCAACGCCGTGTTCTATGGCGACAAGGCGATCGACCGCTCGCCCTGCGGCACCGGCACCTCCTCGCGCATGGCGCAGTGGGCGGCACAGGGAAAGCTCCAGGTCGGCGACGATTTCGTGCATGAGAGCATAATCGGCACGATGTTCCGCGGCCGGGTCGAGGCCACGGCCCAGGTCGGACCTTTCGAGGGTATCATCCCCTCGATCGAGGGCTGGGCCCGCATGACCGGATACAACACGATCTTCATCGACGACCGCGACCCGCTCGCCCACGGCTTCCTGGTGACGGACAAGGCCTGAGGGCCGTCGCCATGGCAGGCGCTATCTCGCTTGAGAGCAAGCTCGCCACCTTCGAGGAGCGGTGGTCGCCGAAGATCGTCGCCAGCTTCAACGGCCATGACGTCATGGTCGTGAAGGTGGAGGGCGAATTCGTCTGGCACGCCCATCCCGACAGCGACGACTTTTTCTTCGTTCTCAAGGGGCGGCTGCGCATCAGATTGCGCGACGGGGATGTCGTGCTCGGCCCCGGCGAGCTCTTCGTCGTGCCCAAGGGCGTGGAACACTGCCCGGTCGCCGAGGAGGAGACCCACCTCCTCCTGATCGAACCGGCAGGAACACCCAATACCGGCGATACCGCGACGGCGGCGCCGAAGATCGCGATCTGACCCGCGCTGGTCGCGACCGGGCATATCGCCTGGAAAGAGGCCTGCTCCAAACACAATCATCTTGCGCGAAATCGCTGCGACGCGGCAGATCGGGCTGCCCAATTGAAAGGCAATTCGCTGCAGATTGCTTTTGACAGTTTTATGGCCCGGCGCGATTGTCGAAACCGTCGGGCATTGGTAGCTCTGCACGGTGATCGCATCTCGCATGCGTCGGCGTCATGCCGGCGGACAGAACGGGAGCGTGTTCGAGGGGTCTGCGTCGTCCATGGAAGTGTTTCTGCAGCAGCTCATCAACGGGCTGACCTTGGGGTCGATCTACGGCCTCATCGCCATCGGCTATACGATGGTTTTCGGCATCATCGGCATGGTCAATTTCGCCCATGGCGACGTTTTCATGCTCTCTGCCTTCATCGCGCTGATCTTCTTCATGCTGATCGCCTCCTGGTTCGGGGCCGCGCTGATCGTGGTCGCGCTGATCGTGGTGCTGGCGCTGGCGATGTTCTTCACCTCGCTCTGGAACTGGGCGATCGAGCGCGTCGCCTACCGGCCGCTGCGCGGCTCCTTCCGCCTTGCCCCGCTGATCTCGGCGATCGGCATGTCGATCTTCCTGATGAACTTCGTCCAGGTCGTGCAGGGCCCGCGCAACAAGTCGACGCCGCCGATGCTGAACAAGTCGATCACGCTGATCGAGAGCGCGACCTACTCCGTCCAGATCTCCTACAAGCAGATCGTCATCATCGTGACGACGGCCGTGCTGCTCGCCGCCTTCTGGTACATCGTGCAGAAGACACCCCTCGGCCGCGCCCAGCGCGCCTGCGAGCAGGACCGCAAGATGGCGGCTCTCCTGGGCATCGACGTCGACCGCACGATCTCGATCACCTTCGTCATGGGCGCCGCGCTCGCGGCGGTGGCCGGCGTGATGTACCTCGTCCTCTACGGCGTGGTCTCCTTCAATGATGGCTTCATCCCCGGCGTGAAGGCCTTCACGGCGGCCGTGCTCGGCGGCATCGGCTCGCTGCCCGGCGCCGTCATCGGCGGGCTGCTGATCGGGCTGATCGAGGTGATGTGGTCGGCCTATTTCACCATCGACTACAAGGATGTCGCCGCTTTCTGCATCCTGGCGATCGTCCTCGTCTTCATGCCCTCGGGCATTCTCGGCCGTCCTGAAGTCGAGAAGGTCTGAAGCGCATGGCCACACCCACCACCAAGACCGCAATTGCGGCACCGGCAGCATCCCAGCGTGATCTCAAGGCCGCAGTGAAGGAGGCCGGCTTTGCCGCGCTTGTCACCTTCGGCCTGTGCATCCCGATCATCGCCTGGGGCACGCGCCAGAACAGGGACAATGTCCTGGTGCTCGATCCGCGCTGGGATGCCGTTGCCTGGGCAGTCGTGATCGTCTTCGTCGGCCGCCTGCTCATCGTGCTGCGCCAGCAGGGCGCGTCCGAGCGCAAATCCCTCGTGCGTTTCCTGCCGCAAGGCACGTTCGCCTTCTTCCAGCGCAACTCCCGGATCTTCTCGCTGTTCGGGCTGGGCTTCCTCGTCACCTTCCCGATCATCGCGATCAATCTGGCAGGCTGGGGCGGTGCGCTGAAATGGATCGACAATTTCGGCGTCCAGATCCTGATCTACGTCATGCTCGGCTGGGGTCTGAATATCGTCGTCGGCCTCGCCGGACTGCTCGACCTCGGCTACGTCGCCTTCTATGCGGTGGGCGCCTATTCCTATGCGCTGCTGGCCAAGAATTTCGGGCTGTCCTTCTGGATCCTGCTGCCGATGTCGGGAATCCTGGCTGCCTTCTGGGGCATGCTGCTCGGCTTCCCCGTCCTGCGGCTGCGCGGCGATTATCTGGCGATCGTGACGCTGGCCTTCGGCGAGATCATTCGGCTGGTGCTGATCAACTGGGTCGATTTCTCGGGCGGCTATGCCGGCATCTCCGGCATCCCGCGCCCGAGCTTCTTCGGCATCCCCTTCAACGCCAGCGACGAGGGCTTCGCGGCCCGCTTCGGGCTCGAATTCTCGCCGCTCTACCGCACGATCTTCCTTTACTACCTGATCCTGTGCCTGGCATTGCTGACCGCCTTCGTGACGCTCCGGCTCAGGCGGCTGCCCGTGGGCCGGGCCTGGGAGGCGCTGCGCGAGGACGAGATCGCCTGCCGCTCGCTCGGCATCAACACCACCTCGACCAAGCTGACCGCCTTCTCGATCGGCGCGATGTTCGGCGGCTTCGCCGGCGCCTTCTTCTCGGCGCGGCAGGGGTTCATCTCGCCCGAATCCTTCGTCTTCATGGAGTCGGCGATCATCCTCGCCATCGTCGTGCTCGGCGGCATGGGCTCGCTCTGGGGCTGCGCCATCGCCGCGATCGCGATGATCGGCGGCACGGAATTGCTGCGCGAGCTGGAATGGCTGAAAGCCATCTTCGGCAACGACTTCGACCCGACGAAATACCGCATGCTGATCTTCGGCCTCGCCATGGTCGTCATCATGATCTGGAAGCCGCGCGGCCTGATCTCGACGCGCGAACCAACGGCCTTCTTGAAGGAAAAGAAGACGATCTCCGCCGATATGGTTCAGGAGGGTCACGGCTGATGAAGACCGCTCCCCTCCTCCAGGTCGAGCATCTGACGATGCGCTTCGGCGGGCTCACCGCCGTCAACGACCTCTCCTTCGAGGCCCGCAAGGGCGATATCACGGCGCTGATCGGCCCCAACGGCGCCGGCAAGACCACGGTGTTCAACTGCATCACCGGCTTCTACAAGCCGACCGAGGGCATGATGACCCTCACCCAGGATTCGGGCGCGAGCTTCCTGCTCGAGCGCATGCCCGATTTCCAGATCAGCTGGAAAGCCAAGGTCGCCCGCACCTTCCAGAACATCCGGCTCTTTGGCGGCATGACCGTGCTGGAGAACCTGCTGGTCGCCCAGCACAACCCGCTGATGATCGCCTCGGGCTACACCTTCCTGGGCGTGCTCGGCATCGGCGGCTACAAGGCCCGCGAGAAGGAGGCCATCGAGAAGGCCACGTTCTGGCTGGAGAAGATCGATCTGATCGACCGCGCCGACGACCCCGCTGCCGACCTGCCCTATGGCGACCAGCGCCGCCTCGAGATCGCGCGCGCCATGTGCACCGATCCCGTGCTGCTTTGCCTGGACGAGCCGGCCGCCGGGCTCAACCCACGCGAGAGCCACGACCTCAACACGCTGCTGCTGTCGATCCGCAAGGACATCGGCACGGCCCTGCTCCTGATCGAGCATGACATGTCGGTGGTGATGGAAATTTCCGACCATGTCGTCGTGCTCGACTACGGCACCAAGATCGCCGACGGCACGCCGGCGCAGGTCCAGGCCGATCCGAAGGTGATCGCTGCCTATCTCGGGGTCGACGACGACGAAGTCGCGGCCGTCGAAGCGGAGGTCGGAATCGCGTGACCGGGGCCAGTCCAGATATCGCAACCGTGCCGCAAGCCCAGGTTGAGCCGCGTACAGAGGCGCAGCCGCTCCTCGCCGTTCGCGGCGTCAAAACCTATTACGGCAAGATCATCGCGCTGAAGGGGGTCGATCTCGACGTCCGAGAAGGCGAGATCGTCACCATGATCGGCGCCAACGGCGCCGGCAAATCCACCCTGATGATGACGATCTTCGGCAATCCGCAGGCACGCGAGGGCACGATCACCTATGAGGGCCGCGACATCACGAAGATGCCGAGCCATCTGATCGCTCGCCTCGGCATCGCGCAGTCCCCCGAAGGAAGACGCATCTTCCCGCGCATGACCGTGTTCGAGAACCTGCAGATGGGCGCGGCCGTCCGCAACCTCGCCCATTTCGACGAGGATCTGGAAAAGATCTGCACGCTTTTCCCGCGCATCAGGGAGCGGCTGCAGCAGCGCGGCGGCACGCTATCGGGCGGCGAGCAGCAGATGGTAGCGATCGCGCGCGCCCTCATGGCGCGCCCCAAGCTGCTGCTGCTCGACGAACCGTCGCTTGGCCTCGCACCGCTGATCGTCAAGCAGATCTTCGAGGCGATCCGCGAACTGAACCGGACGCAGGGGCTGACCGTGTTCCTGGTCGAGCAGAACGCCTTCCATGCGCTCAAGCTTGCCCATCGTGGCTATGTCATGGTCAACGGCCTGATCACCATGAGCGGCTCCGGCCAGGAACTCCTGTCCAATCCCCAGGTGCAGGCGGCCTATCTCGAAGGCGGGAAGCACTGACATGCAGGGCATCCTCTATGAAGAACCGACGGTCTGGCTGTTCCTGCTGGTGACGGTGGCGATGGGCGGCTGGCTCGCCTGGATGACCGGCCGCGCCGTGGCGATGACCTGGAAGCCCAATGTCCAGCTCGTGCTTTATATCCTGGTGCTCGGGCTCGTCGTCCGCTTCATCCATTTCGCCCTGTTCGAGGCGACGCTGCTGACGCTGCACTACTACATCGTCGACACGGTCGTGCTGATGGGCTTCGGCTTCGCCGGCTGGCGCTACAACCGCGCCAGGCAGATGACGACGCAGTATCGCTGGCTCTACGAGCGCAGCGGGCCCTTTAGCTGGAAACCGCGCCAAACGCCCGTTTCCAAACCCGAAATCGCCTGAAAACGGCAACGCTCTTGACGCGTGACAGACGCCTGAAAACGCGCAAGACTGCGTTTCACGGTGGCACCACGCGCCGAGACGGGCGGACCATCCAGCCCGTTCATAGTGACAATGCAGGGGAGTCTCATCTCATGAAGAAACTGCTGTTGAGCGGCATCGCGCTCGGCGCGGTCCTCGCCTTCTCGGGCGTGGCCAACGCACAGATCAAGCTCGGCGTCGGCGGCCCGATCACCGGCCCCAACGCCGCCTTCGGCGCCCAGCTGAAGAACGGAACGGAACAGGCCGTCGAGGACATCAACGCCGCCGGCGGCGTGCTCGGCCAGAAGATCGTCGTCTCCGTCGGCGACGATGTCTCCGATCCCAAGCAGGGCGTCTCGGTTGCCAACAAGTTCGTCGGCGACGGCGTCAAATGGGTGGTCGGCCACTTCAACTCCGGCGTCACCATGCCGGCCTCGGAAGTCTATGCCGAGAACGGCATCCTGATGATCTCGCCTTCGGCCACTAACCCGAAGATCACCGAGCGCGGCCTCTGGAACACCTTCCGGACCTGCGGTCGTGACGACCAGCAGGGCGAAGTCGCGGCGGCCTACATCGCCAAGAACTTCAAGGACAAGAAGATCGCGGTCATCCACGACAAGACGACCTACGGCCAGGGCCTCGCCGACGAGACCCGCAAGGGCCTGACCAAGGCCGGCATCAAGGACGTGCTCTATGAAGGCGTCAACGCCGGCGAGAAGGACTTCTCGGCGCTGATCTCGAAGATCAAGTCGGTCGGCGCGGACTTCGTCTACTGGGGCGGCCTGCACACGGAAGGCGGCCTGATCGTGCGCCAGATGCGCGACCAGGGCGTCAAGTCCGTGCTGATCTCCGGCGACGGCATCACCACCGACGAGTTCGCCACGATCGGCGGCCCCGGCGTCGAAGGCACGCTGATGACCTTCCCGCCGGACCCGCAGAAGCGTCCGGAAGCCGCTGCCATCGTCAAGAAGTTCGAAGCCAAGAACTTCAAGCCCGAGGCCTACACCCTGTACAGCTACGCAGCCGTGCAGATCATGGCCGAAGGCGCCAAGCGCGCCAATTCGGTCGACCCCAAGAAGATCGCTGACGCACTCAAGGGCGGCGCAGCCGTCAAGACCGTGATCGGCGACATCGCCTTCGACAAGAAGGGCGACATCACCCGTCCCGACTACACGATGTACACCTGGAAGAAGGGCGCCGACGGCAAGATCACCTATATCGAGAATTGATCTCGATCACTGATCGCGTCAGCGCATGAAATGAGACCGCCCCGGTGAAAGCCGGGGCGGTTTTGTTTTGGGGGGAGCCCTCTAGGGCTATCTCTACCTGAAACGCGTCGTCATCCCGGGCGCAGCGCAGCGAAGACCCGGGATCCATGCCGGAACGGTTCAGGCATGGATCCCGGATCGGCGCGGCGTCGCCGCTTGTCCGGGATGACCCCGCGGGTCGAACCGGGGCTCAACCCTGAATCGGTTTCTGCGGAACCGCCGTCAAGCTCCTGAGAAAGCCGGCGAATCGCAGCAGGCCGTCGGGCCAGGGCCCATGGCCGGACTCAGCGTTGAGATGCCCGCTCTCGCCGGCATCGACGAACTCCGAGCCCCAGGCTTCGGCGAGCGCGCGCGCTTCGTCGGGCGTGCAGTAGGGATCGTCCGTGCTGGCGATCAGAACGCTGCGGAACGGCAGAACCTCGCGCCGATGGGGGATGAAATCCGCTCCCATGCCCGGGATCGCGGCCTTGGCCCTCTCTGAGGCCGGCGCGACCAGGAAGGCCCCAGCGACCTCGCCGGGATGCAGGTGCTCGGCCGCATGCGCAACCGCACTGACCCCGGCCGAATGCGCGACCAGCACGACCGGCCGCGTCGCCGCCCGCACCGCCTGGACGATGCGATCCGCCCAGAGATGGCGCGAGGGCTTGTACCAGTCCTCCTGCTCGACGACGCGCGCCGTCGAGAGCTTGGCCGCCCAGCGGCTCTGCCAATGGTCAGGCCCGGAGCCGGACCAGCCGGGAATGATCAGGATGTCGGTGTCTGAGGTTTTCATGGGGATCAGAGAACCGTGAGGCCTTCGGCGCGAGCGGCGATCCGAAGCTTTTGGTCGAGCGTCCCCAGCGGGGAGCCCAGTTTTCGCGCGAGATTGAGATAGCAGGCATCGTAGCCCGAGAGGCCATGGCGCCGCGCCAAAGGCCGGACCGATTCCTCCACCTCGTCGATCGACGCGCGATGAAGCTCGAGCGGTATTCCGCGGATCGAGCACCACACCGCGTCCGCCTGAGCCGCGTTGAGCAGATTGCGTCGGGTCTTCATCATCAAGACATTGGCGATCTCGATGGCCCAGAGATCCGGCGCATGGCTTCCACCGCCCAGCAGCGGCGCAAGGACGTCGATCGCCCGCGCATCTTCCTCGTCCGGCGAAAAGGCGGCGACGACGATCGACGCATCCAAGACCGCCACTATCGACGCCCCTCGTCGCGAGCAGAGATGATGTCGTCGACCGTGAAATGCACGCCTTGCGCGCGGAGCATCTCGCGGACCCGCTTGATGTCGGCGAGGATCTCCGCCGCTTTCGCCTCGCGCGCCTTCCGCTCGGCCTCCGCATCGGGCAGGCCCTCGGGCACGATGCGGGCCACCGTCTTGCCATGGCGTGTCACGATGACCTCCTCCCCGCCTGCGACGCGGTCGAGCAGCTCGGAAAACTTGGTCTTGGCTTCGAAAGCGCCGACGGTGATCATGATATGAATTTAAACTGGTTGACCAGTTGGTTCAAGTTGCCGATGCCCATTCAAAGGTTCGTGCTTGTTCGGCGGTCAAGAATGTTGCCGGATCCGTAATCGGCACTCTCAGCCGGCGAACTCCTTCACAAAAGCCCGCTAGCGATTCCGGCTCCATGGCACCGGTTTGCAAATGCTGTTTGTTAACAACGATTGCTGTGATCAGCGGCCATCCGAAATGGTGGCACTTCCACAGAATACTATCGAGATGCTTTGGCATTGGGCGGCGTGCCACTGACCAAGCCACACCATTAGCAGCCGCCAGATCGCCATAGCCAATGAAGCGCTTCATTCGCGCTGCAGCGCGGATGGCCGAAATCGTAACGTCCAACTTTAGCTTCGGAGTCGATTTGAGAGCATGGGCCTCGACATACGCCGCATATTCCGCAGATGCCGTTAGACCTCGCTCCTGATAGCGCAAGATCAATGTCTCAAGCTGGTCCGCGCTTTGCGCAGTTGGGTCAATTGCCACTGGCGCTCACCCCTCCCCGAACACCCGGGCGAAGATCGTGTCGACATGCTTGAAATGGTAGCCCTCGTCGAACATCGCCTCGAGCTCGGCGGCTGACAGGCGGGCCGTGACCTCGGCGTCCTTCTTGAGGTTGGTGAGGAAGTCCTCGCCATGCTCCCAGGTCCGCATCGCGTTGCGCTGGACCAGAGAATAGCTCTCCTCGCGGCTCGCTCCCGCCTGCGTCAGCGCCAGCAGCACGCGCTGCGAATTGTGCAAGCCGCCGAGCTTGTCGAGATTCCGGCGCATGTTCTGCGGATAGATCAGCAGCTTGTCGATGACCCCGGTCAGCCGAGCCAGGGCGAAATCGAGCGTCACCGTGGCGTCGGGGCCGATCATGCGCTCGACCGAAGAGTGCGAGATGTCGCGCTCATGCCAGAGCGCGACGTTCTCCAGAGCCGGCACGACCATGCCGCGCACGAGACGGGCGAGGCCCGTCAGGTTCTCGGTCAGCACGGGATTGCGCTTGTGCGGCATCGCCGACGAGCCCTTCTGGCCGGCCGAGAAGAACTCTTCCGCCTCATAGACCTCGGTACGCTGCAGATGCCGGATCTCGGTCGCCAGCCGCTCGACGGATGACGCGACGACGCCCAGCGTCGCGAAATACATCGCATGCCGGTCGCGCGGGATGACCTGCGTCGAGACCGGCTCGACGGAAAGGCCCATTTTCTCCGCGACATAGGCCTCCACGCTCGGATCGATATTGGCGAAGGTGCCCACAGCCCCCGAAATCGCGCAGGTCGCGATCTCGGCGCGGGCCGCCACGAGCCGGGCGCGGCAGCGGTCGAACTCGGCATAGGCCTGGGCGAGCTTGAGCCCGAAGGTCACCGGCTCGGCATGGATTCCGTGCGAGCGGCCGATCGTCGGGGTGAATTTGTGCTCGAAGGCGCGGCGTTTAATGGCGGCGAGCAGCGCATCGACATCGGCAATGAGGATATCCGTAGCGCGCGCGAGCTGCACCGACAGCGTCGTGTCGAGGATATCAGACGAGGTCATGCCTTGGTGGACGAAGCGCGCCTCCGGCCCGACGATCTCGGCCAGATGCGTCAGGAAGGCGATGACGTCATGCTTGGTGACGCGCTCGATCTCGTCGATGCGGGCGACGTCGAAGGTCGCGTCCTTCGCCTTGGCCCAGATCGTTGCGGCGGCCTCCTTCGGCACCACGCCGAGCTCGGCCAGCTTGTCGGTGGCATGCGCCTCGATCTCGAACCAGATCTTGAACCGGGTCTGCGGCTCCCAGATGGCGACCATCTCGGGGCGGGAATAGCGCGGGATCATTTGACGTCTTTCACACGATGCGCGCCGTCATCCTGGACAAGCCGCGTAGCGGCGCCGATCCGGGATCCATGCCTGAGCCTCGATAACCGACGCTCAGGCATGGATTCCGGGTCTCCGCTTCGCTGCGCCCGGAATGACGCCGCAGTTTAAATCTCAAACCCACTCCCCGCGCGCGGCTTCGGCCGCCTTGCGGATCGCAGCGATATTGCCGGCATAGGCCGACGGCCCGCCCTTGAACACGGCCGAGCCGGCGACGAGCGTATCGGCTCCCGCCTTGACCACCAGCGGCGCCGTCTCTGGCGTCACGCCGCCATCGATCTCGAGCGAAATCGGCCGGGAGCCGATCAGCGCCCTCACCTGCCCGACCTTCTCGACCACCGAATGGATGAAGCTCTGCCCGCCGAAGCCTGGATTGACCGTCATCAGCAGGATCAGATCGAGATCGTCGAGCAGCGGCTCGACCATGCAGGCCGGCGTGCCGGGGTTGAGCACGATGCCGGCCTTCTTGCCCTGCGCCTTGATCGCCTGCAGCGTCCGATGCGGATGCGCGCCGGCCTCGACATGGAAGGAGATCAGGTCCGCGCCGGCCTTGGCGAAGGCTTCGATATAGGGGTCGACCGGCGCGATCATCAGATGCACGTCGAAGAGCTTCTTGGTGTGCGGCCGGATCGCCTTCAGCACGTCGGGGCCGAAGGTGATGTTGGGCACGAAATGCCCGTCCATCACGTCGCAATGGATCCAATCGGCACCGGCCTCGTCGATCGCGCGCACCTCCTCGCCGAGCTTCGAAAAGTCGGCCGAGAGGATCGAGGGGGCGATGCGGATGGGGGCGCTCATGCCGGGCGGTTTAATGCATCGGCCGGCAAAGGGAAATGCGGTTTTCCGGCAAGCCCCATACGATGCAAGTCCCACACGATCTCAGCGCATCGCCAACGGAACCGAGAGCCGTCGGTCCGCCTCGGCGATCTCCGCCGCCACGATCGCGAAGGCAGGCCGCTCCAGCAGGCGCAGGAACCAGCCTGAGAGATCGCGATACGGCGCCAGCGAAGGCCCGCCGAGCCGCCGCCCGAACAGGAGTCCCATGAACAGCGCGATATCAGCAGCGCACAGCATCGGCCCGAAGAACTCGCGGCCACCCAGCTTCTCCTCCAGCCGGGCGTGATGGCCGGCCAGCACGTCTTCGGCGATCAGCGCGTCGGCATCTTCGGCCGCGCGCCTGGACGGATCGACGCCGCGCGGACCGGTTCGGTGCATCAGCGGCTTCAGCGCCTGCAGCAGGATCTCATCGGCGAAGAGCTCGTCCTGCCGGCAGCGAGCGCGATCGGCCGGCGTCGCCGGGTAGAGAGGGTTCTGCGGATAGGCCTCGTCGAGATATTCGATGATCACCGTGGAGTCGTAGAGCACGAGTCCGTCATCACTCAGCACGGGGACCTGCCCCTTGGGATTGAACGCCAGCACCTCCGGGTGCTTCGGATCGTAGCCGGTCGTCTGGTTGAACGGCACCATGATGCGCTCGAAGGCCAGGCCCTTCTCCCGCAGCGCGATCTCGACCTTGCGGGCGAACAGGCTCAGCGGCCCGGAATACAAGGTGATCATGACTGAAGGCTCCGATGACGACGAAGCCAATCTCGCAGGCCTCGCCGTCAGGCGCCGTCAGCAGCCGCCTCCTCGCGGTGGATGCGCCCGGCCAGCCCGCGCAGCAGCCATGGCATCAGGTAGATCGGGAATTGCGCCAGCGCGAAGAACAGAAAGGTCGAGGGCGGCACACCCGCCCCCAACGCAGCGACGATCATGCCCATATTGCGCTGCCCTGCGCCGTAACCGACCATAAAGCGCTCTGATCGGCGCAGGAAGCGCAGGACGAGATAACTGACGACCAGCCCGATGATCGAGACGGCGAAGGCGCAAGTGAGGAAGCCTGCGACCCGGTGAGGGGCAGCGATGGCGGCCTGCGTCACGCCGTCCATCGCCGCGATGGCGAAGGTGAAATACATCAGCACGCCGAAGCCATCGAGATTGGCTTTCATGGCCCTGATCCGAGCCACCCCGAGCCACCAGCGGATGACCGCTGCCGCCGTCATGCCGCCGCCCACGAACAACAGCAGCCTCAGGGTCAGCGCCCAGCGGTCAAGCGGCACGGCCGAACCGGCCAGGAGTTCGACCAGCATCGGCGCGACCACCGGACTGGCGATCGTGGTGATGATGACGGCGGCGATGATCAGCGACGGCTCGAAGCCGTAGATGATCGCGACCGCCGGCGAGGACATGATCGGCGGCGCCGCGGCCAGGATGGCGAGGCCGAGCAGCAGGCCGGGATCGATGGCGTCTCGCCCGACGATCAGGAAGGCGCCGCCGACCACCACGACGGGCGCTGCCACCAGCCACAGACAGGTCAGGATCAGCTTGCCCGGAGCGCGCAGCAGGCCGGTGATGATGCCGATATCGGCCCGCATGAAGACGATGGTGGTGAAGCAGAAGATCGTCACCGGCAGCAAGGGCCGAGCCGCCGCCGAGAACTGCGGCAGTGCCAGCCCGAGAAAGATCGACAGCGCGAAACCCTGCGTGCCGTAGCGCCCGAGCAGGGCAAGGCCTGAGGCCAGTGAAGCGGCCAATGACGCCGCAATGCGCATGAGCATGAAAGGCCCGACTCGTCCCAAAGGAGGCCGACACTGGCCGATCGCCCCCCTTGCGTCACCAGCCATGTCCACAGCCCCGCCCTGCGTCGGCAGGAAATTGCGTCGGGAGCCTTCTTTGCCTGCTGACGCGAGGCCTTGTGCGGCCACTGGCGCAAATCTTGCGGAACTTCAGCCGATACGGCGCAAACATGCGCCGCGACGCTGACAACGCTGCGCAAACGGCTATTTTTGCAGTGTTGGGCACTGGCAGGAGCAGATGATGGCGACGGATACGATCGTTCTCGGCGCGGGTATCGTCGGGATTTCGGTGGCGCTGCACCTGCAGAAGGCTGGCCGCTCGGTGCTTCTCGTGGACAAGCGAGGCCCGGGCGAGGAGACCAGCTACGGCAATGCCGGGCTGATCCAGCGCGAGGGCGTCTACCCCTACGGCTTCCCGCATGATTTCGGTGCGCTCATCCGCTACGCGATGAACAACACCATCGACGCGCATTACCACTGGAACGCCATCCCCAAGCTCGCGCCCTTCCTCTGGTCCTACTGGATGCATTCGCGGGCCTCCCAGCACGAGGCGATCGCCCGGAAATACGCCACCCTGATCGAGCATTGCGTGAGCGAGCACGACGCGCTGGCGGCGGAAGCCGGCGCCACCGGCCTGCTGCGCCGCAAGGGCTGGATGAAGGTCTTCCGCACTGCCGCCCAGCAGGACGAGCGTCTGGCCGAGGCCGCACGCTGGAACCGCGATTACGGCCTGAATTACAAGGCGCTGGACATCGACGCGCTGAAGGCCGAGGAGCCGCATCTTGACCATGGCAGCCTGATCGGCGGGCTGCACTGGACCGATCCGGTGACGGTGATCGACCCGCTTGGCCTGTCCAAGGCCTATGTCGCGCTGTTCGAGCAGCTCGGCGGCAAGCTCGCGCTTGGCGATGCCTCGACCCTGGTCCAGCAGGGGGACGCATGGAGCGTCACGCTCGCGGACGGCACGAAGGCGCAGGCCAGGGATGCCGTCGTCGCGCTCGGCCCCTGGGCCGACGTGCTGACAGGCAAGCTCGGCTACAAGCTGCCGCTGGCGGTCAAGCGCGGCTATCACATGCATTACAAGGCGCAGGGCAACGCCGTCCTCAACCATCCGGTACTCGACACCGAGCGCGGGTACTTCCTGGCCCCGATGCAGCAGGGCATCCGCCTGACGACCGGCGCCGAATTCGCCGACCGCGATGCCGCGCCGACCCCCGTCCAGCTCGCGCGGGCCGAGCCGATCGCGCGCACGCTATTCCCGCTGGGCGAGCGGATCGACCCGGAGCCCTGGCTCGGCCGCCGCCCCTGCACGCCCGACATGATGCCGATCATCGGCCCGGCACCGAAGCACAAGGGCCTGTGGTTCTCCTTCGGCCACGCCCATCACGGCCTGACGCTGGCGGCCGTCACCGGCCGCATGATCGCCGAGATGGTCACGGGCCAGAAGGTCTTCGTCGACCCGACGCCGTTTGCGCCGGCGCGGTTCGGGTGAGACTACCCTCCACCGTCATCCCGGGCGACCGAAGGGAGACCCGGGATCCATGCCGGAACGGTTCAGGCATGGATCCCTGTGTGTTGGATCCGTGGCATGTTTGGTGCGGGCGGGATGCCGTTGGATCCCAGGTGGCGAACACCGTGTTCCGGCTCGGTTCCCGCCCGCGTTGCAAACCCATCCTGAACAGTTGAC
>NZ_LGSZ01000032.1 GCF_001298265.1 Allobosea vaviloviae | reverse complement strand
ACGCCCTTCATCCCCCGCCCGCCCGTCTGAAACCAGAACGGACAGTCTCACCGAAACCGGCTCAAGGGGGTCAAAGTTGGACGCCGATCCCCCGCCTCAAGGGGTCAAACTTGCACGCCGAAACACACCCAGATCAAATTGCAAGGAAACCACGGTCGAAGCCCGCATAAGCGGCAAAATCGACAACTTTAGAGCCGTCAATCCAATTGCAATATCAATAGCTTGCCGATTGTTCACGGACGACGAGGTAAAGACCTCTTGGGAAGCCACACGGACTTTGCTCAACGACTATCAGCGCTAAGTCTTTCGCAACTAGAAATACTTTCGCTTGCCGACCTGTGGTATTTGAACAAGGAAGTCGCCTGGAGGAGAGGTATCGCAGAGGCGGCGGTCAAAACCCATATCTACTCCATACTTAAGAAGTTTGGATTGAAATCCCGAACGCAGGCCGCAGTGCAGTTTGCAATCTTCTGAGAGCGCATGTGCGACGATGATCGGACACATTGAGCTTCGGACTGATTGTGCCGGTCCAATCAGTTGTTGCGATGCCTCGCATCGTCTCGATGTCGCCGAACACCGAAACAAGGTGCTTGGCCGCCGCCTGGCTAAAGAAGCGCGCCTCCGTCTTCAGTGATCGCTCGAACGCGGTCCAGTCCTGATGCCAAGCCTCGATACTCGACCCCTTTTCCTCATAGTAGGAGTCCGACGAAAATTCAGTTTCGTCGCCGCTCATCGAGGCGTCGTAGTCCTCGTTCTCGTCTTCGAGGACTTCCTGGATGTCTTGCGCGGCTTGTTCCGGGATCTCGGTAGCATCATGATGGCATAAACGACGGGCTCGCCATCTCGATCCCACTCATAGCTCGATTCCCTATCCGACAGCATCATCTGCTGGAAGGAATCAGGCTGATCGGATGTGCGCGTGTAGTGCTCGTCAAACACGTCTGCGATCCGCTCTGCCATGGCCGCGATCGTGTAGCTCTTTTGGCGAGTGCCCCAATACGAACACTTGGCAACCTTGCCCGCGCTCTGCATTTCAGTCTTCAGATATTTCTCGTCAACGCAGCCGAAGCGCAGCTTCTTATTTTTCAACCCGCCAATATCGACCTGCAACCTCATACCCCGCCCCGTGCGTCTGCGTTCGAATGGCGCCAAGCATGCCCCGCCAGCGCTCAGAAAACGAATCGCTACAATGAGGAGCAGGCCCGCGACCCCGCGCTGCCCCACTGCTTGAGGAGGCAGCACATGGACCAGCCGATCCGCTATCCCGTCGCCGGCGAAAAGCTCCTTAGGCCTCGCTTCTATTCGTCGTACGCCTCGAGCATCGCGGCGTCGTCGCTGCCGATGGATCCGTCCCCGTTTTCGGCCGTAAGTTCATCTTTACCAATGCAGTCCCGCCGGCCGGTATCGAGGTCCAGGTCGACGCGCAGCGCAGCCACGCAGTCATCGTAGAAGACACGGATGCAACAGGCAGGCCGGGATTAGCCCACCTGTTGCGAGGTTACCGCGGCCGACCGAAAGAGGTGAGCCAGGCCCAGGCACGGCCCAATGCAGCCAGCACACGCTGCAGGAAGGGAGGCTTGGGATCGCCCAGCGCGTGACGTGCGATCTGTTTGCGCATTACCGCTCTCGACGTGGCCGGATCGAAAGCGCGCAACCATTCAACCTCGCCGGCCGTAATGAAGTAATGCGAGTTGCAGGGCGCATCGCAGACCGCAATTGAAGGACGCACAGTCGCCATGCCGCTCTCCGCGGTGACCTGGTGGCTGTCGGGCACGAGCAGAGAAACACGATGACCACAACCGCAGGCGCAGAGCAAAGCCCCGACCTCAAACTCCTCGCTGTGATAGACCACGCCCGGCATCAATGGCTTGGGCATGCGCTCGACGGCTTCATAGCGGAATCTCATTTAGGTTTCCCCTGCTCGGTCCATCTCGAAAGTCACCGTGTCAAAGATGAACGACGTCGCAATGCTCTCGCGGTCCAGCAGCCCGAAATGCTGCTTGAACCGGATCATGGCCATGTTGGCATTCATCGAATTGAGCTCGGGAATCTGCGCCTGCTTGCGGTATTCGTCGGCCTTGGCATTCTCGACCGGCATGCGAACAGTGCCGCGATTGTCCTCGAAGGCCTCGCGGTCGGTGCCCGTGATGCGCACAAAGCCACTGAGCCCGACCTTGGAGCGGTTGAGACCCATGCCGCAATCGACGTAGGGAATGCCATTCGTGCTCAGCCAGTCGACGATGAGCAGACGCGCCGGCCCGTCATCGACCGAAACGAAGACAAAATCGAATTCCCCGAGCCGCGTGACGTTGTCGGCGGTGATCCGTTCGGTGACCGGCAGAATCCCCGCATGCCATTGATCATAGTTGGTCGCGAGCGCCTCCACCTTCAGCTTGCCGATGGCGCCGGGTATGAAGCCCGGCCATCTGAAGATCGTATGGATATGCACCTTGTCATCGTCGAACAGCGCGATCTGGTCGAGATGCGTACGAGCTAGAGCGTCGAGAATGAAGGCGCCGGTCCCGCCAAGGCCAATAATGGCAACCTTCTTGCCGCGCAGGAGCGCAGAGAGATCATTGAGGTGATAACGCGCGGACATAGTGTCGGGAATGCGTAGCGGCGAGCCCTGTGCTGCTGCCTTGACGGCGATCGCCCGCAGGGGGGTCGCCTTCGGATAGGCATTCGTCGCCGGCGTCGTGATCGTCGCGAGGTAAGTATGCAGCTTCTCTTCGAAGCTCTGGTATGCGCGCAGCCCGCCCTGCTCATCCATCAGCTTGTAGGAAAAAGAGCACGTCGTGATCAGTTCAGACGTCACGGTGATGGCATCCGGTCCGCCGCCAAGCCTGAGCTCGCGCCCCTGCTGGTCGTGTGGCCTGACGCCGCGCCACCATGCCTGATGATTGGAAGGCGCACCGATGACCGCACCGTTCAGATCGAGCGGGGTCACCCAGTCGCCATTCTGCAACCCGCCCTGGCCATCCAGGCAGGGCAGGCCGTAGATCACGAGATACCCGCCGACGAAGTCGATCAGGTATCCCGTCTCATCCAGGTCCCGAAGGACAGGGTTATGACTCACCAGTTCCGGCAACCCGAAAGCGCATGCCATCTTTCACCTTCACCTTCTGACCGGGCGCGAGCGTGCCGCTCCGATTTTCGACCGGGCCGTGAGAGTATTTGACGAGGTATTCGTTCGAGGGCGTTCCGCCCTGCCCGAGATAGAGATCTACGACGCGGGCGTAGGTGATCTCTTTGGTATCGATCTCGTGTTCATCGCCATTGACGAAAATCTCGAAGCCCTTCTGGCTGTAGAATCGCTGATTTTTCGTCAGATGGATCGGCGTCTCGTCGCGCGGAATGCGCTCATCATCGTGCTCGCCCGCGATCTCGCGGTAGAGAGTTTCGTGCTTCGGGATGTTGGCCAGCGCGTAGAGCGCTTCGCCCGTCGTCGGGGTGGGCGACTGAATCGCCACGCGGTTTACATGGATACGCACGATGTGCGCCGCGACAATGTCCAGCATGGTCTATCCTTTCCCGCCTACGGCGGTTCTTGCGTTTAGCCCTGGTCGGTGGCACCTTGGTGTCCGGCCGGACAACAGAAAGGGCTTGAAAAAAGCCCTGGTCTGGTAGCAGTCAGATCAGAGCCTGTTGTCTATGCAGACAACGATGGGGCGTTAGGTAAAATTTGTCAAGGAGTGCGGATGCCAGACACAGCACTGGGCATTTGGTTGAGAGCCCTGAGGGAGGAAAGGAAGCTCAGCCTGAGGGATCTCGGTCAGCGGAGCGACGTCGATCACGCCTACATTCATCGGCTTGAGACGGGCGCGAAGGAAGCGCCATCCGAAGAAGTTTTGGACAAGCTCGCAAAGGCACTGTCGGCCTCAAAACGCGATCACGACGTGCTACGGCATCTTGCGCGCCAGACCAATGTTGACCCCGGTATCCTGGAATTTGTCCGCAAGGATCAGAGCATCAGCGCCGATGAGCTGCAGATGCTATCCACCGTCGTAAATCGCGGTGCACGCGCAGATTTCGCGACTTCGCTAGCGCGCATCAGGCGCATGATGATGGATGACGACGATGGATGAGTTGGCCGCGGTTTCAGCAGCTCGGCTATTTATCAAGAAATGCGGACCTCTTGCGCAGCCCGTCTCGGTCGATGCCTATGCCGCAGCAATCGGCGGCACAATCAAGAAAGAAGCCTTAAACGACGGCGAGGATGGCTGGTCGTTCAGGGCCTCCAATGGTAAGTACAAGATTTGCGTGAACTGCAACCAGAACGGCAAGCGCCAGAGATTTACCGTTTGCCACGAAGTGGCCCACGTGGTCTTGGACATCGCCCCGGATCATAGCCAGCCGAGCTGGAGTTTCGGCAAGCGACCCCAGGGCGAGATCCTTTGTGACACCTTCGCGGCCGAGCTTCTCTTACCCTACAAGCTCTTCAAGCCACAGGTCGACATGGCAGAGATGGGTATGGCCGCCGTCGGGACGCTAGCCGATGATTTCGACGCCTCGCTCCTTGCGACCGGCTCGCGTTTTGCAGCTTTCTCAAAAAACCTGTGTGCGTTTGTTGTCTCCGAGGGCGGGAAAGTCCGCTACAGCGCCCGTTCGTCAAGCCTGCGCGAGGCCAAAGGTTGGATCAGGCCTGGATCGCTCCTGCCTAACGGCTCCTACAGCGCACGCGCACGATCGGGTGAGAAGCCGTCTGGGCCTGAAGAGGCCGAGGCCGATGAGTGGTTCGACGATTGGAACCGCGATGGCGGTCTCTTCGAAGATGTCCTTCACGTCGAGCAATGGGACCAGACGCTGACGCTTCTGTGGTTCGAGGAGGACGACGCTCCGCCGCCGCGGATCGAGCGCAAGCAGTGGGAGGAACAGACCTATGGTCTGCGCGAGCTTGACGGCAACCTGCCCTGGCCCGGTCGCAGAAAGCGGCGTTAGCAAGGGACAATAACTGGCTTCTCGGCCGCCATATCGGGGGAGAGTGTCCTTTCCTGCCCGGCTTGTTGTCGCTAGCGCCATCGACTTGGCGGCCGTGATAACGGGTGTCAACGGGCAACCATAGCTCACATAAGCAAACCTTCTCAGCGTCCGAGAAAGGCCAACTCCAGCGGTGCGGCCATCGCGAAATCGAACCGCCCAGAACCGGACGCTCCGGACGTCAGCTAGTGGGATGGACCGGCTGCTCCCGCCGCCGCGTAAGCTGCGGCCTTACCGCAAGCCGGAGCAGCCCCATGACCAGGACGACCTCGCACACCGACGCAGAACTCACCGTTGTCGGCATTGATATCGGCAAGGACGTTTTCCACCTGGTCGGCTTCGATACGAACGGCAAGATCGCCTTTCGACGCAAGATCCGGCGCTTGGCGCTGGAGGAGACCTTCAAGACCCTGCCGAGTTGCATCGTCGGGATGGAGGCGTGCCTGAGCGCTCATTTTGTCGCCCGCACGCTACGAAGGCTTGAACAACTGGCCCGCGACGCGCGCGATGCGCCGCTCATCACCGTCGACGAAGTCGGATGGGCAAGGGGGTAGGAGCCTAGCCCGACGCTGTCACGGCTGCACTCGCCAGCGCTTCTTGAGCTCGGCGATCTGGCGCATCGCCGCGGTCAACTCCGGCGTTGTGATCCGGTCGTCAGCCCTACTGGTCCCACCGAGCGGATGGATCCGTGACCGCCTTGATGATCTTCGGAGCGAGATCGAGCGAGGGCGTCCATCCGCATGTGGCCGTTAAATGGTTTGACCAAATAGGGCGGCGCTTGTTAGATCGCCCGTCACGACGACTGAGCGACGGGTTTGCGAGTGTCGAAGAAAGTGCGCATTGGCTGCGGGGCCGGGTTCGCTGGCGACAGGATCGAGCCCGCGATCGAACTGGCCGAACGCGGGCGGCTCGACTTCCTGTTCTTCGAAGGCCTGGCCGAACGCACACTGGCGCAGAGCCATCTGGCGCGTCTGCAGAACCCTGCGCTCGGCTATAATCCGCTCCTGGAGCGGCGGATCTCGGCGGTGCTGCCGGCCTGTCGCGCGAACGGCACCCGGATCGTCACGAACATGGGCGCGGCCAATCCGCTCGGAGCTGCACGCGCCATCGCCGCAGCTGCCGCGCATCTCGGCTTTTCCGGCCTCAGGATTGCGGTCGTCCAGGGCGATGAGGTTTCTTCCTTGATCGACCCCGCCATGACGTCCCTTGAGACCGGAGAGGCGCTCGCGAAGACCGGGCGCTCCATGATCGGGGCCAATGCCTATCTCGGTGCCGAGGCCATCGCCACGGCCTTGGCGATGGAGGCGGACATCGTCGTCACTGGGCGCGTAGCCGATCCCTCGCTCGTCGTCGGCCCGCTGGTCCACAGCTTCGGCTGGGCGCTCGACGACTGGCACCGGCTGGGCCCCGGCACGGCCGTCGGCCACCTCCTGGAATGCAGTTGCCAGGTCACCGGCGGCTATTTCGCCGACCCCGGCTTCAAGGATGTCGATGAGCTCGCTTTCGTCGGCTATCCCCTCGCCGAGGTCGATGAGAGCGGCGATGCGATCATCACCAAGCCCGAAGGCTCCGGAGGCTGCGTGACGCGGCTCACCGTCAAGGAGCAGCTCCTCTACGAAGTCCATGACCCGGCCGCCTATCTCACGCCCGACGTGACCGCCGACTTCTCGCACATCGCGATCCAACAGGCCGGCCCGGATCGGGTCCATGTCAGCGGCGCCCGCGGACGCCCTCGTCCGGACAGCTTGAAGGTCACCGTCGGTTTCGATGGCGGCGTCCTTGCCGAAGCCGAGATCAGCTATGCCGGGCCGGGAGCTGCCGATCGGGCTCGGCTTGCCATGGAGATCGTCCGCCTGCGGATGGAAAGGCTGCATCGCTGCAGCGACGTCATCCGCTTCGACATCATCGGCATGAGTTCGCTGCACAGCTCGGCCATTGCGGATCCGGCACCGTCCAACGACGTGCGCCTGCGCGCGGCGATGCGCACGGCCGACGCCCAGCTCGGCCAGCAATTATTGGCGGAAGTCGAGGCGCTTTGGATCGCCGGACCGGCCGGAGGCGCGGGCGCGCGCGGGCGTCTCGTTCCGTCGATCATCACGCAGTCGGTCCTCATCGACCGCGCTCTAGTCAAACCGCAGATCGAGATGGTCGAGGCATGAGCAGGATCGTGAAACTGCGGGAGATCGCCTCGGCACGCGCCGGCGACAAGGGCAACACCGCCAATATCGCGGTCTGGGCCTATGACGAACGCCACTATCCCAGCATCAAGCGGTCTTTGACCGAAGACCGCATACGGCAAGCCTATCCTCGTCTGTTCCGCGGCAGGATCAGACGCTTCGCGCTCGATCACCTCGCCGGCCTGAACTTCGTTCTCGACGATGCGCTGGAAGGGGGCGTCAACACCTCTTTGAACCTCGACGCGCATGGCAAGTCGTTCTCGTTCCTGCTCCTCGATCTCGACGTCGAAATCGAGGATGCCCGCCCCGGGGATGCCGATGGAGCGGCGGATGCCCTTCGAGCGCCTGACGGCGAATGCAATGATCTAGCGAGAGGCTGACGATGCGAGCTTGGGCAGTGGTCGAGAACGGGGCGCCGCTCCAATGTATCGAGGTGGTCGACGAGGTGCCCACCGGCACGCAGGTTCTGCTTGACGTCACCCATTGCGGCGTCTGCCATTCGGATCTGCACTTCTGGAAGGGGTCCTACGATCTCGGCGGCGGCCGCCTCCTGAAGCTCACCGAGCGTGGCGTCACCTTGCCTCGTGCGATCGGTCATGAGGTGGTGGGCCGAGTCGTCGCCAAGGGACCGCAGGCTGAGGGCGTCGAGATCGGGGATCTGCGCATCGTCTTCCCATGGCTGGGCTGCGGCGAATGCGAACGTTGCCGCGCCGGCGACGACAATCTCTGCGACAAGCCTAGCGCCATCGGCGTGATCAGGCATGGCGGCTTCGCCGATCGGGTGATGTCGCCGCATCCGAAGTTCCTTGTCGATCCTGGCTCGATCGATCCGGCGCTGGCGGCGACCTTCGCCTGCTCGGGCATCACCGTCTATTCCGCGATCAAGAAGATCCAGCCGATCGCGCCGGACGCTCCCGTCGTCCTGGTCGGCGCCGGCGGCCTCGGCTTGGCCGCGATCGCGATGCTCCGCGCACTCGGGCATCGGGCCATCACGGTGGTTGAAATCGACGCGCGCAAGCGCCAGGCGGCGCTGGATGCCGGCGCATCGGCAGCCGTCGACGGGGTGCCGGAAGGGCTGAGCGAGCGCATTGTTGCGGCAGCGGGCGGGCAGGCGAAGGCGGCGATCGATTTCGTCAATGCCTCGAACACCGTGCCGGGCGTTCTCGATGCCCTCGCCAGAGGCGGCAAGCTCGTGCTCGTCGGCGTCGCCGGCGGCGAGATCGCGCTGTCGCTGGCGAGCCTGATCTTCCGCCCGCGCACGATCCAGGGCTCAGCCACGGGCTCGCCTCAGGATCTGCGCGACGTCGTCGCGTTGGCGCAGTCGGGCAAACTGGCACCAATTCCGATCACGCTGATGCCGAAGACGAAGGTCAACGAGGCGATGACCATGCTCCATCGCGGCGAGGTCACCGGGCGCATCGTGTTGACGCCCCCGAGCACGTGAAGCCGGTCGGCGCGACAGGAAGCTCAGCCCGGCAAGCCGCTCGTGTAGACGGACAAGTGATCGTGCATGGCGCCGGCCGCGGCGTCCTGGTCCCGGCAGGCGATGGCCGCCAAGATCGCCTCGTGGGCCCGAACGGCCTCGCGCCGTGTCGCCGGCGTGGTGAAGCGCTCGAAGCCGGTCGCTTCCCGAACGGGCGTCGAGATCGCTTCCATCACCGCGGTGAGCGGTTCATTGCGGCTCGCTCGCGCGATGACGAGATGCCATTCGAAATTGACCGACCGATATTGCTCCACGTGATCCACGGACGTCGTGAATTCCGCGTGCAGTCTGACCAGTTTCGCCAATTCCTCTTCCGTTCGATACCGTGCGGCCAGGCGCGCGAGCATCGGCTCGACAGCTAGCCGGCAATCCAGCAGCGCTTCGAGCTTGATGGCGTTGGCGCGCACGAACACTTCGACCGAACGCGCCAGCAGATCACGTTGCGGGGCGCTGACCACGGCACCGCCCGTGCGGCCGGTCTTGATCCTGATCAGGCCTTCGGTCTCGAGGATCTTGAGCGCTTCGCGCACGGAGCCGCGGCTCAGCCCGGAACTGCCGACGATTTCCCGCTCGGCCGGCAAGATCGAGCCGGCCGCGAGTTCGCCGCGCAAGATCATTTCCCGCAGCTTATCGGCAAGCAGGCCGGGTGCCTTCGGCAGGGCGAGCGGTCTGAGATCGAGGTCCAAGCGGCGTTTCCTCGCGAGAAGGTAGCGCTAGGGTAGCTCAATTTTTCGCCGCGGCGCATCCGGATCGACGGCATCGCGACAGTCTTGCCAAGTTTAGTATCGGCTGAACCCCTGTCCGAGATAGGCGATGTCCTCGGCCGGTCCCAGTGGGGCGGACGAGGCCAGCGCCTGACCGATCTCGCCGAAGCGGCGATCAATCAACGCTGCGTATTCGGGGTGGGTGAAGATGTAGAATCGCCCCTCGCGGACTGCCGTCACGACGGCGTCGCCAATTCCCGAGGCATCGATGCCGAGCGGCCTTGCGCCGGGTTGGGGCTGCGTGGGTGGGACCGGCGCCGGGTTCTCGTCCTCCCCGGGCGGCAATCCGATCCGCGTTGCGACCAGCCCCGGACAGAGCACGGATACGCCGACGGGCGTGCCCGCCAGCTCCATTCGCAAGGTCTCAGACAGGCCGAGAACCGCATATTTCGCGGCGACATACTCGCCGACGCCGGGCCGGGCGAAATGACCGAGGATCGAGGCGGTGTTGACGATATGGGCGTCCGAGCCACGCAGCAACATGCCGGGCAGGACTGCCGAAATGCCGTTGAAGACGCCGTGGACGTTGATGTCGAAAACACGCCGCCACGCTTCGGCCGACAGCGCTCCGAACGGCTGGCGCTCCGAACCGATACCGGCATTGTTGCAGAGAATATCGATGGGGCCGAAGCTTGCCTCGACGTCTCGCAACGCGAGAGCCCATGACGCCTCCGACGCGACGTCGAGACGGACTGCCCTAGCTGCCAGCCGCGCGTGCTCGAATTCGCTCGTCACACGCCTCAGTCTCGCCTCGTCGATATCGGCCAGGGCAACCTTGCAGCCGGCGGTGAGAAACGAGCGCGCAAGCGCCGCGCCGATCCCGGAGGCGGCGCCTGTGACGAGGACGGTCTTCTCGCCAAGGTCCTTCATCATGTGACTCCGTCAGAGTTACAGCCGGGTCGGGCCGACACCGACCCTGCCGATGAAGGGATGAACCGCCGTCGTCGGAGCTCCCAGGAGGCATCAGGTATAATGGTTTGACCAAAAAAGAATAGCGTCTAGGGTTCGGCGGTCTTGGGGACGGACGAGCTTTCCCCACACGGTTCGGGGGGCGTGCGCATGGAAACCATCGTCATCACCGGAGCCGCCGGGGGAATCGGGATCGAGACCGTCACGAAACTGGCCCGGTCTGGGCGCCAGTTGCTCTGCGCCGACATTTCCGACGTGGCCCTCGATCGGCTGCGCGAGACGGCTGAAAAGCTCGATGGAACCGTCACACTGGCGGTCTGTCGCTTCGAAGGCCCCGATGACACCCGCGCATTTCTCCAGTGCGCGCACGGCCGCGTCGTCGGCCTGGTGCATCTCGCCGGGGTGTTTGAGCGCGATCCGGACGGGATCGACGACATGTCGGTCTATGAGCGCGCGATCGCAGCCAACCTCACCAGCGCCTACCTGATCGCTCACGCCGCCTTCGAGGCGCGCGATCGCACGCGGATCATGAGCCAGGTCTTCGTCTCTTCGTCCGCCTTTCGGCGCGGCGCTCCCGAGCACACACCCTACGGCATCGCCAAGGCGGGGCTGGTCGGATTGGTGCGCGGCCTCGGGCGGCGTTTTGCGCCACATGCCCGCGTCAATGCGCTCGCACCTTGTGTGATCGACACCGCCATGCCGGCTGAGGTCATTGTTCGCCGAGGCGAGGAAGCGGTCGCAGCCGAGATTCCGCTGGGTCGGATTGGGCGTGCGGACGAAGTCGCTGCGGTCGCGGCCTTCCTGTTGAGCGAAGAAGCGTCCTTCGTCTCCTGCCAGACCATCAATGTCGACGGTGGCCTGATCCCCTCATGAGACCTTAGCAGTCTGAGAGAGGGCGATTTTGGTCAAACCATTTACTAAAAGGTTTGACCAAATCCCCTATTTCTCGCAAGCTCGCCTCGGAGCGGCAACTGCCGGTCCAAAGCTGCCGACAGTGCAGCGTCAACAAGCGAACAAAATCGAAGATTCGCGCTCTTTGGGAGGAGCACAATGAAGTCGGATTTGGCAGCGCCTATCAGCCTCAGCCGCCGCGCAGTCGTCGCCGGCGCGTTGTCGGCACCCTTTCTCGCCAAGAGCGCTGCGGCGCAAGGTAGATCATTTCGCATCGGAGCCCTCAGCGACATGTCCGGCATGGTCGTCGACTTGTCTGGACCTGGCACGCTGACGAGCATGCGGATAGCGGTCGAGGATTTCGGCGGAACCGTTCTTGGCCTGCCCATCGAAATCGTCCAGGGCGACCATCTCAACAAACCCGATACCGGCATCAGCCTGGCGCGACGCTGGTATGACGATGGTGTCAACGCGATCTTCGATGTCGGCATCACTAGCGTCGCCTTGGGCGTTCAGGAACTCGCCAAGGACAAGAACAAGGCTGTCATCTTCATCTCCTCGTCGAGCGCCGATCTGACCGGCAAGAAGTGCGGACCCAATGGCATCCATTGGAACCACAACAGCCACAGCCAGGCCATCGGCGTAGTCAAGGCCGCGATCAAGGCCGGCGGCGACAGCTGGTTTTTTCTGACTGTCGACTACGCTTATGGCCACACTGTCCAGAACGACACTACCGCGATGATACAGGCGGCCGGGGGCAAGGTCGTCGGAGCGGCCAAGCACGGCTTCGAAACCACCGACTTCTCTTCCGATCTGCTCAAGGCGCAGACCTCTGGCGCGAAGGTGGTCGCCTTGGCGACGACGAGCGTGCATGTTCCCAATGTCGTCAAGCAGGCTGACGAGTTCGGCCTCCGGCCAAAGCAGATGCTCGCGCCGCTGAGCATGACCTTGCACGACGTCAAGGCGATGGGACTGCAGACAGCGCAAGGGCTGCTGGAAACTTCGACCTACTACTGGGACCAGAACGACGAATCCCGCGCCTTCGCCAAGCGCTTCTTCGAGCGCTTCAAGCGCATGCCGAACATGATCCAGGCCAGCGCCTACGGCGCGACGCTGCATTATCTCAACGCGGTCAAGGCGGTTGGACGTGAGGACACCGGCGCGATCATCGCTCATATGAAGGCGACGCCGGTCAACGATTTCATGTCGAAGAATGCCCGCATCCGTGCCGACGGCCAGGTGATGCGCGACCAGATCATCCTTCAGGTCAAGACACCAAGCGAGTCGAAGGGCGAATGGGATCTCTACAGGGTCGTCGGCAGCCTGCCGGCGGCCGAGTCCTTCGCGCCGGCCGATCCCGCCGTCTGCTCGCTGGTGAAGTCGGCCGGCTGAGAGTTCGCGCGCGTCGTTCGACCACGCGCTCTTCGGGGGCTCGGGAACTCCCGCGGGAACAGAGCGGAGATCGCTTTGGACGGGTTTCACGGCTTCCCGTCCGAGGTGGGCGGCTCCCAACCCCCCATGCCGGCACGGCCATGTACGAGAACGCTGAAGAGCAGCGCGACAGGAGGAGACTAGATGAAGCTCAGCGCATTCAATCTGATCATGGCCGCAATGATGTGCATTGGTCCGGTAACGACGAGCCGTGCACAGGCACCGGCCTATCCGAACCACCCCGTCACCATCGTGGTCCCCTTTCCGGCCGGCAGTGCGACCGACTCCGTCGCCCGCAGGGTCAGCGAAGGCCTTCAACGCAAGCTCGGGCAAGGTTTTGTCATCGAGAACAAGGCCGGTGCGGACGGCATCATCGCCAGCCGTCAGGTCGCCAGCGCTGCAGCGGACGGCTATACGCTGCTCATCACGACCAATACCACTCACTCGGCCAATCCGAGCATCTATCGGCAGCTACCCTACGATCCGAAGAAGGATTTCGCACCGGTCGGAGGCATCATCCGCATCCCATTCATTCTGGCGATCCGCCCAGGCTTTCCCGCCAAGGATTTCGCGGGTTTCGTCAAGGCCGCCAAGGAAGCCAGTCCGTCGCTGTCCTACGGCAGCGGCAGCATGGGTAGCCGGGCTTCCGCCGAACTGCTCAAGGCGCGCCTGGGCTTCGACATGACGCACGTGCCGTATCGCGGTTCGCCTCAGGCTATGACCGATCTGATCGGCGATCGAATCGACGTGTTCTTCCCAGACCCGGCGAGCGCCCTCGGCATGATCCAGGAGAAGCGTTTCCCGGTCTTGGCGGTGACCGGCCCGAAACGCGTGCCGACCCTGCCCGATACCCCGACGCTGATGGAGCTCGGTGTACCCGACTTCAACATTGTCGCCTGGGTCGCCGCCTTCGCGCCGGCCGGTACGCCCCAGCCGATCGTGCAGCGCCTAAACGGCGCGCTGAACGAGCTGCTGCGCGAGCCCGACATGATCGCCTTCGTCAATCAGATCGGCTCGGAGATCCTAGCGACGACGCCGGCCGAGCTCAGGGCCTATGTCGACGAGGACGCGGCGCGCTGGGTCCATCTCGTCGAGATCGCGAAGATCGAGAAGAAATAGCCGCGCCCACCAGCGAAAAATCCGGCCAGGTTTGAGCCAAAGTCGCCTACGGGACGGACGAGGCGACTGCGGCGTCGTGAGCGTAACCTGCAAACGGCAACTACCTCTACGGGATCGGCGACGGCTGGCCGCAGATGCCGCTATGCATGGAAGAACCGCCAAGCTCGCAGATGCGCTGGCCTGGCAAGTCGAAGCGCCGGAGATAGCCGATGAGCTGGGCACAGCGCGCAGCGCGAAATATCCTTCCGTTGAGCCACGAAAAATCCGATTTGGCAACGGCGTTGCGGGAGTGGCGCTATGAGGGTGGGTTTCATGATCTCGAGGCCCCAGACGCCGATTGCGAACTCTGCGACCATCCTGACATCCGCTACCAGTTTGAAATCCGGAATGGCCTGACTGACGCCCGTCTTCAAATCGGCTCGGAATGCATCAATCGATTTGGGATCCGCGCGACCGGAGGTGATGGCGAGGATTTGGATGCAGCGGGCACGCGCTCTAAAGTCAGCCGAGATCGCCGTAGCCTCATCGAAAAGGCGCGAAACAAGCGTGTAATCATAGCCTTGGTAGCGCTATCGCAGGCCGACTCCGAGTTCAGCATTTTGTCGTTTATCAACTATCATCAGGACCGAGGTGCCTTCACACCCAAACAATTGGCGACCCTGTTGTGGCGCTTCGAGAAGTTCCAGGTTCCGATCGATGTGCACGACTTCAAACTAACTATCCGGCGTGGACGCGAAAAGACGCAGCTCAGTGAGATGGCCGATTGGCAGATCGAGCGTTTGACGCCCGCCATGTCACCGACGCAGCGACAGTTCCTCGCGACGCTCAAAGCGCGTCGCGGATAACGGTCCGCCAGATGCGTTCGTGATCGGGGAGTTTGGTCATTCCCAGGGCTCGCTAGGCTGCAGCAACCATTTCGGCGTGTAGCGCCGCATCCAAGCACGCGCATTGATCCTCAGCCGGTGGATTTGACTGAGCCGGATTCCGTTACGCCGAAAATGAGATAATTCAGCTCAACAGGCATTGTCGGGTCGGCTTTGGCGACAACCGCTCCTGACTGGGAGTTGTAGGCGAAATTGTTCCAGTCCCATTGCGTCTCATTCGTCTGGACCACGACGTAGGAGCCCAGTCGAAGCTTCGCCGAGGTGACGGTTTTGGAGAAGTCCAGGCCGAGGCTGAAGGAAAAGACCTCCTTGTTGTTGCCCTGCTTTTCGATCGCCTTGACCGCGCCTTTCGCGAGCTGCACGAACGGAGTGAGAGCGGGCTGAGAGGTCGTCAGCAGCGCCAGCCCGTTCTTGAACGCCGAACTATCCAGAGCCTCGACGAGCGTCTCCATCCCCTCACTTTTAACGTTGATCGTCCGCCCCTCGAAACTCAGCCCGTCATCGCCGACATTGACGTCGACAAAGATTGGCATGCTGAGCAAAGGCGCCGAGGATCGGTCGGTCGCCGTGGTCTTCAGCGCGAAGCGCAATTCCTCCGACTTGGGACCCGCCTGGTTTTTCCCGGCGAACTCGCACACGATCTGATGGCGGCCCGTTCCGGGGTAGTTGTGGACGTAAAACCGATCGAGCGTGATCTTGACGGCTTTCCCCTTCAGCGTTTCGTCAGCGGACACTGAGGTGGCTGGATCGATGGCAATCTCTGTCGAGTTCCCGGGGGATCCGGTTGGAATGAAGCCGAATTGAGCACCGCTATACGCCCAGTGGTCATTGGTGAAGAACCGGACACTGATGGCCTGGCTCTGGGCGCCGAGCTTGAGAAAACGCGCGGCGGCATCCATGTCGCCGATGGCTTCGAGATAGGCTGCGATTTCGCCGGCGGACTTCGATCCGATACTGTTTGCTTTGCTGAATTCCACGATCAGACCTCTCAAGGCGTAACACGAGGCCGCGGGCGAATGGCCTGGCTGACTGAGGTGTAAATATCTTCCTGAACGTTCGCCCCAACCTCCAGGGTGATGGCGAGCGCGTAGGGGATTTGTGCCGGTTCGAAGTCCTTGTTCAGGGAGCGCGCCTGAACGCCGATGAACAGGCCATTCTGATCGCTGAAGGGCGTCCGGTTCGAGCCTTCCAACACGAAATGACAGGTCGTCCCCCGGCGCGTATCGTCGGGATGGGGCTGCAGCGTATTCTTCACACCCTTCCAGAATTTCCGTTGGCCTTGGGCGTCGACGATGTCGAGCATCGCGCCGCGATAGGCGATCGAAGTCGGGTGGATCGGGGGCGACCAAGTGAGCGTCATCGTGATCCTACGCACTTCGCGGGATTTGATCATGCTGACCGGGATCGGGACCCGATATTCGTGAAGGTGTTCCGGCAGGATCTGGTCGTCTGCCAGCAGCGTGATGCGGTTGGCCGCACCAGAGATCACGCGGTCAATAAAGGGGCGTCCATAGCCAAGGAATTTCGTAATTGTGCCGCGGCGGCGGCGCGTGCTGTTTGATCCAGGAGGTGGGTAAGCAGCGTCGAGCAGGGTTCCGGCCGAGCCCCATTTCGCGCCATGGACAAGCAGCGCCTTCGTGGCGAGATGGGCACGTTTGAAGTTGCGGAGCGACGATCCGTCGGCTGTAAGGACATCTTCCAAGGCATCGATGATCTTCACGCCAGATCGCGTCACCAGGGCGGCCGCATTGCTGGTTCCTGTAGAGCGGATCGTCTTGGAGATCGACCCGGAGATCGGATCAGGACAGGCGGCCTCAAGGCCGGCGTGCCCGGTTTCTTCCGGCCAGACCCGGTGACCGCCAAGACGGTCGGCCGATCCAGCAAATTGCCGGCCGCCGCTCTCGACGATCTCGGGTTTAAGCGAGCGATTGATCCCAGGGCCGATCGCAGAGGCAAGATTCGTGACCTCCAGCGAGAAGGGATCGATATGGTCGTGCTCGCTATCCTCGGCGTCATCAGCGTGGACCGCGCCAACGGTAATCACGTTCATCGCTTCGGCAGGACTGAGAAGGCTGCGATGGCCCTTGCTGGCCTCAACGGCGCGCAGAAGCGCGATCTGGCGACTGACGGGAATTGCCGCTTTGAACGCGGCGTCGTCGGTGAATCCGGAAAGAAATTCAGTCTGGATGTTTCCCGCACTGACGACGAAGAGCACGCCGAATTTGTGAGACAGCATGTCGAGCAAGCGAGCCCAGGCGGTTGGCCGACGGATGTAGGGTGTTTCGGCGTCACAGAGCGAGTGGTTGATAATGAGAACATCGGGCCCTGCCGGCTCCTGCCCATTCACGCCCTGCTTCAGGGCGAGCACGGCGCGATGGATGATGCCTATCGGCAACAGATCTTCCTGGGTGCGCTCATCATTGAGATGCTGAGGGGCGGCCAGAACGGGCACCGCCTTCAGGCCACGCGAGAGCGTCTCCTCGCCCGTGGGCAGATCGCCATGAAGGATCAGTGAGGCTATTGCGGTGCCATGGAAGCGGCGCGCGACAGGTACCTCAGTGCCTTTAACATCGACCTCGACGACCTCGACCCTGTCGGCGAGCAAGCTATGATTTTGCATCGGGTAGCCATCTAGAATGGCAGCCACGGCGGGACGGAGCCTCTGAGGCGGAGCGATCTCCTGTAGGGATCCATCGATAGGGAACCGTCCTCCCGGCTCTGCCGTGAACATGGACTGAGGCCGAATGGCCATGACAGCGTCGGCATTGGAAACCGAGCCGACGCGCTCCTGAATTTGCGACGCGCCGTCCGCCGGAACTTCGATCAGGGCAACCTGGTAGCGGATCTCTTCAATGGTAACGAAATCGAGGATCCTGCCACCGACGGCCGCCAGGATGCTTTCCAGGCTCGCGCGGGCGGATTTTCGCAGTGCCTCGTCATGTCGGAACCAGAGGTCGATCTCCAGCCGTACTGGCCCCTGCGGGTTTTGAGCCAATCTTCGCTGGATGAAGCGCTGAGTCGCCGGCTCGATGCGGTCGGTCGCGTTCCAGACCCGAATTGTCTTCAAGTAACCGAAGACCTTCCACCAGACTTCCTCGCCTTCCGCCGGCTTGAGGTCTCGCTCATAGCGCCCCCACATCGCCAGCAATTTCCGCATGCCCGCTTCCGTGGGCATCGTCAGATAAAGCCTAGACATGTCATTGGTGGGGGCGGCATCGAGCGAAGGGCCGCCCGACACGGGATCCGGCTCGGCGCCGACATAGTCTTCGGTAAGCCACTCGAAGCCCAGCGCCGCCGCTGCGGCAATGAATTTCTCAACCGGCCCGATCGTTTCGAAGACCAGGGCTCGTTCGGGAGAAGCAAAGGCCGGGTCGCGTGTAACGTCGGCTTCGACGGACTGTCTGAGGAGCGCGATCCCGGGCGTTAGATTTTTTGCCTGCTCGTCAAATGAGCGTGGCCTCGGAGGGATGAACTTTCGCCTTCCCTTTATTCGACTTTGCACGGTCTCGCTTCGGCGGATCCGCACGATAGGCCGTTTGGCTATGATAGACCTCCCCCAGCGCGGGCTGCTGAGGCTTGAGTTTGGCGAAACCGTTCAGGAGGGCCTGATTAGCGGTGAGCTTCCCCCGAGCCAGGACAACCTTCCTTCTCACGTCTAACGTGAATGATTCGATATCCGAAAAACTGCGCCCGCTCAACGCACTGATGAAGTTCTGCTCAAGATTCGAAATATCGCTGCCGTAATCCTTGCGCAAACGCTCGAACCACTGCGCAATCTCCTCGGAGCCCGGCAGGGGCATTTCGATACGGAGCTCGAACCGACGCCACACCGCGCGGTCGAGAAGCTCGGGGTGATTGGTAGCACACACGACAACGCAATTCGTCGGCAGCGCATCGAGCTGCAGCAGCAGCGAGCTGACGACGCGTTTGATCTCGCCGGTTTCCTGCTTGTCACCACGCTCCTTGCCGAGAGTGTCGAACTCGTCGAAGAACACGACGCAGGGCTGGGTTGCGACGAAGTCTGTGAGCTTTCGCAGCTTGGAGGCGGTTTCGCCGAGGTAGCTCGTGATCAGCCCGTCATAGCGCACCGAGAAAAACGGAAGGCGCAATTCACGCGCGAAAACCTCGGCAAGGCTCGTCTTCCCGGTCCCTGGCGGGCCGACCAGCATGATCTTGTGGCGCGGCTCCAGACCATGGGCCCGCAGGAGTTCTATCTCCGAGTACTCGTGAATGAACTCCTCAATCTCAGCCTTCGTCGCCTGAGGCAGCACGAGATCGGACAACGTGCGAAGGGGATGACGCTCGGCGAGCATTTCGCTCAGGTCGTTCGGCACCGCATAGGAACGGGGCTTCGACTGCACTGCGGGTCGGCGGCGATTGGAATCCATCGCATCGGTAATCCGTCGCGCGATGTCGCCTTGCTGCGCGTGGGCCTCCGCGACTAGCGCCTGCAAGGTGCCGGAGGCGCCGCCGCCGGGCAAACGGGCTATGTCGTCCCTTCGTGCTGTACCGGATCTCGCCATCTCATCTCAGCCTTTGCGCCAGCGACTCGCCGCAGCGTAGTGTTGCTGGTGAATCATATGACAATCGCGCCCGGCGAACAGGGCTGGTTACCGGAAAATTGAACCACTCCTGACAATTCGTTCATACCCTCAGCGTCCTAACGACCCCTTACGTCCTCAGAAACGGAGTTTGGGGTATCAGTCGGGATCGCCTTACCTATCCGCCCGTTGACCAACTCATACGGTCTTTCGGTAGCCGCCCCAAACGAAACCGCATGTTCAGACGAGTTTTCCGTGGAGAGTGCCCGCCCGGCCACCCGGAAACCTCTGGCCCGGGCACCCCATGTTTCGCCGACGTTTTGGGGGAGAAGCATCCTGACAAGGCGAGGTTCCCGGCTGGCCGGAAAAAAGAGCCAATTTGCTTCGGCCTGGGCCTCGCTCGCCTTCGCGAGCATGGCTTCAAGCTTGGCTAGATCGTGCTGGCGATCGGCGGCGATCAAGGCGACCTGACTGGGCTTCCCGTCGCGGCGCCTAGCGCGCGCCTCGGCAAGGTCGCCGAGGGCGAGCGCGCGCAATACACACCAAGGGCAACCGCATCCATATCAAGGCGGACGGCTCGATCGAGATCAGGATCACGAACAAGGTCATGCTTCCGGATCCTCGCCGAGATAACTGACGCCCCAACTTCGGGGCGTGCCGGGGTTTGCGCGCGCGTCACTTTCGGCGCCATGTCCTCCTTTCCTCGAAAAGGCCTTGGTCTATGACCCCGCGGCCCGCCGCGCCGATCTGGCGCTCGGCGAGGACCGGGGATCTCCTGCTTGACGAAACTTCGGTCACGGCAATGTTGGTCTCGCTCGACTCCGATGGCCGTGCTGAGCCGGATGACGAACTGCACGACCCAAGGCCTCGACGCGTCGAACGTCTCTTCGTCCTTCGTTGCGCGTCGCGGCTGGGTCGGAGACGCCCTTGACGCGCAGGCGCGCAAATGCGGCTCCCTTGGGTGAAATGCGGGGGGCGAGGCCGAAACCCCTCACTGTCTCGGCGAGCCGAGAGCTTTTCACGATCGGTTCCACAGCGAGAGCGCCACCGAACCTCCGGCAAGCAGACTTACCCGACGGCTGGCAGGGCCAGATCATGCCGTCACCTAGGTGGATCGAGGGCGGATCGGATAGGCCGCGGGCTGAGGGGCCACCGGCTATGCCTTTACCCCCGCAATGCTTCGAATTTCGGGTCGGACTATCCCTGACTTTAGAGGCCGGAAGTCGTACCTTCTTTGACTGAAAGTCGGACCATATCTGATTATCGTGTCTGTAACCCATTGATTTCATACAATTGAAAGTCGCGGCATTCGTGACTTCCAAGAATCACCTCCTATGCGTCGCCGTTTATGCGGCCCGGTCACACCTCATCGGAACTTTGCGTCGCTGTGATTCACCGCCAAGACCGGTGAATCACAAGGCGAGCCATGCCCGACCGGGCAGGCCGTGCGACATGACGGTGCGCATCCCGCGCCTTGCGCGATGAATTCGTCACTGAGCCGGCAGCGAGCCGGTCGTATCGGCCCGCCCGAGCGTTTCGTCTCCGTCGAACGGGTCGGCCAGCGCGGCCTCGGGCCGGCTGATCGCGACTTTCCCGGCCACGGCAGGCTGCATCCGCTCGGGCCCCAGCGTCTTCAGCATTGTGCGGAAGCTCTTGTGCATGCCGCCATCCGCCAGGGCGTAGCTCATCGCCGGCGTGCCCGCGCCGACGAGTTCGGCGAACCGGGCCTGATCGCGGTCCTGCTTCTGGGAGACGAGGGGCTGGATGGCCGGATCGATCTCATAGGGAGGACAGGCTTCGCCTGGCGTCATCGCGCCGGAACCGTCCCTGGCATTGAAGACGTAGCGACGGCCGCATGCGGCGAGCCTCGGCGGCTGCCTGGTCGCGTCGAAGTGGTCCGAGCCCTCTTTCAGGTTCTGCCAAAAGGCGAAGTTCGCGTTGTCGCGGTGACGCGCCATGTTCTCGGGCGTCATCCGGAATGGCAGGGCCTGGACCTGGAAGCTGCGCTGCCCTCCGGCGAAGGCCTCGCGCGCCAGGCCATAGATCTCCGTGACGCCGTCATCGCTCATCGCGAAGCAGCCCGACGAGGTGCAGGCGCCGTGGACCATGAGGGCCGAGCCGGAATAGCCCTGCGAACGCTCCAGCGGGTTGGGATAGCCGAGATTGAAGGACAGATAGAATTGCGAGCGCGGATTCATCAGGTCGGCCGTGACCGTGTAGAAACCCTCGGGCGCCTGACGGTCGCCTTCAGCCTTCTTGGGTCCGAGCTGGCCCGACCAGCGGCACATCGGATAGGTCTTCAGCAGCGCATAGCGGCCGCTGCGGTCGCGCTTCCAGACCTCGAGTTCGCTCTCCTTCTTGAAAATGCGAACGAGGATCGGGTCGCCCTGGCTCATGCCCCTGGCGGCCATCTCCGAGACCAGCTTGGCCGGCAGCGGCTGGAGATGACGGTCGTCGCCCTCGCCCGTGACGCAGCCCGACAGCGTCAGCGCCCCGAGCAGGAGCGCGAAGGCAAGGCGGAGCCCTGAGAGACGGTTCGATGCGGTCATCGTCGAAGGGTGCGCGATCAGGGCTAAAGCTTCGTGAACGCGGCCTTGGCGGCTCTGGCCGCTCCGCAGGATGTCGCCCGCAAGGCGGGGCGGGGGGCGGGGACGCAGAGCGCCGCGATCCGGGTGTCGCTACGCTCGCGCCGTTCACACGGCTCCCGTCTCGGCTGCGAGGAAGGCCACCGAGCGCTCCCAGGCCTGCCTGGCGGTGGCGGCATTGTAGCGCTCGGCGCTGGTGTCGTTCAGGAAGGCGTGGTCGACGTCTGGATAGACGATGGCCTCATAGCGAATGCCCGCCGCCTTCAGCGCCGCCTCGTAGTCCGGCAGCGCCTGCACCAGACGCGTGTCGCGCGCCGCATGCTGGATCAGCAGCCGCGCCTTGATCTGCGGCACGCTGGCGAGTTGGGGCGAGCGGCCATAGAACACGACGCCGGCTGCGAGGTCGGGCACCGCGACCGCGAGGTCGTTGACCACGCCCCCGCCCCAGCAGAAGCCGATCGCGCCGGTCTTGCCCGTACCGTCCGGACGCGAGGCCAGCAGCTTCAGCGCGGCGCGGCCCTGCCGGATCACATCCTCCGCCGGCAGGCGCGGGAACAGGTTGCGCGCTTCGTCGGGATCGGCCGGGGTGCCGCCGAGCGGCGTCAGGAAGTCCAGCCCGAGCGCGGTGAAGCCCGCCAGTGCCATCCGGCGTGTGACGTCCTCGATATGCGGGTTGAGCCCGCGATTCTCATGGATGACGAGAACGCCGCCGCGGCGGCCCGCCGTCCTGGGCGCGACGAGATAGCCCTTGAGGGCGACCCCGTCCGCGGTCACGTCGAGCCGCTGCGCCGTGATCCGGGCGTCGTCGGCCGCGACCTGCTGGGCCTGGGCGTAATTCGGCTCGAGCAGAGCCAGTGCCGCCTCGGCCGCCGCCGCCGAGCCGGCCAGCGTCAGCAGGCGGTTGAAGAAGACGCGGCGGTCGAGCGGTTTATGCGTGTATTCGTCGTAGAGTTCGACGATCGCGCGATCGAGCGCCATGATGACCTCCAGCGTGGGCGTGGCCGAGCGGGGCGGGCCTTGCCCGTGCCCCTCTGCGAGGGCCATCCTAGCGCCTGCCGGGGCGGGCGGACGCTTCGGCATCGTCGATCGCGGCTTCGTGAAGATCCGGCTGCGACGCGCTATTCCGTCACGATCTTGTAGCGCTGGCCAGGCGTCAGGGCGCCGCCGCGCTCGATGCCGTTGAGCACCATGAACAGCTCCAGCGCGCGGTCCTGCTCCGGCATCCGCGCCGCCAACGTCGCCGGGGTATCGCCTGCGGCGGCAGCAACGGTGCGCACCTGCATCGGCTTGATCGAGCGCGCCTCTTCCGCGCTCATCACGCGAAAGCTCTGGAGCAGGGCCCGCATCGGGCGCTCGGGATCGCCGCCGCCGCGCGCCGCCAGGATGAAGCGGTAGACGCGGCTGCCGGCCTGGATGGCGGCGAGGCGAAAGGTCCAGTCCGTGCCCTTGCCGACGGCGATCACCGCCGGTTGGCCGGCAATGTCGAGCGTCTCGACCACGGTCGTCTCGACGCCGTCGATCCAGCCGGCCGCGACATAGGATTGCAGCGTCTGGTCGGCTTTCAGCGTCACGGAATCGAAGCGCAGCGCCTGGCTGCCATTGGCGCTGACGCCGATCACCATGTCGCGCGCCGCTTCCAGGCCGAAACCCTCGGGCGCAGTGAAGCTGATCTGCAGGGCGCTGTTGAGGTAGGTCCGCCCACGCACCACGCCGTCGCGCGGATCATCGCCATAGGCGATGCCGTCGATCGCCTGCAGCCAGCGCGGGCCGTCGCGCTCGCCGATGCCCGGCGCGCCGATCTGGCGCGCGGCGGCCGTGACGGCGGCAATGCGCTCGGGCGTCTGCGGATGGCTCGACAGGATGTCGAGGCGCTTGTCGTCCGGGTTCTGGTTCTGGCCGCTGCTGCGGAAGGCGGTGTTGCGCCCGAGCGCGGCGAGGAAGCGCCCGGCGCCATAAGGGTCGTAGCCGGCGCGCGAAATGTTGCGCACGCTGATCTGGTCGGCGGTGAGCTCCTGCTGTCGCGAGAACTTGGCAAGCGACAGTTTCGAGCCGGCCTGCACTGCGGCGCCCTGGGCCGGGTCCTTCAGCACCTGCGAAACGACCTGGCTGACCAGCGCCGATTCCAGTTCGCGCTCGGCCCGCTCGACGGCGTGCTGGGCAGTGACATGGGCGATCTCATGGGCGAGCACGGAGGCGATCTCGGCGGTGTCGTTGGCGAGCACCAGCAGGCCGCGCGTGATGTAGAGACGGCCATTGGGCAAGGCGAAGGCGTTCACCGCCGGCGAGTTCAGGATGGTGATCTCATAGGAGCCGATCTGGCCCTCGCCAGCCTTCGCCAGCCGCTGCACGACCTCGTCCAGCGCCGCGCGTGCCTTGGGTGCACGGAATTCGCCACCGAAGGCCGAGAGCAGCCGCAGATGTTCGCTGTCGGAGGCGCGCTGGAGCGTGCTGACACGCGGCGCGATATCGCCATCGGCCGGGGCCTGAGGCGGCAGCAGCACGCTCTGATCGCCGGTGCAGCCGACGAGCAGCAGCGCGGGAAGCGCGAGCGCGGCCAGCCGCATGCGACAGATCAACCGAAGGAGGAGGGGCATGTCTCGCCAGAACGCCAGCATTCCGTCAGTCGACCAGTTCCAGGGCGAGCTTCGATGTCACGTCGAGAAGCAGGCCGTCCCGCCCGGAGAGGACGCCACGCGCCCGCAAGCGTTTACCGCCGAGCCCGGTCGCGGTCCAGCCGGCATCCTTCATCTCGCGCCATAGCGTTTTCGACAGCACGATCGACGCGGCCTCCCCACGCCGGCGCGAAAAATTCAGATAGGTCCGTTGCGCGCGCTCACCGACGGAGGCGATGCGCCCCTCCAGCAGCACGAGCCGCCCCTCATGCGCCTTGAGCGCGGCGATATCATGACCATCGACGGCGGTTTCCGACCCTGCGATGGCGGGTGCTGGGGCGACCGCCGCTGGGCCGGCGAGCGTCGGCGCCTTGACAGCCTGCGTCCGTGACCGCGTCGTGCGGGCGCCGCCGCCACAGCTCGCGGGACGCGCCTCCGGAAGAGCAACCGCAGCGCCCTCGCTCAGCAGCACCGGGGCCAGTTCGCGGGGCACGGCACTCGCTTCGTTCGCCGGGATATAGAGCCGGGCCGGCAAGCGGCCCCAGCGATCGGGCCCACCGAGCAGGACGAGCTTCAGGTCGCGGTCGCGCCAGGCAGCGAGGCCGGCCGTGAACCGCGCAGCCTCCGTATCGCCCTGGCGCGGGGCGAGCCCGACAAGGCGCAGCCGCCGGCCATCGACGAGCAGCGGGTCGCCGGCCTCGTCGAGCCCGGAAAGGCGAACCGTGGGGCTGTCGGCCGTAAGCTCGGAGCAGGCGTCATTTGCTCCGGCCGCCCCGGCAAGGAGCGGCAAGGCGAGGAAAGCAGCAAGAAGAGGCTTCACCGGCATGGCGATTATGCTACACGGTTTGGCGCGCGTCCCGGTAGCTCAGCAGGATAGAGCAACGGTTTCCTAAACCGTAGGTCAGGGGTTCGAATCCCTTCCGGGACGCCATTATCAGCCGATATCAACGACGTGCCTGGTGGTTCGGCGCGGCGACCAGCCAGGCCGCGCAGACGGTTCCGGCCGTTTTCGTTACAGATCGATCAAGGGTCCGTTTTCGAGATCGGATGTGTAACCCTCGCGCCAGCCGCCAGCCAAAGTGAGGCTGGCGCTGTAGATGACCTTCCCGCCTTCATCACGCACGCAGACGGCGAATTGGCGCTGGTCTCCGTCCGGCAAGACCTCCCGCACCATGTCTGGCAAGGCGTCGAGCGCGAGATAGCGCGCGGCGGCATCTCCCGCCAGCTCGACGCCCTCGCTATCGATATGGGAGAAATTGCCGTCGGAGCTGTCGATGAAATAGCGTGGCATCTCGCAGCAATCTCCGGCGACGGGATCTGTTCCGTCAGCGTGGCAACTTGACCAGATTGAGATAGGTCGGATCGAACTGCGAGAGCGCAGCCAGCCCGTCGAAATCGACGATGGCGACGGTGCTGCCTTTCCAGCGGACGAAGCCGGTGGCGCGAAGCTCCTGAAGCGTCCGATTGACATGGACGAGCGAGAATCCGAGCGCATCCGCCAGCTCCGTCTGGGCAACGGGAAAGGCAAAGCTTCCGTCCCGCGCCAGGTCGACGGCGTGCAGGCGCAGATAGAGTTCACAGATCAGATGGCCGAGATGGGCGGTTGCCGCGCGGCGTCCGCTGGATGTGATCCAGGCCCTCTGGATGGCGCCGTCGATCACGGTCGAGAGCCAGAACAGGCGGCCGAGATGAGGCGATTGCTCGATCACGCGCAGCAGTTCGCGGTGGGGTACATAGGCCACCTCGCAATCCGTCAACGCGACGACGCTGTGGTCCATGAGCTTGAGAAGGAATGCGTGAAGATCGACGAAATCGCCGGCGATATGCAGCGCGGTGATCTGACGCTTGCCATCGGCGAGCACGACCTCACGGGCGGTGAAGCCGCTCAGGACGATGCAGCTCTCCGAAGGTTGCGAATTCTGGGCGACCAGTTCTTCGCCCTTCCGCAGCACTCTCCTGCGCATCGTCATGCCCTCGACGAGAGCACGCTCCCCTGAAGCGAGTTCGTCCCGGAGCGCCAGCGAACGCACAAGGGGCTGCAGTTTCGGCATGGAAAGATCAGAAGGCATTCGTCAGGGAACGCCGGTCGACGAGCATCGTTCCAATAGCCATCACCGCACGGGGCCGGTTGCACCGCGTTCCAACGCCGCCGGAGCGCGTGTGTTCGGGATCAGCGCGTCTCCAGGCGCTGCAGTGGCTCGAAATGACAAAAACCCGGCGGTTGCCCGCCGGGTTCTGTTTGTCTGAAAGGTGGCAGCCGCGATCAGGCGGCCTCTTCCTGAATGTCGTCGTTGTCGCCCTCGGCCTCGCCCTCGGCGGCTTCGACGACTTCGCCCTTGCCCGGGCGACGCGGCGACTTGGCGAGCTGGCCCTCGATCTTCTTCAGAGCCTCGGTCTCGGTGATGTCGTCGACGACCGCGATCTCGCGGGTCATGCGATCGACCGCCGCCTCATAAAGCTGGCGCTCGGAATAGGACTGCTCAGGCTGGGCCTCGGAGCGGTAGAGGTCGCGCACGACCTCGGCGATGGCGACGAGATCGCCCGAATTGATCTTCGCCTCGTATTCCTGGGCGCGGCGCGACCACATGGTACGCTTGACGCGGGCGCGGCCGGTCAGCGTGGTCAGAGCCTTGGTGACGCTCTCCGCATCGGCGAGCTTGCGCAGGCCGACGCTGGCGGCCTTGGCGGTGGGAACGCGCAGCGTCATCTTGTCCTTGGCGAAGCTGACGACGAAGAGTTCGAGCTTGAAGCCAGCGACTTCCTGCTCCTCGATCGCCGTGATCTGACCGACGCCGTGGGACGGATACACAACGAATTCACCCGTCTTGAAACCCTGGCGCACAACAGCTTTCTTCACCGTGGACATGCCGTTACGACTCCTGACCGGACCGCTAGATGCGGGCTCGCACTTCTCATCTCCGGTCGGATGACCGCAGACACTCTGCCTGACGCGGACGGGTATTGCCCCGTCGCTTCACGCTCCCTCAGCCGATTGCTTCTTTCTGTGCCACCAGGCCAAAGACATCGATTGCTCCGGCACGAGTGCCGGCGGCTTTCGTCATCCTTTTCTAGGGGGCGCCCCGATTGTGAAAAACCTCGCAGGGGCATGCGGAACGAATGCGACTGAGGCTATCATGTAGCATAAAAAACACGCCAAATCAAAGGTAAACGCAAGCTCCGGGCAAGCTTGCGTTCCGCGGCGCAGGAATGGTTAACGCTGTCGCGAGGCTGAGGCGCGTCGTTCTGCCCGGTTTCTAGTCGCCTGCGCCCGGCTCAGGCGAGAAATGCGCCTCGAGTTTTCCAGCAACGCCATCAAACGCCTTGGCATCGGCCGGAGCATCCTTCTTCTGGCTGATATTGGGCCAGCTCGCGGCATATTTGGAATTGAGCTGCAGCCAGCTCTCCAGGCCCGGCTCGGTGTCCGGCTTGATCGCCTCCGCGGGACATTCCGGTTCGCAGACACCGCAATCGATGCACTCGTCGGGGTGAATGACGAGCATGTTCTCGCCTTCATAGAAGCAGTCGACCGGGCAGACCTCGACACAGTCCATATACTTGCACTTGATGCAGTTCTCGGTGACCACATAGGTCATGTCGCAGGTTCCTCGATCTTGTCGCAGGCGCTTCCCACCGCCAGCCGGCCTCATAAAGCCTTCGCAGGCGCAGGATTCAAGGCCGATCAGGCCTTTTCGGGTAGCAGGAATGTCTCTTTATCGCCCGTCCTGGAGGACGAATTCCTGCGACGCCGGCCTCGAAATTCATTCGTATGCAAATGATCGCTATTTTTAGACGCTACCCTCTTGTTCTGCAAGCGGCGCATCGCCGCGCCCGCCCTGGTCCAGCCGCTCATACAAGAACTGGGCCTGCTCGAAGGAGCCGCGACGCTCGCCCAGCGATAGCAGGCGCACGACGATGGTCGCATGGGGCAAGGCGAGCGTGAGCACATCACCGAGCTTCAGTGCCTGAGCGGGATTACCCGCCCTGCGGCCGTCGATTCGGACATGGCCGTCCTCGACCAGACGCACGGCGACTGTGCGCGTTTTGGCGAAGCGCGCGAACCAGAGCCATTTGTCGAGGCGCTGACGATCGTCCCGCACGCTTCGCTCGCCGCCCTCAGCTCTTGCGGCCTTCGAGCTGCGCCTTCAGGGCGGCGAGCTTGGCGAAGGGCGAATCCGGATCGGGCTCGCGATCAGCCGGGCGAGGCCTCGGCGGCTGCTGGAAGCGCTCACCGCGATCCTCGCGGTTACGGTCGTCGCGCCGCGGACCGCCGCCGCCCGGACGCCCGTCGCGCTTGAAATCGGGGCGGGGCCCGCGATTCTGCTCGGGCCGGCCCTGACCCTGACCCTGACCTGCACCCTGGTCGGGGCGCGGGCCGCGCTGGCCTGAACGGGGGCGGTCGTCACGCCGAGGCTCGCGCTCGGGACGCGGCACGGCAGGTGAACCCTCGACGGGGGCAGCCATGACTGGCGCCGGAGCGTCGCCATCGCGACGCGGTCCGCCCGGTCGCGGTCCGCGATTGGGCCGGTCGCCACGGCGTCCGCCGGGCTGGCGTTCGCCGGGTGCGCCTGCGCCTTCGCGGGGGCCGCGATTGGGCTGCTCGGGCCGGCGGCCGCCTTGATGGCGATGCGGACGCCAAACCTCGATCAGTTCGGGCTCGGCTGCCGCGACCGGCGCCTCGCTGGCGACAGCGACGGGCTCTGTCTCGGCCGTCTCGGCTGCGGTCTCGGGCTCAGCCGGCGGCAGAGCCGACATCAGGTCGGCCGGAACCGGCTCGCGCACGGGCTCAACCTCGTCCTGCGTCAGGATCGGCGCATCCGCCGTCTCCAATGCGGGAGCATCGGCCGAAACCACAACGTCGGCGATCACGGGCTCGGCAACTGGATCGGGCTCGGCTGCCGTCTCGGGTGTCGCGGTAGCCTCGGCCGGCTGTTCGTCGCTTGAGGCTGCCGCTTCGGAGACAGGCTCTGCCGCAGCTTCGTCGCCAGCGAGGACGTCGTCAGCCTTGGCGGGTTCTGCCGCAACCGGCTTGGACGGGGGCGCGGCCAGCGGCACGGTGATGGCGGGGCCGGGCCGCTTGGAGGAAACATAGCCGAGCGAACGCAGGATCGAGGCGAAATCCTCGCCGGCGCAGCCGACGAGCGAGGTCATCGCCCCGCTGACGACGAAGCCGTCCTGGTCGGCCGCGCCGGTCGGCGGCGTGCCTTGCGTCAGGCCGGGGCGATAGGCGATCGCGGGCCGGATCAGGTCGGCAAGGCGTTCGAGGATGTCGACGCGGACGGCGCGCTCGCCGCAGACGCGGTAACCGGCGGCGCGGTAGAGCCCCTTGGGCACCGCCTTGTCGACCGGGAAGGAGGTGCGGCCCGAAGCCGCGAGATGGGCGATGTCGTCGAGGCCCGAGAGCTCCGGGCCGCCATGCTTGAGCGCCCAGAGCTGGGCTGCGAGCGCGCGCGGCGCGGGCTTGAGCAGCGCCGGAACATAAAGATGGAAGGCGCCGAAGCGGATGCCGAGCAGGCGCAGCGCGGCGCGGCCCTCCTGGTCGAGTGCCTTCATTTCCTCGGCGACCTTGGCGCGCTCGAGAACGCCGAGCGATTCGGCCACCTGATAGGCGATGCCGCGCGCAATGCCGGTGAGGGTGCCGGCATCCTCGAGCAGCTGCAGCGCGCCGAGCAGGCGCGTGACGTGATTCTTCAGCCAGAGCTGAAGCCTGGCCTCGACCTGTTCGCGGGCCTGGCCTGCCAGGTGCTCCTCGACCAGCAGGCGCAGGCGCGGCTCGATCGCCTTCTCGCCGGTGATCAGGCGCGCCACAGGCTCGCCGATCCAGCGCAGCAGGCCGTCATGCGACAGCACGAAGGCATCGTCGCCAGCGAGCACGACGCGCGCGGCGCGCGCCTCGATCTCGCCGGAGAGCGCCTTCATCGCAGCCATGTTCAGGGCTTTCGCCTCCGGCCCGCCGGCTTTCGGGTCCGCCGTGAAGCGGAAACCCTGCAGCATTCCGACGTGCTGGCCCTCGACGAGCACGTCGCCCGTCGTGGTGACCTCAGCCTCCAACATCTTATTCTCCCGCAAACGGCGCATCAGAACACTGGTGCGCCGATCGACAAATCGGCTGGCAAGACGCTCGTGGAGAGCATCGGACAGCTTGTCCTCTACAAGACGCGCAACCCCCTGCCAATGCTCCGGATCGGGCAACCAGTCCGGTCGGTTGGCAACGAAGGTCCAGGTCCGCACCTGGGAGATGCGCGCCGACAGCGTATCGATCTCGCCATCGGTGCGATCGAGCGCCGCAAGCTGGCTCCTATACCAGTCGATATCGAGCCGGCCATGGCGCATCAACCGCAGATACAGCGTGGTGGCGAGGTCGGCATGCTGCTGCGGCGCGATCTTGCGATAATCGGGCAGGCCGCAGACCTCCCAGAGCCGCTCGACCGCCGGACGGCCCTGCGCCAATGCCCTGATTTCGGGGTCTTTCGCCAGGATTTCCAGCGTCGTCATGTCCTCGGCGATCAGCGCGCGTGTCAGGCCAGGCTCGTTCGGCTGCAGGTTGAGGCTGTCGAGGAGTTGTTCGATCGAGCGGAAGTCGAGGTCGGTATTGCGCCACTGCAACTGCCTGATGGGCTCGAAACGGTGATTTTCGATCGCCTCGACGAGATCGGCCTCGAAGGGCGGGCAGCGGCCCGAGGTGCCGAAGGTGCCGTCGCGCAGATGGCGCCCGGCACGGCCGGCGATCTGGCCGAACTCGGCCGGGTTCAGTTTGCGAAAATGATGACCGTCGTATTTTTTCTCGGCGGCGAAGGCGATGTGGTCGACATCGAGGTTGAGCCCCATGCCGATGGCGTCGGTCGCAACGAGATAATCGACATCGCCGGACTGGTAGATCTCGACCTGTGCGTTGCGCGTGCGGGGGCTGAGCGCGCCCAGCACCACGGCCGCGCCGCCCTTTTGCCGCCGGATCAGTTCGGCGATGGCGTAGACCTCCTCGACCGAGAAGGCGACGATGGCCGAGCGTGGAGCCAGGCGCGTGATCTTGCGGTCGCCGGCGAAGAGCAGCTGCGACAGGCGTGGCCGCGTGACCACATTGACGCCGGGGATGAGCTGCTCGATCACCGGCTTCATCGTGCCGGCGCCGATCAGCATGGTCTCGGCCCGGCCGCGCCGGTTCAGCAGCCGGTCGGTAAAGACATGGCCGCGGTCGAGATCGGCTGCGAGCTGGATCTCGTCGATCGCGACGAAATCGACGGCGAGATCGCGCGGCATCGCCTCGACCGTGCAGACCCAGAAGCGCGGCCGCGCCGGCTTGATCTTCTCCTCGCCGGTGACGAGCGCGACCGCATCGACGCCGGCCTTCTCGACGACGCGGGCATAGACCTCGCGCGCCAGCAGGCGCAGCGGCAGGCCGATCATGCCGGTCGGATGCGCCACCATCCGCTCGATCGCGAGATGGGTCTTGCCGGTGTTGGTCGGGCCCAGGACCGCAGTGACGCCTTGCGAGCGGACCGAGGGAGGCAGGGAGCGGAAAGGGATCAAGGCGCAGCCGATCTGACGTGTCGCCATTCGCCTCGCCATGACGCCCATCGGGGCGTCATGTGACGGCTCGGGGCGCAGCGGTGAACTAGGAAGCGGAACGAGTCCCGAACGAAGCAGGCCCGAATCGCTGACTCCGGCGGAATCGGGTTTCGTTCCTGCCGGGCCGTCGCGGCGTCGCGGCCTCGCGCCGTTCTATCTCGATTTCGAACACCGGCATCGCCTGTCCTTCTCTGCGCCTGGGGTCGCCTGCCGCCGGCTGCGTCCCGCGCCCGAGACTATCTAAGCGCTGTTGGCCACGAAACGAGGGTCTGTGCTCCGGCGATCGACGACGCCAGCCATGATCAGCCGAAAAACCCCGCGAAAACCTCCGCCGCCTCGTCGGGCGCCTCGACATGGACGAAATGGCCGGCGCTTTCGCAGAAGCTGATCTTTGCATCGTCGAAATGCTCCGGCACGAAGGCCGCCCACTCTGATTTGAGAACGGGATCGTGGCGGCCCCAATGCACCCGGGTCGGCTGATGGATGCGGACCGACGGTGTCGGGTGCCCATCGATCGCCGCCAGCCGCGCGGCGTTCTGGCTGCGATACCAGTCGAAGCCGCCGCGCAGATTGCCCGGCTTCATGAAGTTGTCGATCCAGAGGTCGAGCGCCGGATCGAAGGCGTCCTTGCGATGGCACCAATGCGACAGGAAATACGAGAAATACAGCGCGCAGGACTGCCGGCTCAGCCCGATCATCGCCTCGGCCAGCGGCAATTGCTGGAAGGACTGGTACCAGATTTCGTTGACATGGCCCTCATGGACCCAGCGCTCGGCGATGCTCTGGGTCGGGCAGTTGAAGAACAGCAGGCGGTCGACCAGTTGCGGATGGCGCCGCGCCAGCGCCTGGGCCCCATAGGCACCGACGTCGTGGCCGACGACGCCCACCGAGTCGAGGCCGAGCGCCGCGATCAGCGAGGCCATGTCGTCGGCATGGCTGTTGGCGCCGACATCGGCCCGCGGCGCAGGCGACTTGGCGCTGTCGCCGAAGCCGCGCAGGTCCGGCGCGATCAGGCGGAAATCGGGATGAAGCCGGTTCATCAGCGGCAGCCAGGTCGCCCAGAACTCCGGCCAGCCGTGGAGCAGAAGCACGGGTGTTCCGGAGCCGACCTCGGCGACATGCAGCGTCGTGTCACGTACCGCGATCTGGCGATGGCGCAGACCGGGCGGGGTGGCGAAGTCGCTGGACATGAAAACTCCCGGCGTGATTCTGCAGGAAGCTAGCGCCTCCCCGCACGATGTCGCAATCGCCAGCCGGCGCATGAGGGCGATGCAGCCCTGCTTCTCCACAGGGCCGGCCTATCGAAGGACCGTCTCGGCGGCAGCTCGATCAGCTGATGCGAGATGCAAAGGGCCGCTCAGGCCCATTCGCCCTTGCGGAAGACAGGGACGCGGCTGCCATCGGCATGGACGCCGTCGATGTCGACGAAGTTCGAGCCGATCATCCAGTCGATATGGATGAAGCTCTTGTTGCCGCCCTGCGCCGCGACCTGCTCGGGCGTCAGCGTCGCGCCGTCGAGGAAGCATTTCGAATAGCACTGTCCGAGCGCGATATGGCAGGAGGCGTTCTCGTCAAAGAGCGTGTTGTAGAACAGGATGCCGCTCTGCGAGATCGGCGAGGAATGCGGCACCAGCGCCACCTCGCCCAGCCGGCGCGCGCCTTCGTCGGTGTCGAGCACCTTGGCCAGCACGTCGGCGCCGCGGCTCGCCTTCGATTCGACAATGCGGCCTGCCTCGAAGCGCACCTGGATCTCATCGATCAGCGTGCCCTGATAGGACAGAGGCTTGGTGCTCGAGACATGGCCGTCGACCCGCCGCGCGTGCGGCGTGGTGAAGACCTCCTCGGTCGGGATGTTGGCGTTGCAGGTGATGCCGTTCCTGGCGGTGGAGGCGCCGCCCTGCCATTCATGGCCATCGGCCAGGCCGACCGTCAGATCGGTGCCGGGACCGGTGAAATGCAGCGCCTGGAAGCGCTGGCCGTTGAGCCATTGCGTGCGGACGCGCAGGCTCGCGTTGTGGCTTGCCCAGGCCGCGACGGGATCGCCGGCCTCGACACGGGAGGCTGCGAAGATCGCATCGGCGAGCTTGGCGACCGCGACCTCCTCGGCGTCGCCGGGGAACACTCGGCGGGCCCAGGCAGCGGTCGGGTAGGCGAGGATGTTCCAGTTGATGTCGAAGCCGGCGATCTTTTCGAGCGCGGGCTGGTAGGCGACCGAATTGGCCTTGCTGGCGCGCGAGACCTTGGCCGGGTCCTGCTCGGACAAGAGCATCGGGTCGTCGCCGACGATGGCCAGCCGCGCGGTGTTGTTCGAAAACGCCTTGGCGACGCCCTCATGCAGCCAGCCGGCCGCACGGTCGAAGCTGTCGTCGCGGGCGTAGCGATAGCGCGCCAGCGTGACCTCCTCGTCGGAGAGGATCGGCGTGACGAGACCGGCGCCGGCCTTGTAGGCGTGCTCGGCGATCTTGCGCACCAGCGGCAGCGCCGCGACCGGGGCGGTCAGGAACAGGTCCTGGCCGGCTTGCAGGTTCAGGCCGACGCGGACGGCCGCCTGTGCCAGCCTGTCGAGCTTGTCCGGGTCGATCGAGGTGTGAATGCCGCGCTGATGAATGGTCATGGGACGCCTGGGCTCGCTTGTGTGCGCAGAATCTAGTGCAGAGTCAGGCCCCCGCCAATGGACCATCCCTCATGGGACGTTGCAGGATGACGCCGCTTGCGCCGGAGCCGCTCCGGCGCCCATCACGCGAGACGCCATGTTCCTGCTCAACACGCATCCCGACCATCGCAAGCCGCTGCTGCCGGAGGATGCCGAAACCCTGGGCGCTGCCGGCGCGGCCGCCGTCGAAAGCCAGATCCGCCAGCGGGAAAATTACGCGGTGACGCCGCTGCACGACCTGCCGGCGCTGGCGGCCGAGCTCGGGATCGGGGCAGTCTCCATCAAGGACGAGGGCCATCGGCTCGGGCTCGGCAGTTTCAAGGCGCTGGGCGGGTCCTATGTCGTGGTTAGGCTCGTGCTGGAGGAGGCCTCGCGCCAGCTCGGCCGCGCGGTCGACATCGCGGAGCTTCAGACGCCCGAGGTGCGCGCGGTCGCGGGCCGCATGACCTTTTCCTGCGCGACGGACGGCAATCACGGGCGCTCGGTCGCGCAGGGCGCGCAGCTCGTCGGTGCGCAGGCGGCGATCTTCGTGCATTCCGGCGTCAGCGAGGAGCGCATCGCCGCGATCGCGCGCTTCGGCGCGACGATGATCCGCGCGGAAGGCACCTATGACGATTCGGTGGCAGAGGCGGCGCGCGTCTCGGCGGAGAAGGGCTGGAGCGTCGTCTCCGACACCTCCTGGCCGGGCTATGAGCGAATTCCGGGGCTGGTGATGCAGGGCTATACGGCTCTGGTCGCCGAGGCGCTGCGCCAGATGCCGGAGCCGCCGACGCATGTCTTCGTGCAGGTCGGCGTCGGCGGCATCGCGTCGGCGGTCGCCGCGCATTTCGCTCTGGTGCTGGGCGAGAAGCGGCCGGTCTTCGTCGCGGTCGATCCGGCGCGCGCGGCCTGCATGTTCGAGAGCGCGCGGGCAGGCGAGCCGGTGAAGGCCGAGGTCGGCGAGCCGACGGTGATGGCGATGCTGGACTGCTACGAGCCCTCTCTCGTCGCCTGGCGCATCCTGTCGCGGGTGGCGGACGCCTTCATGACGGTCGAGGACGCGGATGCGGTGGCGGTGATGAACCGGCTGGCGCGTCCGGCGGGCCACGACCCCGTCGTGGTCGCCGGCGAAAGCGGCGGCGCGGGCCTGGCCGGATTGATCGTCGCGGCGGCAGACCCCGCGATCCGCAGCAAGCTCGCGCTCGATGCGACGTCGCGGGTCTTCGTCGTGAACACCGAAGGCGCGACGGATCCGGCGCGCTATGCCGAGCTGGTCCATGGCGGCCGATCGGCATCCGGGGTGTCGTCTAAGCCCGCAGGATAGCCGCCGGCCTCAGCGCCCGCCGCTTGATCCATCGCAATGCCGCGTCTGCAAGCCTGATACAGCTTGCGGCGCGTTATTTCTGCATGTACGTCTATTTCAGAAATTACTGAAAATTCAGATTGTACGGGATACCATGAATCTCTCGCCGCTCACCCAGGCCTTCGTGCTGCATTTCGGAGAGATGGGCAGCCGCTGGGGCATCAACCGCACGGTCGGGCAGATCTATGCGCTGCTTTATATCGCGGCCGAGCCGCTCTGCGCCGACGACATCGTCGAGAAGCTGGGCGTCTCCCGCTCGAACGTGTCGATGGGCCTGCGCGAGCTGCAGGCCTGGAATCTCGTGCTGCTGAAGCATCTGCCGAGCGACCGGCGCGATTTCTTCACGACGCCGGACGATGTCTGGCAGATCCTGCGGACGCTCGCCGAGGAGCGCAAGAAGCGCGAGGTCGATCCGACCCTGTCGGTGCTGCGCGAAATCCTGATGCAGAAGCCGGCCGATGAAGGTGAGCGCCATGCCCAGGCCCGCATGGCGGAGATGCATGGACTGATCGAGCAGCTCACCACCTGGTACGACGACGTCAAGAAGCTCGAGACCGACCGGCTTGCCATGCTGCTGGGGCTCGGCGCCCGGGTGACGAAGATCCTCGAGGTCAAGGACAGAATCGTCTCCATCGGTCGTCAGCGCGCCCCGACCGAGAAGGGTCGCGCGCCATGATGCCCGGCGTCGCCAGCGCCAGCGTCCCGGCTGCGGCGGAGCGGCCCGACCGCGCCGCGATGCTGTTGCAGGTCGCCGGCGCGCTGCTCTGGCTGCCGCAGGCCGGTCTGATCGCCTTCGTGATCGGACGTCTCGCGGATGGCGGCGGCATCGGTGATGCGCTTCTGCCGGCGGCGGGCGTTCTCATGCTCGGCGTTGCCCGTTCGGCATTCGAAGCGGTGGGCGCCCGAAAGGCATTCCTGGCCGCGCGTGCCAGCCTGTCGCTGCGCCGGCAGGAGGCCGTCGCGGCGCTTGCGGCCGGCTCGCCGCTCGACCGGGCGCGGCCGGCCTCGGGGCTGGCAGCGAGCGTCGTCACCGAGCAGGCCGAGGCGCTGGTGCCTTATCTCGCCCGGTTTCGGCCGGCCCGCTTCAAGGCGACCGTCGTCCCGCTCGCGATCCTCTGCGCCGTGGCGCCGCTGTCCTGGGTCGCGGCGTTGGTGCTGCTGCTGGCAGGGCCACTGATCCCGGTCTTCATGGCGCTGATCGGCTGGCGCGCCAAGGCGGCGAGCGAGGCCCAGCTTGCCGAGACCGGCAGCCTCAACGCCTTCCTGCTCGACCGCCTGCGCGGGCTCGCCACGATCCGCGCGCTCGACGCGGTCGATGCGACCGCGCTGCGGCTGCGGGCCAATGCCGATGATCTGCGTGCGCGCACAATGGCGGTGCTGCGCATCGCCTTCCTGTCCTCGGCGGTGCTGGAGCTGTTTTCCGCGCTCGGCGTCGCCATGGTCGCGGTCTATGTCGGCTTCCACCTGCTCGATGCGCTGCCTTTCGGCGCCTGGGGCGAGAGGCTCAGCCTGAGCCAGGGCCTGTTCGTCCTTTTGCTGGCGCCGGCCTTCTTCGAGCCGCTGCGCGAACTGTCCTCGGTCTGGCACGATCGCGCGTCGGGGCAAGCGGCGATCTCGGCGCTGGACGGTCTGTCGCGCGGAGGCCTCGCGCTGGTCGGGGGCGCGGGTGCCGATGGCGCTGCCGCAGTGGCCGAAGGCGGCGCGGTCGATCTGCGCATCGAGCGCCTGTCTTTCGGCCATGCGGGCAGCGACGAGGCCGTGTTGGATGGCTTTAACCTCAAGGTCGCGGCGGGCGAGCATGTCGCGCTGCTGGGACCCAGCGGCTCCGGCAAATCGACGTTGCTCGCGCTGGTCGCCGGCCCCGCCCCCGCCGATGGCGGCGAGATCGTCGTCGGCGGGACAAGGCTCGATCCTGCGAGCGCGGCGAGCCTGCGTCGGCGCATCGCCTGGATCGGCCAGCGTCCGCATCTCTTCGCCGGGACGCTCGCCGGTAACGTCGCGCTCGGGCGGGAGGGGCTGCGCGCGGATGCCGTGGCTCATGCGCTGCGCCTGGCCTCGCTCGACGCTCTTGCCGGCGCGCGGCCGGACGCTTCGATCGGGGAGGGCGGGGCTGGCCTGTCCGGTGGCGAGGGGCTGCGGCTTGCTTTGGCACGCGGCGCGGCCAACCCGCATGCGGGCCTGATCCTCGCCGACGAGCCGACGGCCCATCTCGATGCCGCGACCGCCCGCGAGATCACCGAGCGGCTTCTCGCCTTCGCGGCCGGGCGCACGCTTCTCGTTGCCACCCATGATCCGGTGCTGGCCGCGTGCATGCACCGCGTCATCAGGCTCGATCCCGAACGGCTGGAGGGCGCCGCATGACGGGATCATTTCGCCATCTGCGGCCGGTTCTGGCCTTCTTCCTCCTGGAGCGGCGCGGCGCGCTGCTGGGCGGGGCGCTGCTGGCCGCGGTGACCGTGCTGGCGGGCGTCGCGCTGCTTGGCCTGTCCGGCTGGTTCATCACCGCGACCGCCATCGCCGGCCTGTCGTCGGCGACCGCGCTCGCCTTCGACGTTTTCGCGCCCTCGGCCGGCATTCGGCTGCTGGCGCTCGGTCGCACCGCTTCGCGCTATGGCGAGCGGTTGGTGACGCATGACGCGACGCTGCGGCTGCTGGCAGGACTGCGCGAAAGACTGTTCCGGGGCTGGGCGGGGCCGGGCGCGGCGCGTCTCCTGCTGCTGCGTCCGGCGCGGCTGCTGTTTCGGCTGACGGCCGATATCGACGCGCTCGATTCCTTGTATCTGCGCGTGCTGGTGCCGATGGCGGCGGCGCTCGTCACGGCGTTCGTCGTGGTGCTGACGCTGGTGCCGCTGCATCCGGCGCTGGGTCTGGGCGCGGGCGCGTGGCTGCTGCTGGCGGGGATCGGCCTGCCCGTTCTGGGCGCGCTGCTGGCGTCGAACCCGGCGCGACGGCGCGCCCATGCCAACGAGGCGCTGCGGGCGCGCGCCATCGATCTCGTCGCCGGCCAGACCGATCTGGTCATGGCCGGGCGGCTCCAGGCGCAAGGCGCGGCCATCGCAGCCGCCGACTTGCGGCAGGCGGCGAGCGACGATGCCCTCAACCGGATCGAGACCGGAATCGGCATCGGCTTCGGACTGGCCTCGGCGCTGCTGCTCTCGGGCACCTTGCTGGCGGTGGCGGCTCTGGCCGAGGCGGGGCTGATCGGCACGCCGGTCGCTGCGCTCGGCGTCCTGATCGCGCTGGCGGCGCTGGAGCCCTTCGCCGCCCTGCGGCGCGGCGCGCTCGAACTCGGCCGGACCCTTCTGGCAGCGCGGCGGATCGGGCCGCGGCTGGCACCCGCCGAGACCGCACCTACGGTGGTCCGTCCGGCCGAGCCGCTTCTGGCCGTCCGCCTGAGCCGTGTGGCGGTTCGCCATGACGGCGCGGGTCTGCCGGCACTCGCCGAGCTGTCGCTGTCGCTGCGTCTGGGCGAGGTCGTCGCCGTGGTCGGGCCGAGCGGTGCCGGCAAATCGACGCTGCTGTCGCTCATCGCCGGCGAGATCGCGCCCGATCAGGGGCATGTCGAGGCGCTGCCGGCGACGCTGCTGACGCAGCGCACGGAACTGTTCCAGGACAGCCTGCGCGACAATCTCCGCCTGGCCGACCCGGCTGCCGACGACGGCCGCCTGCTCGCCGCACTGGCCTCGGCCGGTCTGCGCGGCGATGTCGAGGCGCTGCCCGAAGGGCTCGATGCCCGCCTCGGCGAGAACGCGCTGGGATTGTCGGGCGGCCAGGCACGCCGGCTGACGCTGGCGCGGCTGATCCTGCGCGACACGCCGCTCTGGCTGCTCGACGAGCCGACCGAAGGCCTGGACGGCGCGACCGCGCGCGACGTGATGGCCCGGCTGACGGCCTGCGGAGAGGGACGCTGCGTCGTGATCGCGACCCATGTCCGGCGCGAGGCCCAAGCCGCCGACCGCATCGTCGTCATGGAGCGCGGCCATGTCGTGTCGGTGGCGCGGCGTGGCGAAGCAGCCTTCAAGGCCGCGCTTGCGGCCCTGCGGCCGGACTGAAGACGGATTTCTCGTTGCCGGCGCGGCATTCCCGCAGCACCGGTGGCTCACAGGAGGCCGGGCACTCGAGCCTGGACGCATATGGACCTCGACATTGTCGCGCTGTCGCGCCTGCAATTCGCCATCACGGCGCTGTATCATTTCATCTTCGTGCCGTTGACGCTGGGGCTCTCGGTCCTTCTGGCGATCATGGAGACGGTCTATGTCATGACCGGCCGCGTGATCTGGCGGCAGATGACCAAGTTCTGGGGGGTGTTGTTCGGCATCAACTTCGTGCTCGGCGTCGCCACCGGCATCGTCATGGAATTCCAGTTCGGCATGAACTGGAGCTACTACAGCCATTATGTCGGCGACATCTTCGGCGCGCCGCTCGCCATCGAAGGGCTGATGGCCTTCTTCCTGGAGGCGACCTTCGTCGGGCTGTTCTTCTTCGGCTGGGACAAGCTCACCAAGGTCGGCCATCTCGCCGCGACCTGGGCGGTGGCGCTCGGCTCCAACTTCTCGGCGCTGTGGATCCTGATCGCCAATGGCTGGATGCAGAACCCGGTCGGTTCGGCCTTCAACCCGCAGACGATGCGGATGGAGATCACCGATTTCGCCGCCGTGCTGTTCAATCCCGTCGCGCAGGCCAAGTTCGTCCACACCGTCTCGGCCGGCTATGTCGCGGCCTCGCTCTTCGTGCTCGGCGTTTCCGCCTGGTACCTGCTGAAGGGGCGCCATATCGAGCTCGCCAAGCGCTCGATGACGGTCGCCGCTTCGTTCGGGCTCGCGGCTTCTCTGTCGGTCGTCGTGCTCGGCGATGAGAGCGGCTATCTCTCCTCCGAACACCAGAAGATGAAGCTCGCCGCCATCGAGGCGATGTGGCACACCGAGCCCGCGCCTGCCGCCTTCACCCTGTTCGGCTTTCCCGACGAAAAGGCCCGCGAAACGCATTACGCCATCCGCATCCCCGCCGTGATGGGGCTGATCGGCACGCGCTCGCTGACCACCGAACTGCCCGGCATCAAGGACCTCGTCGATCTCGCCAAGGTCAGGATCAAGGAAGGCGTGATCGCCTTCGATGCACTCCAGACCATCCGGGCGGCCGGCACCACCGGCGCGGTTCCCGAGGCGGCACGCAAGGCCTTCGAGGACAATGGCACCAGGCTCGGCTACGGCCTGCTGCTGAAGCGCTATGTCGACGATCCGCGCACCGCCACGCCCGAACAGATCGACAAGGCAGCCTGGGATACCGTGCCGATGGTCGGGCCGCTGTTCTGGACCTTCCGCATCATGGTGGCGCTGGGGATGCTCTTCATCCTGCTGACGGCGGTGTTCTTCGTCCTGTCGGCGCGGCGCAGGCTCGACCGCTACCCGATGCTGCTCTGGATCGCGGTCTTCTCGATCCCGCTGCCCTGGGTCGCGATCGAATGCGGCTGGTTCGTCGCCGAGGTCGGCCGCCAGCCCTGGATCATCGAGGGCGTGCTGCCCACCGCCGCCGCCGTGTCCAGCCTCGGCGCAGGCACCGTGCTGTTCACCATCATCGGCTTCGTGGCGATCTACACCGTGCTGCTCGTCATCGAGATGAAGCTAATGCTGGCGGCGATCCGCAACGGCCCAGAGCCCGATCACCAGCCGGAAGCCCCCCTCGTTCCCGCAAACCTCGTCGCGGCGGAGTGACGCCATCATGATCCTTCATCAACTCGTCGACTACGACACGCTGCGCCTGATCTGGTGGCTGCTGCTCGGCATTCTGCTGATCGGCTTTGCCGTCACCGACGGGTTCGATCTCGGCGTCGGCATGCTCCTGCCTTTCGTCGGCCAGGGCGATGTGCAGCGGCGCGTCGTCATCAACACCATCGGCCCGGTCTGGGAGGGCAACCAAGTCTGGCTCATCCTCGGGGGCGGGGCGATCTTCGCCGCCTGGCCGCCGCTCTACGCGGTGTCCTTCTCCGGCTTTTACCTGGCGATGTTTGCGATCCTCGCCGCGCTGATCCTGCGGCCGGTCGGGTTCAAGTACCGCTCGAAGCGCGAGAGCGCGGCCTGGCGGTCCGGCTGGGACTGGGCGCTGTTCATCGGCGGCTTCGTGCCGTCGCTGATCTTCGGCGTCGCGGTCGGCAATGTCCTGCAGGGCGTGCCGTTCCGGCTCGATGACGATTTGCGCATCTTCTATGACGGCAGCTTCTTTGGCCTGCTCAACCCCTTCGCGCTGCTGTGCGGGTTGCTGTCGGTGGCGATGCTGACGATGCATGGCGCCGGCTGGCTGATGCTGAAGACCTCCGGAGAGGTCTCGGCGCGTGCGCGGCGCTATGGCAGCCTGGCGGCGCTGGTGACGATCGTGCTGTTTGCGCTCGGCGGCCTGTGGCTCTGGCTCGGCATCGACGGCTACAGGATCACCAGCGCGGTGAACGCGACGGGCCCCTCCAACCCGCTGCTGAAGACCGTCGCGCTCGACGGCAAGGCGTGGTTTGCCAATTACGCCGCCCGGCCCTGGCTGCTGATCGCCCCCGCGCTCGGTCTGCTGGGCGCGGCGGGGGCCTTTTTTGGCCAGCGCGGCGGGCGACAAGAGGTGCTGACGCTGTTGTCGAGTAAGCTGTCGATCTTCGGCATCATCTCGACCGTCGGCGTCTCGATGTTTCCCTTCATCCTGCCGTCCTCGGTCCAGCCCAAGGCCAGCCTGACGGTGTGGGACGCATCCTCGAGCCATATGACGCTGTTCATCATGCTGGTGTCGGTCGTGATATTCCTGCCGCTCGTCCTCGCCTACACGACCTGGGTCTACCGGGTGCTGTGGGGCAAGGTCGAGGAGCGGGCGATCCGCGACGAATCCGGCCACGCCTACTGAACCGAAGGGGACACATCATGTGGTATTTTTCCTGGCTGCTCGGCCTGCCGCTCGCTGCCGCCTTCGCGGTGCTGAACGCGATGTGGTACGAACTCATGGACGACGAGGTGCAGCGCAAGCAGGCGAAGGCGGCTCAGGGCCAGCGCTGAGAGACCTTTTTCGCGCCTGAGCGCGCGGCGCCACGGAGCGTCATGCTGCTCCGACATGCCGCTCCGACATGGCCCCCGGCCAATCCGGCTGGGGGCCATCGGCTCGGCGGTCTGTCATATATCTCAGCAGAGGTGCGGCGCGCCCGGCCGATATCCGGCGGCGTCGCCTCACGCTCTTGGATGAGGGGGAGAGTTTGCCGATGGCCGTTGTCAAAGAGGTGCCTTACCGCACGCAGAACTGGACGCTGAGCAAGCCGATGGCGAGCGGGCGCAACGGCATCGTCGTGTCGCAGAACCGCGAGGCGGCGGAAGCCGGCGCCGCGATCCTCGAAGCCGGCGGCAATGCGGCGGATGCGGCTGTCGCCGCCTGCTTCGCGCTGGCGGCGGTCGAGCCTTGGAACAGCGGGCTGGGCGGCATCGGCTTCGCGGTCGTGCTCAAGGCCAACGAGACGAAGGCCAAGGTCGTCGATTTCGGGCCGGTGGCGCCGCGTCGTGCCGATCCGGCCGACTATCCGCTGACCGGCGAGATGAAGAAGGACCTCTTCACCTGGCCCGAGGTCGTCGGCGATGTGAACATCCACGGCCCGCTCTCCTTCCTGATCCCGTCTTCGGTCGCCGGCTATAAGGCGCTGAAGGAGAGCTTCGGCACGGCCATGCCGGTCTCCAAGCTGCTGGCGCCGGCGATCGCGCTCGCCAAGCGCGGCCTGGCGCAGGACTGGTACACGACGCTCAAGATCTCCTCCTCGGCGGCGGTGCTGCGGCTCTACAGGGAAAGCGCACGGATCTATCTGCCCAACGGCCTGCCGCCGGTGCCGCCCTATCAGGGCAAGCCCGGCTTCTTTGCGCTCGGCAATCTGGCTTCGACGCTGGAGCGCCTGGCCTCCGCCGGCCTCGATGATTTCTACCATGGCGAGCTGGCCGGCCGGCTCGTCGCCGACATCAAGGCGATGGGCGGCGTCGTCGACGCCGAAGACCTCGCCGCCTGCAAGGCAATCGTCCGCGATGCGCCGACGATCGACTGGCGCGGCACCCATCTCGTCCACACCGCCGGTGGGCTGACCGCTGCGCCGACGCTCGAGGCGGTGGTCGAGGGCATGGCCGCCGACAAGCCGGCTCCTCACGGTCCCGATGCGGAGTGGTTCGCGACGCTCTCGCGCGTGATGCGCGAGGCCTATGCCAGCCGGCTCGAAGGACTCGGGGCGGCCACATCCGCGCAAGGTTCGGCGGCCAAGGAGCCGGGCGACACCTGCACCACCCATCTGACGGTCGTCGACGGCGAGGGCACGCTCGTCTCGGTGACGACGACGCTGCTCTCCTCGATGGGCAGCCGCGTCGTGCTGCCCGATACGGGCGTGCTGATGAACAACGGCATGATGTGGTTCGATCCGCGTCCCGGCAGCGCCAATGCGATCGCGCCTGGCGCCCGGCCGCTGTGCAACATGTGTCCGGTGATCGTGACGCCGAAGAGCGGCGGCTGGCCGCGCTATGCCGGCGGCTCGTCGGGCGGACGGCGCATTCTGGCGAGCGTCTACCAGATGCTGGCCTGGACGGTGGATTGCGAGGTGGGTCTCGAGGAAGCCGCGCATTGGCCGCGCATCGACGTCTCCGGCCCGGACCAGACCAGTGCCGATCTGCGCCTGCCCGAGCAGACGCTGGCCGCGCTGGAGGCCGCCGGCCCGGTGGTGGTCGTCGAGCACGGCGTCCTGCCGATCAACTTCGCCTGCCCCAACCTGATCCGCGTCGATGCAGACGGCGCCGAGGGTATCAGCGACGTGATCTCGCCTTGGTCGGCAGCGGTGGCGGCGAAGAGGTAGCGGGAGAGCGCCATCCCGTCATGCTCGCCCTTGTGGCGAGCATCCACGTCTTGAACACCGCCCTCAAGCAGGGAAGACGTGGATGGTCGGCACAACCGACCATGACGGCGAACGCGCTTCGTGGGCCCGTCAGACCCGCTTCAGCCCCCAGGGATAAGGCGCCGAGCCCTTCTGCATGCCGGTCAGGCTTTTGCGGTAGGCCGTGCGGATCATGAAGACGCCGAGCGGGATCGTCGCCGTGTCCTCGAGGGCGAGCCGGCCCAACGCGGCGGCGGCCTTCTTCTGCGCAGGCGCGTCGGCGGCGTAGAGCCACTCCTCGGCCAGCGCCTCCGCCTTGGCGCTCTCGTACCAGCCGAACCAGCCCTTGGCGCCCTGGCCGCGCACCAGATAGGACAGGGCCGGGTTGCTCCAGCCATTGGCCGAGCCGGTGGTGTGGAAGATGCTCCAGCCGCCCTTTTCGACGGGCTCGCGGCTGTTGCGGCGCTGGATCACCGTGCCCCAGTCGCTCGCGACGAAGTCGACGTTCATGCCGATGCTCTTGAGAAGCTCGTAGGTCACATCGCCGAGCGGGCCGATGTCGGGGAAGTCGGTCGGGTTGATGATGACGACCTTCTCGCCATTGTAGCCGGACTCCTTCAACGCCGCCTTCGCCTTGTCGACGCTCTGCGGCATCAGGTCTTCCAGCTCGCCGTCATAGTACTGGCTGCCGCGGAACCAGAGATTGCGCGAGGTCTTCCAGACCGAGGTGTCGTCGCCCTGGGTGGCGCGCATATAGTCTTCCTGATTCACCGCCAGGCGGACAGCGGCGCGGACCTTGGGATTGTTGAAGGGCGGCTGCAGGTGGTTGAGCCGCATGATCGCGCCGCGGCCGGATTCGTCGGTGACCTCGCGTGTGATGTCGGGGCTCTTGGCCAGCATCGGCTGGAGGTCGCTGAGCGGACGCTCCCACCAATCGATCTCGCCCTTGATCAGCGCGTTCGCGGCGGTCGCCGGGTCGGGCAGGATCTGCCATTCGACGCGCTTGAAGTTAGCGACCTTGCCGCCGGCATTGCGGCTGGGGGGCTCGTTGCGAGGCTTGTAGGCCTCGAACTTCTCATAGGCGACCTTGCTGCCCGAGACGTATTCCGACGGGATGAAACGATAGGGGCCGGAGCCGATGACCTCGGTCACCTGCTTGGTCGCATCGGTCTGCGCCAGGCGTTCCGGCATGATGAAGAGTGCGCCATCGGCCTTGGCGAGCACGTCGAGCATCATCGGGAAAGCCCGCGTCAGCTTGATCTCGAAGGTCTTGTCGTCCACGGCGGCGGAGGATTCGATGGCCTTGGCGAGAAGCTGGCCATAGGGGTCGCGCTGAACCCAGCGCTTCAGGCTCTGGAGGCAATCGGCGGCCTTGACGGGTGTATTGTCATGGAAGGTAAGTCCGTCGCGCAGCTTGAACCGCCAGCTCTTGCCGTCGGCGGCGACCTCGTGGCTCTCGACCATCTGCGGCTGCGCCTTGCCGGCGAGATCGAGCCCGTAGAGCGTGTCGTAGACATAGTAGCCGTGATTGCTGGTCACGGTCGCGGTCGTCCAGACCGGGTCGAGCGCGGTGAGATTGGCCTGCGGCGCGAATTTCAGCGTGGTTGCCGATTGCGCCTGGGCACGCCCGATTGCGGCCGGCCCGGCCAGGGTCAGGGCGGTCGCGCCCTTCAGGAATGTGCGGCGTTTCATGGCGGTCCCCCGTGGTGATCGGTCGTGATGGCATCGGACATCCACGCCGCGATGCCTGTCTTGGACGTTCCTGCTCCTCGCCGGAGCAGATGCTCTTACGCTCAGGCGGCGGCTCAATCGAAGCCGAGGAAACCGGGCGTCTCGCTGATGCGTGGCGCGGCGGTCAGCCTGGCGATGTCGGGCACCGGCCGGGCGGTCAGCGGATCGCCGGCAAGCGCCCGTTCGAGCGCGGCGGCGACCGCGAGCACCTTGGCATCGCCGCCACGCGGGCCGACGATCTGCAGGCCGAAGGGCATGCCGTTGTCGTCGAGGCCGACGGGCAGCGAGATCGCCGGATGGCCGACCGTGGTGACGGCATAGGCGAGGGACAGCCAGTGGAAATAGGTCCTTGTCGGCGTGCCGTCGATCTCGGCGGGATAAAGCTCCGACCAGGGCCGCGGGCTCAGCGTCACGGCGGGCGAGAGGATGACGTCGTAATCCTCGAAGAAGACCTGCCAGCGCTGGTAGATCGCGGTCTGCTGCTTGAGGGCGCGGGTGATGTCGAGCGCGCCGTAGCGCAGACCTTCCTCGACATTGGCGCGGACATTGGGGCCGACCATCTCGGGGGTATCGCGGACCTTTTCATACATGCCGGCGAGGAAGGCCAGCGAGCGCAGCACCTCGAAGGTTTCGTCCGTGCCCGAGCAGTCCGGCGTCGCCTCCTGCGTCGCGCCGAAGAGCGAGGAGAAGGCGCCGACCTTGTCAACGAAAACCTTGCGGATGTGCTTCTCCGTCGGCGCAAAGCCGAAATCAGGCGTGATGGCGACCCGGAGCGAGGCGAGGTCGATTGTGGCCGGACGCGCAAAATCCTCCGGGCGGCGGATCGTCTGGCCGTGGATCGTGGTGGCGAGCGGGTCGGCGGCATCATCGCCGACCATGGTCGAGAGCAGCAGGCAGAGATCGGGGACAGTGCGCGCCATCGGGCCGAGCACGGGCAGTGGGTTCCAGCCGATCGGCCGCTTCTCGCTCGGCACGAGGCCGGGCGAGGGCCTGAAGCCGACGATGCCGTTATAGGCGGCGGGGTTGCGCAGCGAGCCGCCCGTGTCAGAACCGGTCGCGATCGGCACCATGCCGGTGGCCAGCGCGACGCCCGAGCCGCCCGAGGAGCCGGCGGCGCATTTCGTCGGGTCGAAGGGGTTTCCCGTCGCGCCGTAGACGGCGTTGCGGGTGTTGGCGCCGGCACCCCATTCGGGCGTGTTGGTCTTGCCCAGCACGATCGCACCGGCTGCGCGGGTCTTGGCGACGATCAACTGGTCTTCCGCGGGAACGTGGTCGCGATAGAGCTGGCTGCCATAGGTCGTGCGCAGCCCGGCAACGTTCTCGAGATCCTTCACGCCGATCGGCAGGCCGTGCAGCGCCGGCAGCGCGTCGCCACGCATGGTGGCCGCATCGGCGGCCTTGGCGGCGGACGGGCGCGCTCGTCGTCGCGCGCCACCATGGCGTTGACGGCGGGATCGACGGCGTCGATGCGCGCGATGCAGCTTTCGAGCAGTTCGACGGCGGACAGTTTCTTGGCGCCGATCAGGGCACGCGCCGAGACGGCGCTGAGGTCGCAAGGATTGGTCAACTGGTCAGGCCTCTTGTTGGTGGCCGTGGGACGCAAGGAGCGTGCCGACGATCCGGCAAGGCACTCTACGTCAAAGCCGCCTGGCGTGAAGTGCCGCCATGCAGGGATCGCCCCCGCAGCCGGCGCGCCGCCATCTCCGTCAGCCACCCTGCCCGGTCATCGCCAGCCCCAGGAACAGCGCCGCGCCGAGCACCGCGACGAAGGCGGCCGCCAGCAATTCGAGCCCGGCGACGATGCGGGCGCTGCGCAGCGAAGAGCCGCCGGCCAGCCGCAGCGCGGCGAATTTGAAGAAGACGGCCAGGACCGCGAGCGCGCCCGTCGTCAGGGCCGTGCCGAGCGCCATGGCGAAGGTTGCGGCGATGCCGGCCCAGAACAGGCCCTGCGACGCGGAAAAGACCAGGATGATCAGCGCGCCGGCGCAGGGGCGCAGACCCGCGGCGACGACCACGCCGGCCATTTCGCGCCAGCCGCGCAGCCGGGCGATCTCGTCGGGCGAGGGCATATGGACATGGTCGCAGGAGGGGTCATGCGCCTGCGCGCCATGGCCGAGCGCCAAAAGCGCGCCGGCCTTTCGCCAGAGCACGAAGGCGCCGACCAGCGCGACCAGCGCGAAGCTCGCGCGCTCGACGGCGTCGGTGACGACGGCCATCGTCTGGACCGTCTGCCGCAAGGCAATGGTCAACGTGCCGACCAGCGCGATCGCGACCAGCGCCTGAAGGATGGCGGCGGCGAAGCTCAAGGCGAGGCCGCGCTGCAGGCTGCGGTCGTCTGCGACGATATAGCCGGAGATGACCGCCTTGCCGTGGCCGGGGCCTGCGGCATGGAAGACACCATAGCCGAATGAGAGCGCCAGCAGGCCCCAGAGCGCGGTCGGGTTTTGACCGATGGCCTTCAGCGTCGCGGTTAGATCGCGGTAGAAGGCGGATTGCCAGGCGAGGATCATCCCGCCGATGCCGGTGGTCGAGGGCAGGGATTCGCGCGGCAACGGCACGCCGAAGGGGTTGCGCGGCGGCGGAGGGGGCGGCGGGCTCCATATGCCGATGACGGCGGCAAGGAGTGCGAGGCCGCCTGCCACGATCGCGATGGCGAGCGCCATCACGATCAGCCGGCGCGACAGCGCAGGCCAGGGCATCGCAGCGATCCGCGGCATGTTCAGGGACATCTGGCGATCACGGGCATGTCGGGATCAGGGGCATGTCGAGATCACGGGCATGCGACGAGCGCGCGGGTCGTCACCTGCAGTCCGCTGGTGTCGGGCGTCGCGGTGATGTCCTCCTGCGCCAGCTTCTGCTGGACTGCCGGATCGAGCTTCGGCGGGCGGGCGACGCGGACGATGCAGCCCTTGGGCGCGTCGCGCGTGATCACCGCGTCGGGTGCATCGACGATGTCGAAGGCGACGAAGTAACTGGGGTCGCCGATCTCGATGCCGAAGGAGCGGTTGGCGTGAGCCGGTGTTTTCAGCGGCAGCGTGTAGGTCAGCGTCAGGATCTTGTTCTCGAAGACGAGGCCGGCATCGGCCGGCTGGCCGAATTCCTGCGCCTTGCCATTGGCCTTGGCAGTGGTGAAGAAGCCGACATCGGGAAGCGACTCGACATTGACCTTGGCGAGTTCGGCGAGTTCGTCGGGCGTCAGCTTGCCATCGCCATTCTTGTCCAGCCCTTGCGTGATATAGGCCGAATAGGCTTCGTCGAAGCTCCAGATGTGCTTCAGCGCGCGGACCGCGCCGTCGGGCGCGTAGAGGATCTCGGCGCGGGCGGAGACGAAGACATGCGGATGCGCCGCGGCGGGAGCGGCGAGTCCGACGCAGCAGGCGAGCGCGAGCAAGGCGGAGCGGACCGGCGGCTGCGTCAAGACGGACTTCCTCTGCATGTGTCGAAGCTGATGCGGCGTGGTGAACGGATGATGACTCAAGCCGGCGCGACACGCCATCGATCGCTGCCTGCGTCGCTCAGAAAGGGGGCCAAATCGCGGCGTAATTCAATGGCCGGCAAACCATCGTGACATGACGCCGTCATGCTTGCCCTTGTGGCGAGCATCCACGTTTTTGGCGTAGCGCGCGACCGGTGAAAACGTGGATGGTCGGGACAAGCCCGACCATGACGGAAAGGCGCACGCTCGTTTTCGGAGCAACATCGGCAAAAGTCGCACTTGCCGCAGCTGCCTGGCATGGTGTCCCTTCGTTTCGGCCGCCCCGGCCCTGCCCGTGATGACGAGACGCCTGTGATCGCTCCCGACGAACTCCGCACTATTGCCGCATGGTCACGCGACCTGCGCGAGGAGGAGTTCGAGGAGGCCAGGCGCGGCATCTCGTTCAAGGCTTATGGCAAGGGCGCCTATATCTGCCATGTCGGTGACCGGATGGAGGCCTGGACCGGCGTCGCCGAAGGCCTGGTCAAGATGTCGACGACGTCGAAGACCGGCAAAGCCGCGACGCTGGCCGGCATGCGCGCAGGCGCCTGGTTCGGCGAGGGCACGGTCATCAAGGGCGAGCTGCGTCGCTATGAGCTGGTGGCGCTTCGCGAAACCAAGCTTGCGCTGATGCGGCGCTCCACCTTCCTGTGGCTGTTCGAGCATTCGGCAGCGTTCAACCGCTTCCTCGTGCACCAGTTCAACGAGCGCCTGGCGCAGTTCATCGCGCTCGCCGAAACCGAGCGCACGCTCGATTCGACGGGGCGGCTGGCGCGCAACCTCGCCTGGCTGTTCAATCCGACGCTCTATCCCGATCAGGGCCGCACGCTCGATGTCAGCCAGGAGGAGCTCGGCCTGCTCGCGGGCATGTCGCGCCAGATCGCCAATCAGGGGCTGCAGAAGCTCGCCGGGCTTGGCCTGCTCGAGATCGGCCATGGCAGCGTGACGATTTTGGATGTCGAGCGGCTGGCGCGCTACGAGGGGTGAGTGGCAGCGCCTGCAGGGATGGCAACGGGGTTTGCGGAGGCTTCAGGGTGCGGTCATGATCGCGCAACCGCGCTTCCAAGCATAACTCCGCAAGACAATAGTCTCCGAAAGACGAATTGTCTGTCAAGCCCACCCTTGCAAAGCTCATGGGGCAGCCGCAAGCTGCGCATCAACGACAAGGGCCTGAACGGTCCGAACAAGGGCCGGTGCGATGTACGCCGGCCGCTCAGGGTGGAGATGGATGGCGATGGCAAGCGGAAGCGCCGGCCAGGCAGATACCTTTCCGAAATTGCTGCTGCGCAATGCGCGTGAGCGGGCCGGTCGCGTGGCGTTCCGCCACAAGGACCTCGGCATCTGGCAGTCCTGGAACTGGGCTGAAGTCGCCGAGCAGGTCGGCGGCTTTGCGCGTGGCTTGCAGAACCTCGGGCTGAAGCGGGGCGAGAAGGTCGCGATCGTCGGCTACAACCGGCCGCGGCTCTATTGGGCGATGGCGGCGGCGCAATGGCTGGGCGCGGTGCCGGTGCCTGTCTATGCCGACAGCGTCGCCGACGAGATGGCCTATGTGCTCGATCATGCCGAGGCGGTCTTCGCCGTGGTCCAGGACCAGGAGCAGGTCGACAAGATCCTCTCGATCGCGGAGCGGCTGCCGAATTTGCGCCATATGCTCTATGACGAGCCGCGTGGTCTGCGCGACTACGACCATGGCAAGCTGCATGCGATCGACGAGGTCATCGCCGCCGGCCGCAAGGACCTCGCCGACAGCCCCGAGGCTGCCGCCGCGCTGGAGCGCGAGATGCAGGCCGGCACCGGCTCCGACCTCGGCATCATCCTCTACACCTCGGGCACGACCGGCCGGCCAAAGGGGGTCATGCTCAGCCACACCAACGTCATCACGGCCGCCGAGATCGGCTGCCAGTTCGACGGGCTGAACGAGAGCGACGAGATCATCGCCTATCTGCCGATCGCCTGGGTCGGCGACCATGTCTTCTCCTATGCGCAGGCGATCGTGGCGGGCTTCTGCGTCAACTGCCCGGAAGGGCCGGAGACCGTGATCGACGACCGCCGCGAGGTCGGCACGACCTACGCCTTCGCGCCGCCGCGCGTCTTCGAGACCATGCTGACGCTGACGATGGTGCGGATGGAGGATGCCGGGGCGCTGAAGCGCAGGATGTTCCACTACTTCCTGGGTGTGGCGAAGCAGTATGGCGAGCAGATCCTGAACGGCGAGAGCGTACCGTTCAGAGGGCGCCTGCTCTATGGGCTCGGCGACATCCTGGTCTACGGGCCGCTGCGCAACCGCTTCGGCCTCACCAAGATCAAGGTCGGCTACACCGCCGGCGAGGCGATTGGGCCCGAATTGTTCAAGTTCTACCGCTCGATCGGCGTCAATCTCAAGCAGCTCTACGGGCAGACGGAAGCGGGCGTCTACATCACCATGCAGCCCAATGGTGAGATCCGCGCCGACACGGTCGGGCGCCCGGCGCCGCTGGTCGAGATCCGGATCGACGACAATGGCGAGGTGCTCTACCGCTCGCCCTCGATCTTCGGCGGCTACTTCAAGGACCCCGAGAAAACAGCCGAGACGATGACCGCCGACGGCTATGTCCGCTCCGGCGATGCCGGCTTCTTCGACGAGGAGGGCCACCTCAAGATCATCGATCGGGCCAAGGATGTCGGCAAGCTCAACAGCGGCGATCTGTTCCCGCCGAAATACATCGAGAACAAGCTGAAATTCTATCCCAACATCAAGGAGGTCGTCGCCTTCGGCCAGGGTCGCGACTTCGCCACCGTGGCGGTGAACATCGACCTCACGGCGGTGGGCAACTGGGCCGAGCGCAACAACGTCGTCTATGCCTCCTATCAGGAACTCGCCGGGCACGATCTGGTCTACGACATGATCGCAAGCCATGTCGACGAGGTGAACCGGTCGCTGGCCGCCGAGCCGCTGATGGGCGGGGCGCAGATCAAGCGGTTCCTGATCCTGCACAAGGAGCTCGATGCCGATGACGGCGAATTGACGCGCACGCAGAAGGTCCGGCGCGGCTTCATCGCCGAGCGCTACGCGCCGCTGGTGGAGGCGCTCTATGACGGCTCGCAGGCCGCCGACATCTCGACCGAGGTGACCTTCGAGGACGGTCGCAAGGGCGTGATCTCGGCCAACGTCAAGGTGCGCGATGCGAAGACCTATCCGGTCAGCGCGCCCGAGCGCCCGATTCCGGCGAGGGCTGCGGCATGAACGCGGAAGCGATGAACGTGACAGGCGATCCGATCGGCGCAAAAAGCGAGGTGCTGCTCTCGGTCCAGAACGTCTCGCTGCGCTTCGGCGGGGTGAAGGCGATCACGGATGTCTCCTTCGACATCCGCAAGGGCGAGGTGCGCGCCATCATCGGCCCCAACGGTGCCGGCAAGACCTCGATGCTCAACTGCATCAACGGCTTCTACCAGCCGCAGGAAGGGCAGATCAGCTTCAAGGGCCAGCGCCGCGACAAGATGAAGCCGCATCGCGCGGCCGCGGCCGGCATCGCCCGCACCTTCCAGAACGTCGCCCTGTTCAAGGGCATGTCGACGCTCGACAACATCATGACCGGGCGCACGCTGAAGATGAAGCGCGGCTTCTTCTGGCAGGCGCTGCGCCACGGCCCGGCGATGACGGAGGAGATCGAGCACCGCCGCGTCGTCGAGGACATCATCGACTTCCTGCAGATCGAACACATCCGCAAGCTGCCGGTTGGCAAGCTGCCCTATGGCCTGCAGAAGCGGGTCGAGCTTGGCCGGGCGCTGGCAATGGAGCCGGAGCTGCTCCTGCTCGACGAGCCGATGGCAGGCATGAACCTCGAGGAGAAGGAGGACATGTGCCGCTTCATCCTCGACGTGAACCAGCAGTTCGGCACCACCATCGCTCTGATCGAGCACGATATGGGCGTGGTGATGGACCTCTCCGACCGCGTCGTCGTGCTCGAATACGGCCGCAAGATCGCCGACGGCACGCCCGGCGAGGTGAAGGCCGACCAGAAGGTGATCGATGCCTATCTGGGAGTGGCGCATTGATGAACCAGTCAATCCAGTTCCCGAGGACACGCGGCCAGTCCCCTTCCCCCCGCTTGCGGTGGGGAAGGGTTAGGGATGGGGGGCCGCAAAGCCTGAGTTCCGTCCGTCATCGTCTCGCCGAGCGGCACTGCCCCCCACCCCAGCCCTCCCCACCGCAAGCGGGGGGAGGGGGCAGGTTGCGCCCCTCGCACAACGGAGCGACCCCATGAGCGACGTCGCCGCACGGCCCGCGCCGAACCTTCTCGCCAATGGCTGGGTCAAGGCCGGGCTGATCCTGGCCGCCATCGTCGCCTTCGCGCTCGTCGGCTCTCGCCTCGACGGCTCCGGCACGCTCTACAAGATCTTCATCGATCCCTTCGACCAGATGGTCGCGGCGCCCGACCTGCTCGTCCAGACGGTGTGGGAAGGGCTGGTTTCCGGCGTGCTCTATGCGCTGATCGCGCTCGGCTTCGTGCTGATCTTCAAGGCCTCGGGCGTGTTCAACTTCGCGCAGGGGATCATGGTGGTGTTCTCGGCCCTGACGCTGGTCGGGCTGCATGAGAAGGGCGTGCCGGCCTGGCTTGCCGTCATCCTGACGCTGGGCGTGATGTTCGCGCTTGCGGTGGCGATCGAGCGGGTGGTCTTAAGGCCGCTGGTCAACCAGCCCGACATCATCCTGTTCATGGCGACCTTCGGGATCACCTATTTCCTGATCGGGCTCGGCGAATCCGTCTTCGGCGGCAACCCCAAGCAGATGATCGCCGACCAGCTCTGGCTGCCCAAGGGAGCGGTCGACCTGAAGATCCTCGGCGGGCTGGTGTCGTTGCAGAAGATCGACATCGCGGCCGCGATCATCGCCTCCGTGATGATCGCGGTGCTGGCGCTGTTCTTCCAGTATACCCGCATTGGCCGGGCGCTGCGGGCCGTCGCCGACAGCCACAAGGCGGCGCTCTCGGTCGGCATCTCGCTGAACCAGATCTGGGTGATCGTCTGGTTCACGGCCGGCATCGTCGCGCTGATCACCGGCATCATGTGGGGCGCGCGCTCCGACGTCTCCTTCGCGCTCGAGATCGTGGCGCTGAAGGCGCTCCCCGTTCTGATCCTGGGCGGTTTCACCTCGATCCCGGGCGCCATCATCGGCGGGCTGATCATCGGCATCGGCGAGAAGCTCGGCGAGTTCTACTGGGGGCCGCTGGTCGGCGGCGGCATCGAGAGCTGGCTCGCTTATTTCATCGCGCTGGGCTTCCTGCTGTTCCGGCCGCAGGGCCTGTTCGGCGACAAGATCATCGAGCGGATTTGAGGGCCAGAGCATGTTCTACCGCGAGGCCGGCCAGTTCAAATCCACCTATCAGGCCGACATGGCCGTGTTCCCGATCCGGCAGGACCGGATCGGGCTCGCCGTCATCCTGGCGATCGCCTTCGTCGGCATACCCTTGATCGGCAACGACTTCTTCATCACCTCGGTGATGATCCCGTTCCTGGTGTTCTCGCTGGCCGCGATCGGGCTCAACATCCTGACCGGCTATACCGGGTTGATCTCGCTGGGCACCGCCGCCTTCATGGGGGTCGGCGCCTATGCGGCCTACAAGCTGACGACAGCTTTTCCCGGCGTGAACATCATCGTCCTGATCCTGGTTTCCGGCCTGTTCTCGGCGGCGATCGGCGTGCTGTTCGGGCTGCCCTCGCTGCGGATCAAGGGCTTTTATCTCGCGGTCGCGACGCTGGCCGCGCAGTTCTTCCTGCAATGGGCGTTCGTGCGGGTGCCCTGGCTGTACAACTACAATGCCTCGGGCGCGATCGAGGTGCCGCAGCGCCTGTTGTTCGGCATTCCCATCACCGGCGCCTCGGCCGCGCCTGAGACGCGCTATTATGTCTGCCTCGTCCTCGTCGTGGTGCTGACCTGGTTCGCCTCGAACCTCGTCCACGGCAAGATCGGCCGCTCCTGGATGGCGGTGCGCGACATGGACATCGCCGCCGAGCTGATGGGCATCAAGCTGCTCAACGCCAAGCTGCTCGCCTTCGCGGTCTCGTCCTTCTATGCCGGCGTCGCCGGGGCGATGATGATCTTCCTCTGGTATGGCGGCGGCGAAGCGGCGGATGTGTTCAACATCCGGCTGTCCTTCAACATCCTGTTCATGGTCATCATCGGGGGGCTGGGCTCGCTGATCGGCTCGTTCCTCGGGGCGGCCTTCATCGCCAGCCTGCCGACGATCATGAAGTTCGGCCTGCCGGCGCTCGGCGTGCCGCTGTCGGGTGCCACGGCCGAGCATGTCACCTTCATGCTGGTCGGGGCGCTGATCATCATCTTCCTGATCGTCGAGCCGCATGGGCTGGCGCGGCTCTGGCAGATCGGCAAGCAGAAATTGCGGACATGGCCGTTCCCCTACTGAGGGACCGGACCTGACGACGACCCGCATCGGCCTTCAAGGATGCGGGCGCAAGGAAGACCGGTGGGGTCTCGACGCCACCACCGGAGGGAAACGAACGGAGGACGACCGATGAAGACAAGCCATCTGATGAAGGGTGCCGCGCTGGGCGCGCTGCTCGCTGCGGGCCTCGCGGCTCCGGCCAGCGCCCAGGACTCAGTCTATTTCGCCAACAACGCCTATCGCACCGGGCCTTTCGCAGGCTCCGGCATCCCGATCGGCGACGGCATGCGCGACTACATCGCCATGATCAACGAGCGCGACGGCGGCGTGAATGGCGTCAAGATCGTCTATGAGGAATGCGAGACCGGCTACGACACCAAGAAGTCGATCGAGTGCTACGAGCAGGCGAAGGGCAAGAACACCATCGTCTATTCGCCCTGGTCGACCGGCGCGACGCTGGCGGCGATCCCGCGCGCCCATATCGACAAGATCCCGATCCTGTCGATGGCCTATGGCCTCTCGGCCTCGGCCGACGGCACGAATTTCCCCTGGGTCTTCATTCCGCCCTTCACCTATTGGGACGGCGCTTCGCTGATGGTGAAGCACATGGCGGCCGAGCTCGGCGGCATGGACAAGCTCAAGGGCAGGAAGCTCGGGCTGATCCATCTCGACGCGCCCTTCGGCAAGGAGCCGATCCCGGTGCTCGAGAACCTCGCCAAGAAATACGGCTTCGAGGTCAAGCTCTATCCGGTGGCCGCCGCCGACATGCAGAACCAGGGCTCGCTCTGGCTCTCGATCCGGCGTGACCGGCCCGACTATCTCTACAACCAGGGCTGGGGTGCGATGAACCCGACCGCGGTCAAGGAGGCGATCAAGAACAACTTCCCGATCGCCAAGCTGGTCGGCGTCTGGTGGGCCGGCGGCGATGACGATGCGCGCGCCGGCGGGCCGGAGGCGAAGGGCTACAAGTCGCTCAACCTGAATGCGGCAGGCACCAACTTCCCGGTGATCCAGGACATCCAGAAATACGTCGTGGAGAAGGGCAAGAGCCTCGCGCCCAAGGAGAAGGTCGGCGAGAACCTCTACAACCGCGGCGTCTACAACTCGATGCTTGTGGTCGAGGCGATGCGCAACGCGCAGAAGCTGACCGGCAAGAAGGTCATCACCAGCGAGGACATGCGCCGCGGCCTGGAAAGCCTCAACATCACCGAGGCGCGTTTGAAGGAGATCGGCATGGAGGGCTTCGCCACGCCGACCACGATCTCCTGCACCGACCATTCCGGCCACAGCAAGGCCTATGTCGCCGAGTGGGACGGCACGAAATGGACCAAGAAGGGCGACTGGCTCGAGCCGCTGAAGGACGAGGTCCGGCCGCTGATCGAGGCCAACGCCAAGGACTACACCGACAAGGCCGGCAACTGGCCGAAGCGGACGGAGCCCTGCGAGAAGTCTTCGTGATCTGACCCTTCTCCCCTCGGGGGAGAAGGTGTCTGCGAAGCAGACGGATGAGGGAAGTTTCGCACTCCCCTCATCCATCCTTCCCTCATCCGACCCGGCTGACGCCGGGCCACCTTCTCCCCCGGAGGGGAGAAGGAAGGAGCGCGAGATGTCCACCACAACACTCGACCAGCCGACCGCCACCACCCCCACCAGCGACAACATCCTGTCGCTGAACAATATCGAGGTGATCTACGATCACGTCATCCTCGTGCTGAAGGGCGTGTCGCTGCATGTGCCGCGCAAGGGCATCGTCGCGATTCTCGGCGCCAATGGGGCCGGCAAGACGACGACGCTGAAGGCGATCTCGAACCTGCTCAAGGCCGAGCGCGGCGAGGTCACCAAGGGCTCGATCGTGTTCGAGGGCGAGCGCGTCGACAAGATGTCGCCCAACGAACTCGTCCGGCGCGGCTGCATCCAGGTGATGGAGGGGCGGCACTGCTTCGGCCATCTCTCGATCGAGGAGAATCTGCTGACCGGCGCCTTCACCCGCCGCGACGGCAATGCCGCGATCAAGCGCGACCTCGAGAAGATCTACGAGCTGTTCCCCCGCCTGAAACAGCGCCGCAACTCGCAGGCGGGCTACACCTCGGGCGGCGAGCAGCAGATGTGCGCGGTCGGGCGCGCGATGATGTCGAAGCCGAAGATGATCCTGCTCGACGAGCCCTCGATGGGGCTGGCGCCGCAGATCGTCGAGGAGATCTTCGAGATCGTACGCCGGCTCAATGCCGAGGACGGCGTGTCCTTCCTCGTCGCCGAGCAGAACACCAACATGGCCCTGCGCTACGCGACCTATGGCTACATCATGGAAACCGGCCGCATCGTGATGGATGGCGAGGCCAGCATGCTGCGCGAGAACGAGGACGTGAAGGAGTTCTATCTCGGCGTCTCCGAGGGCGACAAGAAGTCCTTCCGCGAGGTCAAGAGCTACAAGCGCCGCAAGCGGTGGCTGTCGTGAATTCTGCCGAACCGGGACGTCACCCGCGCCGTCATCCCGGGCGGAGCGAAGCGGAGACCCGGGATCCATTCCGGAGCCTCTCCCATTTGCGTTCCGGAATGGATCCCGGGTCGGCGCCGCTTCGCGGCTTGTCCGGGATGACGCTGGATGAAGGTTGCGAGATGTCCCGAGGACGAAGCCGATGACCGAGCATCACGACGCTCTCGAAACCCGCTCCCCCGACGCTCGCGAGGCGGATCTGTTCGCGCGGCTGCCGGCCATGCTGTCGGCGGCGATGCAGGCGCCGGCCTATGCGCGGCATCTCGGCGGAATCGACCCGGCCGCGATCACCGACCGCAACGCACTCTCGACGCTGCCGGTGCTGCGCAAGGCCGAGTTACCGGCCCTGCAGAAGCAGGCGCTGCCCTTCGGCGGCTTCGTGCCCGGCCAGCCCGGCGCGTTCGGGCGGCTCTTCACCTCGCCCGGTCCGATCTTCGAGCCGGAAGGGACGGGCTCCGATCCATGGGGCTCGGCGCGCGGTCTATACGCAGCCGGATTCCGGCCCGGCGACATCGTGCTCAACACCTTCGGCTACCATCTGACGCCGGGCGGCTTCATCATGGATTCGGCCGCGCGCGCGCTCGGCTGCGCCGTCATTCCAGCCGGGCCGGGCAATACCGAGCAGCAGATGGAGGTGATCGCGGCCTATCGGCCGGCCGCCTATGCCGGCACGCCGGATTTCCTGAAGATCCTGATCGAGGCCGCCGAGAGCCGCGGCGTGGATATCGCCTGCATCAAGCGGGCCGTGGTCTCGGGCGCGGCCTTCCCGCCCTCGCTCCAGGCCTGGGTGCGTGAGCGCGGCATCGATGCCTACCAGCTCTACGCCACCGCCGATCTCGGCATCATCGCCTATGAGACCTCCGCTCGCGAGGGCATGGTCCTGAACGAGAATTTGATCGTCGAGATCGTGCGGCCGGGCACCGGCGATCCGGTCAGCGAGGGCGAGGTCGGCGAGATCGTGGTGACCAATCTCGACCCGCATCATCCCCAGATCAGGCTCGCGGTTGGCGATCTCACCGCGCTGATGCCGGGCCTCAGCGCCTGCGGGCGCACCAATGCCCGGATCAGGGGTTGGCTCGGCCGCGCCGACCAGACCGCCAAGATCAAGGGCATGTTCGTGCGGCCCGAGCAGGTCGCGGAGATCGCCAAGCGCCACAGCGAGATTGCAAAGCTGCGTCTCGTCGTCGGCCGCGCCGACGAGACCGACACGATGACGCTGAGGGCGGAGATCTATGCCGAGCCTCCCGGGTTCGTCGACGCGGTGTCAGCGAGCCTGCAGCAGATCACCAAGCTGCGCGGCGTCGTCGAAATCCTGCCGCTGGGGGCGCTGCCGAACGATGGCAAGGTCATCGCCGACGAGCGGCCGGTGGGGTGAAGCTGTCATGCTCGGGCTTGACCCGAGCATCTCGTGACCAGAGGTCTCCGGCGCCTCGTCCGGCCTGGGATTCTCGGGTCTGCGCTTCGCTTCGCCCGAGAATGACGATCCTCACCAGTTGATCGGCGCCTCTCCCTTCGCCTCCAGCCACGCATTGGCCTTCGAGAACGGGCGCGAGCCGAAGAAGCCGCGCCGGGCCGAGAGCGGCGAGGGGTGGGCGCTGGCAAGCACGAGATGGTGCGCCTCGTCGATCAGCGGGCGCTTCGCCTGCGCCGGATTGCCCCAGAGGATGAAGGCGGCATGGCGCCGGTCACGCGACACGGCCGTGATGATCGCGTCGGTCACCGCCTGCCAGCCCAGCGAGAGATGCGAGCCGGCCTTGGAGGCGCCCTCGCGCACGGTCAGCGCTGTGTTGAGCAGCAGCACGCCCTGCCTCGCCCATGGCGTGAGGTCGCCGCCGGCCGGAGCGGCCATGCCAAGATCGTCGCCGCGCTCCCGGTAGATGTTGACCAGCGAGCGGGGCAGCGGAGGCGGACCGACATAGGAGAAGGCGAGCCCATTGGCGTGACCCGGTGTCGGGTAGGGGTCCTGGCCAAGGATGACGACGCGAACGCTGTCGAGCGGCGTCAGCGTGAGCGCGGCGAAGACGCGCTCAGGGGCGGGTGCCACGACATGGCCGGCCGCACGCTCGGCATCGACGGCGGCGCAGGCGCGCTGCGCTTGCGCGCCGGGCTGGAAAACCGGCAGCGCGCCCCAGTCCCTGGCCTCAGCGCTCGCGAGAAAGGCCGCGAGCGCGGTGCGGCAGCTCACTTCAGGACAGCCCGGCCCTCGACCTTGGCATCGATCGTGCCGAGCCGGCGCAGATAGACCATGACCTCGTTGGCCATCAGCTTGCCGTCGGTCAGGCCGATCAGGGTCTTACCGCGTCCGAGCGCGGTATAGCCGTCGCCACCTTCCAGCATGAAGTTGTTCGACGCCACGGTGTACTTGCCGGCGGGGTCGATCGGCTTGCCATCGACCGTCACAGCGGTGACGCGCGAGCCCTGGGGCTGCTTCAGATCGGCCTCGAATTTGAGACCGGAGACGACCGGGAAGCGCCCGGCGCCTTGCGGCGCATCGCGCAACCCGTTCTCGAGCGCGTCCTTCACATCCTTGCCGGTGATCTCGACCATCACGGTGGCGTTGCCGAAGGGCAATTCGCTCAGCACGTCGCGGCGGGTCAGCTTGTGGCCTGCGGGATACTGCTTGTTGGCGCGGATGCCGCCGGCATTGGTGATGGCGAGTTGCGCGCCGGTTGCGGATTTGATGGCGTCGGCGATCAGGTTGCCGATCGCGGTTTCCTGCGTGCGGATCATGCTCGTGCGCGAATCGAGCGGGGCTGCGAGCACCGCGACGTCGATGTCGAGCTCCTTGGAGAGTTCGGACTCATAGCCCTTCACCAGCGCGGCGATCTCGGGGTCGGGCGTGGCGGCGCGGCTGTCGTTGACGCGGAATGTCGGCGTCCAGGAGACCACGCGGGCTGCACCCTCGCCACGGACGCTGACGGCGATGTCGATCGCGGTGACGTAATTGCCCTCCTCGTTGGACTCCACCATCACGACCTTGCCGTCATAGGCGATGGCGAGGTCATGGTCGTGGCCGGTCAGCACGATGTCGACGACGCGCGAGCGCACGATCGCATTGTCCATGGCCCGGTCGGCATGAACGACGGCGACGAGGATGTCGGCGCCCTGGCTTTTCAGGGTGCGCGCCTCGCGCCGCAGCGCCTCCATGGTCGAGGAGAATTTGAGGTCGCCGGGGCTGGAGATCTGGGGGGTGGGGTCATAGGCCGTGCCGATGACGCCGACCTTGAAGCCGCCGAGCTCGAAGATCTGCGAATCCTTATGGCCGGGCAAGGGCTGGCCGGCGGCATCCCGCAGATTGGCGGCGAAGGTCGGGTAGCTCTGCGCGGCGGTGAGCTTGAGATAATTTTCCTTGCCGAAGTCGAATTCATGGTTGCCGGGCACGAAGACGTCGAGCCCCATCTTGTTCTGCATCGCGACGATATGGGCGCCCTGGTCGAAGCCCGACATCAGCGAAGGCGAGTAGCAGTCGCCGGCATGGCAGAACAGCAGCGGCACGCCCTTGGCGCGCTCGGCCTTGGCGATGCCGGCGGCGCGCGCAAAGCCGCCTTTGCCGCGGTCGTCGCTCATCTTGTAGATGTCGTTGACCAGCAACAGCGTGAAGGCCGGCGCCGGCGTCTGGGCAACGGCCACCGGCGAGGTCGCGGCCAGCGCAGCCGGAGCGGCGATGACGCCCAGGGCATTGCGGCGGGTCAGCTTGGTCATGAGGTGGAGCCTCTGATTGAGAACGCCTCCAGACTAGCAAGGCTTCCGGCGTTCTGACCAGCGCAACCATCGCCTCCGTTGCGTCGCAGGGCCGGTCGCAGGTTCGGCAGTGTCGCACCCCTGGCTTCCAAGCGCTTCACGACTGGACGAAAGCCGGAACTCGTCTAAATCACAGGTCAGATGAGAGAGCGTGCCATGACTTCCGAGACGCTGCCGGTCGCTGCCGGATATGCCGTTCCGCTGCCGGCGGATCATCCTCCGATCCGGAACGGGCGGATCGGCGTGCTGATGATGAATCTCGGCACGCCGGAAGGCACCAGCTACTGGCCGATGCGGGCCTATCTGCGCGAGTTCCTGTCGGATCGTCGCGTGATCGAGACCTCGCGCTGGTTGTGGTGGCCGCTGCTCAATCTCGTGATCCTGACGACGCGCCCGGGCCGGAAGGGCAAGGACTACGCCTCGATCTGGAACAAGGAGCGTGACGAGGGGCCGCTCAAGACGATCACGCGCTCGCAGACCGAGCAGCTCGCCGCGCGGCTGGCGCCGGAACTGGGCGACCGGGTCGTGTTCGACTGGGCGATGCGCTACGGGCTGCCGGATGTGAAGAGCCGGCTCGAAGCGCTGCTCGCCCAGGGCTGCGACCGCATCCTGATGGTGCCGCTCTATCCGCAATATGCCGCGCCGACCTCGGCCACCGCCTGCGACCAGGCCTTTCGCGCGCTGATGACGATGCGCTGGCAGCCGGCGGTGCGGGTCGTGCCGCCCTATCACGACGATCCCGCCTATATCAAAGCGCTGGCCGCCTCGATGCGTGCCTCGCTGGCGAAGCTCGATTTCGAGCCGGAGGTGATCCTGTGCTCCTTCCACGGCATGCCGAAGGAGTATCTGCTCAAGGGCGATCCCTATCACTGCCATTGCGCCAAGACCTGGCGGCTGCTGCGCGAGGAACTGGGCTTCAGCCGCGAGCGCTTCCGGCTGACCTTCCAGTCGCGCTTCGGGCCCGACGAGTGGCTGCAGCCCTATACCGACGAGACGGTCAAGGCGCTGGCGGCATCCGGCACGAAGTCGTTGGCGATCGTCGCGCCGGGCTTCTCGGCCGATTGCCTGGAGACGCTCGAAGAGCTCGATGTCGAGAACCGCGAATTCTTCATGCATGGCGGCGGCGAGAAATTCGCCTATCTGCCCTGCCTGAACGACTCGGTTGAAGGTGTGGACGCGATCGAGGCGGTCGTGCGGCGCGAGCTGATGGGCTGGGTCTGAGCTGACGGCGCCTCGGCCCGTCCCGCGACGAAATCCGCGACCATCGCTGCGACCTTGCGCGACTGCAGGATGCGGCGGTGGCCGAGCTTCTGCAGCGGTTCCAGCCGTGTGAACGGACCGGCTTCCGACAGCGTTTGCGCATGGGCGAAGGGCACCTCCCTGTCGTCGCGGCAATGCAGCAGCAGCGTCGGTCGCCCGAAGCGCGCAAGCTGCGCCTTGCCCTCGAAATCGCTCACCGGCACGCCGGCGACGTCATGGATGCGCGCCTCCAGCGCGCTTTGCCCGCGCTCGCCGAGGCCGACCGTCGTGCCGAACCAGCGCGCCACCTCGGCCATCGATGCAGGCGAGCCGAGCAGTGCCAGACGCTGCGCCTCGACCCTCGGCTGGGCCGGGACCGTGCCGGCGAGCGCCGCCAGCGCGATCGAGCCGCCGAAGGAATGGGCGACGATGGCATGCACCGGCGCAAAGGCTCGCGCCACGGCTGCAAGACTCGCGACCCCGATCGGCACATTGAGCTGCGCGCCGGTGGATTGGCCATGCGCCGGCAGATCGAAGGCCACGACGCGAAAGCCGGCCCGTTGCAGCGGCGTCACGAACGCGCTCATGAAGGCGGCCTCGCCGGTCCAGCCATGCAGCAGGATCACGCTGCGTGCCGGCGCGTCTGCGCCGCCGGATGCGGGCTCGAAGACATTGACCGGCTCGAAGACTTGGGCCGGCTCGAAGACATGGGCTGCGACCGAGCCGCAGGGGAACGGTACGGACAGGCGCGTCGCCGCGTCGAGGCGCGCGCCGACGGACTTGACCGCAGCCGCGCGATTGGGTCCCTGCTTGGAGCGCGGCGGGGTGCAGAAGGCGGTGAAGGCGATACGGCCGGTGAGCGTAGGTGCGATCCAGGCTGCGGCGCGAACCACGGGCCGGAGCAGGCGGAGGAACGAAACGGCCATGGCACAAGTCCTAATTTGTTCAGCCATGAACGAGTATGTTCAGGCATGAACAAAAAGCAAGAGCCTTTGCCTCAGACAGACAGGCGCCGCCTGCCCTGGGAGCTGCCGCGTTTCCGCAACTGGATCGCGGTCGCGCGCGTTCATCAGCTCTGGAAGAAGGTGTTCGGCGAGGCGCTGGCGCCGCTGGGCATCCAGCTCGCGCATTACGACGTGCTTGCCAATATCGCGCATCATCCGGGGCTGACCCAGCAGGCGCTGGCCGAGAAGCTGCTGGTCGGGCGCAGCGCCATGAGCATGCTCCTGCCGGAGCTGGAGCGCCGGGGCCTGATCGAACGACGCGGCGACGAGACCGACCGTCGCGTCCGTCGGTTGTGGCTAACGGAGGAAGGCGCTGGCCTCACGGAAACCGCCATGGCCCTCCATGTCGCCAGGCTCGACGCAATGATGACGGTGCTGAGCGATGCCGAATGCGATTCGATCGGCGAGATGATGCGACGGATCGCGGCCTCGCTCGAAGGCCGGACTGAACCTGGCGCCTAGCAGACATAGCAAAAGGGCCGCTCTTGCGAGCGGCCCTCGATGATCTGCCGTGCTCTGGCGCTTACTTCGCCGGGGCGAAGATGCCGATGCTGCTGGCGGTGATGTCGAAGGAGAGCGAGCCGACCACGGTCGGATTGCACCAGTTCGAGGTGAAGCTGCCGGTCGCGTTGCCGCGGTTGATGCCGCGCGGATCCGAGGTCAGCAGGAAGCACTGGGTCTTGGAGAGATTGGTGTCGTGATAGCGGATATCCGCCGTCAGGTTCTTGTAGGTGTAGGACAGGCCGACGTTCCAGTAGTTGTAGTCGGGCAGGCGGATCGCCACCGGGAAGGCGATGTTGGTGTTGGTCGTGCCAAGCCAGTAGCGGCCAAATTCGCCGGAGACCGAGAGGCCTTCGAGGAAGGGAAGGTTGTACTTGGCGGTCGCCGAGGCATAGGTGCCTTCCGCGCCGGTTCCGAGCCAGTTCCAGGCATGGAAGACGTTGGCGCCGACGGTGAGCTTGTCTTCCCAGTTGTAGGAGACCTTGCCGACGATTTCCATGAAGTCGGTGTTGCGCGGCGTCCAGGTCACGCCCAGCGAGTCGATGAAGCGCTTCTCGTCCGGATAGTAGTACTGGATGATGCCGAAGTCGAAGGCGACGGGGCCGAATTTCGGCCGGATGCCGGCGGTGAAGTCGATCTCAGCCGGCGGGCTGGTCGCAAGATCGACATTCGAGCCCCAGACGCCGAAATAGAACAGGTTGTCATAAACCTGAATCTCGACGCCACCCTGGATCGCGGGCTTGCGATCGGTCTGCGAGATGCCGCGGAAATTGTAGTCGGTGACGCCCTTGATGCTGATGGCAGCGTCGATCCAGGTGATGCTCGGCGGGATCGGAGCCACCGGCGCACCCTTGCGGCTCGGCAGATCGGCGGCCTGTGCGGAGCCTGCAAAGGCCGCGAGAGACAGGGTCAGGCCAGCCACCGAAGAACGGATGAAATCGAAAGCCATTTATGTGCTCCGTGCCAAATCGAACGACGCGCCACGACGCGTTTCCGCCACAATCAAGGCGGGTGCTCGCCAATTTCGGCAAGGCAAGGTTTTTGGCAGGATGGGCAGGATTTAAGCAAAAGGCCCCGCAAGCGGGGCCTTTTGCGCCTGATAAATGGACTGAGCCGACAAAGTAGATCGATGTTGTATTTCGATCACGCCAGGGTCGCGCCTGGCGGCCCGGCTCAGCGGATTGCCGGCTGGCTGGCGAACGCCGCCGCAGGCTTGTCGAGATAGGTCGTCCGCAGGCCATCGGCACGGCGGGGCGGCAGCGGAGCGCGAACATTGGTCGGCACTGAGGGCACCACTGACGCGACCGGCGCCGCAGCCTGTTCGGTCGGCTGCGATCCGCCGATGAGCGGCACGAAGCTGAGTGCGCGGCGATAGAATGGCTGGCTCTCCTCGGATGCGGTGCCGAACGAACCGATCTGGCTTTCTGCGGTCACGGGAGCCGGCGCCGCGGCGCCCGGCTGGACCTTGGCGAGCTGGGTGGCTGCCGTAGCAGCGGCGGGCTTGGCCGACTCAGATTTGGCTCCCTCGGATTTGGACGCCTCGGCTCTGATCGAGCCCGTCTTGTTGGGCTCGACCTTTGCGACATCGACCTTTGCGACCTGCGGCTCGGCCACGGCCGAAACGGCGGCGAGCACGGCCTCGTTGTCGGCCGATTGCGCCCGGACCGTCGCCTTGGCCTTGCCCTTGTCGTCGAGCACGACAACCTGCGGGCCTACGGTCAACGCATCGGGACGGCTGATGCCGACATCGCGCGAGGCCCAGGAGACCGAGCGGTTGAGCGAATCGGAGCCGCCGGAGACGAGCGCGGTCTTGAACGAGCTGTGCTGGTCTCCGTCGTCATAAATCAGCTTGATAGCGGGGGTGCCCTTGGCGACCAAAGCCGCGACCTGCATCTCGTCCTGATGGCGCTTCTGCTGCACGGCCTGGACGACCGAGCCGTTGCCATTGCCGTTGAAGACGTAGCGCCCGCCATTGACGCCGACCTGCGGCTCGTCGCCGGTGACCTCGAAATAGTCGGTGCCCTCCTTCAGGTTCTTCCAGAAGGCGATGTTGGAATCGAGCCGGTGCTTGGCGAGGTTTTCCGGCGTCATCCGGAACGGCAGGGCCTGCATCTGCACAGCTTTCTGGCCGGCATTATGGGCTTCGCGGACGAGTGCATAGATCTCGCCGATCTGGTCGTCGGTCATCGAATAGCAGCCGGCCGAGGAGCAGGCGCCATGCACCATCAAAAGCGAACCGGTTCGGCCATGCGAGCGGTCATAGGCGTTCGGATAGCCCATGTTGAACGAGACGTAATAGGACGAGTTCGGGTTCATCTGCCCCGGGCCGATGGCGTAGAAGCCTTCGGGGGCCATGCGGTCGCCTTCGCGAGTCTTCGGGCCGAGCTGCCCGGACCAGCGGCACATGGGATACGTCTTGAGCAGCGCGTACTGGCCGTTGGGCTTGCGCTTCCAGACCTCGAGCTCCGACTCCTTCTTGTAGGAGCGGATCAGCACCGGCTGGTCCTTGCTCATGCCCTTCTCGGCCATAAGCGTATAGGTCGCCGATGGAATCGGGATGTGGTGGCGAGCGGAGCCGCGGTAGCGATCCTCCTCGCAGGCGCCTAAAGTCAATGCAACAAAGGCCACGAGCGCGAGTTGCTTGAATGCCACGTCGTCAAATCCCATCGATCGGCCGGCCAGGAGCGCGACCTGTGACTTCGCAAGACGGCCAAATTGTGCCCGCCGTCCTGTTGTAGAAGCGTTAGCCTTGAAGGTTCCTTACCACAGGAGCCGGGCTCGAAGCCAATGGTCAAAGGCGGGTCAATCGCCGCCTGATCTCCCGCTGTCAGAGATTGCGCCCGATCGCGAGGAATTTCGCTGCACGCTGATCGGCGATCTCGTCGGGCGAAAGCCCGCCCAGATCCGCCAGCGCCGATGCCAGCGCATCGCCTGCACGGCCCATGACCGCCTGCCGGTCGCGATGGGCGCCGCCTGTCGGCTCGGCGACGATCCTGTCAATGACACCGAATTTCAGCAGATCCTGCGCGGTGATCTTCATGCCGGTCGCGGCATCCTGGGCGCGGCCGGTGTCGCGCCAGAGGATCGAGGCGGCGCCTTCCGGCGAGATCACCGAGTAGATCGCGTGTTCGAGCATCATCACCCGGCTCGCGGCTGCGATCGCGATGGCCCCGCCCGAGCCGCCTTCGCCGATCACGAGAGCGACACTGGGCGTGCGCAGGCCGAGAAAGGCCTCGGTCGAGCGCGCGATCGCCTCGGCCTGGCCGCGCTCCTCGGCCTCGATGCCCGGATAGGCGCCGGCGGTGTCGATGAAACTCAGCACCGGCAGCCCGAAGCGATCGGCGAGTTCGATCAGCCGGACCGCCTTGCGGTAGCCCTCGGGCTTGGCCATGCCGAAATTGTGCCGGATACGGGTCTCGGTCGAATCACCCTTCTCCTGGCCGATAACGCAGATGGGCTCGCCGCGGAATCGGCCGAAGCCGCCGACGATGGCCTCGTCCTCGCCGAAGGCGCGGTCCCCGGCCAGCGGCGTGAACTCCTCGATCAGCGCGGCGCAGTAGTCCTTGAAATGCGGCCGCTGCGGATGGCGCGCGACCAGCGTCTTCTGCCAGGGCGTCAGCGCGGCATAGAGATCCTTGAGCGCCTGGCTCGCCTTGGCCTCGAGCCGGTCGATCTCCTCGGTGAGCGCATAGCCCTCGCCCTTGGCCTCGAGGGCCCGCAGCTCGTCGGCCTTCGCCTCCAGTTCGGCGACCGGCTTCTCGAAATCCAGATAGCTTCGCATCGTGATCCAGTTTCAGGTTCGCGCCGGGACGATTCTCGCGCGTAAAGCGTCATGGGGAACCGGGCTTGCGAAAAGCGGCGGACCTTGGCCGCGCTCTTGCGGGCTTGTCAACCCGGCGGCGCCTCGTCACGGGCATGGCCATGGCGCGGTGTCGGTGTCGGCTGGGGCAGCAGGATCGGCCGGAAAGCGAAGCTGCGGCGCGTCGCGCGCAGCGGCACGCGCCGGTAAACCTGCTTGGTCGCATCGATCACATGGACGCCGGCGAAGGGCAGGGACAGTCCGGCGCCGACCCGCTCCCAGGCGGCTGCTGAGCGCATCAGCACGCGCCGACGCAGCGGCGGCACGTAAAGCGCCTCGGCCCAGTTCTCCGGCGAGAAGTCCGCCCTCCGCATCAGCGCCTCGAGCTGCGAGCGGCTGAAGGGGCGGCCCTGGCCGAAGGGCGTGCCGTCCATGCGGGCCCAGAGCCCGCGCCGGTTCGGCACGACGAGAATCATCCGGCCGCCCGGCGAGAGCACGCGCCCAGCCTCCTCGATCAGGTCCTCGGGGCTCTCCGTCTCCTCCAGCGCGTGGACGAGCACGACCCGGTCGATCGAGGCTGTCGGCAGCGGCAGCAGCGTCGGCTCGACCAGCGCCGATGCCGACAGGCCGTCGGAGGGCCAATTCACCACGCCCTGGGCGGCCGGCATGAATGCGATCACCCGCTCCGCATTGACGCCGAGCACGGAGAGATAGGGCGTCGAGTAGCCCAGTCCCAGCACGCGCTGCCTGGCGCAATCGGGCCAGAAGCGCAGCATCGCCGTGCCGATGAAGCGCCGCGCCACATGGCCGAGCGGGCTGGCATAGAAGGCGCGCAGGTCGACGACATCGAGCGACATGAGCCTGAGATGGAACGGCGGCGCGGCCAAAGCAAGAGCGGCCGGCCGATGAGGACAGCGCAGGAGACTGGCTTCCGACCGCTCCATTCGCTATTCGCCAATGGGTCAGCCCGCTTTCCGGAGCCTCCCATGCCGCTCGATCTCCATGTCTTCCGCACGCTCAGCGACAATGCCGGCGCATTGCTGCACGATCCCGCGACGGGAGCCTGCGCGGCGGTGGATGTTCCCGATGCCGGGCAGGTCATGACGGCGGCGACGGCGAAGGGCTGGACGATCAGCGAGATCTTCGTCACCCACGCGCATGCCGATCATACGCAAGGGGTGGCCGAACTGAAGCGGGCGACCGGCGCGACCGTCTGCGGGCCGGCGGACGCCGCTAACTCTGCCCCGCTCGACCGCATCATCGGCGAGGGCGAGGTGGTCTTCCTGGGAGGCGACGGCTTCGAGATCTGGCATACGCCCGGCCATTCCGAGGGTCATCTCAGCTTCGTCTCGCGCAGTGCGAAGCTGGCGCTGGTCGGCGACGTCGTCTTCGTCATGGGCTGCGGGCGGGTCCAGCCCGGTCGGATGGCGGCGATGTGGACCTCGCTGTCGCGGCTGATGCTGCTGCCCGGCGACATTCGCCTGCTCGGCGGCCATGACTATACTCTCTCCAACGCCCGCTTCGCCGCCGCGATGGAGCCCGCCAATGCGGCGCTGACGGCAAGGCTGGCGCAGGCCGAGGCCGCCAAGGCGTCAGGACGTTTCTGGGCATTGACCACGGTGGCGGAGGAGGCCGCGACCAATCCGTTCTTCCGGGCCGGCGAAGGTGCGCTGGGCGCGGCGGTTGGTCTCGTCGGGGCGCCGGCCGGCGATGTGTTTGCGGCGCTGCGCGAAGCCAAGAACCGGTTCTGAGGGGAGGCCGCGATGAAGCTGGACGGCCTGACCGCTGCCGAGGTGATCGCGCTGCTCGACCTCAAACCCCATCCCGAGGGCGGGCATTACCGCGAGACCTTTCGCGATCCGCGCGAAGCGGATGGGCGCAGCGTCTCCACGGCGATCTACTATCTGCTCGACACCGGCGAGACCTCCGAGTGGCACCGCGTCGATGCCGCCGAGATCTGGCATCATTATGCCGGCGCGCCGATGGTGATCAGCGTCTCGCCCAATGGGCATGACGCCTCGGCCCATCATCTCGGTACCGACCTCGCGGCGGGACAGCGGCCGCAATTCGTCGTGCCGGCGGGCTGGTGGCAGAGCGCAACCTCGCTCGGAGCCTGGACGCTGGTCGGCTGCACAGTGGCGCCGGGCTTCATCTTTTCTGCCTTCGAGATCGCGCCGCCCGGCTGGCGGCCGACGCCGCGCAAGCCCGGAGGGGCTGCGTGATGGCGGCTGAAGGGGATATTGGCCTCGTGCTCGATTGCGAGCGTCGCATCGTCAATGCCTGGCCGTCGCCGGCGACGCTGCTGATCGGCGACTGGGTGGTGCGCTTTGCGGGCGGCTATTCGGGCCGGGCCAATTCGGCCTCGCCGCTGAAACCGGGCGCCGAGCTCGACGAGGCGACGCTCTTGCTGATCGAGGAACTCTACCGCTCCGACGGGCTGCCGCCCTGCATCCGGCTGACGCCGCTTGTCGGCGAGGCGACGCTGGCGATGGTGAAGGCGCGCGGCTATGCCGTGCGCGACGTCTCCTTCGGGCTGATCCGCTCGCTCGCCGACATCGAACCCTCGATCGAGCCTGACCTCCAGATCGAGGCGCGTCCGAGCCCCGATTGGATCGCAGGCGTCGCGGCGCGACAGAGCGGCATCAAGGCCGATGCGGGAAAGCTCGCGGCGATTGTCGATGCGGTGCGGCTGCCGGCGGCCTTCGCGACCTGGCTGGTCGCGGGAGAGCCGGTCGCCTTCGGCATGAGCGTCGCCGAGCGCGGCATGGCCGAGATCGGCAGCGTCGTGGTCGATCCCGCCCATCGCGGCCAGGGCCTCGGCCGGCGTCTAATCGCTGGGCTGATGGGCTGGGCCCGCGCGATGGAGTGCCGGCAGGCCTATCTGCAGGTCGACCAGACCAACGCCGTCGCCAACAGGCTCTACGGCTCGATGGGGTTCCACCAGCTCTACGCCTATGAGACGCGGGTGCTCGACCTGGCGGGGTGAATGGGCGTCATTCTCGGGCTTGACCCGAGAATCTCCGGCCGGTTGAGGCGCCGGAGACATTTGCTCACGAGATGCTCGGGTCTTCGCCCGAGCATGACGCGGATGCCCTCAGCCCAGGCTCGCCCGCTTCATGAAGGCGCCGCCCTTCATGATCAGCGGCATGTGCTTGCCCTGGCGGGTGAGCAGGGAAAGGTCCTTGAGCGGGTCGCCGTCGACGACGATCAGGTCGGCATGGGCACCGGCTGCGATCGTGCCGATCTTGCCCTCGAGTTTCAGCAGCCTAGCGGCGACATGGGTGGCGGAACCGATGACCTCATGGGCCGGCAGCGCCCGACCGCGAATGACGAACTCCTCCGACTGGTATTTGTGCATCTCGCCGAGCAGGTCCGAGCCATAGGCCATGGCGAGGCCGGCCTGCTTCATCACGGCGAGCGAGTTCATGCCGGCCGAGCGCACGACATCGACCTTGGCGACCGAATCCGGCGGGAAGCCGAGCTTGGGGCCGTCCGAGACGAGCTTGTCGTAGGTGACCAGCGTCGGCACCGCGACCGCGCCCTTCGAGGCGGCGAGCTCCGCCGTCTCGGCCTCGATCAGGTTGCAGTGTTCCAGCGAGTGGACGCCGGCCTCGACGCAGCGGCGGATCGCCTCATCGGTATAGACATGGGCGGAGACGTAAGTTCCGGCCATCCGGGCTTCCTCGACGATCGCCTCCAGCTCGCTGACGGAGAAGCCGAGGAAATGGATCGGGTCGGTCGGCGAGGCGCAGCCGCCATTGGCCATGATCTTGATGAAGTCGGCGCCGCCCTTCATTTCCTCGCGGGCGGCGCGACGGACCTGGTCGAGCCCGTCGCAGACGCGCCCGAGCGCGCCGAGCCGGTGGCGGATGACCGGCGTCGTCGCATCGTCGTAGCGGCCGCGGAAATCGGCATGGCCGCCGGTCTGGCTCAGCGCCTTGCCGGAGATGACCAGGCGCGGCGTCGGGAAATGGCCTTCCTCCGTCGCCTGCTTCAGGCCGAAATCGGCGCCGCCGACATCGCGCACCGTGGTGAAGCCTCGCATCAGCATATCCCGCATGATCACGAAGGAGCGGGCGGTGACGAGCGAATCCGGCAGCTGCGCGTTCCGGCCGAGATCGGCGACGCCGGCGACGACATGGACATGGGCGTCGATCAGGCCGGGCATCAGGGCCTTGCCCTTGAGGTCGATGATTTTGGCCTTGGCCGAGGTCACTGACTTGCCGACCTCGCGGATCGTGCCGCCCTCGACGAGGACGCTGACGGGAGCGCCGGCTTCGGGGGCGGTGCCGTCGACGATGCGGGCATTGGTGAAGAGCGTGCTGGCCATGATTGCGTCTCGACGAGGGGAAGGATCAGGAAGGGGCCTTAGCGGGTGAGCAGCGCCGTGCCGTAGAGGCCGATGGCGAAGACGATGTGGCCAATGATGTTCATCAGCCGGATGCGATTGGCGTTGGGACGCTTGGAGGCCGCGATACCGGCGCCCATGCCCGGCGCCAGGATGAACCAGCCGCAGCCGACCGTGACGAGGCCGACGATCAGCGCCGGCAGGAAGGTGGGCGCATGAGCCCAACCGAGGCCCCAGATCGCCAGCAGGACGGCGGCGAAGAGAATGCCGACGGCGTAGTGGAAGATCCAGCCGATGGCGAGTTCGTTTGCGACCGGCTCCGCCTTGGCGATGTCCTCATGGACCACCCGCCCGCGCGTGAGATGAACGAGCCAGCGGCCGGGCATCGCCCAGTTCGTCGGCGGCCAGCCGATGGTGCGCTTCAAGAGCTGCCCCCAGAGATCAAGCAGCACGGTCGCGCCGACGCCGATCAGCACCGCGCGAACGATGAAATCCGTCATGTCATCCCCCGGAGCGCAGCGCTCCGTTCCCGTTCCCGCGCCGTTTTGCGGCGTCATTCTGCATCGACTGCCATGGAGGAGTGATCCGCGCAGCGGGTCAACCGGCGCGGGCTTCGAAAACACCGCGACCGACGCAGGCGCGCCATGCGCCAGACGCCGCCGCGGGCCGGAAAGGCGCGCGTGGGAACCTCAGCAGGCATCCGGGGTTGCCCCATCGCGTAGAGGCTTGGGGAGAGACGACATGGGCACTGCTGCGACCGGGACGACACGCAGCCGCGAGGCTTCGCCGCGAGGGCCGCATGGTGCGGGCGAGCTGCCTTCGGTCAGTGTGACCAGCTACAATCTCGAAATCCGCGATCAGGAGGGCTTCGTCGGCGACAAGGCGAGCCGCAGCGCCTTCGTCGAGCATCTCGACGCGCTGCGCCTGCATCTGCGCGAGCAGGGCGGCGATCCTCTGAAGGGCGAGACGGCCGATGTCAGCAAGCGGGAACTGGATACCCTGCTGAAGGATGGCAGCCCTCATGAGGCGGCGCTGGTGCTGAGCGCGATCGAGCGTTTCGCGCAGTCGCTCGCTTTCGTCGTGCGCCGCTTCGTCCGGCTCAAGAGCTGGGCGCCGGTGGAGCGCATCGTCGTCGGCGGCGGGTTCAGCGACAGCCGCGTCGGCCAGCTCGCGATCGGCCGCGCCGGCATCATCCTCAGCACCGACGGCCACAAGATCGACCTCGTGCCGGTGAGCCACCATCCCGACGAGGCCGGTCTGGTCGGGAGTGCCCATCTCGCGCCGAAATGGATCTTCGAGGCGTATGACAGCCTGGTTGCCGTCGATATCGGCGGCTCGAACATTCGGGCCGGAATCGTCGATCTGCGCCAGGACAAGGCGCCGGATCTCAGCAAGGCGCGGGTGTCATCGTCAGAGCTCTGGCGGCATGCCGATGACCAACCGAGCCGCGACGAGGCGATCGCGCGGCTCGGCGAGATGCTGAAAGCCCAGCTCAAGCAGGCGAAGAAGGATGGCCTGCGGGTCGCGCCCTTCATCGGCGTCGGCTGTCCCGGCCTGATCGAGCCGGACGGCGCGATCGACCGTGGCGCGCAGAACCTGCCCGGCAACTGGGAAAGCAGCCGCTTCAACCTGGTCGACAGCATTCGCGAACTGGTTCCCGACATCGGCGACCACGAGACGCAGGTGGCGATGCACAACGACGCGGTCATCCAGGGCCTGAGCGAGATGCCGGCCATGCAGGACGTCGAGAACTGGGCCGTGCTGACCATCGGCACCGGGCTGGGCAATGCGAGCTATCGCAACTGGACCAAGGCCAAAAGCCAGGATGCGGACAAAGGCAAGGGTGCCGATAAGGGCAAGGATGACGATAAGGCCAAGGATGCGGAGAAGGCGAAGTCGAGGTCCAGGGACTGAGGGCGGAGCGTCCGCCGGCATGGCTATGTTCGGCGGCGCCATGATGATGTCCGCTTTGGGAGGGATGAGGAGCGAAGCTGCCATGACCGCTCCGGCCGAGCGGCTATCGTCCTCGACTGTTCAGACAGGTCCCGCCCTTGCGCCTCGCCCTGCATATCCGATCCCGTGCCTGTCTGGAGCGATGCGCTTGCCTTGAGACGGAAGCTGTGGCGAGGGTCGAACCAGCATCGAATCACCAGTCCGAGCGAGGCCTCACCGGTATGGCTGCGCGCATGGGGCAAGCGCCCACACCCAGGCCCCGCCTCGTGCAGGGGCTTGTCTTCGCGATGGCGATGCTTTTCGCGATCCTCGCCGGCATGGGACATGGCTTTGCCCAGCCCGCGGCCTCCGACGCAGTCGCGGTATCGCCGCGCGCGCGGCTCGATGCGATCCGCCTCGAACTGACCCAGATCGAAACGACCCTGGCGGCACCGACCGCCACGGAAGCGGAACTGCAACGGCAGCGTGCCCGCCTGCAACCCTCGCTCATCCAGCTGCGCGATCTCATCGAGCAGCAGGCGCCGCGCGTCGACCAGGCCCGGGTGCGCCTCGACCAGATCGGTCCGAAACCCGACGCCGCCGCTCCGCCCGAAAGCGCGGAGGTGGCGCGCGAACGCGAGAGCCGTCTCAAGGCCTTCACCGACGCGGACGAGACGATGAAGATCGCCCGCGCCGCCTTCCTGCAGGCTGAGCAGCTTCAGACGGCGATCGGCGACCGCCGCCGCGATCTCTTCGCCAAGGTTCTCTTTGCCGCGGGGCCGACGGTGTTCAGCCCGGACATGTGGAGCAGCGCGATCTCGACCGTGCCCGAGGATCTGCGCGCCTCGGGCTACATCTTCGGCGGCTGGCTTTCGGGCGTGGGCGAGGCGCTGTCGGGCGTGCGCGGCGGCCTGGTGGCACTCGCCTTCTTCGGCGCGGGGCTGCTCTACCTGGCGAGGCGGCGCTATCTGCCGCGCTTCAAGGCGCGCTTCGGCAATACGCAGGACGCCGGCAGCCTGCACTGCCTCTATGTCGCGCTCGCCCATGTCGTCGCTGGTGCCGCGCCCCCGGCATTGGCGAGCTGGCTGATCTATGCAGCCCTCAATACGGCCGGTCTGCTGCCGCTGCGAATCCAGCCGGTGGTGGCGGCCGCCGTCGCAGGACTTGCCGTCGTCGCCTTCGTGCAGGCGCTGCTGGACGCGCTGTTCGCGCCGGGCCAGCCGCAGCGGCGGCTGGTCAGCGTGATGGATTCGACCGCGCGCATCGTGGTCTGGATGGGCACCTCGCTGGCGCTGGTCCTGTCCGTCAGCAAGGTTCTGGAAGCGTGGCTGACGGCGATCGCGGCCGGGTTGGCCGTCTCGATCATCCTGCGCAGCATCCTCATCATCATCTTCGCGCTGACGCTGGTGATGGGGCTCTATCGCCTGCGCGACAATGAGGAGGTCGAGGAAGAGGCGTGCCTTGGACCCTATGTCGCGGTCGATGGCGCGAGCCTGGGCCCGATCCGCATCCTCGGCTGGATCGTCGGCCTCGTCATTTCGCTGTCGGTCCTCAGCGGCTACGTCATCTTCGCCTCCTTCCTGACCGAGCAGGTGCTCTGGATCGGCATGCTGGCCTGCGTCTTCGTGCTGGCCTATCAGCTCGTGGATCTCGGCATTCCCCAGACATTGACGGGAAAGGGCCGGCTCGCGCTGACGCTGAAGGCGGGCCTGGGCATCCGAACCGGGACACTGGACAAGATCGCGGTCATCGCGGCCGGCGTGCTCAAGCTTGTCCTGATCGTCATCACCTTCCTGCTGGTGCTGGCGCCATGGGGGCTGGAATCGGCGGATTTCCTGACATCGCTGCGGGCAGCCTTCTTCGGCTTCCAGGTCGGCGGGGTGACGATCTCGCTGTCCTCGATCATCATCGCCGGCTTGCTGTTCGCTGCCGGCCTCACCGCCACCCGTTCGATGCAGGGCTGGCTCGAAGGCAAGTTCCTGCCGACGACGCAGCTCGACACGGGCCTGCGCAACTCGATCACCACGGCTGCGGGCTATGTCGGCTACGTCGCGGCGGTCGCGCTTGCGGTATCGGCGCTGGGCCTCAGCCTGGAGCGGCTGACGCTGGTGGCGAGCGCGCTCTCGGTCGGCATCGGCTTCGGCCTGCAATCGGTGGTGTCGAACTTCGTCTCGGGGCTGATCCTGCTCTGGGAGCGGCCGATCCGCGTCGGCGATCAGGTCGTGGTCGGCGACGCCGAGGGCATCGTCAAGAAGATTAATGTTCGTTCGACCGAGATCGCGACCTTCGACCGTTCCTCGGTGATCGTGCCGAACTCCAACCTCATCTCGGGCGTGGTGCGCAATCGCGTCCGCAACGACCGCACGGGGCGCATCCTGATCTCGCTCTCGGTGCCGCGGACGCTCGATGCCGGCGCCGTGCGAAGCATGCTTGGCGAGGCTGCGTCCGCCCATGGCGATGTGATGCAGAAGCCGCCGCCGGTGATCCTCTTCAAGAAGATCGGCACGGCAACGATGGATTTCGACCTGGTCTGCATCGTCGCCGATGTCGACATCGTCGGGCGCGTCACCAGCGACCTGAATTTCGCGATCCACAAGCGCCTGACCGAGATGGAGCCGGCGGCCGGTACGCCGGAGCTCCTGGTGAAGGGGCTCGAAGGCGTCGAGCAGTCGCTGGGAGACATCGCGGCCGCCGTCGTCCGTGAGAGCCGGGTCACCAAGCCTGCAAAGCCCGCCGCGGCTGCTCCCGCCAGGCGCAGGGCGGCGCCGGCTGTTGCCGGCGAGGATGACGAAACCGAGGCCAATACGGCCATGCCGCCAGCTCTCGCACCGCCGGAGCCGGCCAAGGACGACAGCAAGGAATGATGCGATGTTCAGCCTCCGAAGCGGCGTGGCGAAAGCCCGGCCGATGACCTGTCCCGTCCTCGTCGCGGGCGCGCTCGCCCTGCTGGGCGTCGCCGGCTGCACCGAGCCGGCGCGTCAAAGCCAGCCGGCCTTCTACCGCGATCTCGGCTCGGCCTCGGCGCACGTGGACGAGAACGAGGCACGCGCGATCATCTCGGCCTACAGGCTGAACGCCGGACTGAACGCTCTGGCGCTCGATCCCGATCTGGTCGCGGCTGCGCAGCAGGAGGCGAGCGCGATGGCCGCCGCCGACAAGCCGGCGCAGGCCGAGGCCGTCAAGGCGCGGCTGGCGCGCGATGGGCAGCCCGGTGCGGAGGTCAATCTCTCGGCGGGGTATCGGCGGCTGGCGGAGGCTTTTTCGGGCTGGCGGGATTCGCCGCAGCACGACCGCGTCATGAAGGCCCCGGGCGTCAGGCGCATGGGCATCGCCACCGCCTATGCGCCGGGCTCTAAATACCAGGTCTACTGGGCACTGATCATGGCGCCGTAGCAGCGGCTCCGTATCGCCTTTGCCGTCCTTGCCGGACGCCAAGCGGAGGGCGTCGAACCAAGCGTCATGCTTGAGGGCTTGTTCGTGGCTCGCGCTGCGCTAAAGGTCTGACGATGTCCCTGCTTGCGATCTATACGCGCGTCCTCGGCGAACTCGGCCCCGAAAAGCGCCTCGGGCTGATCCTGGCGTTTGCTAATGTGCTGCTGGCGGCGGCGGCCTTCGCAGAGCCGATGCTGTTTGGCGCGCTGATCGACAAACTGTCCAGCGTGCAGGGCACCGGGCAGAAGCTCGCCTGGGCCGACATCAATCCGCTGATCCTCGCCTGGGTCGGCTTCGGCCTGTTCACCATCGGAGCCTCGGTCTTCGTCTCCTTGCATTCCGACAGGCTGGCGCATCGACGCCGCCTCGCCGTGATGGCGAATTATTTCGAGCATGCGCTGACCCTGCCACTCGCCTACCACACGCAGACCCATTCCGGCCGCGTGCTCAAGGTGATGCTCGACGGCACCAGCGGCATGTGGGCGCTGTGGCTGTCGTTCTTCCGCGAGCATTGCGCCAGCCTCGTCGCGCTTTTCATTCTCCTGCCCTTCACGCTCTGGAAGAACTGGCAGCTCGGGCTGCTGCTGATTTCGCTGGTGGTCCTGTTCGGCCTGCTGACGGCCTATGTGCTGCGCAAGACCGACAAGCTGCAAAGCAATGTCGAGGGTTATCACTCGAATCTCGCCGAGCGGGCTTCTGACGCGCTCGGCAATGTGCCGGTGATCCAGAGCTTTACCCGGATCGAGGCCGAGGTGCGTGGTTTGCGATCGACCATCGCGAGCCTGCTCGAGGCGCAGCTTCCGGTCCTGTCCTGGTGGGCGATCGCCACCGTGGCGACGCGGGCCTCGGCGACGCTGACGGTGCTGGCGATTTTCGTCGTCGGCGCCTGGCTCCTGATGCAGGGCCTGACCACGGTCGGCGAGATCGTCACCTTCATGGGCTTCGCCACCATGCTGGTCGGGCGGCTGGAGCAGATCGTCGCCTTCGTGAACTTCATCTTCATGCAGGCGCCGAAGATGCGCGAATTCTTCGAGGTCCTGGACACGCTGCCCGCCGTGCGCGACCTGCCCAGCGCGCGCGATGCCGGGCGGCTCTCTGGTGCGGTCGCCTTCGAGGACGTTTCCTTCTCCTATGACGGCAAGCGCACCGCGGTGCGCGACGTCTCCTTCTCGGTTTCTCCTGGCGAGACGATCGCGATCGTCGGCTCGACCGGCTCTGGCAAGTCGACGACGCTCGGCCTGCTGCATCGCGCCTTCGATCCGCAATCGGGACGCATCACGGTGGATGGGCAGGACATCCGCGAGATCTCGCTGTTGTCGCTGCGTCGGAACATCGGCGTCGTCTTCCAGGAGCCGATGCTGTTTGCGCGCTCGATCCGCGAGAACCTCACCGTCGGCAAACCGGATGCGACGGAAGAGGAGATGATGGAGGCGCTCGACCGGGCGCAGGCGACCGAGGTGATGGCGCGCCAGACCGACGGGCTCGACACGCTGGTCGGCGAACGCGGCCGTACGCTTTCGGGCGGCGAGCGCCAGCGCCTCTCGATCGCCCGCGCGCTTCTCAAGAACCCGCCGATCCTGATCCTCGACGAGGCGACGTCGGCACTGGACGCCTCGACCGAGGTCAAGCTGCAGAAGGCGCTGGAGGAGGTCATGAAGGGGCGCACCACCTTCGTCATCGCTCACCGCCTGGCCACCATCCGCAATGCCGACCGCATCCTCGTCTTCGAACAGGGCGAGGTCGCCGAGATGGGCACCTTCGAGGAGCTCGTCGCCAAGGGCGGTCGCTTTGAAGCCCTGGCGCGGGCGCAGTACCTCGTCACCGACAAGCCCGCCGCGCTGGCCGAGGCGGCTGCGAGCCCGCTCGCCAGGACGATCGCGATCGACTGAGGCTGCTTCGCCCCGTTCGTTCTTGCGTCGCGCGTTTCGGCGTCGCATCGTTCTTGCTTCCATCGTTCTTGCATCGCATGCGCCGCAAGGCTGTTTCGCCCGATCGGATGGCTGCGCTCGTCTCACGGAAGGAAACCGAACCATGCGGTCGTTCATCGCAGGCCTGCTGCTCTCCGCCGTTTCGCTGACGCTGGCTGCGCCCGCGGGAGCCCAGACCGTCTGGGAGATGCCGACCGAATATCCGGCCACGGCCATTCCAGGCGAGGGCGTGGCGACCTTCGCGGCCATCGTGAACGAAAAAGCCGGCGGACGGCTGACGATCAAGCCGAGTTTTGACGCGGCGCGCGGCATCAAGTCGGCGGCGATGATCGGCGCGGTGCAGAAAGGCGAGGTCGCGGCGGGCGATGCCTTCGCGGGCGCGCTCGGCGCGGTCGATCCGCTGTTCGGGCTGTCCTCGCTGCCCTTCCTGGCGACCTCGATCGCGGATGCGCGCAGGCTCACCGATCTGGCCCGCCCGGCCTATGACAAAAAGCTCGCCTCGTTTGGACAGAAGATCCTCTACACCACGCCCTGGCCGGCGTCGGGGATCTGGTCGAAGGACGCGCTGACCGCGCCGACGGCACTGTCGGGCCTGTCGATCCGCACCTATGACGCGACCTCGACGGCCGTGATGAACGCGGCCGGGGCGAAAGCTGCCAATCTCTCCTTCGCTGACGCCATGCCGAAGGTGAAGGACGGCAGCGTGACCGCCGTGCTGTCATCGGGCGATGGCGGGGCCGGGCGCAATCTCTGGGATTTCCTGCCGAACTTCGCCGAAGTGAATTATGCGCTGCCGATCTCGATCGCGACGGTCAACCTCGCGGCCTATGAGGCCCTGCCTCCCGATCTGCGCAAGGTCGTGGACGATGCGGCCGCCGCCACCGAACAGCGGCAATGGACCGCGATCGTGACCCGGCTCGACGAGAACTACGCCCGCATGCGCGCCAACAAGGTCGCGATCCTGACGGATGTGCCCGCCGGCGTATCGCAGGCGCTGGCCGCGGCCGGCAAAAGCGTGGTCGACGAGTGGCGGGCCAAGGCCGGGGCCGAGGGTGCCGCCGTGCTGGACGCCTATCGCAAGCCTTGATCCGTGAGCGCATATCGCCTTGGTTCGAACCATGCGTCATCCTGGACAAGCCGCGCAGCGGCGCAGCTCCGGGATCCATCATAGGGCGCCGACGCGCTCTATGATGGATCCCGGGACGGCCTGCGGCCGCCCAGGATGACGGTTGAGTTTCCGAGCGAGGACAGGATGCGCTAGGCTGCCGCGTCGGCCCGTTTCCGCGCGCCGTTCTCGAGCCCCCTGTCAGGATGAACGATTGAGCGCCATGATCCTCCGCCTTGCCTGTGCCTGGGCGACCGTCGCCGCATTCCTGCTGTTCGGAACGAGCCTGCTCGGCCAGCTCGGCGCGCCGCTGATCTCGGCTGCGATCTTCGTCTGGCTGCTGGGGGTGATCATCTGGGCGGCGTTCGGCGTGGTCCATGAGGCGGAAATCCTGGCCGAGCGGCTCGGCGAGCCCTATGGCACGCTGATCCTGACGCTCTCCATCGTCATCATCGAGGTGGCGCTGATCTCGGCCGTCATGCTCGGCGCTAAGGGCGCGCCGACGCTCGGCCGTGACACGATGTTCGCGGTGCTGATGATCGTGCTCAACGGTGTCGTCGGCATCGGCCTCATCGTTGGCGGGCGGCAGCACTTCGCCCAGAGCTATAATCTCAAGGGCGCCTCGTCCTATCTCGCCGTGATCATTCCGCTGACGGTGATCCCGCTGGTGCTGCCGAACTTCACGACCTCGACCGGCGCAGGCACGCTGACGACGCTGCAATCGGTCTCGTTCTCGGTGTTCACCATCGCGCTCTACGGCGCCTTCCTGGTGCTCCAGACCGGCCGGCACCGGTCGTTCTTCCAGGAGCCGACCCGCGAGCAGGCGCCGCTGCCGCGGACCCCGGCCCGGACCGAGAAGGCGGTCGATCTCGGCCCCCTCGAAGGCGAAGGCCACGCCGGCGGCGCGATCTGGACGCATGTCGCCCTCCTGCTCGCCAACATCCTGCCGATTGTCATCCTCTCGAAGAGCCTGGCGACCGTGCTCGATTTCGGCATCATCCAGCTCGGCGCCCCGGTCGCGCTTGGCGGCATCCTGATCGCGATGGTGGTGTTCACGCCGGAATGCATCGCGGCGCTGCGGGCGATCAGCGCCAACCAGCTCCAGCGCGCGATCAATCTCTGCCTGGGGGCCGCCGCCTCGACGCTGGGGCTGACCGTGCCGGCGGTGCTGGCGATCGGCCTGTTCACTGGCCAGGAGGTCGTGCTCGGGCTCTCGGGCGTCAACATGGTCATCCTGGCGATGACGCTGCTGCTCTCGACGCTGACCTTCACCGGCACGCGCACGACGATGCTGGAGGGCGCCGTGCATCTGAGCGTGTTCTTCGTGTTCGTTGTGCTGGTGTTTAGTCCGTAGCCTGGACGGGAGAGATCTAGTTCCTACCTATTGCCCACATGTCCGCAGCGTCCGAGACTGAGGACATGAACTATCCGAACGGACAGAAGGTGTTGATTGGGGACGAGGTTGCGCTGGCCGGCTCAAATGGTCTGGTGGTGGCCGCGATTGAGGAGGCTGCCTACTCGCATCGATCGAGTTCCGAGACTTCGGTTTGATCCACTACGCCGAGGCCGAGGTTGATTTAATCTTGCTGAAGCGAGCACCCAGCATCTAGGCCCGTCGCTACCATCCGATGAGTGACCATCGTGTTCACCGCCTCATCAACGGCGTCGTGCGAAAAACCGTGTCTCGGGGCCGATGTTTCCAGTTCGCGGTGAAAAGCCTTGGAGAAGTGTGACCAACGCCTGCCAGGCTTCGCCTTTGCGTACGGCACCGTGTTTCTTGACGGCCTGCGCGACGTTGAGAGCGGCCGTTTTTCGCGCTAAGTCACCAACCGTAACGATATCCTCCCATATCCATCGGCCGTACCGGGAGACCATTTTGCTGATCAGCCAACCGAGAAGACAGACAGCGAAAAAGCTGGCGAAGCCGTAACCCACGAATTGGATCAGGCACCAAGCCATGGTCGCAAAGCCGAGGACATAGACGAAGAAGCCACGGAGCACAGGTTGAGGAATGCTCAGGCCTGTCTCGCTGGCAAGATAGGTCCGCCACTCTCGGTGATCGTGCCCCTTGATGAAGCTGACGAGGCGGGTATCGGGTCGAACATCGAGGTCGGGACATCGCGCCAGCAGCGCTCGACGAATAGGTCTGAAGGTAGCTGCGGTGAGGCACGGCAGATGATCGCTGCGGTCTACGGTCGGCAGTTTCGCGCAGACGAGCGCAAACAAGCCTCCGACTGTCTCGCAGGTTTCCGCCTCTAAATCGCTGATCGTGACGCCGAACACCTGCTCAACGGCTTCCACGATGGGAACAGCATCCTCATCGTCGATGTCGAGTGCTCCAAGGAGTGCGACAGTCTCTTGCATGCTCGGAGCTTAACCCACAGAGTTGGACGGCTCAACGCGATCAGCAGCCTGTTGGATATCAGCGTTAAGCTTCGCGTCTCATGCGAAGTGGCTGCTCACGACCGCCCGAGCGTCCCTTGGCCCGAGAACGCCAAACGTCAGCGGGCCTGCCCGTTGGTCGCCAATTCGGCCTCGACAAACGCCGTGACCTCCTCGGCCGCCACACCATGCGCGATGAAGCTCTGGCCGATGCCCCGCGCCAGGATGAAGGTCAGCACGCCGCGTCGGACCTTCTTGTCCTGACCCATCGCCGCGACGATCTCCTGCGCCGTCCCGGCCCCGCCTGGCACCTGCTGGAGCGTACTGGGAAGGCCGACGGCGTCGAGATGGCGCGAGACGCGGGTGGCGTCCTGGCCCGAGCAGAGCCCCAGCCGCTGCGAGAAGCGGAAGGCGAGCGCAAGCCCGATCGCCACCGCCTCGCCATGGACGAGCCGGGCCGAGTCGTAGTGCGTCAGCCGCTCCAGTGCATGGGCGAAGGTGTGGCCGAGATTGAGCAAGGCGCGGTCGCCCTCCTCGCGCTCGTCGCGGGCGACGATGGCAGCCTTCGCCTTGCAGGCGACGGCGACCGCATGGTCGCGCTCGGGGCCGCCTGCGATGATGCGGCTCCAGTTGACCTCGCACCAGTCGAAGAAGGCGGGATCGTCGATCAGCCCGTATTTGACCACCTCGGCATAGCCGGCCTTGAACTCGCGCTCGCTCAGCGTGTCCAGCAGCGCGGTGTCGGCGATGACCAGCGCCGGCTGGTGGAAGGCGCCGATCAGGTTCTTGCCATGGCTCGAATTGATGCCGGTCTTGCCGCCAACGGAGGAATCGACCTGCGCCAGCAGCGTCGTCGGAATCTGGATGAAGCGCACGCCACGCCGCAGCACGGCGGCCGCGAAGCCCGTGAGATCGCCGACGACGCCGCCGCCGAGCGCGATGACGATGTCGTCGCGCTCGATCTTCGCCGCAAGCAGCGCGTCGCAGAGCGCGATGAACTGGGCATAGGACTTCGTCGCCTCGCCCGGTGGCACGGTGATGCGGGTGAAGCCGATGCCCTCCTGCTGCAGGCACGCCTCGAAGGCAGGCGCATGCAGGGCCGCGACGCGCTCGTCGGTGACGACGGCGACCTTGGCACCGGGCGCCATCGCCGCGATCAGCCTCGCCGCCTCGCAGAGCTGGTGGCGGCCGATCTGGATGTCGTAGGCGCGGCCCTCCAGCGCGACCGGGACCACGATCCGGGCGCCGGGCGCGGTGTCGGCGGGAATGGTCATGGCGCAGGCTTTCGGTCGCGGTCGGGAGTGTCGCGCAGATGCCGGTCGAGCGCCGCGATCGCAGCGGTGACGACGACTTCATGGGGCTCGTCGCGGGAGACCAGCGTCAGGTCGGACAGGGCGTAGACCGGCTCGCGCTCGGTCAGCATCGCGCGCAGCGTCGCTTCGGGATCGGCGGTTTGCAGCAGGGGCCGGTTCGAGCGCTTGCGGACGCGGCGCATCAGCACGTCGGGCTCGGCCTTGAGCCAGATGGATATGCCGAGATCGGCGATGCGGGCGCGCGTCTCGGCATTCATGTAGGCGCCGCCGCCGGTCGCCAGGACCAAAGGCGCGCGCGTGACCAGGATGCGGCTGATGACGCGGCGCTCGCCATTGCGGAACTCGGTCTCGCCGCGCTGGGCGAAGATCTCGGGGATGGTCATGCCGGCCGCGGTCTCGATCTCGGTGTCGGCATCGACGAAGGGCAGGCCGAGCCGCGCCGCCAGCCTCTTGCCGACCGAGCTCTTGCCGGACCCCATCATGCCCACGAGCACGATGGCGCGGTTCCCGATCGCGGCGCGCAATGCATCGCGATCCACGCGGGTTTCCTCACTGTTCTGCGGGTCGAGTGTTTCGACGATCGTCATTGCGGCGTTGTCCTCGCCGTCGGTCTAGCATGAGCGATTATGCGCCGTCATGCCCCGCACGGGCAGGATTTGGATGGTGTCCATACCGCCGCCCTTGCATCGGAGGGCTGGCATCGGGAATAAGCGATGGGGCTCCCCCTTCGGGGATGCGAAGCGATTCGAGGGCCGCCGCACCGTGCCGACGCTGTTCAGATTCGTCGCGATCCTCGCTCTGCTGGGCGGACTCGTCTTCGGCGGCATGGTTGCGCTGGTCGTCTTCGTCCAGCCGGTGCCGCGCGAGATCGTCGAGACGGTGCCGCCGTCCAAGCTGCAGCCGAAATGAGCCGGATCGCGCGAGCGCGGCTGAACGGCTTCCTCGACATGCTCGCCGCCGAGCGCGGCGCCGCCCGCAACACGCTCGACGCCTATCAGCGCGACATCGACGACTACATCGAATTCCTCGGGGGTCGCGCGCTCGATGCGGTCGCGGCCGACGACATCCGCGCCTGGCTCGCCGACATCTCGGTGCGGGGCTTGAAAGCCTCGTCGGCGGCGCGCCGCCTTTCGGCCGTGCGCCAGTTCCACCGCTTCCTCTACACCGAGGGCTTCTCCTCGGGCGATCCGTCGGCGGCGATCGAGGGGCCGCGCCAGGGCCGCCCGCTGCCGAAGGTGATCTCGGTTGCCGATGTCGACCGGCTGATCGAGACGGCGCGGCAGGCCTGCGAGCGCGATGGGCTGACGCCGGCAGCGCGGCTGCGGGCGTTGCGGATGCGCGCGCTGATCGAGCTGCTCTATGCCACGGGCCTGCGCGTCTCCGAGCTGATCGCGCTGCCGCTGTCGGCCGCGACGACCCGCGAGCGCTTCCTGGTGGTGCGCGGCAAGGGCGACAAGGACCGGCTCGTGCCGCTCAACGAACCGGCGCGCGAGGCCGCCCGCGCCTGGCTCGCAAGCTTGCGCGAGAGCGGTGCGAGTGACAGCCGCTGGCTGTTTCCGGCCGAGGGCGAGAGCGGCCATCTCACCCGCCAGGCCTTCGGCCGCGATCTCAAGATGCTGGCCGGCGCCGCCGGGTTGTCGGCTGCGAGCCTGAGCCCGCATGTGCTGCGCCATGCCTTCGCCAGCCACCTGCTCCAGAACGGCGCCGATCTGCGCGTCGTGCAAGAGCTTCTGGGGCATGCCGACATCGCCACGACTCAGATCTACACCCATGTCCTCGACGACCGCCTGAAAAGCATGGTGCGCGACCTGCATCCGCTGGCGGACGAGGCCTGAAGAGAGCCGATCCGATGCAGCCTGTCCTCACGCCGCTCCCGCCCGAGAGCTTCCGCAGCAAGCCGTGGAAGAATGGCGGCGGCGTCACGCTCGACATCGCCGATGCCAGCCGCCCCGGCGCCGATCCGGCCGGCTGGGAGGGCATGATCTGGCGGCTCGGGCGCACGGGAATCGTGGCGCCCGGCCCTTTCTCCGATCTCACCGGCTATGAGCGGCTGCAGGCGGTGATCGTCGGCTCCGGTCTCGTGCTGGACGGGCCGGGCGGCGAGATCGACCTGCGCCTGCCTTTCCGGCCGGTCCGCTACGACGGCGGCATTCCCCTGGTCAGCCGGCTGGAGAACGGCCCGGTCGAGGTGGTGAACCTGATCGCGGACCGGGCGCTGTGCGCAATCGATCTGGTGGTTCCCGTCGCAGGCGAGGGCATCGCGCTGGGTGCCGGGACGCATATCCTCTACGCGCCGGGCGAGGCCGTCCGCGGTCGCTGCGGCGAGACGGCTTTCGCGATTCCCGGCGGTCATGCCCTGCGCATCGATGCACAGGCGGAAGGGATGCTGACGGTCGAAGCTGGCCAGGCCCTGCTGGCGATCATCCGGCTGCGTTAGAACAGATCGGCTTCGAACACGCCGTCATCCCGGGCGCAGCGCAGCGGAGACCCGGGAGCCATTCCGGAACCCCACCGATCAGCGTTCCGGAATGGATACCGGATCGGCGCGGCTACGCCGCTTGTCCGGGATGACGGTGGCGATGTCCGAGGCAGGACTGTTCGCCCTAGTCGCAGCGGAGCGGCATCGCCTTGCGCGGCAATTCGCCGATCGCCGGGACGAACTGCCCGCTCTCCGGGTCGAGCAGCATCAGCACTCCGGTCGCGACCGCGAAATAGGCGCCGTGAAGATGCAGCCGGCCTTTACCCTCCAGGATCTGGACGCAAGGGAAGGTGCGCAGATTGGCGAGCGATTGCTGGATCGATGACAGGGCCAGGCGCTCTACATAACCATCCAGCGTCTCGTGGCGGCCGCGCCCGCCGGTGCGCTCGGCGGCAGGGCCGATCAGGGTGATCCATTTGCCGATGAAGTCGCCCGAGGAGAGCGGCCCCTGGGCATCGTCGGCAAAGGCGCGGATGCCGCCGCAGCGGCCATGGCCGAGCACGACGATATGCTCGACGCGAAGCGCCTGCACGGCGTATTCGAGCGCGGCCGACGTGCCGTGGAGCTGGTCGTCGGGCGAGAAGGGCGGCACCAGATTGGCGACGTTGCGCACGACGAACATCTCGCCCGGGCGCGCATCGAAGATCACCTCCGGCGAGACGCGCGAATCGCAGCAGCCGATCAGCATGATCTTAGGCGTCTGGCCGGTTTCGGCGAGCTGCTCGTAGCGGTCCTTCTCGCGGTCGAAGCGATCGTCGAGGAAGGCGCGGTAGCCTTCCGTCAGCCGGTCGGGGAAGGGCGCTGCTGGCGAGGTGGCTGCTGGCGTGTCCATGCTGTCTTCGAACAGGAGCCGCACGGTTTCGTCAAGCACATGCTGCATCGCAGCAGGCCTGATCTCGGATCAACAGGCTGCGAGCCGGGTGCGCAGGCGCGCGGCCAATGCCAGCGGTTCGCCCGTCAACGCCACCGTCTTGAGGCGGGCGGTCGCGCCCGTCGCGAGCGTCACGGTCGAGCGTGGCAGGTCCAGTTCACGCGCCAGCAGCGCCAGCAGGGCGGCATTGGCCTCGCCGTCGCTCGGCGCCACCCGGACCCTGAGCTTCAGCACGGGGCGGCCGTCGGCCAGGGTCTCGACGCCGTCGATCGCGTCGCGGCCGCCGCGCGGCGTGAGCCGCACCGTCAGCCGTAAGCCGTCGCCGGTGGCGGTCCAGGGCTCGGCCATGCCGGCAGACGCCGCTGCTCAGAAAACGGCGGGGTAGAGGTAGAGCACGATCACGCGCTCGATGAAGAAGATGATCAGCAACAGAATGATCGGCGAGATGTCGATGCCGCCCATATTGGGCAGCATGTTGCGGATCGGGCGCAGAACCGGCTCGGTGACCCGGTAGAGCATGTCCCAGACGGTCGAGACGAACTGGTTGCGGGTGTTGAGGACGTTGAAGGCGATGAGCCAACTCAGGACGGCCGAGATGATCAGCAGCCATGTGTAGATCTGCAGGGCAAGCAGCACCACATCGAGAACGGCACGCATCGGCATTCCTCTTGATCGTCGTTGACAGCAGCGCCTCGTCCCCAGGCGCCCGGCGAAACTGATGGCGCAGGCGATTGACAGACACGCGACGCAAGGCCTAGAAGGCCAGCGCCTCGGGGCTGTAGCTCAGATGGGAGAGCGCTGCAATCGCACTGCAGAGGTCAGGGGTTCGATTCCCCTCAGCTCCACCAAGGCCCTTTGCGAGCCGCTGAATTTGGCGGATATGCGGGCCTTGGTGGGATCTTCCCCGACGCGTCGCCATTCGTGATCAGCATGCTGGCTTCCGGTCGCTTCGGCTTGGCCGATGTTCGACCGGATGCCTCCGGCGCCTCTCAGACCTCTTCAAGTTCCGCCAGATAGGCGGCCTCGAGCATCTGGCGGCAGGCGGCGGCCTGCTCGCGCACGGCTTCGAGGGTGACGTGGTTGCCGATGTCGGTCAGGTCGCGCAGCGCGAAATCCACGGCCGAGAGCAGATCAAGGGCGTCCCCGATCGGAGCCTCGGCGCGCGCTGGCGGTAGCCGAAACTGAAGAACCTGTCCCATGTCACTCTCACTGTTAGCGAATCGCTTGGCAGTGTGACGCGAACGGGGTCAGCAATCCGTTAATGGTGGCGAGGCTGGGGCGGGTCAGTTCTGGACGAAATTCGTCGGCAGCGCCCTGACGGCAGGGCCGCTGAACGAGCCAGTCCTGGCGTCGCTCGGCTCGGCATGGCTGAAGCCGAGTGCGGCGGCCGGGCTTGGTCCTGCGATCGGCGCGGCGGCCGGCGCCGTTGCCCTGGCGCGGGCGGTCGCGACCGTCACTGTGCGGCCGGCGGGGGGCAGGCTGCGCGAGACGGCGGCGAACAGGGAATCCAGGCCAGAGCGATCGGCGTCGTATTGCTGCTCGATCGGCGTGGCGACCGGGCGGGCGGGCGCTGCCGATGCGACCACGGTCACGCCGCCGCCATGGGGGCGGCTCGGCGGCAGCGGATGGGTCACGGTGACGAGCTTGCCTTCGGGAGCGGGGGGCGTCGCGGCCGCCACGGTGTCCGTGCCGCGCAGGCCCGCCGCGGGCGCGCTTCCGATCTGGGGCAACAGCAGGCTGGCGAAAGCGGTGGGACGCGCCGGAGGCAGCGGCGCGGTGGTCGGCTTGCCGGCGATGACGGTCTCGCCGATGGCTGCGATCTCGCCGGGTCGACGCGGCGGGAGCGCCGCCAGGATCAGCTTCTGATCGCCAAGGCCCGGCTGCGGCGCGAAGGCCGGCGCGCCGCCGCTGGCGGGAAGGGCCGCGACCTGAACGGCCGCGCTGTCCTCGCCGGGCTGCTGCGGCAGGGTCAGGCCGCGCGGGCGGGCCAGCGGAAGCGGGGCATCGACCAGAGCCGGCCGCTTGTCCTGGGGCGGTGGTGGCGGCGGTGGAGCGGCCGCGGCGTTGATCGGCGCGACGGCCTGGGTTTCGGGGGGCTCGGCGGCGCGCGGCGCGAGGCGCTCGGCCCGTTCGCGGCCCAGCGAGCGCGAAACAGGTTCAGGCGCGACGGACGCCACCGCGAAGCGGCCGCCATCCGAGGCGTTGCTGTCGGCATAGCCGCTATTGGCATAGGCCATGACGGTCGGTTGCGGTTTGGGGGCGGCGCGCCGGCCGCGCGTCGGCCGGGCATCGGCTTCCTCGTCGTCACCGCCGAAGAGAGCGGCCCACAGGCTCTTGCGGCCCGAGGCCATGATCGCGCCCTCGTCGCTCTCGGCCGAGGCATAGCCCATGACCGAGCCGCCGCTTGCGATGACTTCCGCCATGGCGACGTCGTATCCGCCGAGCGGCTTGCCGTCGGCAGGGAGGTGGACGGTCTTCTCGTCCGGGAAGAGACGCACGAGCTGGTCACGCGTCATGCGCGGCCAGGAGCGGACGGAGCCGGCGTCGAGATGGACGAAGGGGGTGTGCGCACCCGGATAGAAGCCGACGCCACCGCGCTGCAGCCGCATGCCCGCCTCGCGGATGCGGGCGGTCGGGGTGTCCGGGAGATAGAAGTCCATCGCCTTGCCGAGCATGTGCTGGCTGTTCTTGGCGACGGCGCGCGAGCGGCGGCGCAGCATCGAATTGGTGCCGGGCGAGCGATAGGCCGAGACGACGTGGAAGGGCTGCTCGGAGCCGACGGAGCGCTGGACTTCCCAGGCGACGTCGAACAGGCGCGGATCCATCCGGATCGGCTCGTCGGTGCGCCAGTCGCGCAGCGCCCAGTTCAGCTTCTCGAGACCTTCGGAGACATAGCGGCCGTCACGCTTGAAGGTGACGGTCGTCTCCTCCTTGGTGTGCATGTGCCGGATCGTGATCGTGCGCGTGTCGCCATTGGCGACGGCGTCCTGCGTGCCGCGCACGCCGAGCAGAAGCGCGCCGGCGGCGACCCCCAGGGCCAGCGCCCGACGAAGAACCGGCTTCGAGCGCGACATCAGCCGTCCCGAAAGCGTGGCGTTTGACCTGCCCAATCTGCCTGACCCGTCTCGATGCGCCGGCTGAGCGGCGCGGATGAACGTGAACGAACAGTTGCGGAGAAGCGTTAACGACTGGTTAGCAGGCCCGCAATCGGCGGGCCATCCATTTCTGCGCCAGGGCTGGCTATCTGTGGATCGTGGCGAAACGGAGCCTTCGATCCGGATCAGCTGCGCTGCTCCAGCGCCTGGCGCACCAGGCGGTGGAAGCCGTAAAGGTCCTCGAAGGTCGTGAGGTGGCCGTCAGCGCCGACGACATGGGTGTTGTAGACGAGGTGGATCGGCAGCGCCTGGGGCAGGTTGATCCGGCGCTCGCCGGAGCCGATCAACCGTTTCAGCCGCTCCTGCGTCCATTCCGGGCCGAGCACCTGGTCGGCGAGCAGGAAGGGATTGTCGACGCGGACGCAGCCATGGCTGAAGGCGCGCCGCTCATTGGCGAAGAGCCGGCGGTTGGGCGTGTCGTGCAGATAGACGGCATGCTCGTTGGGGAACATGAACTTGATCCAGCCGAGCGCGTTGCGCTCGCCCGGCGGCTGACGCACCGAGACGGCGCCACCCTTGGTGCGGGTGACGACATAGCCGCGCCTGGCGGCGTAGTTCGGATCGGCGGCAAGTCCCGGCAGGAATTCCTTCTTCATGATCGAAGGCGGGACGTACCAGGACGGGTTGACGATGACGTGGTCCATCTTGTGCGAGAAGATGGGGGTCGCGGATTCCGGCTTGCCGACGATGGCGCGCGTCTCGTGGACGACATGGCCGTCGCGGACGACGCGGACGCGGAACTCCGGCACGTTGACCATGATGTGGCTCTGGCCGAGATCGGCCGGCAGCCAGCGCCAGCGCTCCATCTGGGCGACGATGTCCTGCTCGCCGCGCGCCGTCGCCGGCGTGCCGAGCGCGGCCAGCGTCTGGGCGCCGAGGATGCCGTTGGCGGGCAGGCCGGCCTGCTTCTGGAACGTCGCCAGCGCCAGCGAGGTCGAGCGGTCGAAGACCGGCTCCTCGGTCGGGCCGAGGCCGAGCCGGGCGCGCACCAGCGGCACGCGCTCGTCGCGCATGCCGAGCTTCAGGGCAGGGCCTGCGGGAATGCGCACCAGCGGCGTGTCGTCGAGATGCTCGCGCAGTTCGGCGAGCTTGGCCTTGAGGCGGCGATAGCCCTCATGGGGCGGGTTGTAGGCGGCGAGCACCGCGCCGGCATCGACCGCTCCAGTCAGTTCCGACAGGACTTCGGTGGCCGAGGGCAGATAGAGTGTCGGCGTCAAAAGCTTCGACAGGCGGCGCGGATCGAGGCGCGCGCCGCGCGCATCGCGGGCGTAGAGCACGGCGAGTGCCGACAAGCGCACATCGGCCTCGGCGAGGCTGCCTTTGTCGCTGGCCTCGAACGCCGGGAGCGGATAGTCGGTCGGCCGCAATCCGTCCTCGCCGGCGCGGCCGAGCCGGGCAGTCAGGCGCAGTCCCGCCTCGCTCCAGCCCTTGCCGTCGATCCAGAGCGGGCGGTTTTCGTTGGCCTGGTAGGCGGCCAGGATCTCGGCGCGCTCGCGCTCCGCCAGGCGCGGCAGGGCCAGCGCCTCGGCAGCGCGGGCGGCGATGTCGGCGACGAATTCGGAACCCGGCGGCAAGGCGACCACGGCCTTTTGCTGCTCGGTCGGCGCGGGCAGCGGCTCAGCCGAACGCAGCGGCTCGGGCGCTCCTTGCGTCTTGAAGGAGGGCGTCAGTGCCGGATCGGACGGGGGCAGCTCGATGGCGGGAATGTCGAGCGTCAGCGGCTCGTCGGCGACGCCAGGCGTCGTGGCGGGGGTGGAGGGCAGCTCCGGCGCGGCGAGGCTGCCATGAGGCTGGGCGGAGGGGGCGACCGTGCCCGTGACCATCCCGGGTTCCGGGATGGCGGCGGTTTCCGATTGTGTATCCGGAGCGGCTTCCAAGCCCGACGGGGCTGTCGCCTGCGCCTTTTCCGTTGCCGGCTTCTCATCGTCGAGGATGACGAGTGCCGGTTGTTCCGGCAGCGCGATACCCAGCGTCGGATCGATCGCGCCGGTGCCTTCCGCGAAGGCCGTCGTGGTTGCGAGTGTTAAGGCGAGAGCCGAGACGCAAGCCAGATTCGCCCATTGGCGACGACGCATGGTCGCTATCCCCAGATTCTGCCGAGAGCCGCATTCTGTGCGTGACTCGGCCTGTTTCGACAAGATGCGGCGGCGCAACAGGCCGCTGCATTCGGTTGGTCGCGGCTCAGGCCGCGTCGGTTTCATCCGCGGCCGATTCGGCCTCGATCAAGCCGTAGTCCTTGAGCTTGCGGTAGAGCGTCGAGCGGCCGATGCCGAGCTTGCGCGAGATCTCGGACATGTGGCCGCGATAATGCGCCAGCGCGAATTTGATGATGTCGCGCTCGAGATCGTCGAGCTTGCGCATGTCGGAGCCTTCGACGAGATCCAGCGCGTTGGGGTCGCGCACCGGCATCTGGATGATGCGCGGCGTGTCGTTTCGCGCCTCGGAATAGGGCAGGGAGGCCGGTGCCGGCGGGATACGGACGTCGTAGCCCTCCATCTGCGCGGCGATCTGCGGGAATTCGGCGACGGTGAGCTCGTCGCCGTCTGCCAGCACCACGGCGCGGAACATCGCGTTCTCGAGCTGGCGGACATTGCCCGGCCAGTCATAGCCCGAGATCAGGGAGAGCGCTTCCGCCGAGATGCCGCGCAGCTTCTTGCCTTCCTCGGCGGCAAAGCGGGCGAGGAAGCCGCGGGCGAGATCGGGGATGTCCTCGCGGCGCTGGCGCAGCGGCGGCAGCGTGATCGGGAAGACGTTGAGGCGGTAATACAGATCCTCGCGGAACTCTCCGGCCTTGACCTGGTCGAGCAGGCTCTTGTTGGTCGCGGAGATGATGCGGATGTCGACGCGGACCGACTTCTTGCCGCCGACCGGATCGACCTCGCCCTCCTGGATGGCGCGCAGCAGCTTGACCTGCGCGTCGAGCGGGAGTTCGCCGACCTCGTCGAGAAACAGCGTGCCGCCATTGGCCTCGACGAACTTGCCGACATGGCGCTCGGTGGCGCCGGTGAAGGCGCCCTTCTCATGGCCGAACAGGATGGATTCGACGAGGTTGTGCGGGATCGCGCCGCAATTCACCGTGACGAAGGCCTTGCCCTTGCGATCGCTGGAGCCCTGGATCGCACGCGCCAGAACCTCCTTGCCGACGCCGGATTCGCCCTCGACCAGGATCGGGATGTTCGACTTGGCGGCGCGCTCGGCCAGGCGCACGACGCGGGCCATGTCGGCGCTCTTGGTGGCAAGGTCTCGGAAGCCGAGCGTGCCGGAATTGCGGCGCTTGATGTGGCGCAGCTCATGTTCCAGCGCGCCGAGCTTGAGCGCGTTCTTGAGCGAGATCTGCAGGCGCTCGGCGCCGACCGGCTTGACCACGAAATCGACCGCGCCGGCGCGCATCGCCTGCACGACCGTCTCGATCGAGCCGTTCGCGGTCTGCACGATCACCGGCGTCTCGATGCTGCGCTCGCGCAGCGCGGCGAGCACGCCCATGCCGTCGAGCTCGGGCATGACGAGATCGAGCACGACGGCGTCGAAGCGCTCGCCATCGGGGCCGCAGATCAGCGCGAGCGCGGCGTTGCCGGTCTCGGCGGTGACGACGTCATAGCCGGAGCGCTTGAGCATGGCGTCGAGCAGGCGGCGCTGGACGGGATCGTCGTCGACGACGAGAACGGTGGCGGTCATGTCACCTCGGTAGCGGGCAGGCATGCTGAAAATCATCGGGAAGGCGGAATCGCTGTTCCGTTCTGGGGCATCCTCGGCCAGAACGGTTAAGCGGTGCTTAAGCGGGGTCGCCCGTGCTGCGACGATGTCAGCCTCGTGCCAGCGTTGATCGTGTCACGTGCCCCGCGCATAGACTCGCCCCGTGCATCAAGTTGAGACGGCTGATCGAGCTTGTGAGGTTTCCAGAGATGACGATTGCGTTTGACGGGGCGATGCGCGCCAGCGCCGCAGAGACGGCCGCCAGCACGGCCAAGGCGCTCGGCAAGCTGCCAGAGTGGGATCTGAGCCATCTTTATCCGGCGATGGATTCGCCCGTCCTCAAGGCCGATCTCGACCGCGCCATGAGCGAATCGCAGAGCTTCGCCTCGCTGTATCGCGGCAAGCTGCTGGCGCTGGCCGAGCGCGAGGATGCCAGCACCGTGTTGGCCGAGGCGGTCGCGGCGTTCGAACGCCTCAGCGATCTGCTCGGCCGAATCGGGGCCTATGCGGGGCTCGTCTATGCCGGCGACACCACCGATCCGCAGCGCGCGAAATTCTATGGCGATACGCAGGACAAGCTGAACGCGGCGGTGACGGAGCTCTTGTTCTTCGAGCTCGAATTCAACCGCATCGAGCCGGCACTGCGCGCGCGGCTGTCGGAGCAGGCGCCGCTGTCGCACTGGAAGCCCTGGCTCGACGATCTCGTCAAGGACAAGCCGCATCAGCTCGAGGACCGGGTCGAGGCGCTGTTCCACGAGAAGTCGATGACCGGGCAGGCCGCCTGGAACCGGCTCTTCGACGAGACCATCGCCTCGCTGCGCTTCAAAATGGGCGGCGAAGAGCTGACGCTCGAACTGACGCTGAACAAGCTGCAGGACGCCGATGGCGCGGTCCGCAAGGCGGCGGCCGAGGCGCTGAGCGCGGTCTTCCGCGCGCACTTACGCACCTTCGCGCTGATCACCAACACGCTGGCCAAGGACAAGGAGATCTCCGACCGCTGGCGCCATTTCGAGGATGTTGCGGATTCGCGCCATCTCGCCAACCGGGTCGAGCGCGAGGTCGTGGACGCCCTCGTTTCGGCGGTGCGCGCCGCCTATCCGCGGCTGTCGCATCGCTACTACAAGCTCAAGGCCAAGTGGTTCGGCCGCGAGGAGCTCGATTTCTGGGATCGCAACGCGCCGCTGCCGCAGGTCGAGGAGCGCACGATTCCGTGGACCGAGGCGCGCGACACTGTGCTCGACGCCTACGGCGCCTTCTCGCCCGCGATGGCCGGGATCGCGAGGCGCTTCTTCGACGAGAACTGGATCGATGCGCCGGCCCGTCCCGGCAAGGCGCCCGGCGCCTTCGCCCACCCGACGGTGCCGTCCGCGCACCCTTATGTCCTGGTCAACTACCAGGGCAAGCCGCGCGACGTCATGACGCTCGCCCATGAGCTCGGCCATGGCGTGCATCAGGTTCTGGCGGCGCCCAATGGCGCGCTGATGGCGCCGACGCCGCTGACCCTTGCGGAAACCGCGAGCGTCTTCGGGGAGATGCTGACCTTTCGCCGCCTGCTCGACGGCACGACGGATCGCAAGCAGCGCAAGGCGATGCTGGCGGCCAAGGTCGAGGACATGATCAACACGGTCGTGCGGCAGATCGCGTTCTATTCCTTCGAGCGCAAGGTCCACGAGGCGCGAAAGTCCGGCGAGCTGACCGCCGAGACCGTCTGCGAGCTGTGGATGAGCGTGCAGGCGGAGAGCCTGGGGCCGGCGATCCGGCTCGGGCCGGGCTACGAGCCGTTCTGGTGCTACATCCCGCACTTCATCCATTCGCCCTTCTACGTCTACGCCTATGCCTTCGGCGATTGCCTGGTGAACTCGCTCTATGGCGTCTACCAGAATGCATCCGAGGGTTTCCAGGAGCGCTATTTCGCGCTGCTCTCGGCGGGCGGCACCAAGCACCATGCCGAACTGCTGGCGCCGTTTGGACTGGACGCGCGCGATCCGGCCTTCTGGCAGATCGGCCTGACGATGATCGAGGGCATGATCATCGAGCTGGAGGGGATGGAGTAGGGGCCTCTGCTGTCATTCCGGGGCTTCGCGTAGCGAAGAGCCCGGAACCCAGAACCGATGCCTGTGGCCGCTGAGGCTCGGATGTCTCGGTCCGTTTGGATGCGTCATCGGTTCTGGGTTCCGGGCTCAGGCCTGCGGCCCGCCCCGGAATGACGGCGTGTGCAATCCACCCGCCGCATCCCTCTAGAACTGCACCCTCAAGCCGACCTGCGCGATATTCGCCGTGTAGTCCGAGCCCTGGGAGGTCGAGTTCAGGCGCTCATGGGTGAAGCTCGCGCGCACCGAGAAGGTGCGGGTCAGCCTGTATTCGATGCGGGCGCCAAAGCTGGTGGCGTCCTCGCGCAGACTCTGCCCGTCATAGTCGGTGCGGCCAAAGCTGGCGAGGCCGGTGACGATCAGGTTGCGGCGCAGCGCGTGGGCGATCTCCAGCGAGACGCGCCGGGCCGTGGTCCCCGAAGAGCCGGCGACGGTGGTGTCGCCGAGTTCGGAGGTGCCGCGCAGCGTCACCGTGGTCAACGGCGTCGGCGACCACAGGATCGCGGCGTCGCCGATGAGGCCCCTCAGGTTGCGCAGGCGGCCGTCATCGTATTTGCGGTTCTGGTAGCCGGCGGAGATCTCGCCGGTGAGCTGGCGGCTGATCTCGAAGGTCGAGCCGACGCGGCCGGTGACGCCGTCGGACGAGCGCCGGTAGCCGCTTGAATCGACGGCTTCGTCGAATTCGCGCGTGTCGACCTCGCCCTGGACGAAGGGCCTGAAGCCCGGCGTGACCTCGTAGGCCGCGCGCAGGCGCAGGCCGTATTGTGTCTGGTTGCGGTCGGCCTGGCTGACGATGCCGCCATTGCTGAGCTTGCCGTCCTCGTAGTCGCTGCGGTCGACCGAGCCGCGCAGCGTCAACTGCAGGCGATTGATGTCATGGGTCACACCTGCCGAGGCGCCATACTGATAGACCAGCGGGCGGCCCGTGACGGCGGCGGTGAGATCGGGCGACCCCGGTCGTTGCGTGTCGAGCCTTGTCCGCGTTTCCAGCAGGATGCGGGTGTCGCGGGAGGCGTCGAGCCGCAGGTCGAGGGTGCCCTCGCCATCGGGGCGCGATGCGTCGCGGTTGCGGAAGAACTCGCTGTAGCCGCCGCGCAGCCTGCCCCTGAGTTCATGGACGTTCCAGTCCGACTGGATTTCGAGTTCGCCCTCGGTGCGGCTGAAGGGCGAGCCCTTGCGTGCGGAGCTTGCGGCGCGTTCCGGATTGCTGTCGTAGCCGAGGCTGCTGGTGAGCGCAGGCCTCAGCACGACGTTGCCGAGCCGCAATCCGAGTGGCGCATAAGGGTCGAGGTCCGCAGCCGGCCGTCGGCGCTGAGGCGGGGGGGGCGGCGGCGGTGCCGGCGGAAGGCTGGAAACCGTCGCCCGCGGAACGCGGACCTGGCGCTGGGTCACGCCGCGGACGGCTGTTGCACGCACGGGAAGGCTGACGTTCGAGGGAGCGCGGCGCGAGACCGTGGGGCGCCGGCCACGAACCGGCGCGCCTGGATCGGACACGGATTCGGGGGCGTTCGGGAGCGTTGAGGCTGGCGGTTGCTCCGGCTGTGGCTGCTGGGCGACATACACTGGAACGGTCGGACGCAATGTCGATCGCGGCGCCTGCTGGGCCAGGACGGCGGTTGCCGCGAGCGCGAGGCTCGCGGCAGCGACACCGGTCAGGAGCAGGGTTGCGCGGCGGGACACGGGGCTTCGTGGCTCCAAAGCATGAGCTCTGGCGCACCCGGACTGGCGCGCATGGTTAACGGAGTTAGAACGAACTCGGTTAACGGGGCGTCAATGAAGCGCCTTGCTCGGGGCCGATGCTGGAAATCCTCGCCGCGACTGTGCTAGAGCGCCCGCCATGACAGCCGATATCCGCGCGTCCGCGCTCCGCACCATCGCCACCGAGCGCGCTGGCCTCGACACGCTCCATGCCGCGCTCGGCAACGGCCTGGGCGAGCCCTTCGCTGAGGCCGTGGCGATGATCCAGGCGGCCGGCGGCCGCGTCGTCGTCTCCGGCATGGGCAAATCCGGCCATGTCGGGCGCAAGATCGCGGCGACGCTCGCCTCGACCGGCACGCCGGCGCATTTCGTCCACCCCGCCGAGGCCAGCCATGGCGATCTCGGCATGGTGCAGCCCAACGATATCGTGATCGCGCTGTCCTGGTCGGGCGAGACGGCGGAACTGGCCGCCATCGTGGCGCATACCAGGCGCTTCCGGGTCGGGCTGATCGCGATCACCGCCAATGCCGAGAGCGCGCTCGGGCGCGAGGCGGATGTGACCCTGCTCCTGCCGAAGGCGGAAGAAGCCTGCCCGAACGGGCTGGCTCCGACGACCTCGACGACGATGCAGATGGCGCTCGGCGATGCGCTTGCGGTGGCGCTGCTGGAGGCGCGCGGCTTCTCGCGGCAGGATTTCTTCGTTTACCACCCCGGCGGCAAGCTCGGCGCGCAGCTCAAGACGGTCGACAGCATCATGCATCGCGATGCGGCGCTGCCGCTGGTCGGGCTCGAGGCGGCTGTGCCGGACGTGATCGCGATGATCTCGGCCAAGGGTTTCGGCTGCGCGATCGTGATCGATCCCCACGGACGCCTCGCCGGTGTGGTCACGGATGGCGATCTGCGTCGCAAGCTGATGGGTGGCGGCTCGGCCCAGCGGGCGCGGGACGTGATGAGCCCCAATCCGCGCCGCATCGCGCCGGATGCGCTCGCGGGCGAGGCGCTGGAGATGGTCAACCGCCTGCGCATCACCGCGCTGATCGTGGCCGATTCAGACGGGCGCCCGGTCGGGCTCGTGCATGTCCACGATCTGCTGTCGCTCGGGGTGGCCTGAGCCAGCACGAGCCGGACGGCATCTCCCGCGCCATCCTTCATTTGCATCACGACGGACCCCGAGGCCGGCGCTAACCTGCATGATCGGTTTTCGATCGGGGGGGTTATGCCGTGCGCCTATGGCTCGTTCCAGTGATGCTCGCAGTAGGGAATTCCCTGTGCGCGGCGCAGGTTACCGACAGCCCTGCCTGCAAGCTGTTCACGCAGAAGGAGGCCTCGGCCTATGTCGGCGCGTCGCTTGGCGCCGGGGAGGGCAGTTTCATCCCGGGCAACAGCGGCTGTGCCTGGTCCGACGACGCTGCGGGCTTCAAGTTGACTATCAGCGTGTTTCCAGCCGGCAATGCCCTCCAGCTCAAGAGCTGGGGATTTGAGAGCTTCGAGGGATTCCGGGCCGTCTTGGATATCGGCGCGAGAGCCTATGTGGCTCGCAGTCCGGTGATGGAGGTCGCGGGACAGAAATATGGTGGCGGGTGGCAGGCCGGGGCCATCGTCGGCAGCGAGTATGTCGCTGTCGGTCTCAAGGGTCCAAAGGCCGATGCCGACACGGCCGTGGCCTTCCTCAGGGACGTGATCAAGCGGCGCCAGCGGTAAAGCGAGACCGGCCGCAACTGGGCGATCAGCTTGTCAGGGGGTCGTTCTCGATCAGGATCGGCTTGCCATGCGGCGTCGCCTCGGCGGCGCGCGCCCAGGACGCGGCGAGGCCGTCGATGCCGTCATGCGAGGTCAGGCCCTTGGCGATGAGCAGGTGTTCCAGCGCTTCGCACCAGCGTTCGTAATAATCCGAGCCGTCGCGGCATCCGCCCTTGGCGACAGCCTCGCGGATTTCGGCGCCGAGCGCCTGCGCCCATTCGTCCGCCGTGAAGACGCCGCGCTCCTGCAACTGCACGACGAGCGCGAAGACCATCGCCTGCCAGGGTTCGGCGAAGACCGGGCCGTCCGCGTCGCGCGGGATCGGCGTGTCGGTGGCGAGTGCGATGGCAGCGTCAGGCCGGCTCAAGATAGCTCTCCCAGGCCTCGATCGAGACCGATGATGTCGGATCGGCGTCACGGCCCCAGAGTTCAGGGCCGGTGAAGACGACGGTGTAGAGCCATTGTGCCGTCTCCGGCAGCCCCTGCGCGCCGGTATCGGGAAAGACATGGCAGCCGGTGACACGCTCGATCACGCCGCGTTTGCCGCGGGCATAGCGCGGCAGGCGGGTGTGATGTGTCGGGTGCATCACGATGCTGCGAACCGCGTCGCCGACAGAGAATTTCGCCGGTGCGGGAGCCTCGCGTTCGAAAGGAAAGCCGCGCCGCAGCACGGTGGGAACATCGGCGCCTTGCAGCACGCGCTTGGGTGGGCGCGGCGGAGTGACGGGTTCACCCAGCGCCAGTTCGTCCGGGGTGACGAAGCCATGGGTCACGAGCAGCTGGCTCAGGCCGGCCAGCCAGATCTGGTAGTAGGAAAATGACAGGTAGTCGGCCGGCGGGATGCTTTCGCGGGCATGCCGGCTTTCGTCGATCGTCCAGGCGCCCATCGCGCCGGCGGCGACATTGATCGCCAGCACGCGCTTTTCCCATTCGGCGTGGAAGATCGGCTCGTTGGGTTCAGGCGCGACGGGGCCGAAGCCCATCTGCCCGCCGAGATCCTGGCCGCCGTTCATGACGCATCCTCTACACGCGGCAGCCCGGTGCCGATCATCGCGTCGCGGTTGACGATTCCGGCGAGCTTGTCCTCCGACCAGCCTTCCGTGCCGGCCGGGCGCATCGGGATGACGATGAAGCGGGTCTCCGCGGTCGAATCCCAGACGCGGATGCGCTGGCCCTCGGGCAGCGTCACCCCAAAATCGGCGAGCGTGCCGCGCGGGTCGATGACAGCCTTGGATCGATAGGGCGGCGATTTGTACCAGACTGGCGGCAGGCCGAGCAGCGGCCAAGGATAACAGGAGCAGAGCGTGCAGACGATGAGGTTGTGCTCTTGCGGCGTGTTGAAGCAGGCGACGGTATGCTCGCCGCCGCGCCCGCCGAAGCCGAGTTCGGCGACGGCTGCCGTGCCGTCCGCCTTCAGCCTCTCCGCGAAGGCGGGATCGACCCAGGCGCGGGCCACGACGCGGGCGCCGTTGCGCGGGCCGATCTTCGTCTCGTATGTGTCGATGATGGCGTCGAGCGCTGCCGGGTCGACATAGCCCTTCGCGACCATCAGCGATTCCAGCGCCTTCACCCGCGCCTCGATCGGCGTGAAGTGGTTGTCGTGATGGTGATCGTGGTCGTGATGGTGACCGCTCATGGTTTTCTCCCGTCCGCCCCTCGCATGCAGCCCGAGGAGCCTATCAAGCAATCCTGATCCGCGCAGCCCGTTCCAGCCTGACCGCGAGCGCGATCAGCGAGGCGTCGGAGCCCTTGGGACCGATCAGCGAGAGGCCGAGCGGAGCGCCCTCGCGGCGTGCGACCGGCACCGAGACCTGCGGAAAGCCCGACAATCCGCCGAGGCAGAGCAGGCGCAGGGCGCGGTTGCGGAAATCGTCGAGTTCGCTTTCGTCGGCGCTGGCGAGCGGGGCGATGTCGGGCACGGTGGGCAGCAGCAGCACGCCGTCGCTGCCCAGCAGCTTGGCGAGCCTGGTCCGGAACCGCTTGCGGACGGATTCGCTCTTCGCGAAATCCGCGTCCGTGATCGCCTTGGCATAGGCGAAGCGGTCGGTGACGCCGGGTCCGAGCGGCACGCCGAAGCGCTCGATCATCGGGCCGTCGTTGAGCCACGCCTCGCGGCCCTGGATGCGGCGCGAGGCCCAGTAGAGGCCGTCGAGATCGCGCGCCACGGTGATCGAAAGCGGCTCGCCGAGCTGGGGTACGATGCGCTGGACGACATTGCGCAGAAGGGTCTCGGCCTCGGGCACCGCCTGGGCGAAGAGTTCGTCGGCCATGAGCAGGCGCGGCGTCTCGGGCAGCGTGACCTTGTCCTTGCCGAGCAGCACATCGCCGACGCGGGCGAAGACCTCGCCGTCCCTTGCGAACCAGCCGGGCGTGTCGAAGCTTTGGGCCAGCGGCCAGACACGCTTGAGGGACAGCCGGCCATGGCTCGGGCGGATGCCGAACAGGCCGCAATAGCTCGACGGCGCGCGCACCGAGCCGCCGGTGTCGGAGCCGAGCGCGATATCGGCCAGCCGGCCCGCAACAGCCGCCGCCGAACCCGAGGAGGAGCCGCCGGTGATGCGCTCGGGCGCAGCCGGATTGATCGGCGCGCCGAAATGCGCGTTCTTGCCGTTGAGCGAGAAGGCGAGCTCGTCGGTGTGGGTCTTGCCGACGAAGCGCGCGCCGGCTTCGAGCAGCGTCTTCACGATCGGCGCCGTCTTGGCCTTGATGCCCGATTGGGCCAGCACGATCGGCGAGCCGGCGCCGGTCGGGTAGCCCTTGACGTCGAACAGGTCCTTGACCGCCAGCGTCAGCCCGGCGAGCGGCCCGGTCGCGGCGCTCTTCACGGGCGCTTCCGGATAGGGGACGAAGCAACGGAACGGATCATCGACAAGCATCGTGGTTATCCTTTCAGCAGCCTTGGGCATCGCCGTCGGAGCGCGGATCATGCGTCGCCTCGACATGGCCCTTGGGGTGCTTCACCAGCATGCCCGCATGGCCGAACTGGTCGGAATAGGCCTCCGAATACTCCTCGACCGGATGGCCCGAGCCGGTGAGCCTGGCCAGCAGCATCGGGTCGAAGCGGCTTTCCAGCTTGAGCGAGATCGAGCCCGCGCCCCAGGTCCGGCCGAAGAGCCAGCGCGGCGCATCGACGGCGGTGGCCGGGTTCTGACCGAAGCGGTAGCGCGACAGGATCTGAGCCTGGAACTGCGGCTGGCCGTCGCCGCCCATGGCGCCATAGGACATGATGCGCCCATCGTTGAAGCGGGCGAAGGCCGGGATCAGGGTGTGGAACGGTTTGCGGCCCGGTTGCAGAGGGTTGACCGCCTTCTTGTCGAGCGAGAACGAGACGCCGCGGTTCTGCCAGTTGATGCCGGTGCGCGGCAGGATGCAGCCCGAGCCGTATTCCCAGTAGATCGACTGGATATAGGAGACGGCCATCCCCGAGCCGTCGATCGCGCCCATCCAGACGGTGTCGCCATCGCCGGTCTTGAAGGGCCAGGCTGCGGCGCGCTTCCTGTCGATCGCCTCGGCCTCGCGGGCGAAGACGGCGTCGGTGAGCACGCTCGCGGGATCGATCGTCGCGAAGGCGGGATCGGTGACGATTTTGTCGCGGATCGCGAAGGCGCGCTTGGTCGCCTCGACCAGCCCATGATGATGCTCGAAGCCCTCGGCGCGGGTGACGCCCAGCTTCTCGAAGATGCCGAGGATCAGGAGCGCCGCGACGCCTTGGGTCGGCGGCGCGAAGTTATAGAGCGTCACGTCGGGGAGCTTGACCGAGAGCGGCTGGACCAGCCGGGCGTGATGCGCCTCCAGGTCGGCACGGGTGACGGGCGCGCCGATCCTGTCGAGATCGGTCGCGATCTCGCGGCCGATGTCGCCGCGGTAGAAATCCGACAGGCCGGCCTCCGCGAGCTGGCGGAAGGTCGCGCCCAGCGCCTCGGGCTTGCGGCGCGCGCCGGCCTTAGGCTGCTCGCCGCCCGGCCAGAAGAACTCGCTGAAGCCGATCGCCTCCTTGGTCGCCTCGATCTGCTGCGGCCAGGTCCGCAATTCGGAGGCCGAAACCTCGTAGCCCTCGTCGCAATGCCGGATGGCATCAGCCAGCAGATCCTTCAGCGGCATGCGGCCGCCGAGCGATCGCGAGAGCGACAGCGCCGCCTCCCAGCCGCTGATCGCGCCCGCGACCGTCAGGGCCGAATCCGGCCCGCGCTGGGGAATGACGTCATGCCCCATTTCGCGATAGCGCTCGATGGTGGCGAGCGAGCCCGCCGCGCCGCAGGCCTCGATCGCGTGGATCTTGCCGCCGGGCTGATGCACCAGCCAGAAGCCGTCGCCGCCGATCGCGTTCATGTGCGGGTAGACCACCGAGATCGTGGCGGCCATCGCGACCATGGCCTCGATGGCATTGCCGCCTTCGGCGAGGACGGCGCGGCCGGCTTGCGAGGCGAGGTGGTGGGGCGCGGCGCAGGCTGCCGAACCGAAGACAGGCGTATCGATCATCAGGGTCTTTTCAAACGCGGCTGCAGTGCCAATTTAGCCGGAGGGCGCGATTTTGTTGCATGCCGAGGCCGGCTTCGCTAGAGCTTCCGCCCGAAAAGCGGCGCCGGATTTTGGCGAGGCTGACAGAATGGCAAGGCTCAGGCGCGCATCGTCGCGTGCCCGCCACAAGGGATCGAGAGCATGGCCGCAAGGCGCACCAACTGGCAGACCCTGATCATGGTGATTTCGCTGGGAATCCTGATCGCGGTGCAGCTCTTCGGGGTTGCGCTGGCCTCGGGCTGGGCGCTGGCCGGCCTGTTCGAACTCGGTCCTATCGTCGGCTACGTGCTGATGGCGCTGTTCTCGGTGTTTGCCGGCTACGGCATGCTCAACCTGATGCGCCGCGTCCTCAAGGTCGAGGGGCTGACAGGGCGCGGCTGAGCTTTAGCCGCAGGCTTTGAGCGTCACCGGGTCGGCCTCCGCCGGCAGATACTCGCTCATCGCCCTGCACTGTCCCGCAACGCAGATTTGCCAGTCGGCCGTCGCGCCCGATCGGCGCATGATGATGTCCCGCTGTGGCGGCAGCTTTGGCGTCCAGCGCCAGAAGCCGTCACTCAACCTGGAACCTTCGGGCGGGTCCATGCCGGCGCCCGAGCCCTCAATGCGGGCCTCCGCCATGACGAGGCCGTCGGGCGTCTCGCGCCAGACCTCCTCCCACAGCGTCTTCTGGACGGAATGACGCCAGCGCAGCGTGACCTCGCCGCTGCCGAGCGCCACCGTAAGCGCGCCGGCCGCCAGGCACAGGCTCATGCCGGGGCGGCGGCAGCGGATTTGGCCCGCCAAAGATGCAGGCCTATCAGCAGGGCCGCCAACGCGAAACCGATCTCGTCCGTGAGCGGCAGGGCGAGCACCAGCGAGCCGGCTGCAGCAGCTGCCAAAAGCCGCTCCCATACCGCCATGTCGCGTTTCATGAACCCGATCGTCGCCGCCCCCCAGAGGCAGATGGCGAGCAGCGCCTTGCCGATGATGTAGGCGGCTCCCATCGCGTACGCGAAGCCGGTGACGCCCTGGACGGGCTGCAGCATCAGGGCCGGATCGTAGACGGCCATGAAGGGGATGACGAAGCCCGCCATCGCGATCTTCACGGCCTGGAAGGCGATCTTGAAGCCCGACTCCTTGGCGATCGGCGCTGCCGCGAAGGCCGCCAGTGCCACCGGCGGCGTCAGATCGGCCATGATGCCGAAATAGAACACGAACATGTGGCTGACGATCAGCGGCACGCCTAGCTTGAGCAGGATCGGTGCTGCGATCGAGGAGGTGATGATGTAGTTGGGGATGGTCGGAATGCCCATGCCGAGGATCAGGCTGACGATCATCGTCAGCACCAGCGCCAGGAACAGCGAGTGCTGGCCGACCGCGACGACGGCATTGCCGAAGATCGTGCCGATGCCGGTCAGCGTCATCGTACCGATGACGATGCCGACGACGGCGCAGGCGATGCCGACGGGAATCGCCTGTCGCGCACCGTCGGCAAGCGCATCGCGGCAGGCCGCCACGGTCTCGGCGCCCCCCTTCGTTGCCAGATTGGCAAGGATGAGCCCGACAACGATGCCGACGATCACCAGGATGCCGTACCAGAAGAAAAAGGCGCAGAGCAGGCCGAGCGCGACCCAGAGGAGCACCCGCAGCGCGACCGCGCCGATGCCGAGAGAGATCGACCCGCCAAGGATCAGGACGACAGTCAGCGCAAGGCCGACCGAGCCTGAAAAGAGCGGCGTGTATCCGGCGAAGAGCAGATAGACCAGAACGGCGAGAGGCAGGATCAGGTGCCATTTTGCGGCCAGTGCCTTGCCGGCGCTCGGCAGTTCCGCGCGTGGCAAACCAACGAGGCCGCGCTTGCCGGCTTCGAGATGCACAGCGAGGAAAGCGGCCGCGTAGTAGAGAATTGCTGGCACGATGGCGGCCTGAACCACGGCCGCATAGGGCACGTCGATGGTCTCAGCCATGATGAAGGCGACGGCACCCATCACCGGTGGCATGATCTGCCCGCCCATCGAGGCTGTCGCCTCGACGCCGCCGGCAAAGGCGGCCCGATAGCCGAAGCGCTTCATCAGGGGGATCGTGAACTGCCCGGTCGAGACGACGTTGGCGACGCCCGATCCCGAGATCGTGCCCATCAGGGCTGAGGAGAACACCGCGACCTTGGCCGGCCCGCCGCGAGCGCCGCCGAACAGCCCCATGGCGATGTCGGTGAAGAGCTGGATCATGCCGGCACGTTCGAGGAACGAGCCGAACAGGATGAACAGGAAGATGAAGGTCGCGGAGACGCCGGTCGGCGTGGCGTAGATGCCCTCGGTACCGAAGGACATGTGCTCGATCACCTGGTCGAGCGAGTAGCCGCGGTGGTTCAGCGGGGCGGGCAGGTAGTTCCCGAGCAGGCAGTAGGCCAGGAACAGGCCCGAGACGATCGGCAGGGCCGGCCCCATGAAGCGCCAGCAGATGACGAAGAGGATCGCGATGGCGGCGATGCCGACGACCAGGTCGGCCTCTGTTACCTCGCCCGCCCGCGCGACCAGATCCTGATAGAAAGCCCAGTGGTACAGGCCGACGAGAAAACCGAGCCCAGCCAGCACCCAAGCGAACGTCCGGGCTGCGGTCGAATGGCTCTTGTGCTGTGCCAGCAGACCACCCGCGACAAGGCAGAGCATGCCGACATGGAGCGCACGCAGGATCTGGTTGGGCACCGAGCCGCCGAAGCGGGCGAGCAGTTCGACGACGACGAAGATCGGCAGCCAAGCCAGCACCATCTCGGCATAAGGCCTGCTGCGGGCGGCCTGCGCGACGATCCAGACGAGCCAGAGCGCCATCGTCACCCGCAGCAGGTCGATGATCGTGACGCCGCTGAAGCGGTGGTCGAGCGGCACGTTGAAAGCGGTCGCGATCTGAAACAGCGAGAAGGCCAGGGCGATCCAGAACAGCAGGCGTCCGGTCCAGCCCTCGCCGAAGCCCGGCGGAAGGCCGTGCTCGGGATCGACCAGAATTTCGGGGCTCTCGGTGGGGATCGCGCCGATATCGGGGACGGCAAGAGGTCTGGTCTCGTCGCGGCTCATGACTTGATGTCCCCGTCGTCATCATTCTCGCCGGTGGATGACCGACGGGCTGCCATCACAGAAAAGGCGAGGCCGCGTCAACGGCCTCGCCCATGCAGGGGAAGGACGGCGGCTCAGGAGCCGACCTTCAGCCCCTTCTCCTTGAAGTAGCGGGCGGCGCCGGGGTGCAGCGGCAAGGGCATGCCCTCGAGCGCGTTCTCGAGCTTGATCGAGCGGGCTGCGGCGTGGGCCGCCGCCAGGTCGGGCAGGCTGTCATAGATAGCCTTGGTCATCTGGTAGACGGTCTCTTCCTTCATGCCCTCATGAGTCACGAGGTAGTTGAGCACGGCGGCAGCCGGCACGGCGGCGGTCTGGCCGGTATAGGTGTTGGCGGGAATCGAGACCTTGACGAAGGGCGGGCCGGCCTTGTCGACGACCGCAGCGGGAACCTCGACGACCACGATCTCGACTGCGGTGGCGAGATCGCGCAGCGAGGCGACGCCGAGACCGGCCGATTGCAGCGTCGCATCGAGCTGGCGGTTCTTCATCAGCTCGACGGATTCCGCGAAGGGCAGATATTCGATCTTGCCGAGGTCCTTATAGGACAGGCCGGCGGCCGCCAGGATCGCGCGGGCGTTCAGCTCGGTGCCGGATTTCGGCGCGCCGACCGAGAGGCGCTTGCCCTTGAGATCGGCCAGGGTCTTGATGCCGCTCTCCTTGGAGGCGACGATCTGGACATAGTTCGGATAGATCGCGGTGATGCCGCGCAGCTTCTTCAGCGGGCTCTTGAAGCCGGCCTCCTCGTTGCCCTTCCAGGCGGCATCGAGCGAGTCGCCGAGCGCAAAGGCGATCTCGCCCTTGCCCTGCTGGAGCAGGACGAGGTTCTCGACCGAGGCCTTGGTCGCCTGGACGGTCGGCCGGGTGCCCGGGATCTTCTCGCCATAGATCTTCGAGAGCGCGACGCCCATCGGGTAATAGACACCCGAAGTGCCGCCGGTCAGCACGTTGATGAAATCCTGCGCGCGGGCCGCGGCTGGCGCCAGCGCGATCAGCGCGGCAGTGGCGATGCCGGCCAGACGCCGGCCGGATACGAGCTGTTTCATGTCACCTCCCGAGTGAATTTATCGGCATTGCGCGCCGGTCTTAGATCGTTTGTAGACCAGACCTGCCTGCAATTGAAAGCATGGGGGCCTGCGCCATTCGGCGAGCGCCCCGGCTGCGTGACGCTTTCGCCATGATTGGCGGCCATCAGCGGTGGTCGGCCTCTCGCTTGCCTTCTCGCCTTGCCTTGCCGGTTGCCCTTGCCGCTGGGACAGGCTAGCCCGATTTCAGCCCTGACGGCGCCGCCGTCGCCAGCACAACGAGCCCCGCCCGCCATGACTCGCAGCGCCCGTGATCCCAGCGCCAGACCGCCCCGTCCCGATCGTCGCATGTTGCTGGCCGGCGCCAGCGCCACCGCGGCCCTGACTGCGCTCGGGTTTTCGCCGGAGGCGCTGGCGCAGCAGGGTCTGCGGCTTGGCGAGGCGGAAGGCTTCAGCTTCGACGCGCTGAAGATCCGGGCCCGGGAGCTTGCGGCCCAGCCCTATCAGCGGCCGGCGAGTTCGCGCGCCGACGTTCTGGAGCGGATCGACTACGACGCCCATGGCAAGATCAAGTTCAAGCCGGAGATGGCCCTGTGGGCGGACGGCCCCTCGCCCTGGCCGGTGACGTTCTTCCATCTCGGGCGCTACTTCCAGAAGCCGGTGCGCATGCATGTGCTCGATGGCGGGAAGGCGCGCGAGATCGTCTATGACGAGAGCTATTTCGAGATGCCCCAGGATTCGCCGGCGCGCGAACTGCCCCGGGGCGCCGGCTTTGCCGGCTTCCGCTTCCAGGAGAGCCGCACCGGTCATCCCGGCCGCAAGGGCGAGGCGCTCGACTGGAAGAAGAACGATTGGGTCGCGTTTCTCGGCGCCTCTTATTTCCGCGCCATCGGCGAGCTCTATCAGTATGGCCTCTCGGCGCGCGGGCTCGCGGTCGATCCGGCCGTCGGCGGCAAGGCGGAAGAGTTTCCCGACTTCACCCATGTCTGGCTCGAGACGCCGCAGCCGGGCGCCGAATTCGTCGTGGTCTACGCGCTGCTGTCGGGCCCGAGCGTGGCCGGCGCCTATCGCTTCCGCATGCATCGCGGCAAGGGCGTCACGATGGAGATCGAGACCGCGCTTTATCTGCGCGCGGATGTCCAACGCCTCGGCATCGCGCCGCTGACCTCGATGTATTGGTACTCCGAGACCGCCAAGGCGACCGCCGTCGACTGGCGTCCGGAGGTGCATGATTCCGATGGTCTCGCGCTCTGGACCGGCACCGGCGAGCGTGCCTTCCGGCCGCTGAACAATCCCTCCCGCACGACCGCATCGGCCTTCGTGGATGCGAACCCGCGCGGTTTCGGCCTGATGCAGCGCGACCGCGAGGTCGGGCATTATCTCGATGGCGTGTTCTACGAGCGCCGGCCGAGCCTCTGGGTCGAGACGCAAGGCGACTGGGGCAAAGGCGCGGTCCAGCTCATTGAAATCCCCACCGACGACGAGATCCATGACAACATCGTCGCGATGTGGGTGCCGGACGGCCCGGCCAAGGCCGGCGCCTCCTATGCCTTCCGCTACAAGCTGCACTGGCTCGCCGACGAGCCCTTCCCGACCCAGCTCGGCCGCGTTGTCGCGACGCGGCTCGGCAATGGCGGCCAGCCCGGCACGGTGCGTCCCAAGGGCGTGCGCAAGTTCATGATCGAGTTCCTCGGGCCGGCGCTCGAGAAGATCCCCTTCGGCGTCAAGCCCGAGGTCGTGCTCTCGGCCTCGCGCGGCACCTTCTCCTACATCTTCGCGGAAGCCGTGCCCGACGACGTGCCCGGCCATTGGCGGGCGCAGTTCGATCTCACCGTCGAGGGCACCGAGCCGGTCGAGATGCGCTGCTTCATGAAGGCGGGCGAGACAGTGCTGACCGAGACCTGGCTGTATCAGTACCTGCCGTTCTGAGCGTGGTGCTGCTTCAAGTGATCTCGACTGCGGCCAGTCTTTCGGCGAGTGCTTCGAGCTTGTGCTCGTAGACCGTTTCGAAATGAGCTCGTGAGCCGAGAAGCTCGCTTTTCAGCATCAGCTCCAGGTCGTCGCGGAGATCGCCCAGCCGGGTTTCCAGCGCCAGCATCCGCTTGTCGCTGCGCGTTTCGAGGCGACGCAGGCTTTCCACCACCCCAAGAAGCAGAGTGCGATGATCGGCCTGCTCCTTACGGATGTCCCGAAGGATCGTCAGCACGAGATTTTCGGTAGTGTCCGCCATAAGCAATCATCCTCCGAAGCTCTCAGGCTGTCCAGCGAGCCGATTGCCAACGATGCGCTCCTGCCGCCGACCCTCCGCAGACTCCGCTTGCCGGCCGCTCTTCGTAACATTATATCATCGCGTATGGCTCATGCGCATGTTCATCACGTTTCCCACGCCGTCTCGGAGAATCCGGGCTGGTCGCTGCTGCGCCTGTCGGCGTGGGCCCGCATCGGGCTTGCCGCGGGCATCGCGGCGCTGCTGTGGGTCGCGACCTTTGCGGTGATCCTGTGAGCAAGACCGCTTCGGCCATCCGTCTCACCGACCTGACGCTCGGCTATGACCGCCATCCCGCGGTGCATCACCTCTCTGGCGAGATCGCCTCGGGCAGCCTGACCGCGATCGTCGGTCCCAACGGCGCCGGCAAATCGACCTTGCTCAAGGGCATCGCCGGCGCGCTGTCGCCGCTCGACGGCAGCGTCGCCCTGGCTGCGGGGCGTCGCCTGGCCTATCTGCCGCAGCAGGCCGAGCTCGACCGCTCCTTCCCGATCCATGTCTACGACCTCGTCGCGATGGGGCTGTGGAACAGCGCCGGCATCTTCGGGCGCATCGGGCGCGGCTCGGCGGCCAAGATCGAGGCCGCGATCGCCGCCGTCGGCCTCGCCGGCTTCGAGCGCCGGCCGATCGGGGCCTTGTCCGGCGGGCAGATGCAGCGCGCGCTGTTCGCGCGGCTCCTGCTGCAGGACGCCGACATCATCCTGCTCGACGAGCCCTTCACCGCCATCGACGCGCGCACCACGGCCGATCTTCTGGCGCTGGTCCAGCGCTGGCATGGCGAGAGCCGCACGGTCGTCGCCGTGCTGCACGACATCGAGACGGTGCGCCGCGCCTTCCCGCAGACGCTGCTGCTGGCGCGCGAGACGGTGGCCTGGGGCGAGACGGCAGAGGTTCTGACCCCGGCCAACCTGCTGAAGGCACGCCGCATGGTTGAGGCCTTCGACAGCCACGCGGCGCCGTGCGAGCGCAACGCGGCGTGATGCCGTCTTCGTCATTGCGAGCGCAGCGAAGCAACCCAGCCTCTCGCGCCGACCTCTGGATTGCTTCGCTGCGCTCGCAATGACGGGTTTGCCGATGCTCTACGACCTCTTCATCGGCCCTTTCGCCGAATTCGACTTCATGCGCCGGGCGCTGGTCGGCATCGTCGCGCTGTCGGTATCGGGCGCGCCGATCGGCGTCTTCCTGATGCTGCGGCGGATGAGCCTGACCGGCGACGCGATGGCCCACGCCATCCTGCCCGGCGCTGCGATCGGCTATCTCGTGGCCGGGTTCTCCCTGCCGGCGATGACCTTGGGCGGGCTCGCCGCGGGCTTCGCGGTGGCGCTGGCGGCCGGCGCGGTGGCGCGGATCACGGTGATCAAGGAGGATGCGTCGCTGGCGGCCTTCTACCTGATCTCGCTGGCGCTCGGCGTCACCATCGTCTCGCTGCGCGGTTCGGCTGTGGACCTCTTCCATGTCCTGTTCGGCAATGTGCTGGCGCTCGACGACGATGTGCTGGTGCTGCTGTCGGGCGTGGCGACGCTGTCGCTGCTGACGTTGGCTGCGCTGTATCGGCCGCTGGTGATGGAATGCGTCGATCCCGGCTTCCTGCGCTCGGTCAGCCGCTCGGGCGGTGTCGTGCACCTGACCTTCCTCGCGCTTGTCGTGCTCAACCTCGTTGCCGGCTTCCATGCGCTCGGCACATTGCTGGCGGTCGGGCTGATGATGCTGCCGGCGGCGGCGGCGCGCTTCTGGACGGCCGACATCACCCGGCTGATCCTGCTCGCCAGCGGCTTGGGCATGGTCGCGGGCTATGCGGGGCTCGTGGTCTCCTACTCTGCCGGCAGTAATCTCCCAGCCGGGCCGGCGATCATCCTGGCGGCCGGCGCGCTCTATCTCGGTTCGCTCCTGATCGGCTCCCAGGGCGGATTGCTCAGACGCCTCTTGCCTCGACCCCATCTTCAGCGGTAGTAATGTTATAGTGTTTCATTATTCGCTGGAGATCACCATGCCGAACCGTCGCGCCCTCATCGGAGCCATCGCTGCCGGGCTGCTCGTCACCGCCCTGCCGCTGGCGGCCCGCGCGCAGGAGAAGCTGCCGGTCGTCGCCAGCTTCTCGATCCTCGGCGACTTCGTCCGGGAAGTCGGCGGCGATCGCGTCAGCGTCACCACGCTGGTCGGCGCCAATGGCGACGCGCATGTCTACTCGCCGACGCCGGCCGATGCGAAGGCGATGGCGGCGGCGAAGCTGATCGTCGTCAACGGGCTGAAGTTCGAGGGCTGGATGACCCGGCTGATCAAGTCGTCCGGCGCCAAGGCAGCGGTCGCGACAGCGACGACCGGGATCACGCCGCTGAAGGGCGAGGCCGATCACGACGCCAAGGCCGGCCATGGCCACGACCATGATGTCGATCCGCATGCCTGGCAGAACGCAGCCAATGCCAAGGTCTATGTCGCCAATATCCGCGACGCCCTGGTGAAGGCCGACCCGGCCGGGCAGGCGACCTACGAGGCCAATGCGACGCGCTATCTGGCTGATCTCGACGCGGTGGATGGCGAGATCAAGGCGGCCGTCGCACGCATCCCGGCCGACCGGCGCAAGGCGATCACCTCGCACGATGCCTTCGGCTATTTCGTCAAGGCCTATGGCATCCAGTTCATTGCGCCGCAGGGCGTCTCGACCGAGGCCGAGGCCTCCGCAAAGGATGTGGCCCGCATCATCCGGCAGGTGAAGGCCGAGAAGGTGCCGGCCGTCTTCCTCGAAAACGTCACCAATCCGCGCCTCGTCGAGCAGATCGCCAAGGAGAGCGGCGCGAAGATCGGCGGACGGATCTATTCCGATGCGCTTTCCGACGCCGCCGGCCCGGCCGGGACTTACATCGCGATGATGAAACACAATATAAGCGAAATCGAAAAGGCGCTCGCCGCCGGCCCGGCCTGAGGATTATCCCAAAGCAACATCGTCATCCCGGACAAGCTGCGAAGCAGCGCCGATCCAGGATCCTTGGAAGGCGTCATGGTCGGGCTTGACCCGACCATCTCGAAAACCAGCTCGCTGGTCATGAGATTCTCGGGTCAAGCCCGAGAATGACGCTCTACGATGGATCCCGTCTCTTCGCTGCGCTCCGGCCGGATTGACGGCGAGGGATAACTGGGTTGCCGGACCGTGCGGACCGCCTCCGAAAAAGCAGGATCGACCATGTCCGAGAAAATCCCCGTCACGGTGCTCACAGGCTATCTGGGCGCCGGCAAGACCACGCTCCTGAACCGCATCCTCACCGAGGATCACGGCAAGAAATTCGCCGTCATCGTCAACGAGTTCGGCGAGGCCGGCATCGATGGCGACCTCGTCGTGGGTGCCGACGAAGAAATCTTCGAGATGAACAATGGCTGCATCTGCTGCACCGTGCGCGGCGACCTGATCCGCATTCTCGACGGGCTGATGAAGCGCAAGGGCAAGTTCGACGCGATCATCGTCGAGACGACCGGGCTCGCCGATCCGGCGCCGGTCGCCCAGACCTTCTTCGTCGACCAGGATGTCGGGGATGCCACCAAGCTCGACGCCGTCATCACGGTGACCGACGCCAAGTGGCTGAAGGATCGGCTCAAGGACGCCCCCGAGGCCAAGAACCAGATCGCCTTCGCCGACGTCATCGTTCTGAACAAGGTCGATCTCGTCAGCGCCGACGAACTGGCCGAGGTCGAGGCCGCGATCCGCGCCATCAACCCCTATGCCAAGCTGCACAGGACGACGCGCTGCGACGTGCCGATCGCCGAGTTGCTCGACCGAAACGCCTTCGACCTCGATCGCATCCTCGACATCGAGCCGGACTTCCTCGAATCCGGGCATCACCACCATCATTCCGACGAGGTGCGCTCGATGTCGTTCACGATCCCCGGCGATGTGGACCCTGAGAAGTTCATGCCCTGGATCAACGATGTCAGCCAGGCGCAGGGCCCCAACATCCTGCGCTCGAAGGGCATCCTCGCCTTCAAGGACGAGCCCCGCCGCTTCGTCTTCCAGGGCGTGCACATGATCCTCGACGGCGATCTCCAGCGCGACTGGAAGACCGACGAGGCCCGCTCGTCGCGCCTCGTCTTCATCGGGCGCGACCTCAACGAGAACGAGTTGCGCAAGGGTTTCGAAGCCTGCGCGGCGTGAGCCTTTCTTGTCATTCCGGGGCGCGGCGCAGCCGCGAACCCGGAACCCACGACCGGGTGAGCCCGTCCGGCGGCTGGTGATGTTTCACCCAGCCGTGGGTTCCGGGTTCATCGCTCCGCGATGCCCCGGAATGACAATGGGTTGCGAAACATGCAGCCAAAGCTAAAGCATTGCCCATGAACACGACCACCACCCCCATCTCGCTGCGCGAGCATGTCGTCCCCGTCGAGGCCGGCGCTCATGTCGTCGGCGCCCATTGGCTGAAAGCCACGCTGGCGCTGGCGCTCGCCGACGGGCGGGTGCTGCGCTGGAGCGATGGCGTTCTCGACAGCATCGAGGCACATGCCGGGGGCATCCTCTCGGCCTGCGGCGATGGCGAGCGGCTGGTCACCGGCGGCGATGACGGGAGCGTCGTTTCGACCGCGGCCACCGGCGAGCCGACCGAGATCGCGCGGGATCCCAAGCGGCGCTGGATCGATGCGGTGACGCTGTCGCCGTCCGGCAGCATCGCCTGGAACACCGGCAAGACCGTCCATGCCCGCGACGACAAGGGCAAGGTCCGTTCGCTCGATGTCGGTACGACGCCGCAGGGCCTGGTCTTCGCGCCCAAGGGCTATCGCCTCGCGATCGGCCAGATGAACGGCGTCTCGCTCTGGTACCCCAACACCGAGGCCAAGCCCGACTTCCTGGAATGGAAGGGCGCTCATCTCGACGTGATGTGGTCGCCGGATGGTCGCTTCGTCGTCTCCTCGATGCCCGAGAACGCGCTGCATGGCTGGAAGCTCGGCGACAAGCCGACGCATATGCGGATGACCGGCTATCCGGCCAAGCCGCGCTCGCTGTCCTGGTCGCATGACGGGCTCTGGCTCGCCTCCAGCGGGGCCGATGCCGCGATCGTCTGGCCCTTCCAGGGCGAGGGGCCGCAGGGCAAGGCGCCGCGGGAATGCGGCGCCCGCCATGCCAAGGTGACGCGCGTCGCGTTTCACCCCAAAGCGCTGGTGCTGGCGGTCGGCTATGACGATGGCTGCATCCTGATGATCCGCCTGACCGATGCCTCCGAATTGCTGGTGCGCCCGGCCCTGCGCGGCAGCGGCATCACCGCCTTCGCCTGGGACAACGGCGGCAAGCGGTTGGCCTTCGGCACGGAGGACGGCGCGGCCGGCGTGCTCACCTTGCCGGCTGCCTAGGGCGAAGCCGATGCGACTGGGCCTGTTCGGCAAAGGCGGGGCTGGCAAGGCGCAGGCCCAGGAACAGGCCGGGCGGATCAAGGCGCTGATGCGCGAGATCCTCGGCCTGTCCGACGCCGCCGCGATCGCGGTCAACGAGATCATCTGCGCCGACCCGGCCTGTCCGGGGAGCGAGACCGTGATCCTGGTGATGAACCCCGGCGAGAAGACGAAGGCCTTCAAGCTGCAGATGGCGATGGCCGAGGTGACGCCTGCGGCGGTGCAGGACATGCTGGCGGCGGAGGGTCTGTGAAGGGCTGCCTCCTCTCAGCCGATCCGCGCGCGCCAGGCCCGCTCGATCGCGCTCTTGCGCAGATTCACCGGCCGCGTCGCCTTGAAGCGAAGCGCGCGCTTGGGGCCGGTCTGCTCGCCAAGGACATGCCGCGCGCTGGCGGCGTCGCGCTGGCTGGGCGCATCCAGCGGGACCTTGGCCAGGACCGTGCCGGCCGACATCAGGACGATCAGCGCCGTGATGAGGCTCTTGCGGAACATGGCGGCATCCCCGGTGGAGCGGCGAAACCGTTTCGCCGATGGATGCAAGCTGTAGGGAGGCGGCGTGGCACGTGCTGTTCCCGCCGGAACAGGCGCCGGCGAAGACCGGGCGCGGCTGCTGACATATCCCTGGACGCCGCTGCCTAGACTCCGGCAGCATTTCCTTCCGTTTCCCCGATACAGGCCCGCCATGCCGCCCCGGATCCCCAGAACGCTCACGCTTGCGCCCGATGAGGCGCGCCGCATCTGGCTGAACGCCCAGCGGCTGGATGGGGCCGAGCCGTTCGGCGCCGGGACTGGGGCGACCAGGGCCGCCGTCGAGCATCTCGGCTATGTCCAGATCGACACGATCAACGTGATCGAACGCTGCCACCACCACATCCTGTTCAGCCGCATCCCGACCTATGAGCGGGCGCATCTGGCGCAGGCGCAGTCGGTCGACAAAAGCGTGTTCGAGTACTGGACGCATGCGCTGGCCTATGTGCCGACGCGCGATATCCGCTGTTTTCTCGGAGCGATGAAGGCGCATCGGGAGGACCCCAGGCGCTGGTCGGCCGTGGGCGGGCGTGACGAAAGCCGCAAGCTGCTTTCCCGCATCCGAAGGGAGGGCGCGCTGACCATCCGCGACTTCGACAGCGACGTTCTGGTCGAGAAGACGCATCTCTGGGCCAGCAAGAAGCCGTCCAAGGGTCTGCTGGAGCGGGCCTTCTACGATGGCGAGCTGGTGATTTCGGCACGCGCGGGGATGCTCAAGACCTATGAGCTGATGGACCGGCATTTCGGCTGGGAGAAGCGGCCGACACCGGCAAGCGAGCGGCAGGTGACGGCCTATCTGCTCGACCGGGCGCTACGCGCCCAAGGCGTCGTCAGCCTGGATTCGATCTGCCATCTCGACGCGCCCAGCAAGACGGCCGTGGCTGAGCTGATCGCGGCGCGGGTCAAGCGGCGCGAGCTGATGCCGGTCAAGGTCGCCGAGTCGGTCGTGCCGCACTGGATGCCGCGCGACGGCGCCATGCCGGGGCCGGTGCCCGAGCAGGGGCTCGTCCACATCCTCTCGCCCTTCGATCCGCTGATCATCCAGCGCAAGCGGCTGAAGCTGTTCTTCGGCTATGCCCATGCTTTTGAAGCCTATCTGCCGAAGGAGAAGCGCGTCTTCGGCTATTTCGGCCTGCCGGTGCTGATCGACGACGCGGTCGTCGCGGTGCTCGACCTCAAGACCGATCGCCAGGCCGGCAAGCTCCTGATCCAGCAATGGACATGGCGCGATGGGCAGGAGAGCGCGGACCGGAAGGTTCGGATCGAGGCGGCGCTGGAGCGGTTCGAGCGGTTTCAGCTGGCGAGGGACGTGGCCGTTCCGGTCGTGTCCGACGATGCCTGAACGTCATTGCGAGCGTAAGCGACGCAATCCAGATGGGCTCGCTCGACGGCCTTTGGATTGCTTCGCTGCGCTCGCAATGACGAATGGCCTCAAGCCCCCAGCAGATCGACCAGATGCGGGATCAGCGGCTCGTCGGCGGGCGGCATGGCAAGATCGCGAAGTCTGCCCGGCCGGACCCATTTCAGCGCCTGCGCCTCGCGCGAGGCGACCGTGCCCTCCCAGCGCCGGCAGATATAGAGCGGCATCAGCAGATGAAACTCGGGATAGGCGAAGCTGGCGAAGGTCAGCGGCGCCAGACACTCCTCCTTGACGGTGATGCCGAGTTCCTCGGCGAGTTCGCGGATCAGCGCAGGTTCCGGCCGTTCGCCCGGCTCGAGCTTGCCGCCGGGAAACTCCCAGAGCCCCGCCAGCGACTTGCCCTCCGGGCGCTGCGCGACGAGGACGCGGTTGTCGGAATCGATCAGCGCGCAGGCGACGACGAGGAGCAGCTTCACGGGGCTTAACGGCTCACGATCCGGAGAGGATGACGTGGAGGGCTTCCGTTTCCTTGCCGGTCACGGTGACGCTGTCATAGACCGAACCGCCCTCGCGAAACAGGGCGTCCTCGTCACCCCAGATGATTTGTGTCGTCAGGAAATAGGTGCCCGGCGCGACGTTCTGGAAGATGAATCGGCCATTCGATTCCGCCTTGGTGGTGCGGGTGTATTCGCCATAGGCCGGGTCGGGGTTGTCGTCGCGCGGATACTCGCGATGGGGAATGTATTTGCGCTTGCCGTAGAGGTTCTCGAAGCGCTCGCGGGCGTAAGCCGTGGCGGGGATCAGGCGGATCACCTCGCCCGCCGCATTCACCACGACGCCGCTCGGCTTGGTGCGGAAGGCGTGGCCCGTGATCGTGGTGGTGCCGCTCTTCTTGATGAAGGCGGCCTCCTCGACGGAGAAGGCGACCGTCGCGGGCTTACGCTCGACGCAGGCCGAGAGCGCCAGTGCGGCGCAAATGATGACCCAGACCTTCATGCCGCCCCCGCCGCACGCCGCGACGTCGTCACCAGGAAGACGCCGACGAGGATGATGCAGCCTCCGACGACCTGCCGCAACTCCAGGGTTTCGCCGAGCACGACGATGCCGAGGATCGTCGCGACGCTCGGCACCAGATAGCCGGTCATCGCAGCCCGCGTCGGCCCGGCGGCGCGGATCAGCCGCATGAAGACCGCCATCGGGATGGCGGTGGCGAGCAGGCCGAGCGCCAGCATGGCGGGCACATGTTCGGTCATCGGCGCGAAGGCAACGGGGCCGGCGAAGACCAGCGTCAAGGCGAGCGCAACGAGGCCGGAGACGACCTGCTGGCCGAGCGCGAGCCTGGCGGGGTCGCCTGCAGAGGCTGGGACGGCGCGGGCATAGAGATTGCCGCCGCTATAGCCCAGCATGACCCCGACCATGGCGAGCACGCCGAGCGCCGTGCCGCCGCCTTCGATCAGGCGCGGGCCGATCAGCAGTGCGACGCCGGCCATGCCGAGCAGGATCCCCGCGAGCCGCTTGGCTCCCATCCGTTCCTCGGCGAACAGGAAATGCGCGAAGACCGCCGTCACCAGCGGTCCGCCGGCCTGGATCATCGCGGCCGGGCCGCTCGCCAGTTGCACCAGCGCATAGGCGACGAGCACATTGGGCACCCAGCCATTGGTGGTGCCGAGCACGAGCCAGTGCCTGATCTCGTCGCGGCGCGGGATCGGGCTCTGGCCCAGCCACCCGACATAGGCCGCCAGCGCCGCCGCGCCGATCAGCCCGCGCCCGGCGGCGAGCGCCAGCGGCGAGATCGCGCCGCCCGTCAGCTTGATGAACAGGAAGCTCGAGCCCCAGAAGAACGAGCAGACCAGCGGGTGGCCGACGACGAAGGCACGGCTGGGAGCGGTAGGTGCATACGCCGTCATTGCGAGCGCAGCGAAGCAATCCAGGGGGATCGCGCAAACGTCTGGATTGCTTCGCTGCGCTCGCAATGACGGGATGGGCGCATTCTAGGAGCGATAGTCGCCGTTGATCTCGACATAGGCCTTGGTCAGGTCGCAGGTCCAGACGACCGAGTTGCCGCGCCCGATGCCGAGATCGGCGGTGATGACGATGTGCTCGCCCTTCATGTAGGCGGAGACGGCAGCCTCGTCATAGGACGGCGCGCGGGCGCCCTGCTGGGCGACCATGATCTCGCCGAAGGAGATGTCGAGGGTGTCGCGGTCGGCCGGCTCGCCGGCCTTGCCGACCGCCATGACGACGCGGCCCCAATTGGCGTCCTCGCCGGCGATGGCGGTCTTGACCAGCGGGGAATTGGCGATCGACAGCGCGACGCGCTTGGCCGAGCGCGACGAGGCTGCGCCTGCGACCCTGATCTCGACGAACTTGCGGGCGCCCTCGCCATCCTTGCAGACGAGATGGGCGAGTTCGAGCAGCAGCGAATTTAGCGCGCGCTTGAAGCCCGAGAGCCGGGCATCGCCGATTTCGGTGATCGCGGGCACGCCGCGCGCGGCGGCCTTGCCCGTGGCGAACAGCATCAGCGTATCGGAGGTCGAGGTGTCGCTGTCCACGGTTACGGCGTTGAACGAGCCCTTGACGCCCTTCGAGAGCAACGCCTGCAGCACGGGCGCGGCGATCGGCGCGTCGGTGAAGACGAAGGAGAGCATCGTCGCCATGTCGGGCGCGATCATCCCGGCGCCCTTGGCGATGCCGGCGAGCACGACCTCGTGGCCGTCGATCTTGGCCTTGCGGGTCAGGGCCTTGGGGAAGGTGTCGGTGGTCATGATCGCCTTGGCGGCGTCGATCCAGGGGCCCTCAGTGGCGCGCTTGGCGCAATCCTGCAGCACGCCCTCGAACTTGGTCGCGTCGAGCGGCTCGCCGATCACGCCGGTCGAGGCGATGAAGACCTCCTCAGGCTTGCAGCCGGCTGCCTTGGCCGCGATTTTCGCGGTCAACGCGACGGACTCGCGGCCCTTCAGGCCGGTGAAGGCGTTGGCGTTGCCGGAATTGACGACGACGGCCCGTGCCGAGCCCTGCTTCAAATTCTCGCGGCACCAGTCGACCGGCGCGGAGGGGCATTTCGAGCGGGTGAAGACGCCCGCGACCTGCGTGCCCTCGTCGAGCAGCGCCAGCCAGACATCGGTGCGACCCTTGTACTTGATGCCGGCCTCGGCGGTGGCGAAGCGCACGCCCGGAACCGGGGGCACCTTGGGCTGGCGCTTGGGCGCGAGCGGGGAAACGGGAACATCCTTGCCGGCCATCGGGGCATCTCCTGTGCGGGAGGCCGGTTTGCCGCAGGGAGACGACGAAGACAAGAAGGTCGTTGGCTCGCTAGCGCCGGTGAAGGTGTTGAGCACTTCATAGCGTTATGCTATAGGTCTCCCGTGAAGATTATTCGCTACAGTCGCGAAGCTGCTAAAGCGTTGTCGCGGATGCCGCGCAACATCGTTGCGACGATACGAGCGAAGATGGAGCAGTACGCTGCCGACCCGGGGTCCTTGGCCAACAATGTCAAGGCGCTGAGCGGGCAGCCAGGGTTTCTGCGGCTGCGGGTCGGCGACTGGCGAGTCATCTTTCGCGAGGACGGATCAGTGATCGCTGTGGTGCGTGTCGCTCCGCGTGGTTCCGCTTACGATTGAGGTTCAGGGCCGATGAAGGATCAGATCGATTTGACGATCGACGGTCAAGCTTACGTTGCGCTCACGCGGGGACGTTATGAGCAACTCGTCGAACTCGTCGAGGATGCGGCCGACGCGGCTGCCGTGGAACGTTTCAAAGAGCGTCTGGCGTCTGGCGAAGAGGAGCTGTTGCCGTCCGAAATGGTCGACCGCATGCTCGCTGGCGAAAACCTCGTGCGCGTCTGGCGCGAGCATCGCGGCCTGACGGTCAGCGCTCTGGCCGAGAAGGCCGGGATCGCCCAGCCCTATCTGTCGCAGATCGAGACGGGCAAGCGCGAGGGCACGCTGCAGACCATGAAGAAGATCGCCGATGCGCTGTGGGTAACGCTCGACGACCTCGTCTGAAACGAACAAGGCCCGCGCCGGGGCGCGGGCCTTGGAAAAATCGACAGCCTGCTGCCGAGATCAGGGCTTCTTCGGCTCGGCCGGAACGGGGGCCGGCGCTGCGGGCGCGGCCGGCTGGTCGAGGCGCTCGACCTTGGCCTTCTCGCGCAGCGAAACGATCATGTCCTGCTGTGCCTTGCGCTCGAGATACTGGTCGATCTGCGGCTTGACCGAGGCGAAATCCGGCAGCGGCTTGTTGCGCTTGTCCTCGAGCTTGATGACGTGCCAGCCGAACTGGCTCTTCACGGGGTCGGAGACCTGACCCTTGGCGAGCTTGAAGGCAACCTCGGCGAATTCCGGCACCATGCGGTCCTTGGTGAACCAGCCGAGCGAGCCGCCCTCCTTGCCCGAGCCCGGATCCTTGGAGAGTTCGGCTGCGACCTTGGCGAAGTCCTCGCCCTTCTTCAGCCGCTCGACGATCGCCTTGGCCTGGGCCTCGTCCTCGACCAGGATGTGGCGGGCGTTGACCTCTTCCTCGGGCGCCAGCGCCTTGGTGGTCTCGTCGTACAGCTTCTTCGCGGCTTCCGGCGTCGCGGCCTTCTTGGCCTCGGCGGTCAGATACTGGTCGAGCATGATCTTCTCGCGGAAATAGGCGAGGCGGGCAGCGAAATCCGGGGTGTCGGCGATCTTGGCGGCGGCGGCCGCCTTGGCACCGAGCTTGAGGTCGACGAGATAGTTGACCACCTCGTCGCGCTTGCGTTCGTCGGGAAGCTGGGCGAGCCTCTCGCCGAGATCTTCCGTGGCCAGCGCGATCTCGCGCTCGGTGATGTTCATGCCATCGACCTTGGCGATGACTTTGTCTGCCTGTGCGAAGGCCGGGGCCGCGATGAGCGCGAGCCCGAGGGACAGCATGCCGAGACGTGACGACTTCATGGGGGACGCCCTTTTGCGAAATAGAGCCGAATTCTGTTCGCGGCTGCACTGCCAGTTGAACGCGGCAAAGGCAAGGCGCGCGGAGCGCGTCATCGGCGGCATCACGAAGCTTTGCTGATCGGCTGGCAACGGGACGCCGGCGCGGTCGCGTCTCTTGTCCGGGACGTCTTGGAAGCGTCGCCGGGAAACCTTACATCCCGGCCAATCCCGTCGTCTTGGTGCAGGGGCCCCGCCGCGAGGCGCAAAACCGTCGCAAGGCAGCGCTGGACCCCGCACCCGCACGCGTCTAAACACGCGGTCGCATTGAGAATTCAGGCTTCGGGCCACGCGCGGACAACGCTGCGCGGCCGAAGGCCATACCACCGAAAGGCCCAACATGCTTGGCGCGCTCGCAAAGAAACTCTTCGGCTCGTCGAACGATCGGCGCGTCAAGGGCTATGGCCCCCGGGTCGCCGCGATCAACGCGCTGGAAAAGGAGGTCTCCGCGCTCAGCGACGAGGCTCTGCAGGCGCGCACCGTGGAGTTCCGGCAGCAGATCGCCAATGGCACGAAGCTCGACGACCTGCTGGTTCCGGCCTTCGCCACGGTTCGCGAAGCGGCCAAGCGCGTGCTCGGCCAGCGCCCCTACGATGTCCAGCTGATCGGCGGCATGGTGCTGCATGAGGGCGCCATCGCCGAGATGAAGACGGGCGAGGGCAAGACGCTCGTCGGCACCCTGCCGACTTATCTCAACGCGCTCGCCGGCAAGGGCGTGCATGTCGTCACCGTCAACGACTACCTCGCCCGCCGCGACGCCGAATGGATGGCCCGCCTCTACAACTTCCTCGGCCTGAGCGTCGGCATCATCGTCCATGGCATCGACGACGAGGAACGCCAGCGCGCCTATGCCAGCGACATCACCTACGGCACCAACAACGAATTCGGCTTCGATTATCTGCGCGACAACATGAAGTACGAGGTCGCGCAGATGAGCCAGCGCGGCCACCATTTCGCGATCGTCGACGAGGTCGATTCGATCCTGATCGACGAGGCCCGCACGCCGCTGATCATATCGGGCCCGCTCGACGACAAGTCCGATCTCTATGTCACCATCGACAAGGTCCTGCCGGGCCTGGTGGCGGGCGACTTCGAGGTCGACGAGAAGCAGCGCACGGTCTCGCTGACCGAGACCGGCAACGACCATATCGAGGAGCTGCTGCGCGAGGCCGGCCTGCTCAAGGAGGGCGACCTCTACGACGCGCAGAACGTCACGCTCGTCCATCACGTCAACCAGGCGCTGCGGGCGCACTCGCTGTTCACCCGCGACAAGGACTATATCGTCAGGGGCGACGAGGTCGTCATCATCGACGAGTTCACCGGCCGCATGATGCCGGGCCGGCGCTATTCGGAAGGGCTGCATCAGGCGCTGGAAGCCAAGGAGCACGTCACCGTCCAGCCCGAGAACGCGACGCTGGCCTCGATCACCTTCCAGAACTATTTCCGGCTCTATTCCAAGCTCGCGGGCATGACCGGCACGGCCTCGACCGAGGCCGACGAGTTCTTCGAGATCTACAAGCTCGAGGTCGTCGAGATCCCGACCAACCTTCCGGTCGCGCGCAAGGACGAGGACGACGAGGTCTACCGCACCTTCGAGGAGAAGGTTCGCGGCGTCATCCGCGAGATCAAGGAAGCCCAGAAGCTCGGCCAGCCGATGCTGGTCGGCACCACCTCGATCGAGCGCTCGGAACTCGTCGCCGAGATGCTGCAGAAGGACGGCTTCCAGCAGATTGACTTCACGGCACCCAACGCGCTGGAGCCGATCTACGCCGCTGCCCGCCAAGGCAAGCCGTCGAACTATTTCGCCGTGCTGAACGCCCGCTTCCACGAGCAGGAGGCCTATATCGTGGCGCAGGCCGGCGCGCCCGGCGTCATCACCATCGCCACCAACATGGCCGGCCGCGGCACCGACATCCAGCTCGGCGGCAATGCCGAGATGCGCATCAAGCACGATCTCGGCGATATGCCCGAGGGCGAGGAGCGCACCCGGCGCGAGGCCGAGATCCGCGCCGAAGTCGTCGATTTCAAGCAGCGCGTGATCAAGGCCGGCGGGCTCTACATCGTCGGCACCGAGCGCCACGAGAGCCGCCGCATCGACAACCAGCTGCGCGGCCGCGCCGGCCGCCAGGGCGATCCCGGCCGCTCCAAGTTCTTCCTGTCGCTGCAGGACGATCTGATGCGGATCTTCGGTTCGGACCGCATGGACGGCATGCTGACCAAGCTCGGCCTCAAGGAGGACGAGGCGATCGTCCATCCCTGGATCAACAAGGCGGTCGAGAAGGCTCAAGGGAAGGTCGAGGCGCGCAACTTCGACGTCCGCAAGAACATCCTGAAATACGACGACGTGATGAACTCCCAGCGCAAGGTGGTGTTCGAGCAGCGCCGCGACTTCATGCGCCAGGCGAGCGTGCGCGAGACGATCGACGACATGCGCCAGGGCGTCGCCGAGGATCTCGTCGCCCGTCACATTCCCGAGGAGGCCTATCCCGAGCAGTGGGATACCGCTGCCCTCAAGGAAGGCGTGATGCAGTTCCTCAATCTCGACCTGCCGATCGAGGAATGGGCGAAGGAAGAGGGCATTGCGGACGCCGAACTGCGCGAGCGCATCCGCAAGCTCGCCGACGAGGACTATGCCGCACGCATCGAGCGCAACACCGACGAGGTGATGACCTATGTCGAGAAGCAGGTGCTGCTGCAGACGCTCGACACGCTCTGGCGCGAGCATCTCGTCACGCTCGACCATCTCCGTCAGGTCATCGGCTGGCGCGGCTATGCCCAGCGCGATCCGCTGCAGGAATACAAGCAGGAGGCCTTCGAGCTCTATGATTCGCTGACCGACCGGCTGCGCGAGCAGGTCACCGGCAATCTGATGCGCATCGAGGTCCGCTTCGAGCAACCGGAGGAGGCCGCTCCGCCGCAGGACACGCTGCCGGCGCCCTTCGGCGATTACGGCTCGGGCGGCATGCAGTTCGCCGCGATCGAGGAGGATGTCGCCGTGCTCGACCGCAACCCCGACGATCCGTCGAGCTGGGGCAAGGTCGGCCGCAACGAGCCCTGCCCCTGCGGCTCCGGCAAGAAGTTCAAGCACTGCCACGGGCAGTACATCTGAGGCCCGGCGCCTGTCGCGGGCGACGGGCGTCAGCGCCACGGAAAAGCTGTGGAAGCGCGATGCTGAGGGCGTGGCCGCACTGGCCAAAGAAAGCGAGCGCGATCTATCCCTGAGCTTCACTCTTGGGATTTGGTCATGATCAGCCGCCTCGCATCGCTCTGCTTCCTCGCTGCAGTCCTCGCTGGGTGCAACACCGTTCAGAATCCGCTTGCCCAGCAACAGATCGAATCTCTTCGCCTCGCCACAGTGAATGTCGCTATCAGCGACACGACGACATTATGGTGGGGCGATGGCGACCGCGCCTTCGCTCGCAGCAAGGGTCGTTCGGAAAGCGACGCGGAGGAACTCTCCAAGACCCCTGAGGCACGCGCCTTCATCGCGAATGCCGTCACGGCGAAGATCAGTGCGGCACTGGAGCAGCAGCTCAAGCCGGTCCTGGCGGGGCAACGTCCGGTGAAGGTCGTCGTCCATCTCCGCCGGCTTTATATGGCCTCGGTCATCCAGCGTCTTGTGGTCGGCGGTCATCATGAGCTGGTCGCGGATGTGATGCTGGTTGATGCCAAGACCGGCTCGACGATCCTGGCCTATCCGGATTTCCGGACGATCGCGCTGGCAGGTCAGGGCATTGGCGGCACCTTGGTCGACGCGGCTGTCTTGGCGGACCCTATCGACAGGCTGACCCAGAATTTCGCGACCACCTATCGCGATTGGCTGCTGCCGCAACAGCCTAACTGATCCGCGGGCTGATCGGTCGTCCGCCTACTCGGTCCTTCGTCGCATCCCGCCGGGGCTGGACGCTGGCGCCCGCTGCGGCGCACAATCGCTCGCAGCCCATTGCGAGCGGACCCATGCCTGGATCGACCCATCAGACCCTGCCGAAGACCAGCGCCGGGCGCTTCTTCGAGGACTTCCATCTCGGCGACATGATCGTCCATGCGACGCCGCGCACGGTCACCTCGGGCGATGTCTCGCTCTATACGGCGCTCTACGGGCCGCGTTTCGCGGTGCAGTCCTCGGATGCTTTCGCCCGGGGGATCGGCTATCCCGCCGCGCCCGTCGACGACATGCTGGTGTTCCACATCGTCTTCGGCAAGACGGTGCCCGACGTCTCGATCAATGCGGTCGCCAATCTCGGCTATGCCGATGGGCGCTTCCTCGCGCCGGTGTTTCCGGGCGATACGCTGTCGGCGACGTCGGAGGTGATCGGCCTGAAGCAGACCTCGTCGGGCGATGCGGGCATCGTCTATGTACGCTCGGTCGGCCGCAACCAGAGGGCTGAGATCGTGCTGAGCTATGTGCGCTGGGTGCTGGTGCGCAAACGCCAGCCGGGCACGCCTGCCCATGCCGAACTTGTGCCGGATCTGCCCAAGGCGGTGCCGCCGGAGGAGCTCGGCCAGGGTTGCCCGCTGCTCGACCTCTCCGCCTATGACGACGCGCTGGCCGGCAGCCCCTTCCGCTGGGGCGATTATGCGGCGGGCGAGCGCATCGACCATGTCGACGGCATGACGGTAGAAGAGGCCGAGCACCAGATCGCCACCAGGCTCTACCAGAACACAGCCAAGGTGCATTTCGATGCGCATAGTGCGCGCGAGACCCGCTTCGGCAAGCGGCTGATCTATGGCGGCCATGTCATCAGCCTGGCGCGGGCCTTGTCCTTCAACGGTCTCGGCAATGCCTTCCACATCGCCGCGATCAATGGCGGGCGCCATGTCGCGCCGCTGTTTGCAGGCGATACGGTCTTCGCCTGGAGCGAGGTGCTGGAGGTGGCGGCGCTTCCCGGCCGCAGGGATGTCGGGGCGCTGCGGCTGCGGCTCGTCGCGGCCAAGAACCGCACTTGTGCCGACCACCCGCTGAAATCGGGCGACCAGTATGCCACGGATGTCATCCTCGATCTCGACTACTGGGCGCTGCTGCCGCGGTAGGGCAGGGCTCGAGGCAGGGTCGGGGCCGATCGCGCGCGCAACGTCTGTCGCCATTTTTCGCGCTCCCTGCGGTTTTCGGTAACGAATGACAGATTATGGTGTCTGTCACTTCGCTGTGAGCATGCCGCATTGCAGCAGGGTTCCGGTTTCGTTACAGAGCCAGACACTCTAGAACGATCCCAAATGGATAAGGCCTGCCGCAGGGCCATCTGAGTCGGAGAACGATCTTGGCCGAGGTCAAACAGGCGGCGCGCCCGCTTTCGCCGCATCTGCAGATCTATCGCTGGTCCTGGACCATGGCGATGTCGATCGCGCATCGGGCCACGGGTTGTGCGCTCTATGGCGGCACCGTGCTCATCGCGGCCTGGCTGGTCGCTGCCGCATCCGGTCCGGCCGCCTTCGAGACCGCGCAGTGGATCGCCGGATCGATCCTCGGGCGGCTGGTGCTGTTTTTGTATTCCTTCGCGCTGCTGCACCACATGGTCGGTGGTCTCAGGCATTTCGTCTGGGACATGGGCTATGGCTACGAGCCGCAGACCCGGATGAACATGGCCAAGTACAGCGTCTTCGTTTCAGGCGGGCTGACATTGCTCGTCTGGATCGTCGCCTACGTCGTTCGTTGAGGAGGCAGACGATGCATTCCAACTCCTCCATGCGCACGCCCCTGTCGCGGGTTCGCGGCCTCGGTTCCGCCAAATCCGGCACCGGACATTTCTGGCTCCAGCGCGTCACGGCGGTGGCCAACGTCGTCCTGACGCTGATCTTCCTGTGCGTGGTGATCCGCCTCTTCGGAAAGCCCTATCCGGCGGCCCTTGCCATTCTGTCGCACCCGCTGGTGGCGATCCTGATGCTGCTCTTCGTCGTATCGGGAACGGTCCATATGCGGATCGGCATGCAGGTCGTGATCGAGGACTACGTCCATGGCGAGGGCGCCAAGATCGCGGCCGTGATGGCCAATACCTTCTTTGCGATCGCGGTCGGCGCAGCTTGCGTCTTCGCGGTGCTGAAGCTCTCGTTTGGAGGCTGATCCGATGGCGATCACCAAGTCCCGTCCGGTCCCGGCCTATGCCGGCCAGGCCTATGCGATCACCGACCACACCTTCGACGTCGTCGTCGTCGGCGCGGGCGGTGCCGGCCTTCGCGCCACCGTCGGCTGTTCGCAGGCCGGCCTGCGCACCGCCTGCATCTCCAAGGTGTTCCCGACGCGCTCGCATACGGTCGCAGCCCAGGGCGGCGTCGCCGCCTCGCTCGGCAATATGGGCAAGGACACCTGGCAGTGGCACATGTTCGACACCGTCAAGGGGTCGGATTGGCTCGGCGACCAGGACGCGATCGAATATCTCGTCCGCAATGCGCCCGCCGCCGTCTACGAGCTCGAGCATTGGGGCGTGCCGTTCTCGCGCACCGAGGACGGCAAGATCTACCAGCGCCCCTTCGGCGGCATGACCACCGAATTCGGCGAGGGTCCGCCGGCCCAGCGCACCTGCGCGGCGGCCGACCGCACCGGCCACGCCATGCTGCACACGCTCTATGGCCAGGCGCTGCGCTACAACACCGAGTTCTTCATCGAATACTTCGCCATCGACCTGATCATGGACGAGGACGGGCATTGCCGCGGCGTGATCGCGCTCAAGCTCGATGACGGCACGCTGCACCGCTTCCGCTCGCAGCAGACGATCCTGGCGACGGGCGGCTATGGCCGCTCCTATTTCTCCGCGACCTCGGCCCATACCTGCACCGGCGACGGTGGCGGCATGGTGCTGCGCGCCGGCCTGCCGATGCAGGACATGGAGTTCGTGCAGTTCCACCCGACCGGCATCTACGGCTCGGGCTGCCTGATCACCGAGGGCGCGCGCGGCGAAGGCGGCTACCTGACCAATTCCGAGGGCGAGCGCTTCATGGAGCGCTATGCCCCCTCAGCCAAGGACCTGGCCTCGCGCGACGTCGTCTCGCGCTCGATGACCATGGAAATCCGTGGCGGGCGCGGCGTCGGCAAGAACAAGGACCACATCTACCTGCATCTCGACCATCTGGATCCGAAGATCCTGCATGAGCGCCTGCCGGGCATCTCCGAGAGCGCCAAGATCTTCGCCGGCGTCGACGTGACACGCGAGCCGATCCCGGTCATCCCGACGGTGCATTACAACATGGGCGGCATCCCCACGAACTTTCACGGCGAGGTCCTGACCAAGGTCGACGGCAACCCCGACACCGTGGTGCCGGGCCTGATGGCGATCGGCGAGGCGGCCTGCGTCTCCGTGCATGGCGCCAACCGGCTGGGCTCGAACTCGCTGATCGACCTCGTGGTCTTCGGCCGCGCGGCCGGCCTGCGCTGCGCCGATACGGTCACCGCCGGCGAAAAGCAGCCGGAACTGCCGAAGAACTCGGCCGATCTGGCGCTGACCCGTCTCGACAAGTACCGTAACGCCTCGGGTGGCACCCCGACGGCGGAACTGCGCGGGCGCATGCAGCGGATCATGCAGGACAATTGCGCGGTCTACCGCACCGGCGAGACGCTGGAAGAGGGCCACAAGCTGATCCACGAGGTCTGGGACGGGCTGCCCGATATCGGCACCACCGACCGCTCGCTGATCTGGAACTCGGACCTGATCGAGACGCTGGAATTCGACAACCTGATCACCCAGGCGGTCGTCACCATGGACTCCGCCCTGCAGCGTCCGGAAAGCCGTGGCGCCCATGCTCGCGAGGACTATCCGAACCGCGACGACAAGGACTGGATGAAGCACACGCTCGCCTGGATCGACGACGAGCAGCGCACGGTCTCTGTCGATGACCGCCCGGTCCACACCTACACGCTCTCGAACGACATCGAGTACATCAAGCCCAAGGCGCGGGTGTATTGAGGACGATCTGACAGATGGCCGAATTCAATCTCCCGCAGAACTCCCGCCTTGTCGCGGGCAAGACCTGGCCGAAGCCGGCCGGCGCCAGCAAGCTGACCGAGTTCAAGGTCTATCGATGGAGCCCCGACGACACCGAGAATCCGCGCACCGACACTTACTTTGTCGACCGCGAGGATTGCGGGCCGATGGTCCTGGACGCGCTGATCTGGATCAAGTCCAAGATCGACCCGACGCTGACCTTCCGCCGCTCCTGCCGCGAGGGCATCTGCGGCTCCTGCGCCATGAACATGGACGGGAAGAACGGCCTCGCCTGCACCACCGGCATCGACGAATGCGGCGGCAAGGGCAACAAGGTCGCGATCTACCCGCTGCCGCACATGCCCGTCATCAAGGACCTCGTGCCGGACCTGACGCGCTTCTACGCCCAGCACGCCTCGATCGAGCCCTGGCTGAAGACGACGACGCCGGCGCCCGAGAAGGAATGGGCGCAGGGCAAGGAGGACCGCGAGAAGCTCGACGGGCTCTATGAGTGCATTCTCTGCGCCTGCTGCTCGACCTCCTGCCCGAGCTATTGGTGGAACGGCGACCGCTATCTCGGCCCCGCCGCCCTGCTGCAGGCCTATCGCTGGCTGATCGATAGCCGCGACGAGGCGACCGGCGAGCGGCTCGACGATCTGGAAGACCCCTTCCGGCTCTATCGCTGCCACACCATCATGAACTGCGCGAATGCCTGCCCGAAGGGTCTGAACCCGGCGAAGGCGATCGCGGAAGTGAAAAAGATGATGGTCACCCGCCAGGTCTGAGGGCGAAAATCCGCGAGCGCGGCCGTCTAACGCGGCCGGCTGCGCTTCCGGTGCTCACGGACATAAGTCCGCTCCGCTCCGGTTCTCGCCGAACACGCCAACCGACACACGCTGGCGAATTTTCAGGCGCCCGGCGCACAGCGTCATTCTCGGGCGTAGCCCTCGGGTCCGATCTTCGATCGGCCCAAGGATAAACTCCGCGAAGACCCGAGAATCTCAGGACAAGAGGGCACTGGTTTCCGGGATGGTCGGGTCAAGCCCGACCATGACGCCAGGGGCCGCGACCATGACGCCAAGGGCAGGCTGTCAGCCGATGAACCGCCCCGGCGAAAACGGCATCGGGTCGATCGGCGGCGTCTCGCCGCAGACCATGGCCGCGATGATCTCGCCGGTGATCGGGCCGGTCGAGAAGCCGATATGCTGGTGGCCGAAGGCGAGCCAGAGGCCGGGGTTGCGTGGCGCCTCGCCGATCATCGGCAGTGAATCCGGCAGGGTCGGACGGGCGCCGCGCCAGGTTTCGCCGACGACCTCGCCGAGCGGAAAGGCCTCGTGGGCAGCGGCCGTGGCGGCCTCGATCTGGCGGTGCTCGTCGGGCGCGTCGCGGAACGACAGGTCGACGCCGCTGGTGATGCGGAAACCCTGCTCCATCGGCGCCATGTAATAGGCGCCATCGACATCATAGACCGGCCGCGACAGGCTTGTGCCGGCCTGCGGTTGGAGATGGCGGTGGTAGCCCCGCTCGACATCGAGCCCGGGATCGAGCCCGAGCGGCTTCAGCAGATCGCCGGTCCAGGGGCCGAGCGCGACCACAGCGACCTCAGCCTCGAAGCGTCCCGTCGTCGTGCTGGCGCGCCAGCCGGCAGCGTCATGGCGGGCGAGCCCGCTGACGGCGGCCTGCTCGATGCGCCCGCCGCGTTCCGCGAAGAGTGCGGCATAGGCCGCCGTGACCGCGCCGGGGGAATCGACCGAACCGACGCAGGGAATCAGGAGCCCGGCCGGAAAGATCGGGTTGAGGCTCGGCTCGATGCCGGAGATGCCCTGCCGGTCCAGGACCTGCGCCTCAATGCCATGTGCCTGCAGGAAGTCGTGCTCCGCCTGCGCGGCGGCATGGCCGGCCTCGGTGCGCCAGAGCTTGAGCGTCCCGGTCTCGCGGAGGCGGTGCGAGACGCCGGCTTCGGCCATCAGGGCGCGGTGGCGCGCGACCGTGCTTTCGGTCAGGGACTGCAGGGCCGCGATGCGGGCCTTCGCCTGCGAAGGGCGGGCCTCCCAGAGAAAGCGCAGCAGCCAGCCCGGCCGGCCGAGCGCCCGCCGCCAGCTGAGATTGAGCGCAGGATGGCGGTTGCCGAGATAGTCGGCGATCTTCGCATAGAGCGAGGGGTTGTTCAGCGGGACGAAGGAGGAGGCGGCGAGCACGCCTGCGTTGCCGTAGGAGGTCTCGCGGCCGGGTTCGCGCCGGTCGATCAGCGTCACGGCAAAACCGCGCTTCTGGAGCGACAGCGCGCAGGAGACGCCGACCATGCCGGCGCCGAGAACGATGGCTGTACGGGTCAAACGCTTGCTGCCTCTGCGGGGGCCTTGAGCCAGTGGTCGAGGAAGCCGTCCAGCCAGAGCCGGATGGCCGGATCGTATTGATACCAGCCGTCGAGATGCATGTGGCGCAGCTGCGCGCCCGGCATCAGCGTGCGCTCATGGCCGCGGATCGACCAGCGGCACATCATCGCCGGGGTCACCTCGGGGTGGAACTGGATGCCGTAGCAGCGGGACTCCGCGCGGATCGCCTGCACCGGGAAATCGCCGCCGGTCGCCAGGCATTCCGCTCCTGTCGGGCAGTCGAAGCCGTCGCGATGCCATTGATAGACGGTGTCGGGCCAGGCGAAGCCGGCCTCGGTGGCGTGGAGCCTGCCATGGTCGGTCTGGTCGAGCTTGTAGTAGCCGACCTCGGCGCGACCCTCGCCATGGGTGTAGACGCGGGCGCCGAGATGCTTGGCCATCATCTGCGCGCCCAGGCAGATGCCGAGGAAGGGCGCGTCCTCCCTGAGGCAGGTGCCGATCCAGTCGATCTCGGTCTTGATGAAATCATCGGGATCATTGGCGCCCATCGGTCCGCCGAAGATCACGGCGCCGGCATGGTCTGCCATCGTCTGCGGCAGCGGGTCGCCATAGCGCGGCTTGCGGATGTCGAGCGCATGGCCGCGCGCCTGGAGCAGGCGGCCGACGCGTCCCGACGTCGAATGCTCCTGATGCAGCACGATCAGGACAGGCTTGAGCGGGGGAAGCTGCGAGGCTGGCCGGCGCCGACGATGCGTCGCGCGCAGCTTGCTGATCGGAAGGGTCAAAAGCGCGTGGTCGTTCATCGCGAGATCAGGTCGCCGGGAAGCAGTCTTGAAAGGGGCACTGGCAGCACGCGATGAGCATCGCCCGAGAATGCGGTCGCAATACAGGTGAGGCAAGCAATTTATGGGCCGAAGCCGCATGGCGAGGCCGCCTGGGACGCATGCCGGATCGGGGCAGGAATGGGGCGGGCAACGGTCCGAAACCAGTCTTTCACGACGTTCGGCTTGACTTGCCCGTAAAATCAAGCGATGAGAATGAACGTTCATTCTCATCGCTTGAGGTCTTTTGTGCCGTCGTTTGTCGCCCTTGATACGCCCGAGCGCATGCCGGCCGCCGGGCCCGCGGAGCGCGGCCCGTCGGAGCGCCAGATCCGCATCCTGGACGCGGCCGAGAGCGTGTTCGCGCGGGCCGGCTTCCATGCCGCGACGATGCAGGATGTCGCCGCCGAGGCCGGCATGAGCCCGGGTAATCTCTACCGGTACTTCGCTTCGAAGGACGCGATCATCGCCGGCATGGCCGAGCGCGACCGCACGCTGATCGCGGCCGATTTCGCCGGGCTCGATCCGGCCAGGGGCAGCGTGCTCGATCAGCTCGAGGCACTGGGACGTCGCCACCTTGTCGATGAGCCGCGCGAAAAATCGATCATCGCGCTGCTGATCTGGGCGGAAGCCGCCCGCAATCCGGCGATGGCGCAGATGTGCGCCTCGATCGACGGGACAGTCGTCGGTGGTCTGGCGCAGGCCATCGCCGGCGCCAAGGCCAATGGTGAACTGCCGTCCAATCTCGACGATGCGCGGTTCCTGCAGGCCATCTTCATGATGGCGGACGGCTTTCTGTGCCGCCGCGCCACCGATCCCCAGTTCGATCCCGCCATGGCGGCGGAGACCCTGTTCAAGGCGATGCGCGGACTCGCCCATGTGCTGCTCCAACCCGAGCCCGGGAGCGTATCAGCATGACTTGCCCGACCAACTCGCCCGCCCAGACCCCGAAGGCCAACGTCATGTCGCAGACAACTGCTGTTTCGCGCCTTGCCGCGCTGTCCCTGCTGGTGGCGGGACTGGTCGCCGTTTCTCCGCAGGCACAGGCTCAGGTGCCCGCCGCCGCCCAGACCGCGCCGGCCGCTGGCCCTTCCGTGACCGTGACCAAGGCGAAGATCTCCGAGATCGTCCAGAGCGTCCTGGTGTCCGGTTCGATGATCGCGCGCGACCAGGTCATGGTGCAGCCCGAGGTCGATGGCCTGTCCATCGTCGACATCCTGGCCGAGGAGGGCGACCGCGTCGCTGCCGGGCAGGTTCTGGCGCGGTTGTCGCGCACGACCCTCGAGGTTCAGAAGACGCAGAACGACGCGCAGATTGCGCGGGCCGACGCCGGCATCGCCCAGGCCACGGCCCAGATCGCCGAGGCGCAGGCCAATCTCGTCGCCGCCGACAACAATTTCGACCGCACCAAGGCCCTGCGCAGCAGCGGCAACGTCTCCAACGAGACCTATGACCAGCGCGATGCCATCGCCCGCGCCGCCGCGGCCAAGCTCAACTCCGCCAAGCAGGCGCTCGCCATCGCCACCGCCGATCGCGCTTTGGCGACGGCGCAAGGCCGCGACATCGAGGTGAGGCTCGCCCGCACCGAGATCAGGGCGCCGAAGGGCGGCATCGTCAGCCGTCGCAATGCCAGGCTCGGCGCCACCGCCGCCCTGGCCGCAGCCGAGCCGCTGTTCCGCATCATCGAGGACGGCGCGGTGGAACTCGAGGCCGAGGTCGCCGAGGTCGAACTCCCCGGCCTCAAGCTCGGGCAGCCGGTGGCGGTGACGCCGGCCGGCGCAACGCAGGCGCTGGCGGGCACGATCCGCCTGATCGCGCCCGAAGTCGACAAGGCCTCGCGGCTCGGCCGGGTGAGGGTGTCTCTCACCGGCAATCCGCCGGTGGCGATCGGCTCGTTTGCGCGCGGCATGATCGAGACCGGGCGCAAGACGGTCGTCACCCTGCCGCTGTCGGCGATCACCTATGGGCGCTCCGGCGCGACCGTGCAGAGCGTCAGCGAGGGCAAGGTCACGACGAAATCCGTCCAGCTCGGCCTCGCCGGCGACGGCCGCGCCGAGATCGTGTCGGGCATCAGCGAAGGCGAGACGGTGGTCGCGCGCGCCGGCACCTTCGTGCGCGACGGCGACGTCATCACGCCCGTCGCGACGAACTGACGAGAGGCGGCATCCGTGAACATCAACTTCTCCGCGTGGTCGATCCGCAAGCCGGTTCCGGCGATCCTGCTCTTCTTCGTGCTGTGCGTGCTCGGCCTTCTGTCGTTCTCGAAGCTGCCGGTGACGCGCTTCCCCAACATCGACGTGCCGCTCGTCTCGGTGACGATCACCCAGTCGGGCGCCGCGCCCTCCGAGCTCGAAAGCCAGGTCAGCAAGCGCGTCGAGGATGCGGTCGCCAACATCACCGGCGTCAAGCATGTCGTCTCGACGCTCACCGACGGGCAATCGTCCACGATCATCGAGTTCCGGCTCGAGACCAACACCGACCGCGCCGTCAACGACGTCAAGGATGCAGTCGCGAAGATTCGCGCCGATCTGCCGCGCACCATCGACGAGCCGATCATCCAGCGCATCGATGTCGAGGGCCAGTCGATCATCACCTTCGGCGCGGCCTCGACCGGGATGACGCTGGAGCAGCTCTCCTGGCATGTCGACGATGTCGTCGCGCGCGAATTGCAGGGGCTCAAGGGCGTCGGCCGCGTCGAGCGCTATGGCGGCGTCGACCGCGAGATCCGGATTTCGCTCGACCCCGACCGGCTGCTGGCGCTGGGCACCACGGCCGGCGAGGTCAACCGCCAGATTCGTGCGACCAATGTCGACCTCGCCGGCGGGCGCGGCGAGGTCGGCGGCCAGGAGCAGGCGATCCGGACGCTCGCGGGCGCCCGCACGGTGGCCGAGCTCGCCGAGACCAAGATCACCCTGACCGGCGGCCGCGAGGTCCGGCTGAAGGAGCTCGGCCGGGTCGAGGATTCCAATTCGGAGCCGCGCGCCTTCGGGCGGCTCGACAAGAGCCCGGTCGTCTCCTTTGCGGTGTTCCGCTCGAAGGGGTCGAGCGAGCTTTCGGTCAAGGAGGTCGTCGCCGCCCGCATCGCCGATCTCAACAAGCGCTTCCCCGACATCACGCTGAAGCCGATCGACGACGCGGTCGCCTATACCTATGGCAACTACAAGGCGGCGATGGGCACGCTGCTGGAGGGCGCAGGCCTGGCGGTGCTCGTCGTGTTCCTGTTCCTGAAGAACTGGCGCGCCACGCTCATCACCGCGATCGCGCTGCCGCTCTCGGCGATCCCGACCTTCTGGGCGATGGAGCTGATGGGCTTCTCGCTCAACCTCGTCAGCCTGCTCGGCATCACCCTGGTGACAGGTATCCTGGTCGATGACGCGATCGTCGAGATCGAGAACATCGTCCGCCACATGAAGATGGGCAAATCGCCCTATCGCGCCGCGATGGAGGCCGCCGACGAGATCGGGCTTGCGGTCATCGCGATCACGCTGACGATCGTCGCGATCTTCGCGCCGGTGTCCTTCATGGGCGGCGTCGCCGGCCAGTATTTCCGCCAGTTCGGATTGACGGTCGCGGTCGCGGTGCTGTTCTCGCTGCTGGTCGCCCGGCTGATCACGCCGATGATGGCGGCCTATCTGATGAAGCCGGTCAAGCATGAGGACGCCAAGGACGGCATCGTCATGGGGAGCTATGTCGGCCTGCTCAAGGCGACGACCGCCTCGCGCCGGCTGCCGGTTCTGCCGCGCTTTGACGGCAGCGGGCGCTGGCGCACGATCCCCTTCAACATGTCCTATCTGACGCTGGTGCTGGGCTTTGCCTTCCTCTGGGGCTCCATCCACGCCACCTCCCTGCTGCCGACCGGCTTCATCCCCGACGAGGACACCTCGCGCGTCGTCGCCTCCGTCGAGCTGCCGCCCGGCTCCACGCTGGAGGATACCCGCGTCACCACCGACAGGATCGTCGACCGGTTGCGCGAAATCCCCGAGGTGACGCAGGTCTTCGTGCTCGGCGGCGCCTCGCCGACGGGCCAGCGCGAGGTCCGGCGCGCCGCCGTCATCATCAAGCTCAAGCCCAAGGCCGAGCGGACCGCGCGCCAGAAGGACCTCAAGGTCGTCATCGCCCAGAAGCTCGCCAGCGTGCCCGATGTGCGCGCCTGGTATGTCAACGAGCGCGGCGAGCGCGAAATGGCCTTCTCGATCCTGTCCAAGGACGGGGCGGCGCTCGGCGAAGCCGTGGCGCGGATCGAGAGCCGGATGCGCAAGATCGACGGCTATCTCAATGTCGCGACCTCGGGCTCGCTGTCGCGGCCGGAGCTGACGGTGCGGCCGAAGCTCGAGGCGGCGGCCAGCCTCGGCGTCACGCCGGAAGCGATCTCGGAAGCCGTCCGCGTCGCCACGATCGGCGATGTCGGCGCCAATCTCGCCAAGTTCAATGCCGGCGACCGGCTGGTGCCGATCCGCGTGCAGCTCGACGAGGCGGCCCGCGCCGACATCCGCAACATCGCGGCGCTGCGCGTCACCAATACGAGCGGCGTCTCGATCCCGCTGACGGCGGTGGCCGATATCGGCTTCGGCGAGGGGCCGAGCTCGATCGACCGCTATGACCGCGTCCGCCGCGCCGCGATCGGCGCCGATCTCAAGCGCGGCTTCGAGCTCGGCACCGCGCAGGAGACCTTCACCGGAATCGTCAAGGAGGTCGGGCTGCCGCCGGGCGTCTGGATCGCGGCGACCGGCGACGCGGAGATTCAAGGAGAGGTCGTGCAGGGCTTCATCACGGCGATGACGACCGGGCTGATGCTGGTCTTCGTCGTGCTGATCCTGCTGTTCGGCTCGGTGTTCCAGCCGATCACGATCCTGCTCTCGCTGCCGCTCTCCTTCGGCGGCGTGGTCATCGCCCTGCTCGCGACCGGCAAGCCGGTGTCGATGCCGGTCTATATCGGCCTTTTGATGCTGATGGGCATCGTCACCAAGAACGCGATCATGCTGGTCGATTTCGCGGTCGAGGAGGAGGGGCGTGGCAAGGACCGGCGCACCGCCCTGCTGGAAGCCGGCCGCAAGCGGGCGCGGCCGATCGTGATGACGACGATCGCGATGGCGGCGGGCATGGCTCCCTCCGCCTACGGGCTGGGCGACGGCGGCGAGTTCCGCGCGCCGATGGCGATCGCGGTGATCGGCGGGTTGCTCGTCTCGACCGTGCTCAGCCTCGTCTTCGTGCCGTCCTTCTACGCGGTGATGGACGATCTCTCGAAGGCCACGGGATGGCTGTTCGGGCGCTTCTTCAGCAAGCCGGAGGATGAGAGCCTGTGGCAGGCGATGCCCGAGGACGGGCATGGGGCGCCGGGGCACGGGGCGCCCGGGGATGGCGAGGCGCAGATGAAGCTGCCGCTGCCGCCACCGAGGCTGGCGGCGGAGTGATCAGGCGAGTTCGAAGGGAAACGGCGTCGGCTCGTATATGTTGGCAACGCCGGCCCGTCTGACCACCATGACCTCCCATTGCCGTAGCAACTCGGCGACGCCGATCTTGTCCTCCCGCTTCAGGAGGGGCCCCAACTCGTCGACGAGATACTGAAACTCATGGAGCCGCCACCCCAGTTTGCTGCGCTCCCACGTCTCCATTTTTTCAAGGATTCTGATTGCTTCGCCGAAGCGGCCGCAGGCTGCATGGAAATGCAACTGGTAGGGCTCGTACCGGAGCTGGCTTTCATATCCGTAAGAGTATGGATACTTCAGCATCGTCATTGCCTCGATTGTCGAGGCAGGACGCAATCTTGGCAGAATGGTTCCTTCGACGGCATCGATGAATGCTTCCGCCAAGCCCGGTTCGGACCATTTCGCCGGTGCTCCACGTTCGGTGTAAAACTGATCAAGCCAGATGCCCTGGAGAGACGAACGAGGATTGAAAGTATGTCCGATCGACCACAGGAAATGCGGGCGGTCAGCAGAGCTCGTCCGGTCTATCGAGATCGCGCGAATGACGTGGCGTATTGGTTTCAGGACCGCGAATGGACCATGAACGACAAGGTCTGCATTTCGCGATTGGATGAGATCCAGCAAGAATTTGATCTGTTTTTTCGTCGTCACGAACTCGGCCTTACCTCTATGACGACGACGCGGGAGATGTTCCTGATTGCCCGGAAGGGTGCAACAGCGAGCTCCTTCCACCGCCGCTCATCGATGCCGCGCCGGCCCGTCTTGAAATCATAGATGCACAGCGTTCCATCCTCCCGCAATTCATACGCATCGATACGGACCGATCGGGGGTAGCCGTAGCGGACGAATTCATCTGGAGTCGATTCGAGCATTTGCTTCGCGAATGATTGCTCCGCCTTCAGATCTGGATACCGTGCGTCCTCGATCTGATCTTTCAGATATTGGTGAATGAACGTGCCATAGATCGCTGCATGGGGGTAGTTGTTCGCCGGCCCTGCCGCCGAGACTGCGCGGTCGAGCCGCGATTGCAGTTCCGGAAGATATTTGCATGCAGTCTCGGCTTCGGCCTGTTCGACCTTTCCGACATAAGTCAGATCTAGGGCGCCGCCGGCATTTTCGCTCGGCCGAAAGTCGCGAGCGTTGAAGCCCATGACGGCTTGCGGGCCATCGGCTCTGTTTTCTCCAGAAAGCCAGCCGAATAGCACGGCTCCGGCCGCGCCGACTCCTTGCCGGAGGCCCGAGTACGCGGGTTGCACCGTCGCGACCGGCTCCGGCCCGGACGGCGTCCAGACCGACCGGCTGATCGCCTCGCCATCGGGCCCGCCTTCTCGGATCGTCTGGCTCTTGTCCGTGATCTCGAAGGTGACCTTGTCGCCGTCGGGCGTCGTGACGGTGTGGCGCTCGTCGAAGCCGGCTTCTCGGGAGGCGGCGTATTCGGAATGGATCGTGCTGCCGTCGCGGTTGACGATGGCGCGTTCGGAGACCGCGCCATCCTCTTCGCGGCTTTCCTCGTAGAAGGCCCACGCTTCGTTGCCGGTCTCGTCGATGACGAAGCCGGCTTCAGGTGCGAATTCCGCCAGGTCGCCGCCATCCCCGAAGCCGGGCATGGTGCTGCCGCCGCTCCCGCCGCCGCCGCCCGCACCGCTGGTCCATTGTCCGCCACCGGTGCCGCCTGCCGGAACGCGGGGCTGCGAGGGGTTGTACTTGCGCCTCACAATATCGCGGCGCAGCAGCCGCGTTTCGTCCTGAAGACGGATCAGGCTGCGGCGCAGGCGGATGATCTCGCCCTCGCCGGCGGTTTCGGGGCGATGGCGATCGGATCTGGCGGACATGGAGCACTCCCGGTTTGGAGCGCCTATTCTCCGGCCGGTTCAGGCGCAGGGGATAAGTCGACCGGGTTCAGTCCGGAGCGTTTTCGATCAGCGCTCAAGCATGGATCCCGGATCGGCGCCGCCATCGCGGCTTGTCCGGGTTGACCGCGCGTTGTCTGGAGAGATCCACCGTCAGATCGACGGCGACATCGCCGGGCGCCCTCCGCCCGTCGGCGCCGGGGGCTGCTGGTTCCTGCGGCTCAGCATTTCGCCGCGCGATTTGACGATCTGGGCGACGACGACGTCCTGGATGCTCTGGGCGGCGGCGCGGCGCACCGCCTCGCGGTCGACGGGGCGGCTGGCGTCGTGCTCCTGGATCTCGATGATCGCCTGGGCGAGCGCATCGACATCGGCCTTGCAGAAGATCATCGCGGCCTTGGCGACGACCTCGGCCTTCTCGTCGGTCGCCAGCATCGGCGTGCCCTCCCGGCCGATGCAGGTCATCATCTTCACGCGGATCAGGTCGCGCGTCTTCTCCAGCACCGCCTTCTTCTCGGCCCTGGCCTGGCTGCTGGCCTGCGTCTCCGCCTCGGGCGGGCGAGCGGCATTCTGCCCGGCTGACGGGTTGACCGGGCCGCGAATGCTGGCGCTCTGCCTGGCGCAGGCGGCCAGGGCGGGCAGCATCTCGCCGGTCGAGGTCAGGGCGAAGGTCAGGCGCTGGTCGTTGGCGACGAGTTCCAGATAGCTGCCGCGGCGGAAGGCGTTGATGAGCTGCGAATCATCGGGCATCGCTATGGTCAAAAGGCTCGCCGTCTTCACATCCGCGGTGACGTCGACGCGCGAGCTGCGGTCGAAGACCAGCTGGAGATTCAGCCGGGCGCCGGGCTTGAGGCGCCAGTTGGGATGCGCGAAGCCGATCAGCCATTTGAAGTCGGCGGTGATCGAGGTCAACATCCGGGTGCCGTTGCGATAGCCGGCATTCACGGCGCAGTGCGAGAAGGCGCCGGTGGCGTCGTTGGTGAAGGCCCCGCCGGACCAGTTGCCGACGACGATCTTGCCATAGGGGCCAGCGGCGTGCGCCGGAAGCGCCAGCAGCAGGCTCGAAGCCAGAACAACTCCACGCAGCATGCTCACCTCGGCAGGTTGAGGCGCAAGGATGCCGTCGCGCGCCCGATATCGCAATCCCAGGAGATGCCAGGCGGTTCCATCCGCCTGGCTGGCGCCGCCGCGCTGGCATGGCGGCACGATCCCGGCCGGCATGCGCCGCGGGTTTCGTGTCGTTGGCAGCCCGAACGGGGTGCGCGGAGCCGGATGGCGGCGCGGATGCGACCGCGTGCCGATGTCGAGTGTCGATGTCGAGGTGTCGATGCGGCGGATCTTGCCGCGTCCGGCTCCACGCGCGGTTCTCTTCTGGTGCCCCTCGCCGCCGATTAAGGTCGGTCAGGACCGGGATTGCTGATGTCCCCGGCGACGAGAGCCCCTCCGGGCAGCCGGCCTGCAAGGGCCGCCCATCCCGGACACCGCATTCCGCCCGGCCGCACGATGCCTCGCGACAGCCCCCTTGGTCGGGTGGAACGCGGTGAGGATAGGCATGGATTGGCAGGCCGGGGATAAGTCGCGGCTGCCCGGAGAGGCCGATCGCTTGAAGGCGGGGCTCGTTCCCTTCCCCCTGCTTGCGGTGGGGAAGGGTTAGGGATGGGGACGGAAAAGCAGGGCTCGCCCCTTTCGCCGACGAAGCGCCGAGCGGCACTGCCCCCCACCCCGGCCCTCCCCACCCAACATCGGATGTTTCCGATGTTGGTCAACACCTGCCTATGTCGGCTACAGCCGACATGGGTAAGCGGGGGGAGGGAGAAGACGGCGGCGCGCCTGAGACGCTTCAGCCCTTCCGCACCATCAGCACGGCTGCCAGGATCGCGATGCCACCGAAGGCCTGCACCGGCGAGGGCTGTTCACCGAAGAGCGCCCAGGCGGCGAGCACCGCGACCATTGCCGGCCAGACCATGACGAGCGAGGCAGCGCTGGCGCCGTAATGGCCGAGCGCCAGCGTGATCAGGCCCTGGCCCATCGCATGCGAGACGAGGCCGAGCGCGATCACCGCGAGCCAGCCCTGCAGGCTGGCCGGCATGATCGTCTCACCCAGCGCAAAGGCCGTGACGAGGCAGAAGACGGCGCAGATCGCGCTCGCAATCAGGCTGATGCGGCCGGGCTCGGCGCGGTCTCGGGCGCGGCTGATCGCCATGATGTAGGCGGCATAGGAGATGGCGGCGGCGATGGCGAGGCTGTCGCCGAACAGGCCGCCGGGCGCGGGCGCGGTCGTGGCGGTGAATTTCGGCAGGACCAGCATCATCGCGCCGGCGACCGCCAGGGCCAGCGCGCCGAGAATGCGCCGGCTCGGGCGCTGCGAAAAGAGCAGCCAGCCGCCGAGAACGACCGCGACCGGCGAGAGATTGCCGAGCAGCGAGGCGTTGGCGATGGTCGTGAAGCCGAGCGAGGCATTGTAGAGCACGACGTCGATTCCGAAGAAGAGGCCGGCCAGCGCGATCGGGAGCAAGGCGCCGGTCGTGGCGACGGTGCGTCCCGGACGACGCTGCTCCAGCCCCATCCACAGGCCGAGCACCGGCAGCGCGAAGGCCATGCGCCAGAAGCCTGCGGCGGCCGGGCCGACATCGGCGAAGCGCACGAACACGCCGGAAAAGCCGATGCAGGTCGCGCCGGCCAGCAGCGCGAGGAACATGGCGAGCGCAGGCGCGGTCGGGGCAGGCATGACGGCGGCGGGGGCGGACATGGTGGAGTCGCTCATGGCTTATGTTCTTGGAATTCGTGTCTGCAGAGCAGTCCGTCATTGCGAGCGCAGCGAAGCAATCCAGGGGGACGTCGAGCGAGCCGATCTGGATTGCTTCGCTGCGCTCGCAATGACGATGAGCCTGCTCTACGCCCCTTTCTTCCATCGGAAAAACGGATTATTCTGATTTAACCATTCTTAAAAACGATCGATGGAGACTGTGCCATGTCCGGGCATTTCGATCTGGCGGCGCTCGACATGCTGGTGGCGGTGGTCGAGAGCGGCGGCTTCACGGCGGCCGGCGCGCGGCTCGGGCGGACGCAATCGGCGATTTCGGTACGGATCCAGGATCTCGAGCACCAGCTCGGCCACAAACTGCTGGAGCGCTCGCGGCGCGGCGTGGTGCCGACCCATGCCGGCGAAAGGCTGATCGCCCATGCCAGGCGGTTGCTCGCGATCCAGCGCGAGGCGCTCGACGATCTCGGCGGCAGCAGCGCCTCGGGGCGGCTGCGCATCGGCATTCCCGACGATTACGTCGACGCCTTCCTGCGGCCGCTGATCGCGCGCTTCGCCGCCGAGCATCCCAAGGTCGAGCTCGAACTGCATTGCGACCTGTCGAAGCGGATCGAGCCGGCGGTCGCGGCCGGCGAATTCGATCTCGCGGTGGTGACGCAGGATCCCAGGCGGCCGGTCGGCGAGGTGATCCGGCGCGAGCCGGTGGTCTGGATCGCGGCGCGCGGCCACCGGCCGGAACTGCAGGAGACGCTGCCGCTGGCGCTGTTCTCGGAGGGCTGCCGGGTGCGGCCGCGCCTGCTCGCCTGCCTGGCGGAGGCGGAGAAGGACTATCGCCTCGTCTTCTCGTGCTCGCACACCTCGGGCATGCTGTCGGCGGTCGAGGCGGGGTTCTGCGTCACGGCGGTGACCGAGAGCGCGGTGCCGGCGACGGCGCGGCGGCTAGGCCCGGCGGATGGCCTGCCGGCGCTGTTTGACCTGTCTGTCGGGCTGATCATGGGGCCGCAGCCGGGGCTGGCGGCGCGCCGCTTCGCAGACGCGCTGCGCGAGGAGATGGCGGCGCCGAGGCTGGCTGCGTGATGCGAGCCGTCATTCTCGGGCGAAGCGCAGCGCAGACCCGAGAATCTCCGGCCCGAGATGCTCGGGTCTGCGCCCGAGCATGACGCAATCATTGCCCTTTGCCCCCGCGATCACTACTGAGAAGCCATGAAATTCCTCGACCAGGCCAAGATCTATGTGAAGGCGGGAGACGGCGGCGCCGGCTGCGTCTCCTTTCGCCGTGAAAAGTTCATCGAGTTCGGCGGGCCCAATGGCGGCGACGGCGGACGCGGCGGCGATGTCATCATCGAATGCGTGCAGGGCCTCAACACCCTGATCGATTTCCGCTTCCAGCAGCATTTCAAGGCCAAGATCGGCGGGCACGGCATGGGTGCCGACCGCCACGGCGCCAATGGCGAGACCAAGGTGCTGAAGGTGCCGCCGGGCACGCAGATCTTCGACGAGGACGGCGAGACGCTGGTCGCGGACCTGACGCAGGCCGGCCAGCGCTTCGTGTTGTGCAAGGGCGGCAATGGCGGCTTCGGCAACGCCTATTTCAAGACGGCGACCAACCAGGCGCCGCGCCACGCCAATCCGGGCCTGATCGGCGAGGAGCGCTGGGTCTGGCTGCGGCTGAAACTGATCGCCGATGCCGGGTTGATCGGTTTGCCCAATGCCGGCAAGTCGACCTTCCTGGCGACGGTGACGGCGGCCAAGCCGAAGATCGCCGACTACCCCTTCACCACGCTGCATCCGGGGCTCGGCGTCGTGCGCGTCGATGCGCGCGAGATGGTGCTGGCGGATATTCCGGGCCTGATCGAGGGCGCCCATGAGGGCCATGGCCTCGGCGATCGGTTCCTCGGGCATGTCGAGCGCTGCCGCGTGCTGCTGCACCTCGTCGAGGGCACCTGCGAACATGCTGGCAAGGCCTACAAGACCGTGCGCAAGGAACTCAGCCTGTATGGCGAGGGCCTCGACGAGAAGCCCGAGATCGTGGCGCTGTCGAAGGTCGATGCGCTCAGCCCGGAACTGCTCAAGGAGCAGGTCGCGCGGTTGAAGCGCGCCTGCAAGCGGATGCCGATCGTGCTGTCATCGGCCTCAGGCGAGGGCGTCGAGGCCGCGCTGCGGGCGCTCTTCACCTATGTCGAGGACGCCCGCAAGGACGAGGCCCGGCAGAATGCGCCCGCCGAGGAGACCGGCTGGCGGCCGTGACCGCCAACCGAGCCTTGTTGACTTAGCGCGTGGCCCGCCGGGTCTCGCGCACGACGGTCGGCGCGGAGACGGCGCCAACCGCCCCGCCGACGACGGCCCCGACAGGACCCGCCACGACAGCGCCGGTTCCGGCACCGGCGGCCGCGCCGCCGATACGCTGATCGGTGGTGTTGCCGCAGGCGCCGAGCGCGATCGTGCAGGCGGCGAGGAGGCCCAAGGTCGACATCTTCATGGTGTTGAAATCCCAGCGTTCGTGAGACGGGGGAAACGCGCTGCCGGGAGCTTAGGTTCCAGCGTCGATCGGCCGGATGATCGCGGCATCGAACGACCGTCTCCGCTTTTCCGCGATCGGGAGCGTCTTTCCTCGATCGACAGCGTCCTGCGCCCTTGCGATCTCTGGAAAAATCCGTATACAGCCGGCATCGCATCAGCCGCATCATTCGCGTGGTCGATGAGGGCTGGTTTCCGGCTCGCGTCGCTGGCTTCGTGTTTGGCAGGCTTTCGTTTTTTGACCGGTTCGCCCTCGTGGCGCGGGTCGGTGGAGTTGAGACCATGAAGATCCGCAATTCGCTGAAGTCGCTGCGCGCCCGTCACCGCGACAACCAGCTCGTGCGCCGCAAGGGCCGCGTCTACATCATCAACAAGGTCCAGAAGCGCTTCAAGGCGCGCCAGGGCTGAGGTTGCGGCGGCCTTTGTGGCTGCCTGTTGCCTTGCGTGGTGGACGATGAAGCGGGGCGCCGTCAGGCGCGCCCGCTTTTTTGCCGTGTCGGTCGCCGCTCCGTGAATTGACGCTCCAGCTGGCGCGTCTATGCTCGCGGGCATGATGATCGCACGCATTCTGTCCGCCATTGTCCTGCTGGCGCTGGCCGCCTCGGTCGCTCCCGCGCAGGCGCAAGATGCCGCTCCGCAGCGTCCTGGCGCGGTCGCGCCCGCCGACAAGGACGACACTCCCAACGCTGCGCCGGCCGCCCCCGCGCGCACCCCGGCCGCGACGCTGGACAAGCTGTTCGAGCGGCTGGCGGCCGCCAAGACGCCCGAAGAGGCGAAGGGCATCGCCAATCTGATCCAGCGCCGCTGGTCACGGTCCAATTCGCCCACTGCCGACCTGCTGATGACCCGCGCCCAGACGGCGATGAAGGCCAAGCAGCTGGATCTGGCGATCGAGTTGCTGGATCGCGTCATCAGCCTGGAGCCCGACTGGGCCGAGGGCTGGAACCAGCGCGCCAATGCTCTCTTCATCGCCGGCGACCCGATTCGCTCGATGCTCGACATCGGCGAGGCGCTGAAGCGCGAGCCCAGGCATTACGGCGCGATGCTGGGCTTAGGCACCATCCTGCGCCAGCAGGGCGACGACAAGCGCGCCATGGTGGCCTATCGCAGGGCGCTCGAGGTCTATCCGCAGCTCGAGGCGATCAAGAGTGCGGTCGAGTCGCTGAAGATCGACGTCGACGGCCGCGACGCCTGACATCGTCACAGAACCGAAAGCGCGGTCGGCGCGTATGCGCAGCATGCTGATCCGCTCGCTCGTCATCGTCTTCGTCCTGGCTGTCGCCGGGATCATGCTTTGGTCGCAATGGCTCGGCGCCCAAGCCGCGCGGCGCTATCCGCCCAAGGGCAGCTTCGTCGATGTCTCCGGAGGGCGGCTGCATTACCGCGAGAGCCGGCCGGCCGGCGAGGGTCGCGGTACCGTCGTCCTGGTCCATGGCGCCTCCTCGGACCATGCCGATCTGCTGGCGACGCTGGGGCCGGAACTGCGCCAATACCGCGTCATCGCGCTCGACCGGCCCGGCTTCGGCTGGAGCGATCGGCTCGAGGGCGATGCCATGGCCGACCCCGCGCGGCAGGCCCATGCACTGATGCAGGGGCTCGACGCGATCGCGCCGGAGCGCTTCGTCTTGGTGGCGCATTCGCTCGCAGGGGCGGCCGCGACCCGGATCGCGCTCGACAGGCCCGAGCGTTTGCGCGGGCTCGTGCTGCTCGGTGCCGTGACGCATCCATGGCCCGGCGGCATCGCTTGGTATCATCATGCGACGTCCTGGCCGGTGATCGGCCCGGTCTTCACGCGCCTCGTCGGCGTTCCCGCCGCGAGCCGGCTGCTGGAGGCTGGCGCGCAGAGCGTCTTTGCGCCGCGCTCGGTGACGCCGGGCTATCTCGATGCGGGCGAGATCGCGCTCCTGCTGCGACCGGCGACCTTCCGGGCCAATTCGCAGGACATCGCCGCGGCCTTCGACTTCGTCAGCGCGCAGGTGCCGCGCTATCGGCAATTGCAGATGCCGGTGGTCGCGATCACCGGCGACAGCGATGACATCGTCTCACCGATCATCCACTCGGCCGCGATCGCCAGGCAGGCCCCGCAAGGTCGCTTCGTGCTCCTGCCGGGAGTCGGCCACATGCCGCACCACGCCGCGCCCGAGATCGTCATCGAGGCGATCGACCAGATGGTCGGCCCGAGGTCAGGGCTGGCGCTGAACTAAGGCGAAAAGTGCCCCTGCGATCATGATATAAGCGTTCAGGGAGTCAGCTCAGTGATATCATCGAACCGATTGCGTGCCGTTTCGCTGTGCTTGGCCTTGAGCGTTGCCGTTACCTCCGCGCAGGCCGAAGGCTTTGATGCTTCGCAGATGCCAAAAGATGGATCGCTCTATATTCGCAGAATAGAGGACCTGCCCAGCGACCTGAGCAAGCTATGGATACCCTGCACAGGCGCGGCGTTGCGGGTCGATCGCCCCATCGAACTGCATAGAGTGCCCAAAGGCCCGGTCATGGCTTTGGTACCGTGCTCCACCATCGTCGGAACGACCACTGTCTGGTTGATGCGAGGATGGCCGCTTCATCCACCGACGCGCTTATCACTGCCGGCGCCAGATCACCTGCCTGCGGGCGGAATCACTATGACGGAGGATCTCGGCATCGTGAGCTGGCATCCGGCCGATGGCATTTTGTTATCCACCATGACCTCAGATATGTGTCCGGACCTGTTCTGGCGAAGCACGTATCAGATCACCTCATACGCTGGTTTCAAGTTCAGTCTGCTGAGGATCGAAAGTGGTTTGAGGGCCTGCGGCACCACGCTTGGATCGGTTCGATGGCAGACCGAATGGGCTGCGAATCCATGGCGTGTGCTCCCAAAACCGACTCCGTAGGACGCCATCACGCCTTCTCGACATGCTCTTTCGCCACGAAGGCGATGCGGACCATGTTCGTCGCGCCCGGCGTTCCGAAGGGCACACCGGCGACGACGATGATGCGGTCGCCGAGTTTGGCGAACTTCTCGCGCACGGCGAATTTGCAGGCGCGCGAGGCCATGTCGTCGATGTCGCTGGCGTCCTTGGTCACCACCGCATGCACACCCCAGACGAGGGTGAGGCGGCGCGCCGTGGCGCGGTTGGGCGTCAGCGCGATGACGGTGGAGTTGGGCCGCTCGCGGGCCAGCCGGAAGGCGGTCGAGCCCGAGGAGGTCCAGGCGGCGATGATCTTGAGGTTCAACGCGTCGGCGACCTCATGGGCGGCCTTGGCGATGGCATCGGCGCCCGTCGCCTCCGGTTCGGCGCGCTGCGCCTCCAGGATCGAGCGATAGACCGATTCGCTTTCGACCTCCTCGGCGATGCGGTTCATCATCGAAACCGCCTCGATCGGGAACTGGCCCGCCGCGCTCTCGGCCGAGAGCATCACAGCATCCGCCCCTTCGAAAACCGCGGTGGCGACGTCGGAGACCTCGGCGCGGGTCGGCACCGGGCTGGTGATCATGCTCTCCAGCATTTGGGTGGCGACGATGACCGGCTTGCCCTTGCGGCGGCACATCCGGGTGATGCGCTTCTGCGTGCCCGGCACCTTCTCCAGCGGCATCTCGACGCCGAGATCGCCGCGCGCCACCATGATCGAATCCGAGGCGTCGATGATCTCCTCCAGCCGCAGCAGTGCCTGCGGCTTCTCGATCTTGGCCATGGCCAGCGCCCGGCCCTGCACGATCTTCCGGAGATCGGCCATGTCCTCGGGCCGCTGCACGAAGGAGAGCGCGATCCAGTCGACGCCGGCTTCGGCCGCGGCCTCGGCGTCGGAACGGTCCTTGTCGGTCATGGCCGAGACGGCGATCGTGGTGTCGGGCAGGCTGACGCCCTTGCGCGAGGACAACCGGCCGCCGACGACGACGCGGGTGACGGCCTGCGTCGGGCTCGCCTTCTCGACGACGAGCCTGAGCTTGCCGTCGTCGAGGATCACGACATGGCCGGGCTCGAGCGCGGTCAGGATCTCGGGATGGGGCAGGTGGACGCGCTTCTGCGTGCCGGGCGCGGGATCGGAATCGAGGGTGAAGCGGGCGCCGTTCTCCAGCGTCACGCCGCCATCGCCGCCGAAGGCGCCGACACGCAGCTTGGGCCCCTGCAGATCGGCGAGAATGCCGACGGGCCGGCGGAACTGCGTCTCCAGCGCGCGCAGCATCGCGATGGTCGCGGGCAGCGTCTCGCGCTGGGTGTGGCTCATATTGATGCGGAAGACGTCGACGCCGGCCGCAAACAGCTTCGCGCACATCTCGGGGGTGGCGGAGGCCGGCCCCAGCGTGGCGATGATCTTGATGCGGCGCTCACGCTTCATGTTGGTGTCCCCTCAGAGCATGGTGCCGAAAAGTGGGAACCGGTTTTCGGACAACATCATGCTCTTACTCCTTGTTGTAGAGACGGATTCAGATTTTAGGTCGAATCGACCTAAAATCATCCGGCTCTATGGCCGCGCGGGGGCGCTGCCGGTGGTGTCGGTGAGCTGGATCGTCCAGCTCTTCTGTTCGCCGGTGTCGACCTCGAAGAAGCCGGCGCGGTCATAGCCGCGGGCCAGACAGTCCTCGATCCCGCGAATCGTGAATTCCTTGTTGCGGGTGCACATGACGGATTTGCCGGTCCATTCGCCGCCGCGGTCGTAATCGACGGCGTGGACATAGTAGAAGCGCGCGGCAAGCGTGCCGCGCAGCAGCGTCTCGCAGGCGCGCGGGCCGATGTTCCACCAGCCTTCGGTGGTCCAGCCCTGCGCGTCGCGATAGCCGATCGCCACGCCGACGCGGCTGCCCGAAGTGTTGCACATGCGCAGATCGGCAAAAGCCGGGCTTGCGTCGAGCAGGCTTGCGCCGAACAGGCCAGCGGCCAGCAGGGCCAGGCGAGGAAGCGGGCTTTGGTGTCGGCTCATGAAGCGATTCAGAGTTCTGGTTCGATCAGGATGACGCGGCAGTCGTTGACGTTGGTCAGGGTCGGCCCCGTCCGCAGCAGGTCCCCCAACGGCTCGAAGAAGCTGGTCGAATCGTTGTCCGCGAGCGATCGGGCAGGATCAAGGCCAAGCGCCCCGGCGCGTGCCAGCGTCGTCTCGTCGATGATCGCGCCGGCCGGGTCGGTCGCCTCGCCGCCGCCGCCATCGGTGCCGTCGGTATCGCCCGATAGCGCGACGATGCCGGGTTCGGCATCGAGCGCGATGGCGAGCGCCAGCGCATATTCCTGGTTCGGTCCGCCCCGGCCCTTGCCGCGCAAGGTCACCGTGAACTCGCCCCCCGACAGGATGGCGGCGCGCTTGCCCTGACGCTTCAGCGTGAGCGCGAGTTCGGCATGGCGCGCGGCGACGTCGCGGGCCTCGCCTTCGAGGTCGGGGCCGAGATCATGGACCTCGTAGCCGGCGGCGTCGGCTGCGGCATGGGCGGCGGCGATGGCATCGGCGGGACGGGCGATAATGCGAAATTCGGTGCGGGCGAAGGCGTCGTGACCGGGCTTCGGCGTTTCGTTGGCGTCGTCGTCGAGCAGGGTCTTGGCGGCGGCCGGCAGATCGAGCCCGTAGCGCGCGACGATGGCGCGCGCCTGCTCCATGGTCGAGGGATCGGCGACGGTGGGGCCGGACGCAATCGCGGTCGGCTCGTCACCCGGCACATCGGAGATCGCCAGCGTCACCAGCCGTGCGGGCGCGGCGGCCAGCGCCAGCCGGCCGCCCTTGATCCGCGACAGCCGCTTGCGGACGATGTTCATCTCGCCGATCGGCGCGCCCGAGCGCAGCAGCGCCTTGTTGACGGCCTGCTTCTCGGCGAGCGCGAGCGCGCCGGCCGGAGCGACCCAATTGGCCGAGCCGCCGCCCGACAACAGCACCAGCACGAAATCATCAGTGGTGGCGGAGGTTGCAAGCTCCAGCGCGCGGGTGGCGCTGTCGATGCTGCCCTGGTCGGGGACAGGATGGCCGGCCGCGACCATCGGGATATGGCGGGTCTTCGTCTCGTAGCCGTGCCGCGCGACGGCGTGGCCGATGAGCCGCTCGGGCGGGAAGCCTGAATCGAGGTAATGCGCCTCGGCCAGCGCAGTCATGCTGCCGGCGGCCTTGCCAGCGGCGAGCAGGATCAGGCGGCCGGTCTCAGGGTGCGCAGGCAGATGCGCGGGCAGGCAGCCGGCCGGATGGGCCCGGGCCACCGCCGCATCGAAGATCACGCGGGCTTGTGCGCGCATCCGCTCGATCAGATCACTGGATCGCTGCAAGGCCGCCCCGTTCCGCCAGTCTGCTGGCTTCAAGTCGATCGCATCGACTTTCGTTGCCGAGTCTTTTAAGTCGCGAGGCGGCGGACGTCATCAGGCTTCTGCCGATCAGATCCTAGTTTTCGAGGCGCTGCATGCCTTCAAGGCGCTCTCTGTCCGGCGATCCTGCGGCGCCGCGTCCCGCTGCCACGCTTGCTCCCGGCGAGGTCGAGGTGATCCAGGGTGATCCCGCGACGGGGATGCTGCTGCTCTGCGACCATGCCTCGAACGCGATCCCGCCCGAGCTCGACGCGCTGGGCCTGCCGCCGGCGCAGCTCGAACGCCATATCGCCTATGACATCGGCGCCGCCGAGATGACGCGCGCCATGGCTCGGGCGCTGGGCGCGCCCGCCGTGCTGTCGAACTTCTCGCGGCTGCTGATCGACCCCAATCGCGGGCTCGACGACCCGACCCTGGTGATGCGCCTGTCGGACGGTGCGATCGTGCCGGGCAACCGGCATATCGATGCCGACGGCATCGCCTTGCGCGTCGCGCGCTACTATGAGCCCTATGACGCCGCGATCGGTCTAGCCATCGAGGCCGCGCTGGCGGCGGGCTATCCGCCGGCGATCATCGCGCTGCATTCCTTCACGCCGTTCTGGAAGGGTGTCGCCCGGCCCTGGCATGTCGGCGTGCTCTGGGACTATGAGGGCCGGCTGGCGCGGCCGCTGATCGCTGCCCTGCAGCAGGAGGGCGATCTCGTCGTCGGCGACAACGAGCCCTATCATGGCGGCCTGCCCGGCGACACGATCGACCGGCATGTGACGCGGCGCGGCCTGGCGGATGCGCTGATCGAGGTCCGGCAGGACCTGATCGCGGGGGATGCCACGGCGCGCGACTGGGGCGTGCGGCTGGCGCGGATCGTCGCGCCTTGCGTGTCGGCGCTGGCGGCGGCGTGAGGCGACGCGGCTGTTGAGAGATCGCCGCTTGCGGCTTGACGGTGGGGGCCGTGCGGTGCGAACCCTCCCGGCCAAATCTCTCCCCCGCATTCAAGTATGCATCGAGAAGGACATCAGATGGACGAACCGGTTCAGGGCGACCAGCTCAAGAGCATCGTGGAGCGCATCGAGCGTCTCGAGGAAGAGAAGAAAACCATCTCCGACGACATCAAGGAGGTCTATGCCGAGGCCAAGGGCAACGGCTACGACGTCAAGATCATCCGCAAGGTCATCGCCATCCGCAAGCGCGACGCCAATGAGCGCGCCGAGGAGGAGGCGATCCTGGACCTCTATCTGCAGGCCGTCGGCGAGAGCGCCTGAGGCCATCCCTATGCGGCGCCCATGATTTAGACATGCGTTACCAGTGAGCGCATGAATTGGGATGGGTGCTGAGGGGGCGATCCGAAGTACGATCTGGGCTTTGAAGCTCACAACGCAAAGTGCCGCCCGTGATGGGCGGCACTTTGCGTTTTGTCGCTCAGGCTGCGACTCCTGAGGCTTTCCATATCGGAGGCCCTGAACTGCCTCCGATTTGCGTCATCGCGGCAAGACCGTCGCGTTCCGAGCACTGCTCCCCGAAATGGGCTTCCGCCTAGATCTGGGGCGAAGTCGAAAGGCGGAGAGATTCGCGCGTCCCTATGGAGAAGCGGCCTGGTCCGGCTGCGAACAAGACAAGCAGCCCTCCTGCGATAGCCAAATCCTTCTCGAAATGGAGGAGTTGGCCACCGTCAGTGAATACCGTGTGGAAAATCGCTGCGGTTGAAAGGCAGAAGATGGCCAGAGCGAGCGCAGCATAGCGGCTCCCCCAGCCTGCCACCAACAGAAGCCCCCCTCCAATTTCAACGGCCAACGCGGGCATGAAAAGCCAAGTGGGCACGCCGAAATTCTTCATATAGACCATCGATATTTCCGCATGGGTAAGCTTGATCCAGCCCTCATGCAGGAACAGCAGGGCAAGCAGCAGTCGCCCAACCAAGGCGGCAATGTCTGCGACTGTCGACGTCGTCATGGTCATTGTCCTCGACACTTTAAATAGAAGCCGGCGGATGCCGGCTCCTTTCCGGCGTGGTTGCAGGCTCAGTTTGTTTTCGCGACAGTCGCGAGAGCCTTCTCCAGGTCCTCACGCTCTTCACAACCTGTCGGGCAGAGCTTCACGAGAGAGGCGAGATTGACACGCGCCTTGGCGACTTCGCCGAGCTCGACATAAAGCTCGCCTTGATACTCAAGCGCGCCCTTGTGGTTGGCATCGAAATCGAGCGCCTTGGCGTAGTAGGTCATCGCCGCCTTCTGGTCGCCGCTCTTGCGCAAGGAGAACCCGAGCAGATTGTAGACATCGGCGTGCTGAACGCCGGCGTCGATCATACCGGTGAGCTCCTTGACCGCGGCCGGGAACTGCTTGGCCTTGATCGCAGCCCTCACGGCGGTCAAGTTTGGCGCGCCCTTGGTCGGGGTGGTGTCGACGGCGAATGCGGCGGTCGAGGCAATGAGAGCGCCCGCGAAGGCTGCGAATGCGAGTTTACGGATCATGACAGTCTCCAGGATTGGAAAAAGGGGATGAGCGGGCCGTGTTCGAACACGGCCCGCGTAGATCACGCCTTGGCGGGGGCGAAGGTGTAGCCCGCGCCGTCCTTGGCGAAGACACCCATGCCGGGGAAGGGGAAATGCGCCCCGCAAATCGCCATCTTCTCCGCGATGACACGGTCGATCAGCTTGTGGCGCGTCTCGACGGCCGTAACGCTGTCCTGGTCGTAGCTGCCCTGCCAGTCCGGATGCGGCGCTAGCAGAGCGGGGACGTAAGCGACGTCGTTGGAAATCATCAGCTGTTCGTTGCCGGAGCTGACATGGAAGGCTGCGTGCCCCGGCGTGTGGCCGGGCGCCTTGACCAGCCGGACACCGGGCGCAACCTCAGGCTCACCATCGACGAGTTTGAAGTTCTTCCAACCGGGGAATACCGCATTGATGCGCTGGCCGAGCGGCTTGCGAGCATCGGGGAGCTTCTCGACGCGGCCGGGTTCGGTCCACCACTTGTACTCGGTGGCGGTGACGACGATCTCGGCCTGCGGAAACACCGGGGCGTTGGTGCCACGATGCATCAGGCCGAAGATGTGGTCGGGATGGAAATGCGAGATCAGGATGGTGCTGATCTTGGCAGGATCGATCCCGGCGGCCGCCATGTTGCTGGCAAGCTTGGTCGCCGTCGGCTGCCACTGCCCGGCGCCGGATCCGGAATCGACCATGACGTAGCGGTCACCGATCTTGAGCACGACGACCGTCAGCGGAATCGGGACGAATGCCGTGGTCTGGCCGGACTTGGCGAGCGCCTCCTTGGTCTCGTTAACGGAGGCATTCTTGATAAATGCGGGATCGTGAGGCTTCTCCCAGATGCCATCATAAAGCGCCGTAACTTCGATCGAGCCAACCTTGTAGCGGTGGAAGCCAACTGCAGGATCGGGGATCGTCTGCGCCTGCGCGGACGTCACCAGGTGCAGCGGCTTCACCAATCCAAAGGCGGCAGCTAGCGAACCCGCGACGAGCGCATCGCGGCGTGAAACGTGGGTCATCGAGCAACTCCCGGAGTATTCATGGCGAGCGCCGCAGCGGCGTCGCATGGTCCAAGAGTCTCCTCCGGCGCAAATTATTCCCGCCTATCGTCTCAAATCGCAGAAAAAATTACGGGAATAAAACATATGTGATCAGGATCATTGGGAAGAGCGGCTACCGTCCAGGCGCCCAACAACCGTGAGCCTTCAAGGGATCATGCAACCGCCGTCACGTTTTGAGCAGTTGGCGCTGCCGCACCAGGAAGCGGCGTTCAACCTCGCTTACTGGTTGCTTCGCTCGCGGGCTGATGCCGAGGACGCGGTGCAGGAAGCATTCTTGCGCGCATTCCGCGCCTTTGACAGCTTTCGCGGCGAGGAGTTCCGACCGTGGCTTTTTGCCATTGTGCGCAATGTTTCCTACCGCATGTTGAATTCGCGGCAACGCGCCGCAAACGTGATCTCGCTCGATGCTGCTCTTCCCGGCCATGATCACGAAGGTGGGTCGTATCTCAACATCGCCGCCGATGAGCCTTCGGCGGAAGACGTCATGATGGGCGAGGTGGACCGCGATCTGGTGCGCCTTGCCCTGGCAGAGCTGCCTGCAGCCTTCCGGGAAGTCGTCGTGCTGCGCGAGATCGAAGGGCTTGGTTATCGTGAAATTGCAGAGATCACCGGGACCGTGGTGGGGACCGTGATGTCTCGCCTATCGCGCGGCCGCATGCTGCTGCGCCAGACACTCGCCCGCAAGATCGGGAAGGACCGTTCTCATGCCGTGTAATCAACACTCACATCTCCTGAGCGCTTATATCGACGGCGAACTTCCGGACTCCGAGCACGAAGCACTGACGCAGCATATCATCGGCTGCAGCGATTGTGCCGCTCTGGCAGAGGAATTGCGCGAGACGAGCAGCATGGTCTCCGGGCTTGGACGGGAACCATTGCCTGTAGGGCTCTCACACCGACTTCGGCGTACATTGGCCCAGACGCAGGATCGTTCCGGCACCATCGGCACCCAGGAGCGGGTCGCGCCCGGCAAGCTTTCTCCAAGTGCGGGCGCTTATCGGCCTTGGATCAGGGCCGGGTTGCTTAAACATGCCGCCGTTTTCTTCATCGCGTGCTTGCTGTCATCGCTAGCGACGTGGTCGGTCCTGACGGGCTCGACGAAAGACAACCTGCTGGCGCAGGACCTGTTGTCCGCACATCTGCGTTCGCTGCTACAGGATAGCCCGATCCAAGTCGCCTCTTCCGATGCCCATACGGTCAAGCCGTGGTTTGCAGGGAAGGTCGACTTCTCGCCGGAGGTGCGCGATCTCGTCGCGCAGGGCTATCCGTTGCTGGGAGGTCGACTCGATACGATCGCCGGAAGGCGCGTCGGAGCGCTGGTCTACAAGCGGCGATTGCACATCATCAATGTCTTCGCTTGGACGTCTGGAGATGGATCAGAGGTTTCTCCGGCTCTCAGCACCCGCAACGGATACAATATTCTCAAATGGACACGCGGCGGCGTCACCTACGCCGCAGTCTCCGACGTCGAATCGTCAGAGCTTCAGCGGCTGCCGGATCTGTTGTAGAATTCCCGAACGCGAGCCTATTTCGCATGAGAGTGAGGCTAAGCTAAAAGCTCTCACTCATCGGCCGCAGATCCAATTCATGAGTCCATGCCGAACTGGGCTGATGAGCCAGTTGCCAATACGCTTGTGCGATATCGGCAGGCTTCATCATCGTGTTCGGGTCGCGCCCGTGCAGCACGCGGCTCGCATCGCTGTCGATGATGCCATCCAGAATCACGTGCGAAACGTGGATCCCGGAAGACTGGAACTCCCTTGCAAGAGATTGCGTCAGGCCACGAAGTGCGAATTTTGCGGAAGCGAATGCGGAGAATTTCGCTCCTCCTCTCAGGCTCGCCGTAGCACCGGACACGATAAACGCGCCTCCACCGGCCTGAACCATGGCCGGGATGACATTGTGCGCCAATATCGCCGCTGACAGTGCCATCGAACGCCACGCCTCCTCGAATTGCGCGATCGGCGTTTCGAGGAGAGGCCCTCTGACAAGCCGGGCGGGATTGTGCACCACGATAGCGGGAGGGCCATGCCGATCCGTCAATTCTCGTGTCACCGCCCGCACTTCATCGGAGTCGGTGAGGTCGAGATTCCTGGTTTCGATTGACGGATCGCTGGTCCGTTGACGGCGGCTGTAGCCAACCGCGTGATACCCTCCTTGCGCAAACCGGGTCAGGAGAGCATCGCCCAACCCAGGACCGGCGCCAGCAACGATCGCGAGACGTTTCGAAGATGTCACGAGTTCGACTCCTTATGCCGAAGGTCCAGTAGGCGCGACGGAGAGGTGCCCCAGCTTTATCCACACACGCGTGCCCTCCAAACCAGCCATAGCCCGCAGGTCCTGCGAAGGCGGCAGCCTTAGCCACGAGTGCCGCGCAAACAGTTCGTCGCCCTCATGGAATCCACCTTCGAGAACAAGAATTTCCAGGCCTTCGTGCTTCTCGATTGACACCTGAGCGCCTGGTTTCCAGACTTCGATGCGAACTTCCTCTCGCGCGTCGCGATGGAGGGGAATCACGGAGACATCTTGCCGTCCGGCGGCATTTTCGCGTTCGCACCGGTTCGTATTGATCCGCACTGACGCCCGGTCCTCGGCATCGAATTGCCAGAGCTTCACGAACAAGGTCGCGCCCTCGGGGGCGCTTGGCGCGTGAGACGACAATGGTGGATTGCGAACATAGCTCCCTGCCGGGAAATCTCCCTGTTCGTCCTGAAACACTCCCTCAAGAACCAGGAACTCCTCACCTCCCTTATGGATGTGCGAGGGGAAAGCGCTGCCGGGCGCGAAACGCACAAGCGAGGTTGCACGTGCGACCTCACCGCCCATTCGATCGAGCATCCGGCGCTCGACGCCTGGCGCGGGCGCGGCAACCCATGGCGCCTCCCCGGCGTGCGAAACCGCACGCGCGCTGAAGTCTGCGTTGATCTGGGTCATCTTCTTCCGACTCGCTTCAGAGGCCCTGGCCATCACGGAAACGTGTGTGGCCGAGGCCCGGATCTTCTTTATGTGCGTGTGACACGCATATTTATGGACAGCAAGTGGCGCAGCAGGCTCGCGTCATCAAGGTTCTGTGAGCCGAGAGCAGGTCGCGAACGGACGCCATTCAGGCCAGGGGGCAAACAGCTATGACGGCCAAGGATCCGGTCGGCAGAATGTCACGAGCAATGACGTTCATGTTTGCGATTGCGTGCGGGGCAAGTGTCGCGAACATATATTTCGCCCACCCCCTTCTCGATGAGATCGCCAGAGATCTTTCGGTCGATCCGGCGCGTATCGGAATCGTCGTCACGATGACCCAGGTTGGTTACGGGCTGGGGCTCTTGCTCATTGTACCGCTGGGCGACCTGATCGATCGACGTCGCCTCGTCGCAGGTCAGATGGTATTGTCAGCGATCGCGCTGATGGGTGTCGGATTTGCCCCTTCGGAACCTGTTATGCTGATGGGAATGGCGGCCATTGGCATTCTCGCCGTTGTTGTCCAAGTCATTGTCGCGTTCGCAGCATCGTTGGCTGCCCCCCATGAACGAGGCCATGTCGTCGGCCTGGTTACCAGCGGAGTCGTCATCGGGATCCTGATGGCAAGGTTCATCGCCGGCCTGCTTGCCGATCTGGGCGGCTGGCGACTGGTCTACCTTGCCGCAGCGATGTCGACGCTGACGTTGGCTGGCCTCCTGTACAGTGCAATGCCGACAGGGGCACCCCAAGCCAGGTCCGGCTCATATGGGGCGTTGATGCGCTCGATGTTCGTGCTCATCCGCGACGAGCCGCTTCTGCGCGCGCGGGCCGTCCTGGCCTGTCTCATCTTCGCCGCCTTGAATGTGCTTTGGACACCGCTCGTCCTGCCACTGGCAGCGCCACCGTTTTCCTTTTCTCATACCGAAATTGGAATGTTCGGTCTCGCCGGCGTTGCCGGTGCTCTCGCGGCAGGTCGAGCCGGAGGCCTGGCCGACCGTGGGCTCGGCCAGACGACGACCGGATTGGCTCTCGCACTCCTCACCGCGTCGTGGATTCCGATCTCCCTTCTGGACCGCTCGATCTGGTTCCTGCTGGCTGGCATCGTTATGCTTGACCTCGCGATCCAGGCTGTTCACGTCACCAGCCAAAGCATGATCTTCGGCCTTCACGAGGACGCGCGCAGCCGCATCGTGGGATGCTACATGCTGTTCTACTCCATCGGCAGCGCAGCAGGATCCATCGCTGCGACGCTCGTCTACGCGTACGCCGGTTGGGGAGGCGTTTGCATGCTGGGCGCTGTCATCAGCATGAGCGCGTTTTGGTTCTGGGTCTTGACCCTGCGCTATTCTCGGGCTCGCCGGAAACTGGTTCTCGAGATGTAGTCCTTGCGGGGTCCGCGAACCGCGTGCAGGATCGAGAAGGTCCCGTCCTGGCTAAATTCATAGACGCTCGAGTACCTATCCTCGAGGCATTGATGGTCGGCTTGCCCTATCAAGAGCGTTTCGACCCGCGTCACGCAAACCTCCTGAAACAGGCTCGCCCGCTCATCGTCGAAATGTACGCTGAAGCCTTCATTCAGCGCCCGAAACAAGAAAGACCGCGTTGCGTGCAGTCGTTGGCCGCTATCAAGGACCAGTTCACCCTGTTCATGATAGCGGAGCCAGACGTCACCCTCTGCCCGAGTAAACTCTGCAAATCCTTCCATGCGTCCGCCAGGCGTGATGTGGCGGCTTAACAGCCACTTTCCCGTCAATCGCTCCAGGCATCCTCCTGGCCCGCCCCAATCCAAGTCGGATGCCCTGTTCACCGCCAGCATCTAACCCATCGCATCCAGACGGGCGCGCAGCCGTGGCGCTGCGAAGTCCATAAACGCCCGTAGTTTCTGTGGCATCAGTCCCTGACTGGCGTGAACGAGGCTCACGGGCCAAGACGCAGGTTCAAACGGTCTCAGGATGAGTTCGAGCTTTCCCGCCCGGACAGCATCCGCAACTTGATATGACAACACGCGAGTGATCCCGGCGCCCGCGATCGCGGCATCGACAGCAGCCTCGGCGGTATTGACGATCAGGCGGGGGGACAGCTTCACGACGACATGCGTGTCAGAGTTCTGGAACCCCCAGTCGCGGGCCGAGAGCGCCCCTTCGAACGCGACGATCTCGTGCTGCCTGAGCTCGTCGGGTACAGTTGGCCGGCCATGTACGTCAAGATAGTCGCGACTGGCACAGGCGATCGGTCTGATCGCGCCGATGGACCTGGCGACCAGATTGCTATCCGGCAGGGCTCCGATCCTGACAGCAACGTCGACATGGTCATCGACCAGATCGACCAAGCGATCGGCGAACATGACGCGGATATTGATATCGGGATATGCGGATAGAAACTGCGTGACGACGGGCAGAACATGCAGTCGCCCGAAAACGATCGGCGCGGTCAGTATCAACTCTCCCTTTGGCGTGGCGTACTCACCGGCGGCGGCGCGCTCGGCCTCATCAACGCTCTCCAGAATCCTTCGGCACGCAACGACATACGAGCGTCCCGCTTCAGTCAGCGCGACCTTGCGACTGGTTCTCGCCAGGAGCCGTGTCTGAAGGTGCCGCTCCAGGTCGGAAATCCGCCGGCTCACCGTCGCCAGCGGCATCCCCACGCGGCGACCGGCCGCAGAGAAGCTTCCTGAATCGATGACCTCCAGCAGCAGCGACATCGCATCGAGACGATCCATCGATCATTCCATATTTTGAGAGGCTTGTTCTCATTCGGCGTGTCTATCCCATTTTTCGAAAGAGACATAGATGTCGGACACGAGGTCAGTCAGACCTCTCCCAAAGGAAGGCATCGAACATGTCTCGCATCCAGACACCCGCGACGATCGAAGAAGCACCGGCCGCGTCGCGCCCCATGCTTGAGGCGGTCCAGAAGAAGCTCGGCGTGACGCCGAACCTTTTCCGCCTGGTTTCCAACAGCCCTGCAGCGCTCGAAGGCTATCTGAGCCTTTCGGGAGCCCTCGAAAAGGGCACCTTGCCGGCGGCCACCCGCGAGCGGATCGCGCTCGCGATCGCCGAGGTCAACGGCTGTGACTACTGCCTCTCGGCCCATACCTATCTCGGGAAGAACCTCGCGAAGCTGGACGAGGCCGAGATTGCTGCCAACCGCAGCGGAACGTCGAACGATCCGATGGCCGATGTCGCGGTGCGTTTCGCCGCCAAGGTCGCATTGTCGCGCGGTCATGTCGACGATGCCGACGTTCAGTCATTGAAGTCTGCAGGTTATGACGACGCCCAGACCGTCGAGATCGTCCTGCATGTCGCCCTCAACACCTGGACGAACTACATCAACGAGGTCGGCAAGACGGCCATCGACTTCCCGGTCGTGACATCTCGCAAGTCTGCTTGACCCTCCCGCCGCCGACGCTCTGCGTCGGCGGCTTTCTTGTCCGTGCCGCGAGGATCCTTGTCCATGAGCCGACCACCACTGCCCCCCTTCACGGCTGAATCCGCGGCGCAAAAGGTGCGTATGGCGGAAGACGGCTGGAATTCCCGGAATCCCGCGAAGGTGGCGCTCGCCTATACGCCCGACAGCGTCTGGCGCAACAGGTCCGAGTTCCTGTCGGGACGAGCCGCGATCGAGGCTTTCCTCACGCGCAAGTGGGACCGCGAACTGGAGTACCGGCTCGTCAAGGAGCTGTGGACATTCGGCGAGAACCGGATCGCCGTGCGGTTCGCATATGAGTGGTGCGACGATGCGGGGAACTGGTTCCGTAGCTACGGCAACGAGAACTGGGAATTCGACGAAGCCGGCCTGATGGCGCGCCGGCTGGCAAGCATCAATGACCTCCCGATCGAAGAGAAGGATCGGAAGCTGCTTTGGGCATCCGGCCCGCGGCCGGCGGACTATCCCAGCCTGTCCGAACTCGGTCTCTAGGGAGATGACGATGACCGGATTGAGCGGCTATCCAAGCGACCTTGCCTTCTCTCCGACCGTCAAGGCCATCCAGGAACGCAAGGGCTCGCGTCGTGCCTACGCCAAGCAAGAGGAAGGCGGTTCATGGCAAACGAAAATCACGCCTGATCTGGCAGATTTCATCGCAGATCAAACCAGCATCTTCTTCGCGACGGCCAATCTTGACGGGCAGCCCTACATCCAGCACCGCGGTGGTCCCGCGGGGTTCCTCAAGGTGCTCAACGAGACAACCATTGGTTTCGCGGACTATTCCGGAAACCGCCAGTACATCACGCTTGGCAATCTGGCTGATAACCCCAAGGCCTATCTCTTCCTGATCGACTACGCTCATCGTCGCCGGGTCAAGATCTGGGGCCGCGCGCGCGTGGTCGAGGGCGACGCTGCACTTCTCGATGCGCTCATGCCTGTCGGCTACAAGGCCCGCCCGGAGCAGGTCATTCTGTTTGACGTCGCGACTTTCGATTTCAATCGCCCGCAGCACATACCGCAGCGGTTCGAGGCCGCGGATGTCGCCCGGGCGCTGGCCGAACGCGACAATCGGATAGCCGAGCTCGAGGCGGAAGTTCGACTTCTGCGACAGCAACCTCCCGACGATTTGGGCCGATCTCCACCGCGTTAGAGCCGGCTGGCCCGCTCCACCCCGCCTTTAGACCCCAGTGCGTCCGCAAAGGGGCGATCTCGTTTGCCTAGACCACGCAACCATCAACCCAATGATTGAGAGGTTTACCATGACTTTCTTCCCAGCACATGCCCTGCCCAAGCTTCGGGCAAGCAAGTTCGTACAGGCGGTGATCGCCTCGACCTTCGTCTCCGGCCTGAGCCTGGCGCCCATCGGCGCGAGTGCCCAGGTTCAGTCGAAGGGCTACAACCTTCCGCTTTCCCTCGCGGTCGAGGCCGCGCAGGAAAGCCTCAGGGCGTGCGAGGCGAACGGATACAAAGTCTCCGTCGCCGTCGTGGACACTGCCGGCGAGATGAGAGCGTTCGTGAAGGGCGACCACAGCACGGTCCACACGAAGACCACGAGCTTCCGCAAGGCTTATACCGTCGCAACGCTCGGCCCTATCTTCGCCTTCGACGCACTCGGCGTCTTCACCGAGAAGGTCCGGACCACACCGAACGCGTCTGCTCTGGCGAGCCTCCCCGACGTCATTCTCCTGGCTGGCGGCGTCGCCATCAGGGCCCGCGGAGAGATCGTTGCCGCCATCGGCGTCGGTGGCGCTCCCGGCGGAGACAAGGATGAGGTCTGCGCGCAGGCCGGTCTCGCGAAGATCAAGGATCGCCTTCCGAACTGAGACATCGGCAGTCGGCAAAGGTGCCAACGCGCTAACCTTCCAGGTGCAAAATGACCAAGCTGCTTTTCATCAAGGCCTCTCCGCGCGGTAGTGATTCACGATCGGTTGCGGTCGCTGAAGCTTACCTTTCGGCTCTCAAGGCAAGTCGACCGGATGTCGAGATCGACGTCATCGACCTGTGGCAGGAAGACCTGCCCGAATTCGACGGCAACAGTTCCAACGCAAAATTGACGATCATCAAGGGTGGTACGCTTGATGACACGCAGCAGACGGCATGGGGCCAGATCAGTCAGATCGCCGGGCGCTTTGCGGCGGCGGACGAGTATTTGTTCGCGGTCCCGATGTGGAATGGCGGAATTCCATATCGGCTGAAGCTCTACATCGACATTATCCACCAGCCAGGAATCCTTTTTGGCTTTGATCCGGCCAGCGGGTATTTCGGGCTGCTCAAGGGCAAGACGGCAACACTCGCCTATACCAGCGGCGTGTTCGCCCCTGACGTCGATCCGCGTTTCGGCAGCGATTTTCACTCGACCTACCTCAAATGGTGGCTGGGTCAGGTCGGGATCACGGCAATCCAGGAACTCCGCTTCCAGCCGACGCTTCGCAATGCCGACGCCGAAGCGGCATTCGCGCTCGCACTGGCGAACGCTCGTCAATTGGCTGAGGACGCTGTCGTCAGCCAGGTCCCGCTCTCAACCTCGTCCCACTGAATCGAGAGAGGCAGAACAATGTTTGGTTCCCCGCTATTCCGCCGCCTTGCTCATCCCGCGGTGGCGCTTGCCATGGTTGGTGCAGCTGCCGGAGGTGGCAGTGCTCCCGCCATGAGCCAGACAGCTCACGTCAGGCCCGTGAACTCCGCGGCAGTGACCCACTATCGCACCATCAAGGTGAAAGGCACCGACATCTTCTACCGAGAGGCGGGCCCGGTCGACGCTCCCGTCGTCGTGCTTCTTCATGGGTTTCCGACGTCGTCCTTCATGTTCAGGAACCTGATCCCCGCGCTGTCTGACAAGTACCGCGTGATCGCGCCTGATTATCCCGGCTTCGGGCAGAGCGCCGTGCCCGACCGGAAGAATTTCTCCTACAGTTTCGCCAACTTTGCCGAGCTCACCGATGGGCTCCTGACTCAGCTCGGCGCCAAGCGCTATGCTCTCTATGTTCAAGACTATGGCGCTCCGGTCGGCTACCGCTTGGCTTTGCTGCATCCGGAAAAGGTGACCGCGCTCGTGGTCCAGAACGGCAATGCGTATAATGAAGGCCTCAGCCCGTTCTGGGACCCGATCAAGGCGTACTGGGCCGATGGGTCGAAGGCGAACCGAGAGGCGCTGCGCGCTGGTCTCACGCTCGAAGCAACAAAGTTCCAGTACTTGGACGGCGTTGCCGATCCGACCCGCGTTTCTCCCGACACCTGGGTCCACGACCAGGCTTTGCTCGATCAGCCTGGTAAAGATGAGATCATGCTGGATCTGTTCAAGGACTATGCAACGAACATCACTCTATACCCGCTGTTCCACAACTTCTTCCGCACCTATCAGCCGCCAACGCTGATCACCTGGGGTGCGAATGACAAGATTTTCCCGGCGGCGGGCGCGCAAGCCTATCTCAAGGACCTGCCTGGCGCGGAACTTCATCTCCTGGACGCTGGGCATTTCGCTCTCGAGGACAAGGGCGACGAAATTGCGGGCTTGATGCGCGATTTCCTCGATCGCAAAACGCCGCGTAACTAACAGCGGCTCCGCATTTCCAGCTCTGAAGGGGATCGCCTGCCCGAATTGCCCGACATGCAATTCGGGCAGGCAAATTGCGTTTTGGCGGCGGAAACGGTTCACGGCGCCTTGGCGAAGGTGATCGCGGACCGCGTTCATTGCCTATCGGGTTCTTCGGAGACTTTTCGTCGAGTCAACGGTTCAGCCGGTATCGACCACCGTCGTCCGTCGACAGCTGCGCGTCAGGCCGCCTGGCGACGCTGTTTGAGGTACAAGAACTGAAGCAATCTCGCGCGACAATCCGCATATTCGGAATCGGTCGCCAACGCCAGGCGATCACGCGGTCGTGGCAAGGCAACTGAGGCGATTTCGCCGATACGCGCGCCTGGACCATTGGTCATCATCACGATCCGGTCGCTCAACAGCAGCGCTTCGTCGACGTCGTGGGTCACCATGACCACCGTCGAGCGGGTCGCCTCCACGATTCTGGCAAGCTCATCCTGCAAGCTCGCACGGGTCAGTGCGTCGAGCGCGCCGAATGGTTCGTCCATCAATAGAATGCGCGGCTCGATCGCCAGCGCGCGAGCGATGCCTACACGTTGCTTCATGCCCCCGGAGATCTCATGCGGATACTTGGCCATCGCGTGGTCGAGATGCACAAGAGACAGTGAGGCCTCGACTTTGTCGCGGAGCTCGGCAGGCGAGAGTGTCTTTCCGAAGACTTGCCGTACCCCGAGCAGTACATTCTCGTAGCAGGTCATCCAGGGCAGCAAGGAATGGTTCTGGAAGACGACGCCGCGGTCGGGACCAGGTCTGTCGATGACCCGGCCGTCACACATGATACGGCCCGCGCTTGGAACCATCAGGCCGGCGATGAGATTCAGCAGCGTGCTCTTGCCGCAGCCGGAGTGGCCTATCAGCGTGACGAATTCGCCTTCAGCGACCGACAGGGAAACGCGGTCGAGAGCCAGAAATCCCCGCTCCCGGGAGCCGAACCGCATAGAGATGTCTTGAAGAGTCAGGAACGCCATTGCGCCTACTCCTGAAAGCTCAGGCGCTGCCCGGCCCACGCCAGCGCCTGATCGAGGCTCAGACCGACGATGCCGATCAGGGCGACGGCCACGATCATGCTGGCGATCTGCAAATTGTTCCATTCGTTCCAGATAAAGAAGCCGATGCCGTTCTGCCCGACCACCATCTCGGCTGCGACGATCACGAACCATGCCACGCCGATTGAGATGCGCATGCCCGTCATGATCATTGGAACAGCCGCCGGAAACACGATCCGCGTCAGCTTCGTGATGGGCGAGAGCCCGAGCACCTTCGCGACATTCAACCAGTCCCTGCGCACGCCGAGTGCGCCCGCCGCGGTGTTGATGAGTATCGGCCAGATCGAGGAGATGAAGATGATGAAGATTGCCGAGGCGGCGCTATCTTTCAGGGTGTAAAGCGCAAGAGGCATCCAGGCGAGAGGGGATATCGGTCGAAGAACTTGAATGAATGGATTGAGCGCCCCGTAAAGACGCGGGGAGAGGCCGATCGCGAAACCAAGTGGCACAGCCACAAGCACCGCGAGGACATAGCCAAGCAGGACCCTGCCCAGCGAATGCAGGAGGTGCCACCCGATTCCGATGCCGTTTGGGCCTTGGCTGTCGAATGCGTCTCGCACCAGCTCGACGCCTCGACCAATCACTGCTGTCGGGGAGGGAATCGCCGAGGCTGGCTGACTCCCGGCCGCCTGTCCAATGAGCTTGGCGTACTCTGAATCCACGGCCGGGCCGGTTTGGGAGCCCCCCATTGTGCCGAGATGCCAGGCAAATACCAATAAGATCAACAGAATGAACGATGCTGCCGCCGATGTGCCGAGCAGGCGGCCAGCAAGTATCCGAAGCTGGTCTCTGCTGGCCACATCAGCCACGCCGCGGCAGGGTATTGATATATTGGTCCGGCGCATCTGAATCAAACTCCTTGCCCATGATCACTTCCTTGCGAAAGCCTGGAGGAGGAACGTCGACATTCAGTTCCGCCATATATTTGCGTGCATCGGTCGCCAACATCACCTCGCGAGCCAAGGCTTTGAAATCGATGTCGTTCTTCAACATGTTCCAGCGTCGCATCTGGGTCAGGAGCCAGACCGCCATGGAGTAGTGTGGGAACGGATCGAAATTGACCCGATCGGGCACATTCCGAACGTGGCCGAGCCCGTCGGCGAAGCGGCCGCTGATGACCTGCTCGACGACGGTCTCGGGCGCGTTCAGATAGGTTGGCTGCGCCAGCACCTTGGCCATTCCGGCGCGGTTCTTTGGATCGGAAGCATACAGCCCCGCTTCGATCACTGACCTGAACACCGCCATGAAGGTGTTGGGATGCTGCTTGATCCAGGCATCTGTCGCCGTCACTGAGCAGCAGGGGTGCCCTTCCCATATGTCCTTGGAAATCAAATGGATAAAGCCCGCGCCTTCATAGACGGCGCGCTGACCGCCAGGCTCACCACCGAAAAAGCCATCAATGGAATCGACCCGCAGGTTCGAGACGTATTCGGACGGAGGCACCACGCGGTACGTCACATCTTTGTCCGGATCGAGGCCGGCTTCTGCCAAATAGTAGCGCAGCTGAAGTGTTTGGTGCGACTGCTCGAAGGGTATAGCGAAGCGAAAGCCCTTCCAATTCTTCGGATCGCGGTTGTCCTTATGCTTCATGGCCAACACAAGCGAATTGCCGTGCTGGTTGAGAATCGTCAGCACCTTCGTTGGAATCGTGCTGCCGCCGACGCCGGCACTTGTCGCCAGCGCGACAGGCATGACTTGCTGTGAAACATCGAGTTCACCGTTGATCATCTTGTCGCGAATGAGCGCGATGCCGGGAATCTTTTGCAACGAAACGTTCAGACCGTTCTTCGCGAACGTGCCGCGCTCCAGCCCGAAGATGAGAGGGGTCGCGCAGGTGATCGGCAGGAATCCGACCTTGATATCGCGCTTCTCCGGCTGCGCGCGCTCTTGCGCGATTGCTTGCAATGTACTGACCGGAAGCAAGTCCGAGAGAGCTGCGAGCAACGTTGCCGCGCCGACACCTTTCAGCAGGGTGCGTCTCTGTACCGGATCGGGGAACAATCCGGCGATGAGTGCTCGGTTCGTCGCACGCTCGACAGCATTCTCGGGACGTCCGTCGCCCTCATCGGCAAAGAAGCCGGCCTCATGATTGTCGCCGCAGCGGCAGGCCCCGATACGATGATCTCCAGTAAAGTTTGTGCGCATAGCATTCCCCTGAAGAACACGGATGGTCGCGATTGTGTTTAGAGACTAGGCCGATGATCCTGAGCTCCGACAGGCGGAAAACTGCAAGGCTCTGTGCGAAAACGGCGGCTCGACCCCGTTCAGGACAAAGTGTGCCGAACGCTGACCCGGTCGGGCGTTCCGATCGGCTCCGGGCTTTCTCCTGAAAGGGGCGGCCGGACTTCCGCCGCAACGTCATCGCGAAACGATGCCGGCTGTTGCCGCGTCCGGCGTACCGTCAGGTCGAAGATATCGTAGCGATTGTAATATCCGACGACATCATGGAACTGCTTCGGCTCGACACAGAGTTGGATGTCGATGTCCGCGTAGATGATGCCTTCCTCATCCTGCAGCGCATCGCCCATTTGCTCGCCCGTCGGGTCGACGAAGAATGAGGCTGCACGCGGTGTCAGATCGAGCACGCGCGCCGCGCCACTGTCGCGCTCGACGAGCGCATCGCGCATGGCCTTGTCCATATAACCAGCCGTGACGATCCCGAAGGCCTTGGCCTCGAAGGAATGCGCGCTCGCCCGGATGCGGTTCGCCGCGACGTTGTTGAAGTTGCCGCCGTCGCTTGGACGGCGGGTCGGCCAGATCGGTGGCCAGCTTGAAATATGAACCTGTTCTCCCTGGGCCATCAAGGCAAAACGGGCGAGGGGGTTGGTGTTCTCGCCGCAGATCAGGGCGCCCAAGCGGCCAATCCGCGTATCGGCAACCCTGAGGCCGTCACCGTCACCCGCAGCCCAGACCATTTTCTCGTAGAATGTCGGAACGAGTTTGCGATGGTGGACCAGAATGCGTCCATCATCGCCAATGAGAAGGTTGGTGTTCCATAGACCGCCCACGCTGACAGGAGAGCGCTCGCTTACGCCGATCGAAACGAAAACGCCGAGCCTTCGCGCCTCTCGGCGGAGCATCTCGACTTCAGGCCCGTCGATCAGGACCGACTCCTCGGCCATTCTGGAGAAGAGATCGTGATTTTCAATCGGGGCCCAAAGTGCCGCCCAGACTGGGAAAGCGGGAATATAGGTTTCGGGAAAAGCAACGAGATCCGCACCGGCGCGCGCCGCTTCCCGAAGAATGGAAATTGCTTTTTCCGTCGTGGCCGCCTTGTCCAGGAAGACCGGCGCGGCATGCACGGCAGCCGCTTTAAAGCGCGGAAGTCTGCTCACGGCACCAGGTCCCTCTGTTGAAGCTGTCGGAGGCGTAGCATGTGCATCGGGACCCGATCAGCGCGCATCGCTGCAAGGGCGCTTGCAAAACTCGGTCGCGAGAAGGGGCTGCGTTCGACGGCAGGATTTTTGCGTCGAGCCCGACATCGAGCGCCGCAGCTGCGGCCAACTCGGTAAATTCGCGCACCTCGAGGCCGGCATATGCGATCGTTTGATCATCTCGACTGGGACGACCTGCGCGTATTCATCGAGTTGGCTCGCTCGGGCAGCTTGTCTCAAACGGCCCGGAGGTTGCGGGTCGATCATTCCACGGTCAGTCGCAGGATCGCGCAGCTGGAGACCGTCTTGGGCGCTGGTGTCTTCGAGCGCAGTCGAATCGGGTTTCGACTCAACGATCTCGGTGGCCGACTGCTCCTTCACGCCGAGACAATGGAGAGCGCGGTCATCGCCATCCGCGGTGAGCTCGGAGGCGGGGAGGCCGCGGCCTCCGGGGTCGTCAGGCTGGCTACAATGGAAGGGATTGCGTCGCTTTATATCGCGCCACGTCTTCGTGCCCTGCGCGAAGCGGCGCCAGAATTGACCCTGGAGCTCGTGACATCCCCGCAAGTCATTCACGTCAACCGAAGGGAAGCCGACCTGTTCCTGAGCTTCTTCCGGCCCCCGGGCCAGGGGCTCGTATCCGAACAGATAGGCAGCTTCGGGCTTGGCCTTTACGCTGCGCCTGCGTATCTCGCGCGCATGGGCACGCCTGAAACCTGTCAGGATCTCGCCAGGCACGAATTCGTGACCTACATCGACGATCTCATTCAGGTCGATGCCGTGCGATGGCTGCGTGACGTGGTCGAGGAGGCGCCGGCCGTATTTCACTCAAACAGCATGATAGCCCAGCTCAACGCCGCTCTGGGAGGAATGGGCTTGGTGCTGTTGCCGCGCTTTGCGATACACGAAGGGTCGCCGCTCGTGCCCGTGCTGCCACGCGAGGCCAAGACGACCCGGGACATCTGGGTGAATGTCCATCAGGATTTGCAGTTCACCCCACGCATAAAAACGGTTGTGGCGTTCCTGAAGCGTCACATCCGCGCGGACATGGCGGCAGGCCTGCTATAGCTCTCCCCGCGCCGGGTAATCGAGCTTCTGCACGAAATCGAAGGCCTGCAGCATGTCCTTGAAGTGCGGCCGTGCGAAAGGCATCGTCGACGTGCTCGCCCAATAGAGCGTCATGTCGGGTCTGACGACGAAAATTCCTGGTTCACTGAAGATCGAGGGCTCCTCGACACCAGACGAGCTTTTCCCGCGACTGGCGGAGATATAGAGGCCCCATTCACGGGCCTTGCCGATGCCGAGATCATAGCCGATCAGGGTGTTTTCCAGTCTCCAGCGGTCACGGGCCATTTCGGCACGCTCTCGCGTATCCGAGGAGATGGCCACCACCCCGATATCGCGCTCGCCGAACTCACTTGCCAGTTGATCGAGCTCGCGAGTGTAGGTCTGGCAGACCGGGCAGTGAAATCCGCGGTAGAACACAATCATGGTGAAGCGGTTCGAGGCCTGTTCCGAGAGATCCCATTCAGCGCCAGAGAGCGTTGGGACGCGCAGGGAAGGGACCGGGCGCCGCGGCATGAGGCGACCATTCGGCTCTGACGCCGCAATCGCGAGGCTTGATGGAGGCATCATAACGCAAGCTCCTTCTGCCCATCGGCCCCAATGATGTCGATGGAGACCGAGTGAATGTGGTTTCGTGCATTCGCAAAGGGCTGAACATGGCCGTCGCGCGAGGTCGCACGGGCAGCGATCGACATGGCCCCCGGCGCGATCGGAGCCCGACATTCCCAATCAAAGCCCTGCCACCCGCGATCCGTTCGTTCCCGGATCCGCGCCGACGACCAACTCACACCGTCGTCGATGCTGACATCGACGCGATCCACGCCTGCGTCGGCCCAGCTCCACCCTCGAACCTCGATCGCGGCACCTGCTAAAGCCTCAGCCCCGGGTGCTGGCGAGACGATCACGGATTCAACTGGTACCGACCAGACCGGGGTCCCGTTCGGCTGGTCATTGTAGAAGGTCGTTGTGAATGGCCCGTCCGCTCGCCGGTCTGCCAGCTCGATGCGCGTGAGCCATTTGACACTGTTGGTGCCATAGAAGCCGGGAACGATGAGACGCAGCGGGAAACCATGCTCAGCCGATAAGGGGGCTCCGTCGAGTTCGTAGGCGAGCAGAACGTCACCGGCAGCCAACCGACCGATCGGCAGATCCTTGAGATAGCAGGCATGGTGTGTGCCTGCGAATTCCCCGTAATCTGCTCCGTACGACCAGAGAAAGGTTGCTTCCGGTCTCGGCCCGGCCTCGGCGATCAGGGTTGCAAGGTCGACGCCGCCCCAGCGCACATTCGCCACGCGTCGTGTCGCGATTGTCGGTTCCAGCGGGTTGCCAGCGCATTGGTGGAACGCCTCGACGACCCGTTTCGGTCGCCGGCGCAGCGCCGTCATATCCAACCGGAGCGGCGTCTCGACAAGGCCCCCGATCGTCAGAGACCAGGCATCGCCGTCCGTTGCACGGGGCACTCCAAGATGGGCGAGGACGAAGACGTCGCCCGCCGCTGTCACAGGATCGACAAGTTGGTGCGGGGCGAACGGGACTCGCCGGAACGTGCCTTTCGGGTCGAGCGGCAGCAGCGCGACCGACCCGGGCGCGTCTGGTTCAGTCCTCTCAGCCACGCCACTCTCACGAAGATGCTGCATGGGGTTCCTCCGCATCGCTGCGATGCCTGGCGCGGATGCTGGCCCGAAGAGTTGCACCGCCCGAACCACCGGCGAACTGGAGAAGCGCGCAACATGCGTTGCGCGATTTCTCAAGCCTGCAACACGACCGCATCCACCCGCAAATCCCGACCACCTGGCTTGGCGCCGGTTTCCGCCGCGTCGTCATTGGCCAGGTCGTGAACCCATAGGCAGCTCGCCCACCTGTCCCCCGTCTGGAGTCGGGCGGGCGACCTGGATCAGATGCGGTATCGCTCCACCGCTTGCAGATCCCATTCGAGCCCGACACCTGGCATTGCCGAGGGAGTCACGAAACCATCCTTCACCCTCACGGGCTCGCAAAGGATGGGCTCTGCCCAATCCACGTATTCGAGCCAATGCGCTGTTGCCGTCGCAGCCAGCAGATGCGCGCTGACCTCTGGAAAGAGATGAGAGGACATCGCGATGTCGTTGCCGGCTGCGAGACCAGCGGCACGGATCCATCCAGTCACACCACCTATTCGCTCAAGATCCGGCATCACGTAGTCGCTGGCCTTGCGGGACAGCGCTACCGCCATCGCGGTGACCCCGGAGAAATTCTCGCCGATCTGGACCGGCGTTGTCAGGCTTCGTGTCAGGTCGGCATATCCGTCGTAGTCGTCGTGCCGGATCGGCTCTTCGATCCAGTACACACCCTCCTGGTCCAGCGCCCGTCCCCGTTCCTTCGCCTCGCTGAGGCTCAGCGCCTGATTGAAGTCGACCATGAGAGCGACGTCGTCCGGCAGTCGCTTGCGGACAGCACGCACAGCCTCGAGGTCGCTCGACAACGTCGTCCGGCCGAGCCGGAGTTTGACTGCCGAGAAACCGCCTTCAAGCAGCTCCATCGCCTCATCGGCACAGGCCGCGGGCGTCATGAGTCCAAGACCATTGCTGTTATAGGCCCGGATGGGGCTCAACTGCGCCCCGAGCATGGCAGCAAGCGGCAGCCCTGCCGCCTTTGCGAGAATGTCCCACAAAGCGACGTCCAGACCGGCCAGTGCCATGCGCACGATGCCCTGGACGCCAATCAATCGGAAACGCTTGTGCAGCTTGGCTGCAATGTCGTGGGGCGAGACATGATCGCCCCTGACGGTCTCGAAAGCGGCTTCCAGCATGCGAGCGATAGCCGGTCCGGCCGAGGCGACGTAGCAGAACACGTAAGAGCGCCCGGTAATGCCTTCCTCCGTGACGACATCGATCAATAGGAGAGGTGCCGAGCGCACCGTATCGGCGCTGGTGCCGAGCGCGCGCCTCATCGGCACGTTCACGGTGACGGCGGAGAGGCTGCGCAGCTTCGGTGCGGTCGACGGTTTCTCAACGAGCATCATGACCGCCCTGATAGAGCGCCAGAATATCCTCGACAGCGCGATTGAGAGGGGTCGGCACCCCCAGCCTGGCGCCAAGCTCAACCACACTGCCTCCAAGGAAAGGCAATTCGAGCTTGCTGCCCCGGTCGAGGTCTCCGTGCATGGACGAGGTCATCTGCTCGGGAAGCGTGTCGCAGAATGCAAGGCGGTCCTCTGCGAAGTCCTCGGCCAATGCGACACCGCTTGCGCGACCAACCGCGACGACCTCCTGCATGAGTCCGAGCAGGAATGCGCGGGCGCGGGGGTTCTTGCGGATTGGGCCTATGCTGGAGCGCATTGCGGTCGTCGCACCGGACAGCCCTGCCAGAAAGACGAATTTCTCCCAAGTCGCCCGGCCGATGTCCGGGCTCAGTTGCGCGTCAATTCCGGCGCCCAGGCAGGCATCGAGGAAAGCCTGGGTGCGCGTCGACGCGGCGCCGTCGAACTCTCCGAAGACCAGCTTCTGCATCGTCCCGACATGGCGGATCACTCCCGGCCTGGCGATAGAAGCGGCGATATAGGTGACGCCTCCGAGGAGTGCTTTGGGGCCGACGATGTCGCGCAGGATATCGTCCTTGCGGACACCGTTTTGGAACGAGACGACAGACGCCCCATTCTGGACAAGGGGAAGGATTGCCCGGGCAGCTGCCTCGGTGTCCCAAAGCTTCACGCCAACGATGACAAGGTCGGCGGATCCAATCGCCGCAGGATCATCGGTCGCGGCGACGCTTGGCAGTGTGACGTTTCCCTGGCCACTCTCGATCACGAGCCCTTGCGTCCGCAACGCATCAAGGTGCGCGCCGCGCGCGATGAATGTGACGTCTTCTCCGTTCGCCGCGAGGCGAGCACCGAAATAGCCCCCGACGCCCCCCGACCCCATGATGGCTATGCGCATGTCCGCTCCATTCTTGAATGAGAATTCAATTATTGATTCTGGAATAGGCACTCAATAATTAGAGGTCAAGCCGTCTGCTCGTTCTCATTGACCAAGCTCCGCTGATGGCGATGAAACAGGACAAAAATGGCCCGGCCCAAGACCTTCGATCCTGACACAAAGCTCGACCTCGCGATGGATGAGTTCTGGCGGAAGGGCTATGATGGGCTACAGGTTCACGACCTGTGCCGCGCAATGGGCCTTAATCCGGGCAGTCTCTATGGTACCTTCGGCGACAAGCGGACCCTGTTCCTGGCCGCCTTCGATCGCTACGCCAGTACCGTTTCCAAAGAGGCCATCGATCGGGTCGCTGCCGCGCCGTCAGGCCTGGACGGTCTGCGCGCGTATTTCTCGCACATCGTCGAGTCGATCCTCGATGGGAGACGGAGTTGGGGCTGTCTGGTCACCAATGTCGCCGTCGAATTGACGTCCCGTGATCCGGAGATTGCCGCCAGGGTCCAGGCCCATTTCCAACGCTTGGAGGGAGCCTTTGCAGCGGCCCTGCTGCGATCCTTCAACGCAGGTCAGATCTCCCAAGCGGCTGTTGGATCGGCACCGTTCCTTCTGTGCGTCGTCCAGGGGCTCAACGTCGTTGCCAAGACGAAACCTTCGCGAGAAAGGCTCGAATCGATCGTAAGACCCGCCATCGAGGCCATCGCGAAGTCCGTTTAAAGCGAAATGATACCAGTATTCTAGAGGTCTCGCGACGGCTTCCCGCCGGCTGGATCACTAACCGAACGCGGTAACGTGAGTGAAAAGTGAAACCCGGTGCGTTGCGGATAACGTAAGACATTGGGCTGCTTCACCCTGGGGACCTGCCTGATGAACCTCGCCTTTCGCGCTTTCGTTGGTGTACTGTTTATGTTGCCCTCCGCTGGCAGCGTCTCCGCCGAAGTGCTGATGCTGACCGCCGCCGACAATGTCAAAGTCTACGCCGACTATTACGGCGATGCCGACAAGGCAAAGCCGATCGTCTTACTCTTCCATCAAGCCTCGTCGAATGCCGGTGAATACACCACGATCGCGCCGCGCTTGAACGCGCTTGGATTCGCCGCGCTTGCGCTCGACCAGCGTTCTGGCGGGTCCGGCTGGGGTCGCAGCAACCGGACGGCGAAAGCGTTTCGCGGTACGGTCGGGTTTGAGCAAGCGCTGTCCGACATGGAGGCAGCGGTCGATTGGGCCAAGGCCGATGGCCGCCGCAAAGTGATCGTCTGGGGTTCGAGCTATTCGGCCTCGCTCGTTTTCCTGCTGGCCGCGAAGCATCCCGAGATCGCTGGCGTTCTGGCGTTCTCGCCGGGCGAGTATTTCAGTACGCGCAACATCGTGCGTAAAGCGGCAGCGAAAGTCAGTGCCCCGATTTTCGTCTCCTCTGCCAGTGATGCGGGTGAAATTGCCGAGGCGAAGGAAATTATCGACGCGGCGCCTGCCAGCGTCAGGGTGCAGTATCGCCCGAAGACCGGTACGCATGGCTCGAGCAGCCTGCGTGCCGACAGCAATCCCTACGGTGCGAGCGAGAACTGGGGGGCCGTAGAGGCGTTTCTGGCAAAGCTAAAGTAGGAAGAAGCTTATCCGAATAGCGATCCTGCCAAAACGGATCGAGCGCCAACGACGACTCAAGCAGCCCGAATGATATCTGCGAACTGTTGAGTTTCCCTGGCGAGAATCTCGCCGTCTCGATTGAGGTCGCGAGCCGCATCAAGCACCTTGGCGACGAGGTTGCCAGCCGTCTGGATTGCGACGCTTGCCTCGCCAATCGTTCGCGTCACGCTGGCTGTCTTCTCCGCCGCCTCGTTGACGTTCGTCGAGATCACACAGGTTGTCTTTATCTGGTGGGCAATCGCATCGCTTGCGGAACTCGCGATACCTGCCATCTCATCGATGGAGTGGCTCATCGAGTGGATCGACGCAACCGTTGCAGTGCTCGCCGATTGGAGCGCGGCAATGCGTTCGGCGATCTGTGAGGTCGCTCCCGCGGTCTTCACCGCGAGCGATTTCACCTCCTGCGCAACCACCCCAAACCCTCGGCCAGCATCCCCTGCGCGTGCGGCCTCGATCGTTGCATTGAGGGAAAGCAGGTTCGTCTGCGCCGCAAATGCGTTGATGACTTCCGCCACGTTGCCGATCGACAATGCTGCCGTATCAAGAACCTGGATGTCCAGATTTGCCTTTGCAGCCTGCTCGACAGTGTGCCGGATACGCTCACCACTTGTCCGAATCTGGGCGCCTACGCCGCGCATCGAGTCAAACAGGGATCCGGCGGCGTCTGCTACGGTGCGTACATTGGCGTTCGCATCCTGGGCTGCTGCGGCAACTGCTTCTGCCTGTGCCGTCGCTGACGCGGTTTCCCTCGACATTCTATCGGCAGCGGAGTGCAGTCCGCGAGCGGCTTCAATGACGGACTGCACGACCACTCCGACCTTTGACTCGAAGGCCAATGCGAGGCGGTGTAGGAATTCGCGCCGTTCGGCTTCAACGTTGTTGCGTTGTTCGTCCTGCTGGCGGCGCAGCTTCTCCCTCTCGACCAAGCTGGCGCGAAAGACGCCGATCGTCGCGCCCATCTGCCCAATCTCGACCAGGCGACTGACCTTGGGAGCGTCGACGTCGTAATCGCCCGAGGCCAGTCTCTGCATCACGCGGTTCATACGTCTGATCGGGTTGATGATCCCGATCTGAAGAAGAATCGTTATCGCGCTCACCAGCACCAAAAGTGCTGTTCCGATCCGCGCCAGCCAGGCCAACGTCATTTCGGCGGTCTGCTCCATACGGCTGTTTACCTCGCCTATGCGAGCCGCCATGGTTTTCAGGAGCCTGGCCGCCTCCTCGGAGAACGCATCCAGTGTCTCGGTCTGCGGACCGTGGAAATTCTCCGAAGCCTCGCGGAATCGTTGCAGACGAACCAGCTCATCCGTGCGGTTCTTTGCTGCGTCAAACGCTCTTAGTTTATCATTCGCCCGGTCGATCGCCGCTTTGATATCGATCGGAAAATCGACCGACAGACTGAGCAATCGTTTCCAACCGTTGGACTGCTCAGCCAAGCTTCCACCCGGCGCAGCTGCAAGGTGGTTCGTATTCAGGTTTGCGATTGTCCGACGATGATCGGTCCAGCGATCACTTACCGTCATGTACACATATTCTGTCGGAACAGAGGCCTCCCACACCGCGTCGCGTGTCTCAGCGATAAGTTTCGTTGTAAGATTTTTGACGAGGTAGGCCGAAGTTCCGATCAGAGTGAGAACGATCGCGAAAGAGGCCATCATACAGAGCAATATAGAAGGTTTTCTTAGTGATATAGCCATCGCAAAATCCACTTAAAACCTTAATCCTAAGCTAAACTTAGATGCCGGAATCCTTAATTGCGAATTATGACGCGTATCACAACACCGTTACTACTTCCGTGAAACGGCGCCATTGCGGCCGCCGAATGGCTTCGATGGGCAGCTCATTGCGACCGACGCGCCTGGTGCTGCCAGCCCATCGGAGATCCGAAATCTTAGGTGCAAAAAAAACCACAATGGCCGGCCGGCAGCGAGGAGGGCGTGCTGTCATCGATGCTCACATTTTTTTCGCAGGCTGGGCGCCCTCATGTCGCGGCCTGGGGCGCACACCATTGAAGTTGCGTCGATTCATTCGAATCTGCCGTTGTCGATGCCCGCGACCTCGCGCGTTCGCGGGCTCTCGCTGGCCAGATCGCCCACTTGAATGTCATCGCGCAGGTCGCTCAAGGCTCCCAGGATTTCAGCAGGCTCAAGGCGCTTACGGTAGTCAGCATCGACGTATGAGAGCACGACGAGTCCCGACTGGGCGACGACGAACGTGCCTGGCGCGGGAAGTTGCCAGGTCCCGTCGCCATTATTCACCTGAACAGGCGTTCCCGCGTTCTCGTAAGCGGCGCGAAGCGACGGCGGAAGCTCGAAGACGAGACCATAGGTCGCCGCGACAACATTTCCGACATCACTCAGGACAGGGAAGTCGAGCCGTGCCGCTTGAGCCGTTCTTTCACCGTAATCGATCAGTTGCGGCGATATCGCGACGAGTTGAGCCCCAAGCTCCCGAATTGCGGGGAGAACCTGCTGGTATGCGAGGAGCTGGAGATTGCAGTATGGACACCACCCGCCCCTGTAGAAGGTTACAACCAACGGGCCGTGGGCCAACAACGAGGATAGCGATACGAGCTCGTTGTGCTGGTCCAAAAGTGTAAAAGACGGCGCACGCTGCCCGGCCGTCACGGCTGCATCGAAGATCCCGGAGCGTCCGAGATCCTCAAGCACCGTCCGATAGAGAGACGACTGATCTTGCGTGACGCCACGCTCAAACGCGGCCAGCCGATCGGCGAGCGCGCGCGAAAGGCTCATTATTCGGACCGGCTTGCAAGGTCGCGTAGAATTGGCAGCAAGACGGACGGGTCCGGGCGTTTCGTATAGTCACCAGACACCTCGGCATAGCGAATGACTCCGCTACGATCGACCACAAATCGTGCTGGCATCGGCAGCGTCCAGGACGATTCACCGTTGATTACCGGCAAGTTAACACCAAAGTTCGTATAGAGGCCGGCGAGTTCATCCGGAAGCCGGTGGCGAATACCAAACAGATCTGCGATCTCGTTGTTCGGATCACTCAGGACGGGAAACGAGAGCCCTAGATCCTCGACGGTCTTTCGACCGTTCGCGACACTCTGGGGAGAAATTGCAACCAGCGAAGCTCCTGTGCCAGTAATTTCCGGAAGGGTAGCCTGCAATGCCTTGAGATCGAGGTTGCAGTAGGGGCACCAGATGCCGCGATAAAAGCTGATCACGACAGGCCCTGCCGCCTGCTGCTCCGACGATTTCACCACCGCGCCAGACGATCCGCTGAGTTCGAACCGCGGCGCCTTCGATCCTACGCCCAACGCCCTTTCAGCCTGACCGGTTGCAACCAGGTCGGATGTCGCCTTGCGAACGATCGCGAGCGCCTCGGCCGGGGCCTTGGCTTCGAATTGCGTGCGATAGGCGTCAAGCTGCTCTTGTAAGGACATCGACTGCTCCAGAATGAGGGGCCGGAGATTCCTCCAATTCTCCATGTTTTGAAATGCGATGAAAAACTATATGATTTATTCGCCCGGGGAATTAGTGGACGCTGCATGGACCGCTTTGCATCTTTCAGCCTGTTCGCCCGCGTGGTGGAGACAGGCAGCTTCTCTGCCGCTGCGCGCGAAGCCGGCATCTCGCAGCCGACAGCGAGCAAGCAGATCGTCGAACTCGAGCGCCAACTGGGCGCTCGGTTGCTCCAGCGGACGACGCGCAAGCTTAATTTGACGGAGGCGGGCGCGGAATTTTACGAGCGGACAAAACGCCTGCTCGCGGACCTCGTCGAGGCAGAGGCAAGTGTCCGCCGACTTCACGGATCACCTGTTGGGACGTTGCGCATTGGTGCGCCCGCGGCGTTCGGCCGCCTCTATATCATGCCGCTGTTGCCGGAATTCCTGCAGGCCAACCCTGGGCTGTCGGTCGATCTATCGATCAACGACAGGTTCGTCGACCTCGTCGAAGAGCGGGTCGACGTCGCGATCAGAATCGGTCGCCTGTCCGATATGAATCTCATCGTGCGGCATCTCGGAGTCAGTCGGAGGGTCTTGGTGGCCACACCGGCCTATCTTGCGGATCGAGGCGAGCCCCACCTCGCTGAGGAGTTGTCCGAGCATGAATGCATTGTCTACCGGTATCTGAACTCCGCAGCCGAATGGCATTTCACGTCGCCTGGTGGCCCCAAGACTGTTCGAGTCCAAGGGCGTTTCTCGACGAATAGTTCGGAGGCCGTGCGAGCCGCCTTGCTCGAAGGGCTCGGCATAGGCCTGGTCCCCACCTGGCTCGTCGCCGATGCGATACGAGGAGGCCAGCTTCAGACGATCCTGCCCGAACTCTCGCCCATACCGCTGGATGTCAGTGCGCTATATCCACCGACCATAACGGTGTCCTCGAAAGTCAGGACATTCATCGATTTTATTCGGCGTCGCTTTCGAAGCAGTGAGCTCATTACAAGCAATGTATAATGAGCATTTGACTCTTTATAGAGGCTTGGGAAAGTCGGTTGGCCTACACTTAGCGTGATCTAAGCCAGGCGATAACGTCCGACGCATTGCGGTCTGGTGGAAAAACCGGATAAAAGACCTTGAGGATGCGGCCTTCGCGGGTCACCATCGTGAGGCGGCTCAAAAGCGTCATCCCCGACACCTCGAATGTGGGAAGGCGCAGCGCCGCGGCAAGTTGCAGGCTCTCGTCCGAAAGCAGCGCGAAAGGCAGATGGAGACGACCGACCGCCTCCTGCTGATAGGGGGTGTCCTGCGTCGACAGGCCGAAGATGTGGTCGACCCCCAACTCCTCAAGCTCGACGACATGGTCGCGGAACGAACACGACTGCGGCGTGCACCCGCGCGCGCCGGGAATTGCATCCCAGCCGTACGGTGCCGGCGTCCCGGGCTTCGTCGTCAAGGGATAAGCATAGACAATCGCCGTCCCGGCCAGCCGCGACAGATCGACAGCACGCCCATCTGTCGCATGCAAATCCATGGAGGGGAGCTCGGCACCCTCCAGATGGGAGGCGCGTCCGTCGTCGACCGGAATTGGCAGCTTGGACCAGTCGATGGGGTTTTGAATGGTCACAGCTGTATCCTCTCGCAGCAGCGCCGCGCCTGAAGGGCGGCCGCGGCACGCACCGATTTTTCCAATGCGCCCTTTGGCTCCCAGCCCTTCAAGAAGCCAAGCCCATTCGATCAGGACCTCGACACGTCACATGATCGTGGCCGGCCGGCGTTAAGCCGGGCTGAGGATTGCCTCAGCCGCCTTGGCGATCGGATTACTGGTCGTTCGTTCGAGCCGTGCGCAGTCGACAAGGCGATCCACCTCGTCGAGCTCGGCGGCATGCATCCGCCCCCAGTCGCACAGCGCCAGCAGCACCGGCTCGAGGCTTCGTCCCAGCGTTGTGGCGGAGTAGTCGACCCGCGGCGGGACCTGCCTGAAAATCTCGCGTCGGACCAACTGGTGTTCTTCCATTTCCCGGAGCTGCTGGATCAGCACTTTCTGGCTGATCTCGGGAACGAGTTTGCGTAGCTCCGACAGACGACGAGGGCGATCGTAGAGGTGATAGAGAATGATCGCTTTCCAGCGCCCGGCGATGATTTTCAGTGCCCTCTCCGCCGGGAGAATGGGCAGGCGCTTCATGGGATCGGCCATGGTTACCTTTTGGTCTGTATGACACAAATCGGTGTGTAGATTTCCATTCAACCATACAGATAGTTCGGCCCTCCGCAACCGTCCACGATAGGAGACGAGTGATGAGAGCGATCCAGTTGAGCCGCTTTGGCGGCCCCGAAGTTCTCGAAATGGTCGAAATCCAGCCTCCCACCCCCGGTGCGGGCCAAATTCTCGTGCGCATTCACGCAGCAGGCGTGAACTTCGCCGACACGCTGATGCGCCAGGACCGCTACGCGATGACACCTCCGCTGCCCTCGATCCCCGGATCGGAGTACTCAGGCACGGTCGAAGCCGTGGGTCCCGACGTTTCCGGCATCGTGGTTGGTGAACGCGTCGCGGCAGCGGCTTTTGCAGCAGGGGCCCATTTCGGGGGCTATGCCGAGTATGCGGTCATCGACGCAAACTATGCTGTTCCCATTCCCGGCGAGCTGAACTTTGAAGAGGCGACTGCTCTCATGGTGCAAGGCCTGACGGCGCTTCATCTCGTTCGCCAGGCGCCCCCTGCCGGGAAGTCGATTCTTGTCAATGCCGCGGCTGGTGGTGTTGGTTCACTGCTCGTCCAGCTAGCCAAACGCGCCGGGGCCAAGGCGATCATCGCGGCCGCCAGCACCCCTGACAAGCGCGACTTTGCCCGCTCCCTGGGCGCTGATTTCGTCGTCGACTACACGCAACCTGACTGGGCTGAAACCGTCCGCAATCACGTCCCTGGCGGACCCGACATCATCTACGAGTCGGTCGGAGGTGACGTCACCAAGGCCAGCCTCCGCGCTCTTGCTCCTCTTGGCAGGATCGTCATTTACGGCGCTCTCAACATACAAGCGTTTCAGCTTGGCGTTCCCGAACTTTTGAGCCTGATCTTCAACAACCAGTCCTTGAGCGGCATGGCGCTGGTGCCTCTGCTTACGCCCGAGAACCTGGCCGGCGACCTCCGCGAGCTCTTCGACCTGGCTGTGAAGGGTGAGTTGAAAGTCACGGTCGGCGGCTCTTTCCCGCTTGCCAATGCGGGCGATGCACATCGTGCCATCGAGACGCGCGCAACGACGGGCAAGGTCGTGCTGCTCGCATAAGACCTGGATCTTTCCTCGCGCGCTGCCGTCCGGGCGGCGCGCGAGCTCGATTTCGGCGTCCGGCGGTCGCCTCTCGCTGCCGTGAATTGACGAAGCCGGCCTGCAATCTAATGTGCGTGCGGCACGCATATATGATTGCCTGCGAGGAGAAGACGAATGAACTTCATGAAGACAATGCGGATGCTCGCTTGCGCGGCCGTGCTGACGGGCGCCTCCGCGGTCGCTGCGATCGCGGCCGATTCAGTCAACCAGGTCGATGGTGTTGCACTGCACGGTTTTGATCCCGTTGCCTATTTCGTACAGAAGAGGCCCCTGAAAGGGGATCCCGAGATCACCTACCAATACAAAGGTGTGACTTACGAATTCTATAACGCTTCAAATCTCGCATTGTTCAAGAAATCTCCCGATAAATATCTCCCGCAGTACGGTGGATTCTGCGCGTTTGCAGTCGCGGCCGGAGCAAAGGCCGACATCGATCCCTACGCTTTTGCCATCAATGACGGAAAGCTGTACGTGAACTTCAGCCTCGACAAGCGTGACCGTTTTCAGAAGAAGGCTACTGAGAACGTCGCGAAGGCCAACGGAAATTGGCCCAAGGTCGAACCGCAGGAAAAGATCTATCGGTAGTCGCACCGCGCGACGGGAAAATGCCGGACGGCGCTGGTACGCCGTCCGTGTTCCTCGGCATGGAAACCATCTCGGCATACAGGACACGGCCGAAAGCGAAGGTGGCCGGCTATTCAAAGACATCGGGCCCGCCTGTCAGGAAACCAGGAGCATGCTCGACCGCTGGTGATGGGGAGAGTGGGGCGCGCGCTCTCTCCTGTGGGCCAAATTTCGAGGTTCACGCCAGCATTGCGAAATAGGTGCGTGAGATACATAATCTCCGCATGTACGATCCCAAGAGAACCGCAAACCTGCTTGGCGCAGCAGTTCTGGCGCTTCACGACGAAATGCGAGGCGCCGTTGAGCGCATTGCAGGGCGTTCAGGCGAGTCTCCGGCCGCGCTGGTCGCTCTTGGTCACCAACCCGGCCTTTCGAATGAAGGTTTGCGCCGCCTCCTCGCGCTATCCCATCCTGGCTCCGTTCGACTGATCGACCGACTGGTCGAAGACGGCCTCGTCGAACGGCGACAATGTTCGAGAGATGGACGCGCCGTTGCCCTATATCTGACGGCTGCAGGAGAACGCACTCGGCATGGCATTCTCGCCGAGCGAGAAACAGTGGTTCTCGGGCTCGTCGAACAATTGAGCGCCAAGGATCAGGCTGGGTTGACGCGCGCCCTGGAAAAGCTCCTTCGGGCCGTTTCGCGCGATGATGAGCACAAGCTACGCATCTGCCGGTTGTGCGATGGCGACCCGTGCGTGGACTGCCCGATCCATGTCTCGGTGGCCGACGAGCCTTCGCTCGCTCACTTGGAGTAGCCTGCAGGCCGCCGGTTTGCCATTCTGGCTAACCGGTGGCGGCCTTTCGCGATCTGAATCGGGCAACTTTATCGCGATTGCCACAGATGCTCATGGTGCACCACCGGCGCGTATTGTTCTTGCCCGCATCATAGAAAACCATTGAGCAGGTCGGACTGGAGCAATGCTTCAGCCGTGCCGGTTCGAAATCGCATGCGAACCGAGAAAAATCCTCCGCGACATAACCAACCGGGTCCGCGGCTATCATCTCAACGACCTTCACTCCCTCCTGGCTGCGCGTCAGGCTCAGGGAGACGTGAACGGAACGCAAGAGTGCGTTGATATCGGCAATTGTCGCGTCCGAGACAGGCCCACCAGCCCGCAGAAGTTCAAATTCCGACCGCAACGTTCGACGCAAGTCTCGAAGTGCGCCTTCGCTGTCGGCCTTGGCGGAAAGCTCCAGGCCTGCCGCAGCGATCCATGCCGCAAATCCATCGGGCGTGCCGATCAGATCGATCGGCCGCTGAGCGGCATCGAGTGGCGTCGTGTTGAGCAGGTCGATCCAAAGCCGGCCGCCGATGAATGGCATGCCGTCCCTAAACTCCTCCCCCTTCGGTGAAGTGTCCTTGCCTGCCATTGGGCGCGGTCGCCGGTCTGCGGACATGTCGGGCCTCGTTCGCGACGATCACATTTTCGTAACCCCACAAATATCTCTTTACAGGTTTCATTTCAAGCGATACCTCTCAAATTGTCTTTCACCGGTTACATAGGTTCTCACATGACCCACCCCACCCGCCGTGGCGTTCTGGCCGCAGCCGCAATCATAGGAACTCCCATCATGTCGCTTCCCGAAGCCGCCGCCGCGCCGGCGGCCGTCACCGCCGTCAAGGTTCTCTCGAAAACCGTGAAGGTGAACGGCCTGGACATCGCGTATCGAGAGGCTGGCCCGAAGGACGGCCCGGTCGTGCTGCTCCTGCACGGGTTCCCGTCCTCTTCGCATATGTTCCGCAACCTGATTCCTCAGCTTGCCTCCACCTATCGCGTCATCGCCCCCGACTATCCGGGCTTTGGCGACAGCTCGGCCCCCTCGCTTCGCGAGTTCCCGTACACGTTTGCCGCCCTGGCAGATATCGTGGATGGCTTCACCGACGCCGTGGGCGCCAAATCCTATGTCGTGTTCATGCAGGACTATGGGGGGCCGATCGGCTTCCGGCTTGCCATCAAGCATCCCGACAAGGTCAAGGCGCTGATCATCCAGAACGCCGTGGCGAACGTCGAGGGCTGGAACCCCGACGTGGTCAAGCAGTTCGCGCCGTTCTGGCAGAAGCGAAACAGCGAGACCGAGGCGCCTGTCAGGGCCATGCTCAAGCCGGAGACGACAAAGTTCCAGTACGTGCATGGGTCGACGCGCGCAGAGCGGCTCTCGCCGGATGCGTGGACTCACGACCAGGCAAACCTGGATCGTCCGGGGAACGCGGAACTTCAGGTGGAGATGCTGTTCAACTACCAGGACAACGTCGCTCAGTACCCTGCCTGGCAAGAGTACCTCAAGCAGAAGCAGCCCAAGACGCTCATCGTGTGGGGCAAGAACGACCCGTTCTTCAGGCTTGAAGGCGTCGAGTTCTTCATGGCTCAGCTGCCCAAGGCAGAGGTGCATCTTTACGACGCCGGCCACTTCGCGCTCGAGACACATCTGGACGAGATCGCGTCGGCTTCGCTGGACTTCCTGAACAGGTTGCCCAAGGGCAACTGAATGAGTTGTATCGTCGCGTCGTGAGCGAGACGCGACGATACGATCGGCCGGAGCAGGGTGCCCCCCCCCGTTTGCTCCGGCCACTTTCGTTTAAACACGGCCAGATCCCCTGATCTGTTGGCGCTTTGTGCCCGGCTGCTCGATGCAGCCCGGCGAAGACCGGTGCGCCTTTCCAAGACAAAGTGACTATATATCGCAATGCTTAGTTTTCTGGCGACTGTCGCGTCGCTTGCGCTTGCCTATTGTCTGATAGCCGACATCATCGCCATCACCGGCGATCGCATCGATGACGCGCACTGCGAAATCCTATGCGATGGCAATGCCCGGGACGTCGTTCGCAACGACCAGGCATCGGCAGAGTTCTCCGGGCTCGACGTTGATGGCGAAGCAGCACGGGACAAGGCGACCATGCGCCTGCCGAGCGCAGCAAAGATCCTGTCTATCGCAGTCGGAAGCGCCGCTGTTTTGACAATCCTGGCACTGCTTGCCGACCACGCTCGTGCCGACGACGGCGATCTGCAGCGCGCACTTTTCGATGCGAAGTGCGTGAAGGCGAAGCTCAAGGTGTTGCCGCCGATCGGCAGAGCCTTGCGCTACGAGGCCGAATGCGACGGCAACCCGCCCAAAGTTATCCAGATCATCTGCACCGGCGGTCCCTGCTTCACGGATCATCGTGGCGTGGCGCGGGACGAGTTGAACGACGATTGAGCCATCCCAGGCCTACCGACCCGGCAAAAAACCTGAAAGCGGCCCCATCGCTGCCTTTCATTCCCGAAGGCTGGGAACGGGTCGGCAACCCATTCCCGGCCTCGACCCAGTTCCTTGGGTTTGGCATGCGACGCGCGGGCGCGGCCGCCTTCCGACTCCGCCTTGGAGCCCAGGTCGCCCGCGCACCCTTCGTCAACTGTCCACAGCGTTGCGCAATCGAATTCGCATGGACGTGGACGCAAATCGCGAGCTCCATGGACGAGCTCTCATGCCTTTGCGCCACTGCTCCGGCGTCAGCTCGAAGACAACATGGCAGTCAGATTGTCTCAAGCGTACTGCGCGAGGCCGTTGCCAAGTGACCAGTTCTCTTTCACGACCTCGACGAGGCTCACGAACACGTCTTCAGGTCGGATTCCAGGGTTCTTGCCCAGCAGCTCCGCGATCCGATGGAAAAGCGCTTTCTTCTGCTCCACCGTGCGTGTGTTGTTGGCTGTGATCTGGATGTACACCAAATCATCGCTCCGGGGGATGCCGAGATATGATGATCCGTAGCGAAAAGTGGCAGCGTCATGCTCGGTAATGGTCATGAACTGGTCATCTTCCGGAACGTTGAACGTCTCATGCATTGCACGGTAGACGTTATCGAATATCGACTGCCGGTAGGCCTCCGATTTTCCTGTGCGCATCGAGATATGAACGAGGGGCATCGCAGATCCTTTCTACTTCAAGTGGATCAACGTTACATCCTGAGTGACATTTTGATACGCTATGGAAATTGATATCAGTGATAAGGCCTGGAAATGATAGATCGCCCTCTCGACTTGGATGCAGTCCAGGCATTCATCCACATCGCCGAATTGGGCAGCTTTACACACGCAGCTGACGCCATGCGAACAACTCAGGCTGCGGTCAGCTTGAAGCTCAAGCGGCTCGAAGAGAGGCTTGGCTGCCGATTGGTCGAACGGACGCCCCGCTACGTCCAGCTCTCGGCGCAGGGCGCCGCCTTCCTCGAGCACGCACGTGAGCTCTTGGCGGTCCACGATCGCGCGCTCGCTGCATTTGCCGGAGCACGGCAGCGACTCACGATCGGCATCAGCGACCATGTCGCGGGGCCGGAGCTGCCTGCGCTGATTGCGCGCATGAACGCGCAGGATGTGTTTCGGCGTGCAAGTTTGACCCCTTGAGGCGGGGGATCGGCGTCCAACTTTGACCCCCTTGAGCCGGTTTCGGTGAGACTGTCCGTTCTGGTTTCAGACGGGCGGGCGGGGGATGAAGGGCGT
>NZ_LGSZ01000052.1 GCF_001298265.1 Allobosea vaviloviae | reverse complement strand
GGCCCCCCCCCCCCCCCTCCCGGCGCCGCCCGGGCGGGGGGGCCTGCGGGGGCGCCGCCCCGCCACCCCCCCCCCCGACCTCCCCGCGCCCGGGGCGCCCCCCCCCCCCCCCCCCCCCCGGGGGGGGGGGGGGGGGGGGGGGGGGGGCCAGTGCCGCTCGGCGCGACGATCAAGGACAGGGCTCTGGCTTTGCGGCCCCCCATCCCTAACCCTTCCCCACCGCAAGCGGGGGGAAGGGGATGAGCCTCGCTTGCCAGCGAATGCGCTTATGATCAGGCGCCGCTTGGCGTCCACGCGTCCCGCATGCTTAGGCTGGCACCAACAAGAATGACAGCCACCGAGTCTTAGAATCATGCCTCAGGACATCACCAAGGTCGCCCTCGTCACCGGCGCCGCGCGCGGCATCGGGCTTGCCACCGCCAGGCGCTTCCTCGCCGAGGGCTGGCAGGTCGCGCTGCTCGACATCGATGTGGTGACGCTGGCTGCCGCCATTGCCGAGATCGGGAAACCCGAGGCAACGCTGGCGCTGCCCTGCGACGTCTCCGATCCCGCCGCGCTGGAGGCCGCCTTCGCCGCGCTCACCGCGCGCTTCGGGCGGCTCAATGCGCTGGTCAACAATGCCGGCACGGCGGTGTTCAAGCCGCTGCTGGAGACGACGTTCGACGAATGGAACCGCGTGCTCGCGGTCAACCTGACCGGGCCGTTCCTGACGACGCAGCTCGCCGCGCCGCTGATGGCGGACGGTGGCGGCGGCGCGATCGTCAACATCACCTCGATCTCGGGCCTGCGCGCCTCGACGCTGCGCGTCGCCTACGGCACCTCGAAGGCGGCGCTGGCCCATCTCACCAAGCAGCAGGCGGCCGAACTCGCCTCGCTCGGCATCCGCGTCAACGCGGTCGCGCCCGGCCCGGTCGACACCGCCATGGCGAAGGCGGTCCACTCACCCGAAATTCGCGCCGACTACCGCGACGCGATCCCGCTCGCCCGCTATGGGCTGGAGGAGGAACTGGCTGCCTCGATCTTCTTCCTGTGCAGCGCGCAGGCGAGCTACATCACCGGCCAGACGCTGGCGGTCGATGGCGGGTTCGACGCGGTCGGGATCGGGCTCGCGACGCTGCGGGGGGAGAGACGGAATTTGTGAGGGGTAACACCCAACCCCTCCGTCATTGCCGGCTCGCCGCTCCGCGACGCTTCGGAATGACGCTGGATGGCTGGCTGAAGTCGTTGCTCTCGGCTAATCTAAAGTCCCAACGGAGATCGATGGCGTTGACCCAAACTAAAGCACAAAAGGCGAAGTCTGAGTCGAAGCAAATTGAGGCCAAGCCTCTCGCGACTCATCATGTGTTTTTGGACACGCAGATATACAGGCAGTATGGGCACAATCCGAAAAACGGAGTGCTTCAAGCTTTTGCGGAGCGGGTCAAGGCCAAGGAACTGATCCTTCACTACACTGACATCACTAAGGCCGAAATCCGGCGACAAGTCATCGAGATGGCTCAAGAGGTCGCGACCACTGTCAACAAGGCTAGGAAGACCATTCACCCGTGGCGACGTCGCCTTCCTAAGCTGCTTGCCGATGAAATCCCGGACTTCGATGCCACAAAGGTCGGCACGGCCGCGTTCGATGCGTTTGAGGCGGAGTTCCTGTTTCCCCTTCATCCGCAATTTCATTCCGCGAGCGCGGAGGGCTCGGTAGAGGTTTTCAGGAAATATTTCGCAGGCGAGTCAACTTTTCGCGCGCGTACCAGCAAGGAGTTTCCTGATGCGTTCGTCGTGACGGCGCTAGCGGCCTGGTGCGAAAAGAATAAGGAGCGAATATACGTCATCGGGGCAGACGCGGCGATGGCCGAGGCGGTCGAAGACGAGAAACGCCTCCTGACGATGAAGACGTTGGAGGACTTGCTCGCCAGTGTTTCGGAGACACAGTCGCCCAAGCTAGTAAACCAAGCCACATCCCTGCTGGCTCAAAAAAGCGCGGTCAAGGATCTGCTGGCTAGGTTTACCGCTGCAGATCAGGATCTGATCCCGATATATAACGGGGGCGATTACGCGGAAGGGGAAGCGGTCGATCATGAGGTTGTCGGTCCACTGACTATCCTAGATTTCACCGTTATCGCTGCGACTAAAATTCAATTAAGTATATTGCTGACGGTGTGCGTGCCCGTTTCTGTAACGATCTCATACGAGGACCGATCGTCCGCGATGTATGACCGCGAGGACGATATCTACGTAGGTGCTGAAACGGAAGAGACCACGATAGAGGCGGAGCCCGAGATTCGCGCATTCATCAAATTGAGTATGCCGCAGGCCCGGGTCACGCATTTTGAGATCATTGATGGAGAGTTTTACTTCAGTGAGCCTTACGATTGGGAATGAGGCCAGTTCACGGCGACAAATATCTTACTACTCGGGATATAGCGCCTTTCTTCTATATCTCGTCACTACCAAACTTATCCCCGCCGCTCCAACCGCGCCTATCCTCCCCCCACCTCATCCCCGAGGGGCAGCCATCCGGAGGTGTGCCGTTGGTGGGGGTGGGGGCGGCGCCTGCGGGTGGAGCACGATCCACTCCCGGGAGGCTTCGGGGCACCGCCCTGGGGGTACTACGGCCCCTGTGCGAGGAGCTCGCTGGAACGGTTGGCGGCATCACGCCTTCGTCCCATGCCGGAGTAGACGCGACAACCCGATGAGGGGAACTGGCGTCGAAACGGCTCGCGGCGGAGGCTGGCTTTCGACCCGATAAGCGCGGCCCGGAGACTGAAATCGCCGATAAGCGGAGCGCCACGGGGCGTGCGGATGGTGGCTCAATCCATCCGCGCCGCAGCCTGGCTCAATGGTTGCGGCCTTAATACCCTCGCGCCTCGCGGCGCTCCGCTGCCCCTCATCATCGACCGACGCGGAAACGCGGGCGGGGATTTCGGCTGGCCGTCATTCTCGGGCTTGACCCGAGAATCTCAGGCCGGATGAGGCGGAGGCACCAGAGCCCTCTTGTCTCGAGATGCTCGGGTCAAGCCCGAGCATGACGCGCAAAGGCGCTGGAATCCCTCCCCCTTGTGGGGAGGGGTGCCCCGCGGCTTTTTCGCTCGGGCAAGCCGGCCGATGCGGTGGCCTCGCTCATGCCCATGCTCGCGCCAGCCGCGTCGACGGGGGTGGATAAAATAAGTTCACATATGAACCTTTAGGAGGATAAGATGGGCGGACGCTTGCGCCCGCCGCCGCGGTTCCGCAGTGTAGCCCGATGAAAATGCACCGGCTGACCCCGCCACAGGGTCGAAAGCCGGGCGAAAAGGGGAGGACGACCATGACTGCGAGCAGCGCCCTGCAGGCGACGCACGACGCTCGGCCCTGGCTGGCCCATTACCCACCGGCGGTTCCGCCGCGGATCGGCGAACCGGGAACGCTGGCCGAGCTGATCGCCGGCGCTTGCGCGACCTATGCCGAGCGGCCGGCCTTCGAGAGCTTCGGCAAGTCGATCAGCTTCGCGCAGACGGGCGCGGCGGCGCGGGCGTTCGCCGCCTGGCTCCAGGCTTCCGGCTGCCAGAAGGGTGACCGCATCGCGCTGATGATGCCGAACATCCTGGCCTATCCGGCGGCGATCTTCGGCGCGCTGCTGGGCGGCTTCACGGTCGTCAACGTCAATCCGCTCTACACGGCCCGCGAGCTCACCCACCAGCTCAACGATTCCGGCGCCCGTGTCCTGGTCGTGATCGAGAACTTCGCCCATGTGGTCGAGGAGGCGAAGCCGCATCTGAAGCTCGAGACCATCATCGTCGCGACGGCGGGCGACCTGATGGGCTTCAAGGGGCATATCGTCAATTTCGTCGCGCGCCGGATCAAGAAGGTGGTGAAGCCCTTCGACCTGCCGGGTTCCGTCCCGCTGGCGACGATCCTGGCCGGGCCGGACGAGATGCTGCCCGTCACGGTGACGCCCGACGATGTCGCCTTCCTGCAATACACCGGCGGCACGACCGGCATCGCCAAGGGCGCGACGCTGACGCATCGCAACGTCGCCTCCAATGTCGAGCAATGCGGGCTTTGGCTCGGCTGGGCGCTGGAGCCGCCGTTGGGGCGCAGCGACTACCAGCACGTCATGGTGACGGCGCTGCCGCTCTACCACATCTTCGCGCTGACCTGCTGCTGCATGTTCATGCTGCGCATCGGTGCCAAGGGGCTGCTGATCGCCAATCCGCGTGACATCTCCGGTTTCGTCAAGACGCTGAAGGCGAGCCGCTTCACGCTGATCTCCGGCGTCAACACGCTCTACAACGCGCTGGCGAACCATCCCGAATTCGCCCAGGTCAATTTCGACGAGCTGCGCTTTGCTGTTTCCGGCGGCATGGCGACGCAGGCCGCCGTCGCGAAGCACTGGAGGCAGGTCACGGGCCGGCCGATCATCGAGGGCTACGGCCTGTCGGAAACCTCGCCGGTCGCGTCGATCAACCGGCCCGACATCTCCGAGTTCAGCGGCACGGTCGGCTTCCCGCTGCCTTCGACCGACATCGCCATCCGCGATGCCGAGGGCAACGATCTGGCCGTCGGCGAGGCCGGTGAAATCTGCATCCGTGGCCCGCAAGTCATGGCCGGCTACTGGAACAGGCCGGACGAGACCGCCAAGGTGATGACTCCGGACGGCTATTTCCGCAGCGGCGACATCGGCGTCCTGGAGCTGGACGGGCAGCTGCGCATCGTCGACCGGATGAAGGACATGGTCCTGGTGTCTGGCTTCAACGTCTATCCCAACGAGGTCGAGGACGTCATTGCGATGCATCCGGGCGTGCTCGAATCGGCGGTGATCGGCCTGCCCGATGAGCATTCCGGCGAGGCGGTGACGGCTTTCGTCGTCCGCAAGGACGATACGCTCACGGCCGACGAGCTGCGCCTGTTCTGCAAGGAGAGCCTGACCGGCTACAAGGTGCCCAAGCAGATCTTCTTCCGCGAGAGCCTGCCGAAGACCAATGTCGGCAAGGTGCTGCGGCGCGCGCTGCGCGAGGAGGTCGCGAGCAAGGCCTAGCGGAGGTGATGCGTGGCTGCCATCGCCTTCGCCTCCCGGCTCGGCTAGACTCGCCGAGGTGATCGCGCTCCGGCCCTTCCGGTGCGCGCCCGCCTGCGCCACCGGAGAAGTGCCTGTTTGCCTCGCCCGCTGATCGAACTGCCGCTGCTGCGCCGTCTCAAGCCGGGGCTCTTCGTCCATGACGACGCCGCGCTGAATGCCGAACCGCCGCTCGACCTGCTCTGCGAGCCGATCACGGCGGTCGATGCCTTCTTCATTCGCAACAACGGCGATGTGCCGGAGGTGGAGCCTGGCCGCGACTGGACGCTGACCATCGACGGGGAGGTCGAGCGGCCTGCCGTCTGGACGGTTGCCGCGCTGCGCGAGCGCTTCGAGACGGTCACGCTGACGGCGGTGCTCGAATGCGCCGGCAATGGCCGCTCGCAATTTTCGCCGGCGACCGACGGCCTGCCCTGGCGCCTCGGCGCGGTCGGCTGCGCGCGCTGGACCGGCGTGCGGCTGAAAGATGTGCTGGAGCATGCGGGTGTGCGCGAGAGCGCCGTTTATACCGGGCATCATGCGCCCGACCGGCTGATCGCCGACCCGTCGCGGCCGGCGCTGTCGCGTGGCTTGCCGATCGCCAAGGCGCTGGCGCCTGAGACGCTGATCGCCTTTGCGATGAACGACGAGCCGCTGCCGCGCCTGCACGGCGGGCCGCTCCGGATCGTCGCGCCGGGCTTTCCGGGCTCGGCCTGGCAGAAATGGCTCGACCGCATCGCGCTGCGTCCGTGCGAGCATGACGGCGCGAAGATGCGCGGCACCGACTACCGCATGCCGATACAGGCCGTGCGCCCGGGCGAGCCCCTCGACGAGAGCCTGTTTGCGGTGATCACCGACATGCCGGTGAAATCGCTGATCACGGCTCCCGTGCATGGGTTCACGGTTCCTGTCGGCGGCGTTCTGCGCGTCTTCGGCTTCGCCTGGAGCGGGGCGGTTGCGCTCGCGGGCGTGTGCGTCTCCTGCGACGGCGGCGCGACCTGGCGCGAGGCCGTTCTGGAGGAAGGCGAGGGGCCTTTCGCCTGGCGGCACTTTACAGCCGATGTCGCGATCGACAGCCCTGGACCTCTGGCCGTGCTGGCGCAGGCGCGCAATGTCGAAGGCCATGCTCAGCCGCTGGAGATGGCGTGGAACCCGCGCGGGTACTGCAACAATCAGGTGCAGAGGGTGAACGGCGCGGCGCGAGTGGATTGAAGCTTCGGCCCCGTTAGCCGGAGTCCTTGCGTGCGGTGGCTGATGAACTAAGTTAGTTTGTATCCAAGGAGGCGGCGATGAAGACGGTGAACATTCACGCTGCAAAAACCCATCTGTCTCGTCTCGTCGACGATGTCGCCGCCGGCGGCGAGGTCATCATCGCAAAGCACGGCAAGCCGATGGCGCGCCTTGTCCCGTTGGAGCCGGTCCGTCCAAAGCGTCAACTCGGCCTCCTGGCGGGGCAATGCAAAATTCCCGAAGATTTCGATGCGCCCCTGCCCGACGACGTTCTGAAGTCGTTTCTGGGGGGCTGATGCGGATTCTTCTCGATACCCACGTCTTGCTCTGGTCGTTCTACACGCCCGAGCGTTTGAGCCTTTCTGCTCAAGAGCAGATACAGGATGCCGATAACGTCATTCTTTTCAGCGCTGCCAGCATCTGGGAGATCGCGATCAAGGCTGCGCTGAGGCGGCAGGATTTCCAGATCGAGCCAAACCGACTTCTGGACCTGATGGGCGCGGCCGGCTTCATCGAAGCACCTGTCACGTCGCGGGTTGCAATCGCCGTTCGCGATCTTCCGCAGCATCATGGCGACCCTTTCGATCGCCTTCTTGTGGCCCAGGCCATGGCGGAACCCGCGATCTTTTTGACTGCGGACAGCAAACTGCAGGCCTATTCGGATCTCGTCAGGCTGGTTTGAGGGGCCTCAAGCCGCCAGCAGCGCCCGCTGATCGGCCGTTCCCGCCAGGACTTCGACGATCTCGCCGGCCGCGATGTGCTGCCCGAAGCGCACCAGCGTGAAATCCTCGGCGCGGCCGGTGTTGCCGCGTTCGGTCAGCACGCTCAGCGGCTTGCCAAGGCGTGCGTCGAGATGGGCTGCATGGGCGGCCGTCGCTGCTGCGCGCAGCCGTGTCGCCCGTTCGGAGACGATATCGCCCTGAAGCTGCGGCATGCGCGCGGCCGGCGTGCCGGGACGGGCCGAATAGGGGAAGACGTGGACGAAGCTCAGCCCGCATTCGGCGATGAGGTCGAGCGAACGCCGGAACATCGCCTCGTCCTCGGTCGGGAAGCCGGCGATCAGATCGGCGCCGAAGGCGATATCGGGCCGCAAGGCCCGCATCTCCGCGCAGAAGCGGATCGCGTCGTCGCGGCCATGGCGGCGCTTCATGCGCTTGAGGATGAGATCGTCGCCGGCCTGCAGCGACAGATGCAGGTGCGGCATCAGCCGGCTTTCGCCCGCGATCGCCTCGCGCAGATCGTCATCGACCTCGACGGCGTCGATCGAGGACAGGCGCAGGCGCGGCAGCTCGGGCAGCGCGCGCAGGATGGCGCGCACCAGCAGGCCGAGCGTCGGCGCCTCTTTGCCGTCAGGGCTTTGGAGGTCGCGGCCGTAGCTCGTCAGATCGACGCCGGTCAGCACCACCTCGCGCGTTCCGGCCTCCAGCAGCGCCCGGCATTGCGCCACCACGCCGTCGATGGGCCGCGAGCGCGAATTGCCGCGCCCGAAGGGGATGACGCAGAAGGTGCAGCGATGGTCGCAGCCATTCTGGACCTGGACGAAGCCGCGCGTCTGCCTGGCCGAGCGCCCGCTCGGGGCGGCTCCCAGCATGGTCTGGCTCATGATGTCGCCGACGGCGATCTTGTCGGAGGCGGGCCCGTCGGTTGCGGCGGCGAGGCTGTTCGAGCGGGCGAGCGCCGCCCAGGTCGCGGCCTGCATCTTCTCGGCATTGCCGATGATACGGGCCGTCTCGGGCATCTGCGCGAAGCGCTCCGGCTCGATCTGCGCGGCGCAGCCGGTGACGATGACAGGCCGGTCCGGTCGGTCGCGCCGGAGCCGGCGGATCGCCTGGCGTGCCTGCCGCGTCGCCTCGGCGGTCACAGCGCAGGCGTTGACGATGGCCATGTCGGCGATGCCGGCGGCCTGCGCATGACGGCTGATCGCCTCGCCCTCGACGATGTTGAGGCGGCAGCCGAAGGTGACCACCTCCAGGGTCATCGGGCGGCGGTCTCGAACAGCTCGGGTGCCAGCGTGCCTTCCCATTCGAATTCGACCGGGCCGGTCATCAGGACATGGTCGTCGCTTTCGCGCCACTCGATGGTGAGGTCTCCGCCGGGCAGGCTGACCACGGCCTTGCGCGCCGACAATTCGCGGCGGACGGCCGCGACGAGCGCCGCACAGGCACCCGAACCACAGGCCTGGGTGATGCCGGCGCCGCGCTCCCAGACACGCAGCACGATATGGTCGGGCGCGGTCACGGCGGCGAGCTCGATATTGGCGCGGTCGGGGAAGATCGGGTGGTTTTCGAGCAGCGGGCCGATCTGCGCGAGATTGAAGCGGTAGGGGTCGTCGACGAAGAAGACGGCGTGCGGATTGCCCATATTGACGGCGCAGGGCGTGTGCAGGATGGGATCGTCGATCGGGCCGATCTGGAGCTCGAAATGGGCCGTGTCGTGGAACGGCTCGGCCAGCGGGATCTCGTCCCAGGCCAGCCTGGGCGCGCCCATGTCGACGGTAAAGACGAGATCGCTGTCGCGCCGGGCCGGTAGCAGCCCCGCCTTGGTCTGCAGGGTCAGAACCGTCTTGGACGCATCACCCATCATGGGATCGGCCAGCATGGCCCAGGCGACGCAGCGCGTGCCGTTGCCACAGGCGCCGGCTTCGGAGCCATCGGTGTTGTAGATCCGGACGAACGCATCGGTTCCGGGAGTTTTCGCGTCGTGCAGGACCATGAGCTGGTCGAAGCGGGCGCGGGGCTCGGCGGCGATGGCGCGCGCATCGCTTTCGCCGACCCGCAGCTTCGTGCCCCGCAGGTCGAGCACGGTGATCTGGTTGCCGAGACCGTTCATCTTGAGGAACCGGCGATGGGCCAGGGCGTTCATTCTGTCACATGCATCCCATGAAGTGCGGCTCTATGACGGAGGCGACGTGAAAAAGCCACCCTTAGCGTCGTTCCTCGGCCTAGGTGGGCATTCTATGTTGCGCCGCAAGGGCGTGATTCGGCTTCATTGGACAGGACAGTGACGATGCGGCATTCCTTGATCGCTGGTGCGGCGCTTGCCGCGTTGCTGGGCACGGCCCTGGCGGCCATGGCGCAGACACGTGTCGCCCCGCCCACGGCCGTCGAATCCGCGCCGCTGGCGCCGCCGCCGGGAGCCGCCGTTCCTGTGCAGGCTCAGCCGGCGCCGCCGGTTCCTGCCCCGCCAGCTGCGGTTCCGGAGCCCGCGCCGGGCCCACAGCCCGTCCAGCCCGCCCCAGCTCCGCCCAGGCCGGTGACGCCCGAGCCGGTTCAGCCTGCTCCGACCCCGCAGGTTCCGCTGGAGCCGCAACCCGTGCAGCCGCCGCCGACCCTGCCGCCGCCGGGAGCGATTCAGCCAGTTCAGCCGCCGAACCTGCAGCAGCAGACGGGGACGACCAATGCCAACGAGACTCTCGCAGGCAAGCGCGGCGATCCCAGCGATGTCGATCAGGTGCTGCTCGTCGCCAAGCCGGTGCTGATGTTGTCGGGCCAGTCGAGCTGGAACGAAGGGTTCAAGCGCCTGAACGAGAGCTTCCGTATCCTGCGGCAGGAAGCGGAGAAGGCTCAGCTGCCGATCGCTGGGCGGCCGCTGACGCTGTTCATCGAGACGGACGACAACGGTTTCCGCTACGAGGCGATGCTGCCGGTGGGCCAAGGCCCGGCCGGAGACCGGAGCTCGAGCTTCGGCAGCGGCGTCCGCCCCGGGCTTTCGCCTGCAGGGCCGTCGCTGCGCTTCGTCCATGTCGCGCCCTATGACGACATCGATTCGACCTATGAGACGATCACGGCTTATCTCGAGGCCAAGAGCATCACCGTGAAGGATGCCTTCCTCGAAGAGTATGTCGGCGATCTCAGCGATCCGGCCGATCCCAATCTCGAGATCAACGTCTACGTCCAGCCAAGATAGAGCAGCCTGCTTCAGGCACTCCAGCTTAGCCCCGGGCGCATCGGCTTGAAGCGCTCTTCCGGCAGGCCGGCCTGCGCCAGGGCCGCTGTGAGCGCCGCCGGCGGGCGATCGATGCCCTCGTCGGTGAGCTGGAACGTGCCCCAGTGGTGGCCGAGCGCCTGCTCGGCCTTCAACGCCAGCATCACCTTCACCGCCTCGTCCGGGTTCATGTGGTTGTCCGACATGAACCAGCGCGGCTCATAGGCGCCGATCGGCAGCACGGCGAGCCGGAACGGTCCGTGTTCGGCGCCGAGCCGCTCATAGAGCGAGCCGTCGTGATAGCCGGTGTCGCCTATGTGGAAAATCTTCGTGCCGGCCGCCTCCACGACATAAGAGCACCACAGCGCCATGCGCCGGTCGAAGGCGCCGCGCGCCGACCAGTGGTAGCTCGGCACCAGAGTCAACGCGACGGAATCCGACAGCGCGAGGCGGGCCGACCAGTCATGCGCCTCGGCGCGGGCGTCAGGGATGCGGGCGCGGATGATCGTGTCGTTGCCGAGCGGCATGATCATGCGCGGTTGGTCGCGGGCGTGCAGGCGCGCCAGTGTCTCGATGTCGAGATGGTCGTAATGGTTGTGGGTGATCAAGACGGCGTCGATGCGGGGCAGCTCCGCAAAGGCGACGCCGGGCTCATTGACGCGCTTGGGGCCAATGAAGGAGAGCGGGCTCGCACGCTGCGAATAGACCGGGTCGATCAGCAGGTTGAGCCCCGCGACCTGATAGAGGAACGAGGCATGGCCCAAATGGACGATGCGGAGGCCATCGACGCGGGCCGGCGGCCTGTCCTGCGGTGGCGCGGGATATCGCGCCGGAAAGGCCTCGCGGTCTCGCTTGGCGGTCTGCCACTTTAGCACGTCGAGCAGGCCCTTGGTCACGGTGCGCCCATCTGTGAAGCGCAGGCCGTCGAAATTCTCGGCAACCGGCCCCTGATAATAGGGGTTGCGCGAGCGGGTGAGGGAGGCCCAGGCGGCGCCGGAGGCGAAAAGGGCGGGCAGGCCGAGCAGGGCCAGGAGCTTGCGACGGTTCATGCTTGTGCAGGTGGTATCCGTTCACGATGCGTCAAGGGGCGGTTGATCGCGCGGACCGGTCGCCGGCATAGTCGGTCGCGGCCTCGTGAAAGTCACCCCTGATGAAGCAGAGACTGGCGGTGCTGCTGGCAGCCGCGATCCTCCCCATTTCGGCTCCGGCAGCAGAACCCTGCGGCGATGCCGCGAATGCCTGCGCGACGCCGCTCGGGAGCTATCACGCGGCGTTGCCGGCCGAGGCCCCGGCCGCCGGCGGGACGCGCCCGGCCGTGTTGTTCTTCCATGGCGCGGGCGGGCTCGGCAGCAGCGTGCTCGAAACCAGCTCGTATCTGAGGCCCTTCGTCGAGGCCGGCTATGTCGTGCTCGGCGCTAATGGATTGATGCGGCCGGGCAATGCGTTCGGCACCGGTTGGTCGTTCCGGCCCGAAGGCCCGCGGCAGCGCGACGAACTCGCCTTCGCCCATGAGGTGCTCGATGACGCGGCCAAACGTTTTTCGATCGACCGCAAGCGCGTACTGGTCTCGGGCTTCTCGATCGGCGCGTCGCTGGTCTGGTATCTTGCCTGCAAGGATCCGGGGCTCGGGGCGGCCTATGCGCCGATCGCCGGCGGCTTCTGGCGGCCGCATCCGACGGTCTGCGCCGGGCCGGTCGACCTGCTCCAGACCCATGGCTGGCGCGACCGCACCGTGCCGCTGGAAGGACGCCCCCTGCGCGGAGGCGAACTCGAGCAGGGCGACATCTTCGAGGGGCTTCAGCTCTGGCGCCGGGTCGATGGCTGCAACGGGTTGAGACCCGACAGCTTCCAGACCGATGCGGTATTCTGGCGCCGGAGCTGGAGTGCCTGCAACAGCCGGCGGGAATTGTCGCTGGCACTGCACCCCTCAGACCATGACGACGTGCCGAAGGAATGGGCCGGCATGGCGCTGCGCTGGTTCCAGGCCCGGCTGAATGCGCGGGGGACGAATTGAGGGGGGCGTGCCGTGCTCAGCCCTGCCCCGAGCGAACCGCGACGGTCGCGATTCCCGCTCCGATCAGGAGCGTGCCGCCGGCCTTGTTGAACAGGCCGATCGCGCGGGGGTTGGTGACGACCGCGCGGGCACGCGAGGCCACCAGCGCGTAGCCGAAGGCGTTTGCAGCGGCGAGCGTCACGAAGGTCGCCTCGAAGATCAGCATCTGCGTCCAGAAATCGGCCTTCGGATCGAGGAACTGCGGCAGGAAAGCGACGAAGAAGGTGATGCTCTTGGGGTTCAGCGCCGTCACCAGCCAGGCATGGACGAGCATCTTCAGGGACGAAACGGCATCCTCGCGCGGCTTGGCATCGAGCGTGCCGCCGGCCCGGAACAGCTTGATGCCGAGCCAGATCAGATAGGTCGCGCCGACCCATTTCAGCGCCGTGAAGACCGTCGCCGAGGTTGCCAGCAAGGCCCCGACGCCCAGTATCGACAGCGTCATCGCGGTGAAATCACCCAGCGCGACGCCGGCCGCGGTGGGCAGCGCCGTGCGCCAGCCCTGGCCGAGCGCATAGGAGACGACGAGCAGGATCGTCGGGCCGGGAATAACCAGGAGGACGGCGGTGGCGGCGGCGAAGGCCGCCCAGGTTTCGAAGGTCATGGCTGGCTCCGGGATGGACGGGGCGAGCCATCCCCATGGCAGCGGGTTTGTAAAGGCCTTCGTCATGCGGGGACTGTCGTTTCAGCGCGGTGGCCGGTTAGAGCCGAACCAGCCGACCGGTCCCGCCGACATCTCCACACGCGTCTCCGGCTCGCCCGCGACCACCAGCGCCCACCAGGCGCGGTATTGCGTCTGCGGGTCCTTCGCGAGCGCGATGCCGAAGCGCGTCGCCTCCTTCATCCGCAGGTTGGCGTCGTGGCCCGCTGAGGCGCGCCAGCCGGTGAAGGCTTCTTGAGTGGAATAGTAACCGCCGCCGAGATTTTCGGCCGCACGCGCTGCATCGAGCCCGGCGGCATGGACGCGGGAGGCGAAGCTGCCGCCGGCGTCGTGCGAGAGCAAGTTGGCCTTCGCCATCGCATCGGCCTGACGCTGGGCCATTGCGGTCAGGACGGGATCGAGCCTGACCGGGCCCAGGCCCTGGCTCGACCGATAGGCGTTGAAGATGCGGCCGGCCTCGGCGGGATCGAGGCTGACGGCGGCGAGGCGCTCCGCGGCGCGCGAGTCGAGCGGCGTCGTGCGACGCGGTTCGCCAGCGCAGCCGGCGGCGAGAAGGGCGAGGGCGAGCCCGGCCAGGCGGGGAATCAGCGGGGTCATCGTCGCCTTTCGTGGGAGGGGCTGACGATGTGCCGGAGGTTCCGGGCGGTTTTGCGACGCGGTCGCTGTCCTCAGCCGCGGGCGCGCCCCCCTCAGCCGCGGCCGCCGGCGATGACGCGGCAGAGCGCGTCGCGAACATAGCCCTCCGGCGCGATCTGCCCGGCCTGCACGACAAAAACCGCATCGACGCGGGTCGCAGGGCCACTTTGGCGGGCGGTGACGCGCAGGGTCTGCGGCCGGCCCGAGCCGCTGGTCTCCTGGATCGCGGCAACGGAGCTGGTGGCGTTTTCGACGCGGATGCCGGCGAAGCCTTCGGCCGCGACGGCGGCGGCGAGATTCTTCAGGACGGCGGCCGGTGCCTTGCCCTTGATCAGGTCCCAGCTGCGATAGGTGATGCCTGTGACCATCGGCACGCCGTCGGCCTTGAAGTTCCCGGGGCAGGCCTGCGCGGCGGCCTGCGACACACCGAGAAGGACGGTGCAGATCCCAAGGACGCTGGTCTTGATGGCTCTCGTGGTCATCTTCGATCTCCGTTTGGACAGGGGCGTCGTGTATAGCGGAGCCCTCGATTGGCTCAAGTCTTGGGCATTCCGCCGACCGGTTCTGCGGGCTTTCGGGCCGCAACCTTGACTTATCCCCCATTCTTCGGCTTTAACCCGGCCATCCGTTTCGCCGACATCGTCGAGACCGCATCAGCCGACCGGGCCGCGCAAGCGCGCTGGGAACGATGCCGAAAAGCGCTTTTTGCGGTTTTCGGATCACATCACCCCCCAGATGATGAGCCCGGAGGTCAACGCCCGACAGCGCGACTGCGCCCTCGGGCGCGAAACCGTTTGGCGATGAGGCTTCGCTTTGCCGGCCCCTGTAGGCAAGCAAGCAGGTCCGCATGTTCGGCACTCTCAGCGACAGGCTATCAGGCATCCTCTCGGGGCTGACCCGCAGGGGTTCGCTGACCGAGGAGGACGTCAACGCCGCGCTGCGCGAGGTGCGCAAGGCGCTGCTCGAGGCCGATGTCGCGCTCGAGGTCGTGCGCTCCTTCACCGACAAGGTCCGCGAGCGGGCCGTCGGCGCCGAGGTGCTGAAGTCGATCACGCCCGGCCAGCAGGTCATCAAGATCGTCAACGACGCGCTGATCGACATGCTCGGCGGCGATGGCGAGGGCATCACCTTCGACGCGGTGCCGCCGGTGCCGATCCTGATGGTCGGCTTGCAGGGCTCGGGCAAGACCACGTCGACGGCGAAGATCGCCAAGCGCCTGACCACGCGTGACAAGAAGCGCGTCCTGATGGCCTCGCTCGATACGCGGCGTCCTGCCGCGATGGAGCAGCTCGCCATCCTCGGCAAGCAGGTCGGCGTCGAGACGCTGCCGATCGTGGCCGGCCAGTCCGCCGTGCAGATCGCGCGCCGCGCGGTCGAGGCCGCCAGGCTCGGCGGCTTCGACGTCGTCATGCTCGACACCGCCGGCCGCGTCACGCTCGACGACACGCTGATGGCCGAGGTCGCCGAGGTGAAGGCGGCGACGAATCCCCATGAGGTGCTGCTCGTCGCTGACGCGCTGACCGGCCAGGACGCGGTCAACACGGCGCGCGCCTTCGACGCTCGCGTCGGGCTGACCGGCATCGTCCTGACCCGCATGGACGGCGACGGGCGCGGCGGCGCGGCCTTGTCGATGCGCGCCGTCACCGGCAAGCCGATCAAGCTCGTCGGCACCGGCGAAAAGGTCGACGCGCTCGAGGATTTTCATCCCTCGCGCGTCGCCAACCGCATCCTCGGCATGGGCGACATTGTCGGCCTGGTCGAGCGCGCGGCGCAGACGATCGATGCCGAGCAGGCGCAGGCCGCGACGCAACGCATGGCCAAAGGCCAGTTCGACCTGTCGGACATGCGCATGCAGCTGCAGCAGATGGAGAAGATGGGCGGCCTTGGCGGCGTGATGGGCATGCTGCCCGGCATGAAGCAGGCGCAGGCCCAGCTCGCCAGCTCCGGCGTCGGCGACAAGATGTTCAAGACCATGATCGCCGCGATCGACTCGATGACGCCGGCCGAGCGCCGGAATCCCGACCTGCTCAAGAACAGCCGCAAGAAGCGCATCGCGGCTGGCTCGGGCACCTCTGCCGAGCAGATCAACAAGCTGCTCAAGATGCATCGCGGCATGGCCGACATGATGAAGACCATGGCCAAGCAGAAGGGCGGCATGCTCGGCAAGCTCGGCTCGATGTTCGGTCTCGGCGGCGGTGGCCTGCCGGCCGGCATGCCCGACCCCTCGAAGATGGATCCGGCGCAACTCGCCGAACTGCAGAAGCAGATGGGTGCGGGCGGCGGCCTGCCGGGCATGCCGCCTGGCGGCTTTCCGGGCCTGCCCAAGGGTGTCACGCCGCCTGCCGGCATGATGCCGAAACTGCCCGGTCTCGGCGGGATGCCGGGTCGGGGATTGCCTGGGCTGGGGGGAACCAACCCCTTCGGAGGCAAGAAGAAGTGACCAAGCCCACTGAAATGCGCGTCGGCATGTTCGACGTGTTCAAGCAGGTCAAGGCGCGTCTCGACGACGCCAACCTGTCCTATGAGACGTCGTCCTATCGCGACGACGCCTTCTCGTTCTTCGTGCATGCGCCGGGCGAATACTGGGAGATCGATGTCCTGGAGGACGGTTCGATCGACCTGGAGATCTTCACCTCGACCGGCATGAAGGACGATCCCTGGGCGGCCATCGACCAGTTGGTCGACGACAACAAGGCATGAGCAACATCATGAGTTTCAGCGCCGCCGAGATGCTGGCCAAGATCTGGTCGATCCAGCAGGCCTTGGAAGATGCGGGTATCGATCACTCGCCCACGATCTACCGGGACGACGCGATTTCGATCGTGGCGAATCCTCCCGGCGAGAGGTGGGAGATCGATGTCTGTGAAGACGGAAGCGTGGACTTCGAGGTTTTCAAGTCGACGCCGATGCAAGGAGAGGCGGAGCTGCATGCGGCGATCGCCACAGTGAAAACCGAAAACGACGCTTAAAAGGAAGAACGAGAATGTCCCTCAAGATCCGCCTGACCCGTGGCGGCGCCAAGAAGCGCCCTTACTACCGCATCGTCGTTGCCGATGCCCGCTCGCCGCGCGACGGCCGCTTCATCGAGAAGATCGGCTCCTATGATCCGATGAAGGCGAAGGATTCGCCCGACCGCGTCGTTCTCGATCTCGAGAAGGCCAAGGAGTGGCTCGCCAAGGGCGCCCAGCCGACCGACCGCGTGCTGCGCTTCCTCGACGCCGCCGGCATCGCCAAGCGCCCCGCTCGCAACAACCCCAACAAGGCTGTTCCCGGCGAGAAGGCCAAGGAGCGCGCCGAGAAGAACGCCGCCAAGAGCGCCGCCCCGGCTGAAGCCGAGGCGTGAGAGTGACGGGGCGCGCCCGGTCCCCTTCCCCCCGCTCGCGGTGGGGAAGGGTTAGGGATGGGGGGGCGCAAAGCCAGTGCACGAACCTCGGTCGTGGCGCCGAGCGGCACTGCCCCCCACCCCAGCCCTCCCCCCCGCAAGCGGGGGGAGGGAGCAGCGTCGCGCGCCCTGTGTGTTCTCGATGAGCGACGACAAGCTCGTCCTGCTCGGCGTCATCGGCGCCGCGCATGGCATCAAGGGTGAGGTCCGCATCAAGGCCTTCACCGGCGATCCGCTGGCGATCGCCGACTACGGGCCGTTGTCCGACGACAAGGGGCGGCGCTTCGAGATCGCCGAGATCCGGCCGGCCAAGGAGGTCGTGGTCGCCCGTCTCAAGGGCATCACCAGCCGCGAGGCGGCCGAAAGCCTCAACGGCGTGCAGCTCTACGTCGCGCGCGACAAAATCCCTGCGCCCGACGACGAGGACGAATTCCTGCAGGCGGATCTGATCGGCTGTGCCGTCGTCGGTCCGGACGGCGCGACGCTGGGAACCGTCACGGTCGTCGCCAATTACGGTGCCGGCGACCTGCTCGAGATCGAGACGCCCGATGGGCGGTCCGTCCTGATGCCCTTCACCAAGGCGTTCGCGCCGCGCATCGACATCGCTGCCCGGCGGATCGAGGCGGTTCCGCCCGAGGGGCTTTTCGAGGCCGACGATGACGAATGAGACGCTTGCGCGCGAGGTGCCCGCCCGCGCCCTGATCTTCGACATGGACGGCACCATCGTCGACAATATGCGCTATCATGAGGCGGCTTGGGGCAAGCTGCTCGCGGCCCATGGCCTGCCTTTCGACGCCGATGAATTCTTCCATCGCACGGCCGGCATGGCCTCCGACGAGATCCTGCGGCCGCTCTTTCCCGCAGCCGGCCCCGACGAGATCACCCGTCTCGGCCATGACAAGGAGCTGTTCTACCGCGAGGCGTACCGGCCCCATGTCGCCGCCCTGCCGGGCCTGCTCACCCTGATGGCCCGCGCCGATGCGGCGGGCATCCCGATGGCGGTGGCCTCGGCGGCGCCTCCGGGCAATATCGAGGTGGTGATCGACACGCTGGGGCTGCGTTCGCGCTTCGCGACGATCATCGCGCCGAGCCAGGGCTTTCGCGGCAAGCCTAATCCCGACCTGTTCCTGGGCGCCGCCGAGCGGATGGCGGTCGCGCCCGAGGACTGCATCGTCTTCGAGGATGCGCCCAACGGCATCGAGGCCGCTCGGCGCGCCGGCATGCGGGCGGTCGCGATCCTGACCATGCTCGGCGCGGATGCCTTCTCCGGCTTCGACAACGTCGTCGCCAGCGCGACCGATTTCACGGCGCTGGAAGGGCTGCCGGCGCTGCGCTTCTCTTAGGAGCGATCGTATCGAGGAACACGGCGTCATCCCGGACAAGCGGCGAAAGCCGCGCCGATCCGGGATCCATTCCGGAACGGTTCAGGCATGGATCCCGGGTCTTCGCTGCGCTTCGCCCGGAATGACGACGCGTTTTCAGTTCTCGTCCGGTAAGGTTCCCGCATGCCGTTCCGCGCCTCCATCCTCACCCTCTACCCGGAGATGTTTCCCGGTCCGCTCGGCTTCTCGCTGGCGGGCGAGGCTTTGCGCCGGGGGCTCTGGTCGCTGGAAACGCATCAGATCCGCGACCACGGCATCGGGCGCCACCGCAATGTCGACGACAATCCGGCCGGCGGCGGGGCGGGCATGGTGCTGCGCTGCGACGTGCTGGGCGCCGCGATCGATGCCGCCGTGCCGGCGCAGGATACGCGCCCACGCCTGCTGATGTCGCCGCGCGGGGCGCCGCTGTCTCAGCGCCAGGTGCGCGACTGGGTTTCAGGCGAGGGTGTCGTCATCGTCTGCGGGCGCTTCGAGGGCGTCGACGAGCGGGTGATCGAGGGGCGCGGGCTGATCGAGGTCTCGATCGGCGATTACATCCTGTCGGGCGGCGAGATGGCGGCGCTGGTCCTGCTCGACGCCTGCGTGCGGCTGATCCCCGGCGTGATGGGCAAGGAGCTTTCGGGCGAGGACGAGAGCTTCGAGAACGGCCTGCTCGAATATCCGCACTACACCCGTCCGCGCGAATGGGAGGGGCGGGGCCTGCCCGAGGCGCTACTCTCGGGCGACCATGCCCGCATCGCCCGGTGGAGGCGGGCGGAGGCGGAGCGGATTACGCGTGAGCGGCGGCCGGATTTGCTGAAGGACCGGAGCGGCGACTGAGCCGCACGCGTCATTCTCGGGCGAAGCGCAGCGGAGACCCGAGAATCTCAGGCGGAAAAAGGCACTGGTTCGCACGCGGCCTGAGATGCTCGGGTCAAGCCCGAGCATGACGGGGCCTCACGGATAAGCCACCACCGGCAGTCCCTCCGCCAGCCAGCCGCCCGGGCCCAGCATGCCGCCGCGCACGGCCACGATCTCGCGCCAGCCCCGTCCGGCGAGCTTCTCACGCAGCGAAGAGCTGAGCCCGCCGCTGCGGTCGATCAGCGCGATGCGCTTGCCGCGATGGTCGAGCCGCAGGCCCGCCAGCCTGACCTCGAAACCGGGCGTCTCGGCATCGAGTGCGATCGCGCCCTGGGGGATGCCGGTGTCGCGCCATTCCTCGGGTGCGCGGATGTCGAGGAGGAGGAGTGTGCCGGCCCGGGCGGCGTCATGGGCCTCGCGGGCCGACAGCGCGGACCTCGCCTGCGCCAGAACGAAAGAAGCCGGGAGCGTGAAGCTCCCGGCCAGAAATAGCCGTCGCGGCAGGCCGCGCAGGGTCACTCAGCGCAGTTCGGCGCAGAAGCGCTGGATGCGGCGGCAGGCTTCTTCCAGCTTCTCGTCCGAGGTGGCGTAGGAGATGCGGAAGTTGGGGCCGAGACCGAAGGCCGAGCCGTGGACGGCTGCGACCGCCTCGTTCTCGAGGATACCCATCACCAGATCCTCGTCGGTCTCGATCACCTTGCCGTTGGGCATGGTCTTGCCGATCAGGGCCGAGCAATCGGGATAGACGTAGAAGGCGCCTTCCGGCTTGGGGCAGACCAGGCCGCGGGTCTGGTTCAGCATGGAGACGACGAGGTCGCGGCGGCGCTCGAACGCCTTTTTGAAGATAGGCAGATGCTCCTGCGTGCCGTCGAGAGCCTCGACGGCCGCCCATTGCGAGATCGCCGAGGTGCCCGAGGTCTGCTGGCCCTGGACGAGGTCCATCGCGTTCATCAGATGCTGCGGGCCCGCGGCGTAGCCGATGCGCCAGCCGGTCATGGCGTAGGACTTCGAGACGCCGTTCATGGTCAGCGTGCGGTCGTAGAGGCCGGGCTCGACCTGGGCCGGCGTCACGAACTCGAAGTCGCCATAGACGAGGTGCTCGTACATGTCGTCGGTCAGCACCCAAACATGGGGGTGGCGCATCAGCACATCGGTGAGCTTCTTCATCTCGGCGCGGCTGTAGGCGGCGCCCGAGGGGTTCGACGGCGAGTTCAGGATCACCCATTTGGTCTTGGGCGTGATCGCGCGCTCGAGCTCTTCCGGCTGGAGCTTGAACTCGTTCTCGATCTTGGTCTCGGCGAAGGTCGCCGTGCCGCCGCAGAGCGCCACCATCTCGGGATAGCTGACCCAGTAGGGCGAGACGCAGATGACCTCGTCGCCGGGGTTCAGCGTGGCGAGCAGGGCGTTGTAGATGACATGCTTGCCGCCGGTGGAGACGATGACCTGATTGGCCTTGTAGTCGAGGCCGTTCTCGCGCTTGAACTTGCGGGTGATCGCCTCGCGCAACTGGGGGATGCCGGAGACGGGCGTGTACTTGGTCTCGCCGCGGCGGATGGCGGCGATGGCCGCTTCCTTGATGTTGTCGGGCGTGTCAAAATCGGGCTCGCCGACCGAGAGCGAGATCACGTCCTTGCCCTGCGCTTTCAGGTCGCGCGCCTTCTGCGTGATGGTGATGGTCGCAGACGGCTTCACGCGCTTCAGGGCGTCGGCAAGAAAGGCCATGGGAGGTTCTCCGGATCTCGGACGGGACGCGCCGTTGCTCAGGCGCGGGCGTGGTTTAGGACTCATGGCTGCCCATCGCAAGCAAGAGTGCGTGATCGGTCCCAGCAGCGAAGCGAATTGACGGGCATCGCATGGCCCCTGTCGATGCTGGCCGGAAACGTGCATGGTGGTCCGGCAGGCTGAGGGGCCACCCGTCACAGCGCGCAATCGACGCGCGGAAAGCATCGCGTGAAACTCAGGATCGGATACGAGCTCGACTACGATTTTCCGCAACCGACACCGGTCATCCTGATGCTGAACGTGCATTTCAGCCGGTTTTCGGATCTCGAAACGCCCGACTACATGCGCATCCAGCCGTCCGTGCCGATCAGCGCCTATCGCGACAGCTTCGGCAATTGGTGTACGCGGCTGCTGGCGCCGCAGGGGCCGATGCGGATCACAGCCGACGCGGTTATCTCCGACAGCGGCCTGCCGGAAGCCTTCGACCGCAGCGCCGGCCAGGTTCCCGTGGAGCGCCTGCCCGAGGAGGCCATCGTCTTCCTGCTGGCGAGCCGGTTCTGCGATTCCGACCGGCTGCTCGACCTCGCCTGGCAATTGTTCGGACATACGCAGCCCGGCGCGCCGCGCGTCCAGGCGATCTGCGATTTCGTCAACCAGCGCATCGCCTTCAACTACAACGATGCGAGCGTCACGCGGACCGCCTCAGACGCCTATCAGGAGGGTCGGGGCGTCTGCCGCGACTACGCGCATCTGGCGATCGCCTTCTGCCGGGCGATGAACATCCCGGCGCGCTACTGCACCTGCTATCTCGGGGATATCGGCACGCCGCCGCCCTGGCCGCCGGGCGACTTCGCCGCGTCCTTCGAGGCCTATCTCGAAGGCGGCTGGCAGATGTTCGATCCGCGCAACAACGTGCCGCGCATCGGCCGGGTGCTGATCGCGCGCGGCCGCGACGCAGCGGACGTCGCCATCGCCACGACCTTCGGGCCGAACACGCTGACGGGGTTCAAGGTCTGGACCGACGAGGTGGTCGAGGGCTGAGCGCGCCCGTCGTCGAGATCAAGCCGCGCGGTCATTCCGGGCTCGTGCTGCGCCCGGAATGACGGCAGATCTGTCGGCTGCGCCTGTCAGTCCCGAAACAGCCGCGCTGCGTCGGGCTTCTTGGCGCGCAGCGGGGCCTTGCGGGTCATCCCCTTGCCCTTGGCCGCAGGCTCCTCAGCGACGGCGTCGCCAGTTTCGGACGGCTCGGGAGCCGGCGGCGCGACGCTGGCGACGGGCTTGTCTGCAGCCTTCTCCGCCGCCTTCTCCGCCATTTTGGCCTGTTCGGCCGGGTCGATCGTCTTGAAGCGGATCATTTCTTCTTCGGCCCCGCCGCCTTGGCGACGACCGCCGCGAAGGTCGAGGGTGCTGCGGCCGCGACCTTGGGCTTGTCCTTCTTGGGCTTCTTGGCTTCGCGGTTGCCGCGCTGTTCCTTGGACATGTCGGTGTTCCCTTCGGTTAAACGGCGCGGGAGCGCGCCTCGGCGTTCGTTGAGGCTGTCGTCAGGCATGGCCTAGGTTGCAAGGCTTGGCCTGGGTGAAACGCTTGGCCTGGGTCGAACGGGTCGCGGGGGCGAGGTTCGATCATGGGGGCGGCTTTCGCCTGCCGCGGCCGGCCCGGCGGAAACCGGGCCTCGTCATGTCGAAGCAGGCCGTCAGCGTAGGGCAGAGCGAGAGCGTACGCACGCGCTTTCTCGCAGGCGGGTTGCCGCATCACGGGGGCGGTCTCGCCCTGCGGGTAATTTTGCCGCTTGCGCCTCTTGCGCGGTCCTGCGATGCGCTCGTCGCCATGAGCGAAGCCACGCCGATCGCGATCTATGTCGACGCCGACGCCTGCCCGGTGAAGCCGGAGATCTACAAGGTCGCCGAGCGCCATCGCCTGCACGTCTTCGTCGTCGCCAACAGCTTCATGGCGCTGCCGCGAGAGCCCTGGATCGAGCGCGTGATCGTCTCGGGCGGGTTCGATGCGGCCGACGACTGGATCGCCGAGCGCGTCGCCCGCGGCGCGATCGTCATCACCTCGGACATCGCGCTGGCCGATCGCTGCATCAAGGCCGGCGCGGAGGTCATCGGCCCGACCGGCAAGCCCTTCACCGACGCCTCGATCGGCATGGCGTTGGCGACGCGCGACATGATGGAGGATCTGCGGGCGATGGGGGCAGCGAGCGGCGGGCCGAAGCCGTTCTCGCCCAAGGATCGCTCGGCCTTCCTGCAAGCGCTCGACCTGGCGATCCAGCGCTTGAAGCGGGCGGGGTTCATAGCGGGCTGAGCGCGAGAGCGTTTCCTGCAAGCGCTTTACGCAGAACGCTTTTCTCCCTAAAGCTCGCGCCAAGCCTGTTCGAAATCGGGCCGCCCGGGAGGAAATTCATGTCGTTGACCCGCCGTTCCACGCTCGGCCTGATGGCCGGCGCCGTTCTCGCTCCTTCGTTCGTTTCGGCGCAGAGCTTTCCAGCCAAGCCGATCACCATCGTCGTGCCCTATCCGGCGGGCGGGCCGACCGACGCCATCGCGCGCTTCGTCGCGCAGGACCTCACGACCTCGATCGGCCAGAACGTGCTGGTCGACAACCGGGCCGGGGCCTCGGGCGCGGTCGGCACGCGCGCCGTCGCGCATGGTGCGGCCGATGGCTACACCATCATCTTCGGCAACAACCAGACGCATGGGAACAACATGTTCCTGCTGAAGGACCCCGGCTACGACGCGGTCAAGGATTTCGCGCCGCTCGCCGGTGTCGGTGCCTTCGAGCACGCTTTCGTGGTGCGCAAGGACCTGCCGGCCAAGGACATCAAGGAACTGATCGCGCTCGCCAAGGCCGATCCCGACAAGCTCAACTACGGCTCGACCGGCGTCGGCTCCGGCTCGCATCTCGCCATGGAGCTGTTCATGCAGCGCGCCGGCATCAAGATGACGCATGTGCCCTTCAGAGGGGCGGCGCCGCTGGTGCAGGAGATCATCGGCGGGCGCATCGACATCGCCAATTCGACGCTGCCGAGCGTGCTCGAGCAGATCAATTCCGGTAATCTGCGGGCGCTCGCCATCGCAAGCCCGGAGCGCAATCCGCGCGCCAAGGACATCCCGACGCTGCGCGAGCAGGGCGTCAGCAATGCCGACGCCGATTCATGGGCCGCCTTCTTCGCGCCGGCGGCGACGCCCGCGCCAGTGCTCGAGATCTTGTCGAAGGCAATCCTGACCTCACTTGCCAAGCCGGTCGTCACCGAGCAGATCCTCAAGCTCGGCTTCACGATGAAGCTGCGCGACCCGACTGCGTTCAAGCCGTATCATCTGCAGGAGATCGCCACCTGGGAGGCGATCATCAAGGCCTCGGGCGTCAAGCCGGAGTGATGGCTTGAAATTGCCGTTCGCAACGCGGGCGATCGGCATTTCCCAATCTGTTTGCTGCAAATTCCGCGATTTTTAACCAATCGCGTTGACCTGACGCAAACGCCTATCCGCGACAGTGGCGCCCGTGGCGATGCGGAGCAGCGACGGATGCTGGACGGAACGGATGAACTGGAGACGGGGCGGGCCTCGCGGCTCGTCTGGGGCGCGATCCTCGGCCTGCTCGCCATCTGCCTGCTCGCGGTGCCGTTCACGCAGGTGACGATCGAGCCGCTGCCGTTCATGGCGCCGCTCGCCATCGGTCTGGCGCTCGCGGGTGCCGGTCGGTATTACGGCACCCGACGATCCGAGCCGAAGATTGCGTGCGCGTTCGACTGCGTGGGTCAAAGCCTCGTGTTCCCGCTCGCGACGGCTCTGGCCTCCTATCTTGTGGTCACGATGGGTTTCCCGATGCAGGACTCAGCCTTCCACCAGCTCGATCTCGCTCTGGGGTTGGACTGGCTGGCCTGGCTGGCCTGGCTCGATCGTCATGCCTGGCTCGCGCCGCCGCTGACCTTCGCCTACAAAACATACATGCATCAGGGCCTCGTGCTGACGCTCCTGCTTTGCTTCTGTGGCCGCGGTATTGCGGCGCGCATCATGATCCTGGCGATGATCATCTCGGGCATTGCCACGGTGGCGCTGTCGGGCCTGTTGCCCGCAGTTTCGATCTTCGAATACCTCAAGCTCACTCCTGCGGATTATCCGAACCTTCGTCCTGCCGCCGGGCTGGTCCATCTGCCCGATGTCCTGGCGTTGCATTCGCGAGAGGCCTTCGTTTTCGACACGACGCGCACGCATGGGATCATCACCTTCCCGTCCTATCACGCGGCGCTGGGGCTCATCATGCTCCTGGCAGCCTGGAGCCATCCGCTGCTGCGCTGGCCGTTCTTCGTCCTGAATGTCGGGATGATCGTGGCGACGCCGATCGATGGCGGGCACTACTTCGTCGATGTGTTTGCCGGCCTGGCGATCGCCGGCGTCGCGCATGTCGTCGCGCGGCGCATGCTGGTGCCGCGGCCGGCGGAGGCCTATGCGCCGCGTCCGATCGGCCAAGCGCAGGTCTTCGGCAAGGTCTTCGCCAAAACTTGATCCGGCCGGCAGCCGCGGGGTGATGAGGGTTTCGTGGTTGGCGCAGGCATGCGGCATGCCTATCTCGGAGGCTTACGTTCAGCCTGCGGGAGCCCTGCCATGCGGATATCGACCCCCATCCTGACCTTTGCCGTCGCGCTCGCCGCAGCCGCGCCCGCCGCCGCCCAGCAGCGCTTTGCGTCGAGCGCGGGCGAACTGTCGGTCGAGACGGTGGCGAGCGGGCTCGAGAACCCCTGGGGGCTGGCCTTCCTGCCGGATGGGCGCATGCTCGTGACCGAGCGACCGGGACGGTTGCGGCTGGTCGGTGCGGATGGGCGGCTGTCGGTGCCGATCACCGGCGTGCCCAATGTCGCCGGGCGCGGTCAGGGCGGCTTGCTCGACGTCGTCCTCGATCCCGGCTTCGCGCAGAACCGGACGATCTACCTGTCCTTCTCGGAGCCACGCGCCGGCGGAAACGGCACCAGCGTCGCCCGCGCCCGACTGAACGAGCGTGGCACGGCCCTTGAAGGCACGAAGGTCATCTTCCAGCAGATGCCGGCGATCAACAGCAGCATGCATTTCGGCTCGCGGTTGGTGTTCGACCGGACGGGCGCGCTCTTCGTCACCGTGGGCGATCGCTACAGCCAGCGCGACCAGGCGCAGAACCCGGGCAACCACATCGGCAAGCTGATGCGCATTCGTCCCGAGGGTGGCGCGCCGGAGGACAATCCCAAGGTCGCAGGCTGGCAGCCGGAGATCTGGTCGATCGGGCATCGCAATGTGCAGGGCGCAGCGCTGCATCCGGAGACGGGGCAACTCTGGACGGCAGAACACGGGGCGCGCGGCGGCGACGAGGTCAATACGCCCAAGGCCGGCCGCAACTATGGCTGGCCAGTGATCACCTACGGCATCGACTATTCCGGCGCAAAGATCGGCGAGGGCACGACCAAGGCCGGGATGGAGCAACCGCTGTTCTACTGGGATCCGTCGATCGCGCCTTCTGGCGCGGCGTTCTACACCGGCGCGGCTTGGCCGGCCTGGAAGAACTCGCTTTTTGTCGGGGCGCTCGCCGGCCAGATGCTGGTCAGGCTTTCGACGGAGGGCGAGACCGTCACCGGCCAGGAGCGTCTGCTGGAGGGGCTGGGCCTGCGCATCCGCGATGTCCGGCAGGGTCCGGATGGGTTTCTCTACCTGCTCAGCGATGCGGCGGATGGGAAAGTGCTCAGGGTGCGGCCGGCGCGTTAACGGTCGATCGTCAGGCTTTCCAGCGCTGAAGTCGAACGCCAGCACATCAGGGTCGCGTGACTTGCCTGCGTCATCGAGGCGAACGGTATCGAGCGTGTCGCCGTCGCCGCGAGCCGGTCGCGACGGGCTTCAAATCCCTATTGGCGGCGCCACATGGCAAGCCATGACGTGCAAGAGAAATTCGGCCGCTCGGAAGACACCTTGATCAGGTTCGACCGACAAGCTGGCCCGGTCGCCGCATTTTGGAGATCGTGCTGGCAACGCGCCTGAACGCAATGGGCTGTCGCAGGGTGCGATGCCCGAAGGCAAAACGGCGCACTTCCCTATCGGTGCATTTTCCGAGACGATCCCTTTATGTCGTAACGCGCAAGCTGATGCACGGCTATCGCTACTGGTCTTTCGCGATCATGGTTTGCGTCGAGTGGGTTGCCAGGCAGAGCCGCTGTCGGCGATCCATTTCCTCCGATCGGCTGACGTTGAAGTCCCAGCACCTGGTCAATGTCATTCAGGCGGCCAGGATGACCGGGCGACCAGAAACCTGAGCGAAGGCGATGCCTTCCAGGATCGGTTTTGTCGTTCTGAGCACGGCCGCGGTAGCTGCACTTCCCCGTCGGTCGATCGCGACTTCGATGCGCCCCGACGGGTGCTCGATGACCACGCGCCGTGGCAGGCTGGCATCCCCGACAAGGCGATGCGCCAGTGTCCCAGGCGTTCCGCAGGCCGTGCCAAGCCCGACAGCGCCGGTGACAGCGAATGCCTTGTGGCAAGCATGCGGCATGAAGTAGCGCGCGGTGATGGTGCCGCCGTTCTGCGGGTGCCCGATCAGAACGGGTTTGGGGATAACCAGATCGGACACATCGCCCAACCCCATCAACCGGCCGGCCTCCAGCCGGATGCGTTCCAATCGATCCATGAACGCTCGGTCGGCATCGAGCTCGGCCGGCGTCTCGCTCCCCGTTTTCCCGAGAGCCGAGGCTTCGATCACGACCAGCGGCATCGCCGCATCAATGCAAGAGATCTTGACCCCCGCGATCATATCGATGGCAGAGCCCGTTGGAAGCAGCTTTCCCGTCTTGGCACCAGCGACGCCCAGAAACTCGAGTTCGACCGGGGCGCCGCTTCCGGGCACGCCGTCTATAACGGTATCGCCGTCATAGACCGGTTTCCCCTTGGGTGTCTGCACCGTGGCGGCGACGAGTTGGCCCGTATTGACGTTATGGATCACCACACGCGTGCGATCTGCCTGGCCCACGACGAGCCCCTTTTCAATGGCGAAAGGGCCGACGGTCGACAGCATGTTGCCGCAGTTGGGAGAGGTGTCGACCACTCGCTCGACGACTTTCACCTGAGCGAAGAGATAGTCGACATCCGCGTCGGGATGTGTCGGCGGCCCTACGATGGCGACCTTGCTCGTCAAGGGATTGCCGCCGCCGAGCCCGTTGATCTGCAGTTCACTACCTGAGCCGAGGATTGACAGCAGCACCTCGTCGCGCAGATCGGGGTCAACGGGGAGGTCAGTCGACAGAAAAACCGGCCCGCGCGATGTGCCGCCTCGCATGAGGGTGCAGGGGATGCGAAGGTGGATTGCCATGGAGGCTCTTCCCTGCGGCTGAAGCCGTGATTGACCGTGTCAGGAATCCGTATCCGTCACGCTGATCATGTTGTGAAATGCGAAAAATTCGATCATTGATATGAAATGCGCATCAATTTCGAACTTTTCGATATCCGAGCCTTTCTCGCTGTTCTTGAGTTGGGCGGCTTCCACAAAGCGGCCGAGATGCTCAACATTTCGCAGCCCGCGCTGTCCCGCCGCATCCAGGCTCTTGAAGCCGCAGTAGGGGCTCCGTTGCTGGAGCGAACGACACGAAGGGTCAGCCCCACGAGCGTGGGCCGGTCCTTCGCTCCGCTGGCGCGTCGCCTGCTCGATGAGTTCGAGGAATCCCTGCTGGGCATCACCGGCGTCGCCGGTCGACAGGTCGGACAGGTCACCATCGCCTGCGTCCCGACCGCAGCCTTCTACTTCCTGCCGCGCGCCATCGAGTCGTTCAGCGCGACCTATCCGCTGATCCGTTTCCGCATCCTGGATCTCTCGGCGAATGACGGTCTTGAGAGTGTCGCCCGCGGTGAAGCCGAGTTCGGCATCAATCTTCTCGGCAGTTCCGATCCGGATCTGGCCTTCACCCCGCTTGTCGAGGATCCTTTCGTGCTCGCATGCCGGCGCGACCACCCCTTGGCCGCCCGAAATGAACTGGCGTGGAAGGATCTTGCTGACCAGACACTCATCGGAGTCAGCCGCGCCAGTGGCAATCGCATGATCCTAGAAAGTGCTCTGGCGAAGGAAGGAATCGGACTGACCTTCAAATTCGAGGTCAACCATCTCACGACGTCGCTGGGGCTCGTCGAACGTGGTCTCGGCGTGTCTGTGCTGCCGCGGCTCGCTACGCCACCACGTGATCACCCTGTCATTGCGACCAAAATCATTGGCACACCATCGGTCTCGCGCACCATTGGTCTGGTTGAGCGCCGAAAGGCACGTCTGGCACCCGCTGCACAGCGGTTCAGAGACATGCTGATCCACACTTGGAGTGCAAGTCCGGAATCACGCCCGAGCAATTGATGTTTTAATCGCATCAATTCGGACAACTATCGCATTTCCCAAACTGTTCGTTTGAATCGAAAGAGATACTCATAACGGGGCCATCAATCGCCCTGAATCAGGAGGGACGAATGACGATGCATCCGACGCGCAGGACCTTGTTCCTCGGCGCCGCCGCTTTCGGGGCAAGCACTACGCTCAGCAAGAGCGCATGGTCTCAACACTTCCCGTCGCGGCCGATGAAGCTACTCGTCCCCTATGCAGCCGGCGGCGGCACGGATGCGATCGCGCGCCTCGTCGCGCAGGGCATAGGCGAAAGGCTCGGTCAATCACTGGTCGTCGAGAACAATGGATCAGCGGGTGGCAACCTCATCACGGCCCAGGCCGCGTCTTCGCCGCCGGACGGCTACACGGTTCTTCTCGCGAACCAGGGGCCGATGGTCGTCAACCCGCACCTGTTCAAGAATGTCAAAGTCGACCCGCTGGCGGCCTTTGATCCGGTGACCTTGATTTCGGACACGCCGCTTGCTCTGGTTGTGGCGCCGAAATCGCCATTCCAGACCGCGCGTGACCTGATTGACCACGCGCAGAAGAACGGTGGAAAGCTCACCTATGGCTCAGCTGGAAATGGCTCTGCAAGCCATCTCGCCGCTGTGTTGCTCGCCAGAACGGCGGGGTTTGAGGCCATTCACGTTCCCTATCGTGGAGCCGGTCCCGCTCTCACCGACCTCCTGTCCGGACAGACCGACTTCATGGTCACCACCGTTCCGTCGGTGCTCGGCCTCATCGAAGGCAAAGCGGTGCGGTTGCTGGCGGTTACGAGTCCGCAGCGCGCCAAGCTCTTTCCCGACGCACCCACGGTGGCGGAACTCGGCTGGCCTGACTATCGGGCGACCGCTTGGTACGGGCTCGTCGTTCCGAAGGGTACACCTGACCCAATCGTCAAAGCTCTTCGCGACGCCACCGTCAGCACGATCAACGGCGACACGATCAGGGAGCGCCTGCGAAACGAAGGGGCAGAGCCAATCGGCAACGAACCGGCAGCCTTCGCGGAAATGATGCGCGCGGAGTCCGAGCGCTGGGCTCGGTTGGTCAAAAGCACGAACATCTCGATCTGACGCTGAGGTCTCGCCGTCCGGCATGGCTGGTAGGTTACATTCCCTTCGGCATCGACCAATCAGCGTCCGGATCGGCAAGGGGCGCGGCGGCTGTCCGACTGGCCCCATCGCGCCCTGTCGGGCGCGGCCTGCACATCCGCGACGTCCAGCAGGGGCCGGACGGCTTCATCTATCTGCTCAGCGATGAAACCGATGGAAAGGTGCAGAGGGTCAGGCCGGCGCGGTTGGGCCTGAAGTCGGCGCGAAGCGGTAGTGCTTATCAACCGGGCGCTTCGCGGCGGTGGGTCGCCAGATGCTCGTGTGCCGGCCGCAAACCTGCTACCGCGCTTCCCGGCTCAGGGTTGGGAATCTCAGGCGATGCAAGACGGCACTCTTTCGATTGGAATCATCGGCGCAGGCATCATGGGCGAGCGGCTGCTGCGCGCCATTCTCGACCAGTCGCCTCCGCTGGTGAACGTCAGCGGTATCTGGGATCCGGAGCCATCGGCCATGGCGCGCATGGCGGCGACGTTCCCGCAGGTTCCGCGGCTGACCGACGCCGCTGCGATCATCGCCGACAGCGACTGCGTCTACATCGCCTCGCCGCCGGCTTCCCATCTCGGTCATGCCCGCGCCGCCCTTGCCGCCGGCAGGAGCGTTTTTTGCGAGAAGCCGCTGGCGGTCGATGTCGCCGAGGCGCGCGCCTTCGTTGCGGAAGCCGGAGACAGAGGGGCCGTCAACTTTCCCTTCGCCTCCTCGCTTGCTGTCGCAACGCTGATGGACTGGATCGCGCAGGGCGCCGTCGGCAAGGCCTCGCGCGTGACGATCGAGGTCGCCTTCGCGACCTGGCCTCGCTCCTGGCAGGCCGATGCCGCTGCCTGGCTGGACGGGCGGCAACAGGGCGGGTTCACCCGTGAGGTCGTGTCGCATTTCCTCTTCCTGAGCCGCAGGCTGCTCGGGCCGTTGCATGGTCTTTCCGCGAGTGTGGTGTTCCCGGAGACTGGGAGGTCGGAGCGCACGATCGAAGCCAAGCTGATGGCCGGAGACATCCCGGTCGACCTCAAGGGGAGTGTCGGCACCACTGCCAAGGACGACCACAACATCTGGATGCTGGAAGGCGACCACGGTGCGGTCCGGCTCTGCGACTGGTCGGTCGCCGAACGCCGCTTGCCCGACGGGACGTGGGAGCCCGCGGCCGACGCGCCGTCGCAGGCGGATGCGCGCCCGATCGCACTCAGGCGCCAGATCGAGGGGGTGCTGAAGCTCACGCGTGGGCAGGCGCATCATCTCGCGACGCTGGCTGAAGCCCTCGACGTTCAGGAGATCGTCGAGGCTATTCTCGCCGATGGTGTGAGGGCCGCAGGGTAATCGACCCCTGGGCTCACACGATCTCCGCCAGCCGCGTGTCCTGTGACAGCACCAGGCACCAATGCGGCTCGAAATCGGCGCCGAGCGGCCAGACGAAATCCTTGAAAATCTCCAGCAGGCGGGACTGATAGCGCTCGAACCAGGCGCGCTGGCACAGCACGAACTTGGTTGCGCCGACGATGGTCTCGCGGTCGATGACACAGAGCGGGACGATGTCGGGATTGGCTTCGAGATAGGCCTGCACCGCGACCATCAGCGTCGGATAGCCGGGGTGAAGCATGTCGTCGAGGACGATCAGCCCGCCCTCGGCAAGGCAGGCGGTGGCCAGCGCGAGATCGCGGGTTAGGGCGGCGCGCGAGTGTTCGCCGTCGATATGGATGAAGCGCAAGGGGGCGCCGCCGGCCTGGGCGAGGAGGTCGGCGGGCGCCATCGCGCCGGCATCGCCCTTGATCGTGCGGCGGCGCTCCGCACCGATGCCGTGCCGGGCGCAATTGGCCTCGAAGCGCTGCTCCACGCCCGGGTCGGGCCAGGAGAAGATGTCGAGCGCCAGCGCGAGCTCGCCCGGTTCCAGCGCATGGGCGAGTGCGATGAAGAAGCGGCCCTCGAAGGCTCCGATCTCGGCGATCGGGCCGGTCACCCCTTCCTGCGTCTGGAGCCGCAGAAGTCTTGCGCAGATGGCGGCCGCGAAGCGCGAGGACATGCCAACGACGCTGTCATAGCCCTCGGCGAGATAGGCCTCGACAGCGGGATGGCCGGGGGAGGGGATGGCGGGCTTCAGATCGTGAGTCATCGCGCCACTGTGACGAGGCGGCAGAGCGCTGTCACGTGGCACGGGGCATCTACCGCCGCTCAGGCCTTCGCATGGAAGATGAAAAAGGCGCCGGCCGCGATCAGCGCGAAACCGATCGCATGGCTCCAGGTCAGGCTTTCCTTCAGCCAGAAAACCGAAAAGCCGGCGAAGACCAGCAGGGTGATGACCTCCTGCATGGTCTTGAGCTCCGCGGCGGAATAGACGGCCGAGCCGATGCGGTTGGCCGGCACCGCCAGCATGTATTCCGGCAGCGCGATCATCCAGCTCGCCAGGATGGCGAGCCAGATCGCCGTGCTCTTGTAGCTGAGATGGCCATACCAGGCGAAGGTCATGAAGATGTTGGAGCCGAACAGCATCGCGATCGGGAGGAGGTGGGCGGTGGTGACGGGGGGCATCCAGAGTCTCCTCTTGGCGAGCGGGAACGCCCGGCTCCCGGCTCTGTTCCTGCGGATGGCGTCAGCTCAGCCGAAGCGCAGCTTCATCGACAGGATCAGCAGTACCAGGCCCAGGGTCAGCGCGTTCGCGGCGATGACCGGCCAGGAGCCGATGTGGAGGCCGTAGCTCAGCCAGAGCGCCGTCCCAGCGGCGAAGAGAGACTGCGTCCACAGCGAGATCGCCTTCGTGTCACGCGTGCGGATGGTCCGCCAAGCCTGGGGCAGCCAGCACAGGCTGGTCAATGCTGCGGCGGCGAAGCCGAGGATCTCGATCGAGGCAGGCGACATGACGGTGTCCACAGGGCGATGCTTCGCCATAATGCGATTCGCGTCGGCCTGCCGCCAAATCAAGCATGGTTAACCTCCGTTAACCGGTGCGCCCTAGTTTCGCGTCATTCCTGCGATTCGGTGGAGACCATGCGAAACCTCATCCTGGCCTTTCCCCTCGTCCTGATCGCCTCCGCCGCCTCTGCGCAAGGCAGCTTCCAGTCCTGCCTGTCGGGATTGCGTTCCGACGCGGCTGCCAAGGGCGTCTCGACCGCGACCTTCGACCGCGCCATGGCCGGCGTCGAGCCGGACATGAAGGTGATCGAGGCGATGAACAACCAGCCGGAGTTCAAGACTCCGATCTGGGACTATCTCGGCACGCTCGTCGACGACGAGAAGGTCGCGGAAGGTCGCAACATGCTGCGCCAGCATGCCTCGACTCTTGCCGCGGCCGAGCAGCGCTTCGGCGTCGATCGCCACACCATCGCAGCCGTCTGGGGCGTCGAGAGCGATTTCGGCAAGGCGCGGGGCAAGATGCCGCTGGTCCAGGCGCTCTCGACCGGCGCCTGCCTGGCGCCGCGCCGCAACGCCTTCTTCAAGGGCGAGCTGATCGCGACGCTGCAGATCATCCAACGCGGCGACGTGCGGGCCGAGCGGCTGTTCGGCTCTTGGGCAGGCGCCTTCGGCCATACCCAGTTCATTCCCTCGACCTATTTGCGGCTGGCCGTCGACGGCGATGGCGACGGCCGGCGCGACCTCGTCGACTCCATTCCCGATGCGCTGCATTCGACCGCGAACTTCATGGACAAGGCCGGCTGGGTCACCGGCGCAAGCTGGGGCTACGAGGTGCGCGTGCCGTCAGGCTATTCGGGCCCGACCGGCCGCAACCCCAAGCAGCCGGTCTCGTCCTGGGCGGCGCGCGGGATCGTCAAGTTCGACGGCTCGGCTTTGAGCGGCTCCGGCAATGCCGGCCTGCTGATGCCGGCCGGGCGCGAGGGGCCGGCCTTCCTCGTCTTCAAAAACTACGACGCCGCCTACAGCTACAACGGCGCTGATTCCTACGCCCTGGCCATTTCCCTTCTGTCCGACCGCCTGCGCGGCCGGCCGGGCGTGCAGGGCGAATGGCCGACCGACGACCTGCCGCTCTCGCGCGAGCAGCGCCGCGAACTCCAGCGCCTGCTGATCGCGCGCGGCTTCGATGTCGGCGAGCCCGACGGCGCGGTCGGCGCGCTGACGCGGGCGGCGATCAAGCAGATCGAGGCCAAGATCGGGATGAACCAGACCGGAAGGCCAGGCGAGAAGGTGCTGCGGGCGCTGAAGAGCGGGCGGGTCTAGGCTGCTGCGTCATGCTCGGGCTTGACCCGGGCATCTCATGACGTGGAAGCTCTGGAGTTCATCTTGCTGGAGATTCTCGGGTCTGCGCTTCGCTCCGCCCGAGAATGACGGCCGGTTCCGCCCCGGAGTGCCCGATGACCCGCCGCCTGATCTCCACCGGCTCGCCCTTCGAGACCGCCTTCGGCTATTCGCGTGCCGTGATCGATGGCGATCTTGTTTTCGTCTCCGGCACGACCGGCTATGACTACGTCACCATGACGCTGCCGGAGGACGCCGCCGAACAGGCGCGCAACATCTTCCGCACGCTCGACGCCGTGCTGACGGAAGCCGGGTCTTCGCTGTCACGGGTCGTGCGGGCGCAGTATTTCGTCACCGACCGGAGCTATTGCGAGCCGGTGCTGACGGTTTGCGGCGAGGTTTTCGGCGAGATTCGTCCGGCGGCGGGGATCTACGTCATCGCGGGGCTGCTGAAGCCGGAGATGAAGATCGAAATCGAGGTGACGGCGCGGCTGACGCGGCCCTGACATCACGCCCGCGACGCTTGCGCGTCGCCGTCACGCGCCCTAATCAGCCGCCACGACAGTTCAAGAAACGGCGAGGCGACGACCATGGCGACCCACAAGCTCCTGATGCTGCCCGGTGACGGGATCGGCCCCGAGGTGATGGGCCAGGTCGAGACGATCGTCTCCTGGTTCGGGAAGCAGGGCCTGGCCTCCTTCGAGATCGAGAAGGGTCTCGTCGGCGGCGCGGCCTATGACGCGCACAAACAGGCGATCTCCGAAGGAGACATGAAACTCGCGGGAGAGGCCGACGCCGTGCTGTTCGGCGCGGTCGGCGGCCCGAAATGGGCGGATGTGCCGTATCAGCACCGTCCCGAAGCGGGTTTGCTGCGGCTGCGCAAGGATCTCGGCCTGTTCGCCAATCTGCGCCCGGCGATCTGCTATCCCGCCCTGGCCTCGGCCTCCTCGCTCAAGCCCGAGGTCGTCGAGGGCCTCGACATCCTGATCGTGCGCGAGCTCACCGGCGGCGTCTATTTCGGCGAGCCGAAGGAGATCGTGACGCTGGAGGACGGTTCCAAGCGCGGCATCGACACTCAAGTTTACACCACGCCGGAAATCGACCGGATCTGCCGCGTCGCCTTCGAGCTGGCACGCACCCGTCGCAACAAGGTCTCGTCGGCCGAGAAGCACAACGTCATGAAGACCGGCGTGCTCTGGAAGCAGACAGTCACGGCGCTGCACGCCAAGGACTATGCGGATGTCGAGCTCGAGCATGTGCTGGCCGACAACTGCGCCATGCAGCTCGTGCGCTGGCCCAAGCAGTACGACGTCATCGTCACCGACAACCTCTTCGGCGACATCCTCTCGGATGTGGCGGCGATGCTGACCGGCTCGCTTGGCATGCTGCCCTCGGCTTCGCTCGGCGCCGAGGATGCTGTCACCGGCAAGCGCAAGGCGCTCTACGAGCCCGTCCACGGCTCGGCCCCCGACATCGCCGGCAAGGGGCTCGCCAATCCGATCGCGATGATCGGCTCCTTTGCGATGGCGCTGCGCTACTCCTTCGGCGCGATCGAGGCTGCCGACCGGCTGGAAGGCGCGATCGCCGACGTGCTGGGCTCCGGCACGCGCACCAAGGACATCGCGGCTGATGGCGCCAACGCCGTTTCGACGACGGAGATGGGCACGGCGATCGTCAAGGCGCTGGAGGCGAGGGGCTGAGGCGCTGGCCTTCTCCCCCGAGCGGAGAAGGGACGGACGCCTCTCCCCCTCGTGAATTGCCGCGCTCCCGCTTTCGTGGCCTAACGGGCATCCACGAAAGCAGAGTGTGTCCGTCATGCTGATCAAGAACCGTCCTGGCTGGGCCATCCCCGAGAGCCAGGCCACGCCTGAATCCGTCTTCGTCAACCGCCGCAGCTTCATGGCTGGCGGCGCAGGTCTGATCGCGGGCAGTGCCCTGCCGCAGCTTGCCGCGGCGCAGGGCGCCGATCCGACGCTGGATCTCTACCCGGCCAGGAAGAACACCGCCTATACGCTGGACCGGCCCGTGACGGATGAGAACCTCGCCGCCAACTACAACAACTATTACGAGTTCGGCACCTCGAAGGACATCGTCGCTTCGTCGAGGCGGCTGGTGTCGCGGCCCTGGACGATCACCGTCGACGGCATGGTGGAGAAGCCTTTCGAGATCGGCTTCGACGACCTCGTCCGCAAGCTGCCGCTGGAAGAGCGGCTCTACCGCTTCCGCTGCGTCGAGGCCTGGGCAATGGCGGTGCCGTGGACCGGGATTCCGCTCAAGGCTTTCGTCGACTTCGCCAAGCCCCTGTCTTCGGCGAAATACATCCGCTTCGAGACCTTCCTCAACCCGCGCATAGCGCCTGGCCAGTCGCAGCGCTGGTACCCTTGGCCCTATACGGAGGGGCTGACCATGGCCGAGGCCGGCAACGAATTGCCGCTGCTGGTCACCGGCATCTACGGCAAGCCGATCCCGTCGCAGCATGGTGCGCCGATCCGGCTGATCACGCCGTGGAAATACGGCTTCAAATCGGTCAAGTCGATCACCAAGATCAGCTTCGTGGCGGAGCGTCCCAAGACCTTCTGGGAGGGGCTGCAGGCCTCGGAGTATGGCTTCTGGGCGAATGTGAACCCGAAGGTGCCGCATCCGCGCTGGAGCCAGGCGAGCGAGCAGGTGCTGGGCACGCGCGAGCGCCAGCCGACGCAATTGTTCAACGGCTATGCCGAGCAGGTCGCGGGCCTCTACAAGGGCCTGGAGGGCGAGCAGCTCTATCTGTGAGTTGCTGCCGGCATCGTCATTGAGAGCGCAGCGAAGCGATCCACAGGGCTGCTTCACTGCGCTCGCGATCACGGGGCGTGACGGCCTATCCCGTGATCGCCTATGCTGGCGTCATGCAGCACTACATTCTCTTCGAGACCGCGATCGGCGCCTGCGCCCTGATCTGGGAAGGCGATCGCATCATCGGGGCGCAACTGCCGGAGCATGATGCCGAGACGGCGCGCCGGCGCCTGGCGAAGCGTGCTCCCGATGCCGAGGAAAACGGTGCTCCACCGGTTTTCATTCGAGCCGCCATGGCCGAGATCGTGGCGCTGCTTTCGGGCGAGCCGCGCGACCTTTCGCATCTGCCGATCGACCTTGCTCGGGTGCCGGCCTTCAACCGCAAGGTCTATGAGGTGGCGCTCGCGATCCCGCCCGGCGAGACCCTGACCTATGGCGAGGTCGCGCGCCGGATCGGTGACTCTGGGGCGGCGCGGGCTGTCGGCGTTGCGCTCGGTCGGAACCCGTTCGCGCCGATCGTGCCTTGCCACCGGATCCTGGCGGCCGGTGGCAAGACCGGTGGATTCTCCGCCGATGGCGGCGTCGAGACCAAGCTGAAAATGCTGACGATCGAGAAGGCCCGCACCAGCGCGATGCCAGGCCTGTTCGATGCCCTGCCGCTGGCGGCGCGGCCCGGCTGAGCGCGATGGGCGGGACCCAGCAAGCACTCTGAGGCGTTTCCAATCCAACCCTTCTGCGTCCCTTTCAACCGAGGTTCTTTTCATGGCTCCGTTCAAGCTCGCCATCATCGTCGGCAGCAACCGCAAGGCGTCGATCAACCGCAAACTGGCGCGTGCGCTCGCCAAGCTCGGCACCACGTCCTTCACGCCGCATTTCGTCGAGATCGACGATCTGCCGATGTACAATCAGGATCTGGAGGCTGCGGCCTGGCCGGATACGGCCACCCGATTGAAAGCCGAGATCGCGGAGGCGCACGCGCTGCTCGTCGTCACGCCAGAGCACAACCGCTCGATTCCCGCCGTGCTGAAGAATGCTATCGACTGGGCGGCGCGTCCCTCCGGCAAGGGCGTCTGGGGCGGTAAGCCCGTCGCCATCATCGGGGCGAGCCCCGGCGGCGTGGGCACGGCCTGCGCCCAGCAGCATCTGCGCGACATCCTCGGCAATCAGGGCGCGCTGGTGATGGGTGGCCAGATGTTCATCACCTGGAAGGACGGCCTGGTCGATGACGCCGACACGGTCACGATCGATGCGACCCGGGCCTTCCTGCAGGCATTCATGGACAAGTTCGCCGGTCTGGTCGGGAAGCTGGCTGCGTAAAGACGGCAATCGTCATGGCCAGCGTAAGCGAAGCGATCCGGGAGTTGCAGAGCGCTACGGCTCCGGACTGCCTCGCTTCGGCTCGCGATGACGGGATGGCCCAAGCCAAAAAAAAGCCGGCGTCCCGTGAGGGAGCCGGCCTTGAAAGTTTGAAACATCCGGCGCGAACGCCAAACATCTCAGAGGGGAACGGCTGAAACGAACTCAATGCCGGGAGGAGTTAGCAGAGCCCGTTCCGAACAACCGTGTTTGCTATATCGGGCAGCACATGCCTTTTTGCAATGCAGCATAGTTTGGGTCCGTCATGCGTCGCATGCATGCGTTGCGGTCAAATGCCGCAAATTGAGCCTAAATCATTGATAAATATGCGTACAAGACAGCCGTGGCGTCTTCGCCATCTGCGATGTCGTTCAGATTTGCCGCAGTGCGGTGTGGCTGGGCGTCGCGGTTGCGCGCCACGTCATGCATCCGGAGGATGCGCCGGCAGAAAAGCTGCCGGCGGCCTGCGAATCGACCCCGGCGCACCGGTGCCCGCGTCAGTAGGTCCAGCGCTGGGCCTTCTGGATCAGAAAGTCGCGGAAGACCTGGACGCGGGCGACCGACTTCATCTCTTCCGGATAGACCAGATAGCTCTCGAGATGAGGCATCTCCGTCTCGCGCATCAGTTGCACCAGCGGCGATCCGGTCTCGATCAGGTAATCCGGCAGCACTGCGATGCCGGCGCCCGAATCGACGGCCCGCTTCATCGCCGTGATGTTGTTGACGGTGAGGTGGATCGGGCGGGGGTTGCGGGCGTCCCGGCCGAGCGTCGCGAGCTGGTGCACCGCCGTCAGGTAGGATGGCGAGGTGCCGCCGAAGGTCAGCAGCCTGTGGTTGTCGAGATCCTCATAGCCCTTGGGTTCGCCGAAACGCTTCACATAGGCCGGCGAACCATAGACGTGGAAATGGACCGAGAAGAGCTTGCGCTGGATCAGGTCCGGCTGCTGCGGCTGGCGCAGGCGGATGGCGATGTCGGCCTCGCGCATCGACAGGTCGAGTTCCTCGTCGGTGAGGATCAGGTCGACCTTGATGTCGGGATAGAGATCGAGGAACTCGGCAAGGCGCGGCGTCAGCCAGTGCCCGCCGAGGCCGCGGGTCGCGGTCACCTTGAGCTCGCCGGACGGGTGCTCGCGCGTCTCGGAAAGCTGGGAGCGGGTCCGTTCGAGGCGCTGCGTCATCTCGCGCGCGGCCCGCCACAGCAGTTCACCTTGTTCGGTCAGGATCAGACCGCGCGTATGGCGATGAAACAACGGCGCCCGGAGTTCCCGCTCCAGCGCGCCAATCTGCCGGCTGACGGCGGATTGACTGAGACCGAGAACATCGCCAGCCTTGGTGAAGCTGCCGGACTCGGCGACGGTATAAAAGATCCTGATGCGGTCCCAATCCACCGCGGTCCCCCCGTTATGCGTTTCGTGCATGTTGGGGGCTAAAATGTTGGAACGTCAACGCCTCAGTCGCAAGGCAGTGCTGTTTTCGCACTGAATCTGGTTACCAAATCCATCAGATTCTGTGATGAGTTGTGGATCTGCGCTTATTCTGCCGCCTTCAGGTGCTCAAGCTCATTGGCCTGCAACCAGCGCTCGGCGTCGAGTGCGGCCATGCAGCCCATGCCAGCGGCTGTCACGGCCTGGCGATAATGCTCGTCGGTGACATCTCCCGCGGCGAAGACGCCGGGGATGTTGGTCTGGCTCGTGCCGGGCGTGACGTCGAGATAGCCGGTCTCGTTCATCGTGAGCTGGCCTGCGAACAGCTCGGTCGCCGGCTTGTGTCCGATGGCGATGAAGACGCCGTCGGTCTTCAGCTCGCTCTGCGCGCCGGTCTTGAGGTTGCTCAGGCGCAGATGGGTGACGTTGGGCGGCTGCGTGCCGCCGCAGATCTCCGCGATCTCGCTGTCCCAGACGACCTCGATCTTGGGATGCTTGAACAGACGCTCCTGCATGACCTTCTCGGCGCGCAGGCCGTCCCGGCGATGCACGAGCGTCACCTTGGCGGCGAGATTGGCGAGATAAAGCGCCTCCTCGACCGCGGTGTTGCCGCCGCCGACGACGACGACCTCCTTGTTGCGGAAGAAGAAGCCGTCACAGGTGGCGCAGGCCGAGACGCCGAAGCCCTGGAAGGTCTGCTCTGAGGGCAGGCCGAGCCATTTGGCCTGGGCGCCTGTCGCGATGATCAGCGCGTCGCAGGAATAGGTCTCGGAGCCGTCGCCCCAGAGCCGGAACGGGCGCTGCGAGAGATCGACGCGGGCGATGTGGTCGGAGACCATGCGCGTGCCCATGTGCTCGGCCTGGGCGCGCATCTGCTCCATCAGCCAGGGGCCCTGGATGACGTCGGCGAAGCCCGGATAATTCTCGACATCCGTCGTGATCATCAGCTGGCCGCCGGCCTGCATGCCGGAAATCAGCACCGGCTCCATCATGGCGCGGGCGGCATAGATCGCGGCGGTGTAGCCGGCGGGGCCCGAACCGATGATCATCACGCGGGCATGGGTGTGGGCCATGATCTGAGTTCCTCTTCCTACGCCTTGTCACATACGATGCCGGTGCGCCGATGCAAGCGTGGTCGGCCTCAAGATTAGGCGAGGTCGAGCTCGCGCCTGTGCATAAGCCAGCGCTCCCGCACGGCGTCGGCGATGGCTTGCGTCGAATCGACCGGCTCGTAGCGGGTGCCGTCGAGCCGTCCCTCGAAATGCCGGACGGCGCCTTCCCGCTTCAGCGCCTCCAGGAACTTCGCCAGCTTGCCATGGCCGCCATGGGGCTCGAAGACGAGGATCGGCACGCCCGTCGCCGTGGCCTCGCCGATCATGTTGGTGGAATCGGCCGTGGCGACGATGGCGTCGGCATTGGCGAGCAGTGCGACATAGGGGTTTTCGCCTGACCCGTCCCACCACCAGCCGCCATGGCGGGCAAAGACCGCGGCGACCGCCTTGTCGAGCTCGGGCGTGGTGCGGCGCGAGCGCGAGCCCATCAGTGCCACGCCCGAGCGGGCGAGCGTATCGAGCCCCTCGGCGAAGCTCACGATGTCCTGCGGCCGGAAGCGGTGATGGCGGCTGTCGCCGCCGACCAGCACGGCCGCGCGGGGCGAGGAGAGCGCTGCGATGGCAGCCGGCGGCTGCTGCCGCGCCTGTGCCAGCTGTTTCGGAGCAAGCCGATGCGGCGAGGTGATCGTCACCAGGACGTTTGGCCCGCGCAGGCGGTCATGTTCGGCCACCCAGATGAAGTCGGCCGCGCCGGTGCCGGTGCGCGGATCCTTCAGGATGACGGTGAATGTGCGCCCGTTGGACGCCTGTTTCACCGCCCGGACATAAGGGATCGCGCGACGTCCCGAGGCGATCAGGATGTCGGGGAAGGGCGGGCGGATCGGGCTGTCGGGCCGGTCGGGGCCCTCGCGCGGATCGATCGGCCCGCGCGGCATCAGCCAGGCGAAGGGCTTTCGCGGCGCGATCCGTCGGATATCCGGGACGATGCCCAGACGCTCGGCGACGCCGAGGCATTGCACCTCGTCGCCGGCCTTGCCGTCCGTCAGGACCCAGACGCTGGGAATTGGTTCGGCGGGCACCTCGAGGCTCCTTGCGTCGGCGCTGGCGGGCGACGTCTTGTCTGGCACAGTCAATGCCTTGTATCGCCCCGACGCTGCGTCTACACCAGCGCGACCTTGCTCCGGGGCCCCTTGTGCGATCCAAACTCGACGATATCGACCTGTCTATCCTGCGCGAATTGCAGGCTGACGGGCGCATGACCAATGTCGAGCTGGCAAGCCGCGTGGGGATTTCGCCGCCGCCCTGCCTTCGGCGGGTGCGGGCGCTCGAGGAGGCCGGACTGATCACCGGCTACCGTGCCCAGCTCGATGAAGGTAAGCTGGGGTTCGACGTCGTCTGCTTTGCCTTCGTGCATCTGGCCAGCCAGGCGGAGGCCGATCTCGAGGCGTTTCAGGCGCGAATCCGGGCCTGGTCCGCCGTGCGCGAATGCTGGAAGCTCTCGGGCGACATCGACTTCGTGCTGAAATGCGTCGCGCCCGATCTCAAGGCGTTCCAGGATTTCGTCGGCGAGCTGACCGGCCTGCCCAATGTCCGCAATGTCCGCACGGCACTGGCGCTCGACCGCGTCAAGGACGAGCCAATCGTGCCGTTCGAGTGAGGCTGCGCCTCACCCGCCGAGATAGCGCTTGATCCAGAGCGCGTTGTTCTCGATCAGGGCCGCGACCCGTCGCTGGTCGACATCGGGCCTGTACCAGGCGCCGCCCGAGCCGGAGTCGACCACCGACAGGATCGGGAAGGTCTGCAGAACCTCGCCGCGCGGGCCCAGCACAGTGATCTCGCTGTCGAAATTGTCGTTGCTGCCGCCGCCGCCCGTCGGCTTGCCGCCGCCGCTGCCGCCCGCGAAGCTCGACAGCCAGACACCCTTGACGAGGACATGCAGCGTCGCGCCCTTGCCGCGCTGATAAAGCGGGCCGAGCGTCTGCGCGAGCTGGCGTTCCATGTCGACGCGGATTTTGTCGGCGTTTTCACCCCAGCCCTGCCTGGCGATGCGCGCGGTATCGACTCGGATCGCCCCGATGGTCCGGGCCTGGGCGAGGGCGGCTGTGACGAGAGCCGGCGAGAGCGCCAGCGCTGCGCCGGTCAGTCCGAGCGAAAGGAGGTTTCGACGCGTCGTCATCGGGTTGCTCCAGCGATCCTTCCGAAGATGTAGTCGTCGCCAGCGCATTGTCCAAGTGGCTGGCCTTGCGGCTTTGGCTGCCGCTGTTCGCATGCTTAAAGGGAGCAATAGGGACGCAGCGTATGTTCACGGAAATCGTCAAGCTCTGGGTCGTGATCGATCCGATCGGCACCTTGCCCGTCTTTCTCGCCGTGACGGCCGGCTTGAGTGCCGCGGCCGCGCGTGCCGTCGCGATTCGCGGAACGCTCGTCGCCTTCGGCGTCCTGGTGTTCTTCGTCGTCGCCGGACAGGTGTTGCTGACCGCGATGGACATCGCGCTGACCTCCTTCGAGATCGCCGGCAACATCGTGCTCTTCCTGTTCGCGCTGACGATGATCTTCGGCGAATCGAAGCTGGAGGAGGATCAGAAGCTGCTGCGGACGTCCGACCTCGAGCGTGCCGTCTATCCGCTGGCGATTCCGAGCATCGCCAGCCCCGGTGCGATGCTGACCGTGATGACGGTGACGGACAATTCGCGCTTCAGCATCGCCGAACAGGCCGAGACCGTGCTTCAGATCTCGGGGATTCTGGCGGTCACGCTCGTGCTGATGCTTTGCGCGACCCGCATCATCGGGCTGATCGGCAATGCCGGCGCCAGCGTCATCAGCCGGGTGATGGGGCTGATCCTGGCCAGCGTCGCCGTCGATGGAATCATCAAGGCGCTGCGGACGGTGATTGCGGGGTAGGGGAGGCTACCGCGTCATGCTCGGGCCTGACCCGAGCATCTCCGGCCGCAGGAGGCTCCAGCACGCATTCTTCACGAGATTCTCGGGTCGAAGCTTCGCTTCGCCCGAGAATGACGAGGTGACTCTCAGCGGAAAATGACGCTGACGACCTCGTAGGACTTGCCGCCGCCGGGTGTGTTGACCTGCACGGAATCGCCGACTTTCTTGCCGATCAGCGCGCGCGCGATCGGGGAGCCGATCGAGACCTTGCCGGATTTCACGTCCGATTCCGGCTCGCCGACGATCTGGTAGTTCTTCTCTTCCTCGGTGTCGTCGTCGATCAGCTTGACGGTCGCGCCGAACTTGATCGTGTCGCTGCCGGCGAGCTTGGCGATGTCGATGATGTCGGCCCGGCCGATCAACGATTCGAGCTCCTGGATGCGGCCTTCATTGAGAGCCTGCGATTCCTTGGCGGCGTGGTACTCGGCGTTTTCCGAGAGATCGCCATGGGCTCGCGCCTCCGAGATCGCCGCGATGATGCGCTGGCGCTGCACCTGCTGGCGATCCTTGAGCTCGGCCTCCAGAGCGGCGAAGCCGCCGGCGGTCATCGGAACCTTTTCCATCGTCTCGTCCCATTATCCGAAAGCGGATGCCCACCGGCGGCTGCTCTGCCGCCCGCGTCCCGCTTCCCGTCGTTTCTCTAAACTTCGGCGCGTGCCGCCTTCAGGCGGCGCTAACGAAGTAGGATTGCAGCGATCTGACTTCGAGATCGCCGCTGCAATAGGCCTTGATGCCTTCCGCCGCCGCGATCGCTCCGGCCAAGGTGGTATAATAGGGAACCTTGTGCAAGAGGGCCGTTCGGCGAAGCGAGCGTGAATCCGCCAGCGCTTGCGGGCCGTCGGTGGTGTTGAAGACGAGCTGGATTTCGCCGTTCTTGATGGCATCGACGACGTGCGGCCGGCCTTCCAGGACCTTGTTGATCTTGGCGGCCGGGATGCCCTCGTCCTGCAGCAGGCGCAGCGTGCCGCCGGTCGCCAGAACGCGGAAACCGAGATCGGCGAGCATCCGGACGCTTGCGACGATGCGCGGCTTGTCCTCGTCGCGGACCGAGACAAAGACGGTGCCCTTGACCGGCACCTTCGAGCCGGCGCCGAGCTGGCTCTTGGCGAACGCGATGTCGAAGGAGCGGTCGAGCCCGATGACCTCGCCGGTCGAGCGCATCTCCGGCCCGAGCAGCACGTCGACGCCGGGGAAGCGCGCGAAGGGGAAGACCGCTTCCTTGACGCCGACATGGCCGAGCGGTTGCGTCTTCAGGCCGAAGCTCGCCAGGCTTTCGCCGGCCATGATGCGGGCTGCGATCTTGGCGACGGGGATGCCGACGACCTTGGCGACGAAGGGCACGGTGCGCGAGGCGCGGGGGTTCACCTCCAGCACGTAGATGTCGCCGTCCTTGATGGCGTACTGGACGTTCATCAGCCCGCCGACATCGAGCGCCAGCGCCATGGCGCGGGTCTGGCGCTCCAGTTCGGCTATGGTCTCGGGCGAAAGCGAGCGCGGCGGCAGAGAGCATGCCGAATCGCCGGAGTGGATGCCGGCTTCCTCGATATGCTCCATGATCCCGGCGATGAAGGCCTCCTTGCCGTCGGCGAGGCAGTCGACATCGACCTCGATCGCATCCGACAGGTAGCGGTCGAACAGCAGCGGGTTCTTGCCGAGCACCGTGTTGATCTGGCCGGTCTTGTCGTTGGGATACTTCGCCTTGACCTCTGAGGGGATCAGCGAGGGCAGGGTGCCCAGCAGATAATCCTCGAACATGGCCTCGTCGCGGATGATCGCCATGGCGCGGCCGCCGAGCACATAGGAGGGGCGCACCACGAAGGGCAGGCCGAGCTCGGCCACGATCATGCGCGCCTGCTCGACCGAGTAGGCGATGCCGTTCTTGGGCTGCTTGAGCTGGAGCTTGTCGAGCAGGCGCTTGAAGCGGTCGCGATCCTCGGCGAGGTCGATCGCGTCGGGCGAGGTGCCCAGGATCGGGATGCCGGCCTGCTCCAGAGCATTGGCGAGCTTCAGCGGGGTCTGTCCGCCGAACTGGACGATGACGCCGTGCAGCGTGCCGTTCTGCTTCTCGGTTTCGAGGATTTCGAGCACGTCCTCGGCGGTCAGCGGCTCGAAATAGAGCCGGTCGGAGGTGTCGTAGTCGGTCGAGACCGTCTCAGGGTTGCAGTTGACCATGATGGTCTCGTAGCCCGCATCCTTCAGCGCATAGCAGGCATGGCAGCAGCAATAGTCGAACTCGATGCCCTGGCCGATGCGGTTGGGGCCGCCGCCGAGAATGACGACCTTCTTGCGGTCCGTCGGCTGGGCCTCGTCGGCGGCCGCGCCCATGAAGGGCATGGCGTAGGTCGAGTACATATAGGCCGTCGGCGAGGTGAATTCGGCGGCGCAGGTGTCGATGCGCTTGTAGACAGGGCGCACGTCGAGCGAGCGCCTGAGCGCGCGCACCTCGGTCTCGGTCTTGCCGGCGACGGCGGCGAGGCGCTTGTCGGAGAAGCCCATCGCCTTGACCTGCCGGAAGGCGCCCGGCGTCTGCGGCAGGCCGAACTGGCGCACCTTCTCCTCGGTGTCGACGATGCCGCGCATCTGCTCGAGGAACCAGGGGTCGATGCGGCAGCTCTCATGGATCTGCGCGTCGGTGAAGCCAAAGCGCATCGCCTGGGCGACCTGCAGGATGCGGTCGGGCGTCGGCGTCGAGAGTGCGGCCTTGATCGCGTTCTTGTCGTCGCCCTTGCCCATGCCTTCGACCTCGATCTCGTCGAGGCCGTCGAGCCCGGTTTCCAAGGAACGCAGCGCCTTCTGCAGCGATTCCTGGAAGGTCCGGCCGATCGCCATGGCCTCGCCGACCGACTTCATCGCGGTGGTCAGCGTCGGCTCGGCACCGGGGAATTTCTCGAAGGCGAAGCGCGGGATCTTGGTGACGACATAGTCGATCGTCGGCTCGAAGGAGGCCGGGGTCGCGCCGCCGGTGATGTCGTTCTCGATCTCGTCGAGCGTGTAGCCGACGGCCAGACGCGCCGCGACCTTGGCGATCGGGAAGCCGGTGGCCTTGGAGGCCAGCGCCGAGGAACGCGAGACGCGCGGGTTCATCTCGATAACGATCATCCGGCCGGTCTCCGGATCGACCGCGAACTGCACGTTCGAGCCGCCGGTCTCGACGCCGATCTCGCGCAGCACCGCCAGCGAGGCGTCGCGCATAATCTGGTATTCCTTGTCGGTCAGCGTCAGCGCGGGGGCCACCGTGATCGAATCGCCGGTGTGGACGCCCATCGGGTCGAGATTCTCGATCGAGCAGACGATGATGCAGTTGTCCTTCTTATCGCGGACCACCTCCATCTCGTATTCTTTCCAGCCGAGCACGCTCTCCTCGATCAGGACCTCGCTGGTCGGCGAGGCGTCGAAGCCGCGTTCGCAGATCTCGATGAACTCGCCCTTGTTGTAGGCGATGCCGCCGCCGGTGCCGCCCATGGTGAAGGACGGGCGGATGATGGCGGGAAGGCCAATATCCTCGAGCGCGGTCAGCGCCTGGCCGAGATTCTTGACATGGTGCGAACGTGGCGTGTCCAGCCCGATCTTGGTCATCGCGTTGCGGAAGAGCTCGCGATCCTCGGCCTTGTCGATCGCCTCGGCGGTGGCGCCGATCATTTCGACGTCGAACTTCTCGAGAACGCTGATCTTGCTGCCATCGGGCTGGACGATCGACTTCTTGTTGAGCGAGAGCGCGCAGTTCAGCGCGGTCTGGCCGCCCATGGTCGGCAGCAGGGCGAAGCCGCCGGGGAGCACATTGCGCTCCTTCTCGATGATCTTGGCGACGATCTCGGGCGTGATCGGCTCGACATAGGTCGCATCCGCCAGGTCGGGATCGGTCATGATCGTCGCCGGGTTCGAGTTGACCAGCACGATGCGGTAGCCCTCGGCCTTCAGCGTCTTCACGGCTTGCGTGCCGGAATAGTCGAACTCGCAGGCCTGGCCGATGATGATGGGGCCCGCGCCGATGATCAGGATGGTCTTGATGTCTGTGCGCTTGGGCATGGGGCTCGGCTCTGATCTCGACAAGGGCGCGCGCCACTGGCGGTCCGATCGAGCGAGCGGGCCGGGGCGAGCGCCTGAATTGAATGCTAGGCGCTCGCTATAGAGGGGCAAGGCGGCGGGGGGAAGCGGAAACCGCTCCCCGCCGACCTCAGCGCACAGGCTGAGCGGCCTTTGCCAAATCCGTTCAGGCTTCGTTGGGGCAATGCCTGTATAAGCCCGGTCCATGCCGCTTCGCCGCTATCCGCGCCAGACCCGCCAGCTTCTCGCCTATGTGTTTGCCGGTGGCCTCACGGCTGTGGCGCATTACGGCGTGCTGGTCGGGCTCGTCGAGCTCGCCCATGTCAATCCCGTGCCAGCGACCCTTGCCGGCTTCATCGTCGGCGCGGTCGTTTCGTATCTGCTCAACCGCTGGATGACCTTCGACGCGACCCACAGCCATGCCCAGGCGACCTGGCGTTTCGCCCTGATCGCGGCCGGAGGCTTCGTGCTGACCTGGGTGCTGATGCACCTGTTCGTCGCGCGGTTCGACTTGCCCTACCTGCCGATGCAGTTCGTCACGACGGGGTTCGTGATGGTGTTCTCGTTCCTCGGGCACAAGTTCTTCAGTTTTGCCGATCGGGCCGTTTGAACGCAGCCGGCGCTATCAGGCGACGTCGCCGAGCGAAACGCGTCCCGCAGCCAGATCGGCGAGCAGCGCGACATGGATGTCCAGCGCATCGATGACCCTGTAGCCCGGATCCTGCCCGTCGAAGGCCAGGTTGAGGTCGGTGCCTGCGAGAACGATGGCGTCGGCTCCAGCTGCGATCATGCGTCGTCCGGCGTCGAGAAAGCGCTCCCTTTGCCCGCTTGAGCAGGCGCCGGCGACAGCGACGTCCTGGTAGGTTTGGCCGAGTATCTCGATCTCGTCGTCGAGCGCGATCGCGTCGGTGCGCGCGAGCTGGCCGTAGAGCCGCGTGCGCATTACCACGCGCGTTCCAAGCAGCCCGATCCGCTTGATGCCCTGCTCGACGAAATAGGCATCGAGCGGTGCGACGGCGGAGACGATTGGCAATGGCGACAGCGCGGCCAGTTCGTCCAGGCAGAAATGCGCACCGAGGGACGACAGGGCGATGCAGTCGCAGCCCGCGTCGTTCAAGCGCTGGACGAGCGGCAGGAAGGCGCGCGCCTGTTCCTCCCTGCGGTCGGCCAGATTGTTTCGGATCAGCTCCTGAATCTCGCCATGGGCGATCGTCAGCTCAAGCCTTGCCACGCCACGCGCTGCCGCGGCAGCCGTCAGGCGCTGGTAATAGACGATCGTCGCCGCAACGCCGATGCCGCCGATCAAGCCGATATGCATGCGAGATGTCCCTGAAGAGGCGCCGTGGCGCGGCTGGTTAGGCCGGCTTCGTACCCGCAAATGTCATCCGGTGCGGGTTGTGGCCGAAGTTCTTCGCTGGCGTCACGTCCTCGAAGCCCGCTGCCGCGATCAGCCCGGCGATCTCGTCGATCCGGTAGGTCGAGAGCCCGTATTGGGCCCTGAGCTTGCGATAGTCCGAGAAGACGGTGCGGACAAGGCCGGCGAGCGCGGCGATCAGGAAGCCGCCTCGCCAGGCGAAGGCGAGCAGCTGCGAGGCGTCGGTCAGCGGGCTGACATCAGGCGGGATGATGTCGGCGACGACGAGCTTGCCGCCCGGCTTGAGCTTGCGGCGCCAGGTCGCGAGCAGCGCCACCAACTCATCGCGCGAGAGATACTGGATCAGCGAATTGGCGACGACCAGATCGAGCCTGTCCTCAGGCAGCGCCTCGACCTCCTCGGGCGAGACGACAGAGACATTCGCCTTGCCGCCGAGCATTGCCCGCAGCTTGTCGCGCACGCTGGGCGCGGCCTCGCAGAGATAGAGCTGTCCGCAGGCAGCCGCGACACGCGCCGCATCGAGCGCCTCGCCGCAGCCATGGTCGAGGGCGACGGCGTCGCTTGCCGGGATATGGGAGATCAGGTCGGTGGCGATCCCGCGATAATGCAGGGCCTTGTGGCGCGGCGAGACATAGATCGCGTGCTCGCCGTTCCAGAAATCGCGCCAGGACATCGTCTCGCCATTCCCCAGGGATCGCGCCGAAAGCCTCGGGCGCAGCGGCGAGCACTATGCGCAGGGCGACGTCCATAGCAAGCCGCGCGGGCGCTCAAAGCGGCGACACGACCCGTTCGTCGTGGCTGTGGATGAAGGTCAGCGCGGCGCCCCGGAACATCGTCCAGGCGGGGACCGTCGCATCTGCGAAGCTGGGCATGCGGTCGTTTTTCGGGGGCTCGGCATCGAGCGGGTCGCCGGTGAGAACGCTGTCGGGGTCGATCCTCGCAGAGCGGCACAAAGCGCGGGCAATTCGGGTGATTCTCTCGTCTTCCATGGCAGGCTCCGGCAAGGTCCAGCGCTGAAACGCCGATCCCGACCGCCGGTTCCGCCCGGCTGCCTGTCCGGTCGCGTCTCGTGCCGCGTTTCGGCCATGGGCATGGTGCCGATCTTCGATGTCCAGCGGCCAGGCTTGCCGTCATGTCCGACCCCAAGGCTTGGCGTCCGGATCCGGGGCCGGCGTTGGACGGGAGGCACGACAGCGACGGTTCCCACCGTCGCCGATCATGTTCTATGGTCGGGCCGAATCCAGAGGGTTGCGATGTTGCTGCTACCGAGATTGCTGAAGAATTTCGTCAGGCAGGGCCGCCTGACGGTGATCACGCCGGACGACAAGCGTCATGTCTTCGGGCCGGGGCCTGGCGAGTTGCTCTTCGCCGGCGTCGTCAAGACCGCGCCTGCGGTGACGGTGCGCTTCCATGACGACAGGATCGAGCGCGAGCTTTTCCTGAATCCGGAGCTGGCGCTGGCCGAAGGCTACATGGATGGTCGGATCGACTTCGAGGAAGGCTCGATCCACGATCTGCTGACGCTGTTCTGGCTGCAGCGCAAGGAGTTGCGCAAGCACCCGATCCAGAAGGTCATCCGCAACGTCCGCTTCCGGATCAGGCGTTTCCGGATGCACAATCCACTCGGCGTCGCGGGCAAGAAGGTCAAACACCACTACGACATCCCGACCGAGTTCTACAAACTCTGGCTCGACGAGACGATGACCTATTCCTGCGCCTATTGGCACAGCCCTGAGGTCGGGCTGGAAGCGGCGCAGCAGGCGAAGCTCAGGCATATCGCGGCCAAGCTGAAGATCGAGCCGGGCATGACCGTCCTCGACATCGGCTCGGGCTGGGGGCAGCTCGCGATCTATCTGGCGAAGGCCTGCGGGGCGAAAGTCACCGGGCTCAACGTCTCGCCCGACCAGATGGCGGCGGCGCAGCAGCGGGCTGAAGCCGCGGGCGTCACTGAGGCCGTAACCTTCGTCAACAAGGATTATCGCGAGCTCACGGGGCGCTTCGACCGCGTCGTCTCGGTCGGCATGATGGAGCATGTCGGCGTCGCGCATTACCTCGAATATTTCGAAAAGATCCGCGATCTGCTGACGGCGGATGGGATCGCGCTGGTGCATTGCATCGGCCGCGTCGGCCCGCCGGGCTTCACCGGCCCGTTCTTCGACAAATACATCTTCCCCGGCGGCTATGCGCCGGCCATGTCGGAGGTGTTCGCTGCGGTCGAGCAGACCGGGTTGTGGTCGTCCGACTGCGAATTCTGGCGCCGGCACTACCACTGGACGCTGGAAGCCTGGCGCGAGCGCTTCATGGCGCATCGGCCGGAGGTCGTGGCGATGATGGGCGAGCGTTTCGCACGGATGTGGGAGTTCTATCTCGGCGCCTGCTCGGTCTCCTTCGACATCGGCGGCGACATGGTGTTCCAGCTCCTGCTCGGCCCGCACAAGAGCGCCGTGCCGGTGGTGCGCGACTACATCACCGATGCCGAGAAGGCGCTGGAGGCGCGGGGGTTCTGAACTGCGCTCAGGCGTCGCGAGCAAAGTCCAGTACGATCAGTGCCTCGTCGACGAAGACGCCCTCAACGCGCAGCGCCTTTTCTTCCAGCCCGTAGTGCCGGAAGCCGAGGCTCTCATAGAGCCGCAGCGCCGGTGCATTGGTCACCCCGACGGCGGCCTGCAGCAACACGACTTGGGGCCGTGCATGGTCGATGACGGCCGTGACCAGCCTGCGGCCCAGCTCACGACCGCGATGGCCCGGCGCGACATGGACGCCGACGAGCAGGCCCTTGTGACGGGATTTCGGCGACTGGTCCGGCACGACGAAGCCGGCCGTCCCGACAAGATCGTCTCCGGCAAAGGCGCCGAAGACGCAGTTCAGCGGGCCGCCATCGAGGCGCTTCGCCGTCATTTCCAGGCTGCGCGCGGCCTCGTCCTCATAGCTCGCGCCGAAGGCTTCCGGATGGTCGCGCAGGGCTTGGAGGCGCAGCGCGCGATAAGCGGCGGCGTCGGCCGGGATGAGCAGGTGGATGAGGGGCAGCGCGTCCATCCCGTCATCCCATCACGGCGAGCGTTGTCGCGGCAAGGCTCTATGCCTCAGCCCCGACTGTGGCGCGGGCGGGCGATCTCGCCGCGCTGGCCGGCGCGCGCCATCTCGAAGCTGTCGGCGATGCGCCTGGCCCTGACAATGAAGGCCTGCGCGATGTCGGGCGCGCCGCAGACCTCATGGGCTGTCTCCTCGAACAGCACGAGCCAGCGGTCGAAATGCTGCGGTTCGAGCGGCAGGATCAGATGCGGGCGCATCGGCCGGCCCTGATAGCGCCCGGTCCGAAGCATTACCGAGCTCCAGAAATCGGTGATGTTGGCGATGTGCTCGTCCCAGTGCTGCACAGCGCCCATGAAGACCGGGCCGATCACGGCATCCTCGCGCGCCCGCTCGTAGAACCGCCGCACGAGCGTCGCGATCATCGCCTCGGTGATGGTGGGGTGGGCTGCGCCGGGGCGGGTGAGGGGATTGTCGGTCATTGGCGCCTGCCTCGTCCGGTCAGCTGCGCAGGCCCGGCGCTTCCTGGCCGGTGCGGGCGACGTATTCCGTGTAGCCGCCGCCATAGGCATGCACGCCGTCGGGGGTCAGTTCCAGCGTGCGGTTGGACAGAGCCGCCAGGAAATGCCGGTCGTGGCTGACGAAGAGCATGGTGCCTTCATATTGCGCGAGCGCGGCGATCAGCATCTCCTTGGTGGCGATGTCGAGATGGTTGGTCGGCTCGTCCAGCACCAGGAAATTCGGCGGATCGAACAGCATCGTCGCCATCACCAGCCGGGCCTTCTCACCGCCCGAGAGCACGCGGCAGCGCTTCTCGACATCGTCGCCGGAGAAGCCGAAGCAGCCGGCGAGCGCGCGCAGCGAGCCCTGGCCGGCCTGAGGAAAGCGGTCCTCCAGCGACTGGAAGACGGTGCGGTCGCCCTCCAGCACCTCCATGGCGTGCTGGGCGAAATAGCCGAGCTTGATCGAGCCGCCGAGCGCGACATTGCCCTCATCGGGCTCGGTCGAGCCAGTGACGAGCTTGAGCAGGGTCGACTTGCCGGCGCCATTGATGCCCATGACGCACCAGCGCTCCTTGCGGCGGACCTGGAAATCCAGCCCCTCATAGATGCTGCGGCTGCCATAGCGCTTGTGGACGCCCTTGAGCGTGACCACGTCCTCGCCGGAGCGCGGCGGGGTCTGGAATTCGAAGGAGACGGTCTGGCGGCGCTTGGGCGGCTCGACCTTCTCGATCTTGTCGAGCTTCTTGACGCGGCTCTGGACCTGGGCGGCGTGCGAGGCGCGCGCCTTGAAGCGCTCGATGAAGGCGATCTCCTTGGCGAGCATGGCCTGCTGGCGCTCGAACTGGGCCTGCTGCTGTTTCTCTGAAAGCGCGCGCTGCTGCTGGTAGAACTCGTAGTCGCCGGAATAGGAGGTCAGCGCGCCGCCATCGATCTCGATGATCTTGCCGACGATGCGGTTCATGAACTCGCGGTCATGCGAGGTCATCAGCAAGGCGCCGTCATAGCCCTTCAGGAAGGATTCCAGCCAGATCAGGCTCTCGAGGTCGAGATGGTTCGACGGCTCGTCGAGAAGCATCGCATCGGGGCGCATCAGCAGGATGCGGGCGAGCGCGACGCGCATCTTCCAGCCGCCCGAGAGCGCGCCGACATCGCCGTCCATCATCTCCTGGCTGAAGCCCAGGCCCGCCAGGACCTCGCGGGCGCGGCCGTCGAGCGCATAGCCGTCGAGCTCCTCGAAGCGTCCTTGCACCTCGCCATAGCGGGTGATGATCTCGTCCATGTCGTCGGCGCGGTCGGGGTCGCCCATCGCGGCCTCCAACTCGCGCAGTTCGGCGGCGACGGTGCTGACGGGGCCTGCACCGTCCATGACGGCGGTCGCGGCGCTGACGCCCTTCATGTCGCCGACATCTTGGCTGAAATAGCCGATCGTGATGCCGCGATCGACCTGGACCATGCCCTCGTCGGGCGGCTCCTCGCCGGTGATCATGCGGAACAGGGTGGTCTTGCCGGCGCCGTTGGGGCCGACGAGGCCGACCTTCTCGCCCTTCAGGAGCGAGGCCGAGGCCTCGATGAAGACGATCTGCTGGCCGTTCTGCTTGCCGATGTTTTCGAGGCGGATCATGGTTCTGCGTGAGGTCCGGGAGGGATGCTGCGCTGCAATAGGGCAGGAACGCCCGGCTTGGAAGGGCCGGAGGCGGGGCCAGCAGCATCGCTCGCTGCTGGATCTGGCCGGTGATCCCGCTCCAAGGCCTGGGTGAGCGCCTCAGCATGGGCGAAGAAGCGCTCGCGGACAGCACGCGCATGCGGGTTCGCCCGCTCGATCGCGAGGAAGACGCCCGGCGCATCGTGGCGGACCATCTCGGTTGCCTGCATCAGCAATTCGAAGCTGCGCGTCGTCATGCGGCTCGGCATCGGCTCCATGCGGACGAGGATCTTGGCGACGAGATGGGTCAGGCCCTGGACCATGGCCATGTCGCGGTCATGCGCGTCCGGCGTGGTCAGGATCACGTCGAGCGCCAGCGTTCGGCGCAGGAAGGCGGCGATGCGCCGGATGCTTTGACCGCGAATCGGGCAGAGCGCGATCTTCAGGCCTTTCAGCCCGTCGCGAGCGCTTTGCGGGCCGAAGAGCGGATGCGTGCCGATGATCTCGACATCATCAGGCAGCCCCTCGAGCAGCAGGCGGGCCGGCTCGATCTTCACCGAGCCGACATCGAGCACGACGGTGCCGGCGCGCAGATGCGGGCGTAGCGCGGCGATGGCGTCAGCCAGTGCATCGACGGGTACGGCGAGGATGACGATGTCGCAGGCCGCGACCTCGGCGATGCCACCGGGGATAAGCCCGCGGCCCGAGCCGTCCGGCTCTACATGCCGGGCCGCATCGCACACGACCAGCGGCAGATGCGGCTGGAGATGGCGCGCCATCAACCGGCCGAAGGCGCCGAAGCCGAGCAGGCCGATGGAGGAGAAGGATTTTCGTCTGGTCGACATCGTCTGGGTCCCTGAGAGGGCCGCGATGTCGGAGGACTGCCTGAGTTCAACCGCCAGCGCGGCGGTTGAAGCATGAGAATGCGACCCGCCTTATGAGGACGGGGCGTAATAGGTCCGGGCGAGGCAGATCGCTTGGCTCATGGGGTGCTTGAAACGCAGGTGAGGGGCGCTGTCAACGCCGCGCCGGGGACCAGCGCAGCGTTGGTGCGGTCTCAAGCCGCCGTCTTCGCCTTTTCCTTGTCCATCATCTCGACGAAGCGCTTGAAGAGATAATGGCTGTCCTGTGGGCCGGGCGAGGCTTCCGGATGGTGCTGGACGCTGAAGGCCGGGCGGTCGGTCAGGGCAAAGCCGCTGTTGGAGCCGTCGAAGAGCGAGATATGGGTCTCGACAGCATGGCTCGGCAGCGAGGCCGGATCGACGGCGAAGCCGTGATTCATCGAGACGATCTCGACCTTGCCGGTGGTCTTGTCCTGCACCGGATGATTGGCGCCGTGATGGCCCTGCTTCATCTTCATGGTCTGGCCGCCGACGGCGAGCGCCATCATCTGGTGGCCGAGGCAGATGCCGAAAGTCGGGACCTTCTTATCCAGCAGTTCCTTGATGACCGGGACGGCGTATTCCCCGGTTGCGGCCGGGTCGCCCGGGCCGTTGGAGAGGAAGATGCCATCCGGCTTCAGCGCCAGGATCTCCTCCGCCGAGGCGGTCGAGGGCACGACGGTGACGTCGCAACCGGCCTTGGAGAGCAGGCGCAGGATGTTGCGCTTCACGCCGTAGTCGATGGCGACGACCTTGTGGGCCGCGCCGTCGCGCTTGCCGTAGCCGACCGGCCAGACCCAGGGCGTCTCGTCCCAATCGAAGCGCTGGGCGGAGGTGACCAGCGGCACGAGGTCGAGGCCGGCCATGTCGGGCAGGCCCGCCGCTTCGCGCTGCAGGCGGGGAATGTCGAAGACGCCGTCGGGGGAATGGGCCAGAAGCGCGTTCGGCATGCCGTTGTCGCGGATCAGCGCGGTCAGCGCGCGGGTATCCACGCCGCAGATGCCGACGATGTTGCGCGCCTTCAGCCAGGCGTCGAAATGCCGATGGCTGCGCCAGTTCGATGGCTCGGTGATGGCGGCGTGGAGCACGACGCCGCGCACGCCGGATGCGGCGGCGGCATTGACTGTCTCGGTGTCGTCGTCATTGACGCCGACATTGCCGATATGGGGGAAGGTGAAGGTGACGATCTGGCCGGCATAGGACGGGTCGGTCAGGATTTCCTGATAGCCGGTCATCGCCGTGTTGAAGCAGACTTCGCCCGGCGCCTCACCGGTGGCGCCGAGGCCGAAGCCCTCCAGCACGGTGCCGTCCGCCAGCACGAGGAGCGCGGTCGCGCGCGGTTCGCTCCAGCCGCCTGCGGCGGGGTTTCCTTCGGGTGCGGTCATGTCTATGTCTCGGTCCAGGCCGCAGGAGCTGCGGCAATGCATGGGCGCCAGCGGGTTTTCGCTCGCCGCCGTCTGGAGCGCGAGCCTTAAAGACGCGCTCCCATGCCGTCAATCGATGCGGGCGCAACGCCTGTGAGACAAAAGGGAATAGCACCATGACCAGCCTGCGCGAGCGCTTCACGGCCGATCTCAAGGAGGCGATGAAGGCCGGCGAGAAGGGCAAGGTCTCGACCATCCGCCTGATCACCTCGGCGCTGAAGGACAAGGACATCGAGGCGCGTGGCCTCGGCAAGCCCGAGACGACGCCCGACGAAGTGCTCGCCCTGCTGCAGAAGATGATCAAGCAGCGCCAGGAATCGATCGCGATCTACGACGCCAATGGCCGCCCCGAACTCGCCGCCGGCGAGCGCGCCGAGGTCGAGGTTATCTCGGGCTACATGCCCAAGCAGATGTCCGAGGACGAGGTGAAGGCCGCGATCACAGCCGCCGTCACGGAGAGCGGCGCTGCGTCGGTCAAGGACATGGGCAAGGTCATCGCGATCCTGCGCGCCAACTACGCCGGCCAGATGGATTTCGGCAAGGCGAGCGGGCTGGTGAAGGCGGCGCTGGCGGGGTGAGCCGGCGTTGTCGGGCGGGCTCAGGCCCGCTCGATATCCGTCTGCGAGAAATCATCGCCTTTGTAGAGCAGCGGCCAGCTGCGGGTCTTCGCCAGCGCATAGGCCGCGCAATCGCCCATGTTGAGCTTGGCGGGATGGCGGCCCTTGCCGAAGCGGCGATAGGCTTCGAAGGCGAGGTCGGAGAGCGCTGCGTCGAAGGGCACGATTTCGACGTGATAATCCGCGATGAAATCATCGACGAACGAGACCGGCAACCTTTTGCCAAATGCGATGACGAGGCGCGTTTCCAGCAGGTTGATCGACGAGATCACGCGCACATCAGCCAACTGAAGACGATCAACGAAAATCGTGCGCTCGGCTTCGCCGGTCAAGCAGGCGACGACGGCCGAGGTGTCAATAACGAGCTTCACCAAAATCCGTTTTCATCATAGCCGATGATGTCGTCCATCTCCTGCTTGGTCATGACGTGATCGGTCGGCGTGATATTGTATTTTTTATATAGCGCTTCGAGTTTTGCCCGCCCCTCCGCGATCCGGATCTTCTTTTCTTCCTTCGTCATCCCGTCCTTGTCGAGTTCATTGTCCACCGCCTGCCGCACGGCCTGCGTCAGCGTCAGGCCGCGCCGCTTTGCGAGCGTCCGCACCGCCTGCTCGGTCTCCGGATCCTTGATGTTGAGGGCCATCGCCGTCTTCCTTTTCCGCATCTTTCTTTATCACGCCCCATCCGCTCGGACCATCGCTGCGTGCGTCGTCCGACACGTTCGAACTTTCGCCACACGGCGCGATGAGGCGGGGCAAAGGAGGAAGCCGATGCCGACGATCATCCAAACTACCTTGGTGGCGATAGCCCTGATCCATGCCGCGGCCGCCGCAGGCGCTCAGGAGCGCGGCTGGGAGAGCGGCTACCAGATGGGGACGTCCTATGCTGGGGTCTCCAGTGCTCAGGGCGCGCGCCTGACCTTCTATTGCGGCGACAGCGCAGCGGCGAAAGCCAATCCGGCGATCTCCGGCGGGCCCTATCTCACGGCGAGCCTGCCCAAGGCGCCGGGGCTGGAAACCGTTGGCTCGCTGGAGATCGTCATCAATGGCAGGGCGAAGGCAATTCCGGTCCAGCCGCAGGCCGATGGCGGGATGGTCGAGCTGAGCTGGAAACCGAGCCGTGCCTTCGACCTCCAGCAGATGAGGCCAGTCGTCGCCGCCCTGCGCATGGCGAGCTCGATCGCATTGCGGGCCGGGGGACAGAGCTTTGCCATCCCGTCCGACGGGGCTGCGAAGGCGCTCGCCGACAATCCGCTCAGCTGCAAGTGAGGCCGAGCGACCGGCTTTCGCCGCGCCTGTGGATTACATGGGCAAGCCCGCCTGAATCACGATCCGTTCTTGGCTTGGAGGCTTGCCGGGTCCACATAGGCAGGAATGAAATTCCCGCCCTCCATCCTGGACGAAATCAAGGCAAGGCTGCCGGTCTCGGCCGTCGTGGGCAAGCGCGTGCGCCTGGCCAAGTCGGGGCGCGAGTGGAAGGGGCTCTCGCCCTTCAACGCCGAGAAGACGCCGTCCTTTTTCGTCAACGACCAGAAGGCCTCGTTCTTCGATTTCTCCTCGGGCAAAAACGGCGATATCTTCAAATTCGTGATGGAGACGGAAGGGCTGTCCTTCCCCGAGGCGGTCGAGAAGCTCGCCTCGGAGGCCGGCGTCGCGCTGCCCAAGATCACGCATGAGGCGCAGGTCCAGGAGGAGAAGCGCAAGGGGCTGCACGAGGTCGTGGAGCTCGCCGCGCGTTTCTTCGAGGCCGAACTGGCCGGCGAGCGCGGCGGCGCTGCGCGGCGCTACCTCGCCTCGCGCGGGCTCGACGGGGAGGCGCGCACGCGCTTCCGGCTGGGCTACGGGCCGGCCGATCGTTTCGCGCTGCGCGATCATCTCGCGGGCAAGGGCGTCAGTGCCGAGTTGATGATGGAGGCGGGACTGCTCGTGCATGGCGAGGAGATCGCCGTGCCCTATGACCGCTTCCGCGACCGCATCATGTTCCCGATCCATGATTCGCGCGGGCGGCCGATTGCCTTCGGCGGGCGGGCGATGAGCGCCGAGGTCTCGGCCAAGTACCTGAACTCGCCGGAGACGCCGCTCTTCCACAAGGGCTCGGTACTGTTCAATCACCACAATGCCCGCAAGGCGTCGCACGACACCGGGCAGGTCATCGTCGTCGAGGGCTATGTCGACGTCATCGCGATGGCACTCGCCGGCTTCCCGCAGACGGTGGCGCCGCTCGGCACCGCCCTGACCGAGGACCAGCTGACGCTGCTCTGGCGGATGGCCGACGAGCCGGTGATCTGCCTCGACGGCGACAAGGCCGGGCGTAAGGCCGCGAGCCGCGCGATGGACATCGCCCTGCCGCAACTGGAGCCCGGCAAGTCGCTGTCCTTCGCGCTGTTGCCGGACGGGCAGGACCCTGACGATCTCGCGCGCTCTGGCGGCAAGGCCGCCATCGCCGAGGTTCTGGGCGCGGCGCGGCCGCTGGTCGACATGCTGTGGACGCGGGAGGTCGAGGCCGGCCCTCTCGATACCCCCGAGCGTCGGGCCGCCTTCGAGCGCCGGCTGAAGGAGCCGCTCGGTCAGATCCGCGACGAAACCACCCGCAAGCACTATCGCCGCGAGATGGAGGATAGGCTGGCGCAGCTCTTCGCCAGTGCGGCGCCAGTGCGGCCCGAGCGGGGCCGCGATGGTGGTTTTCAGCGTGGGCGCGGGCAGGCCCGGGGCGGGCGTGGCGGTTTCCAGCAGGTCGCGCCCTGGGCGGTCGGGCCGCTGAAGGCCTCGAGCCAACTGACCCGCACGAAGATCATGGCGCAGGGGCGCGGCGAGGATACGCGGGAGGCCTTCATCCTGCTGGCGCTGGCGTCTCATCCCGGGCTGATCCTGCGTTGTGCCGACGAAATCTCGGAATTGTCGCTCGACGGTGCAGCCGCCGAGCGCTTCCGGCAGGCGCTGCTTGATGCGGCGATGGAGGGCGTTCTCGACGAGGAGGTGCTGGCGAATCGGCTGGAGCAGCCCCGCGTGCGGGAGGCCCAGGCCCATCTGATGGCCGTCCCCGGCCCCGCCGAGCGGCTGAAACTTGCGCAAGGCGCTGATCCTGAATCGGTTTTCGACTCGATTCGTCAGGCTATTGTCTTGCATCAGCGCGCGCGGACGCTACATAGCGAGTTGAAGGCAGCCGAGCGCGCATTGGCTGACGAAGCGACCGAAGCCAATTTCGCCTGGATCAAGGACGTCAAGGCCCGCCTCGAGACGATCGAGGGGACGGAGGCGATGTCCGGTGATTGAAGGCAAGGGCGCCCGGTGCTTGGCGTCTCGGCGTGCGCACCGGTTTTCAGGATGGTTTACGGTTCATCAACGATGAGCGGTGCCATCTCGCCGAAGTGATTTGGGTGGGGTGAGCGCGCCGGACCTTCGGCCGCGCCGCCCTTTTATGCGTCGCCTATGGCTTCTTTCGAGCCTGCGGCGATGCGAGAGTGCGGAGCGCTGATTGATGGCGACGAAAACGAGCGAACGGGACAAGACCGATCAGGTCGCGCCGGAAGCGCCTGCGACCTCCGATGGACCGTTGCTCGATCTGACCGATCAGGCCGTAAGGCGGATGATCAAGCTCGCGAAAAAGCGCGGCTATGTCACCTATGACGAATTGAACGAGGTTCTGCCGTCGGAGGAGTTTTCCTCCGAGCAGATCGAGGACGTGCTTGGCCAGCTCAGCGAGCAGGGCATCAACGTCGTCGACAACGAAGACCCGGAAGCTTCCGGCGAGGAGCGGGCGGCTGCGCGCACCGGCACCAACGGCGCCGACGAGGAAGAGCCCGAGGGCGGTGAACTGACCGATGCCTCGCGCTCGGCCCTGCCCGTCGAGGTCAAGCGCAATCTGGAGCCGACCGAGCGCACCGACGATCCGGTGCGGATGTATCTGCGCGAGATGGGCTCGGTCGAGCTGTTGTCGCGCGAAGGCGAAATCGCGATCGCCAAGCGCATCGAGGCCGGTCGCGAGGCGATGATCGCCGGGCTCTGCGAGAGCCCGCTGACCTTCCAGGCCATCATCATCTGGCGCGACGAGCTCAACGAAGCCAAGATCCTGCTGCGCGACATCATCGATCTCGAAGCGACCTATGCCGGGCCCGACGCCAAGAATCCGCAGGTTGCGGCGGGCGAGGGCGGCGAAGGCGTGCCCGTCGAGGGGGCTGCGCCCGCCGGCGAGGCGGAGGTGCCCGAAGGCGAGCTGCCGTCCGATCTCGACGACGACGACATCGAGAACAACGTCTCGCTCTCGGCCATGGAGGCCGAGCTCAAGCCGCGCGTGCTGGAGACGTTCGACTCGATCGCCGACAACTACAAGAAGCTGCGCCGCCTGCAGGACCAGGACATCGCCAACCGGCTGGAGAACACCAAACTCTCGCCGTCGCAGGACCGCAAATACAAGAAGCTCAAGGACGACATCATCACCGCGGTGAAGTCGCTCTCTCTGAACAACAACCGCATCGAGGCGCTGGTCGAGCAGCTCTACGACATCAACAAGCGCCTGATCGGCCATGAGACCCGCCTTCTGCGCCTGGCCGAGAGCTATGGCGTCGGCCGCGAGGACTTCCTCAAGCAGCATGTCGGCGGCGAGCTCGACCCGAAATGGGTTCTGCGTGTCTCCAAGCTCGGCTCGCGTGGCTGGCGCGAATTCGTCGGTGCGGAGCTGGAGCGGATCAAGAGCCTGCGCGAGGACATCCATACGCTGGCCTCGGAGACCGGCCTGGAGATCCAGGAGTTCCGCAAGATCGTGCTGATGGTCCAGAAGGGCGAGCGCGAGGCCCGGCAGGCGAAGAAGGAGATGATTGAGGCAAACTTGCGCCTCGTGATCTCGATCGCCAAGAAGTACACCAATCGCGGCCTGCAGTTCCTCGACCTGATCCAGGAAGGCAATATCGGCCTGATGAAGGCGGTCGACAAGTTCGAGTACCGCCGGGGCTACAAGTTCTCGACCTATGCGACCTGGTGGATCCGCCAGGCGATCACCCGCTCGATCGCCGACCAGGCCCGCACCATCCGCATCCCCGTCCACATGATCGAGACGATCAACAAGATCGTGCGGACCTCGCGCCAGATGCTGCACGAGATCGGCCGCGAGCCGACCCCTGAGGAGCTGGCCGAGAAGCTGGCGATGCCGCTGGAGAAGGTCCGCAAGGTCCTCAAGATCGCCAAGGAGCCGATCTCGCTGGAGACCCCGATCGGCGACGAGGAAGACAGCCATCTCGGCGATTTCATCGAGGACAAGAATGCGATCCTGCCGATCGACGCGGCGATCCAGTCCAACCTGCGCGAGACGACGACGCGTGTGCTCGCTTCGCTCACGCCGCGTGAAGAGCGCGTTCTGCGCATGCGCTTCGGCATTGGCATGAACACCGACCACACCCTCGAAGAGGTCGGCCAGCAGTTCAGCGTGACCCGCGAGCGCATCCGCCAGATCGAGGCGAAGGCGCTCAGGAAGCTGAAGCATCCGAGCCGCAGCCGGAAGCTCAGGAGCTTCCTGGATAATTAATCAATCCGGTTCTCCCGGGGGCGCACATGACGATGTCGGGAATGCGCGCCCCCGTAGAGAGCGCTGCGGCGACTTGGCCGCCGCTCGCCGGATTCATCGATTTCGAGAACCGCCTTGGCGAACGCCTCCGCAACCGGCCGTTGGCGTCCGGCTTCTATGAGTTCCTTCGCTTTGGCATGAAGCAGGCTTGGGCCTGTCTGTTTGGCGGCATCGTCGTCTTTCTGCTGATTGCGACCTATCTCTTCTACCCACGCGATGCCGTATTGACGCGCTCCGACTTCCTGTTCGTCAGCATGCTGGCAGTTCAGGCCGGGCTGATCCTGACCCGCCTCGAGTCCGCCGAGGAAGCAAAGGTCATCCTAATCTATCATGTCGTCGGGACGGTGATGGAGATATTCAAGACGGCCGTCGGTTCTTGGATCTACCCGGAGCCGAGCTTTTTCCGTATCGGTGGTGTGCCACTGTTCACTGGCTTTATGTATGCCTGCGTCGGCAGCTATCTATGCCGTGCCTGGCGACTGTTCGACTTCCGGTTCGCCCATCACCCTCCGCGCTGGGCGCTGATCGCTACCAGCATCTTGATCTACGTGAACTTCTTCACGCATCATTTCATTGTTGATTTTCGGATCGGGCTCTTCCTGATTGCCGGAGGACTGCTCGCCAGGACGAAAATCTACTTCAAGGTCTGGCATGCGCATCGCTCGATGCCGCTGCTGCTAGGCCTGCTTCTGGTCGTGCTGTTCATCTGGTTCTCGGAGAATATCGGAACTTTCACCCGAACCTGGCTCTACCCATCGCAATTGCAGGGTTGGTCGATGGTGTCCTTCACCAAGCTCGGCTCTTGGTTCCTGCTGCTGATCATCAGCTATACGCTCGTGACGCTGGTCAACCGACCGCAGCCTTTTGAACGGCGATGACTGCCTTCCAATTGCCACGGCGCGCCGCGCTTGCATTCGCTGTGATTTTCGTCATCGCGATCGGCCTCACGACCCGCCTGCTCAGCATCGGCTGGTCGCCAATCGTCGCAAAGTATCTGGGCTCCCTGCTCTGGGGCGTGATGGTCTATTGTCTCGTCGCATGGCTTCGTCCGGCCTTGCGACCAACCGCAGTCGCGCTCGTGGCATCATGTGTCGCTGTGCTGGTCGAGTTCAGCCAACTCTGGCACCAATCTTGGCTGGACGACTTCCGAGCGACCCGGTTAGGCGTCCTGCTGCTCGGCCGCTTCTTCGCCTGGGCCGATATCGCGGCCTATCTTGTTGGGATAGCGGCGGCCGCCGGTATTGACCCCTTTCGGTTGAAAGCCGCACGGCCGGATACGGGCTGAAAATCGCCGCATTGCGATGGCCGCGAGCCTCAAATCCCCCGCACCAGCGCCACCAATTGATCCAGCGCCGTGCCCCAGCCCTGGTGGAAGCCCATTTCCTCGTGCTGCTTCTTGGCCGCCTCGTCCTTGTGCAGGGCGCGGGCGGTGTAGAGCGTTCCGGTCGCCGTCGGCTCGATGGCGATCGAGGCGGTCATGAAGCCGGAGCCGAGGGGACGATAGCCGGGGCCGAGCGCGTCGGTGAAGACGAGGAGCTTTTCCGGCACGATGAAGAGGAAGCAGCCGGTGTTGTCGTGCTTCTCGCCACCGGGACCCTCCATCACGGTGCGGAACATGCCGCCGGGCTGAAGGTCGATCTCGCAGGTGGTAGTCCGCCACGGGGCGGGCGTGAACCACTGCTTCAGCAGCTCCGGCTCCGTCCAGGCACGCCAGACGAGCCGAGGCGCGACAGCGACCTCGCGCTTCAGTTCGAGGTCGAGCGTCGGATCGAACACGGTGGCGGGCAGGGCGGTCATGGGGTCTCCTCGTCGTTTCTCAATTGCAGGACGAAGGCGTCGAGCTGGTCGAGGCGCTGCGTCCAGAGGTTGCGTTGCGCCTCCAGCCAAGTCTCGGCGGCGGCGAGAGGTTCCTTGTGCAAGGTGCAGGTGCGGACGCGCCCGGCCTTGGCGGTGGTGATGAGCCCTGACTCCTCGAGAACCTTGAGATGCTGGAGGAAGCTCGGCAGGGCCATCTCGAACGGCCTGGCGAGATCGCTCACCGAGGCCGGCCCGCGGCCCAAAGCCTGGACGACCGCGCGCCGGGTAGGGTCGGAGAGGGCGCGGAAGGCCTGGTCGAGGGCGGGCTGGGCTGCGGTCATGGGGAAATCGAACAGCATCGCAATTGTTAGGTCAATACCTAACTAATTGATCGGTCCCATCAGCGGCATTGATCGCACGGCTTGATCTTGACGCGCGGCTGCGGCTTGCTGAGCGTGCCAGACCGGAGGTTGCAACGCATGTCCCTCGAATTCCTGCTGACCTCGCTCATCATCGTCGCCTCGCCCGGAACAGGCGCGCTCTACACCATCGCGGCGGGTCTGACGCGCGGGTCACGCGCGAGCGTGCTTGCGGCTGTCGCCTGCACGCTGGGGATCGTGCCGCATCTCCTGGCCGCCATGGTCGGTCTCGCGGCGGTGCTGCATGCGAGCGCGCTCGCCTTCGCGATCGTGAAATATGCCGGTGTCGCCTATCTGCTGTTCATGGCCTGGCAGACGCTGCAGGAGCATGGCGCGCTCAAGGTCGAGACGAAGGCCGATCCGCGCTCGGCCTGGCGCGTGCTGCGAGACGGTATCGCGATCAATGTGCTGAACCCGAAGCTCTCGATCTTCTTCGTCGCCTTCCTGCCGCAGTTCATCGCAGCCGACGAGGCCGCGCCGCTGGCGCGGATGCTGGAACTGTCTGCTGTGTTCATGGCGATGACCTTCATCGTCTTCGCGCTCTATGGGCTGTTCGCGGCGGCGATGCGCGACAAGGTGATCGGCCGGCCGCGCGTCATGGCCTGGCTGCGGCGCAGCTTCGCGGCGGCCTTCGTGGCGCTGGGAGCCAAGCTCGCCGTCACCGAACGATAGGCGAGGGACCATGGCGAGGACGCCGGCGCAGACCATCCTCGCGATCGAGACGCGCGGGCCGGGGCTCTATGAGTTCACCGACCGCGCCGAGGGCTTCGTCGCGCAGGCCGGCATCGAGACCGGGCTCTTGACCCTGTTCGTGCGCCATACCTCCTGCTCACTGCTGATCCAGGAGAATGCCGATCCCGACGTGCGTGTCGATCTCGACGCGTTCTTTCGCCGGCTGGTGCCATCGGCGGATGATCCGGCGATGGCCTATCTCGTCCATCGCAATGAGGGTCCCGACGACATGCCGGCCCATATCAAGGCGGCGCTGACGCCGGTGTCGCTGTCGATCCCCGTGATGAATGGGCGCCTTGCGCTGGGCACCTGGCAGGGGATCTATCTGTTCGAGCACCGCCAGAGGCCGCACCGGCGCGAGGTCGTGCTGCATCTGGCGGGCTGAGCGGGCTCAAGCGGGTGGGGCCACCAGCAGCGCAAGCAGGCGTCGCACCAGCGGCATGACCAGCAGCAGCGTCGGGAAGGCGACGAGCCAGGACAGCACCCATGAGCCGGGCCAGGCCTGGAGGAAGGCGGGAGTCGGCCCCAGGGCCCTCATCGTCGCGATTCCCGAGACGACGAAGGTCATGATGATGGAGAGAAGCAGCGGCATCATCACCGCAGCGTAGCGTGCCGGCAGGCGGCGCAATTTGGAAGGTCGCATGAGAAGGGCTTTCGCAAGGGCGGGCCGTCGGAGCATCCAGGCGGCCATGGCCGGGGGATGCGTTGCCTGACGTGAGACGCTTACGAACGGAGAGAGGCCCGATGAGCCCTCCATAATCGCACCGCTTCCGCTTGCCAAGCGGAGCGTCGCGCTTGGCAGGGGGTCGCTGCGCAAGTTAGGTGTCCGCGAGCCCCGTCACTGCCCCGGAGGAAAGCCCGATGTCCTTCCTGAAGTCCCTGTTCGGCGGCCGCAAGGCGGCTGACGAGAAACCTGCCGGCCCGGTCAAGAGCCTCGAGCATAACGGCTTCACCATCCATGCGACGCCCTATCAGGAGGGCGGCCAGTGGCAGCTCTGCGGCATCGTCGAGAAGACGGTCGAGGGCGAACTCAAGAGCCATCGCTTCGTCCGGGCCGACCGTTTCCCCGGTGTGGCGGAGGCGGCCGATTTCACGCTGGTCAAGGGTCAGCAGCTCGTCGACCAGCAGGGCGAGGCGGTGTTCCGGTAGCTGGCGAGCGAGGGGGGCGACGCAACAGCGCAGGAACGGACTGCGCTTGCGCGGGTTGTCGGATCATCATCCCGACCCGAACAAGGAGGCCGCCCATGAGCGCCCAAACCACCACGAGCCTTGCAGGCAGCAGCAGTCTCGCAGGCAAGAGCATTCTCATCCTCGCCACCAACGGCTTCGAGCAGTCCGAGCTCGACATCCCCCACACCAAGCTCAAAGAGGCCGGTGCGACCGTCCATGTCGCCTCGCCCGAGTCCGGCGAGATCACCGGCTGGGACCAGAAGGACTGGGGAAAGGCCGTCAAGGTCGACCGGACGCTCGACGAGGTCAGCGCGGACGCCTATGACGCCATCGTCCTGCCCGGCGGGCAGATGAACCCCGATACGCTGCGCGGCAATCCCCAGGCGCTGAGCCTGATCAAGACCTTCTTCCAGCAGGGCAAGGTCGTGGCGGCGGTGTGCCATGCTCCCTGGCTGCTGATCGACACCGGCATCGCCAAGGGGCGCAGGCTGACCTCCTACAAGACGATCCGGCAGGACATGATCAATGCCGGCGCGCAGTGGGAGGATTCCACCGTGGTGGCCGACAAGGGCGTCGTGACCTCGCGCAACCCTGACGATCTGCCGGCCTTCGTCGCCAAGATCATCGAGGAGGTCAACGAGGGCCGCCACGAGCGCCGGGCCGCGTAAAGCTCGCCGGATCGGGTGTCGGGGCGTGTCGACCTGCATCGACGCGCCCCTGTCCCGCCACGGGTGCGCTTGCCGTCGCCCGTCTCACTGCCTAATCCTCGCGCAGAGAACGCCATCGTCTGGAATCGGCGCCTGAGGAAACATGACCCCTGAGGATCAGCGCTATGCGCCGGATTCGTCCTATGCCTGGCTGCGGCTGGCGGTCGCGCTGCTGGTCGGCACCGCGGCCTGCGTCGGCACCTGGTCGGTCGTTGTGGTGCTGCCCTCGGTGCAGACCGAATTCGGCACGCTGCGTGCGGGCGCCGCGCTGCCCTATACCTGCGTGATGCTCGGCTTCGGCTTCGGCAATATCGCGATGGGCCGGGTCGCCGACCGCTACGGTATCATCGTGCCGATCGTGCTCGGCGCGCTGCTGCTGGGCTGCGGATACATCGTCGCGGGCTTCGCGCAGACGCTGTGGCAGTTCGCGCTGGTGCATCTCTTCATCGGTATCGGCGGAGGCGCGGGGTTTGCACCGCTGATCGCCGATCTCTCGCACTGGTTTCGCCGGCATCGCGGGCTCGCCGTCGTCTTCGGCGCATCGGGCAGCTATCTGGCGGGGGTGATCTGGCCGCAGGTCATCACCTGGGGGCTGGCGAACCATGGCTGGCGGGCGACGCATATCGGCATCGGCATCGCGGTCATGGCGATCATGCTGCCGCTTGCGCCCTTCTTTCGGCGGCGCCCCTCGGCGGCGAGCATGGCGGCCCAAGACGCGGCGAGCGAAGGCGCGCGCGGCGATCTCGGACTCTCGGCCAATCAGCTGCAGTGGCTGCTGGCGGTCGCGGGCTTCTCATGCTGCGTGGCGATGGCGATGCCGCAGGTCCATATCGTCGCCTATTGCGGCGATCTCGGCTATGGCGTGGCGCGCGGCGCCGAGATGCTGTCGCTGATGCTGGGCTTAGGCATCATCAGCCGTATCGGCTCGGGCTTCGTCTCCGACCGGATCGGCGGGGCTGCGACGCTGGCGCTGGGCTCGCTGATGCAGGGTCTGGCGCTGTTTCTCTATCTCTGGTTCGACGGGCTGACCTCGCTGTTCGTCGTCACCGGCATCTTCGGCCTGTTCCAGGGCGGGATCGTGCCGATGTATGCGGTGATCATTCGCGAATACCTGCCGGCGCGCGAGGCTGGCATGCGCATCGGCATCGTGATGTCGGCGACGATCCTCGGCATGGCCTTCGGCGGCTATGTCTCGGGCGCCATCTTCGACGCCTTCGCCTCCTACCGCGCCGCCTTCCTCAACGGGCTGGCCTGGAACCTGATCAATCTGACCGTGGTGTGCTGGCTGATGATGCGGGCGCGGCGGAAGCTGGTGGTCGCCTAGGACCGCTCTCTCAATAGCGGTGCGCTCAGGTCGCGACCGCGCCAGGCCGGTACGTCCCGAAACACCAGACATGCCCTTCCGGGTCTTTGGCGATGAAGTCGCGGCTGCCATAGGGCTGGTCTTTCGGCTCCATGCAGATCTCGGCGCCTGCCCTGCGGGCACGCTCGCAGCGCGCGTCGATGTCGTCGGTCGCGATATAGGGCGAGGCTGTCGTGCCGCCGAGTTCGGCGGGCCGCGAGACCAGCTTGCCGAAGTCGTTGCCGTCCGCCGAGCCGAGCATGACGAAGCTCGTACCCATGCGCAACTCGCCATGCAGCAGCGTCCTGCCGTCCTCGGAATAGAAGGCGGCATGCTTCTCGAAACCGAAGGCCTCGATCAGCCAGTCATACATTCTCACGGCATCGGCATAGCGTAGCGCGATGCAGATCATCGGTTGGGCTGCGGCCATGTCGTCGCTCTCCTGCGTGTTCCTTGACGCTGCCGCCAGCCTGTCACCGGCTGCCAAGCCCTCTCCAGCCGCGATCCTAGCGCGGATGATCGCGCCGGGGCGAGCGGCGCGTTCCCCTTTGCGATGGACCACCGGTTCCCTCGGGAACAGCGGCCGACCGCAAGCGCTGCGACAGTTCGGTTACCGCCACGAGACGACGTCCGGTCGTCGAGCGCGCCGCACCTCGCGAGGATCGTCATGGAGATCAAGCTTTCAGGGTCCGTCGGAGCCGGCGGCGTCAACAAGGGCACCGAGGTCAGAGCGGTCCAGGTCGCGCTCAACCGCTGGCGCGCGACGCAGACCATGCCGGCCATCGGTGTCGACGGGTCGATCGGCGGCGAGAGCATCGGCGCGATCAAGCATTTCCAGAAGACCCAATTCGGCTGGACCGATCCGGATGGCCGCATCGATCCGCAGGGCAATTCGCTGAAGAACCTCAACGCCTTCCTCACCGGCCCGACGCGGCGGCTGCTGGAGCCGGTCAGGAAGTTCAGGCGCGGTGTCCTGACGATCGAGATGGGGGATGACGGCGAGATCGTGGTCAGGCCGGGCGACTGGCCGTCGCGCTATGCGATCGCGATCTACGGCAATCCGTTCAAGTTCGACACCTTCGTCAGAATCGACGGGGAGGTGCTGACACCTGTCGTTCGCCCTCATGCCGGGCCTCTGCGGATCGGCGAGTCGATCTATGATTACGAGCAGTATCTGCGGTTCATGGAGAAGACCAACCAGCCCGTGCCGAAAAAGCCGACGCCTGCCCCTCCTCTGCCGAAGACCCAACAGGAGAAGATCATCGAGCGCGTCCTGCAGGAGGACTACAACATCAAGGGCGAGGAGGCGAAGTTCATCGGCAATGTGGTGACGTATCTCGGCTATCTCGGCAACGCCATCGACATCGTCGATGCCACTGTCGCGATCTTCGTGGAAAGCGCGCTGCTCGAGACGATCGCGACAGTGGCGGCTCCGATCGGCATCTTCGTCGGCATCGCCGATGCCTGCATCACCTTCGTCAATGTCTCGGACACGCATGCGCGGTTTGCCGCTTATCGGGGCCTTGTCTATGCCGAGGTCTCCTGGGCACTCGGCCATCTTTCGCCGCCGTCGATGTCGCCCTTGCTGCGAAGCAACATGAGCGGCCTTTCGGACTACGACCGCAACATGGCGAATGCGGAGTGGAGCCGCGTCACAGCGGCCGTCTATGCAAGGCTCAACACGGAATTCAACACCGATCAGAAGCGCAAGGTCGCCAGGCAGGCGTTGATGCAGCGCTTCGACAATTCGCCGCAGAAGATGTGTCGCGCGGGCCTGGAAGCATTCGAGAACAAGTTCGATTTCGGCGCCCAGCGTGACACCTGGAAGCTCGGTTATCGCGATCTCTACCCGAACTGATCATTGTTGCGTCGGTGCTGGCGGCCAGACCGGTCGCTGGCTATAGAGGGAGCCGCCCGGCTGGCCGGGACGGATTCGGGGCGCGGCGGGAGGCTGCGCAGGCTCCCGTCTCGCCCCTCGACGTCACTTGCAAGGGTTTCAAAGTTCATGCTTCTCACCACCATCGCCGGCAGCCTGCCCAAGCCGACCTGGCTCGCCGAATCCGAGCGCCTCTGGGCGCCGTGGAAGCTCGAGGGCGTCGCCCTGCAGGAGGGCCGGCGCGATGCGACGATCCTGTCGGTGAAGCTGCAGGAGGATGCCGGCATCGACATCGTCGGCGACGGCGAGCAGGCGCGGATGCATTTCGTGCATGGCTTCCTGGCCAATCTCGGCGGGATCGATTTCGACAAGAAGACGATCATGGGCATCCGCAACAACCGCTACGACGCGGAGGTGCCGACTGTGACGGGCGCGATCCACCGCAAGGGGCCGGTCCACAGCATGGAGGCCCAGGCCGCACGTGCGCACACCACCCACAAGCTGAAATTCACGCTGCCCGGCCCGATGACGATCGTCGACACGATCGCCGACGAGCATTACGGCCGGCGCGAGGACCTCGCCATGGCGTTCGCGGCCGTGCTGAACGAGGAGGCGCATGAGCTTCAGGCGCTGGGCGTCGATGTCATCCAGTTCGATGAGCCGGCCTTCAACGTCTATATGAAGGAGGTCCCGGACTGGGGCATCGCCTGCCTGGAGCGCGCCGCGCAGGGTCTGACGGCCAAGACCGCCGTCCATATCTGCTATGGCTACGGCATCAAGGCCAACAACGACTGGAAGGCGACGCTCGGCGCGGAGTGGCGTCATTACGAGCAGACCTTCCCGGCGATCGCCAAGAGCTCGATCGACCAGGTCTCGCTGGAGTGCCGCAACTCCAAGGTGCCGCTCGACCTGATCAGGCTGCTCGACGGCAAGGACGTCATGGCCGGTGCGATCGACGTCGCCTCGAACGCGATCGAGACGCCCGAGGAGGTTGCCGCCACGATCCGCGCCGCACTCGCCTTCGTCGCGCCGGAGAAGCTTTATCCCTGCACCAATTGCGGCCTCGCGCCGATGACGTCCGAGGTCGCCTACGGCAAGCTCGCGGCGCTGGCGGCGGGTGCGGCGCTGGTGCGCAAGGAACTGCGCGCGGCCTGAACCGGCCACTTCGTCACCCCTCCTTTCCATCTGGCGCAGGCGCGGCGGCGCATGCTCCAATGGCAGGGATTCGACGAGGGGTTGAGCCGATGACGAGAGAAGCGGGCGTGGCGCAGGACGAGGCGCCGCGCGGCAATCTGACGGTGCGCATCAATGCGATGCCCGCCGACACCAACGCCAATGGCGACATCTTCGGCGGCTGGGTGATGTCGCGCATGGACGCCGCCGGCGGCATCGCCGGCGTCGACCGGGCGCAGGGGCGCGTTGTCACCATCGCCGTCGATGCGATGACCTTCATCCGGCCGGTCAAGGTCGGCGACGTGCTCAGCGTCTACACCGAGGTCGAGTCGGTCGGCCGGACCTCGATGAAGATCCATGTCGAGGCCTGGGCCCGGCGTTTCCGCACCAGTATCCACGAGAAGGTCACGGATGCGACCTTCACCTTCGTCGCGATCGACGAGGAGGGCCGGCCGCGCCCGGTTCCGAGGCCGGCGGAAGACTGAAGTATTTGGGCGCCGCCACATCCCCTAACGGAAGCTGAATCCCGTTGCCAGCGCAGTGATTCAAAAGAATCCACGCTTAAACGTTCTTTAAGCGCGGCCGGACAATTCTCTCCAGGACAAGTCCCGCCCAACCACGATAGGGCGCGGGGCGGTTCGGGGGGTGCGTCGACGGTCGCCAAGAATTGGCGAACTCGCGGCCGCTTCGTTCTGCGGCGGGCTCTCGCATAGCTGCCGCAGGCCTCGCTCCAGCTTCGCCGTCCATCGTGTCGCGTTGTTTCGGAGAGCATCGATGACGAATGACACCAAGCCCTCCAGCCAGCGCAGGACGGCGCGTATCGGTATCGGCGCCCGCATCTATGCGGCGCTGGGGCTGATGACCGCGCTGACCATCGTCGCTTCCGGTGTGGCCTGGTTGTCCTATGGCAGGATCGGCGTGACCGTCCAGGACATGGCCGGCCGGAAGATGCCGATGGTCGAGCTCGCTCTCGAACTATCCCAGGCAGCCACGCAGTCGACAGCGCTCGCACCGCGTTTCCTGGACGTCGAGAACGTCCAGCAGCGCGCAGCCTTGACCAATGACCTCGACAAGATCGAGGCTCGCCAGTTCGACCTCATCCGCCGGATCGGTTCGCTGAGCGGCCTCGACATGAAGCCGATCCAGACCGCAGTGGACGACCTGTCACGTGCCATCAACGACATCAACGATCTCACCGGCGCCCGGATGCGCAATACGGCGGCGATGAACACGTCGCTGGAGAACCTCACCAAGGCAGGCCGGGTGTTCAGCGGCGTGGTCGGCTCGGAAGCCGATGAGGCACGCTTCAATGTCACCATTGGCATCGAGAGCATCAAGGGGCTGAGCGGCGAGCAGCTCGATGCAGCCATGAAGACCCTGAACGACAAGGACTTCCCGGTCTTCGATTTCGCCCGCAAGCTCGAAGCGCAGGTCAACGAAGTCATGGGCATGCTGCGCGAGACGGGGCAAATACCCGACAAGGCCCGCCTCGATGTGGCACAGGCTCGCTTCAATGCGACCGCCTTGCGGATTCGCCTGGAGCTGACCGCGGCCGAAAACGTGGCGCCGAATCCCTTCCGCAATCAGGTGGTCGAAGGGGTCCTCGCGATCGGCGAGGGTCGCAACGGCATCGTCGAGGCACGCCAGCGCGACCTGGCAACGCTCGCCCAGATCGCAGCGACCCTCAAGGATGTCGACCGGGGGGCCATGACCCTTCGCGGCCAGGTCGAAAAGCTCGTCGAAGGCGCCCGCGGCGAATCTCTTGCCGCCAGCAGTTCGACGGAGACGCTGATCGAGCAGAGCAAGATGTGGCTCGGCTCCGTCGGCATCGGTTCGCTGCTGATCGCGCTGATGCTCTCGCTGTTCTATGTCCGGCCTGTGATCATCGGCCGCCTGAACCGGCTCTGGGCCGCGACGCGGGCGATTGCCGACGGCGCGCTGGAGACCGTCGTCGAGATCAAGGGCAATGACGAGGTCTCCGACATTTCCAAGAGCGTGCTGCTCTTCCGCGACAATGCCGTGGCGCTGCGCGCCGCCGAAGCTGCCAAGATCGAGGACGACGCCCTGGCGCAAAGCCAGCGCCGCGAGATGATGCAGGAGCTGGGCGCGGCCTTCGGCGAGGTCGTCGCCGCCGCAGCCGCGGGCGATTTCAGCCGTCGCGTCCAGGCCAACTTCGCCGACGCCGAGCTGAATGCGCTCGCCGGATCGGTCAATGAATTGCTGGAGACGGTGCAGGGCGGTCTGCAGGAGACCTGCGACGTGCTGGCGGAGCTTTCCGCCGGACAGCTCTCGACGCGCGTCGAGGGCCTCTACCAAGGCGCCTTCGCTGAGCTGAAGCACGGCACCAACGGCCTTGCGAACGAGTTCGAGAGCACGCTTGCCAAGCTCTCCGAGACGGTCACGGCGGTGCGCAGCGCCACGACGGAGATCCTCGACGGCGTCACCGATCTCGCCCAGCGCACGAGCGAGGAGAGCAACGCCGTCTCCATGGCGACCAACCAGCTCGGCGCCTTCGCCGGCACGGTGAAGAAGACCGCGTCGGAAGCCGCCCAGGCGACCGGCATGGCCGAGGGCGCCGAGAGCCAGGCCCAGCAGGGCGAGAAGGTGGTCGCGTCTGCGCTCGAAGCGATGCAGCGCATCCGCACCTCCTCGAACAAGATCTCCGAGGTCATCGCGATGATCGACGAGATCGCCTTCCAGACCAATCTCCTGGCGCTGAACGCAGCCGTCGAGGCGGCGCGCGCCGGTGACAGCGGACGCGGCTTCGCGGTGGTCGCGACCGAGGTGCGCAGCCTCGCCAAGCGCTCGGCGGACGCCTCCAACGACGTCAAGAAGCTGGTCGAGGCCGCCCATGGCGACGTCAAGGTGGGCGTCGGGCTGGTCGAGGAAACGGCGGCGATGTTCGAGGCCATCGTGTCCTCGGTCAACGATCTGACCGGGCTGATGAACGGCATCTCGCTGACGGCGAAGAACCAGGCGAGCGACGTCTCGGCGATCAACACCGAGATCGACGGCATCGGCACGATGGCCCACCAGAATGCGGCGCTGGTCGAGGAGACCAATGCTGCGCTGGCGCTCACCGACGAGCAGACCCGCGCGCTCAGCGAGCACATCGCCCGCTTCCGCTTCCGGGAAGGCCACGGCGCCGACGAGCCGGTCGCCAGGGCCGCCTGATATCCGGGTCGGCCTGCCGAGCCGGACAAGGCCACCCCACAGTTCAGGCCCTGCCGTCATGCGATGGCAGGGCCTTTGCCTTTGGCAGGCCTTTGCATTTGGCAAACCTTCGCGTTGCCAAGCCGTGTCGTTTCGCAAGCTTCAGTGTTTCGACGAGCAGGAGCCTTGCTTGACCGGCGCTGGCGATGGTACGCGGAGTGCGGGCCGGTAGCTCAATGGTTAGAGCTCGCTGCTCATAACAGCGCCGGTGCCGGTTCGAGTCCGGCCCGGCCCACCATGTCCGATCAACACTGCAAACCACGCCGCGCCCTGGGCACAGCTTCGCAGGTTTCTCTCGAAGGTGTCGTTGCGACCGACGACCCGGATCGATCCGGGCCCGACGATCAGTTGGCAGGCTTCAGCCAGTTGGCAGGCTTTAGCACCATTGTTGATAGCCGCTGGCCATCCATCATCGCAACGGATCACGCCCTTCGCCCGATTCCCGTCGAAGGAGTCATGGCGCAGCCTCAGCGGATCAGTCGGGCGAACAACGACGGCGCACTATCGAGGCAGGCACTCGCCGAGCTGGGCGTCAACAGCATCGAATGGTGTCACTCCCTTCCTTCAAGCAGCTTGTCTTGCGTCCGGGTGTCGAAATCGCCGGCGTCGTGGCGCTCCAGCAACTGGCTGGAGGGCTCGCCCGTGGTGCGGTTGACCATGCGGCCGCGCGCGACAGCCGGACGGTCCAGAAGCTGATCGGCCCAGCGGATCACGTTGGTATAGGTCTGCACTGAGAGGAACTCCGCCGCGCCGTACTGCCAGCCTTTCACCAGCCCGCCATACCAGGGCCAGATCGCCATGTCGGCGATGGTGTAGTCTTGGCCGGCGACGAACTCGTTTTCGGCGAGACGCTGGTCGAGGACGTCGAGCTGGCGCTTCACCTCCATGGCGTAGCGGTTGATCGGATATTCCAGCTTGACCGGCGCATAGGCGTAGAAGTGGCCGAACCCGCCGCCAAGGAACGGGGCCGAGCCCATCTGCCAGAACAACCAGGACAGTGTCTCGGCCCGCGCCGCCGGCTCAGTCGGCAGGAATGCGCCGAATTTCTCGGCGAGATACATCAGGATCGCGCCGGATTCGAAGACGCGGATCGGCGTGGGCCCGCTATGGTCGGCCAGCGCCGGAATCTTCGAATTGGGATTGATCCCGACGAAGCCCGAGCCGAACTGGTCGCCGTCGCCGATCTTGATCAGCCAGGCGTCGTATTCGGCGCCGCTGTGGCCCAACGCCAGCAACTCCTCCAGCATCACCGTGACCTTCACGCCATTGGGCGTACCCAGCGAATAGAGCTGCAGGGGATGTCTGCCGACCGGCAGCTCCTTGTCATGGGTCGCGCCGGCGACCGGGCGGTTGATATTGGCGAAGCGGCCGCCACTGGCCTTGTCCCAGGTCCAGACCTTCGGCGGGACGTACTCGGTGCTCTCGGTCATGATCTTATACCCTTGGATGCGCGCGAGGCGCGGTCGAGCCCGCCCCAGGCGGAGATGTCAGCGATCGCATACGCGTTCCCGGTCATACACGTCCGGTCATCGAAGTGGTCGTCGCATACGCGATAGTGGCGTTCGATTGCGCGGCGAATCTGGTGACCACCCGCTCCTTCGGTGTCCGCAGCCGGCCTTGCCGCTTGGATCGATTGCCCGGAGCGGTGGCGTGCGCTGCTCGCCCTTGCGGGTATCGACGGGATGCGCGGCAAGGATGCGATTTGCCATCACCACCGCACGAGGCGCGGGAAGGCGAAAGCTCCCAAGCCCGCTTCGATGGCCATGGCGAGCGAGTACCATGTCGCGAGAAAGGGCATCGTATCGTCTGAACAATGCAGGCTATAGGCGATCGTGGACAAGCCAGCGGCGGCAAGTCCGGCGAATATGCCGGTCGAGACCTCGTCGACAGGCGCGCCCCTGCGAGCGACGACAACAAATCCCGCGAGCGGCAAAAGCGCATATAGCGGGACGGCAACCAGACAAACGAGCCAATTTCGGCCAAATATCATCGCCCCACGGCTTTCAGCCGGAGCCTGGCTCAATGCAAGGAATGCAAGGCAAGCCAACACGACCATCGGCGCGGAAAGCAAGAGGGCCGGCCAGCCTGGCTTGACCCCTGGCCTCAGGCTCCGCTGGAACGCGATGAGCGCGAGCCCGGCTATGCAAGTGCCGAGGATCACCTTTGCCAACACCGGGAAAGTCGTTGAGGCATTGGCGAGATCGCCTCGTTTACCAATGGTGATCGACACCATAAGGCCGCAGGCTCCCAGAGCAGCGATTGCTACGGCCCAGGTGATACGGCGCAGAGCGACTGGCGCAACCTTGTCATTGTCGGCGGCTATCAGGGCTATCAGCTGATCGGTTCCCATGGCCTCCTCGTCTGGTCTGAATAAGGTGAAGTTCGCTCTCGACGTCGCAAAAGTTACACGACGCCGTGAGACCGCCGTGACCGCAGCACACGGCCGCGCCTGTGCAGCACCTCGGGCCTTGCGGGCAGGCCGAGACGGCCGCCGCCTGCCTCGACAATCCATGGAAAACCGACTGGATGGCTCGCAGCTTCGGCACCGCCGATGGCGGCCGATATGCTGCTTAACTGCGTCAGTGAGCGGAAAATCACCCTGAAGGCCGGGTCAACACGCGTCCGTGAAGCAAGTTGATGTGCGCTTGACCACGCTGCAGCGAACTCTTCATCGACGCAGGATCCGGCGTCGCGACGGAGCGCGTCATGCCATGTGATGTTTCTGCCCATCGGCTTACCGCACCTTTGCGGCTTGTATCCAAGACGCAAAGCCACGGCAGCATCGACGCTGCGTCTCCGTCCGGCGTGCGGCGCCAATGGCGCTGCAAGATCGATGCGGGTCAGCTTCGAAGCGCAAGGCTCCGGCCCTGCCGACCTGGTCGAGGCCGGTCAATTTGGTCGCCTGATCGCAACGACGCTTCACCGGGCTTTTCGTCGTGCGTTTCTTCGACGCTGTGCGTTGTTGCAGCGGATCGTTCAAACGGCAGTCGGCCAAGGTCGGCTGGGGCGTCGAGGGACAGTGATTGGACAGTATCGCAAGGCCATATTCGATCGATTACCTAAGTCGATCTGGTTTCCGAACATATGCTCTCATCGATCAACGACATGGACATCATCAGGAGAGGACTTTCATGCTGCGGATTTGTGCTGTAACAACGATTCTGCTTGTCGGGCAGTTCGGGCAGGCGTTCAGCCAGAGCGGCTGGGCTGGTCGATCTGTCAACACGTCTAAACACCGAGGGGCTGCGGAGCATCCGCGGACGGCGCCCTCCAAGCCGGCAACGCCCCCGACGCCTGCCAAGGATACTCAACCGGTCACGCCGGCGGCCGATTACTATCCCTATGACCGCCGAACCGGCGGCATGTGACGCCAACGGGGCTCAAATTCGCCCCGGCGGCGCTGCCGCGCGGGTTCGTCCTGTCGCATGTGAATTAGGATAGCGTCATCGACATGCGGCATGATCCTCTGGCACCGTGCAAGCATGAATGACGGTTGCATGCGTTCCAGAGCAGGGCAGATCTAGCGCTTTGGGACGCATCGCGCTCACTCGCTCAGCGCTCGCGGTGTCTTTGCGCCAAACTCAGTGCGTGCCGAGCGCGGCGTCGATCGCGTCCGACATGATCTCCAGGCCGAGATCGATCTCGGCATCGGAGACCGTCAGCGGGGGCGCGATCCGGAACACGCCGCCCATGCCCGGCAGCTTGACGATGTTCATGCTGAGGCCCCGCTGCATGGCCTCCTCCATCACCTTGGCCCCGAGCTCGAAGCCCGGCGCCTTGGTCTGCCGATCGGCGACGATTTCCAACCCAAGCAAGAGGCCACGCCCGCGCACGTCGCCGACGCATTCGAACTTCTGCTGGAGCGACATCAGCCCGTTTTTGAGCCTCTCGCCACGCGCGACCGCCTGAGCGACGAGGCCGTCACGCTCGACCACATCGAGCACGGTAACGCCGACGGCGGCCGGCAGGGGATCGGAGACATGGGTCGTGTAGAACAGGAAGCCGCGCTCATGCGCCTTTTCCTCGATGGCCGCCGTGGTCATCACCGCGGCAAGTGGCAAGCCGGCGCCCAGAGTCTTCGACAGGGTCATGATGTCGGGCGTCACGCCATCGCGCTGGAAGGCGAACATGTCGCCGGTGCGGGCGACGCCGGTCTGCGCCTCGTCCAGGATCAGCAGCATGCCGCGCTCCTCGCATTTGCGCTTCAGCGCGGCGAGATAGCCCTTGGGGAGTTCGAGGATGCCGCCGCTCGACAGGATCGGCTCGGCGATGAAGGCCGCGAGATTGCCGGTCGACTGGCTGTCGATCAGCCTGAAGGCGTCGTCGAGCTCGGCCTGCCAGTCATTCGAGCCATCGGGATGGGTGAAGCGCGGGCGGTAGGCGTTGGGTGCAGGGATGACGAAGGAGCCGGCGGCGGCCGGACCATAGCCCTTGCGGCCGGCGCTATAGGTCGCGGAGGCCGCCGCGCCGGTCATGCCGTGCCAGCTCTGCGCGAAGGCGACGATCTCGTGGCCTCCAGTGACGAGCTTGGCCATGCGGATGGCGGCCTCGTTGGATTCCGCGCCCGTGGTGAGGAGCTGCACCCGGTCGAGGCCGGGAGCCAGCGCCGCCAGGCGAGCAGCCAGATCGACGACGGGGCGCGACAGCATCCCGCTGAAGAGATGGGCGACCGACCGCATCTGCCGGTCCACGGTCGCGACGATGTCGGGGTGGGTGTGACCCAGCACGGCACTCATCTGGCCGGAGGTGAAGTCCAGGATCGCGCGGTCGTCGGCGTCGTAGACGAAGCTGCCTTCCGCCCGCTCGACGATGATCTTCTCGAAATCGGGCCCATAGCGGGTCAGATGCGTGTCGGCGGCGGCCCAGAAGGCGGGGTCGGCGTTCAGCGACATGGCGTTGACCTCGGAAGCGGGACTAACCTCACGCTAGCCACGCATGTTGCACTGCGCAAATTGATAGTCTTTCAAGCCGATATCGATTATTTTGATGGCGATGCGCACGCTCGATCTCGCCTTGCTTCGGAACTTCGCCGTCGTCGCCCGCACCGGCTCGATCAGCGTTGCCTCGATGCAGGTGGGACGGACGCAGTCGGCGCTGAGCATGCAGATGCAGCGTCTGGAAGCGGTGACCGGGCAGCCTCTGTTGCATCGCAGCGGATCGGGCGTGCGGCTGACCATGGCGGGCGAAAAGCTCCTGGCACATGCTGAGTCTTTGCTTGCCAAGCATGACGACATCCTCGCCGACATGCGCGGAACGGGATTGAAGGGCTCTGTCAGCCTCGGCTGCCCGGAGGACTATTCGATCGCGTTCCTGCCCGAGCTGCTGCGGGGCTTCTGCGCCCTGCATCCCGATGTCGAGCTGCGCATGGTCTGTGCGCCGACCTCGGAACTGCGCCCGCTGCTGCATCGCCGGCAGATCGAGATGGCGCTCGTCTCGCTGCCCGATCCCACTGGCGCCGAGATCATCCGGAGGGAGAATTTCGTCTGGGTCGCCGACGCGGAAAGGCCGGACATTCTCGACCAGGCCACGCTTCCGCTGGCGCTGTCGGCGCCGATGACGCTGGATCACCGGGCCGCCTGCGACGCGATGCAGGCCGCGGATCGGCGCTACAGGGTCGCCTTCGCCAGCAACAGCCTGGCCGGACTCATCGCCATCGCCCGGTCCGGCCAGGCCATCAGCGTCCTGACGCAGACGGCCGTCCCGCCGGATCTGTATGTCGTGACGGCCGGATTGCCGCCGCTTCCGGCGATCGGCATCGCCCTGGAATTCGCCGAGTTGCGGCCCTCATCCACCGCCACGGCGTTGGGAGACCATATTCGCACCGCGCTGCCGGTCCTTCGCGGCGGCGCAGCCTCGGTGCTGCCCCGTGCCAGCCTCGCCCGGGGCAGGGCGTGAGGGATGCCGGCTTGCGCCGCGAAGACCTTCCCGTTCGAGCGGAGGCCGGATCGCGCGTCGCCATTCCGTTGCGGCAGATGCATGCCCGAACGACGATTGCCCCGCGGCTGGAACCGTGCCCTAATTCCTCCGGCGGTTGACGGGAACGGCGCGAGCAACGGCGCGAATTCGGGGGATGGATCGTGGACAGCAAACGCATTCAGCTTCATCGGCGGATCGTTCTCGGGCCGCTCTTGTCGATCGGCATCGGCCTGACGCTCGCCGGCTGCCTGTCCAGCGGCGAAGGCGAACGTGCGCCGCAGACACAGGTCGCAGCCGCGATCACGGTGCCGAGCCATATCGGCCCCGACAAGCTGATCGGCCGCTGGGGCATCGCCTCCTTCCACAATGAGAAGGATCGCAAGCGCACCGAGACGCAGGCCAGCGCCGGCTGCAGCCAGCCCTATGTCATCACCAAGGGCGCGCAGGACGGTGTCATGATGCATGTCGCCGACGACCCCAAACTCTACGAACTCAGGCTCAAGGCCGGGCCGGGCGGGCGTACCTATCTCGGCTTCGAGGCGCCACCCGGCGATCTGCAGGATCGCGAGATCCTGTCGGCGACGGATTCGATGCTGGTGATGCGTTTCGTCGATCCCGATGCCCATCGTCGCTACGGCACCTTCATCTATGTGCGCTGCCGCTGATCGGGAGGACTGACATGACATCCAGGATGACGATGCCCTCGCGGGCAGGCGTGTTCGCGGCAGTGCTCGTTTCAGCGCTGTCGATCGCTGCGCTGTCGACAACGCAGACGGCGTCCGCCCAGCCGAAGCCTGTCGCCGCCACGCAGGAAACCATGGATATCGGCGACGAGCCCGGCCGCGTCTCGACCGAGGAGGTCAGCATCACCGAGGGGCCCTTTGCTCGGCAGATGGTGTTGTTTCGCTCGAACGAGCCGCCCGGCACGGTCATCATCCAGTCGGCCGAGCGCTTTCTCTATGTCGTGCAGGGCAATGGCCGCGCGCTGCGCTACGGCATCGGCGTCGGCCGCGAGGGCTTCCAGTGGTCCGGCCAGGTTCAGGTCAGCCGCAAGGCGGAATGGCCAGACTGGCGTCCGCCGCCGGAGATGCTGCAGCGGCAGCCCTATCTGCCGCGCTTCATGGCGGGCGGACCGGGCAATCCGATGGGCGCGCGGGCGCTCTATCTCGGCTCGACGGTCTTCCGCGTCCACGGCACCAACCAGCCCGAAACCATCGGCGAGGCGATCTCGTCGGGCTGCTTCCGGCTCGCTAACGGCGACATCGCCGATCTCTACGAGCGGGTGCCGCTTGGGACCAAGGTGATCATTCGCCACAAGGCCTCGCTGTAACGCGAAGGCCGCCTCAGGCACGGAATCGAACGGGGGGACTACCATGTCGAAGGCTTCATGGGTTGGCCGGTCCATGCGCGGCGCCGCCGCCGCCGGGGCGCTGGCCGTCATTCTGGCAGGTCAGGCGGGCGCGGGCACGCTCGATACCGTCAAGCAGCGCGGCACGCTTGCCTGCGGGGTCAGCGAGGGGCTGGGCGGCTTCTCCGACAAGGATGCCCAGGGCAACTGGACCGGGTTCGACGTGGATTTCTGCCGTGCCCTGGCGGCGGCGGTGCTGGGCGATCCGCAGAAGGTCAGCTTCACGCCGCTCTCGGCCAGCCAGCGTTTCGACGCGTTGAAGGCGGCCAAGGTCGACCTGCTCTCGCGCAACTCGACCTGGACGCTCGGGCGCGAGGCGGAGCTTGGCCTCGCCTTCGCCGGCATCACCTATCATGACGGGCAGGGCTTCCTCGCCCGGCGCTCGCTCGGCGTCGACGGGGCGCTGGCACTCGACAAGGCCAAGATCTGCGTCGAGGCCGGCACGACGTCGCAGCTGAACCTCGCTGATTTCTTCCGCGCCAATTCGATGAGCTATGACGAAAAGGCGTTCCCGAATGCGGCAGATGCCTTCGCCGCCTTCCAGTCCGGCCAGTGCGACGTGCTGAGCCGCGACCAGTCGGCCCTCTATGCCGAGCGCCTGCGGCTGACGAAGCCGGCGGACGCGATCGTGCTGCCCGACGTGATCTCGAAGGAGCCGCTCAGCCCGGTCGTCCGCAACGACGATTTCGCCTGGTTCAACGTGGTGAAATGGGTTCACTACGCCCTCGTCAACGCCGAGGAACTCGGGATCTCCAAGGCGAATGTCGACGAGGCCCTGACATCGCAGAAGCCGGATGTGCGGCGCTTCACCGGCGCCGAGGGCGGCTTCGGCAAGGCGCTCGGGCTCGATCCGGACTGGGCCGTGCGCGCGGTCAAGGCGACCGGCAGCTATGCCGAGATCTATGAGCGCAATCTCGGTGTCGGCTCCAAGCTCGGCATCCCGCGCGGCCTGAACCAGCTCTGGACCATGGGCGGCGTCCTCTACGCTCCGCCGATGCGCTGACGCCGTCCATCCGCGCATCCGACAAGATAGTCCAATCCAGCGGGCCGGGTTTGGCGTAGCGGCTTAGCGTTCCCAAACGAGATCGAACGCACGCCATGACTGCGATACCCAAGACCGTCTCTCCGACGACCGTCTCGCCGACGACGTCCCCAGCCCTCGTGATGCTGCATCGCGCCTCCGGCGGATCGTCGTCGCCATCGATCGCCGGCGCGACGCTGGGGCTTGCCGATCCCTTCGCTGCGAGGCGCGAGGTGGCCTGGATGATCCCGGCTGCCGCCGCGGGCTGTGTCGGCTTCGATGGCACGGTCGATGTTGCGTCGTTTCCTCATACCGAAACGATGATCGTGCTGTCCGGCGCGCTGACGGTGTCCGTCGACGGGGCGGCGGCGCTCACGATTATGTCAGGCAGTGGCGTGGTCGTGGCACGTGGCACGCGGCTGCGGATCGCGGCGGCGGCCGGCACGCGCTGGGCCTTCTATGCCGCGACAGCCGGGACCGGGGCGACGCCGGGGGTGACGCTCCTGGATGCAGGTGCCGCGCTGGCACCGTCGGCCGCTCCTCCGGCCAATGTCCTGATCGGACCTGCTCCAGACTGCCGCAGCTTCAACGCCTACACCGAGACGGGCGCCAACCTGCGTGCCGGCCTGTGGGATTCGACCCCCTATGCCCGGGTCTCGCGCCCGCACAAGCTGAGTGAACTGATGCATATCCTGCAAGGCTCGGTGGATCTGACGGGTGAGGACGGGACCGTTTTCACGGTCGCTCAGGGGGACACGGTCATGGTTCCGCAGGGTGCGCCCTGCGCCTGGGACAGCCGCGTTCATGTCGCCAAGTTCTATGTCGTGCAGGAGGCCGTGGCCTGATGTCGGCCAGCCTGCTTCGGGAGCCGGAGGTGCTTCGTGACATCGCCCTTGGCGACGCCCCGGCCTGCATGGCGCTGTCGAAAGCCGTCGGCTGGCCGCACCGGGTCGAGGATTGGGAGATGGCCATCGGCCTGGGCGGCGGCATCGTCATCAGCCTTGGCTCGGAGATCGTCGCGACGGCGTCCTGGTGGCCCTATGGCGAGACCCATGCCACGCTCGGGCTGATCGTCGTATCTCCCCAGCATCAGGGGGCAGGGCTCGGGCGGCGCCTGATGCAGGGGCTGTTAGCGCGGACGCATGGACGCTCGCTCCTGCTGAACGCGACGGTTGCCGGCACGCCTCTCTATGAGCGTTCCGGCTTCGCGGCGTGGGGTGGCCGCATCCGCCAGCACCATGGCACGGCTCTCGGCGTCGCGGCACCGTTGCCTGCGGAGGGAGCGGTGCTTCGCTCTGCGCAGGCCTGCGATCTGCCGCTGCTGGAGCGGCTCGACGAGGCCGCAACGGGCCTCCCGCGCGGGGCCTTGCTGCGCGCCGTCATGGAGCGCGGCGAAGGCGTCGTGCTCGAGCGCAGCGGCAAGGCGGCCGGCTTCAGCATGCTGCGCCGCTTCGGCCGCGGCTTCGTCATCGGCCCCGTCGTCGCGGCCGATGACGCTGATGCCAGGGTGCTCGTGGCGCATTGGTTGCAGGCGCGGCAGGGAGAGTTCCTGCGCATCGATCTTCCCGCAGACTCCGCGCTGTCGGACTGGCTCGTGTCGTGCGGTCTGAAAGCTGTGGACTGCGTGACGAGCATGGTGCGGGGCACGTTGCCGCTTGCGCGGGGGCCGGTGCAGTTGCATGCGCCGGCCAGCCAGGCCTTCGGCTGATCGGAGAGACTACCATGGCACTGCTCTACAAGTCCGACCCGGCGCGCGGTGCCGAATGGGCGAAGATCCTGGCGCAAAAGGCGCCCGACCTGTCGTTCAGGATCTGGCCCGAGATCGGCGATCCCAAGGATATCCGCTATTTCGCCGCCTGGATGCCGCCAGACGACCTGATGACGCAGTTTCCCAATCTGGAGCTGCTGATCTCGGTCGGCGCCGGCGTCGATCATCTCGACCTGTCGAAACTGCCGCTTGGTCTGCCGATCGCGCGCATGGTCGAATCCGGCATCGTCGACGGCATGGTCGAGTATGTCTCGATGGCGGTGCTCGGCCTCCATCGCGACCTGATCGACTATGCCGCACAGCAAAGGGACGACGTCTGGAAGCAGATCCGGGTCCGCCCGGCCGCGACCCGGCGCGTCGGCGTGCTGGGCCTGGGCATGCTCGGCGAGGCCTGCTGCAGGATGCTGAACAATTTCGGCTTCCAGGTCGCCGGCTGGAGCCGCTCCCGCCGTGAGATCGAGGGCGTGACCTGCTTTGTGGGCGCAGGCGAGCTGCCGGACTTCCTGGGCCGCACCGATATTCTGGTCTGCCTGCTGCCGCTGACCGACGAGACGCGCGGCATGCTCGGCGCCGACCTCTTCGCGCAGCTGCCGAAGGGGGCGAAGCTGGTGAATACCGGCCGCGGCGGGCATCTCGATCAGGACGCCTTGCTGGCAGCTCTCGACAGCGGCCAGATTTCGGCTGCGTGGCTCGACGTCACCACACCGGAGCCATTGACCAAGGGCCATCCGCTGTGGAGCCACCCGCGCGTTCTGGTCACGCCGCATATCGCCAGCATGACGCAGCCGGAAACGGCCGTGGACGTGGTCCTGGAAAACCTGCGCCGCCACCACGCAGGCGAACCCCTGATCGGCCTCGTCGATCGAAAGCGAGGCTATTGAGAGGCCGGCCCGCCGAAGCATGATCTGCTGCCGGGGCCGGCCAATAGGGCAGGGGATGTCGTGGCGGGCTGCCAAGCCCGCGCCGACAGTCGCGCCGGCCGTTCTAAGCTCCCACCAAGACGAATGATCCGTCTGCGGAGGTCGAACGGTTTATGCACGAGCTAGCCCTGCACGAAACTGCGTTTCGCGAGCCCATCCTGCATGAAGGCGGAATCGCATTGTCGGCGCTGCCCGCCAGCAACGGTATCCGGCGCGCGCTGCGGCATATCGAGCGCCACTTCACGGATGCGATCTACCTCGAAGACCTCGCGGCGCTGGCCGGCCTCAGCGTCTGCCGCTTCGTCACCGTGTTTCGGCGGCAGGTCGGGCTGACGCCGCACCGCTTCATCTGCCATCGCCGGATCGGCTATGCGAAGGGGCTGCTGCGCGACGGGGTTCCGATGGCGTTGGCCGCATCCGAGGCGGGCTTCTTCGACCAGAGCCATTTCTCGCGCCATTTCAAGAATATCTGCGGCATCACGCCCGGCCGCTATCTGCGGGAGGTCGGGGAAGCGACGCGACGGCGCGGCGAGATCGGCACCTGCCTCCAGACCGCCGCCTGAACCACCCGACACCACCCGCCGCCACTTGCCAGCAGGACCCGACACCATGACCGTCAATTCGCTCGAAGCCCTCGACCGCCTGCATTGGGTGCACCCCGTCGCCAACTGGGCCGGCCACGAGAAGCGCGGCGTCACCATCATGAAGTCGGCCAAGGGCGCCTTCATCACCGATTCCGAAGGTCACGAGCTGATCGACGGCTTCGCCGGGCTGTGGTGCGTCAATGTCGGCTATGGCCATGAGAGCATCGTCGAGGCTGCCGCCGCGCAGATGCGCGAGCTGCCCTATGCCACCGGCTATTTCAGCTTCGGCAGCGAACCGACCATCCGCCTCGCGGCCAAGCTCGCCGAACTCACGCCCGGCGACCTCAACCACATCTATTTCTCGCTCGGCGGCTCGGATGCGATCGACGGCGCGCTGCGCCTGATCCAGTTCTACTACAACGTCACGGGCCGCCCGACGAAGAAGGCGATCCTCTCGCTGGAGCGCGGCTATCATGGCTCGAGCTCGACGGGGGCGGGCGTCACGGCGCTGCCGGCCTTCCATGCGAATTTCGACTTCCCTGCCCATGTCCGGCACTACGTCGCCGCGCCTTACGCCTATCGCAACCCGACCGGCTCGGACGACGCGTCGGTGATCGCGGCCAGCGTCGCCTCGCTGCGCGCCAAGGTGGCGGAACTGGGCGCTGACAATGTCGCGGCCTTCTTCTGCGAGCCCGTGGTCGGCTCGGGCGGCGTCATCGTGCCGCCGAAGGGCTGGCTCAAGGCGATGGCCGACACCGCCGCCGAACTCGACATCCTGTTCCTCGCCGACGAGGTCATCACCGGCTTCGGTCGCACCGGCCCGATGTTCGCCTGCGAGGCGGAAGGCGTGGTGCCCGACCTGATGACGATGGCCAAGGGTCTGACCTCCGGCTATGCGCCGCTGGGCGCGCTGGCGATCGGCGAGAAGGTCTATCGCGGCATCGCCGACAACGCGCCCGAGGGCGGGCCGGTCGGCCATGGCCAGACCTATTCGGGCCATCCGGTTTCGGCCGCCGTCGCGCTCGAGGTGCTCAGGCTTTATGATGAGGGCGGCATTCTCGCCAACGGCCAACGCGTCGGGGCCTATTTCGAAAAGAAGCTCGCGACGCTCGCCGACCATCCGCTGGTCGGTGAGGTGCGTGCCCGCGGCCTGCTCGCCGGCATCGAGCTGGTCGCCGACAAGACGACCCGGGAAAAGCTGCCGCGCAGCGTCAAGCTGGCAGACCATCTCTTTGCGCGCGGCTACGCCAACGGCGTGATCTTCCGCGCCTTCGCCGACGACATCATCGGGCTGGCGCCGCCCTTGTGCTGCAGCGAGAGCGAGATCGACCTGATCGTGTCGCGCCTGCGCCAGACGCTCGACGACATGCTGGTGCTGCCGGAGGTCAGGGACGCGCTGGTGACGGCCAAGGCGGCGTGAATCCGGCGCGATCCTTGCTTTGCCCCAGGCGGTGAACCGGCTAGGTTCCTGCCAGGGCCCGGCGCGCCTTCGTGCCGCGCAGGATGCGTTAGGGTGAGGCTTTCGTCGTGACACCGGGCGTGCGGCTCGACCGCATCGACATGAAAATCCTGATCGAACTGCAAAACAACGCCAGGATGACCAACGTCACCCTGGCGGATGCGGTCGGTCTGTCGCCGAGCCCCTGCCTGCTCAGGGTGAAGCGCCTGGAACAGGCCGGGTTCATCTCGGGCTATGCCGCGACGATCAGCTTGCCGAAGCTCGGCGAGACGATCACCGTCTTCACCGAGGTCACGCTGGCCGACCACACCAAGGAATACTTCATCCGCTTCGAGACGGCGCTTCGGCGGGTCGACGAGGTGGTCGAGTGCCACATGGTCAGCGGCGGCTATGATTACCTCGTCAAGTTCGTGACGCGCGGACTGACGCACTACCAGTCGCTGATCGAGACGCTGCTCGACCGCAATATCGGCATCTCCAAATATTTCAGCTATGTCGTGATCAAATCGCCGATCCAGAAGCCGGGCTATCCGCTGCCGGTGCTGTTCGACGTCTGAAGCCTGATGCGCAACCTTGCTTAAGGAGCTTCAGCCGAGCGCCTGGTTCGCGAGGCCGAAGGTGCGGGCCGCGCCGCCCGGGGCATGATGCCGCCCGCGGATCATCGGCGTCACTGAATCGTAGATCGTCATGCCGCAGGATTCGAGGAAGGCGCCGAAGCGGCCCTGCTCCTGGGCCGTGTCGGCGCGCAGGAAGCCGCCTTCGTGCATCTCGACATGGGGGGCGACCAGCGCGATCGCCATCTCGTCATCCTCGGCCACGATCGGGCCGACGACATGACCGCGGCCGAAGGGACGACAGAGGGCGAAGCCTGCGATCTCGCCTTCGCGTTCGATCACGGTGCCGACGGACGCCTCCATCAAGGCGGTGATGACGCGGTCGCGAGGCGCGCCATAGGCGCTGGTGTCGAGGCGGATCAGCGAGGCCAGGTCCGACGGGACGGCCGCCCTCAGCCCCGGCATCGCCGGCGGCGGCAAGGGCAGCTGCACATTTCGCCCCTGATGCTGGAAAATCCGGCCGATCGGTTCGAAGCCGAGCGCGCGATAAAGGCGATAGCCGGCCTTCGTCGCGCTCAGGCGCAGGTCGCGATCGCCGGACTGCGCGAAGATCACCTCCATCAGCTGCCTGCCGGACCCTTGCGCTTGCAGACGCGGCGAGGTGATCACCATGCCGACGGTGGCGAAGTCGTCGCCGAAGGGCCACCACATCGCCGAACCGAGCGCACGGCCGATCGCGTCGCAGGCGACGAAGCCTTGGCCGACGCCCATGACGAGGCGCCAGTCTTCAGGCCGGTGCGGCCAGCCGACGCCGATCGACAACTGATGCATCTGGCCGAGATCGGCTTCGGTCATCGGCCGAATCTCGATTTCGTAGCCGAGCCGGCGCTTTGCCGTTCTGTAAGCCAAGGCGTCGGGCCTCACGCGGGGATGGCACGAGTATAGGGCTGGCGAGCCCTTTCGAGAATAGCATAATTCATACAATACATGGGCTTAGGATCGTGCATGCTGCACGGCTGAGCCCCTGCGATGCTTCGGTTTTCCTTGGCTGGGCAGGGGCCGTGTTGCGCCTTTTTCATTGATCCATCGACGCCGAGGCCGCCCGCGATGAAGCTCGAACCCTATTGGCTGGCCTCCGCGCCGCGCTTCGGCTCCGCTTCGACGGAGCCGGTCGCCGGCAAGGTCGATGTCGCGATCGTCGGCGGCGGCTTCACCGGCCTGTCCGCCGCACTGGCGCTGGCGAAGGCCGGGGCGAGCGTCGCCGTGCTGGAAGCCGGCCGCGTCGTCGGCGAGGCGTCGGGCCGCAATGGCGGGCATTGCAACAACGGCCTGGCGCATGATCTCGGTGGTCTCGCCGCCAGCATTGGAATCGAGCGGGCCAGCGCGCTCTATCGCGCCTTCGACGCCGGGGTGGACACGGTCGAGGCGCTGATTGCGCGTGAAGGTATCGATTGCGATTTCATCCGCACCGGCAAGATCAAGCTCGCCGCCAAGCCCAGCCATTTCGCCAAGCTCCTGAAGAGCGCGGAGCTGCTGCAGGCGACGGTCGAGCCCGATCTCGTGGTGGTGAAACCCGGCGAGATCCGCGGCGAGATCGGCTCAGACGGCTTCCATGGCGGGCTCGTCTTTCCGCACGGCGCCCATATGCATATGGGCCGCTTTGGGGCCGGTCTGGCGGAGGCGGCGGCGCGGGCGGGTGCCGTCATCCAGGAGAGTGCGCCGGTGACCGGCCTTGAGCGGCTCAACGGGCAGGCGCATCGCGTCGTGACAGGACGCGGAACGCTCGAGGCCGGGCAGGTGCTGTTGGCGACGGGCGCCTCGCGGCAGGGGCCGTTTTCCTGGCTGCGGCGGCGGATCGTCCCGGTCGGCTCCTTCATCATCGCGACCGAACCGCTCTCGGCGGAGCTTGCCGCCTCGATCATGCCGACGCGGCGCACCGCCACGACGACGATGAACATCGGGAACTACTTCCGGCTGACCCCGGACAACCGCCTGATCTTCGGTGGCCGGGCGCGCTTCGCCCTGTCGAACCCAGCCTCGGACGTGAAGAGCGGCGAAATCCTCAAGGCGCGGATGCTGGAGCTGTTTCCGCAGCTGGCGGCGACGCGGATCGATTATTGCTGGGGCGGGCTCGTCGACATGACCGCCGACCGGTTGCCCCGCGCCGGCGAGCGCGACGGGCTGTTCTACGCGACGGGGTATAGCGGCCACGGCACGCAGATGTCGGTGCATATGGGACAGATCATGGCCCGCGTGATGGGCGGGGATGTTACCGCGAACCCGCTGGCGGGTCTCGACTGGCCGGTGGTGCCGGGCCATTTCGGCCCGCCGTGGTTCCTGCCCTTCGTGGGGATGTACTACAAGTTCCAGGACTGGCGCAGCTGAGCGCACTCCCCGTCATTCTCGGGCTTGACCCGAGAAGCTCATGGTGCGGAAGGCCCGGATAGGCGTTTCATTCGGCTTGAGATGCTCGGGTCTTCGCCCGAGCATGACGTGCCATCAGGTCGCCGCCCGCTTCTGCCCGCTTGTCGCCAGCAGAACGAGGATGAACGACGCCGCCGTCAGCAGGGTCGAGATCGAGGCGATGGTCGGGTCGATCTCGTCGCGCAGCGCGGTGAACATGCGCTTGGTCAGGGTCTGGTACTGTCCGCCGGAGACGAAGAGCGCGATGATCGTCTCGTCGATCGCCGAGATGAAGGCGAAGATGCCCCCCGCAAAGACGCTGCCCTTGATCTGCGGCAGCGTCACGGTGAGGAAGGCGCGGAAGCGGTTCATGCCGAGGCTGCGCGCCACCATTTCCTGCGTCTTGTCGAAGCTCTGCAGCCCGGCGACGACCGAGGTGATGACATAGGGCAGGCCGAGCATGACATTGGCCAGCACCAGCCCGCTCAGCGTCTGGATCAGGCCGAGCTTGGCGTAGATGAAGAAGATGCCGATCGCGATGATGATGATCGGCACGATCAGCGGCAGCATCAGCATCATGTGCAAAGAGCGCATCAGCTTGGTCTGGGAGTTGCTGATGGCGTAGGCGGCGGCGGTGCCGAGCGGTGTGGCAACGAGGACCGTCAGGAAGCCGATCAGCGCGCTCATGCGCATCGCCTGCATCCAGTTGGGGTTGCCGAAGAACTCGGCGTACCAGCGCAGCGACAGCGCCGGCGGCGGGAAGGTCAGGAAGCGCGTTGCCGAGAACGACATTGGCACGATGATCAGCAGCGGCAGGATCAGGTAGATCAGGACGAGCCCGACGAAGGCGCCGAAGAGCAGGCGGGGGAGAAGCGGCTGTTTCATCACTTCTGCCCCAGCATCTTGTCGAGCGGGATGATGCGGCCGACGGCCATGAAGATCGCGAGCACGGCGACCAGCAGCACGACGCCCACCGCGCTGGCCGCGCCCCATTGGTTGTAGAGTTCGACGTTCCGGCTCACGACCATCGAGATCATGATGGTCCGGCCGCCCCCGAGCAGCTCCGGCGTGATGTAGAAGCCCAGCGTCAGCACGAAGACCAACGTCAGGCCGGCGACGACGCCCGGCAGCGACAAGGGCAGGAAGATGCGCAGGAAGCTGTGCAGCGGCCCGCCGCCGAGGCTCGCGCCGGCCAACATCAGCTCGCGTGGAATCTTCTGCATGGTCGAATAGAGCGGCAGCACCATGAAGGGCAAAAGGATGTGGACAGTCGCGATGATCGTGCCGAGCTCGTTATGGACCAGGGCCAGGGGCTCGCTGATGAGGCCGAGGCCCTCGAGAAGCTGGTTGGTCACTCCGGTGCGCTGGAGCAGGACGAGCCAGGCGTAGGCGCGCACCAGCACGCTGGTCCAGAAAGGCAGGATGACGAAGGAGAGGATCAGCACGTCCCAGGGCCGCTTCACATGGGCGGCGGCATAGGCGACCGGGTAGCCCAAGACCAGGGTCATCACCGTCACGATCAGGGCGATGCGGAAGGTGAGCGTGAAGCTGCGCCAGTAGATGTCCTCGCTGAAGATGCGGCGGTAATGCTCCAGCGTGAAGCCGTTATCGTAGACCGACTGCGTCATCAGCCAGCCGACCGGGATCACCACCAGCGCAACGATGACGATCACCGCCGGCGAGGCGAGCAGGAGCATCAGCCCCTGCTCGCGGCGCTGGTAGCGGACGGATGGGTCGATGGCGGTCATCTGGTCTTTCCTGCCGATCGCGTTTCACCTCCCCGCGTCATCCCGGGCGACCGAAGGGAGACCCGGGATCCATTCCGGAACTGTTCAGGCATGGATCCCGGAGCTGCGCTGCGCTACGTCCGGGATGACGGCGCGGGATGAATACGCGCCTTACTTCTGCGCGAAGGAGAGCCAGCGCTTTTCGGCGGCCTCGCCGGCAGCCGACGTCCACCAGGCATAGGACATCAGCGCCTGGACCTTGGCGTTGGCAGGCGCGCTCGGCAGCTCGCCGACGCGGGCAGCCGGGATGACGCCGGTGTCGTAGGCCTTGGGGTTGGCCGGGCCGTAGTCGATATGCAGCGGCAGGTTGGCCTGATGGACCGGGTCGACGGCCTCGTTCAGGAACTTGATCGCGGTCGGCAGGTTCGGGGCGCCCTTGAGCACGCAGAGCGAGGTGCTCTGCAGGATGCCCTGGTTGTAGGTGTAGGTGACCTTGGCGCCTTCCTTCGTCAGCGCCGAGATGCGGCCGTTCCAGGCCATCACCATGTCGACCTCGCCGTCGTTGAGGAGCTGGGCGGACTGGGCGCCCGAGGTCCACCAGACCGTGATGTGCGGCTTGATTTCTTCCAGCTTCTTGAAGGCGCGATCGACGTCGAGCGGGTAGAGCTTGTCGGCCGGCACGCCGTCGGCCATCAGGGCGGCTTCCAGGGTGGCGAGCGGGTTGTTGCGCAGCGAACGGCGGCCGGGGAACTTCTTCACGTCCCAGAAATCGGCCCAGGTCTTGGGCGCGGTCGCGGCGTCGGGAAACTTCTTCAGGCTGTAGCCGAGCACGCTGGAATAGAACTCGTAGGCGACGGAATAGTCGCTGCGGTACTCCGCCGGCATCGCGGCGGCATTGGGCATCTTGCTGAAGTCGAGCTTCTCGACGATGCCCTGCTCGCCGCCGCGCAGACAGAAATTGGTGGCGACATCGACGACGTCCCAGGTCGGCTTACCCGTGGCGACCTGCGAGCGCATGATCGGCCAGGCGTCGGGCACGCTGTCCTGGTTGATGGTGATGCCGAGCTTCTTGGCTGCGGGATCGAGGATCGCGACGGTCTGCGCCTTCTGATAGGCGCCGCCCTGCGAGACGAACATGATCTGTTCGGCAGCAAGCGCGGAGAGCGGGCTCAGCAGAGCCAGCGACAGGCCGGCGGCGGCTGTCGCGGTCCGAATGGTCAGGCGTCTTTCCTGCATGTCCTTATCCCCTGTTGTTGGATCGGATCTTCGAAAACTACCGTCCGATCGCGTCTAGAAACTGGTACCAGCCGGCGACCATGCGGACGGCCGGCTCTCGAAGCGGGTAAAACGGAACGCGGCGCATGCGGCTGGCGTTGAGCAGCCCGACATCGGGCGTCTCGCCCCGGGCGAAGGCGGCGAGATAGCGCCCCATGAGGCTCGACATCGCGACGCCAGCGCCATTGTAGCCCATGGCAAGCATGACGCGGTCGTCGACGCGCCCGACATGGGGTACGGAATCGAGCGTCATCGCGACGAGGCCGGACCAGCGATAGGCCAGCGGCACGTCGGAAACCTGTGGGAAAATGCCGACCATCGCCTTGTGCAGGGCGCGGAAGGCGGCGGGCGAGTCCGTCTTGCCGAAGGCGCCACGCCCGCCGAAGACGATGCGGTCGTCGACCATGCGGAACCAGCGCATCATCCGCTTGGTCTCGGTGTAGGTCCGCCGCGTCGGCATCACGCTCGCCGCGAGATTGGGCGAGAGCTTTTCCGTGGCGATGATGGCGCTGCGGAAGGGGATCAGCGTGCTCTGATAGGCTTTCGTCGCCGGGGTCAGGTCGGAATAGCTGTTGGTGGCGATGACCGCCTGCTTCGCACGCACGGTGCCGCCCGGCGTCTCGACCAGCACTCCGTCGCCCTCGCGACGCAGACGCAGCGCCGGTGTCCCGGCATGGATGGGCACGCCCAGCCCGACGACGCCCTCGGCGAGGCCGTGCAGATAGTTCAGCGGGTGGATGCCGCCCGAGCCCGCATTGAGCACGCCGCCGACGAAGCCGGCCGAGCCGGTCTCCTCGCGGACCTGGCCGGCGTCGAGCACCGACATGGTGGTGTCGCCCAGCTCGGCGCGAAGCCAGTCGGCTTCCTTCACCGCATAGGCCAGCGTCTCGTGGTTGTGGGCCGCCTTGACCTGGCCCGAGCGGGTCAGGTTCGCGCCCTTGATGCCGTAAGTCGCGACGAGCTCGGAGACGATGTCGGTGGCCTCCAGCGCTATCTCGTACATGCGCTTCGCCATCGGCTTGCCATGGGCGGCGGCGATGGCCGGGAAGGAGATGCGGAACTTGGCGGTGATGACGCCGCCATTGCGGCCGCTGGCGCCCCAGCCGGGGCGGTTGGCCTCCAGCACGATCGAGGACAGGCCGCTCTCTGCAAGATGATGCGCCGCCGACAGGCCGGTATAGCCCGCGCCGATGATGACGACGTCGGCTTGAGCGTCGCCCCGCAGCGGTGGCAGCTCGCGCAGAGGTGCCGCCGTCGCGCTCCAGAGCGACGGTGCTGCCTCCAGCGACTGCCAGGCGGGGGCGCTGCTCAAGGACTCAGACTCCGGCCTCGACCGCGTCGGCGAGCGCCTTCAGGGTCGGGAAGTGGTAATCCGGCTTGGTCAGCTCGGCCACGGCCGGCGTCCCGCCGAAGCCCTTCTGACCCTGCCGCCGCTCGATCCAGCAGGTGGTGTAGCCGAGCGATTTCGCCACGCCGATGTCGTGATACTGGCTCTGGGCGACATGCAGGATCTCCTCCTGCTTGAAGCCATGTGCCGACTGCCGGCCGCGGTTGAAGGCGAAGAACAGGGGATCGGGCTTCGGAGCAATCGCCTCGTCGGCGGTGACGCTGTCGTGGAAGGGGTTGCCGAGCGTGTGCGAATAGAAGGCGAAGGTCGAACGGTCGGCATTGGTCATCGCGACCAGCCGGAAATGCTTGCGCAGCCTGGCCAGCGCCTCGACCGAATCCGGGAAGGCCGGGTGCTGCAGGATGGCGTATTGGAAGGAATCGGCCGAGGCTTCGTCGGCGAGCAGGCCGAGTTCCGGCGCGAGGTGCAGATAGACCCGCTTCATCGCCTCGCTGGAGCGGTCGTAGTTGAGTTCGCGGCCCTTGAGATAGGGGGCGAAGATTTCGTCGTCGGTCAACTTGGCCGCGGCCGGGCCGCCGATGCGACGCACCGCGTTCAGGACGCCGCTTTCGAAGTCGATCAGCGTGCCGACGACATCGAATGTGAGAACCTTGAAGTCTTTGAGAGCCATGGGTCGATTTCTCTTGTGGCTGAGCAGGTCGGAAACGGGTGTCGAAGCGGTCAGCCGCTGGCCCGGGGCACGATGATGGTGTCCTGCGGGTGGAGGCTGATCTCGACGCGCTCGCCGATCGGCGGGATGCGGCGGGCGGCCTCGTAATGGCTGGGCTGGCGCAGGCTGAGCGCGGTGCCGTCGTCCAGCGCCAAGAAGACGCGCAGGCTCTCGCCCTGGAAAACGGTATCGGTGACGCGCGCCGAGAAGCGATTGCGCTCGGGCGAACTGGTGCCGTCCTCGATCAAGAGCTTCTCGGTCTGGACGGCGAGCACCAGTTCGCCGGTCGGCGGCAGGGGTCGGGCGGTGCGGATCAGCGTGCCGGCGAGCGACACGCCGTCGCTGCCGGCGCGCGCGACCGGCAGCAGCGTCGCCTCGCCGATGAAGCTCGCCACGAAGGCGTTGGCCGGGTGGTCGTGCAGGCGGGACGGCTTGTCGATCTGGACGAGCTTGCCGTCCTTGAGGATGGCGACGCGGTCGCTCATCGTCAGCGCCTCGCGCTGGTCATGGGTCACATAGATGATCGTGGCGCCGAGCCGCTTGTGGAGCTGGCGCAATTCGATCTGCATGGTCTCGCGCAGTTGCTTGTCGAGTGCCGAGAGCGGCTCATCCATCAGGATCAGGCGCGGCTCGAAGATCATGGCGCGGGCGAGCGCCACGCGCTGGCGCTGGCCGCCGGAGAGCTGGCCGATGCCGCGCTCTTCGTAGCCGGCGAGGTCGACCATCGCCAGCGCGGCACGAACCTTCTCGGCATAGGTCGATTTCGGCAGGCGCCGCGCCCGCAGGGGGAAGGCGACGTTCTCGCCGACATTCATATGCGGAAACAGCGCGTAGTTCTGGAAGACGATGCCGATATCGCGCTTGTGGGGCGGGGTGAAGGTGACGTCGCGGCCGCCGAACAGGATGGTGCCGGCCGAGGGCTGGACGAAGCCGCCGAGGATGCCGAGCAGTGTGGTCTTGCCCGAGCCGGAGGGGCCGAGCAGCGAGACGAATTCCTGCGGGGCGATGTCGAGCGAAACATCGTCGAGCGCCCGCACCGATCCGTAGATCTTGCTGGCCGACCTGATCTCGACGCGCTCGCCGCCACTTTTCGCCATTGCCTGCTCCCGTTGAGATACAGCGACACTGCGCAAGCGCGTGGGCAAAGACCGATCGTAGGCCTGACCATAAGTTGCTCTTATGGGCTAGGCCGTTCCCGGCTCGCCGCCCGGCAGCGCGGACCTCTGTGTGTCCGTCGCTGCAAGCTGCATTCGACAGGGGCATCAAACGGGATTTTCGCCGGCTACGGCAATTGCCAAATAATTGGGATGAACATAACCTGAAGTTATGTCGGATCTCCGCCGCATGGTGTCTTCGAGCAATGCGCTCTTCGTCTTCGAGGCGGCGGCGCGCAGCGGCAGTTTCACGCGCGCGGCGGGCGAGCTGAACGTGACCCAGCCGGCGGTGAGCCGCATGCTGTCGCGCTTCGAGGGCCATCTCGGCCTGCGTCTGTTCGAGCGGGGCGGGAAGGGAGCCGTGCTGACGCCGGAGGGCGAAATTCTCTACCGGCGCGTCGCAGACGGCTTCCGTAGCATCGAAACGGGCCTGCGCGAGGTCGAACAGCTGCGCGGCGGCAAGGAGACGGTGACGATCTCGGTCTCCTCCGCCTTCACCACGCATTGGCTGATGCCGCGCATGGATCGTTTCCAGAGCCGCTTCCCGCAGGTCGATCTGCGCTTCCAGATGATCGCCGGTTCGTTGCGCGGGGTGGTCGAGAACGTCGATCTCGGCATGCGTTTCGTGGCCGCAGACGAGCCTGTTCCGGGCGAGGCGCTGGTCGTCCGTGAAGTCATGCTGCCGGTTTGCAGTCCAGGCTACCGGCTGGAGCCCGGCGCGACCGAGCCGGCAGCATCGGGCAACACCGTGATCCAGCTCACCGATGCGCCGTCCGACTGGGCGAGCCAGTATGCGCCCTTCGCGACCGGGCGTTCGGGGCCGGCCAAGGCTCTGACCTTCTCGGACTACGCCGTCGTGGTGCAGGCGGCACTGCTGGGGCAGGGCATCGCCTTCGGCTGGATCACCGTCGTTGCCCACGCGCTGATGTCGGGTGCGCTGGTTCCCGCCGCCGATCGGCTGACGGTGGGCGAGCGCATCTGCGTGCTGATGACGCCACACAACCGGCCGGCGCGGCCGATCGTGCGCGAGATCCGCGACTGGATCATCGCGGAGCTGCGGGCCGAGATCGCGGCGATCGACCGCTTGCATCCGGGTCTGGGGTTGAAGGCGGCGGTGGCCTGAGCGAGCCCGCTCAGACGCCGATATCGATCAGCACCGTCTTGTGCCGCAGATTGGCCTCGACTGCCTGGCGGCCGAGATCCTTGCCGATGCCGGAGCTCTTGTAGCCGCCGGTCGGCAGGATGAAATCGAGCGTTCGGCTGTAGCGGTTGATCCAGACCGTGCCGGCTTTGAGCGCACGCATCGCCCGCAGGCCTCGGCCGAGATCGGCGGTGTAGACGCCGGCCGCGAGCCCGTATTCGGGGTGGTCTGCCAGTGCCAGCCCCTCCTTCTCGTCATCGAAGGCCTGGATCGTCAGCACCGGGCCGAAGACCTCCTCGCGTACGGCCGCCGTCTGCGCGGTGACGTTGGCGAGGAGCGTCGGCTGGTAGAAGGCGCCGCCATGTCCTTCGATGCGGCCGCCGCCGAGCAGGCATTCTGCGCCTTGCTGGCTGCTCTCGGCGAGAATGCGGTCGATGCGCCGCGCCTGCGTTTCCGAAATGATCGGGGCGTAGCCGGTCGAGGCCTTCCAGGTCGGGCCCGGCGTCACGGTCGCGAGCCTGCCCTTCAGCAGGCCGATCAGTTCGTCCATGACCGTGCGCTGCACGATGAGGCGCGAGCCTGCGACACAGGCCTGGCCGGCATTGGCCAGAAGCGAGCCGGCGATGCAGGCTGCCGCCTTGGCGAGGTCGGCATCGGCGAAGACGAGCTGCGGGCTTTTTCCGCCGAGTTCCAGCGTCACCGGCTTGATGCCGCTTTCGGCGGCGGCCTTCATCACGGCTATTCCGGTGCGCGTCGAGCCGGTGAAGGAGAGCTTGGCGATGCCGGGATGGCGCGAGAGCGCGTCGCCTGTCACCAGACCGTTGCCCTGCACGACGTTGAAGATGCCGGCGGGGATACCGGCCTCGACGGCGAGTTCGGCCAGCCGAACGGTGGAGAAGGGCGTCAGTTCTGAGGGCTTGAGCACGATGGCGTTGCCGGCGGCGAGCGCCGGCCCGACCTTCCACGAGGCCATGCTGAGCGGGAAGTTCCAGGGCGTGATCGCGCCGACGACGCCATAGGGCTCGGACACGATCAGCCCGAGATGGTCGTGCCGGGTCGCGGCGACCTCGCCGCCGAGCTTGTCAGCCCATTCCGAGAAGAAGCGGATGCCCTCGGCGACGCTCGCGACGTCGCCGGTCACGGCCTGCGCGATCGGCCGGGTCGAGCCCAAGGCCTCGAGCCGGCCAAGCTCGACCGCGCGCTCCTCGATCAACTCCGCCCAGCGCCGCATGGAACGGGCGCGTTCGCGGGGCGGCCGGGTGGCCCAGCCGCTGCTGGCGACGGCACGGGCCGCGTCGGCGACGGCATGATCGACGGTGTCGGCGTTTGCGACCGGCAGGTCAGCATAGTCCACGAGGTCGGACGGGCGGGCGACCGGAATGCATTGGCCAGCCGCGACTGCCTTGCCGCCGATGTAATGGCCGCTGGAGAAGGCGATCGATTCCGGCGCGAAGTCGGCTATCGTCATAGTCCGACCAAAGCCGGCAGCTGCGCGATGCTGGTGATCTCGGTATAGCCGTAGCCGCCGACGCCGGGCTCATGGCCGCGATTCACCAGGACGCGCTGGCCGATCTTCATGTCATAGGCGGTCATCAGGTCGTAGCGCAGGCTCGACGAGCAATGCATCACATCGGCCGGTGCGCAGCCGAGGCTGTCGAACATGTATTCGAACGCCTGCTGCAGCGGCTTGTAGGCCTGCGCCTCCTGCGCCGTATAGGCGGCGTGGAAAGGCGCTCCAAGTTTGACGACCGAATGCGGGATCAGGTCTGTCATCGAATTCGAGAGGATCACGAGCGGGATCGTGCCGCCGATCTTGGCAAGGCCGCCGGGCACGTCGGGATGCGGGATCCAGCTCGGAATCTCGGCATAGATCGTTGCCGCGTCGGCCGGATCATAGGGAATGTTCCAGAGCTTGCAGCTCCGCGCGACGGCATTCGCGATCACCTCATCGAAGGGCTTCCAGGCGCCGAGGACCTCGTCGAGGCGATAGCCGCGGAAGCTTTCGAGGAAGCCCTCGAGCACTGGCTGCGAGAGCCTCCCGCCATAGACGCGGCGCGCGGCCGGACCCATCTGGAAATCGATCAGCGTGCCGTAGCAGTCGAAGGTGATGAATTTAGGCCGCCAGGTGCTCATGATCCGCTCGCTTCGTTGCTGGGCGGTAGGACGCCGCCGATGAGACAAGGCTAGCGTCCCGGCGCGGCGACGGGCGCGCATTTGCGGGCGCGACGCCCAAGATTATGCCGTTGGCGACCGCTTCAGCGGCATGGATTGCCGCGTCGGTGCCGCGCGTCAGAACTCGCCGACCTCGCCCTGGGAGCCGTCGAGGAGGCGGGAATGGCGGAACGGCCGGGGATCGACGATCGGCGTTCCGCCCGTGGCGAGGTCGGCGGCGAGATGGCCGGCGCCGGGGCCAAGCCCGAAGCCGTGGCCGCTGAGCCCGGCGGCCAGCACGAGGCCCTTCAGGCCGACCGTCGGCGAGATCACCGGGACGGCGTCGGGGGTGGAATCGATATAGGAGCCCCAGCTTTCGCGCACGGCGACGTTGCGCAAGGCCGGCACGAGGGCATGGGCACGCGACAGCAGCGTCGCCATCGCCTTTCCGCTCGGCGCGGGGTCCAGCACGCGGATGCGCTCGAACGGCGTTTCCTTGTCCAGGCTCCAGCCGCCCAGAGCTTCCGGGCCCTTGAAGAAGGAGGAGCCGATGCCGAGCTCGACCGCCTTCAACCGCTTGACGAACATCGGCATGAACTGGCGGGCATAGCGGAGGCCCTGCGGGGTCAGTTCGAGCGTGCCCTTGCCGCTGATCGCGATCGTGTAGCTGCCGTCGAGCCGGCGCGTCAGCGCGATCTCGGGCGTATAGAAGGCGTCGAGCCAGTCGGGTGCGATTTCCGTACGCAGGCTGGTGACCCGGACGCTGGCCTGCGGGAAGACGATGCCGTGATGGCGCAGGAAACCGGAGGCCCAGGCGCCGCCCGAGAGGATTACCGAACCGGTGCGGATGACGCCTTTCTCCGTCACGACCCCGGTCACCGCGCCATTGGTCACGTCGAGGCCGCGCGCGGCGCAGCCCTGATGGATCGTGCCGCCATGCTTGCGGGCGCCCAGCGCCAGCACCGGCGCCGCGAGGGCGGGCTCGGCCTTGCCGTCGGTGACGGAATGGACGCCGCCAAGCCATTGCCGGCCTGTCCCTGCCGTCATCGCGGACGCTTCCGGGCCGGTCAGCAGCCGCGTCTCGACGCCGAACTGTTTGGCGGTTTCGCGCCAGCGTTCCCATTGCGCGACCTGCGCGGCATCGTTGCTGGCATAGACAAGGCCGCAGCGGCGAAAGCCCAGATCCTCGCCGATCTCCCCGGCGAGGCTGTCCCACATCTCCATCGCGCGGATTGCCAGCGGCAATTCGCGCGCGTCGCGATTCTGCTGGCGGCACCAGCCCCAGTTGCGGCTGGACTGCTCGCCGCCGACCACGCCCTTCTCGACGAGCGCGACCGAGCGGCCGCGCTTCGCCAGAAAATATGCGGCCGCAGCGCCGACGATGCCGCCGCCGATGACGACGACGTCGGCCTGGGCCGGCAGGCGCGCATCGCTGTCGATGCGCTTGATCGTCGGGCTCATGCGTGTTCTCCGAAGGGGCGAAGCCCCGACGTCTAGCGGGCTTGCGACGCCCTGCCTTGGATCATTTTCGCATCATGGAGCCAGAGCGGCCTCGATGCCGGCGGCAAGGGCGAACAACGCGTGATCCCCGCCGGTCTCGCCCATCAATGTCAGGCCGACCGGCGCCTCGCCGGGGCGGTGGCCGGGCAGGCTGATCGCGCAGCGATCCAGGAAGTTGCCGAGGCTGGGATTGCGCAACATCAGCCCGTTCAACCGGAAATATTCGGCATCCTCGGCCAGTTCGGCGATGCGCGGTGCGACGATCGGCACGGTCGGCATGACCAGTGCGTCGTAGTCGCGGGTCAGCCCATTCATCGCCGAGCAGATGCGGCCGCGCGCCTTGGTCAGAGCGACATAGTCGTGCGCGGCCATCTGGGTGCCGGTCTCGATCCGGCTTCGCACGCGCGGATCGTAGAGCGCTCCCTTCGCGGCGAGCAGCTCGCGGTGCCAGTCATAGGATTCAGGCGCTGTGAAGTGGCCCTTGGCCGTCGCCTTGGCGATGTCGAGCAGCGGCGCGAAGCCGACCTCGACGATCACGGCCCCGAGCGAGGCCAACCGGGCCAGCGCATTGTCGAAAGCGGCTGCGACGGTGGCGTCCATGCCGTCGCGGACGATCTCGCGGGGGATGGCGAGGCGCAGGCCGGCGAGCGGGCGCGGCCGGGGCGGCGATGGGGGCTCGCTCGCCAGCACCGCGTCGACAATGGCGCAGCAGACAACGCTGGCGCCGAGCGGCCCCAGCGAATCGAGGCTGCCGGAGAGCGGCACGACGCCGTCGAGCGGGACGCGGCTGGCGGTCGGCTTATAGCCGACGATGCCGCAGAGGGCGGCGGGGATGCGGCAGGAGCCGCCAGTGTCGCTGCCCAGTGCCACGACCGCCATCCCGTCCGCGACGGCCACGCCCGAACCCGACGAGGAGCCGCCGGGAATCCGCGCCGAGGCGCGGTCCCAGGGGCTGAGCGGCGTGCCGTAATGCGGGTTGGCGCCGATGCCGGAATAGGCGAATTCGGTCATGTTGGTGCGGCCGAGGGGGATGAAGCCGGCGGCCAGCATGCGGGCGATGGTCGGTGCGTGAGCCGTCGCAGGCGCGGCATCGGCCAGCGCGCGCGAGCCCGCCATGCTGCGCTCGCCGGCAACGTCGTAGAGGTCCTTCACCGCGAAGGGGATGCCGGCATAGGCGGAGGGCGCGCGGCCGGCGCGGCGCAGGGCGTCATGGGCGTCGGCGGACGCGCGCGCAGCCTCGGTTGCAACCGAGATGAAGGCGCGAGCGCCTTCGCCCGCCGGGTTTGCGATCGCGGCGAGGCATTCCTCGACCAGGGCGCGTGAGGTCACGGCTCCGCTCGCGAGATCCTCGGCACAGCCTTGCACGGTCCGCAGCATGGGTTGTTCTCTCCGGTTGGGCTCAGGCCTCCGGCTTATCTGCGGACGCTGACGAAATCCATGGAGCGCTCGTCACATCATGCCGGGTTCGCCGAGGTCGGTGCCATCGACGAGGCGGCTGTAGCGGAAGGGGTGGGGGTCGACGATGGGGGCGTCGCCCGCGATGATGTCGGCCGCGAGCTTGCCCGCAGCAGGCCCGACGCCGAAGCCGTGGCCCGAGAAGCCGGCCGAGACATGCAGGCCCGGCAGCTTGTCGATCGCCGAGATGACCGGCACCCAGTCGGGCGTGAAGTCGATCAGCCCGCCATATTTCTGGACGATCTTCACATTGGCGAGCTGGGGGTAGATTTCGCCGATGCGCTTCATCGCGAAGGAGATCAGCTTCTCCTGCGGCGGCGGATCGAAGGTGCGCATGCGCTCGAAGGGCGAGACACTGTCGTTCGTCCAGCGCATCAGAGCCTCGGGGCCGGCGAAGAAGGTCTTGTCGGCGCGAATGGTCAGAAGCTTGTGGCGCTTCCTGAAAGTCGGCAGGAACGGCTTCGCGTACATGATGCCCTGCGGGCTGAGCCGGAGCAGGCCGCGGCCGCTGATGCCGATCGTATAGCCGCCGTCGAGGCGGCGACGGAAGGTCACGTCCGGAGTCGAGATGCCGCCTGTCGTGACCTCGGGCGCCGGGGCGGTGAAGAAGGATGTCGACTGCACCCCGGCGAGCGGCATGTCGATGCCGTGATGGCGGCAGAACATCGAGGTCCAGACGCCGCCGGCGACGAGGACGGAGCTGGTCCTGATCGTGCCCTTCTCGGTGACGACGGCGGAAATGCGCCCGGCCGAGGTTTCGAGCCCGCGCGCGGCGCAGTCCTGGTGGATGGTGACGCCGAGCCTGCGGGCGGCTTCCGCGAAGGCAGGCACCGCGAGTGCGGGTTCAGCCTTGCCGTCGCTGGGGGAATGCACTCCGCCGATCCAGTTCTCGGTCGAGCCCGGGGACATCTCCTTGGCCTCGGCGGCGGAGAGCACGCGGCTGTGCATCTGCATCTCGCGTGCCTTGTCGATCCAGCCGGACCAGGCGTCGAGATCGGATTGCTTGGTCGTGAGGTAGACGAGGCCGGTGTGCCGGAAGCCGGTGTCGGCCCCGAGCTCCTCGTTCAGGCCTTTCCACATTTCGAGAGCGCGCTGGGCAAGGGGCAGCTCGCGCAGATCCCGGTTTTGCTGGCGACACCAGCCCCAGTTCCGGCTCGACTGCTCGCCCGCGACATAGCCCTTCTCGACGACAGCGACCGAGTGACCCTTCTTTGCGAGATGGTAGGCGGCGGTGATACCCGCGACGCCGCCGCCGATCACGACGACATCGGCGGAGTGGGGCAGCATCTCGTCGCTGTGGACGCGGGTGACCGGCGGGGACATGGGAGTGCAATCCTTCGGCATGGGAAGGCAACGGGACCCCGATACCATCGCATCTCGACAGAAGCCTATGCCGAAGGCGCTGGCTGAATCGGCATATTCTATGCAGCTGCCGCGGAGGATCGGTGTCCGATACTGCCGGGGCTGCATAGCCTGATGGGAAGGCCGATCAGCGGTCGATCGCGATCACCCGCCGCAGAGCGGGATCATCGCTCATAAAGAGGGGTTTCCGATGACCAAGCATTCCGACGGCATGTCGACGGCCGCCTTCCTGATGCCCGCCATCCATCGCCGCGACCTGCTCGCGCTCGGTGCGGGCGGCCTTCTGGCGGCGTCCGGGCTCAGTGGGGCCCGCGCCCAGACCAAGGCAGCTCCTCCGCCACCGTCCAAGCCTACGGGCCAGGTCGTCGTCGGCCTGTCGCAGGAGCCGACCGCCTTCAACCCGCTGATGCCCGGCATCGAGGTCGACGAGACGGTCTGGATGCAGATCTTCAACACGATGTGGCTGGCGCAGCCCGACGGCTCGCTCGTCCCGGACCTCGCGGCCGAGATCCCCAGCGAGGCCAATGGCGGCATTTCCGATGGCGGCCTTGCCTGGAAGGTCAAGCTGCGCGCGGGCGTGACCTGGCATGACGGCACGCCCTTCACCGCCGAGGACGTGAAATACACGCTCGAGCTGATCAATGCGCCGGGCTTCAAGGCGCGCACCCGCGTCGGCCATGCGCTGGTCAGGGACATCAAGGTCACTGGACCGCTGGAGATCTCATGGCGCATGGAGAAGGCCTACGCGCCCTATCTCGCGCTGCTCTCCAACACCTTTATCGTGCCCAAGCACCTTCTGGAGAAGGCCGCCGATCCGAACACGGCGCCCTATAACGCGGCTCCCGTCGGCACCGGCCCGTTCAAATGGGGCACGCGCACGCCGGGCGACAACATCCAGCTCGTCGCCAACGAGAAATACCACGGCAAGGGCCCCTATCTGGAGCGCGCCGTCCTCAAATACGTGCCCGACCAGACCGCGCTCTACGCCCAGTTCCGCACCGGCCAGGTCGACCTGATCATCGGCACGGGCATCCCCGCGAATTTCTATGCCGAAGCGGTGAAGCTGCCGGGGCGCAAGGTCATGAAGATCCCGAGTGCCTCGCTCGAGATCCTGATGCCGAACCTCGAGCACCCGGTGCTGAAGGACAAGGCCGTCCGCAAGGCGCTCTACGCCTCGATCAACAAGCAGGCGATCATCGACATCATCTATTACGGCACCCACACGCCGACCGAGTCCTTCGCACCGCAGGAATCCTGGGCCTACAATCCCAAGTTGCCCAAGCAGGAGTATGACCTCGCCAAGGCCAACAAGATCCTCGACGACGCCGGCTGGAAGCGCTCGGGCTCTGGCACGCGCATGAAGGACGGTGTGCCGCTGACCTTCGCCGTCTCGACCACGACGGGCGCGGCGCTGCGCGAGCAGGCCCAGCAATTGATGATGCAGGACTGGCAGCAGGTCGGCGTCAAGATGACGATCAACAACATGCCGGCGGCCGTGATCTGGGGCGATTTCTACACCCGCTCGAAATTCGACTCGCTGGTCGTCGGCACCGCCTTCCGCACCGTGATCGATCCCGATCCGGCGCATCGCTTCGGTTCGGACGCCATTCCCGCCAAGTCCGGCAACGGTGCTAACCAGATGCAGTGGCAGAACGCCGAGGCTGACGCGCTGATGAAGGAAGGTCAGACCACCTTCGATCAGGAGAAGCGCAAGGCGATCTACTTCAAGCTGCAGGAACTCGTCCGTGAAGAGCTGCCGATCCTGCCGATCTTTCAGTATGCTCCGATCGAGGGCTACAAGGAGGGGTTGATCGGCTTCGAGCCCAACGTCAACGCCCGCCAGAACACTTGGAACATGGGCTCCTGGTACTGGGCCCGCTGACGTGCTGACGCGCTCCGCCAGGGTGCACGCGCCATGAGTTCCTTTCTTCTGCAGCGCCTGATGCAGGCCCTGCTGCTGCTGCTCATCGTCTCGATGATCGGCTTCGCGATCCTGCATCTGGCGCCCGGCGGACCGATGTCGCAATTCGCCGCCGGTGGCGACATGACCCAGGCCGATCTGGACCGCATAGCGGAACAGCTCGGCCTGAACCGGCCGCTGCCGGTGCAATATGCCGAGTGGCTCTGGCGCATGCTGTCGGGCGATTGGGGCGTGTCCTATCGCGACCAGCAGCCCGTGCTGCACATCATCGCCGGCCATCTCGGGCCGACGCTGGAGCTGATGCTGACCTCGACGCTGCTGGCGATGCTGATCGGCGCCTGGATCGGCATCATCGGCGCGGTGAAGCGCTATTCGATCTTCGATTCGATGGCGACGATCGGCACGATGATCGCGCTCTCGATCCCGACCTTCTGGTTCGGGCTCGTGGTGATCTACGTCTTCTCGGTCGGGCTCGGCTGGCTGCCCTCGGGCAATCGCTTCACGATCGGCGACGGTTCCTTCCTGAACCGCCTGCACCATCTGGTCGGGCCGTGCATCGTGCTGGCGCTGGTCTCCACGGCGGTCTGGAGCCGCTACATGCGCTCCTCGATGCTCGACGTGATCAACCAGGACTTCGTCCGCACGGCGCGCGCCAAGGGCGTGCCGGAGCGTCGCATCCTGATGACGCATGTGCTGCGAAACGCGCTGTTGCCGATGATCACCATCACCGGGCTGCATGTGCCCTCGCTGCTTTCGGGCGCGCTCGTCACCGAGACCGTCTTCACCTGGCCAGGAATGGGCCGGCTCTTCTTGGATTCGATCAGCTATCGCGACTATCCCGTCGTCATGGGCATCCTGATGTTCACGGCCGTGATGGTTCTGCTCGGCAGCCTGCTGGCGGACCTGCTCTATGGCGTCGCCGATCCCCGTATTGCGAGGAGCGGCCGATGAGCCTGGACCCAACGCTCGACGCCTTGTCCGCACGGCCCGAAGGCTTCTGGAACGGGCGCGGCATGCGCCGCTTCCGCCGGCACAAGCTCGCAGTCTTCGGCGCGATCACGATCTTGCTGATGACGCTGGCCTGTGTCGTCGGACCGTGGCTTTTGCCCTATAGCGATACCTTCATCGACATCCGCCAGCGCTTCGCGGCTCCTTTCGGCGGGCCCCATGTGCTCGGCACCGACCCGCTCGGGCGCGACGTCCTGGCGCGGCTGCTGATGGCAGGCCGGATTTCGCTTGCCGTCGGCTTCTGCGCGATGGTGCTGTCCATGGGCATCGGCATCATGGTCGGGCTCGCGGCGGGCTTCTACGAGGGCTTCATCGGGGCCGCGTTGATGCGCTTCGTCGACGCGATGCTGTGCTTCCCCTCGATCTTCCTGCTGCTGGCGATCTCGGCCCTGATCTCCCCGTCGGTGCCGTCGATCGTGCTGCTGATCGCGATGACCTCCTGGATGGAGGTCGCGCGCGTCGTCGAGGCGCAGATCCGCTCGCTGCGGACGCGCGAATTCGCCCAGGCAGCGGTGGCCATGGGCTCCAGCAATCTGCGCATCATGGTGCGCGAATTGCTGCCCAATGCGATCGCGCCGATCGTGGTCGCCGCGACGCTGAACGTCGCCCATGCGATCCTGGCCGAGAGCTACATCTCCTTCCTCGGCTACGGCATCCAGCCGCCGACGCCGAGCTGGGGCAACATGCTCGAGAACGCGCAGAGCTATCTCACCAGCGCGCCCTGGCTCGCGATCATCCCGGGCGCCGCGATCACGCTGGCGGTGACGAGCTTCAACTTCGTCGGCGACGGCCTGCGCGATGCACTCGATCCGCGCATGGACCAACCGTGACGCGGACGGGTCTCGCGGGGTCGGTCTCGTCGCTCTGGCGCTATCCGGTCAGTTCGATGGGCGGGGAGCGGCTGGAGCGGGCGCCGCTCGGCGCGGCCGGTGTGGAGGGCGACCGCATCTGGGGGCTGCTCGACGGCTCGACGGGGCGGATCGCCTCGCCCGGCCGCGAGAAGCACTTCATCGAGGTGCCGCGAGGGCATGCGCGGTTCACCGGCGATGGCGTCGCCGTCTCGTCCGATGGTGCGCGATGGGCTGCGCCGGACGATCCGCGGATGCTGCGGGAGCTTGCGGGCGTCTTCGGATTCAACCCCGTGCTGAAGCCCTTCGGGCCGTTCGGCGCAGAGGGATTCCGGCCGCGTTACGAGCACGCGCCGATCCACGTGATCACCACGGCCGGCATGCGGTCTCTCGAGCGCGACCATCCCGGCAGCGTCATCGAGGAGCGCCGCTTCCGTCCCAACCTCGTCGTGGACTGGCCCGACGAGGCCGAGGCTATGCCGGAGCAGGGCTGGATCGGACGGGAGATCCGCATCGGCGAGGTGGTGCTCAGGGGCAGCAGGCCTTGCGGCCGCTGCGGCTTCATCACGATCGAGCAGGAGGGTATCCCGCTCGACATCGAGATCCTGCGCACGGTGGTGAAACGCTACGAGCGCAATTTCGGCATCTATTGCGATGTGGTGGTGCCCGGCGAGATCCGGGCTGGGGACCGCGTGAGCCTGTCGTAACGCCCAGGCTTGCGAGGCCTTGCCGCGTCATTGCGAGCGCAGCGAAGCAATCCAGCAGGGCTCGCTCGACGGCTCCTGGATTGCTTCGCTGCGCTCGCAATGACGGTGCGCTTCAGACGACCTCCGGCACCTGCGGATAGCCGCGTCGCACGGCGTCGAAGGCTGTTCCCACCTCACCGCCATTCTGCGTCTCGCGCATCGCGGCGAAGACCTTGGTCTTGACGAAGAAGCGCCAATGCAAGGGCAGTGCGGCCAGCAGGCGCGTCAGCGCCTCATAGTTGCGCGCATGCCAGACGGCTTCGAAGGCGTCGCGCTCCGGGCCGAAATGGAAATGCGTACCGTGAGCTTTTGCGCGCATCGTCCCGCGCAGGGCGGCCGTCGCGTCCGCGTCGACCACGCCGCCGGTCAACACCACGCCGTAGCGCTCCCTGGCTGCCTGCTCGCCGACATAGCCGCGCTCGACATCGAGCCTGACGCGCTCGGGTTCGCGCTCGAAGGCCGGGCCTCTGCCGCCACCGCCGGGGGAATGGATGTGGATGACGTCGCCGGGCTCGGCGATTGCGATATCGGTATTGCCCATGACGCGCTCTTCGGAGCGGCCGGGATTGATGATGAAGTTGCCGGGTTCGGCGGCGAGTCCGCCAAGCGTGCCCCAGGGCCGGAAGATCGAGCGGTCGCGGTTGCGCACGGTGATGCGCGAATTCGGTGAGAAGACCTTGAACTCCATCACGGTGGCGAGGCCGCCGCGCCAGCGTCCGGCGCCGCCTGAATCCGGCAACAGGCCGTAGCGGACGAACTGGATCGGCACCTCCGTCTCGGTGATCTCGATGGGCGTGTTCTTGAGATAGGCGGCGTCCGCGCCCGAGCCGTTGGGGCCGTCGCGATGCGGCATGCCGCCGCCGCCGCCGACGACCGGGTTGATCGCCGCGATGACGCTGCGATGGGTGCGCTCATCGGTGGTCATGACGTTGACGATCGAGGAGGAGCCCGCGGGCGCGGCCGGCATCCGCTCGGGAACCGCGAGGCTGAAGGCGCCGAAGATCAGGCTGCGCAGCCGCGCACAGGTGAGGCTGCGCATGCCCACCGCCGCCGGGAAGACCGGATTCAGCACCGTGCCCTCGGGCGCGATGCAGGTGAACGGCCGGGTCAGGCCGGAATTGAGCAGGAGCTGCGGGTTCAGCGTGTAGAGCACGTAGTAGACGCCGACGAGCAGCAGGGTGTGGCGCGGGTCGGAGCCGGTTGGCACGTTGAGGGAGGAGCCGAGCTGCGGGTCCGAGCCGGTGAAGTCGAGGATCGCCTCATCGCCCCGGATCGTCAGCGTCAGCTTGAGCCGGCAGGGGTTGCCGTCGACCGCGTCCTCGTCGGCATAATCGCAGAAGACATACTCGCCGTCCGGCATCCCGCGCAGGATCTCGCGGGCCTGATGCTCGGCATAGTCCATCAGCCCGTCGAGGCCGTCCATGAAGCCCTTGGCACCGAACTTCCTGACCATCGCCAGGATCTTGCGCTCGCCGGTGTTGAGGGCGCCGGCCAGCGCCTTGAGGTCGCCCATGTTGAGGGCGGGCTTGCGGACGTTCATCATCATGATCGCCAGCACCGTCTCGTCGAAGGCGCCGTCGCGCATCAGCGTCATCGGCGGAAAGCGGATGCCTTCTTGATGGATTTCGGTGAGCGAGCGCGAAAGCGAGGCCGGCACCGCGCCGCCCATGTCGGTGTTGTGGACGTGGCCACCGACGAAGCAGACGATTTCGCCCTCGTGGAAGATCGGCTTCCAGAGATGGGTGTCGGGGGCGTGGGTCGCGAGATAGCCGCTATAGGGGTCGTTGGTGAAGGCGATGTCGCCCGGCCGGTACTCGTCGACGAGGTCGATGGCGCGGTTGTAGTTCATGCCCGGATACCAGGTCGCGCCGAGGTCCATCGGCACGGCGACGACGCGGCCTGTCCTGTCCATCACCATCACCGTGAAGTCCTCGGTCTCCTTGACGAAGGTCGAGTGGGCGGTGCGATAGAGCGTGTAGGCCATGTTCTCGGCCGCCGCCCGGCAATGGTTCGCGAGAACCTGCAAAGTGACCTTGTCGACCATGCTCAGGCCTCCGAACGCAGGATGAGATGCAGGTTGAGCCAGGCGTCGACTTGCGCCTCGAAGCCTTCCGGGATGCAGACGGTCGTGTCCTGCTGGGCGACGACGGCTGGGCCTGCGAAGCGATGGCCGTTGCGGAGCGCGTCGCGGTGATAGAGCGCGACCTCGTGCCTGGCGCCGTCGAGCCAGACCTCGATCATCCGTTCCGGCTTCGCTTCCGCACTCGGCGCCTGCGCTGCCGGGGCGAGGTTGGGGCGCGGGGTCGCGCCGCTGACGACGAGACGCAGGTTGACGATCTGCACCTCGGCCTCGACATCATTGAAGTCGTAGATCGCCAGATGCTGGCGGTGGAAGGCCTCGGTGACGGCAGCAAGGTCGCCCTCCGTCAGCCAGGCCTCAGACAGCGGCACCTCGATCTCGAAGGACTGGCCGTGATAACGCATATCGGCTGTCAGGGTTTCGACCACGGGGCCGGCGAATGTCTGGTCGTCCCTGATCCAGGACAGCCCGTCGCGCTTCAGTCGGGCCAGCGCGTCGCGCAGCACGGGCAGCGACTCCGGCACGGCGGCGGCGAAAACGGTCTGGATGAAGTCGCCCTTCAGATCGGCGATCAGCCCGCCGAGCGCGCTGACGACGCCTGGCCTGCGCGGCACCAGCACGCGGGGGATGCCGAGCTCACGCGCCAGGAAGCAGCCGAGCATCGGGCCGGCGCCACCGAACGGCATCAGCGCGAAATCGCGCAGATCGACGCCGTAGCGCGCGACGAGTTTGTTGACCTCGACGAACATCTCGGAGACCGCCACCGCGATGATCGCCTCGGCGGTCGCCTGCGGCGTCTGGCCGATTTTCGCTGCGAGCTCCCCGATCACCGCGTCGGCGCGGGCGCGGTCCATGCCGATCTGGTTGTAGGCGAGGGGGCTGTGGCCGAGGAAACCGCTCGCCGCCATTGCGTCGGTGACGGTGGCGCGGGTTCCGCCGCGCCCGTAGCAGGCGGGCCCCGGCGTCGAGCCGGCGCTTTCGGGGCCGACCTTGAGCACGCCGAAATCATCGGCCCAGGCGATCGAGCCGCCGCCGCTGCCGATCGAGGTCACGGAGACGGAGGGCAGGAAGAGCGGGAAGTCGCCAACGACCTCGCCGGTGCCGAATTGAGGCTCGCCGTCGATGATCAGCGCGAGGTCGGCGCTGGTGCCGCCAATGTCGAGCGTCAGGATGTTGCCGCTGCCGGCCTGCTCGGCGAGCCAAGCCGCGCCGATGACGCCCGAGGCCGTGCCCGAGAGCAGCATGTTGACGCAGGCGCGCTTGCCGGTCTGCGGGTTCATGACGCCGCCGTTCGACTTGGTCAGCATCGGGCCGGCCGGTACGCCACGCGAGGCGAGGGCGTTTTCCAGCGCGGTCAGATAGCCAGCGACACGGGGATGGACATAGCCGTTCAGGATCGCGGTGGTGGTGCGCTCGTATTCGCGGATGACCGGCCAGACCTCGCTGGTCGTGAAGACGAAAAGCTCCGGCGCCAGATCCGCGATCAGTGCCTTCGCCTGCGCCTCATGGGCGCCGTCGCGATAGGCGTGCAGGAAGGAGACGATGACGCCGTCGACGCCCTTGGCGCGGATCGCGGCGATGACCGCCTTCAGGCCGCCCTCGTCGAGCGGCTCGGCGACCTCGCCGCTGGCGAACTGGCGCTGGCGGACACCGTAGATGCGGTCGCGCGGGATGAGCTGCTCCGGCCTTGCGCAGAACAGCGAATACATGTCGGGCATGCGCAGCCGCGCCAGCTCGATGACGTCCTCGAAGCCGGCCGTGGTGATCAGGGCGAGCCGGCTGCCCTTGCGCTGGATGATCGTGTTGATCCCGACCGTCGTGCCATGGACGAAGGAGACGACCTCCTCCGGCGCGATGCCATGGCGCTCGTGCAGCAGTGCGAGCCCGTCGAGCAGCTCCTTGCCCGGCTCGTCGGGCGTGGTCAGCACCTTGATGGTCTCGAAGCGGTTGCTCCCGGTTTCGAGAGCGCAGAAGTCGATGAAGGTGCCGCCGATGTCGACGCCGATACGCCAGCTCATGGTTCGCCTGTGTGCGGGAGGTCGGCGCAGTGTCATGTCAGGCGGCGGCCGGCGTCAAAGAGCAAGGCTCCCTGATCGCATAAGTCGGGCTTATGGTCGTGAGCCATGCGGCTGGTCGAGGCCGAGTTGCCGGCAGGCGGTGCGCAGATGGGCGCGCAGCAGGTCGTGGCTGCGCGACAGCGGACGGCGCGCGCTGGTGAGCAGGCACAAAGGCAGCGAGACCTCGGGCAGGAAGGGCCGTGTCACCAGCCCGGGAAAGCTGTGCCAGGGCAGGAGGCCGTCGACCACGGCGACGCCGAGTTTCTGCTGGACGAAGGCAAGCGCGATGATCGAGACGTCGATCTCCATCTCGGGCTGGAAGGCGATGCCCTCGCGAGCCAGGGCTTCGCGCAACAGTTGTCCGGGCAGGGAGGTGGCGCGGTAGGAGATCAGCGTTTCGCCGTCGAGGTCGGCGGCGCGAACCCTATCCTGCCCAGCGAGGCGATGGCCGGATGGCAGCACGCAGACGATTCGGGTTCGGCCGATGATCTCGGCTTCGATGCCGGGAATGGCCTGATCCGTCATCGCGATGCCGAGACCGGCCTGGCCGTCGTCCAGCATGCTCATGACGATCTCGGCCGGCACGACATGGGAGAGGATGCGCATGTCGGGATGGGCGGCGCGGAAATGGCGCAACGCCTCGGGCACGAGCGACAGCGATGGTGGCGCCGAGGCGGCGAGGCGCACGATGCCGGCCTTGCCATGGCGCAGATCGCCGGCCCGCCGGCGCAGGGCCTCGAGATCGCCGAACAGCCGCTCGACCTCGGGGTAGAGATCCTCGGCCTCGGGCGTGGGGATCAGCCGGCCCTTGACGCGCAGGAAGAGCTTGAAGCCGAGCTCGTCTTCGGTGTGGAGCAGGATCTGGCTCAGGGCGGGCTGGGACACGTTCAACGCCTCGGCCGCGCTGGTCAGGGTGCCGAGCCGCATCACCATCCTGAAGACTTCGATCTGCCTTGCGCGCATCGCCGGTCCACCTTCGTCCGCGACGCTGCGCGCGACGCCGATTCCACCGGCAGATTCGCAGGGATGCAAGGGCTGCCTTCGGCCGCGCGCCTCATTCTAAACGAGGCGTTAAGACCCTTCGTGAAGCGTGGCCGCATATGCCTGAAAAATAGGCAATATTTCTAGCGTTGCATACAATCGGGCTGTCCAGATGCGGGTCGCTCGGTGGGATGCGGCGAAAACCATTGAAGTTGCAGGCGAACCGGATTGGCACGCTCCCTGCTAGGGCAGGGGCATGTTCCGTTCCTTCACCCGCCTGCCAACCAAGGACAGACCCCGATGATTACGCGCCGCACTGCCATCGCCGCCGGCCTCGCCGCTCCCTTCGTGGCGAAGGGTAGCGCGCAGGCCCAGGCGCCAAGTCGCAACGAGACATTGCTGCTCGTGCAGGAATACGGCCCCAACAGCCTGGACATGCAGGGAATTGGTTCGTCACAGCCGGTCAATGGCGTCTCGCTCAATTGCTATGACCGGCTGCTGCGCTTCAAGCCGGTTCCGATCCCAGGCGGCGGCGGGCATCAGGTCGCGATGGGCGAGCTCGAAGGCGAACTCGCCGAGAGCTACCAGGTCGCCTCCGACGGCATGAGCGCCACCTTCAAACTGCGCGATGCCAAGTTCCATTCGGGTCGCACGGTCACCGCTAAGGACGTGAAGTGGTCGCTCGACCGCGCCGTCTCGATCGGTGGCTTCGCGACCACCCAGATGAATGCCGGCTCACTGGAGAAGCCCGAGCAGTTCGTCGCCGTCGACGACAAGACCTTCCGGATCGACTTCGTCCGCAAGGACAAGATGACCCTGCCCAACCTGGCCGTAACCATTCCCTTCGTGTTCGATTCCGAGTTGGCGATCGCCAATAGCGGCGGGGACCAATGGGCGAAAGAGTATCTGAAGAACAACATCGCCGGTTCCGGCGCCTACAAGGTCGAGAGCTGGAAGCCCGGCGTCGAGACGATCTATGTCCGCAACGACGCCTGGGCCTGCGGGAAACTGCCGCAGCTGCGCCGCATCATCGCGCGCGACATCGCCTCGCCCTCGACCCGTCGCGCGCTGATCGAGCGCGGGGATGCCGATGTCTCCTACGGGCTGCCGCCGAAGGACTTCAAGGACCTGCTCGACGCCGGCAAGATCAACGTTGTTGGCGTGCCGATCCCCAATGGCGTCTGGGGCTGCTATCTCAACACGCAGGTCGGCCCGTTCAAGGATGTCCGCCTGCGCCAGGCCGTGGCCTGGGTGATGCCATACGACAAGATCCTGCAGGCTTCGCTGTTCGGGCGCGGCGTCTCGATGGCGGGCGGCACCACGCCCAAGGTCGCCTGGCCGCAGCCTTTCCCCTACACCACCGATGTCGCCAAGGCGAAGGCGCTGGTCGACGCGGCCGGTGGTCCGTTCTCGACGACGCTCTACTTCGATGCCGGCAATGCGACGGTCGCCGAGCCCATGGCCGTGCTGATGAAGGAGGCGCTGGCCCAGATCGGCATCACGGTCGAGATCAACAAGGTTCCGGGCGCCAATTTCCGCACCGAGATCGCCAAGAAGACCAATCCGATGGTGCTCAACCGCTTCGCCGGCTGGCTCGACTATCCCGATTACTACCTGTTCTGGACGATGCACGGCAACAATTCGATCTTCAACATCGCAGCCTATCAGAACCCGGCGCTGGACAAGCTCGTCGATGCCGCGCGCTTCGCGCCCGACAAGGCCTCCTACGACGCCAACGTCATCGACTTCATCAAGCTGATCAACGCCGAGGTGCCGATGGTGCCGATCAACCAGCCGACCCATGACGTCGCGCTGCAGAAGTCGATCGGCGGCTATCAGTTCCAGCCCTGCCGCGAGCCGGACTTCCGCTACCTGACCAAGGGTTGAGACCGAACGGAACGTCATGCTCGGGCGCAGACCCGAGCATCTCCGGCCCGAGATTCTCGGGTCTTCGCTCCGCTCCGCCCGAGAATGACGGCGAGGCCGACGCCACGGAGGAGAACCAGCCATGCTGAAGATGATCGGCCAGCGGCTGATGACGACGATCCCCTCGGTGATCGGCGTCATCATCGTGACCTTCCTGCTGACGCGGGTGCTGCCAGGCGATACGGCGGCCTATTTCGCCGGCCCGGCCGCCTCGCCGCAGGCGATCATCGAGATCCGCAGCAAGCTCGGCCTCGACCAGCCCCTGCCGGTACAGTTCGTCTCCTATGTGACCGCGCTGGTGAAGGGCGATCTCGGCCAGTCGCTGACGACCGGTCAGCCGGTGACGGCCGATCTCGCCGCGCGCCTGCCGGCCTCGGCCGAACTGACGCTGGCGGGGCTGATCCTCGCCATGGCGGTGGCGCTGCCGCTCGGCGTGCTCGCAGCCGTCAGGCAGGGGTCCTGGATCGACCATCTCTGCCGCGTCGTGGCGACGGCCGGCGTCTCGCTGCCGGTGTTCTTCACCGGACTGCTGCTCGTCTACGTCTTCTATTTCAAGCTCGGCTGGTCGCCGGCCCCGCTCGGGCGGCTCGACGTCTTCGCCTCGGAGCCGGCGCGGGTCACGGGGCTCTACCTCGTGGATGCCCTGATCGCCCGTGACGGGGAGACCTTCCGCGCCGCTTTCGCGCAATTGATCCTGCCCGCGGTGACGCTGGCGATCTTCTCGCTGGCGCCGATCACGCGCATGACGCGGGCCTCGATGCTGGCCGTGCTCGGCGCCGATTTCGTGCGCACCGCGCGGGCGAGCGGGCTTTCCAGCCGCAAGGTCATCGGCACCTACGCCTTCCGCAACGCGATGCTTCCCGTGGTGACCACGCTCGGCATGGTGTTCTCCTTCCTGCTCGGCGCGAATGTGCTGGTCGAGAAGGTCTTCGCCTGGCCGGGCGTCGGTTCCTATGCGGTCGAGGCGCTGATCGCCTCCGACTACGCGCCGATCCAAGGTTTCGTGCTGACCATGGCGGTGATGTATGTCGCGCTGAACCTCATGATCGACGTGCTCTACGGCGTCATCGATCCCCGCGTCAGGCTGGAGGGCTGAGGCCGTGAACGACATGACCAAGGTCGAACCCATGCCCGCGCTGCGCTTCGAGGCGCCGCCCTCGACCAGCCTGCTGGCGCATGCCCGCCACATCGTTGCCGAGAACCCGGTGACGGGACTGGCCTTCGGGCTGTTCGCGCTGATCGTGATCGCAGCCGTGCTCGGTCCTTCGCTGGTGCCCTACGATCCGCTGGCGAGCGACACGAACGCGGCTCTACAAGGTCCGAGTGCGGCCCACTGGTTCGGCACGGACCAACTCGGGCGCGACATCTTCAGCCGGGTCATCGTGGCGACGCGGCTCGATTTCGCGATCGCAGTCTGCTCCGTCGCGCTGGTCTTCGCGATGGGCGGCCTGGCGGGTGTCATGGCCGGTTTTTACGGCGGCTGGGTCGACAAGCTGGTCGGGCGCATCGCCGACACGATCATGGCCTTCCCGCTGTTCGTGCTGGCGATGGGCATCGTGGCGGCGCTCGGCAACAGCGTGACCAACATCGTCATCGCGACCGCGATCATCAATTTCCCGCTCTATGCCCGCGTCGCGCGCGCCGAGGCGAATGTGCGGCGCGAGGCCGGCTTCGTGCAGGCGGCGCGGCTTTCGGGCAATTCCGACTGGCGGCTGCTGCTGACGCAGATCGTGCCCAACATCATGCCGATCATGGCGGTGCAGATGTCGCTGACCATGGGCTACGCCATCCTCAATGCGGCCGGCCTGTCCTTCATCGGGCTCGGGGTGCGCCCGCCGACACCGGAATGGGGCATCATGGTCGCAGAGGGTGCGAGCTTTATCGTCTCCGGCGAATGGTGGATCGCCTTCTTTCCGGGGCTCGCGCTGATGACCGCCGTGTTCTGCTTCAACCTGCTCGGCGACGGCGTGCGCGATCTCGTCGATCCGCAGCGGAGGAATTGAGATGAGCGGAACCACCGCTGTCATGCCGGGGCTCGCGCAGCGAGAACCCGGAACCCACGGGCAGGGGCAGTGCCCGTGCCGCCGCCGCAATCGCTCACCCGGTCGTGGGTTCCGGGTTCCCGGCTTTGCCGGGTCCCGGAAAGACAGAGGAGGCATCGCATGATCCCCGCACCGCTCCTCGACATCAAGAACCTCACCGTCGAGTTCGCGACGCGTCGCGGCACGGTGAAGGCCGTCAAGGCGATCGACATCAGCGTCGGCAAGGGCGAGACGGTCGCGATCGTCGGCGAATCCGGTTCCGGCAAGTCCGTCACCTCCTATGCGGTGGTGCGGATCCTCGACCGCGCCGGCAGGGTCGCGGAGGGCTCGATCACTTTCTCGGGCATGGACCTCGTCAACGCCCCGGAATCGCAGATGCGCGATCTGCGCGGCCGCGAGATCTCGATGATCTTCCAGAACCCGCGCGCGGCGCTGAACCCGATCCGCAAGGTCGGCAAGCAGATCGAGGACGTGCTGCTCGAGCATGTCCAGGCGACGCGGGCGACCGCACGCGAGAAGGCGATCGAGGCGCTGACCAAAGTCAAGATCGCCCGGCCGGAGGAGCGCTACGACGCCTACCCGTTCGAGCTCTCGGGCGGGATGTGCCAGCGCGTCGTGATCGCGCTCGCGCTCGCCTGCCAGCCGCAGCTCCTGATCGCCGACGAGCCGACGACGGGTCTCGACGTCACCACCCAGAAGGCGGTGATGGATTTGATCGTCGAGCTGACCCGCGAGCGCGGGATGTCGACCATCCTGATCACCCATGATCTCGGGCTCGCTGCCGCCTATTGCGACAAGGTCGTGGTGATGGAGAAGGGCGTCGTCGTCGAGACGGCTCCGGCGGGAGAGATCTTCCGCAATCCGCAGCACCCCTATACCCGCAAGCTGATGCAGGCGACGCCGCGCATCGGCATGTCGCTCGCCGATCTCCTGCCGGATGCGGCCAAGGGGCCCCCCGCGCAGGCTGCCGCGCCGCGCCCGGCCCCGGTCGCGGGTGCCGAGCCGCTGATGCGGGTCGAGAACCTGGTGAAGGAGTATCCGCGTCCCGAGACAGGTTCCTTCCTGGCCAAGCTGATGGGCAAGGCGGAGGAGCCGAAACCGGCCTTCCGCGCGGTCGACGGCATCAGCTTCACCGTGGCGAAGGGCGAGACGCTCGGGCTCGTCGGCGAATCCGGCTGCGGAAAATCAACGACGTCGATGATGATCACCCGGCTGATCGATCCGACAGGCGGCAGAATCATCTTCGACGGCACCGATATCGGAGCGATCCCCGCCAAGCAGTTCGCGGCTTCGCCGCATCGCCGGCGCATCCAGATGGTGTTCCAGGACCCGACCGACAGCCTCAATCCGCGCTTCACCGCCGAGCGCGCCATCGCCGACCCGATCATGCGGATGGGCACGATCAGCGGCCGCGATGCGCTGCGGGCGCGCTGTGAAGAGCTGGCGCGGCTGGTCGGCCTGCCGGTCGAGCTGATCGATCGCTTTCCGCACCAGCTCTCGGGCGGGCAGAAGGCGCGCGTCGGCATCGCCCGCGCCATCGCGCTCGAGCCGGACCTCGTCATCCTCGACGAGCCGACGGCGGCGCTCGACGTGTCGGTCCAGGCTGTCGTGCTCAACCTGCTGGAGGAGCTGAAGGGCCGGCTCGGGATGAGCTACCTCTTCGTCTCGCATGATCTCAACGTGGTGCGCCTGCTCTGCGACCGGGTGATCGTGATGAAGACGGGCGCGATCGTCGAGCAGGGCACGGCCGAGGAGGTGCTCGGCAACCCGCAGGCGGACTATACCAAGGAGCTGCTGACGGCGATTCCGCACCCGCCGCTGTGAATGTGTATGTCGTTCGCGGGCATGGGTTGGCGCGTCATGCTCGGGCTTGACCCGAGCATCTCCTGCCAGAGATTCTCGGGTCTGCGCTTTGCTCCGCCCGAGAATGACGCCGCGGTTCAATGAAGAACGAAGTCGAGAAACTCCCATGACAATCAACGACCCCGCCGTCATCGCCGAAGTCGAGGCCGCCTTCATGGCCTATGAGAAGGCGCTCAACGAAAACGACGTCGCGATGCTGGATGCCTCGTTCAAGGACGCGCCCGAGACGATCCGCTACGGCATGGGCGAGAACCTCTACGGCTTCGGCGAGATCGCGGCCTTTCGCTCGGCGCGCTCGCCTGTGGGGCTGCTGCGCACGATCGAGCGCACGGTCATCACCACCTATGGCGACGCGTTTGCCACCGCCAACACGCTGTTTCGGCGCGAGAGCATGGCCGGCAAGGTTGGCCGCCAGAGCCAGACCTGGGTGAAGTTCCCGGAAGGCTGGCGGGTTGTCGCCGCCCATGTCAGTGCGATCGCGGAATGATCGTGCGGACCCGATGATCCTGCCGCCGCAGCCTGCTATCAAGGCGACGGCACATCTCCTGCCTCGACAAATCTCCTGCCCGATGACTCTTGAGCCCATGCAGCGCCACGCCGCCACTGCCAGGAAGCCAGTCGCGGCGCCTCGGACGCGAACCGAGACCCTGCGCTTGCAGATCGCCGACGAGATCGTCTCCGGTGTGCTCGCTCCCGGCACGCCGCTCGACGAGCAGGAGCTTGCCGCGCGCTTCGGCGTGTCGCGGACCCCGGTGCGCGAGGCGATCCGCCAGCTTTCGGCGTCGGGGCTGGTGAGCGTGCGGCCGCATCGCGGTGCGGTCGTCGCGCTGCCGACGCCCGCCCAGCTGAACGACATGTTCGAGGCGATGGCGGAATTGGAAGCTCTCTGTGCCGGGATGGCCGCGCGCAACATGACGGTGGCGGACCGGCGCGGGCTCGAGGCCCTGCACGACGACCTCAGGCTGCTGGTTCATGAGGGCAATCCGACCCGCTATCACGAGAAGAACGAGGCCTTCCACGCCGCGATCTACTCAGGCTCGCATAACGGCTATCTGGCGGAGCTGACCCTGATGACCCGCACCCGCGTCGCGCCCTTCCGCCGGGCGCAGTTTCGTGCGACGGGCCGGCTCGGCGGCTCCTATCAGGAGCATGACCTGATCGTTAAGGCAATCCTGCGGGGCGACCAGCAGGGCGCTACCGAGGCGATGCGCGCCCATATCGGCATCGTCAGGGATGCGTTCCGGAGCTATGCCGAGATGCGGTGAGGGGAGTGCCCCTGGCTGGTCCAATTCGGCGTGCCGTCATCCCGGGCGAGGCGAAGCCGAGACCCGGGATCCATTCCTGACCCGCTCCAGCATGGATCTCGGATCTGCGCGGCTGTGCCGCTTGTCCGGGATGACGCCGAGGGGGGCGAAAATGGCATCGCGTCAGATGGTCAAGCCGTCTTCGCCTGTGCGGCGACAAACGCCCGCCAGCCGCCGAACTCCGTGACGTCGCGCGCGCCTTCCGTCGCAATCGTCTCGCAGAGGAAGCCCTTGACCTTGGTGCCGTCGGCCAGCGTCAGCGTGCCGATGCCGAGCGGGGCGGGGATGCCGGCGACGAAGCGCCCGAAGCCCTCCGGTGGCAGGGACCAGACTTCGAGTTCGATCGTCGCGCCGCCGCTTCCGACCCGGATCAGGCCGGGACGCGCGGGCGGGCCGCCGGGCAGGGCGAAGAGGCGGTAATCCGGCGTCGTCGTGGTAGCGCGCAGGAAGGTCGCGCCCAGGCGGGTCAGTTCGCCGTTCAGTGGCATGCCGGAGAGATGCGCGCCGACGACGGCGATCTCGATGGCATCAGGCGCCGCCCTGACCGGCAACGTGCCGGGCGTCGGATAGGGCAGGTCGGTTGCGCCGAGCGGCAGGCCGGCGGCGGCATGTAGCGCCGCGCCGAGGCCGGCGAGCACGGCGTCGTGGCCTGCCGGCGCGATCAGCGTGATGCCGGCCGCCGTGCCGTCCGCCGCCAGGCTCACGGGGATGGCGAGCGCGCACATGTCGAGCAGGTTGACGAAATTGGTGTAGCGGCCCAGCAGCGAGTTCATGCCGATCGGGTCTGCCGCCATCTCCGCCAGCGTCACCGGGCGCGGTGCGGTGGGCACCATCAGCGCATCGATGCCCTTCAAGGCGGCCTTCGCAGCCAGCGCCAGTTCGGCGACGCGATAGCGCGCCGCGAAGGTCGCGGCCGCGTCGGGCAGCGGCTTGCCGGCGATGACCTGGCGGATGACAGGCAGGATCGCGTCGGGATCGCGGGCGAGCAGATCCTGGATCGCGAGGTAGCGCTCGGCCACCCAGGGGCCTTCATAGAGCAGCCGCGCGGTCTCGTAGAGCGGTGTCATGTCGAGCGGCACGATCTGCGCACCCAGCGCCCTGGCGCGCTCGACAGCCAGCGCGAAGCTCGCCGCGGCACCGGCATCCCCGGCGACGTCGAGGTTTTCCGGACGCGGCACGGCGATGCGGATCGTGGGCGGCACGGCGCCGGGATGGCCGAGGGGAACCGGGCGCGAGAAGGCGTCCGTGGCGTCGGGGCCGGCGACGACGTCGAGAACCGCCCAGGCATCCTCGACCGTCAGCGCGAACACGGAGACGCAGTCGAGCGTGCGACAGGCGGGGACGACGCCGGCAGTTGGGACGAGCCCGAGGCTGGGCTTGAGGCCGACGAGGTTCTGCAAGCCGGCCGGCACGCGGCCCGAGCCCGCCGTATCGGTGCCGAGCGACACCGGCACGATGCCGGCGGCGACCGCGCTGGCCGAGCCGGAACTCGATCCGCCCGGCACGAGGTCGGCGCGCAGCGTGTTCAGCGGCACGCCATAGGGCGAGCGCGTGCCGTTCAACCCAGTGGCGAACTGGTCGAGATTGGTCTTGCCGATGATGATTGCGCCGGCCGCCCGCAGCCTGGCGACGACGCTGGCGTCTTGCGCGGGCTGATAGGCGAAGGCCGGGCAGGCGGCCGTCGTGGCCAGGCCGGCGACATCGATATTGTCCTTCACCGCGATGGGGATGCCCCAGAGCCGGCGGCCTTTCGGGCCTTCCGCCTGCAGGATTTCGGCCTCCGCCAGCACCTCGGCTTCCGGCCGCAGCGTGATGAAGATCGCGTCGTCGCCGTGGCTACGATGGCGGGCGTAAGCCGCCGCGATGGTCTGCGGGATCGTCGCGGTGCCGTCCAGATGGTCGGCGAGAAGTCTGGTCAGCGTCGGCACGACGGCCCTCTCTTAAGCTAGCCCATGAATTGGGCAAATTTCTTCATCATGCATACAAAGATTATGCAATGCCAATCGAGCATCGGCCTGTAGCGCTGGATCTAGCCGCTCGGCGGTTCGAGGCTGAGATTTCAGTTCCAGACGATTTCATCGTGATCTCAACGTCCTGGGCCTGGTTCCTGAGAGGCTGATTCCGCGAATGCCGCGCGACTCGATCTCAGGCACAGCCCTTGCAAAGCCCGTTCCGTTCGACCGCGATCGGAGGCGCCAGGCCGTGAGCCGCTTCGAGATTCCTGCCAATCCGTCTCCGCTGAGCGTCGATTTCGCCCGCACGGCGCTGGTGATCATCGACATGCAGCGCGACTTCCTCGAGCCCGGCGGCTTCGGCGCGGCGCTCGGCAACGACGTCTCGCGGCTGGTGGCTGCCGTCGAGCCCTGCCGTGCCATCCTGACTGGCGCGCGCGCGGCCGGCATGCTGGTGATCCACACCCGCGAGGGGCACCGTCCGGACCTGTCGGACGCGCCGCCGGCCAAGGTCGAGCGCGGCCCCGCCGACAAGCGCATCGGTGCGTGCGGGCCGATGGGTCGCATCCTGATCCGGGGCGAGGCCGGGCACGACATCATTCCGGCGCTCGCGCCCCTGCCCGACGAGCCGGTGATCGACAAACCCGGCAAGGGCGCCTTCTACCAGACCGATCTCGACCTGATGCTGCGCAACCGCGGCATCGAGACGCTGATGGTGACGGGCGTGACGACCGAGGTCTGCGTCCACACCACGGTGCGGGAGGCCAACGACCGGGGCTATCGCTGCCTCGTGCTCGGCGACGCCTGCGCCTCCTATTTCGCCGAGTTCCACGAGGTGGGCTTACGCATGATCGCGGCCCAGGGCGGGATCTTCGGCTGGGTCTCGACGACGGAAGAGGTGCTGGCGGCGCTCGCGGCAAACCAGCGCGCAGCCTGAACGCAGCAGAGGAGGGGGATATGGCGACGACGACGACCTCACCGAAACTCTGGACGCCGGGCGACTGGAACGCCCTGTTCGGTTTCGGCACGAACATCCTGGTCAACCTGCTGGTGCTGACCGGGCTGCTGCAATTCGTGCTGAAGATGCCGCCCGCCATCGTCTTCGGGCGCATCCTGCCGGCGCTCGGGCTGATGATGCTGCTCTCGACCGGCTACTATGCCTGGCTGGCCTGGAAGCTCGCCAAGGCGACCGGACGCGACGATGTCTGCGCCCTGCCGTCGGGCATCAGCGTGCCGCACATGTTCGTCGTCACCTTCGTCATCATGCTGCCGATCGCTGGCATGACCGGCGATCCGATCAAGGGCTGGGAGGCCGGCCTCGTCTGGGTGTTCTTCCAGAGTTTCATCCTGATGCTCGGCGGCTTCATCGCGCCGTACATCCGCAAGATCACGCCGCGCGCCGCCCTGCTCGGCACGCTGGCGGGCGTCTCGATCGCCTTCATCTCGATGCGGCCGGCGCTGGAAATCTTCCTGACCCCGGCGATCGGCTTGACCTGCCTCGCGATCATCCTGGTGAGCTGGTTCGGCGGGATCCGCTATCCCAAGGGCATCCCGGCCGGGCTGGTGGCGATCGGCTTCGGCATGGTCATCGCATGGGGTTCGACGCTGCTCGGGCTCGATGTCGGCGGGATGTCGCTGGCCAAGCTCGGCGCGGCCTTCTCGACCTTCGGCTTCTCGCTGCCTGTGCCGGCGGTCGACCACGTCTTCTCGGGCTTTTCCTATCTCGGCATCATCCTGGTCACGGCTATCCCGTTCGGCATCTACGACCTCGTCGAGGCGATGGACAATGTCGAGAGCGCCGAGGCCGCCGGAGACCATTATCCGACGACGCGGGTGCTTACCGCCGACGGCGTCGTGTCGCTGATCGGCTGCCTGATGGGCAACCCCTTCATCAACGCAGTCTATATCGGTCATCCCGGCTGGAAGGCGATGGGCGGGCGCATCGGCTATTCGGCGGCGACTGGCCTGATCGTGGTCGTGCTCTGCTGGTTCGGCATCATCGCGCTGCTGCTGGCGCTGATCCCGATCGTCGCGATTTCGCCGATCCTGCTCTATATCGGTATGCTGATCGGGGCGCAGGCCTTCCAGACCACGCCGACCAGCCATGCTCCGGCGATCGTGCTGGCGATCACGCCGCATCTCGCTGCCTGGGCCAAGGTTCTGATCGACGGTGCGCTCGGGGCGGCCGGCACCAATGCCGCGGCAGTCGGCATCGACAAGATGGCCAATATGGGCGTGCTCTATCACGGGCTCGAACTGATGGGGGGCGGAGCGATCCTGTCGGGGCTCGTGCTCGGCGCCATCGCCGTCTTCGTCATCGAAAAGCAGTTCATGCAAGCGGCGGCATTCGCCGCGGCCGGTGCCGTACTAACCTATTTCGGGCTGATGCATGGCGAGGCGATCGGCATCGGCAAGGGGCTCGGCGTGACGCCGTCGATCAGCCTCGCCTACGCGATGGTCGCCGGCTTCCTCTATTATTGCGCAACGTCTCTGGCGGCAGAGACCACCATCAAGACGATGACGACCGAGCCGCATGCCAAGCTGGAGCCGGCCGAATGAGCAAGATAAACCCGGTGGGCGACTTCGACGCCGTCCGCCATCTCGACGCGATGGCGCCGAGCCTTGGCCTGACGATCACCGACGAGCAGCGGCCGATGGTCCTCCAGTTCCTCGCCATCGCGCACAGTATGTCGAAGGTCGTTCTCGCCGCGCCGCTCGATCCGGCCTCGCTCGAACTCGCACCGGCCTTCCGGCCGGGCGCCGTGGAGCAGGCCTCGTGAGCATCGACGTCTTTGCGCCGGCCCACAAGATCGCGGCGCAGGTCAGGGATGGCGAGGTCACGGCGGAGACTGTGGCCGAGATCTTCCTTGCCCGCATCGCGCGCGTCAATTCGGTGGTCAATGCCTTCACCGACGTTACGGCGCAGCGCGCGCTGGAGCAGGCGCGCGGCATCGACACGGCGCGCGCGGCGGGCAAGATGCTCGGGCCTCTCGCGGGCGTGCCCTTCGCGGCTAAGAACCTGTTCGACATCGCGGGCCTGCCGACCAAGGCGGGCTCGAAGATCAATCGCGAGCGGGCTCCGGCCGCGCGCGATGCGGTCCTGATCGAGCGTCTAACGGCGGCCGGGGCGGTGCTGCTCGGCGGGCTGAACATGGGCGAATACGCCTATGACTTCACCGGCGAGAATGCCCATGACGGCCCCTGCCGCAACCCGCATGATTCCGCGCGAATGGCGGGCGGCTCGTCCTCCGGCTCCGGCTCCGCGACGGCGGCCGGGCTGGCGCCGCTGTCGCTCGGCTCCGACACCAACGGCTCGATCCGGGTGCCGAGTTCGCTCTGCGGCATCTTCGGGCTGAAGCCAACCTATGGCCGGCTGCCACGCACGCGCAGCTTCCCGTTCTGCGATTCGCTCGACCATCTCGGCCCCTTCGCGCGCGACGTCACCGATCTGGCGATGGCCTATGATCTGATGCAGGGAGGCGATGCCCATGACCCTGCCTGTACGCAAAGGCCTGCGGAGCCGGTGCTGCCCTCGCTATCGCAAGGGACGGACGGGCTGAGGATCGCCGTGGCGGGCGGCTATTTTTCGACCGATGGCATGCCTGAGGCGCAAGCGGCCGTGGCGGCGGTCGCGCAAGGTCTCGGCGCGACGCGGACGCTCGATCTCGAAGGCGCCGGCATCGCCCGCGCTGCCGCCTTCCTGATCACCAACAGCGAGAGCGCGGCCTTCCATCTCGAGCGGCTGCGCCAGCGGGCCGACGATTTCGACCCCGAGACGCGCGACCGTTTCCTCGCCGGGGCGATGCTGCCGGCTGCGTGGTATGTCCAGGCGCAGCGGGCGCGGCGCTGGTTCCATGACGAGATGATGCGGGTGTTCGAGGGCGTCGACCTGATCATCGCGCCGGCGACGCCGTGCCCTGCGCCGTTCGTCGGCCAGAAGACGCTGGAGCTGCGCGGCGAGACCGTGCCGCTGCGGCCCAATCTCGGCTTGTTCACCCAGCCCATCTCCTGCATCGGCCTGCCCGTTGCGGCGGTGCCGGTGTTCGGAACGGGTTTGCCGATTGGCGTGCAGATCATCGCTGCACCCTGGCGCGAGGATTTGTGCCTGCGCGCGGCGTTCGCGCTCCAGCAGGCCGGTGTGTGCGAGGCGAGGGCGCCGGTGCTCGGCTAGCTCGTCATTCTCGGGCCGCGCTTGCTCGGACCCGAGAATCTCCAGCAGAAAGGGGCGCCACTCATCGTGAGAGATGCTCGGGTCAAGCCCGAGCATGACGTGCGCCTTCCGCCTACGCCCCCCCGATCAATATCCCCGCCGCCAGCACCAGCCCGCCGCCCAGCACGATCTGGAAGGCGGCGCGCAGGAACGGCGTCTCCATGTAGCGGTTCTGAATCCAGACGATGGCCCAGAGTTCGACGAAGACGACGATCAGCGCCACCGTCGTGGCGGTCCAAAAATGCGGGATGAGATAGGGCAAAGCGTGGCCGAGCCCGCCGAGCGCCGTCATCACGCCCGAGGCCAGGCCGCGCTTCCAGGGTGCGCCGCGGCCAGACAGCTTGCCGTCGTCATGGGCGGCCTCGGTGAAGCCCATCGAGATGCCGGCGCCGACCGAGGCCGAGAGGCCGATCAGGAAGGTCGTGCGCGGGTCCTGTGTCGCGAAGGCGGTGGCGAAGATCGGCGCCAGCGTCGAGACCGAGCCGTCCATCAAGCCGGCAAGGCCCGGCTGGACCCAGGTCAGGACGAACTGACGCTTGGCGGCGAGATCCTCGTCGTCGCGCGTCTGGCCATCGAGGTGCTCGGCGGTCAGGGACTGCGCCTTCGCCTCGTGCCCGGCTTCGGCGGCCGCGAGCGCGCCAAGGAGCTCGCGCGTATCGACATCGGTCGAGCGGCCGGCGGCGGCGACGTAGAAATCGCGCGCCTGCCGTTCCATGTCCTCAGCCTCTGCGCGGATCTGATCGAGACCGAGATTTTCGACCAGCCAGACCGGCTTGCGGGCGTAGAAATCGGCGACGTGCTCGCGCCGGATCGGCAGGACGACATCGCCGAAGCGTTGCCGGTGGAGCGCCAGCAGGCGCTGGCGGTGGCCATCCTCCTCCTGCGCCATGCCGTCGAAGATCGCGGCCGAAGCGGGATAGGCGGCGCGCAGTTTCTGCGCATAGATCGCATAGATCCGACCGTCTTCCTCCTCGGACGAGATCGCGAGGGCAAGGATCTCCTTCTCGGAAAGCGTGTCGAAGCGGCGCTTGCCGCCGAAGCCGGGAAGGGAGAAGCGGGAGAGCATGGTCGAGCCTCGCATTTAGAATTCTTCTAAACTAAGCCGGCGGTTGCGTCTTCGCAATGGCGTCGCCCATCGGGGCGCCATGCAATCGCGGCGCTCGAAACGAAAATGCCCGGCTCGAGGCCGGGCATGATGAGTGAAAACCGAATGCGGGCGTGTCAGACGGTCAGCTTGCCGGCCTTGGCGGCGGCGTAGCGCTCGTTGACCTTGGCCCAGTTGACCACGTTCCACCAGCCCTTGAGGTAGTCGGCGCGGCGGTTCTGGTACTTCAGGTAATAGGCGTGCTCCCAGACGTCGTTGCCCATCAGGACCATGTGCTTGTCCATCAGCGGGCTGTCCTGGTTGGGCTTGCTGAGCAAGGCGAGCTTGCCGGCCTTGTCGACGGTGACGAAGACCCAGCCCGAGCCAAAGACGCGCAGGCCGGCAGCCTCGAAATCCGTCTTGAACTTGTCGAAGCCGCCGAGATCCTTGGTGATCGCGGCCGCGACGTCGCCGGTCGGGGCGCCGCCGGCGCCGGGGCCCATGATCTCCCAGAACATACTGTGGTTGGCGTGGCCACCGCCGGCATTGCGAACCGCGACGCGCACGGCTTCGGGCAGGGCCGTGATATCGCCGAGGAGTTCGTTGATCGGCTTGGTCGCCAGCACACCATGGTCCTTGGCGGCGTTGTTGAGACCGGTGACGAAGGCGGCGTGATGGCGGCTGTAATGGATGTCCATCGTGGTCGCATCGATATGCGGTTCCAGCGCCGCAGCCTCATAGGCCCGCTTGGGCAGGGAGAATGGGCCGCTGGGGGCGGCAGGGGCCGTGGCCTGCGCCCAGACTTTCGGGGCGGCCGCGACGGCGATGGCGGCGGTGCCGATCCCGAGCAGCGAGCGGCGGGAGAGCGAATTCGTCGTGATCATGGTGATCCTCCAAGAGCGGTGTCGGCTTCGACCTTGCCCCAACGTTATGCGGGAGCGACGTCCGCGGATGCAATACTATACGGTTTCCGGAGCGCGGCGGTTCCCCACGACCGACGCGGTCTTGTCTCGTCATCGGCTCGGGGCGCCCGTATCAGCCAGATGATGTCAACCTGCGACGGCGAACAATACCCCTGAAAGTTGCATTAACAGTCAATTTACCGCGTTTCGCTAAGCTCAGGCTGGATCATCGAGGCCCGAAAAGGACCTGCCGACCATGCATGCGCTCGCGCTGAAGGCCCCTGAGCCGGCCAATGAGGACATGCCGACCGAGGCTGCGGCCGAACGCGCCGTGCGCGACATCGCCGAACGTTTCGGCAAGCTCGGGGTGGAAATCACCGACATCTCCGGCCGCATCGGCGATGTGACCCGGCAGCTCGAGGGGCAGACCGACGGACTTCACCGTGTCGTGACGGCCGTCGATCAGGTCTCGCGCGCCAATCGGGCGATCCAGCAGGCCGCGGAGGGCGCGCAGACGACGGCCTCCGTCGTCCGCGGCGGTCTCGAGCGCGTCACCGGAGCCGTCAAGCTCGGCCTGAATGCGGCCCAGGCCGATATCGAGGCGTTGTCGCAGGGCGCCCAGTCGATGTCGCAGGCGCTGTCGCAGGCGGTCGCCGACGCCCATATGGTCAGAGCTTCGAGCGATGCCATCCAGGCGATCACCCGCGAGATCCAGCTCCTGTCGATCAATGCCGGTGTCGAGGCGGCGCGCAGCGGGGCGGCGGGGCGGGGCTTCGCCGTGATCGCCGCAGCGGTCAAGCATCTCGCCGAGCAGACTCGCGAGGCGACGGCGATGAGCGCCAAGCAGCTGGATTCCCTGGTCAAGTCGGTCGATCTGCTGGCGGCCAAGAGCGACGAGAACGTCTCGACGGCGCGGCGCGCCAGCGACGAGAGCCAGAATATCTCGCACCAGCTGGGCGAACTCGACAGTTTCGGCCGCTCGGTCGTCGGGCTGATTGGCGACATCGATGCCATCTCGAACCCGACGCGGGAGAACGCCATCGCCTTCGCCAAGGTCAGCGAGGATCTGCGGGCGCTCGTCGACGGTGTCGACCACTCGAGCGAGGATCTCGACAAGGCGGCCCAGCGCGCCGATGCGCTGGTCTCGATCAGCGAGGGCATCCTCGGCGCGATCGCCGCCTCGGGGGTCAGGACCGCGCAATCGGAGTTGATCGCCACGGCGATGGAAACAGCCGCCACCATCGGCGCATTGTTCGAACAGGCACTGGATCGCGGTGAAATCAGTCAGGCCGATCTCTTCGACGAGGCTTACCGGCCGATCGCAGGCAGCGATCCCGTGCAATACATGACGCGCTTCGTGGCCCTGTGCGACCGTGTGCTGCCGCCGATCCAGGAGGCGCTGTTGACGTCCAACCGCCGGATCGTGTTCTGCGCGGCAGTGGACCGCAACGGCTTCCTGCCGACGCATAATCGCAAATATTCCCAGCCACAGGGTCCCGACCCGGTCTGGAACAACGCCAATTGCCGCAACAGGCGGATCTTCGACGACAGGACCGGGCTCGCGACAGCCCGCAATCGCAAGCCGTTTCTGCTGCAGACCTATCGCCGCGACATGGGCGGTGGCCAGTATCTCGTGATGGAGGACCTCTCGGCGCCGATCATGGTCAGGGGCCGGCATTGGGGCGGCTTCCGCTTCGGCCTCAACGTCTAGGACAGGTCCCGTCCAGGGGGGCCGGGCGGACGATGACCCCGGCATCCTGTTGCTGTTGTCGAGTTGAGTTGTGTGAGTTGTCGAGCCCTACATCATGCATATAGCGCCCTCATTCCCCAATCTCTCGGTGCTGCTGATCGACCCCAGCCCGCACTACAGGCGTATCGTCCGCACGATGCTCTATCAGGCGCAGCTGCACCGAATCTTCGAGGCGTCGGATCTGGCCTCGGCGGCGACGATGTTCATCCAGAAGCAGCCCAACATCGTCATCCTTGACTGGGACATGCCCGACAACGGCAGCACGAAATGTCTCGCTGCGATCCGCTCGTTCAAGACCTCGCCCTTCGCCAAGGCGCCGGTTCTCGTCATGATGGAGCGGCCCGACCGGCGCTCGGTGGTGCAGGCCGCCAAGCTCGGGGCGCATGAGATCGTCACCAAGCCGATCTCGCCCAATAATCTCTGGTTGCACCTGTCGGGCGTCATCAACATCCCCCGCAAATACCGCGAGGCGAGCGGCAGCATTACGCTGGTTCCGCGCGCCATCAGCAACAGCATGTTCTGACCGGCCCCCGGCCGCATCCCACTGCTCTGCATAGGCTGGAAAGGGGAGCCTCGGCTCCCCCCGATATGCGTATCGCGAGTGCCGCTCGGCTTCTCGGACGCGATTGCCGCTTTCCACGGCGTACCCCCGCCACGGCTTTGCCCAAAACATTGACGCAACGTCGTTTGGTTAGGGAAATTTTTACCAGTTTGACGCGATGCTGATTGGCGCAATCCTGGGTCGTGTCTTCATGGTCATCACCGTCTCGCTCCCCGCCTTTCTCGGCCGCTCCGAAGCGGCAACCTTCCGTAACCAGCTCCTCGTGGCGCTGGAGCAGAAGGAGAGCATAGCCGTCGAATGTGCCGAGGCCGGGCCGCTGCCCAGCCTGTGGATCCAACTGCTGCACTCCGCTGCCGTCAGCGCCAAGGCGCGCGGTCTGTCGGTCTCGCTCAAGGCGGCATCTTTAGAGTGCCGCGATTCGCTGCTGGCGATCGGTTTCGATCCCGCACACAGCGCTCTCGTTCTGGAGTGATAAGAATGCGCATTCTGGCCATCGACGATACCAAAACACTGCTCAGCCTGCTGAGCCTGACCTTGCGCAATGCCGGCCACGAGGTCGCGGAGGCGGAGAACGGCGAGGACGGTCTGGCGAAATTCGACCAGTTCAAGCCCGATCTCGTGATCACCGACCTCAACATGCCGTTGATGGACGGGATCGAGTTCACCAGGGCCTGCCGGGCTCGACCGGCCGGGCAGAACACGCCGATCATCGTGCTCACGACAGAGAACGGTGCGGAAATCAAGGCGGAAGGCCGGCGTGCCGGCGCCAGCGCCTGGATGGTCAAGCCTTTCGAGCCCAATACCCTGCTCGGCCTCGTCGCCCGCTACCAGAACTGAGGCTTAGCGTCCATGGATCCGTTGGCCGAACTCAAACAGACCTTCTTCCAGGAGTGCGAAGAACTCCTGGGCGCGCTCGAACAGCGCCTCCAGGCGCTGGACGAAGGATCGACTGACCCCGAGGACGTCAACGCCGCCTTCCGGGCCATCCATTCGATCAAGGGCGGCGCGGGCGCCTTCGGCTGCACCGAGCTCGTCGCCTTCGCACATGTCTTCGAAGCCTCGCTCGACCATCTGAGGTCCGGCCGCGTCGCGGTCGAGGATGCGCCGTTCGCGCTCTTCCTGCGCTGTTCAGATGCCGTGGCCGATCTGGTGTCGGCCGCGCGCAACGATGAACCGGCCCGTCCGCGCCCTGATCTTCTCGAGGCTCTCGAACAGGTCGGCAAACCGGCTGGCGCCGCCGCGCCCGCGCCGGCCCCGGCAGCTCCTCCCGCGCCGGCTCCTGCTGCCGCCGCGCCCACCGTCGCGGAGAACGATGCTCCTCCCGGCATCGCCGCCCTGGGCAACCTGCTGGCGATGGTCGAGGCCAAGACCGGGATGGGCGCTCCGGCAGCCGACACGGGCTGGGACGACGAGCCAGCCGCCAAGACCGCTTCCAAAAGCCCTGCTGCGGACAAGCCCGGCCGCACGATCGTGCTCAAGATTTCGCCCGAGAACGACCTGTTCCGCCGCGTCATCGAACCGAGGGTCGTGTTCGCCTCGCTGCCGGCCGGTGACATCGTCTCGATCGCCTGCGATCTGAGCCATGTGCCCGCGCTGGAGGCGATCGACGTTTCCGACTGCTGGATGCGCTTCGTCGTGACGATGCGGACCGAATTGTCGATCGAAGAGATCTACAGCCGCTTCGACTTCACGCTGGCGGCCGAGGAATTCGAGATCGAGGTGCTCGCCGACCAGGCGGCCAATGACGACGCGCCCGTCGCGGCACCTGTCGCAGTGCCGGTGGCCGCCGCGTCTTCCACATCGGAAGTCTCGGGCTCCGTGGCAGCCGACCTTTCGGCGATCCTGGCCAAGCTCGGTCCGGCCCCGACGGCGACCTCCGCCCCGGATATCCAGCCAGCTTCGCCGATCGCGAGCGTGGCTCCGGCTCCCGCTGCCCCGGAGGCTACTGTCCCTGCGAGGGCAGCAGCCCGCGCGCCGGCCAATGACGCCGCCGCGGCGCGCCAGCGCCAGGCCGTCAGCGTCCGCGTCGATCTCGACCGCATCGACAAGCTGATGAACCTCGTCGGCGAGATCGTCATCACCCAGTCCATGCTGGTCGAATGCGTCCGCTCGCTGCCCTACGACGTCTATGCGAAGACGGCCGAGGGCATCCTGACCCTGTCGCGTCAGACGCGCGAGCTGCAGGACCATGTCATGGCGGTCCGTGCCCAGCCGGTGAAGGCTGTGTTCCAGCGCATGCCGCGTCTCGTGCGGGAACTGGCGCAGACGCTCGGCAAGGAGGTCCGCCTCGTCCTCGAAGGCGAGAACACCGAGGTCGACAAGACGATCATCGAGGAGCTGGCCGATCCGCTGACCCATATGATCCGCAACTCGATGGATCACGGGCTGGAGACGCCGGAGGACCGCATCGCCGCCGGCAAGAGCCCGGAAGGCATGATCAAACTTGTCGCCGAGCATCGTGCCGGGCGCATCGTCATCTCCGTCACCGATGACGGGCGCGGCATCGGCCGCGACAGGCTGCTCGCCAAGGCGAAGTCCCGCGGACTGGTCGGCGCCGACGAAAAGCTTGCTCCCGAGGAAATTGACCAGCTGATCTTCGCCGCGGGTCTTTCGACCGCAGAGGTCATCAGCGACGTGTCCGGACGCGGCGTCGGCATGGACGTCGTGCGCCGCAACGTCGAATCGCTCGGCGGCCGCATCAGCGTCGACTCCGAGCCGGGCAGGGGCTGCAAGTTCACGCTCGCCCTGCCGCTGACGCTCGCCGTCCTCGAAGGCATGGTCATCCGCTGCGGCGACGACCGTTACGTCATCCCGATCGCCAGCGTGATCGAGACGCAGCACCTCGCCTCGACGCCGATCGAGCACCTGACTTTCGGCCAGGAAGTGCTGCGCTGGCGTGGCGAGATCACGCCGCTCTATCGGCTCGGCGCTGTCATGGGTTCGTCGGGTACCCCCAACGAGAACATCATCATCATCGCCGAGACGGAACGCGGCGACAATGTCGGCATCGCCGTCGACGAGATCGTCGGGCAGCAGCAGGTCGTCGTGAAGAGCCTCGAAGGCAATTACGGCACGGTCAACGGCGCCTCTGCCGCGACGATCCTGGGCGACGGTCTCGTCGCGCTGATCCTCGACGTCGACTCCATGCTGCGCCTCGCCGCCTCCGGCGAGCGCATCCCCGCAACCGAACTGAAACTGGCTGGATAACCATGACCCTGCAACTCGGCGAAAAGCATTTCTCGTCGGCGCAGCCGGAATCTGCGGCGCGCCGGATCGTCACCTTCAAGGTGGGTGACCGGACTTTCGGCATCGATGTCGGCATGGTGCGCGAGATCAAGGGCTGGCAGGCGACGACGCCGCTGCCGCACGCCGCCCCGCATGTCCGCGGAGTCTTGAACCTGCGTGGCGTGATCCTGGCGGTTTACGATCTGCGCACCTCGATCGGGCTGGGCACCACGGACGCCACCGCGACCCATGTCATCGTCGTCGTCGACATCGAAGACAAGGTCGCCGGCCTGCTGGTCGACTCGGTCTCCGACATCGTCGATGTGCCGGTCAGTGCGGTGCGCCCGGCGCCCGATCTCGAGCGCGACGAACACGGCCTGATCGAGGGCCTCGTGCTGCTCGACACCGATATCGTGGCTCTGCTCGACCTTGCGGCCGTCATCCGCGATGGCGGCGCCGAGACCCCGATGGCACGGGTTGCTCGCGCAAGCTGAGCGTTTCGACACAATCAGGGCCCGAGGAGTCGCGTTGGGAAGAGCGCGGGCCAGAAAAAGAAACGAATACCATCAATGGGCAGCCTCTACGGTCCCTTCACGCGACTCTCGTTCAAGCTGCCGCTCATGCTTGCCGCGACGGCTCTTGCCGCCGGGGGGGCAGCAGGGACCGTTGCCTACCATGCCGCCCTTGGCCGGCTGGATGGGACCTCCCAGCTTGGCCTGGGCCTGGCCGGACTCGGTTGCGTGGGACTTGCAGCCTGGCTTTGCGCGCGTGGCATCCAGCGGCCGATCGCCGCGATGGGCCATGCGGCGGGACGCCTGGCATCCGGTGAGGACGCCGTTCTTCCCGGCCTTGGCCGCGGCGACGAGATCGGCGAGCTGGCGCGCGCGTTGAAGTCCATGAACGACACCAATGTCGAGGCGGCCCGCATCCGCGCGGCTCTAGACGGCTGCCGCACCAATGTCATGGTCTGCGATGGCGACGGCCGGGTCGTCTATGTCAACGCGTCGCTGCTCAGGTTCTTCGGCGAGGCGCAGGAAGATTTTCGCGCCGCTTTCCCGGGCGCCTCCGCCAAGGACATGCTTGGCCGGGTCATGGCGAGCGTCCAGGGCCAGGCTGGGCTGCAGTCGGGCCAGCAGCAGGCCATCCGCTTCCCGCTCGGGCGACGAACGGTGTCACTGTCGCTGTCGCCGGTGATGCATGCCGACGGGCGCTGTCTGGGCACGGCCGTGGAATGGCTTGAACTGACCGACGAACTGGCGGCCGCCGCCGAGGTTGCCGAGATGGTCGCAGCCGCCGTCGAAGGCGATTTCTCGCGGCGCGTACCACTGGCCGGCAAGCCTGACGCTCTACAGCGCATCGCTGGCGGCATGAACGAGATCAACGCGCTGGTCGAGAGCGCGGTCGGCGAATTCGCGACCGTGGTCGGCGGGCTTGCCGAGGGCGACCTGACACAGCGCATGACCGGCGCCTATCGCGGCCGCTTGGCCGAACTCAAATCCAGCCTGAACGCGGCGCTCGCGCATCTGGGCGAGACCGTCGCGACGATCCAGGGCACGGCCAGCAACGTCGCGCGCTCGGCGACCGAGATCAATTCCGGCGCCGGGGATCTCGCCCGGCGAACCGAGGAGACAGCGGCCAATCTCGAGGAAACGGCCGCGACGACCGAGCAGCTCGCAGCGTCTGTGAAGCAGAGCGCCAACCGCTCGCGCGAGGCGACCGAACTCGCCAACGAGGCGATGGGCGTCGCCCAGGACGGTCGGCAGGTCGTCGCGCAGGCGGTCGGTGCGATCGAGCGGATAGAAAGCTCTTCTGTGCGCATCTCGGAGATCGTTTCGGTCATCGACGACATCGCCTTCCAGACCAATCTGCTGGCGCTGAACGCGGCAGTGGAAGCGGCCCGCGCGGGCGATGCGGGCAGGGGCTTTGCGGTCGTGGCCTCCGAGGTGCGCGCGCTGGCGCAGCGTTCGAGCCAGGCCGCCAAGGACATCAAGGGGCTGATCGTCAGTTCCAACGAACAGGTCGGCGAGGGCGTGCGTTTCGTGCGCTCGACCGGCGATGCGCTCGAGCGGATCGTTACGGCAGCGGGAAAGGTCTCGGCCACGGTCGTCGAGATTTCGCAGGCTGCCGCCGAACAGGCGAACGGCATCGGGGACATGAGCCGCGCCGTCGCCCATATGGACGAGACGACACAGCAGAATTCCGCGCTGGCCGAGCAGAGCGCGACATCGGCAACCGAACTGATGACCGAGATCGGGACGCTGCGGAACCTCGTCGCGTTCTTCCGTGCCGACGCCGCCTCGCATGCCCATGCCGCACCGATGCAAGCATCGCCTCGCGCCTTGGCAGGGCCGGTGCGCCAGCTGCGTCAGGCGGCCTCGCCGGCGGTTCCGCTGCGGCCGGCTCAGGCCCTCAACGAGACGCGTCGGCCCGAGCCGGCGACAAAACCATGGCAGGAGCCCCGTCGGCGTGTCGCCGGCGGCGGTCGCGCCGATGACTGGGCGGAGTTCTAGTGGCTATGTCGAGATCCAGTACAGCCCTTGCCACGCCACAACTCGCGGACGTCACACTGACGCGCGACGACATGGGGTTCATTGCCAAGCTCGTCTACGAGCAGGCCGGCATCGTGATCCGCGAGCACAAGGAAGCGATGACGCGCGGCCGGCTGGCCCGTCGCGTCAAGGCGCTCGGGCTCAACTCCGTCGCCGAATACTGCGCATTCCTGAAGACGCCGCAGGCCGCCGACGAGATTCCCGAGCTGATCAATGCGGTGACGACGAACCACACCTCGTTCTTCCGCGAGCGCCATCATTTCGATCATCTGCGCAAGGAGGTCCTGCCGCGCCTGCTGCAGGAGCGGAGCGGGCGGCGCGGCCGGGTCCGGATCTGGTGTTCGGCGGCCTCCTCGGGCGAGGAGCCCTACAGCATCGCCGCCGTTTCGCGCGATGTGCTCGGGTCGCGTAGCGACGTGGACTTCAAGATCCTCGCCACCGATATCGACACCGACATCCTGATGAAGGCGGAGGCGGCCATATATCCGAGCGACCAGTTCGATCGCCTGCCGGCCGACGTCAAGCCGCTGCTCAAGCTGGAGCCGCATTCCGGACGGAGCGACGCCCGCATCAGCGAGGATCTGCGCCGCATGATCGCCTTCAAGCGGCTCAATCTGATCGAGAAATGGCCGATGAGCGGGCCGTTCGACGTCATCTTCTGCCGCAACGTCTTCATCTATTTCGACACGCAGACCAAGGCGTCGATTCTCGACCGCTTCGTCACGCTGCTCGCTCCGGGCGGGTTCCTCTATCTCGGCCACTCGGAATCACTGCCCCAGCCTCACCCTCAACTGCGGCTGATCGGCCGCACGATCTATGAGAGACTGCCATGAGCGTCGCGCGTTCCTCCCGTCGCTATTTCGATCCGCGTTTCGAGGCGACGATCATTACCGTCGCGCCAGGCGAGCACGAGATCACCTCCGCCAAGGACGAGATCGTCGCAACGGTGCTCGGCTCCTGCGTCTCGGTCTGCCTGCGGGACTCCCAGTCCGGCGTGGGAGGTCTCAACCACTTCCTGCTGCCCAAGAACAATGGCGGCACCGATTCGAGCGCCGGCGAGCGCTATGGCGACACGGCGATGGAGGTCCTGATCAACGGCCTGCTGAAGCGCGGGGCGAAGCGCTCCAACTTCGAGGCGAAGGTGTTCGGCGGTGCGCGCGTGCTGTCGGGAGCGACCATGCTGGCGATCGGCGACGGCAACATCGCCTTCGTGACGGATTTCCTCAAGCGCGAGGGCATCCAGACCGTGTCGAAGGATGTCGGCGGGACGCGCTCGCGGCGCATTCACTACCAGCCCTCCACCGGGCGGGCCTGGGTCCAGCATGTCCAGTCGAGCCAGAAGAGCACCGAGCACGAGCAGGAAGTCGCCTATCTCAACCGGCTCAAGACCCAGCCGGTGGCTGGCGAAGTCGAAATCTGGTGATGGTCATGCAGAGTTCGTCTTCAACGCCGGTCCGGGTCCTCGTCGTCGACGATTCGATCCTGATGCAGAAACTGATGACGCAGATCATCGACGGAGCCCCGGGCTTCAAGGTGATCGGCGTGGCCGGCAGCGCCGAGGAAGGGTGGGACACGATCCAGGAGTTGCGGCCCGATGTGGTGACGCTCGATCTGGAACTCCCCGGCCGCCATGGGCTGAAGCTCCTGGCACGCGTGCTGAAGCAGGATCCCTTGCCGGTCCTGATCGTCTCGGCGTTCGGCGGGCCGGGCGCGGATAACACCATCCAGGCGCTCGAGTTGGGCGCGATCGATTTCATCGAGAAGCCCGACGGCACGAGGCATACGCTCGAAGGCTTCATGAAACATCTGGTGGGTGCGCTGCAGCGTGCTTCGGCCAGCCGCAGGATGTTCGCCTCGCGGCGGGAGGCGACGCCGGTGCGCGTCGCGGTGCCGCGCGAAGCGGCCCGCGGGGGCGGCAAGGCATCGTTCATCGCGATCGGGGCTTCGACCGGCGGCGTTCCCGCGGTCCAGGTCGTGATGCGCGATCTTGCCCATCTGCGCCTGCCGATCGCCGTCGTGCAACACATGCCACCGGGCTACACGGCCAAGTTTGCGGCACGGCTGGCGACCGCCACCGGCCTCGACGTGCGCGAGGCCAGCGATGGCGACAGGCTGAAGCCGGGCATGGCGGTGGTGGCACCGGGCGGGCCGCGCCATCTCGAGATCGAGGAGCGCCGGGGCGAATTCGTCTGCGTCCTGCGCGAGGGGCCGCTGGTCAGCGGACACTCGCCGTCGGTCGATGTCATGTTCCATTCGGTGGCCCGCAGCATCGGGGCTGCCTCGATCGGCATCCTGCTCACGGGCATGGGCCGGGACGGTGCAGAGGGTTTGTTAGCCATGCGCAAAGCGGGCGCCGAGACATTAATCCAAAGTGGGGAAACCTGTGTGGTAAACGGGATGCCTAAAGCGGCATTCGAAATCGGAGCTGCGGATCGGGTTGTCGCGCTCGACCAGATCGGCGCTGCCGTCAGCAATTTGCTCGGCGAGCGCCCGCATCTGCGAACCGCGTGAGGAGAATGAGATGAAAGCGAGAAGCGAGTACAGGATCCTCGTGGTCGACGACCAGAAGAGCATGCGCGGACTCGCCACGTATTTCCTGAAGCAGATCGAGTTTCAGGATATCGACGAGGCGGAGAATGCCCGCGAGGCTCTGATGAAGATGCAGAGCAAGCGCTACGACCTGCTGCTGCTCGACTGGAACATGGATGGCATGAGCGGCATCGACCTGCTGCGCGCCATTCGCTCCGTGCCGGAGCTGAACCAGATCAAGATCATCATGGCCACCTCCGAGCGCTCGGTCGACAAGATGGACGAGGCGACGACGAACGGCGCCGATCATTACGTCGTGAAGCCCTACGAACTGCGCGACCTCGAAGTGCGGGTGAAGAAGGTGCTGTCGCTGAGTTCCTGAGCGGCATCCGCAACTGCAAAACGCTCTTCTCGTTCGACGTTGATCGCCCTGGGCCGAAAGGCCGCGGGGCGCATCCGTTTTTGCCGGCCCGTCGTAGATGCGATCAGGATATCATTCCAGGACAGGCGCGCCTGTCCGATCGAAGCGAGGGATCTTGCCATGACCGTGCTGCGTCGAGAGGTCTTGGGTATGCTGGCTGGCGCCTGCGCGGGGCCTGTTCTGGCCGGGCGTGCGGCCGCGCGGGAGGAGGCGCCCTCGGCGTTGAGCTTCTCCTTCGCCCGGGCCGGGGGCGGGATGTACCCACTCTCCGCCTATCGGGGAAAGCCCATCCTGATCGTCAACACGGCGACGAATTGCGGCTTTGCCGGGCAGTTTGCGACGCTGGAGCAGCTCTGGCAGCGCTATTCCGGCCGTGGCCTGATGCTGCTCGCCGTGCCCAGCAATGATTTCGGCGGACAGGAGCCGCTGAACGGCGCGGCGATCGCGGAAGCCGCGCGTCAGAGCCATGGCGCAACCTATGCCTTCGCGGAGAAGACCGTGGTGAAGGGACCCGACGCGCATCCCTTCTATCGCTGGGCCGCGGCACAGCGACCCTGGGAGGTGCCGAAGTGGAACTTCCACAAATACCTGATCGGCCGCTCCGGCGAGCTTCTGGGCGGGTACTCGTCCATGGCCGACCCGCTCGGCCCGCAGCTGGTGCGGGCGATCGGGCAGGAATTGCAGGCGGGCTGAGCGCCACCGGCATAGGCGGCTGGCACCGTTTTCGCTAAGCCGCTGGGAGCCGGTGCCCGTCGTGGGCCGAAGCCTGCCACCGCCTGTCGAGGTTTTCATGTCCCGCATCCTGACTGTCGCCGCCGCCCAGCTCGGGCCGATTCAGAAGGCCGAGACGCGCGCTGAGGTGGTGGCCCGGATGATCGCGCTGATGGAGGAGGCCAAGGCCAAGCGCGCCGACTTCATCGTCTATCCGGAGCTGGCGCTGACGACCTTCTTCCCGCGCTGGTATCATGAGGACCGCGCCGAGGCTGATCCCTGGTTCGAGGCCGCGATGCCGAACCCGCAGGTGCAGCCGCTCTTCGACAAGGCTTTGGAATGCGGCATGGGCATGAGCTTCGGCTATGCCGAGCTGACGCCGGAGGGCCAGCATTTCAATTCCTCGATCCTCGTCGACAAGACCGGTGCGATCGTCGGCAAGTATCGCAAGATCCATCTGCCGGGCCATGTCGACTATGACGAAACCCGGGCGCATCAGCACCTCGAGAAGCGTTATTTCGAGCCCGGCGATCTCGGCTTTCCGGTCTGGCGGACCATGGGCGGGCTGATCGGCATGTGCATCTGCAACGACCGGCGCTGGCCCGAGACCTATCGCGTGATGGGGCTGCAGGGCGTCGAGATGGTGGTGCTCGGCTTCAACACGCCGTCGGTGAACGGGCACAGGTCGGGCGAGGGGCTGGCGCAGCGCCTGTTCCATCACCGGCTGTCGGTGCAGGCCGGCGCCTACCAGAACTCCTGCTGGGTCGTGGCGGTGGCCAAGGCCGGCGACGAGGACGGCAACCACCTGATGGGCGGCACGCTCGTGGTCAATCCCGATGGCGAGATCGTCGCCGAGCTCGAGGGCGAGGCCGACGGCATCATCGTCGTGCCCTGCGATCTCGACGCGACGCGCTTCGGCAAGGAAACGATCTTCGACTTCGCCAGGCATCGCCGCATCGAGCACTACGGGGCGATCACGGCCCAGGTCGGTGTGGTCGAGCCGGATTGAGCCGTGAGCGCGTTTACCGTCGCCTTCACGGAGATCGCGCCGCGCGAGCGCTACAAGCTGCTCTGCGCCAGCGTGACTCCGCGTCCGATCGCGCTCGTCACGACCCTCTCGGCGGAGGGCGTGGTCAACGCAGCGCCCTTCAGCTTCTTCAACGTGTTTTCGGAGGACCCGGCGCTGGTCGTGCTCGGCCTTCAGCACAAGCCGAGCAACGACCCCAAGGACACCACCCGCAATATCGCGGCGGCCGGCGAATTCGTCGTCAACCTCGTCGATGAGGCGCTGGCCGAGGCGATGAACATCTGCGCGATCGATTTCCCGCCGGAGATCAGCGAGATCGAGGCGGCGGGACTTTCGCTGCTGCCGGGCGTCACGGTCGCAGTTCCACGCATCGCGGAGGCGCCCTTCGCGCTGGAGTGCCGCAAGACGCTGACGATGGCGTTCTCGCCGACGCGCGAACTCCTGATCGGCGAGGTGGTGAGGCTGCATGCCCGCGAGGGGCTGGTCGATCCGGCGACCCTGCGGGTCAGCATGAGCGACTACAAACCGGTGGGGCGGATGTTCGGCGAGGGCTATTCCCGCCAGGGCGACCGGTTCGACATGAAGCGCGGCAGCTATGAGGACTGGCTGGCGTCGCGCGGCGGTTGAGGATCACCCCTTCGCCTTCTGCCCCGGCCGGAACGCGACGATGACTGCGGGGTCAGTCTCGAGATACGGCCCCTCGATCAGGTCGATGCAGTAGGGGATCGCCGGCATCACCGCGTCGAGGCATTCGGCGATGGCGCGGGGGCGGCCGGGCAGGTTGACGATCAGGGACTTGCCGCGGATGCCTGCGGTCTGGCGCGAGAGGATCGCAGTCGGCACCTTCTGAAGGCTGACCTGGCGCATCAGTTCGCCGAAGCCAGGCATCGGCTTGTCGATCACGTCCTCCGTCGCCTCCGGCGTCACGTCGCGCGGCGCCGGGCCGGTTCCGCCGGTGGTGACGATCAGGCAGCAGCCCTCGTCGTCGGCGAGCGCGGTCAACGTCCTGGCGATCAGGGCGCGATCGTCTGGAATGACGCGCGCGACGGCCGCCCAAGACGAGGCCAGCGCCCTGTCGAGATAAGCCTTGATGGCCGGGCCGCCCTCATCCTCATAGATGCCGGCCGAGGCGCGGTCGGACACGGTCACGATGCCGATCCTGATCGGGGTGCTCATCTGATGGTCCTCGTGCTGACGTGCTGGCGAAGATGTGGCCGATCATCGGCGCCGACGCCAGATTTTTCCGGCGTCAGCGCCGTAGCCGCGTCCGGGCGAGGCGCAGGCCCTGACGCAGCCGTGCGGCGGCCTCAGGCAGGCTGGGTGAGGTGCTGCCGAGTCCGATGATGGCGTTACCCATCGCGCGACGCTCGCCCCAGACATAGGTGCCGGCATCGACGCCGTCCCCGGCGCCGCTGTCGAAGAGGTCCGGCGGCGTTCCGGCGAAATCGGCCTGGAGCATGGCGATGGTCAGGGCGCGGCCGGGCGAATGGCGCGCCTGGCTTTCATCATAGGCGATCTTGAGGAAGTGGCGGGTGCCGGCGCTCTCGACCAGCAGGCCCATGGCGAGGGGGCGGCCGTCGAGCAACAAGGTGTCGATCTGCAAGGAGTCGGCGGCGGCGGACAGCGTGACCAGGCTGTCGAAATAGGCCGAGGCCTGCGGCAGGCGGGCGATGGCCGTGCCGGCCCGGCCCTTCCAGCCGGCTGCTTCGAGCGCGAGGAAATCCGGAAGCGCGACCCGCGCCGCTTCGCCGCGCAGGCGTTGGAAGCCGACCTCGCCATGGCGGGCGATGGCGCGGAACTGCTGCATGCGCTTTTTGTAGCTCTGGCCCAGCGTGCGCCGCAGATAGCGCTCGGAGTCGTCTCCGGGCTGCGGTCGCATCACCGGGCGCTGCCAGCGCTCGCAGATGCGCAGACGACTGCCGGTGACGCGGCAGGCTTCCTCCAGCGCCAGGAAGGTCGGCCCCTCCAGCGGCAGCACGGGCAAGGTGAGCGTGCGCGGCAGGTCTCCGGCCGCCAGAAGATGGCGCAGCATGGCCTGCGTGGCGTCCTGGCCATGGTCTGCGTCGAGAACGGGCAGCGAGGAGACCTCGTAGAGCGGCAGGATCGGGCAGGTCAGAGCGGCGGCAAAGCCCGTGCGCCAGTCGCGCTGGCGGCGCAGCGCCCAGATGCCGGCGAGGCGCTCGGAGCCGAGCGCCTCGCTGAGCCAGGCGGTGAGGATGACGATCGCGTCCTCCGGCACGATGACGCGGGAGGCTGTGACGGCGGCCGGCGACATATGCGGATTGGGTTCGAGCGCGCGCGTGGCCAGGTCGGCGAAGGCCGGGCCGTAGCTTGCATAATCGGCGGGCCTGATGCGCCTGACGATGATGCCGGTGTTCGCCCCGAGCTGGTTCAAGACGAGCGGCCGGCAGGTCGCAGGCGGCGCATCTCGCCGCGCAGCGAGAGCACGAAGGCGATCACCTGTGCCGTGGCGCGGTAGAGTTCCTCCGGGATCTGGTCGTCGAGCTCGACCGCCGAGAGCGCCTGCGCCAGCACGGCGTTCTCCTCGATCGCGACGTCATGCTCGCGGCCGGTCTCGATGATGCGCTGGGCCAGTTCGCCACGGCCCTTGGCGGTGACACGCGGTGCGCCCTGTCCGTCATATTCGAGAGCGACGGCGATCTTGTTTGGCGAGGGGCGGTCGGGAGCGGTCGTCATGACATGCGGTCGAGGAACTGGCCGGCCGTCGGTTGGGCGACGCGGGGCTGGCCGGTGTGGATGTCGATGGTGCCGTTCTCGAAGCGGGCGTCCACCAGCGCGGCCTCCAGACCGGGCGAGGCGCCGCGCAGCAGCTTGCTGGTCTCCTCGCGCTCGGCCCAGAGCGTGATCCCGACCTTGCGACCCTGGAGCGTGACGAGGCCCTGCAGAGGCCCTATCGGCTCGACATCCAGCGCGAAGCGGACGCGCCAGAGCGGCCCGCTTGCGCCATCGACGTCTCGACGGGGCGGCTCCTTCTCGATCTGCAGCGGCAGCATCGCGGCGCCGTTGTGGAAGGCCAGCGGAAGTTCGGTCAGCCAGCGCTGGCCGGCCTGAGCCTCCGTGCGCGGTCCCTCCGGTGGCAGAGAGGCGTATTGCGACAGCTTGATGCGATCGAGCGCGGCGTCGGTCTGTTGCAGCAGCGTCTCGACGACGGCGAGCGGCTTGTCGCCGGCCGACAGGCTCGGCTCGGCGATCGGCTGGGGCACAAGCGCGCCATCGCGCCGAGGCGGAGCCGGCCGTGCTGCCTGATCCGAAGCAGGCAGCGGCAGGTCGGCCGTGGGACTCGGTTTTCCTGCCAGGGCCGGCCTGGCGCCATTGGGCAGGGAGAGCGCTTCGACCAGCGGCGCAAGGCTGGTGCGCAGGGCCTGGAGCCTGGCCTTGAGGTCAGCGCCCGGCGGCGCCGGCCGGCCTTCCGCCTGCTGGGCTTCGAGGAAAAGGCCGGAGTTCTGGATCGCCGTCTTCAGCACCTGCCCCGTGACAGGCCTTCGATCGACGGGGATCGACTGGGAGAGCACCTGGTCGATCAGCGTCAGCAAGGGCCTGGGCAGGACGGTCGAGACCGAGCCGTTGGCCAGGCCGCGCAGATTGGCGAGAAGCGGGGCGAGGCTATCCTGCCGTGCCAGTGCCGGTCCCAGCAGGGGCCCGGCCAGCGTCCGGGGCGATGCGGCCTGGACGCCTGCCGGTGGACCAGCCTGCTGCACCACGCTCGGTCCGGGCGCGGAGGCCGTCTCGATGCGCAGCGTGACCGGCTGCGTCGCGGACGTCGTTTGTGCCGCAGTGCCGGCCAGGGTCTGGGACGGAAGTGAGGCTGGCGCAGGGGCAGAGGTGGCGGGCTGCTGCTGGGCTGGCAGGGTTGGGGAGGGGGCCGCTGCGGTCGCCTGAACCGGCGGGCCGGGCAGCGGAGTCGATGTGGAGGCAGGGACTGGCGTCGCGGGCAGGCCTTGCTGGGCAGGCACGTTTGCCGGGGAAGGGGGGCGGACCTCGACCAAGGTTGCTCGCAAGCCCGCGCCGGGCTGTTCGGGGACGTCGAGTTTCAGCACAAGAGTGGCGCCGGGCTGAAGTGCGGCCTGCTTGCCGGCGGGGCCGGCCAGGACAAGCGCGATCGTCTCGCTGCCGAGCTGTGCCGTTGCGGTGCCATCACCTCCGAGCGCGATCAGGCGCGCTTCCACCGTCCTGCCGGGGACAAGCTCTGTTGCCGGCGCCAGCGCCTGCAACAGCGTGGCCAGGGCCTGGCTTTGGGCGAGCGTGGCGAGGTTCATCGGCTCCAACCGGAAGGGCAATGCCGAATCCTGCCACGAAAGGTTAAGCATTTCCTTGCGGCAGCCTTTCGGGCGCGCGCCTTGCAAGGTGCGGCTGCGCGCGGGCCGCTGGCGGAGCCGGCGGGGCTGGGGCAGGGTCTGCAGGGCCGCCAGGCTGCTGGCCTTGGCCGGGCTTGGCCAGGCCGCCCGATGGAATGGGAGTGTTTCGATGGACTATCGCCAGCTCGGCCGGTCCGGCCTCAAGGTATCTCCGCTTTGCTTGGGGACGATGATGTTCGGCGGCGCGACCGACGAGGTCGCCTCGCGCGCCATCGTCGACCATGCCCGCGAGGCCGGGATCAACTTCATCGATACGGCGGACGTCTATACCGAGGGACGCTCGGAGGAGATCACCGGGCGCGCCATCGCGGACAACCGGCACGACTGGGTGCTGGCGACCAAGCTTGCCAATCCCGTCGGCCCCGGGCCCAACCAGGGCGGGCTCTCGCGGAAGCGCGTGCTCCAGGCCTGCGACGACAGCCTCGTCCGGCTCGGCACCGACTTCATCGACATCTACTACCTTCACAAGGAGGATCACACGACGCCTCTGGCCGAGACGGTGCGCGCCATCGGGCTGCTCGTCAGCCAAGGCAAGATCCGCTATTTCGGCGTCTCGAACTATCGCTCCTGGCGGGTGGCAGAAATCTGCCGGCTCTGCGACGAGCTTGGCATCGACCGCCCCGTCGTCAGCCAGCCCTACTACAATGCGATGAACCGCATGCCGGAGGTCGAGCATCTGCCGGCCTGCGGCTATTACGGGCTGGGCGTGGCTTCGTATTCGCCGCTGGCGCGCGGCGTGCTCACGGGAAAATACGAGCCGGGTGAGGCGCCGCAGCAGGGCACGCGGGCCGCGCGGGGCGACAAGCGCATCATGCAGACGGAATGGCGCGAGGAGAGCCTCGTCATTGCCCAGACGATCAAGCGCCACGCCGCCGAGCGCGGCCTGACGCCGATCCAGTTCGCGGTCGGCTGGGTGCTCAACAACAGGCTGCTGACGGCGGCGATCGCCGGTCCCCGAACGATGGAGCAGTGGCAGGCCTATCTCGCAGCCCTCGACGTCGCCTTCACGGCCGAGGACGAGGCGCTGGTGGATGCGCTGGTCCCGGCGGGCCACCCTTCGACGCCGGGCTACAGCGACCCGGCCTATCCGGTGGAAGGTCGGCCGGCGCGCACGGGCTGAACAGCGCCGCCCTGTCGCGCCTCAGTTGCCCGGTAGTACGATTACGGTCGGCTTCGCCGGTAGGCCGGCCTTGGTCACGGTGATGACCGGCTGCTCGCGGCGCTCGACGGGCCAAAGATCCTGCGAGCGGGCGAGGAAGCGGTTCAGCGTGCCGCCGCCGAAGAAATGCATGGGGATCATCACCCGCGCCTGCAGCGACTTCAGCACGTCGAGCATACCCTCCTGGTCGAGCGTGTAGCTGCCGTCGACCGGAAACAGCACGACGTCGACGCGGCCGAGCGCGCGCAGATGGCCGGGCTCCAGCGGGTGATGAAGATGGCCGAGATGGGCGATGCAAAGTTCGCCGATCTCGAAGACGAAGATCGAGTTGCCGTCGAAATCGGTCGATCCGGAATAGGAGCGGATATTGGTCGGCACGTTGCGCACGCGCAGGTCGCCCATCGTCACGTCGTGCTTTGCGGGGCCTGCGCCCGTCGGGTCCCAGCCCGGCAGAACCTGCTTGATGGCAGGGTCGGGATTGCGCGAATTATGGGTGGAATGCGCCTTGTTCATCGTGGCGATGTCGGGTGTCACCTGCGGCCGGACATAATCGTTGTAGTCGGTGGCGACCTTCACGCCGCCGGGCGTCTCGATCAGGAAGGTGGCATGGCCCGCAAAGGTGAGGCGAACCTCGTCCTTTGCCAGATTGGCGCGCTGGATGGGCAGCCGCAGCGCAGCCATGTCGGGTCGGCATCCCGGCTCGTCGGATTGGGCGAGAGCGGGAGACGCGGGCTGCAAGCACGCCGCCGCGGCCAGTCCGGCCAATGCCAGTGTCAACCTGACCAGAGGCTTCGACTTCGTCATCGACGGCTCCCGTGCTGCCCAGCCCGTTCAAGCTGAGGCAAAAGCCGGGCCGAGGAAAGGGCCGGGACACGGGTCTGGCGCGTTCGTGAAGCACGCGCGTCATAAAGAAGCTGTGGATCGCTTCGCCATATCCCCGGCAATATCTTCACTCACGGCAAGCGCCCCCGGATTTCGGCCATGAGCATGTTTGAACCTACGCGTCGCCACCTGTTTGCGCTGGCGGCTCTTCCCTGGCTCGGCGCGGCATCGGCCGGGCATGCGCAAGGCTCGGCAGGAGGTGGTGCCGCCGCCAGCCTGGCGGACGAGCATTTTCGGGGTGAGGCCCTGGCGGCCTTGATCGCCACCCGCGACGGCCAGACGCTGGCGAGCCTGGGGAATGACCGGCTCAAGGTCGACGTGGCCTCGGTGCGCAAAAGCCTGCTCGGCGCGCTTTACGGGATCGCCATCGCCGAAAAGCGGATCGATCCGTCGGCGACGCTCGCGCAGCTCGGCATCGACGATCTGCCGCCTGCCCTGACCGAGGTCGAAAAGCAGGCGACGGTGCGCGATCTGCTGGGAGCGCGCTCAGGGGTCTATCATGTGTCCGCCCACGAGACCGCCGATATGCGCGAGAAGAGGCCGGCGCGCGGCAGCCATGCCCCCGGCACGTTCTGGTTCTACAACAACTGGGACTTCAACGCTCTGGGCACCATCTATCGACGGCAGACCGGCGAGGACATCTTCGCCAGCTTCGCCCATCGCATCGCGCGGCCCATCGGGATGGTCGATTTCGAGCCCGGGGATGGCCGCCTCGTCAGGGACCCGCACTCCAGCCATGAGGCCTATCCTTTCAAGCTGACGGCGCGCGACGCGCTCCGTTTCGGTCAACTCATCCTCGATCGCGGCATTGCCAGCGGGCGTCAGATCATCCCCGCCACATGGATCGACCAGTCCCTGAAAGCGCATTCAACGACGGATCGGGGCGATCTCGGCTATGGCTATCTCTGGTGGACGCTGCCGATGTCGCGGTTTGGCCCCGGCGCCGGTTTCGCGGCGGGCTTCGGCGGCCAGTTCATCGCGGTGGTCCCCGCCCACCGGCTCGTCGTCGTGCAGATGGCCCGGCGTCCCTTTGCCGGACCCGGCCGGACGAAGCGGTTCGTGCGCTTCCTGGCCGGGCTGGTCGAGGCGGCCTGAGGGGGCTTCAGCCGCAGGTCTCCATCCTCACCGTCACCGTGGCCTGCGCCAGACGCTGGTAAAGCCGCTTGCGCCGCAGCAGCGGCAGCCAGTCGTAGAGGAACATTTCCGCCGGGCGCCAGATCACCACCCAGCCGATGATCACGAGGCTTTCCTGCACGACGCGGGCGAAGGGGCCCTCGGAGCGCTGCGTCAGCAAGAAGCTGAGGAAGAGGCAGACCGCCAGCCCGGCAAAGCCGATCAGAAAGGCGAGGCGGCCGTCGCGGAACAGGGCACGCAGGGCGTGGGACTCCGCGCGGGCCTTGGCGGCGAACCAGCCGGTGAGGGCGACGGACAGATCGGGACAAGGCTTGGCGGGGTCGTCGGCGCCCGGCAGATGGACGACGATCGCAAGAGCAGCATCCTTGGGCAGGTCCTGCGCCCATTCGACGATGTAGCGCTCGGCATCGGCATCGATGTCGCCCTCGCGAAAAGGGAAGGGGTCGAGCGTGTTGAACAACTGGGCGCTGCTGGCGAGCCGCAACTCGATGGTGGCGCGGCCTGTTTCATCTGACACGTCGGATGCCCCTTCGATCCTTGCTGGTTTCGGCAATATTCAGGTCGCCGGCGCCTGTGTACAATCGCGCCGCCGGTTGCGGCTTGCGGTGCGCCTCGCTACATACGCGCCAGATTTCCCGACACGCCAGACCAACAGTCCGAAAGCGGAGCCCGCACGCTTATGTCCCGTCAGTTCATCTACCATATGCGCGGCCTGTCGAAGACCTATCCGGGCGGCAAGCAGGTTCTCAAGGACATCCACCTGTCCTTCTATCCCGACGCCAAGATCGGTGTGCTTGGCGTGAACGGCGCGGGTAAATCCACGCTGCTGAAGATCATGGCCGGCTTCGACAAGGAATGGACCGGCGAGGCCTGGGTCGCCGAGGGCGCGCGCGTCGGCTACCTGCCGCAGGAGCCCAAGCTCGACGAGACGCTGAACGTCCGCGACAACGTCATGCTCGGTGTCGCGCCGCAGAAGGCTGTGCTCGACCGCTACAACGAGCTCGCCATGAACTATTCAGACGAGACCGCCGACGAGATGACGGCGTTGCAGGACGAGATCGAGGCCAAGGGGCTGTGGGATCTCGATTCCAAGGTCGATCAGGCGATGGACGCGCTGCGCTGCCCACCCGACGACTGGGAAGTCTCCAAGCTGTCCGGCGGCGAGCGCCGCCGCGTCGCTTTGTGCAAGCTCCTGCTGGAGCAGCCGGAGCTCCTGCTGCTCGACGAGCCGACCAACCATCTCGACGCCGAGACCACGGCCTGGCTCGAAGGCCATCTGCGGACTTATCCGGGCGCGATCCTGATCGTGACCCATGATCGCTACTTCCTCGACAACGTCACGAGCTGGATCCTCGAGCTCGATCGCGGCGCGGGCATCCCCTATGAGGGCAACTACTCGGCCTGGTCGGTGCAGAAGCAGAAGCGCCTCGCCCAGGAAGGCCGCGAGGACGTCGCCCGGCAAAAGACGCTGGAGCGCGAGCAGGAATGGGTGCTGGCCTCGCCGAAGGCACGTCAGGCCAAGAGCAAGGCCCGCATCCAGCGCTATGACGAGCTCGTCCAGAAGGCCAACAACAAGGGGCCGGACACCGCGCAGATCATCATCCCGATCGCCGAGCGGCTGGGCAACAACGTCGTCGATTTCGAGAACCTGTCGAAGGGCTTCCAGGACAAGCTCCTGATCGACGGACTGACCTTCAAGCTGCCGCCGGGCGGCATCGTCGGCGTGATCGGCCCCAACGGCGCCGGCAAGACCACGCTGTTCCGCATGATCACCGGCCAGGACAAGCCCGATTCCGGCACGATCAAGATCGGCGAGAGCGTCACGCTCGGCTATGTCGACCAGAGCCGCGACTCGCTCGACGACAAGAAGAACGTCTGGGAGGAGATCTCCGGCGGCAACGACATCCTCTATCTCGGCAAGCGCGAGATCAATTCACGCGCCTATTGCTCGACCTTCAACTTCAAGGGCGGCGACCAGCAGAAGAAGGTCGGCTCGCTCTCGGGCGGCGAGCGCAACCGCGTCCATCTCGCCAAGATGCTGAAGGCCGGCTCAAACGTGCTGCTGCTCGACGAGCCGACCAACGACCTCGACGTCGACACGCTGCGGGCGCTGGAAGAGGCGCTGGAGGATTACGCCGGCTGCGCGGTGATCATCAGCCATGATCGCTGGTTCCTCGACCGGATCGCGACCCATATCCTTGCCTTCGAGGGCGAGAGCCATGTCGAATGGTTCGAAGGCAATTTCGCGGAGTACGAGGAAGACAAGAAGCGCCGGCTGGGCATCGATTCGACCATTCCGAAGCGGATTCAGTACAAGAAGTTCTCGCGCTGAGGTGGCTGGCGGGGCACGGCTGCGCCCCGTTTTGCTCTTTCAGACGAACTTGAACCGGACTTCCCAGAAATCGGTTTCGCCGGTCTGCTGGAAGGGTCTGAGCGCCCAGCCCATATCACGGCCAAGACGCTGGTTGTTATGGGCGAAGACGGGCTCGGTCGATGCTTCCTTCTTGCCCTGCCAGATGAACATCGCCCCGGGACACTCATCGATATTGGCCGGCTGGCCGCGATACATGCCGCGCCAGTCGTAGCAGTTGAGATAGCGGCGGCGATTGATGCCGTAGCGTTGGATGAAGATGCGGCCGTAGCCGCCATGGCGCGGTCCCGAGAGCACGCGCTTCCAGTGTTCGCCCGCCTCCTCATATGCCGCGACGCGAATGGTCACGTCGACGATGCCGAGCATCGTTTCCTGCGCCGTCACGCCGCTCAAATAAGGTGTCTTACCCGGCTGCTTGACGATGAGGGGCATACCGAAACTCCGGGTAGAGACTTAAGGCCACTACAGGGAAAGACGCCGGACCGCCTCCTCGCGTCCGCCGAGAAGGATGCGCTGGTCGACATCCTTCACGTCCCGCAGCCCGCACAGCGCCATGGTGATGTCGAGCTCCTTGCGGATGATGTCGAGCGCGAGCGTCACGCCCTTCTCGCCCATGGCGCCCAGTCCGTAGAGGAAGGCGCGGCCGATGAAGGTGCCGTGCGCGCCCAAGGCGAGGGCCTTGATGACGTCCTGGCCTGAGCGGATGCCGCCGTCGAACAGGACCTCGATGCGGTTGCCGACCTGATCGACGATCGCCGGCAGGGCCGCGATCGAGGATAGCGCGCCGTCGAGCTGGCGGCCACCATGGTTGGAGACGATCAGCGCGTCGGCACCGCTTTGCGCGGCCAGTTCGGCATCCTCGGGGTCGAGGATGCCCTTGATGATCAGCTTGCCGCCCCACTGGTCCTTGATCCACTTGACATCGTCCCAGCTCAGGGCCGGGTCGAACTGGCTGGCGGTCCAGGACGAGAGCGAGGACATGTCGGCGACGCCCGAGACGTGGCCGACGATGTTTCCGAAGCCGCGGCGCGGCGTGTCGAGCATCTTCAGGCACCAGCGCGGCTTGAATGCCAGGTTGATCAGGTTGGCGAGCGTCGGCTTGGGCGGCGCGCTGAGGCCGTTGCGGATGTCCTTGTGGCGCTGGCCCAGCACCTGCAGGTCGAGCGTCAGCACCAGCGCCGAGCAGCCGGCGGTCTTGGCGCGCTGGATCAGGCGAGCGATGAAGTCGCGGTCCTTCATCACATAGAGCTGGAACCAGAACGGCGAGCCGGTGTGGTTGGCGACGTCCTCGATCGAGCAGATGCTCATCGTCGAGAGGGTGAAGGGCACGCCGGCCTTGGCCGCGGCCTTGGCGGCGAGGATCTCGCCATCGGCGTGCTGCATGCCGGTCAGCCCGGTCGGCGCGAGCGCGACCGGCATTGCGACCGTCTGGCCGACCATGGTCGATTCCAGCGTGCGGTTGGTCATGTCGACAGCGACGCGCTGGCGCAGCTTGATTCCGGCAAAATCGGTCTCGTTGGCGCGATAGGTGCCCTCGGTCCAGGCGCCGGAATCGGCGTAATCGTAGAACATGCGCGGCACGCGGCGCTTCGCCAGCAGGCGCAGGTCTTCGATGGTCAGGGGCTGGGCCATGGTGTCGAGCCTCGATGCGTTGGATCACCCGGCGGGGTTGCTCGCATGCCGCGCGCCGAGGCGCAAGACGTGCCCTGCGGCCGGCATCTCCCAAGGCTCAGGAAATGCCCATATAGCGCCCCGGCTTGTGGTTCATGCCCAGCACCGCGTTCAGCACGAGCGTGCCCAGCAGCGAAACGGCCAGCCTGTCGAGGGGGAGGACGAAAACGGCGGCGGCGAAGATGCCGGCGTCGATCGCAAGCTGGGTCCAGCCGGCGCGCCAGCCACGCTTCTCCTGCAGATAGAGCGCGAGGATGTTGACCCCGCCGATCGCCGTTCGGTGCCGGGCGAGCGCAAGGAGGCCGAGGCCCATGATGCTGCCGCCGGCCAGCGCGGCGTAGATCGGCTGGACCGAGGCGATGTCGAGCCAGAGCGGTGTCGCCTGCACCAGGAGCGAGACCACACCGACGGCGACGAAGGTGCGCAGCGTGAAGCGCAGGCCCATGCGCCTGAAGGCGAGCCAGTAGAAGGGCAGGTTGATGAGCGAGAAGAGCAGGCCGAATTCGAGCCCGGTCGCATATTGCAGCAGCAGGGCCAGGCCCGCCGCCCCGCCGGTCATGATCATCGCCTTTGAAAACAGCGCGATACCGACAGACACCATCAGCGTTCCCAACAGGATCGCCAGCGCGTCCTCATAGAGGCGGTGCCGCTCCGTCGACGAGGCGAGGGGGGCGGTGGTCTGCGACATGCGCGCGATCCGATTCAGACAATGTTCAGGCGACGCCTGCGATGCAACGGGCGAGCCAGCCCGTCCAGCCCCAGGTTGAGCCGGTCGGTGCGATCCTGTAGGGCGGCGCTCGGGATCCGTCATGGATCGTCACGCGCCGCCAGCCAACCTCCGTCCGCGTCCGCGCCTGCCCGAAAGATGCCCGATATGACCTTGCGGCTCGTCGCCACGCTCCTCGCCTGCTGCCTTGCCATCCCGGCCTTCGCGCCGCCGGTCTCGGCGCAGCCTTCGCCCGCCCCGCAGGGCGTGGGCTGGAAGACCGGGGGGGAAGCCGCCGCGATCGAGCGCCGCATCGACGGTTTGCTCAAGCAGATGACGCTGGATGAAAAAGTCGGTCAGTTGCACCTGTCGGGACGCGGCGACGGCTTCGACATCGAGCAGATCAAGGCGGGCCGCATGGGCGCGGTGATGAACTTCGTGGTGCCGGCGGAGGTTCTCACGGTGCAGAAGGCGGCACGGGCGACGCGGCTGAAGATCCCGCTGATCATCGGCCTCGACGCCGTCCACGGCTTCTCGACCTATTTCCCGCTGCCGCTCGGCCAGGCCGCGACCTGGAATCCGGCGCTGATCGAGGAGGCGGCGTACTGGACCGGCCGCGAGGCCTCTGCCGCCGGCATCAACTGGACCTTCGCGCCGATGGTCGACATCTCCCGTGATCCGCGCTGGGGCCGCGTGCTCGAGGGCGCGGGCGAGGACGCATATCTGGGTTCGGTCGTGGCGGCTGCGCGCACGCGCGGCTATCAGCGCGGCGGGGTCGCGACCTCGGTGAAGCATTTCGTCGGCTATGGCGCGGCCGAGGCCGGGCGCGACTACAACTCCACCTGGATTCCGACGAGCCAGCTCTTCGACCTCTATCTGCCGCCGTTCAAGGCCTCGTTCGAGGCGGGCTCGATGACGGCCATGGCCGCTTTCAACGCCTTGAACGGCGTGCCGGCGACGGCGCATAAGGGCATGCTGACCGATCTCCTGCGGGGCAAATGGGGCTTCAAGGGCTTCGTCACCTCCGATTTCGGCTCGATCACGGAGCTGCGCCTCCACGGCATCGCCAAGGACGACGCGGAAGCCGCCCGCAAGGCGCTGCTGGCGGGCATCGACATGGACATGATGGGCAATGTCTATCACAAGCACCTCGCTGGCGAGGTCACAGCCGGGCGCGTGCCGATGAAGGCGCTGGACGAGGCGGTGCGGCGCGTCTTGCGGGTCAAGTTCCATCTCGGCCTGTTCGAGCGCGCCGATGTCGATCCTGCTGCCGCGCCTGCGCTGATGCAGACGCAAGCCGCGCGCGACGTCGCGCTCAAGGCCGCGCAGGACGGCGCGATGCTGCTGAAGAACGCCAACGAGACGCTGCCGATCGGGGCTACTGTCAAGTCCGTCGCCGTCATCGGCGCGATGGCGGTGCCCGAGGACGAGCGCGTCTGGACCGACCCTGCTGGCCTCGGCCGCCGCGTCGTGCAGGCGCTGCCCGAGGCGCTGAAGCAGCGGCTGCCGGCGGATGTCTCGGTTGCCTATGAGCCTGCCTTCACAAAGGCCTGCGGCACTGAGTTCGCCGACAAGGATGCGGCGGTCCGCGCGGCTGCCGCGAGCGACCTCGTCGTCGCCATGCTGGGCGAGGATTGCGAGTTCATGGGCGAGGGCGCCTCTCGCACGAAGCTCGACCTGCCGGGCGTGCAGCAGGAGCTGCTCGAGGCGCTGGTGGCCACCGGCAAGCCGGTGGTGCTGGTGCTGGCGACGGGGCGGCCCCTGGTCCTGACCTGGGCCGACGCCCATGTGGCGGCCATCCTGCAGACTTTCCATGGCGGCACGGAGGGGCGCGCGGCGATCGCCGACATCCTGACCGGCAAGGTCAATCCCTCGGGCCGCGTGCCAATGAGCTTTCCGCGCTCGGTCGGGCAAATCCCGGTCTATTACGACCAGTTGCCGACGGGGCGCCCGCAGAAGATCCGCCAGCGCTATGAATCGATCTATATCGACGAGGCCAACGAGCCGCTCTACCCCTTCGGCCATGGTCTCTCCTACAGCCGCTTCACCTATGCCAATGCGCGGGTGTCGAAGCCGAGCATGCCCCTCGACGGCACGGTCGAGGTGTCCGTCGACGTCACCAATGCGGGAGCGCGTGACGGGCAGGAGGTGGTGCAGCTCTACATCCGCCAGCCGGTCGCCAGCCGCTCCCGGCCCGTGCGGGAATTGAAGGCGTTCGACAAGGTGCTGCTGCGGGCGGGCGAGACGCGCAGCGTCCGCCTCCGGCTCGATGCGGCAAAGCTCGGCGCTCATGACGAGAACGGTCGCTACAAGGTCGATCCAGGGCAGATCGAGATATATCTCGGCGGTTCCTCGCAAACCTCGGTCATGACGCAAGTGCTTCTGACCACGTCTTGATCGTTTTCACTTCTGGCCTGCCTGTCGTTTGGTCTCGACAAGCATTTCGTTTCGGTCAATTCTTGTCGTGCGCGCCCTGCGGACGCTTGCATCCGCCGGGCGCGAAGACGCTTGGCTTCGAGGGATGCGGCGATGGCGACGGGAACCGTCAAATGGTTCAATACTGAGAAGGGCTTTGGTTTCATTCAGCCTGCGGATGGTGGCAAGGACGTGTTCGTGCACATCACTGCCGTAAAGGAAGCGGGATTGATGACGCTGACGGAAGGACAGGCCGTCTCGTTCGAACTCAAGACCGAACGCGGCAAGACGGCAGCGGGCTCGCTTCAGTTGAAGTGAGTTCGTCGGCTTCTTGACACCGCCGGCGCGCGCAGCCATGCCGCCGGCATGACAGATGAGCGTGCCAAAGGCGTCGTCACCGGCGTCTTCGTCGCGAGGGATGGCTCGTCGTCTCTGCACGGCTTCGTCACAGTGCCCGCCGCGGCTCTGACGCTGGACCATGCGGGCATTCCCGGCGACCTGCATGCCGGCCTGACGCGACGTTCGGGGCCCCGCGAGCCATGGCTGCCGCGAGGGTTGCGCCTACGCAACGACCGGCAATTGTCGGCGCTGTGCCCGGTCGAACTGGCGGAGATCGCCGGCCGGCTCGATCTGCCGACGCTGCCACCCGAATGGCTCGGGGCCAACCTCCTGATCGACGGGCTGCCCGACTTTTCCCGGATCGCGCCCGGCAGCCGCCTCGCCTTCGGCGGGGACTGGGGCGGGAAAGGGCGCTTCGACGGCCGCGCGATCCTGCGTGTCGAGGCCTACAATATGCCGTGTCGACGGGCCGGACGGGCCGTCGCCGCCGCGACCGGCCGCAAGGGACTGGAATTCGCCTTCGTCAAGGCCGCCGCAGCGTTGCGCGGGCTCGTGCTGTCCGTCGATCTCGCCGGACCGATCGCACCGGGCGACGCGGTGGTGCTGATCCCGCCGGTCGCGCCGAAGAGGGGTTAAGCCTACCTTGAGAAGCGCTTCGCGCCAGCGACGCAGGCCGCGACCGCAGCCGAGACGGCGAGCATCTGCCAACTCACGGTTTCACCCAGCAGAAGGCCTGCCAGCGCCAGACCGAAGAAGGGCTGCAGCAGCTGCAGCTGACCGACGGCGGCGATGCCGCCCTGGACGAGGCCGCGATACCAGAACACGAAGCCGATCAGCATGCTGAAGAGTGAGACATAGGCGAGACCGAGCCAGGCCGGCGCACCGACAAGCATCAGCGAGGCCGGCCTTGTCGCCAGGGCCAGCCCGGCCGTCACCGGGAGCGACAACAGCAGCGCCCAGCAGATGACCTGCCAGCCGCCGAGCCTTCGCGAGAGGGCTGCGCCCTCGGCATAGCCGAGCCCGCAAACGATGATGGCCGCGAGCATCAGGAGATCGCCGACAGGTGCTGCGGCAAAGCCCTGCCTCGCGGCGAAGCCCGCAACGAGGCCGCTGCCGAGGCAGGAGAACAGCCAGAAGGCTGGACGCGGGCGCTCGCCGCCGCGCAGGACGCCAAACAGCGCGGTCGCCAGCGGCAGAAGGCCGATGAAGACGATCGAATGCGCGGACGTCACGTGTTGCAGGGCGAGCGCCGTCAGCAGCGGGAAGCCGATGACCACGCTGAGCGCCACCACCAGCAGCGGCAGGACGTCACGTCCCTCGGGCCGCTTTTGCCGGAAAGCGAGCAGGAGGCCGAGTGCGACGAGGCCGGCGATGGCGGCCCGGGCCAGCGTCAGGAAGACGGGATCGAAATCCGCAACCGCGACCCGCGTCGCGGGCAGGGAGCCGGCAAAGATCAGTACTCCGAGAAAGCCGTTGATCCAGCCGCTCGCCATCTTGTCCATCACCGTCGCTCCATTTGGTTCCTGCATCGGCGCGCGCAGCGCTGGTTGCCAGAGACAGTTCAATACAGTTCAGGCAAACTGTGCTGCTCACACAGGCGGTACGGATGATCGATGAACAGGGTGGAAGCAGATGAGGGGACGCGCGTCGGGCGCGTCATGCAGGCGATCCGCTCACGCATTGCCGGGCGCGAACTGGCCGCGGGTGCGAAGCTGCCCTCGATCCGGCGCTTCTCCGAGACGATGGCCGTGTCGAAATCGACGGTGGTGGAGGCCTATGACCGGCTCGCGGCCGAGGGCGTCATCCAGGCACGGCGCGGCTCCGGCTTTTATGTCGCCGGCCATGCGCCGCCCTTCTCGGTCGCCGATCTCGGCCCGCGGCTTGAGCGCGCCGTGGATCCGTTCTGGGTGTCCAGGCAATCGCTCGACGCCGGCGACAGCGTGCTGAAGCCGGGCTGCGGCTGGCTGCCGGCCGATTGGCTGCCGCAGGAGGCCTTGCGCCGGGCGCTACGGACGGCGTCGCGGGCACCGGCCGAGACGCTGGGCGACTACGGTACACCGCTGGGGCTGGCGCCGCTCCGGCAGGTTCTGGCCCGCCGCATGGGGCTGCACAGCATCGATGCATCGCCGGCCCAGATCATGCTGACGGAATCGGGTACGCAGGCTCTCGACATCGTCTGCCGCTTCCTGATCGAGCCCGGCGATAGCGTCCTGGTCGACGACCCCTGCTATTTCAACTTTCACGCCCTGCTGCGGGCCCACCGCGTCCGCATCGTCGGCGTGCCCTATACGCGCAGCGGTCCCGATCCCGTGGAACTCGAGCGTGTTCTGGCAGAACAGCGCCCACGGCTCTACATCACCAATTCGGCGCTTCACAACCCGACCGGCGCGACGTTGTCGCCGGTCGTCGCGCATCGCGTACTGAAGCTGGCGGACCAGTTCGGACTGACCATTGTCGAGGACGACATCTTCGCCGATTTCGAGCCGGAGCCGGCGCCGCGCCTGGCCGCCTTCGACGGGCTCGACCGCGTCGTCCAGATCGGCAGCTTCTCCAAATCGCTCTCGGCCTCCGTCCGCTGCGGTTACATCGCCGCGCGGCAGGACTGGATCGAGGGGTTGATCGATCTCAAGATCGCGGCCTCTTTCGGCACGGGCCGCCTGGCGGCCGACATGGTCCTGACGATCCTCAGGGATGGCAGCTATCGCAAGCATATGGACGGGCTGAGGGGCCGTCTGGCGCGCGCCATGGGCGAGACCTCGGCGCGGCTCAAGGCCATGGGCGTGCGGCCCTGGATCGAGCCGAGGGGCGGCATGTTCCTGTGGTGCGAGCTGCCCGAAGGGCTGGATTCCGCGATAATCGCGCGGCAGCTGCTGGCCGAGGACATCGTGCTGGCGCCAGGCAATGTCTACAGCCTGTCGCAGTCAGCTGGCCGTTTTCTCCGCTTCAACGTCGCGCAGTCCGGCGATCCGCGCCTGTTCAGCGCGCTCGGCCGGGCGATGGCAGCTGGCGCGCCGCAGGGCAGCACCGCGTCAGATTGAGCTTGCACGCCTAGACTATCTGACATAAAGATATCTTTATATCTTTTTGGGACCGTCTTGCGGAGTTTGTGGCTTGCGCCAGCTCACCACCCTTTCTGCCGATGTGCTGCTCGCGGCCTTGCGCGCCGCCGGCGAGGAGACGCGGCTGCGCATCCTCGCGCTGCTGTCGGAGGGGGAGTTGTCCGTGTCGGACCTGACCGACATCCTCGGCCAGTCGCAGCCGCGCATCTCGCGCCATCTCAAGCTGCTGACCGAGGCCGGCCTGGTGCGGCGGTCACGCGAGGGGGCGTGGGCTTTCTTCCGGCTGGACGAAACCGGGGCAGGCGGGGCTTTCGCGGCGTCTCTGGCTGCCTGGCTAGACCGGGCCGATCCGGTTCTGGCAGCCGATCGCGAGCGGCTTGCCGCGGTGCGCGGTGCGCGGGCCGAGGTGGCGCAGACCTATTTCGCCAGCGTCGCCCGCGACTGGGACCGTCTGCGCCGGCTGCATGTGCCCGATGAGGCGGTCGAAGCGGCGATCGAGGCGGCCGTCGGCAAGGGCACGCCCGGCAGCGTGCTTGATCTCGGCACCGGCACGGGCCGTATGTTGGAGCGGATCGCGCCCAAATTCGGCCGCGCCGTCGGCGTCGACGCCAACCACGCCATGCTCGCGGTCGCGCGCGCCAATCTGGAGAAGGCGGGGCTCTCCCGCGTCGAACTGCGCCAGGGCGACATCTATGCGTTGCCGTTCCCACGCGGTTCCTTCGACGTCGTGATCATCCACCAGGTGCTGCACTTCCTCGACGATCCGGGCCGGGCGGTGCGCGAGGCGGCTGCGATGCTGAGCCCCGGCGGGCGATTGATCGTGGTCGATTTCGCGCCCCACGAGATGGAATTCCTGCGGACGGAGCATGCCCATCGCCGGCTCGGCTTCTCGCGGGCCCAGATCGCGAGCTGGTTTTCCGAAGCCGGACTGAGCTGCGACCTGTCCGACGAAATCACGCTGGCCGGGGGTGGCTCCGGCCAGTTGCCGGTCATGCTCTGGCGGGGTTGCGACCGGCGCGTCCAGTCCGATCCGATGGCACGGCAGAACAATCTAGAGGTGGCCTGATGAACGCGTTTCGCCCCAGCCGGCACGGCTCGCGCCGTCCGAAAGTGTCCTTCGAGTTCTTTCCGCCAAAGAGCGACGAGATGGAGGTTGCGCTCTGGGAGAGCGTGCGCCGGCTCGAGCCCCTAGGGCCTTCCTTCGTCTCGGTGACCTATGGTGCCGGCGGTTCGACGCGCGAGCGTACGCATGCGACGGTCAAGCGCATGGTCGAGGAGACGGGCTTCAAGCCTGCCGCCCACCTGACCTGCGTCTCGGCCTCCCGCGACGAAGTCGACGAGGTCATCCGTGCCTATTGGGATGCGGGCGTGCGCCATGTCGTGGCGCTGCGCGGCGATCCGGCCGGCGGGCTCGGCACGGCGTACGAGCCGCATCCGCAGGGCTATCACCAGACCTCGGATCTCGTTGCGGGCCTCAAGCGCATCGGCGATTTCGAGGTGACGGTCTCGGCCTATCCGGAGAAGCATCCGGAAGCCGCCTCGCTCGATGCCGACATCGACGCGCTGAAGAAGAAGGTCGATGCGGGCGCGACGCGCGCCATCACCCAGTTCTTCTTCGATAACGACGTCTATTTCCGCTATCTCGACAAGGTTCGTGCGGCCGGCATCGACATCCCGATCCTGCCGGGCATCGTCCCGGTCCAGAACTTCAAGCAGACTGCCAACTTCGCCCGCAAGACCGGGGCGAGCGTGCCGCAATGGCTCGCCGACCGTTTCGAGGGGCTGGAGGACGACGCCGCGACGCGCCGTCTGGTGGCCGCTGCCGTCTGCGCCGAGCAGGCGCTCGACCTGATCGATCGCGGCGCCGGCGACCTGCATTTCTACACGATGAACAAGGCCGACCTGGTCTATGCGATCTGCCATCTGGTCGGGGTCAAGCCTGAAGCAGTAGCGGCGCAAGCTGCTGCGGCTGAGTGATTTTCAACAAGTCCTCATCCAGAGGAGCCGCCGAAGGCGGCGTCTCGAAGGATGCTCCAGATGTTTCCGGAGCACCCTGGAGCATCCTTCGAGACGGTCGCTGCCGCGACCTCATCAGGATGAGGGCAGAGGATCGGACTGATCCGGGTTCGATGAAAGCGTGACGATGACCGACTTCACCCCGACACCCGTCGATGGCGCCGAGATCCAGAGTGCGCTGCGTCAATCCGCGTCCGAGCGCATCCTCGTGCTCGACGGTGCAATGGGCACGCAGATCCAGAACCAGAGGTTCTCCGAGGCCGATTTCAGGGCCGAGCGCTTCAAGGGCTGGAACCACGACCTCAAGGGCAACAACGACCTGCTGGTTCTGACCCAGCCCGAGGCGATCCGCGACATCCACCTGGCCTATTTCACGGCCGGTGCCGACATCGTCGAGACCAACACCTTCTCCTCGACCCGGATCGCGCAGGCCGATTACGGCATGGAGGAGCTTGCCTATGAGCTCAACGTCGTCTCGGCGAAGCTCGCCCGCGAGGCGGCCGCGATCGCGCAGAGGCAGGATGGCCGCCGCCGCTATGTTGCCGGCGCGATCGGCCCGACCAACCGCACGCTGTCGATCTCTCCGGACGTCAACAATCCCGGCTTCCGCGCGGTGACCTTCGACCAGGTGCGCGAGTCCTACGCAGAGCAGGTGAGGGGGCTGATCGATGGCGGCTCCGAGATCATCCTCGTCGAGACGATCTTCGACACGCTCAATGCCAAGGCCGCGATCGTCGCGATCGAGAACGTGTTCCGCGAGAAGGGCCTGCGCCTGCCGGTGATGATCTCCGGTACGATCACCGATTTGTCGGGGCGCACGCTGTCGGGCCAGACGACGGAAGCCTTCTGGAACGCGGTGCGCCATGCCGCGCCGCTGACCATCGGACTCAACTGCGCGCTCGGGGCACGCGAGATGCGCGCCCATATCAAGGATCTGTCTCGCGTTGCCGACACGCTGGTCTGTGCCTACCCGAACGCGGGCCTGCCCAACGAATTCGGGATGTATGACGAGAGCCCCGAGGCGACGGCCGAGATGCTCGCCGAGTTCGCCGATGCGGGCCTGGTCAATGTCGTCGGCGGCTGCTGCGGCACGACGCCCGACCATATCCAGGCCATCGCGCAGGCCGTCGCCGGCAAGGCGCCTCGGCAGGTGCCGGTGATCAAGCCCTATCTGCGGCTGGCCGGGCTGGAGCCCTTCACGCTCGACGAGACCATCCCCTTCGTCAACATCGGCGAGCGCACGAACGTCACCGGCTCGGCCAAATTCCGCAAGCTGGTCACGGCGGGCGACTATGCCGCCGCGCTGGACGTCGCCCGCGACCAGGTGGCCAATGGCGCCCAGGTCATCGACATCAACATGGACGAGGGCCTGCTGGATTCGCAGGCCGCGATGACCGAGTTCTGCAACCTCATCGCCTCGGAGCCCGACATCTCCCGCGTGCCGATCATGGTCGATTCGTCGAAATTCCCCGTGATCGAGGCAGGGCTCAAGACGATCCAGGGCAAGCCGATCGTCAACTCGATCTCGATGAAGGAGGGCGAGGCCGCGTTCCTCGAACAGGCCCGGATCTGCCGCAACTACGGGGCGGCCGTCGTCGTCATGGCCTTCGACGAGACCGGCCAGGCCGACACCTACCAGCGCAAGATCGAGATCTGCACGCGCGCCTACAAGCTGCTGACCGAAGAGATTGGCTTCCCGCCCGAGGACATCATCTTCGATCCGAACATCTTTGCGGTGGCGACGGGCATCGAGGAGCATGACAACTACGGCAACGACTTCATCGAGGCCACGAAGACGATCCGCGAGACCCTGCCGCATGCCCATATCTCGGGCGGCGTCTCGAACCTGTCCTTCTCGTTCCGCGGCAACGAGAAGGTCCGCGAGGCGATGCACTCGGTCTTCCTGTACCACTGCATCAAGGTCGGCATGGATATGGGCATCGTCAATGCGGGCCAGCTCGGCTCCTATGACGGGCTCGATCCCGAGCTGCGCGAGCTTTGCGAGGACGTCGTCCTCAACCGGCGCAAGGATGCGACCGAGCGCCTGCTCGATGCCGCGCCGCGCTTCAAGGGCGATGGTTCCGTTGCGGTCTCCGGCAAGGACATGGCCTGGCGCGAAGAGGTCGTGGAGAAGCGGCTGGAATATGCGCTGGTCAACGGCATCACCGCCTTCATCGACATCGATACCGAAGAAGCGCGGCTGAAGGCCGAGAAGCCGCTGCATGTCATCGAAGGCCCGCTGATGGCCGGCATGAACGTGGTCGGCGACCTGTTCGGCGCGGGCAAGATGTTCCTGCCGCAGGTGGTGAAGTCGGCGCGCGTCATGAAGCAGGCGGTGGCTTACCTGATGCCCTTCATGGACGAGGAGAAGCGCCTGAACGGCGGCGGCGAGCGCTCGGCCGCTGGCAAGGTGCTGATGGCGACGGTCAAGGGCGATGTCCACGACATCGGCAAGAACATCGTCGGCGTCGTGCTCCAGTGCAACAATTACGAGGTGATCGACCTCGGCGTGATGGTGCCGACGCAGAAGATCCTCGATGTGGCCCGCAAGGAGAAGGTCGACATCGTCGGGCTGTCCGGCCTGATCACGCCCTCGCTTGACGAGATGGTCACGGTCGCCTCGGAGATGGAGCGGGAGGGCTTCGACATCCCCCTCCTGATCGGCGGCGCGACGACGAGCCGTGTCCATACCGCGGTGAAGATTCATCCTGCCTATGAGAAAGGTCAGACGGTCTACGTCACCGACGCCTCGCGCGCGGTGGGCGTGGTGTCGAGCCTGCTCTCGCAGGACCAGAAGCCAGCCTATGTCGAAGGCATCCGGGCGGAATATGCCAAGGTCTCGGCGGCGCATCGTCGCTCCGAGGCCGACAAGCAGCGACTGCCGCTGGCCAAGGCCCGCGCCAACGCCTTCAAGGCCGACTGGTCGAACTACACTCCACCGAAGCCGAGCTTTCTGGGAACGCGCACCTTCCGGAATTATGATCTCGCGGATCTCGTGCCGCTGATCGACTGGACGCCGTTCTTCCAGACCTGGGAAATGAAAGGGCGCTTTCCCGCGATCCTCGAGGATGAGAAGCAGGGCGAGGCGGCGCGCGCACTCTGGGACGACGCGCAGGCGATGCTGAAGCGCATTGTCGAGGAGCGCTGGTTCAACCCCAAGGCGGTGATCGGCTTCTGGCCGGCCAATGCAGTGGGCGATGACATCGCGCTCTATACCGGCGAGAGCCGGACAGAGCGTCTTGCGACGCTGCACGGCCTGCGCCAGCAGCTTTCCAAGCGCGACGGCAAGCCCAACATGTGCATCTCCGACTTCTTCGCGCCCGAGGGCATCGAGCGGCCCGATTATGTCGGCGCCTTCGTGGTGACGGCCGGTGCCGAGGAGGAACGCATCTCCGAACGTTTCGCCCGCGACAATGACGATTACCGCTCGATCATGGTCAAGGCGCTGGCCGACCGCTTCGCAGAGGCCTTCGCCGAGCGCATGCACCAGCTCGTGCGCAGGCATTACTGGGCCTATGCGCCCGACGAGGCCCTCTCCAACGAGGATCTGATCCGCGAGGAGTATCGCGGCATCCGGCCGGCGCCAGGCTATCCGGCCCAGCCCGACCACACCGAGAAGGCGACCCTGTTCTCGCTGCTGCAGGCGGAGAGCCGCGTGGGCGTGAAGTTGACGGAGAGCTTCGCGATGTGGCCGGGCTCGTCGGTCTCGGGCATCTACCTTTCGCATCCCGCCGCCTATTATTTCGGCGTCGCCAAGGTGGAGCGCGACCAGGTCGAGGATTATGCGGCGCGCAAGGGCATGAGCATCGTCGAGGTCGAACGCTGGCTGTCGCCGATCCTCAACTACGAGCCGGCGAGCTATCGGCTCGAAGCGGCCGAGTAGCGCAGCCGGAGGTTCCACAGCCCGCATGTGTTGAATTCCCCGCGCGGCTCGTATAGGCGAGCCGGGCCGGGACAGCCGGCGTGGCGATATGGGGCGGACATGGCCGACGACGACTACGTCTATGACGAGATCACGGGTGAGTGGCGTCCGGCCTCGGAAATGGCCGCGGCAGCGGCTCCAGGGCGTGTCGAGGTTCGCGATGCCGCAGGGAACGCGCTGGCCGACGGCGATTCCGTCGTCCTGATCAAAGACCTGAAGGTCAAGGGTGCCGGGCAGACCCTGAAGCAGGGCACTGTGATCAAATCAATCCGCCTGACCGACGATCCCGAAGAGATCGACTGCCGCCACGAATCCATCAAGGGCCTCGTCCTGCGCACGGAATTCGTCCGCAAGCGCTGAGGGGGCCGATGTCCTTTCGCATCCGCAAGGCGACCGCGACGGACCAGCCACGCATCCACGCGATCCGGATGGGCGTGAGCGAGAATGTCCTCTCCGATCCCTCGAAGGTGACTGACGAAGAGGTCGCCTGGTATCGCGAGCAAGCGATCTTCCTCGTTGCCGAGGTCGATGGCGCTGTCGCGGGCTTCACCTGCGCCAATCATCAGACCGGCCTGGTCTGGGCGCTGTTCATCGACAAGGCGCATGAGGGGCGCGGGCTCGGCCGTGCGCTGCTCGATGCGGCGCTCGATCGGCTGTCCGCCGCCGGCCATGCGCAGGCCTGGCTGACGACCGGAGCGGGAACCCGCGCCGAGCGCTTCTATCTCCGCCATGGCTGGCAGGACATGGGCCACTCGCTCGACGGCAATGTGGTCTTCGTCAAGCCTCTGGACTGACGAAGGCGGCCAGTTTGCGGCTGTGCCATCGCGGTCCTGCGCAGCTGCAATGGCAAGCCCATTGAAGCGTTCGCGGCGCCGCAACATCTTGGCGCGGACACAGATTTCACCCCGACCAAAGGCTCCGCCATGACCAAGATCGCCATCGTCTTTCACTCCGGCTACGGCCACACCAAGAAGGTCGCCGAAAGCGTGCGGGCCGGTGCGGCCGCGGCGGGCGCCAGTGTCGATCTGGTCGCGATCGATGCCGAGGGCACCATTCCGGACGCCGGCTGGGAGACACTGAAAGCCGCCGACGGCATCGTCTTCGGCTCGCCGACCTATATGGGCATGGTCTCCTGGCAGTTCAAAAAGTTCGCCGATGCCTCCAGCAAGCCCTGGCACACGATGGACTGGAAAGGCAAGATCGCGGCAGGCTTCACCAATTCGGCGACGTTGAACGGTGACAAGGGCTCGACGATTGCCTATCTCGCCCTCTTCGCCGCCCAGCACAAGATGCTGTGGACCGGCACCGGCATGCACCCCTCCAACGCCAAGTCAAGCACGCGCGACGACCTCAACAATCTCGGCGGCTATCAGGGGCTGCTGGTGGTCTCGCCGTCGGATGCCGGCGTCGACGAGATGATCCTAGGCGACCTGAAGACGGCGGAAGCCTTTGGCGCGAGCGTCGCCGAGGTGGTGAAGAGCGTGAAGGGCTGAGGGTCTTTCAACGCGTCTTGCGCGTTACATTCGAGGATAGCGAACGGGCAGGGCCGCGATCCCCAGCAGGATCGCGGCCCTGCCTGTTCGAACGCGGCGTCGTTTGTCCTGCTCCCTGAACCGGTCGCGCGGAGTTCGATCCGCGGGCGGATCGAACACGACCTCGCTAGAAGGTCGGCCGCCCAGAGAGAGGATCGTCAGGCTTCCCTCTGTGGCTTCCTGCGCGCCGGTTCAGCTGGCGCGCAGGCCTGCGGCCTGCTGGAGTTGGGACTGCGCTATCGGCTTCGCGACCATGCCGTCGAAGACACGAACACGGTTCGCACCTGCCGCCTTGGCGACATAAAGCGCGGAGTCGGCCTCTGCGAACAGCTTTTTCGGTTCATGCTGGTGCGCCGATTTCAGGAATGCCGCCCCGACGGAGATGCCGATCGCGATCGGTTGCCGATCGCGCGGGACCGGGCGGGCAAGCAGCCTGTGGGCGCCTTTGAGCATCGTGGCGAGCGCGGTGTGCCCACCGGGAACCCGCAGCAGCAGCGCGAATTCGCAACCGCCGATGCGTGAGACCAGGACGGCATCCGGGAAAAGCCGTGCCAGCCGCTCGCCGATGCAGCGCAGACATTCAAGCGCGCCGGCGTGATCGTAGAGAGACCGGATGGCATCGAACTCGTCGACGGTCAGCACGACTAGCGCGAAGCCATGGGACCCGTCGGCATGGCGGCTGAGTTCGCGCGCTGCCTCCTCGAAAGCGCGGCGGTTCGCCAGCCCCGTCAGCGGGTCGCTGCCGACGAGCGTGACCAGACCGTCCCACATCTTCTTTTCGGCGGTGATGTCCTGCTTCGAGCCGAAGATGCGGACAGGCCGGCCCTGGTCATATGTCACGCCGACCTGAAGGCGCATCCAGCGGCTGCTGCCCCCGGTGCGCAACTGGCAGTCCAGAGAGAAGCCCTTGCCCGTCCTGATGGCGTCGGCGCGACGCCGGTCCATCTCGCTGCGGCTTTGGCTTTGATAGACGTCCAGCGACATGGAGCGCTTGAGCGTCGACCCGCGCGTGAGGCCGAACAGGTCGTAGACGCCATCGGTCCAGGTCAGATTTTCCGTCGCCAGATCGCAGGCCCATGTGCCGCCAGGGCCGAGTCTCGCTTGGTCATAGAGGCGGCTGGCGACAAGAGCCTGGCTGGGGGTGTGGTTCAAGGTCCAGTCCCGAAAAGGGGGCGTTGAGCATGATGCCCGCAGGCTAACCGGCATCGGTTAAGCGACCCTTGATCCGATGCGTTAAAGGCGTCTCATTCCCGCCGCAGCGCCTCGATCGGGTCGAGCCGCGCTGCCTGCCTTGCAGGGTAGAAGCCGAAGAACACGCCGATCATCCCGGAGACGCCGACCGCGATCAGAATGGTCTCTATCGAGACCACCGAGGGCCAGCCCGCGATGTTGGCAATGGTCAGGGCCGAGCCGACGCCGAGCGCGATGCCCACCGCGCCGCCGATCGTGGCCAGCGTCGTCGCCTCGATCAGGAACTGAGCCAGCACGTCGCGCTGCCTTGCACCCACCGCCAGCCGCAGGCCGATCTCGCGGGTGCGTTCGGTCACCGAGACCAGCATGATGTTCATGATGCCGATGCCGCCGACCAGCAGTGACACGCCCGCCACCGCCGCCAGCAGCCAGGAGAGGGTTGTCGCCGCCTGCGTCGCGGTGTTGGCGATCTCGGTAAGGTTGCGGACGATGAAGTCGTCGTCCTGGTCGGCCATCAGCCGATGGCGCTGGCGCAGCAGGGCGCCGGTCTGCTCGATGCCGGGCGCGATCGCGCCCTCGCTGGCGAATTTCACCATGATCGTCTGGACCGAGCGGTCGCGGGCGTAGTTGCGGCCGATGATGCGGCGACGGCCGGTGTCGAGCGGCACGAAGATGACGTCGTCCTGGTCCTGGCCGAGCGCGGACTGGCCCTTGGGCGCCATCACGCCGATGACCTTGAAGGGCACGTTGCGGATGCGGAACTGCTGGTCGAGCGGATTTTGCTCGCCGAACAGGTTCTTCGCCACGGTCTGGCCGATGATCGCGACGATCTCGCCCTTGCGCAGTTCCTCCGGCTCGAACAGCCGCCCTTCCGCGACGTCCCATTCACGCGCGGCGAAGAAATCGAGATCGGTCGCGGTGATCTGCGTCGACCAGTTGGTGCCGGCATAGACGGCCTGGGCGCGGGTGAAGATCACGGGCGCTGCCGCGACGACGTCCTCGACCTCCTTGATGATGGCACCGGCATCCTCGTCGGTCAGGGTCGATGACGCGCCGGCGCCGAGCCGCGCGCCGCCTTGCGTGACGTTGCCGGACTGGATGATCGCGAGATTGGCGCCGAGCGACTTGATCTGCGAGGTGACACGCTCGCGGGCTCCCGAGCCGATCGCGACCATCGCGATGACCGCGGCGACGCCGATGATGATGCCGAGCATGGTCAGGGCCGAACGCAGCGCATTGGCGCCGATCGCGGTCAGGGCGGAGCGGACGGCTTCGAAGATGCTCATGCCATGGGTTCCGTCAGGAGACCGGCGTCCGCCTGGGGCACGGTCTCCGGATAGGCTGGCGGTGCCGCATCGAGCGCGGCCAGCGCCGCGCGGGCATCGGCCGGCTCTTGGCGCTGGTCGCTCAGAAGGCGCCCGTCGCGGAAGCGGATGACGCGGCGGGCGTGGCGCGCGACCTCGGCGTCATGGGTGACGAGGACGACGGTGACGCCCTCGCGGTTGAGATCCTGGAACAGGGCCAGGATTTCGAGCGCCGTGCGGCTGTCGAGCGCGCCGGTCGGCTCGTCGGCAAGCAGCAGGCGCGGCTCGTTGACCAGTGCGCGGGCAATGGCGACGCGCTGCTGCTGGCCGCCCGAGAGCTGCATCGGGCGGTGGTGGGCGCGCTCGGCGAGGCCGACGCGGCCGAGCGCGGCAAGCGCCCGCTCGCGGCGCGTCTTGCGGTCCGCGCCTGCATAGACCATCGGCAATTCGACATTGGCGCAGGCATCGACGCGCGGCAGCAGGTTGAACTGTTGGAAGACGAAGCCGAGCTTGCGGTTGCGAAGCTCTGCCAGCCCGTCGCTGCCCAAAGTCTCGACCGCGACGCCGTCGAGCCGGTAATGCCCGCCGGTCGGCCGGTCGAGGCAGCCGATCAGGTTCATGAAGGTCGACTTGCCCGAGCCGGACGGGCCCATCACGGCCACCAGATCGCCCGCCTCGATGTCGAGCGAGACCCGGTCCAGCGCGGTGACGCGGCCGGAATCGAGATCGTAGACGCGGGAGAGTTCGCGGGCTTCGATCAGGGGCATGGCGGACGTTCCCTTGTCTTTCCGGGGCGGCCCGAAGGGTCGAACCCGGAACCCATGACTGGGCGCGCGCGGTTGACGGTGCTCCAAACGGGCTTCACCCGGTCGTGGGTTCCGGGTTCGTTGCTGCGCAACGCCCCGGAATGACGGGGGAGGGTGGGTTCACCCGCCATCGCCATCAGAACAGCCGCGAGCCACGCACCGGCGGGCCTCCGGCGGGCGCGGGGGCGGCGGTCGTGCGCGGGCCGCCGCCGATGATGACCGCCTGTGCGTCCTTCAGGTCGCCGGAGACCAGCTCGGTATAGGCGCCGTCGGTCGGTCCGAGCATGATCAGGACGGCCCTGGGCTGGCCGTCGTCACCCAGCACATAGACACGGCCCGGCGTGCCCTGCTGGGGCGCGGCGCGGCCCGGGCGGCCCTCCTGCATCATCGCCTCGAACTTCGCCCTGCGCTCCGGATCGAGCACGGCTGAGACCTTCGCGATCATCTCGGTGCGGGCCTTGCGGAAGACAGCGCGGCGCTCCTCGTCGGAGAGGCCGGCCATCGCCTCGCGGCCGCCTGCGCGACGCTCCTGCATCACGGCGGCGATCGCCTGCTTCTGCTCCGGCGTGGGCTGCAATTCGGTCTCGATACGCTCGCGCAGCGCAGCACCCTGCGCTCCGCCGCGGCCACCGGCTGCGGGGCCGGCGCCCTGGCCCTCGCCGCCGCGCGACACCGGCGGAGGCGCGCTCGCCACCGCAGTGCCGGCCGGGCGGAAGCGCAGCGCCGCATTGGGCACGCGCAGCACGTCGCTGCGGTCCTCCGTGACGACCTGGAGATTGGCGGTCATGCCGGGCAACAGTGCCATGTCGGCGTTGGCGACGCGGATGACGCCGGTATAGGTGACGACGTTCTGGATCGTCTGCGCCCCGAGACGGACCATCTCGACGCGGCCTTCGAAGGTGCGGCTCGGATAGGCGTTGACGGTGAAGGTGACCGGCTGGCCACGCTTCATCCGGCCGACATCGGCCTCGTCGACATTGGCGTAGATGTCGATGCTGCGCAGATCCTGCGCGATCTGGAACAGGGTTGGCGTCGAGAGCGAGGCGGCGACGGTCTGGCCGAGATCGACCTGGCGCTGGACCACGACGCCGTCGACCGGCGAGCGGATGTCGGTGCGCTCGAGGTCGATCAAGATGTCCTTGAGCTTGGCCCCGCGCTGCGAGATCAGCGCCTGGCCGGACTGGACCTGGCCCTCGGCTAGCAGGATGTCGGCGTCGAGGCCGTTGAGCTCCGCCTTCGCCGAGGCGATCTGCGCCTCGCTGGAGGCGAGCGTCGCGGTTTGGACCTCGACCTGGGTGCGGGCTGTGTCCAGTGCCTGCTGCGAGCCGGTGTTGCGGCTGAAGAGCTCGTTCTGGCGCTCGAAGGTGCGCTTGGCGTCGGCGAGCTGCGCTGCGACGCGGTCGCGCTGGGCTTCGAGGTCCTTGACCGTCGAATTGGCCTTTAGCCTGGTCGAGCGGGCGCGGTCGAGCTGGGCGCGCTTGACCTGGAGATCGGCCTTGGCCTGCGCCACATCGGCCTGGGCCGCGTCGCGGCGCGTCTTGATCTGGTCGCTATTGAGCCTTGCGACGATCTGGCCGGCCTTCACCTGCGAGTTGTAGTCGGCGAGGATCTCGACGATTTGCCCTGAAAGCTGCGAACCGACCAGCACGGTCGTCATCGGCGTCAGCGTGCCGGTGGCGCGGACGGCGGCGGTGATCTGGCCGCGATCGATCGGCGCGGTGCGGTAGGCCGCCTCATTCGCCGAGCCGCCGGCCGGGCGCAAAGCCCAGTAGCCGCCAGCCGCGACGAGCGCCGCCAGTCCCGATCCAATCAACCACTTGCGCAAGGTCGTCCCCATTCGTCGCGCAGGCGAGGCGGCCTGCATCTAGTTAGCGGATCATGCCAGAAGGGCGTGCGAACAGCGAATTAACTTACCGCAATGTTGCGGAGAGGTGGGAGAAGCCGATTTTCTGCATGTGTCAGGCTCACGTTCGCCAACAGGAAGTCGTATCGCGCTGATAGCCGCTCATCGACCCAGAACGTAATAGGAGTGTCGCAGCGCGGTTAAGAATTATAGTCTCTGTACCGAAGACCTATGATCTTGCTCTCCTCCGACCAGGCGATGCGGAATTTTAGCACCCCTGTATCGAATGCAGCCTTGTAAACATCGTGACCACCTGCTCCGACACGTCTGAATTGCAGGGTTCTTAACGGCCCTCTAGCCGCTAGATTTGCGTAGACCGCGTCAAATTGTTCACGCACTGCTTGGGCCAGTTCAGGCGTCATGCGATCGACGCAGGGCCGCCCAGACTGGTACTCCGAAATCAGGTGGCGGAGCGTTGCTTCACTGTGGGGGTTCGGGGTCCCGCTTTTGATACGGGCATCGAGAGCCTCGGCGGCCTTAATCGCCTCGTCAGCGTCGATGCGTATGGCCCTTCGCTCGTGGCCATTGGTGTGGAGAACCAATTCATTTGCAAGACCATTTGCGGTTGCTGGGAAGCTGACTTGAACCGGAGCGGCTTTGCGGAAAAACGTTCGCTCGCTCTCTGCAAACACTTCAACCGCGACGTCGTCCCCGGGGCCGCGAATGAAAAGCCTTCCCTCTTTGGCGGTGACCTCAAATACAGGTCCGGCATTATAGCGATAGTAGCCGACGTAGTTTTCCAGGTGCACCGGCTTTATTTGGATCGCCGTTCTGGGGCGAGCCTGCTCGTAGCGGCGCCAAGCGATCTCATCAGTCGGGATTTCGGTCATGTTGGCCTCTTTTGCGAGCTTGATCAGATCTTCGGTCGAGACCGAGCGACCCTCTGCAAGGGCGGCACGTGCGGCCCCAACCAGCGAAAGACCGCGCTCGATGCGAACCCTCTGTTGCGAGAGCGCTGCGTGCTGCAAGGCAAGCGTGCCGGCGAGATCGACCGCCTTGCCCTGCAAAAGCTCTGTAATTCGGGATAGACTGAGCCCAAGCAGCTTCAGCGCTAGGATCTCGTGCAGCCGAGCGATTTCAGCTGCGCCGTAGAGCCGCCAGCCCTTCGCGGTTCGTGGGGGCCGGATCAGCCCCCGTTGCTCGTAGAGGCGCAAGGCCCGCACACTAAGACCGATGCGGGCGGCGCATTCATTCGCTGCCAGCAGTGTTTCGTCATTTCGCCGTTTGGTCTTCATCCAGGCCTCCTGAAGACTCGTCTAAGCTATGACGCAGGGGGCGGCTCAAGTGGTTTTGTTTCAGACAAGAGACTGCGCATCACCTATCCGCCAATCGACGAATGGTCTCGCGCGGCAATACCCGCGGAATTTCAAACGGAACTGACAGGTTTTAGCGTCGTGTCCGTCGCACCGTGAGCTCTTGGCCGACGCACAACGAGCGACGCCTCTTCCTCATGGTCCTGTGCGGCGCCTAGGTGATCTGCAACCGATCTGCCGTCACCACCGACACGGTCGCGGAAAAGGAAGCCCGCGATCTCATGCAGCCATACTCGCCGGCCCATGCGGTAATACCACCGGATCGCATGGCGGATCTTCGGATCGGGGTGCCATGCCCAGCGCATGAGAGCTTTCGGGCGAAGCTGCGCGACGGCCTCGATCAATTTGACCCACACGAAAAGCCGGCCCGGTGACATGCGGGACATCCCGAGGACTTGATGCTTGTAGTCCCATTTCGTCGGATCCCGCTGCACGACCGGACGGTCTTGCGCAAGACGGTAGTACGGGGTCCAGCGATGCGGTGTAACGTATAGCGCCTGTATCTGGTCCGCGTCGTAGGAAACGAGCTGCCGCAACCCGCGGAACAGGTCGGCATCCGTCTGGTCATCGAAGCCCGCGACCCAAGTGGCCATCGAGAGAATGTTGTGGCGCCGCAGAAGGCGAATGGCCTCTCGGTCGCTCGCTATCGCGCCGCCCTTCCGGATCAGCTTCAGGGTCGCTTCGTCCGTATTCTCCATACCCATAAGAAAGCGTTCGAAACCGGCTTTCTTGTAGAGGTGCAGAATGTCTGCGTCGCGCACGATATCATCTGCGCGCGTGGAGCCGACCAACGTAACCGACACGTTTTCTGCTATCAGCGCTTCCAGAAATTTCCGCCAAGGCTTGCGGCCGGCGCTCGGATTCTCATCGGCGAAGTTGAAGACCTCGACGCCATGCTCGCGGTTCAGCCGGGCAATCTCCCGAGCAAGGCGAACGGGATCGCGGTGGCGCCAGCGCGTCCAGAAACCGCGTTGGCCGCAATAGTTGCACAAATGGGGACAACCGCGGGAGAACTGGATCACCACGGCACGTTTGCCCCCCCAATAGCTATAGCGGGCATGGTCAATCAGTTCCCATCCGACGCGATAGGCATCGAGGTCCGTGATGACGGGTGCGACTTGGTTCGCAGTCGGCAGGCCGTCTAGCCGCCAAGCAATGCCCGAAACCGTATCGAGAGGTTTCCCCTGTTCGATCGCCCGCATGAGACGTCGAGCCGTTTCCTCGCCTTCTCCCCGGACAATCGCCTTGACGTGCGGTTCGTTCGCAAGAATTTCCCGCCAGAAATACGTGGGGTGGACGCCACCATAAACGATGGTGGCTGCCGGCATCGCCTGTGCAACGGCCGCCGAAACCTGGGTGATGATCGGATGTCCCGATGACGAGCCGGAATGGCCGAACAGAACGGCATCCGGAGATCGTCGCACAATCTGCGCGATGAGGTCCGGCAATGAGAGGGGGCCGAACTCGGCGTCGATCAACTCGACATGGTGGCCGTCGTCGATGAGCGGTCCGCCGATACACAGCAAACCGAATGGAGGCAGTTGCTCCTTTGGAATGCGGCTGCCGATAGCCGGGTGGGGCACATTGACCAGAAGGATGTTCAAGATAACGGCTCGATATCTGGGAGCTTATTCACCATAGCGCCAGTTTAAGCGAGGCGTGTCAACAAGGTCCTGTCTTCGTCGTCTTGTTTGGGACCTACGGCCTGCTGCGGATGACCGAAAAATCCAATCGTTTCACCTGAACGCATACCAGCCTGTAGCATGACTGCCCGGTTCTGCCATCGCGGTGGGTTGGGGCAGCCGGTATAAGGGCGGAAACGACGTTCAGACCGATTTCTCTCTAGAACTGCTCCTTCCTCACCCTGTCCTTCCCCCCTGCGTCGCCGCCAGCAAATCCCGCAGCGTCGTGATCGTCGAGGCATCCGCCACGCCGTCGACCTTCGCCTGGCGCCAGTGGCGCTGGAAGGCGGCGACGACCGCTTCCAGCTTCTCGTCATAGATGCCGTCGACCGCGACGCCGTAGCCCAGCATCGCGAACATCGCCTGCAGCGCTTCGACCGGCTGGCCGCTATCGCCTTTCGCGAAGAAGCGGCCGCTGCGGATCGGGGGCGGTTCGCTCCAGAGGCCGACGCCGCCTTCGGCGAAGTGGCGCCAGGGGAATTTCTCGCCGGGGTCGATCTTGCGCCCCGGGGCGATGTCGGAATGGGCGAGCACGCGCTCAGGCGGAATGGCCCAGCGTTCGCAGATGTCGCGGCAGAGGTTCAGCGTGGCGGCGATCTGTTCGGCCGGGAAATCGGGCAGGCCGCCGGGGTGGCCGGGATTGGCGATCTCGATGCCGATCGAGCAGGAGTTGATGTCGCTCTCGCCGGCCCAGTGCGAGGCGCCGGCATGCCAGGCGCGGCGCGCTTCCGGCACGAGCTGGAGCGTGTGGCCGTTCTCGAAGACGAAGTAGTGCGAGGAGACCTGCGAGACCGGGTTGCAGAGCCATTGCAGCGCCGAGCCGGCATCAGCCATCCCGGTATAGTGCAGGATCAGCATGTCCGGCCGGCGGGGCGCGCCATCGGTCGCGCCGCCTTTGCGCTCGCCGTGATTGGGCGAGGGGAAGATCTTGGCCGCGAAGCGGCTGTCGGGCGCTGTCGTCAGGCTCATCTCGGCTCGCTCACGCAGGCTCGCTCGCCAGCGGCGCCGAAAGGCCACGTTCCTTCTCGATGCGGTCCCAGGCGGCATTGATGGCGGCGAGGCGGCGCGTGGCGATGGCGACGGCTTCCTCGGGCAGGCCGCGTGCGATCTCGCGATCGGGATGGGTCTCTGCCACCAGCTGGCGGTAGTGCCGCTTCAGATCGCCGTCGCTCATCTCGCGCGCGGCGCCCAGCACGAGATAGGGATCGTCGGCGCGGCGGACATGGCGGGCCTCGATCCGCGCGAAACCCTCGTCGCCGATGCCGAAGATCGCCGCGACCTCACGCAGATAGGCGTGCTCGTCCTGGTGGATCGCGCCATCGGCGGCGGCGATCAGGAAGAGCCCGTCGAGCACGTCCTCGAGCAGCGCCGGTTCGTCGCGGAAGGCCTCAGCGAGTTGCCCGGCATAGGCCTCGAACCCGGCGCTGGTCTGCTTGGCGAGGTCGAACAGCATTTCGATGCGGTGGCGCTGCTCCGGCGGCACCGTGACGATGCGGTTGAAGGCGGCCACCTCGTCACGCGTCACGACGCCGTCCGATCGTGCCATCTTGGCGGCGAGCGCGACGAGCCCGGTGGTGAAGACCAGCTCGCGCGGAGGCGGCCCGAAAGGAGCGCCTTCGCGGTCGACGAGAATGTGGCCGGCGAGCGCGCCGACGAGCGCACCGAGCGGGCCGCCCAGCGCCAGCCCCAGTCCGCCGCCGCCCAGCGCGCCCCAGAATGACGAAACCATCTTCGCAGGAATCCTCCGGCTCCATGCCGACGTGGCGATGATAGCGGCAAGCGGCCGGCACGGACAGCCTGGGCTCGCGCGACCGAAGGCCTCGCCGATCACGGGCGAGAATCGATCAAATTGTGCTGGCTCAGCGACATTGTGGCAAAAAAGGGGCAGAAAGTCCTGAGCCGGCATCAATACCCGGCTTTGTCGCGGCGCTCCCCCGAAAGGCATGACCGATTACATGGAGAATACTTGATAGCAAGTCATCGTATATCCTCTTTGATGTAATGGATTTGTTTCGAATTACCCTAAATGCGAACAGATTCTCGTCACATTTACTGGTCACTGGACTGCCCCCTCCAGCCAATTGGCGGTAGTAAGGGTTCAGTCAACGATGCGGTATACCTCCAGCGGCGCCATTGCCGCGCTTGCGATTTGCCTCGGCTCCCTCCAGCCGGTCCACGCCCAGGTCCAAACCCAGGTCAACGACGAGACCGATGCCCGGGCCTTCATCGTCAAGGAGGCGGAAATCCAGCGAGCCAAGGCCGTGGCCGAAGGTGATGAGACGCCGCAGCAAGGCGCCACCGCGAGCGAGCCGGTGCAGGCCGAGAAGACGAAGGCGGGGCCGATGGTCGCGCCGGCCGGATCGGACGGTCTCAAGGCGCTCGTTGCGCGCCATGCCGCCGCCAATGGCGTGCCGTTCTCGCTGGCCGACGCGATCGTGCGGGTGGAGAGCCGCTACAATCCCCGCGCGTCTCATGCCGGCAACTACGGGCTGATGCAGATCCGCCACCAGACGGCGCGCGGCATGGGCTATGCCGGCGGGGCCGGCGGGCTTCTCGATGCCGAGACCAATGCCCGCTTCGGCATGAAATATCTGGCGCTGGCCTATCGCGCCGCCGGTGGCGACACCTGCCGCACCATCATGAAATACCAAAGCGGCCACATGGCCCAGCGCATGAGCGGTGCCAACCGGACCTACTGTGCCAAGGTCCGCACGATCACGGCCCGCAACTGAACGCTACTCCGACGGCCGCCTGACGCGACCTTCTGCGCTTCCGGTGCTCACGGACAAAAGTCCGCTCCGCTCCGGTGCTCGAAGGCCGCCCCAGCCGACTCGTCGGAGCGCGTTCCATCGTGGCCTCGTCCGCAGTGCTTCACCTGCGATGCTTGACGCTGGCGCTGCGAACGCGCACTAGCCCTCGCGCCAGTCGGCCGGACGGCCGCTCTCGCTTGCGAGGGAGGAAAGTCCGGGCTCCACGGAAACACGGTGCCGGATAACGTCCGGCGGGGGTGACCCCAGGGAAAGCGCCACAGAGATCGAACCGCCTGCGGCCGAAAGTTTCGGCTTCCGTCCGCAGGTAAGGGTGAAAAGGTGCGGTAAGAGCGCACCGCGGACCCGGCAACGGGGACGGCATGGCAAGCCCCACCGGGAGCAAAACCGAATAGGGACGATGCTTTCCGCGCAAGCGGGGAGGGGCCTGTTTCTGGGCCTTGTCGTCCGGGTTGGTTGCTCGAGGCACGCAGCAATGCGCGCCCCAGAGGAATGGCCGTCACGTCGGGGGAGCGATCCTCCGGCCATCCAGAACCCGGCTTACAGGCCGACTGGCACCTCGCAAATTCTACTCCGGTGGGCATCTGAAGCAGCTTTCCGCGCTTCCGGTGCTCACGGACTTGATGTCCGCTGCGCTCCGGTTCTCGAAAGCCGCTCCAGCTGCCTCACCAGAGCGTATTTTCGCGCATGTGCCTGCCTCGTTGCCAAGGCAGGCATGCCGGCAAATCACGCAACCTTCAGTTCCACCGGGATGTTGCCGCGCGTCGCATTCGAATACGGGCAGACGATGTGGGCCTTCTGGACGAGGTCCTCGACCACGGCCTTGTCGACGCCCGGAACCGAGATGGTGAGCGTGACCTCAAGGCCGAAGCCGCCGCCATCGTCGCGCGGGCCGATGCCGACATCGGCGCTGACCTTCGCATCGTCGGGAATCTTAACCTTCTCCTTGCCGGCGACGAATTTCAGCGCGCCGAGGAAACAGGCCGAATAGCCCATCGAGAACAGCTGCTCGGGATTGGTGCCGTCGCCGCCGCTGCCGCCCATCTCCTTGGGCGTGTTGAGCACCACGGCGATGTTGCCGGTGTCCGTCGCGGCCTTGCCTTCGCGGCCGCCGGTGGCGGAGCCGTGAGCGGTGTAGAGAATCTTCATCGGGTCTCTCCTTGGTTTGGGGATCGGTCGCGGATCGGCCTGTCCACCTTGGTATCGGATCGCCGATCGGTGGACTTGCGACCATGATTTATATTGCGCACAATTAAATTGTCAACGATCAAATCAACGTCGATCCGGTCTGTCTGATCGTGGGGGCGCATTCGGGCGGTATCGGCTAAGCTGGCCCTCTGCGCCTGCAACCGAACAGGGAAGCCATGACAGAGACGAAGGTTCCCGAACGGACAGCCAGGCTGGAGGAGCAGCTTTGCTTCGCGGTCTATCAAGCCGGCCATGCCTTCACGCGGATGTACCGCTTGGCGCTCGCCGAACTCGGCCTGACCTATCCGCAATATCTGGCCATGCTGGTGCTCTGGGATGGCGATGGCGTGACGGTGAAGGCGCTCGGCGAGAGGCTCTCGCTGGATTCGGGAACGCTCACTCCGCTGCTGAAGCGCCTGGAGGCCGCGGGCCTGATCCGCCGCGAGCGCAGCCGGCAGGACGAGCGGCAGGTCCACCTGTATCTCACAGACGCGGGTGAGGCGCTTCGCGAGAAGGGCGCCTGCGTGCCCGCAGCGATGGGCGAGGCGATCGGCGAGATCGTCAATTCCGACGGCCGCCTTCTCGGCGATCTCAAGGCGCTGCGCGAGGCGCTGTTGAAAGCTTCCGACCACAGCTAGGCGCGCGCAAAAAACTTTCGCGCCAAGCTGCTGCCGCGAGCGGCCCAGCGGAGGCGTGCGCTTGCCGCCCGGGAGGGAAATCCCGCGCGGTTACGGATACTTAACCTTAACGGGCTGTGATGCTTCGAGGCTCCCGCAGCCATGCCTTCGCATGCCCGATTCCATTGACGCCCATAAAGACCCATGCTATCCCAAATCATCCCGTCGAAACCGGCAGGCGACAGTCAGATCAGGGTCCGTGTGCCGCGCGGATTCCGGTCGGCCCTCTCGCTTTGCCTGCTTCGACGGGAGGCTTCGGCCCCGCCCGTTTCGCGGCTGGGCTCGTGCGTCGAGAACAGGCCGGGAGGCGGCGTTGACGGACCGCTTCGTCTCGAATTTCACCAACCGGCTGGATGCCAAGGGCCGCGTCTCGATACCGTCGGGCTTTCGCGCCGTGCTGGCGAAGGATGGCTACGAGGGCCTTTACGTCCATCCCGCGCTGGATCTCGCCGCTTTCGATGCCGGCGGCCATGCGCTGCGCAAGACCATCGACGACATCCTGGCGCGCTTCTCGCCCTTCTCGGAGGAATGGGAGTCGCTGTCGACGGCGCTGAACGGGACCTCCGAGGTGCTGAAGGTCGATCCGGAGGGTCGCATCATGCTGAGCGAGGCTCTCAAGGCGCATACGGGGATCACCGATACCGTGACCTTCGTCGGGCACGGCCACAAATTCCAGATCTGGGAGCCGCAGCGCTTCCAGGCGCATCTCGAAGCGGCGAAGGCCAAGCTGCGCGACGTGAAGCGGGCGCTCGGCTCGCAGCCGCCGGCGACCCATGGGGTCGTGGGAGCATGAAGCGTCGCAGCCGTCACGAGGACGATGCCGCCGGTTCGACGGTCGATGCCGCTGCGCATGTGCCGGTGCTGCTGGCCGAGGTCCTTGAAGCGCTCGCGCCGAAAGCCAGCGGACGCTATCTCGACGGGACCTTCGGGGCGGGCGGCTATGCGCGCGCCATTCTCGATGCCGCGCCGGACGTCACCCTATTGGCGCTCGACCGCGATCCGACCGCGATTGCGGGCGGTGCCGATCTCGTCGCGGCGATGGCCGGCCGCCTGACGCTGGCACAGGCGCGCTTCGGCGAGCTTGCGGAGGAAGCGGAGCGTTTTGGGATGGTGCCGCTCGACGGCGTCGTGCTCGACATCGGCGTGTCTTCGATGCAGATCGACCAGGCGCAGCGGGGCTTCTCGTTCCGCTTCGACGGCCCGCTCGACATGCGGATGAGCGGCGCGGGGCAAAGCGCCGCCGACCTCGTCAACGAGGCGGAGGAGGGGCTGCTCGCGGACATCTTCTACCATTACGGCGAGGAGCGCCGCTCGCGGGCGGTGGCGCGCGCCATCGTCGAGGCCAGGCGCAAGGCGCCGCTGACCACGACCAAGCAACTCGCGGATCTCGTCGCCAGCATCGTCTGGGCGGAGCCCGGCGGCCCGCATGCGGCGACGCGGGTGTTCCAGGCGCTGCGCATCGCGGTGAATGACGAACTCGGCGAGCTGGTCTCGGCGCTGCATGCGGCGGAAGCCGTGCTGGCCCCGGGCGGACGGCTCGTCGTCGTGACCTTCCATTCGCTGGAAGACCGGATCGTCAAGCAATTCCTCGCCGAGCGCTCCGGGCGTGCGCCAGCCGGCTCGCGCCATGCGCCCGTGGTGGATGTGGCGCGGCCGACCTTCAGCCTCGTCAGTCGGGGGCCGGTCGCGCCGTCGGAGGCCGAGATGCGGATCAACCCGCGGGCGCGGTCGGCGAAGCTCAGGGCAGCCGAGCGCAATGCCGCTCCGGCGAGGGAGCCCGAGCCCGATCTCGTCGCGCTCGCCGGCATCCCCGAGCCGCAGACCCGCCGGAGGCCCCGAGCATGATCAAGCTGCTGCATGTCATCGCCATCGGCGCGCTGGTCTCGTCGGCCTTCTATGCCTACGGGATCAAATACGAGACCACGCTCGAGGCCGAGCAGCTCCAGAAGATCCGGATGAAGGCACAGCGCGAGCGCGACGCCATCGCCGTGCTGAAGGCCGAATGGCAGTTCCTCAACCGGCCCGACCGCCTGCAGGCGCTGGCCGACCGCCATCTCGACCTGCAGGCCTTCTCGGTGACGCAGGTCGTGCGCGCCTCCGACATCCCCAATCGCGGGCCGAAGGTCGATGCGATCGGCCGCAAGCTCGAGGATCTGGGCCTGGGCCTGCCGACCGAGACCCCCAAGGATCGCAAGGCGAGCGCGACCACGCCGGGAGGCCGTCCATGAGCGAGGCAAAGACACGGGGCGAGGCACCAGACCGGCCCGAGGGTGATCCTGCTCCCACCCGCCGCTTCTCCATGCTGCGCAACGTCTTCCGCATGAGCGGCGAGAAGAGCCAGCCGCGCGTCGGCCTGGTCATCCTTGGCTTCTCGGCGCTGTTCCTGGCGATCACCGGCCGGCTGGTCATGCTGGCGACCGTCGGCAACGAGCAGGTCGGCCTGCGCCGCGCGACCTCGACCGCGATCTCGGCGGCACGGCCCGACATCGTCGACCGCAATGGCGACGTGCTCGCCACCGACATTCGCACCGTCTCGGTCTTCGCCGAGCCGCGCAAGATCCTCGACAAGGACGAGGCGACGGAATTGCTCACCGCGGTCCTGCCCGAACTCGATGCCAAGGATCTGCGCGACAAGCTTAACACCAAGAAGGGCTTCGTCTGGGTCAAGCGCGAGATCACGCCGCGCCAGCAGGCCGAGGTCCATCGCCTCGGCATTCCCGGCGTCGGGTTCGTGCCCGAGAACAAGCGCGTCTATCCCAACGGCACGGCCGCCGCCCATGTGCTGGGCTTCGCCAATGTCGACAATGTCGGCATCGCCGGCATCGAGAAGTACATCGATACGCAGGGCTTGCAGGATTTGAACGGCGCCGGCCTCGCGACTCAAGCCTCCGACCTCAAGCCGATGACGCTGTCGATCGATCTGCGCGTCCAGCATGCGCTGCGCGACGAACTCACGAAAGGCATGGAGAAGTACAAGGCAATCGCGGCGGCCGGCGCGATCATGGACGTCAACACCGGCGAGATGATCGCGCTGGTGTCGTTGCCCGATTTCGACCCCGGCAATCCCGTGGACGCGCTCGAAAAGGACCGGATCAACCGGATGAGCGTCGGCGTCTACGAGATGGGCTCGACCTTCAAGGCCCTGACCATCGCGATGGCGCTGGATTCCGGCAAGGCCAACATCAATTCGAGCTATTCGACTGCTGGCGGGGCGATGCATTTCGGTCGCCAAGTGATCAAGGAATATCATGGTACCGGTCGCACGCTGACGGTGCCGGAGGTCTTCCTGCATTCGTCGAACATGGGTTCGATCAAGATGGCGCTGTCGGTCGGCGTCGAAGGCCACAAGGCCTTCCTGCGCAAGATGATGCAGCTCGACCGGATGCCGACTGAACTGCCGGAAAGCGCGGCCCCGATCGTGCCCGGCCGCTGGGGCGAGATCAACACGGCGACGATCGCCTTCGGTCACGGCCTCGCGGTGGCGCCGATCCAGGCGATGGCAGCGGTCGCCGCGCTGGTCAATGGCGGGACGCTGATGACCCCAACCTTCCTGAAGCGCTCGGAGGAGGAGGCGAAGAAGGGCGGCGTCCGCGTGATCAAGCCCGAGACCTCCGAGGCGATGCGCTACATCATGCGCCTCAATGGCGAGAAGGGCTCGGCCCGGAAGGCGGATGTCGCGGGCTATTTCGTCGGCGGCAAGACCGGCACTGCCGAAAAGGTTATCAACGGCCGCTACGCGAAGAACCGCAACTTCACGACCTTTACGGCGATCGCCCCCTCGGACAAGCCGAAATACCTGTTCCTGGCGATCTATGACGAGCCGAAGGGCTATGCCGAGAGCGGCGGCTATTCGACAGCGGCCTGGAACGCCGGCATCACCACCGGCAAGGTGATCGAACGCACCGCGCCGATCCTCGGCCTGTCGCCACGCTTCGAGCCGCCGATCGCACCCTTCCCGCTGATGGCAAGGCTTGGCGCCTGGGGCACGCGCTGAGGCTTGCCGCCGGTGCGTCCGCACGATAGCGAGCAACGATGACACAGCCCCTGAGCCTCGGCCGCCTGTTTCCAGGAGCCTTCGCTGCCGATGCGGCCCGGGCCGTGTCCGGCGTCGCCTTCGACAGCCGCAAGGTCGAGCCCGGTCAGGTCTTCGTGGCGCTGGCCGGCGTGAAGGCGGACGGCGCGCGCTTCATCGCCGACGCGGTCGCAAAAGGGGCGGTCGCGGTCGTCTCGGGCCAGCCGCGCCCCGCCGATCTTGATGGTTCCATGGCCTTCGCGCAGGTCGACGACCCACGGCTCGCCCTCTCGCTCGCTGCTGCGGTGGTGCATCCGCGCCAGCCCGGCACGATCGTCGCGGTCACCGGCACCAGCGGAAAGTCTTCCGTCGCCGATTTCACCCGCCAGATCTTTCAGGCGCTGGGGCATGAGGCCGCCAGCCTCGGCACCGTTGGCATCGTCACCGCGAAAGCGGCCCAATACGGCTCGTTGACGACGCCCGATCCTCTCTCCCTGCACGCCTCGCTCGACCGGTTGGCCGGCGAGGGTGTCACGCATCTCGCCATGGAGGCTTCGTCCCATGGCCTCGACCAGCGCCGGCTCGACGGCGTGCGGCTAAAAGCTGGCGCCTTCCTGAATCTAGGACGCGACCATCTCGATTATCATCCGACGGTGGAGGATTACCTCGCGGCCAAGCTGCGGCTCTGGGCGCTGCTGCCGGAGGGGGCGCCAGTCGTGATCAATCTCGACGACCCGTCGGCGAAGGCGGCGCTTTCGGCCGCGCTGGCAAAGGGATTGTCTGCGATTGGGATCACGATGGAGGATTCTGCCACCCTACGGGCGGGGACGCGATCGGATTTCATACGTGACACCGGCGGGCGCGGCCGGGTTCTGTCTCTCGAGCCGATCGAGCGGGCCGGCTTTTCGCAGCGGCTGACCATCACCGTCGATGAAGGACGAATCGAGGTTCTTCTGCCCCTGGCCGGCGATTTCATGGCCAGCAACGCGCTTGCCGCGGCAGGTCTCGCCATCGCCACGGGGGAAGATACCGTAGCCGCGTTGCGGGCCATCTCCGGACTGACTGGGGTTCCCGGCCGCCTGGAACGTGTCGGTGAGGCGAATGGCGGGCTCGTGGTGGTCGATTACGCCCATAAGCCCGATGCACTGGCCGCGGTTCTTTCGACGCTTCGCGGCTCCGCCTCCGGACGCCTGATCTGCGTTTTCGGCTGCGGCGGTGACCGCGACACCGGCAAACGTCCCCTGATGGGCGCGATCGCGGCAAAGGGGGCCGACATCGCCATCGTCACGGACGACAACCCGCGCAGCGAAAATCCAGCGGCGATCCGGGCCGCGGTGCTGGCGGCCTCCCCGAAGCTGACGGAAATCGGCGACCGTGCCGAGGCGATCAGGGCCGCCGTGCGCATGCTCGCCCCCGGCGATGTTCTGGTCGTGGCCGGAAAGGGCCATGAAACCGGCCAGATCATCGGCGACCGGACCTATCCCTTTTCCGACCAGGACGTGGTGCGGACGGCTATCGCGGAGATCGCAGGATGAGCGCCCCCCTCTGGAGCGGAGACGAACTGGTCGCGGCGCTTGGCGCGCGGGCCGAGGGAACGGTGCCGGGAGCCGTGACCGGCATCTCGATCGACACCCGCACGCTGGAGCCGGGCGACGCCTTCTTCGCGATCACCGGCGAGGCCCGCGACGGGCATGACTTCGTCGCGGGCGCGCTGGAGAAGGGCGCAGCGCTCGCCGTCGTCGACGAGGCGCATGCGGCTGATTTCGCCGGCAAGGGCGCTCTGGCTGTCGTGCCCGACGTGCTCAAGGCGATGGAGCAGGCTGGTAGCGCGCGTCGAGCCGAACTGAAGGCCGGCGTCGTCGCGGTCACCGGCTCTGTCGGCAAGACCGGCACCAAGGATGCGCTGCGGCTGGTTTTGTCGCGGCAGGGCAAGACGCATGCGCCCGTCGCCTCCTACAACAACCATTGGGGCGTTCCGCTGACGTTGTGTCGGACTCCCCGCGACGTGGACTATGCGGTCTACGAGATTGGCATGAACCATCCCGGCGAGATCCTGCCGCTGGCGAGGCTGGTCCGGCCGCAGGTCGCGATCATCACCACGATCCAGCCGGTGCATCTGGCGGCCTTCGAGTCGCTGGAAGGCATCGCCGAGGAAAAGGCTGGTGTGTTCTGGGAGCTCGAAAAGGGCGGCACCGCGATCGTCAACGCCGACATTCCCCAGGCCGACCTGCTGGAGCGCATCGCCAAGGCCGGGCCGGCGGGCCGCGTGATCCGCTTCGGCGAAAGCCCCGGTGCCGATGTCCGGCTGATCTCCTGCGCGCTCAAATCCGATGTCTCGACCGTCGATGCGGTGGTGATGGGGCAGCCCGTGACCTATAGGCTTGGCAGCCCCGGCAAGCATATCGTGCTGAATTCGCTGGCGGTTCTCGCCGCGGTGACGGCGCTCGGCGCCGATCTCGCGCTGGCGGCGCTGGCGCTGGGCGACCTGAGGCCCCCGGCCGGGCGGGGCGCGCAGCAACGGCTCGAAGGGCCGGGCGGACCCTTCACGCTGATCGACGAGAGCTATAATGGCAACCCGGCCTCGATGCGGGCGGCGATCGAGAATCTCGGCCGGATTCCGGTCGCCGGCCGGGGTCGCAGGATCGCCGTGCTCGGCGATATGCTGGAACTAGGACCGACGGGGCCGGAGCTGCACAAGGGGCTCATTGAAGCGATCATCGCCAATGGCGTCGATACGGTCTTTGCCTGCGGGCCGCTGATGCGCGGACTCTATGACGGCTTGCCATCGACCCTGCGGGGGGCTTATGCCGCGCAGGCGAGCGGGCTCGAACCCCTCGTGCTGGATGCGATCCGGGCCGGCGACGTCGTCACCGTCAAGGGATCGCTGGGCTCGCGCATGGGGCCGATCGTCAAGGCGGTCGTGGCGCGCTTTCCCGCCGTGCCGGCGCAAGACTAGAACAAGAGACGTAAAATCAGATGCTCGTCTGGCTCGCGGATTTTTCCGGCACGTTCCCGATCCTGAACGTATTCCGCTACATCACTTTCCGTGCTGGCGGCGCAACCGCGACGGCGCTTCTGGTGGTGTTCTTCTTCGGCCCCGCCGCGATCTCCTGGCTGCGGCTGAAGCAGGGCAAGGGCCAGCCGATCCGCAGCGACGGGCCGGAATCCCACCTCGCCAAGCGCGGCACGCCGACCATGGGCGGGCTGATGATCCTCGGCGGGCTTCTGGTGGCGACGCTGCTCTGGGGAAACCTGCGCAACCCTTATGTCTGGGTCGTGCTCGGCGTGACGGTCAGCTATGGCGCGATCGGCTTCTATGACGACTTCCTGAAGGTGACGAAGCAGTCCCACAAGGGCTTCTCGGGCAAGGCGCGGCTTGGCCTGGAGATGGTGATCGCGCTCGTCGCCTGCTGGATCGTGATGCAGCTCGGCCCGCCCGGCATCGCCTCGGGCTTCGCCATGCCCTTTCTCAAGGAGCTGGTGATCCCGCTCGGCATCTTCTTCCCCATCGTGACCGCATTCGTCGTCGTCGGCGCCGGCAATGCCGTCAACCTGACCGACGGTCTCGATGGTCTTGCGATCGTGCCGGTGATGATCGCGGCGGCGACCTTCGGCTTCATCTCCTATCTGACCGGCAACGCCATCTTCGCCAACTACCTCCAGATCCACCATGTGCCGGGCGCGGGCGAACTCTCCGTGGTCTGTGGCGCGGTGATCGGGGCCGGCATCGGCTTCCTCTGGTTCAACGCGCCGCCCGCCCAGATCTTCATGGGCGATACCGGCTCGCTGGGGCTCGGCGGCCTTCTCGGCGTCGTCGCTGTGGCGACCAAGCATGAGATCGTGCTGGCGATCGTCGGCGGGCTGTTCGTGATCGAGGCGCTTTCGGTGATCATTCAGGTCTTTGTCTACAAGCGCACCGGCAGGCGCGTCTTCCTGATGGCGCCGATCCACCACCATTTCGAGAAGCTGGGCTGGACCGAGCCGCAGGTGGTGATCCGGTTCTGGATCATCTCCGTCGTGCTGGCGCTGATCGGCCTGTCGACGCTGAAGCTGCGCTGATCATGACGCCTGTGACTGTCTTCGCCGGCCGCAAGGTCGCGCTGTTCGGGCTCGGCGGCTCGGGGCTTGTCACGGCGCGGGCGCTGCAGGCCGGCGGTGCCGACGTGGCCGCCTGGGACGATAGCCAGGCCAGCCGCGACAAGGCGTCGGGGCAGGGCATCCCGGTCGTCGATCTGGCTGCCGCCGACTGGTCCGGTTTCGCTGCGCTGGTGCTCGCGCCCGGCGTGCCGCTGACCCATCCGGTGCCGCACTGGACCGTCGAGAAGGCCAAGGCCGCCGGCATCGCGGTCATCGGCGATATCGAGCTGTTCTTCCGCGAGCGGGCCAAGATCGCGCCTGCCGCTCCGGTCGTCTGCATCACCGGCACCAACGGCAAATCGACGACGACGGCCCTGATCGCGCATGTGCTGCGTTCCGCCGGGCGCGATGTGCAGATGGGCGGCAATATCGGCACGGCCGTGCTCGCACTGGAGCCGCCGGCGCAGGGGCGCATCTACGTCATCGAATGCTCCAGCTACCAGATCGATCTCGCGCCCTCGCTGGCGCCGAGCGTCGGCATCCAGATGAACCTGACGCCGGATCATCTCGACCGGCACGGCACCTTCGAGGCTTATGGCGCGATCAAGGAGCGGCTCGTCGCCAGTGCCGATGTCGCCGTGATCGGCGTCGATGACGAGGCCTCCAAGCAGATGGCGCGGCGGCGCGCGGCTTCGGGGCGCAAGCTGGTCAGGATCAGCGGCGAGCAGCCGGTGGATGAGGGCGTCTTCGCAGGCGTGACAGCCAATGCCGGCACGCTGGAGACGCGGATCGTGCAGGTTCTGGACGGCAAGCCGCGGATCGTGGCCAACCTCGCCGGCATCGGCAGCTTGCGCGGCTCGCACAATGCCCAGAACGCGGCTGCGGCCTTCGCGGCCTGCTTCGCGCTCGGGCTGTCGACTGACGAGATTGCGTCAGGGTTCAAGAGCTATCCTGGGCTGGCGCACCGGATGGAGGAGATCGGCCGGATCGGCCGCGTCGTCTTCATCAACGATTCCAAGGCGACCAATGCGGATTCGACCGAGAAGGCGCTGACCTCCTTCCGCGACATCTTCTGGATCCTGGGCGGCAAGGCCAAAGAGGGCGGCATCGAGAGCCTGCGCCGCTATTTCCCCAACATCGCCCGGGCCTATCTGATCGGTGCGGCGAGCGACCTGTTCGCGGCGACCTTCGACGATGACGGCCGGGTCGCTTACGAGCGCAGCGGCACGCTCGACATCGCGCTGGCGGCCGCGACGCGCGACGCGCTGGCCAAGCCGGGCGAGGGCGAGATCGCCGTGCTGCTCTCGCCGGCCTGCGCCTCCTTCGACCAGTTCCCGAATTTCGAGGTGCGCGGCGAGGCGTTCCGGGCGCTGGTCAAGGCTCTGCCGGGTTTCGAAGCCTTTGGGACGCCGACCGCGTGAGGAGCAGCATGAGCACCGCCCCGAATTTCGACGAACGGATCGAGCGCCGCGGCACGCATTCCTCGAAATGGGACATGATGGAGCCGATCTACGGTGTGCCGGCGTCCGACGGCATCGCGATGTGGGTGGCCGACATGGACTTCCGGCCGCCGCCTTGCGTGCAGGCTGCCATCGAGGGCATGGCGGCGCATGGCCTCTACGGCTATTTCGGCGATGCCCGGGCCAATCACGACGCCATTGCCTGGTGGATGAAGACCCGCCATGGCTGGGTGGTCGAGGCCGCCGCGATCTTCACCACCAACGGGCTCGTCAACGGCACGGCGCTCTGCGTCGACGCCTATACCAAGCCCGGCGACGGCGTCGTCCTGATGACGCCAGTCTATCATGCCTTCGCCCGCGTGATTGCGGCGGGCGGCCGGCGCGTGGTCGAATGCGAACTCGCGATCGAGGACGGCCGCTATGTCCTCGACATCGCCGGCTGGGATGCGCAGATGACGGGCAGCGAGCGGATGCTCGTCCTGTGCTCGCCCCATAACCCCGGTGGCCGTGTCTGGACCGGCGACGAACTGCGCGAGATTGCGGCGTTCTGCGTTCGCCACGACCTGATCCTGGTTTCGGACGAAATCCACCACGACCTGGTCATGCCCGGCCACAAGCATACGGTCATGGCGCTCGCTGCGCCCGAGATCCAGGACCGGCTGGTCATGATGACCGCCACCACCAAGACCTTCAACATCGCCGGCTGCCATGTCGGCAATGTCATCATTCCCGACAAGGCGCTGCGGGCCCGGTTCCAGGCCAGCATCAATGCGCAGGGCGTCTCGCCCAACACCTTCGGCATGGTCATGGCAACGGCGGCCTACAGCCCCGACGGGGCCGCCTGGCTCGATGCGCTGGTTGCGTATCTCGACGGCAATCGCCGGCTCTTCGAGGAAGGTGTCGCGACGATTCCCGGCCTTTGCCCGATGGCACTCGAGGCGACCTATCTCGCCTGGATTGATTTCGCGGGGACCGGGATGGCGCCGGCCGAATTCACCGCGCGGGTCGAGAAGCAGGCGCGGATCGCGGCCAATCATGGTGCGAGTTTTGGCGCCGGAGGGGGCTCGTTCCTGCGCTTCAACCTCGCGACGCCGCGTGCGGTCGTGGCGGAATCGGTGGTGCGGCTGAAGCAGGCCTTCGCCGATCTGCAGTAGCGATCGGGCGCTTCGGAATCATTCCGTTAACCCTTCATTGACAGAGTGATTCGTCACGATGGCGCGTCGCTCGCGCCGTGCCTGAAGGGAAGCCAAGCATGGTCTCGCGCGCCGAACCCTCTCTCAGCGGCCGCTGGTGGTGGTCGATCGACCGCGTCATCCTGAGCGGCCTCGTGGCGCTGATGGTGTCGGGCGTCGTGCTGCTGATGGCGGGCGGGCCGCCGGTGGCGGAGCGGCTCGGGCTCTCGACCTTCCATTTCGTCAACCGGCAGGCGGCCTATCTCGTCGTCGCGATGACGATCTTCATCAGCGTCTCCTTCATGACGCCGCGCCAGGTCCGCCGCGCCGCCCTGCTGATCTTCACGGTGTCGCTGGCCATGGTGGTGGCGACGCTTTATCTTGGCATCGAGGTCAAGGGCGCGCGACGCTGGCTGACGCTGGGACCGCTCGGCTCGGTCCAGCCTTCCGAATTCATCAAACCGGCCTTCGTCGTGCTCGCCGCCTGGGCCTTTGCCGAAGGCGGCCGCCGTCCCGACCTGCCGGGCACTTGGCTTGCCATGCTGCTGCTGCCGGCGACGATCACGCCGCTGGTGCTGCAGCCTGATTTCGGCCAGACCATGCTGGTCACGCTGGTCTGGGCCGGGCTGTTCTTCGTCGCCGGGCTGCACTGGTTCTGGGTGCTGGGGCTCGGCGGCATCGGCGCCATGGGCATCCTGATCGCCTATCAGCTGGTGCCGCATGTGCGCGCCCGCATCGAGCGCTTCATGGACAAGGGCTCGGGAGACACCTTCCAGATCGACACCGCGCTGGAGAGCTTCGCCCAGGGCGGCTGGCTCGGAAAGGGGCCGGGCGAGGGCACGGTGAAGCGCATCCTGCCCGATGCCCATACCGATTTCATCTTCGCCGTCACGGCCGAAGAGTTCGGCATCGTCGTCTGCATCCTGCTGGTCATGCTGTTTGCGCTGATCGTGCTGCGTTCGCTCGCCGTGGCGCAGAAGGCTGAGGATCCGTTCATCCGTCTGGCGGTCACGGGGCTCGCTTTGCTCTTCGGCATCCAGGCCGCGATCAACATGATGGTCAACCTGCACATGATGCCGGCCAAGGGCATGACGCTGCCTTTCATCTCCTATGGCGGCTCGTCGTTGATCTCGCTGGCCATCGGCACCGGCTTCCTGCTCGCCCTGACGCGCAAGCGGCCGCGCGCGGTCGATTTCGGCCGCTTCGGGAACTGATCGCGATGGTGGACGATCCCGTGGAGGGTATCCTCGCACCCGCCAGGCCGATCGTGGTCGCCGCCGGGGGAACCGGGGGGCATCTGTTCCCCGCCGAGGCACTCGCGCACGCGCTGCGGGCGCATGGCCGACGCGTCGTGCTGATGACCGACACACGCGCGGCGGAATTCGCCGGAGGCTTCCCGGCCGAGGCGGTGCATGCCGTGCCGGCCGCGACCCCGTCCGGCCGCTCACTTCTCCGGCGGGCCGAAGCGGCGTCTACCCTCGCAAAGGGCGTTCTGGCGGCGCGCCGGCTCCTCAAACAGATCAGGCCCAGCGTCGTGGTCGGTTTCGGCGGCTATCCGACGGTGCCTCCCGTCCTGGGTGCGTCCTTCGCCGGGGTCCCCTGCATCATCCACGAGCAGAACGCGGTGCTGGGCCGCGCGAACCGCTTTCTCGCGGGGCGCGCGACCTTGATCGCGACGGGTTTTGCCGAGCTCGGCGGTCTTTCGCCCGCACTGGCCGGCAAGTGCCGGCATGTCGGCAATCCGGTGCGGCCGGCTGTCGTTCAGGCGGCGTCGCCCTATCGCCCGCCGGGCGAGGGCACTTTCCACCTGCTCGTCTTCGGCGGCAGCCAGGGCGCGCGCATCATGGCCGATATCGTGCCGCCGGCGATCGAGCTCCTGACGCCGCAAGAGCGCGTGCGGCTCGTCATCACGCAGCAGGCGCGTGCCGAAGATCACGAGCGCGTGGCCGGCATCTACGAGCGGCTCGGCCTGCAGCACGAGGTCGCGCCCTTCTTCAAGGATCTGCCCACGAGGATGGCGCAGGCGCATCTCGTCATCGGTCGCTCCGGCGCCTCGACCATTGCGGAGCTCAGCGTCATGGGTCGGCCATCGATCCTGGTGCCGCTGCCCGGTGCGCTCGACCAGGACCAGGCTGCCAACGCCGCGTTTCTCGAAGGCGTCGGCGGGGCGATCCGCATTCTGCAGCCCGAGTTCACGCCAAGCCGGCTCGCCAACGAGCTGTCCGAGCTGCTGCAGCAGCCCTCGCACTTGACGGTGATGGCCGAGAACGCCAAGAGCGCCGGAATTCCCGACGCCGCCGACCGTCTCGCCCGCCTCGTCATCGGCGTGGCCAATTCCTAGATTTCCAAGGATCACCGAACCATGAAGCTGCCGGTCGAACTCGGCTCCATCCATTTCGTCGGCATCGGCGGCATCGGCATGTCCGGCATCGCCGAGGTGCTGCACAATCTCGGCTACAAGGTGCAGGGCTCGGACGCGGCCGACGGCGCCAACGTCAAGCGCCTCGCCGAGAAGGGCATCAAGACCTTTGTCGGCCACAAGGCGGAGAATCTCGGCGATGCCGAGGTGGTCGTGGTCTCGACCGCGATCAAGCGCGACAATCCCGAGCTGGTCGCCGCCCGCGAAAGGCGCCTGCCGGTGGTGCGCCGCGCCGAGATGCTGGCGGAGCTGATGCGGCTGAAAAGCTGCGTCGCCATCGCCGGCACCCATGGCAAGACCACCACGACCTCGCTCGTCGCGACGCTGCTGGAAAAGGGCGGGCTCGATCCGACCGTGATCAATGGCGGCATCATCAACGCCTACGGCACCAATGCCCGCATGGGCGAGAGCGACTGGATGGTGGTCGAGGCCGACGAATCGGACGGTACCTTCCTGAAGCTGCCGGCGGATGTCGCGATCGTCACCAATATCGACCCCGAGCATCTCGACCATTTCGGCACGTTCGACGCGATCAAGGCGGCGTTCCGGACCTTCGTCGAGAACCTGCCCTTCTACGGCTTCGCCGTGATGTGCATCGACCATCCGACGGTGCAGGGCCTTGTCGGCCAGATCGAGGATCGCCGCGTCGTCACCTATGGCGAGAACCCGCAGGCGGATTTCCGGCTGATCGACATCGATCTTTCGGGCGGGCAAGCCAAATTCACGCTGCTGATCCGCGACCGCAAGCGCGGCCGCGACGAGGTGGTGCGCGACCTGATCATGCCAATGCCGGGCCACCACAATGCCTTGAACGCCACTGCGGCCATTGCCGTGGCCTACGACCTCGGCATTCCCGTCGAGAGCATCCGGGCGGCGCTGGCCGGCTTCGGCGGGGTGAAGCGGCGCTTCACCAAGACCGGCGAGTGGAACGGCGCGCTGATCTTCGACGATTACGGCCATCACCCCGTCGAGATCGCGGCCGTGCTCAAGGCGGCCCGGGCCTCGACCAAGGGCAAGGTCATCGCGATCGTGCAGCCGCACCGCTATACGCGGCTCGCCAGCCTGTTCGACGATTTCGCCGCCTGCTTCAACGATGCCGACACGGTGATCGTGGCCGACACCTATGCGGCGGGCGAGGCGCCGATCGCGGGCGCCGACCGCGATTCGCTGGTCTCCGGCATCAAGGCGCGCGGGCATCGCCACGCGCTGCCGCTGGAGGGACCTGCAGAGCTCGCCGGCATGGTGGCCGAGTTCGCGGAACCCGGCGACTATGTCGTGTTCCTGGGTGCGGGCAACATCACGCAATGGGCCTATGCGCTGCCGGGTGAACTGGCGGCGCTGAAGGGCTGACGCTTGATCCTTCTCCCCTCGAGGGAGATCGGCTAAAGCGAGCGCCATGACCTTCCCCGACATCACCCAAGACCTCCGCGCCGCCGCGCCCGAGCTGCGCGGCCGCCTGCTCGCCAATGCCGAGATGGCGCCGCTGACCTGGTTTCGGGTCGGCGGTCCCGCGCAGGCGCTGTTCACGCCGGCCGACGAAGCCGACCTTGCCTATCTGCTGGCCCATTTGCCGCGGGAGATCCCGCTAACCGTGGTCGGGTTGTGCTCCAATCTGATCGTGCGCGACGGCGGCATTCCCGGCCTCGTGATCCGGCTCGGCGGCAAGGCTTTCGGCGAGATCGCGATCGAGGATGGCGACCGGCTGCGATCCGGCACGGCGGTCCCTGATGTGAAGGTCGCGCGCGCCGCAGCCGATGCCTCGCTCGATGGGCTCGCCTTCTATCGCGGCATTCCCGGCTGCATCGGCGGCGCCCTGCGCATGAACGCCGGTGCCCATGGCGGCGAGACGACGGATGTTCTGGTCGAGGCGCGCGGTGTCACGCGCGCAGGCGAGATCGTGACGCTCTCCCATGCCGATATGGGCTTTGCCTATCGCAGCAGCGGGGCCTCGACGCAGGGGATCATCTTCACCTCGGCGCTGTTCCAGGGACGGCCGGGCGACAAGGCGCAGATCCAGGCCGAGATGGACCGCGTCACCGCGGCCCGCGAGGCGGCGCAGCCGATCAAGGAGCGCACCGGCGGCTCGACCTTCAAGAACCCGGAGGGCGGCAAGGCCTGGCAACTGATCGATGCGGCGGGCTGCCGGGGCCTGCGCATCGGCGGGGCGCAGGTCTCGGAAATGCACTGCAACTTCCTGATCAACACCGGCGGCGCCACGGCAGCCGATGTCGAGGGGCTGGGCGAGGAGGTCCGCCGGCGGGTCAAGGAGAACTCCGGCTACGACCTGCATTGGGAGATCAAGCGAATCGGCGTCGCAGCCTGAGCGTCACGCCGCGGGCTTGTCGATCCATTCCCGCAGCGCCTCGTTGACGCGCGACTGCCAGCCGGGACCCGAGGCACGCAGCTTTTCGACGAGGTCGATGTCGAGGCGGATCGAGATCGCCTCCTTGGTCTTCGCCGGGCCGCGTTTTCCGATGTCCGCCTGCAGGGCGGCATAGAGTTCCGGAAGCGCCTCCTTCATAGGCCGCAGGCCGGCGATTTGCTCGTCGGTCAATTCAGGGTTGTCCGAGACCTCGTCCCAGTCTTCTTGCGAAAAGCCATGGCCTGGCTCGAATTCCTTGAGCAGTTTAGCCATCGAGCAGCCTCCTTTCCCGTCGTGAAGCGGGTCGCATGCTGATCACCGAAAGACCTTCGGTGCCAAGTCTGATGAAAATGACGGTAACGATGCCGTTGATTTCGCCGACGGCCAGTAGCCGGTCTCGCCTAGCCGCCCCGATATAGGCCGCCGCGAAGAACTCCGCATCGAGCAGCGCGAAATCCAGCCCATGCTTCAGCAGATTGGCCTGCCGCTTTCGCTCGTCCCAGACGATTTTCATTAATCCTGTATATACGCCATATCAAAAGCGCCGGCAATCGACGTCGTCGGCTCCATGACTTCCGCGGCCGTTTTGCACGTGCGTTAGCCCAGACCGACACGACGGTCTGGGGTCGCATGCGCTGTTGAACCTCACCATGTCATCGAAATCCGCCTGCGTGAGCGCGTCCTGCGGCGACGCCGCGAAATTCACGAAAGCGCGCGCGATCCACATCTGCCCGGCTCAAACTTTACCAAAAATTTACCAGCAGATCGAAGAGTGGCGTTAACGGCGCATCAAGCAATCGGGTGCCGGGACGTCAGCAATGCGACCTGAGAGAGACGACACCGCGAGGTTCGATTCTCGACAGGCGGCGGGCGCCCTGGAACGACCGAAACTCCGCGTGATGCACGGATTGGCTGCCCACGCGGGCCTGAACTTCGGTGAGCTCGTCACATGGATGGTGGAGGACGCCTCCCTCGATCGGTGAAGACAGTGGCGGCGGTGGCTGCCTCTCGTCTGCCGGTCCCGGCTCCCGGGCCGCAACTGCTCGTCGGCGAGCGGACCGGACGCTGGCTGCGCCGCTCGCGCCGCAGCGCGGTCGCGGTGCCGCTCGCGCAGCGGCTGCCGCGGCGGATCGGCACCTGGCTGGCGCTCTGCTTTCTCGGGCTCAGCGCCGGCAGCGGCACGGTGCTCGGCGGCCATCTGGAGACGCTGCGGGAGAATTACGGCGAGCCGCATCACATGCTGGCCCGCCTCGTCGGCTTCGGCATCGATCGCGTGACCATTTCGGGCATCGCCGAGCTGTCCGAGGTCGAGGTTCTGGTTGCGGCGGGAATCGATTCGAAGACCTCGCTGGTGTTTTTCGATGCCGACCAGGCTCGCAAGCGCCTTGAGGCCGCTCCGCTGATTCGCGAGGCGGCCGTGCGCAAGCTCTATCCGGGCGAGGTTTCGATCACGCTCGTGGAACGTGCGCCCTTCGCGCTCTGGCAGGTCAAGGGCGAGCTTTTCGTCATCGCAGCGGACGGGACCGTGATCGACAAGATGGATGACGGACGTTTCGCCCACCTGCCGCTGGTCGTCGGCCCCGACGCCAATCTTCGGGCAGGCGAATACATCGCATTGCGGGCCGAGGCCGGCACGATGGCGTCCCATATTCGCGCGGCGACGCTGGTCTCCGGCCGGCGCTGGACGCTCAAGCTCGACAACGGCATGGATGTGCGCCTGCCCGAGACCGCTCCGGCCGCGGCCGTGAAGCGCCTCGCCTCGCTTCAGGCGGATTACCGCATCATGGACAAGGACCTGCTGGCGATCGATCTGCGCCAGACCGACCGGGTGGTGATGCGACTGACGGAAGAGGGCGCCGCTGCCCGCGCCGACCAGCTCAAGAGCAAGACCAAGAAGAAGGGAGGCGAGGCGTGAACCACGTCACCTCCCAGGGCCTGACGCCGCGGATGCGGCCGCTCTCGTCGCGCAAGAGCGCGACCTTGTCGATTCTGGACATCGGCACGAGCAAAGTCGTCTGCCTGATCGCCGAACTGAACCCGGCCGAAGCCAATGAGCGGCTGCGCGGCCGTACCCATGTCGCTCGCATCATCGGCATCGGGCACCAGCGTTCGCTCGGCCTCAAGGGCGGCGCGATCATCGACCTCGAAAGCGCGGAGCGCGCGATCCGGGCGGCGGTGGACGCTGCCGAACGGATGGCCAAGGTCGAGGTGCAGTCGGTCATCGTCAACCTGACGGGCGGGCGCATCGCCTCTCAGCATTACGCCGCCAGCGTCGATCTGCGGGCCGGCTCCGTCGGCGACAGCGACGTCAAGCGCGTGCTGGCCCATGCCGCGACCCATGCGATCCGGCCCGGCAAGGCCGTGCTCCATGCCCTGCCGACAGGCTATGCGCTCGACGGCGTGCCCGGCGTGCTCGATCCGCGCGGGCTGATCGGCGGCAAACTCTCGGTCGACATGCATGTCGTCGCCAGCGAGGCCTCGGCGGCGCGCAACGTCATGCTGGCGGTCGAGCGCTGCCATCTCGAGGTCGAGGCCGTGGTCGCGACACCTTACGCCTCGGGACTGTCCGTGCTCGTCGACGACGAGGCCGAGATGGGCGTCGTGGTCGTGGATCTCGGCGGCGGCACCACCAGCCTCGGCGTGTTCTCTGGCGGGCATCTGATGCATGCCGACGCGATCGCGGTCGGCGGCAACCACATCACCATGGACGTGGCGCGCGGGCTCTCGACCCGGGTCGCGGCGGCCGAGCGGCTGAAGACGCTGCACGGCTCCTGTATCGCCAGCGCGTCGGACGAGCGCGACATGATCTCCGTGCCGCAGGTCGACGACGACGAGCGCGACACGCCCAACCATCTCGCCAAGTCGCATCTGGTGCGGATCATCAAGCCGCGCGTTGAGGAAATCCTCGAACTCGTGCGCGATCGGCTGACTCAGGCGGGATATTCGGCTCAGGCCGGGCGGCGCGTCGTCCTGACCGGCGGTGCCTGCCAGCTCACCGGCCTGCCCGAGGTGGCGCGGCGCATCCTCGGCGGCCAGGTCCGCACGGGGCGCCCGCTCGGGATCAAGGGCCTGCCCGAAGCAGGCAAGGGGCCTGCCTTCGCGGCGGCGGTCGGCCTGCTGGTCTATCCGCAGGTCGCGCATGTCGAGCATTTCGAGCCCCGCGCTGGGGCTGCGTATTTCGCCACGGGCACGGACGGGTACTTCTCCCGCGTCGGCCGGTGGCTGAAGGAAAGTTTCTGACCGCGTAGCGGTCGAAAAACGAGTGAGTAACGGCCCTTCGGGGACGGCGTCGAACGTAGCAATCGGGACGGCTCCCGCCAGGCGCCGGACAATGGATCAAAAAGAGGCAACCATGGCGATGAATCTGCAAGCCCCGGACATCCGGGAACTGAAGCCCCGGATCACGGTGTTCGGCGTCGGTGGCGCTGGCGGCAACGCGGTCAACAACATGATCGAGGCCGGTCTCGACGGCGTCGACTTCGTGTGCGCCAACACGGATGCCCAGGCGCTGGCGCTGTCGCGCGCCTCGCGGATCATCCAGATGGGCCTGCAGGTCACCGAGGGCCTCGGTGCCGGTTCGCAGCCGGAAGTCGGCCGCGCCGCTGCCGAGGAGGTCATCGACGAGATTCGCGACCATCTGGCGGGCGCTCACATGGTCTTCATCACCGCCGGCATGGGCGGCGGCACCGGCACCGGTGCTGCTCCCGCGATCGCCCGGGTCGCTCGCGACATGGGCATCCTGACCGTCGGCGTCGTCACCAAGCCGTTCCAGTTCGAGGGCCACCGCCGCATGCGGATGGCGGAAGCCGGCATCAGCGAGCTCAACGAAGCGGTCGACACGCTGATCGTGATCCCGAACCAGAACCTGTTCCGCGTCGCCAACGAGACGACGGGCTTTGCCGACGCCTTCGGCATGGCCGACCAGGTGCTCTACTCCGGCGTCGCCTGCATCACCGACCTGATGGTCCGTCCCGGTCTGATCAACCTCGACTTCGCCGACGTGCGCGCCGTGATGCGCGGCATGGGCAAGGCGATGATGGGCACCGGCGAGGCGCAGGGCGAGAAGCGCGCGCTGACCGCCGCCCAGGCTGCAATCAACAACCCGCTGCTCGACGACGTCTCGATGAAGGGCGCCCGCGGCCTGCTGATCTCGATCACCGGCGGCCGCGACATGAAGCTCTACGAGGTCGACGAGGCCGCCACCCGCATCCGCGAGGAGGTCGATTCCGAGGCCAACATCATCGTCGGCGCCACCTTCGACGAGGGCCTGGAAGGCATCGTGCGCGTCTCGGTCGTGGCCACCGGCATCGATAAGCCGCAGACCACGCAGGCCGAGATGGACGAGACCGAGGCCCGCATCGCCCAGGTCGCCGAGCGCCTCAAGGCCGAAGCCCGCCTGCGCACCACTGCTCCGGTTCGCCAGGCGGCACCCGCGCCTGCTCCCGCCCCGATCGAGGAGCCGATGCGGATGCCGATCTCGATCGACACCCAGGGTCGCGCCAGCCTGTCCGAGGACATTCGCATCGAGCCGGCGCAGCCGCGCCCGGTGATGACAGCCGCGCCCGCGCCGACGATGCAGCCCGAGCCTGCGCCGATGCTGGAGGAAAGCTTCATCCCGCCGATGCCGGAGCGTTCGGTCGTGCGCCCGACGCGCATGCCGCGGATCGAAGACCTTCCGATGCCGGCTCAGAACCAGATCGCTGCCAGCCGCGTCGTTCCGGGCGCGCCCGCCGCGCCGAATGCCGCCGACCAGAAGCGGATGTCGTTGATGCAGCGTCTTGCTTCCGTGGGCTTCGGCCGCAAGGACGAGGAGATGCAGGAGCCGCAGCCGATGCCGCTGCGTCAGGTTCCGTCTGCGCCTGCGATGCCGCAGGCTCCGAGCGCGGCCCATGCCGAATATATGCGCCGCCCCGCTGCTCCCGCCGCAGCCCGCCCGCCGCAGGGTCAGCTCGACCAGCTCGGTCGCGCCGCTCCGAACCGGGCGAGCGAGGAGGATCATCTCGAGATCCCGGCCTTCCTGCGCAGGCAGGCGACCTGACGCGTCGCCGATCCCCGGCGGTCTGTAACGAGCCTCGGCGCGCCATCGTGCGCCGGGGTTTTTGCGATATAGGAAAACGTAACGATTCCAATGCACTGTTGCCACTTCGGTCGATGCGGAAAGTTGTAACAGACCGAAAGAAAGCGTGATTTTGTGAGCCTGCTCCAAAAGCTTATGTTGCAGACGCACCATGGAATACCGGAGTCGGGCCACGGCCTGCTCCACGCTTCAGAGGTATCGCAGGCGACCTGCCTTCATCCGTGCGTGAGCACATGAGACGGCGCTGTTCGCGATCAGGATTGGATACCGGAATGAGCTTCGATCGTCAGACGACCCTGCGCGCCGCCCTGACCCTGACGGGGATCGGCGTTCACTCCGGGGCTCCTGCGACGATCTGCCTGAGACCTTCCAGCGCCAATTCCGGCATCGTCTTCCTCCGCAAGGGGCTCGATGACGGCGCAGCCCAACTGATCCACGCCAAGCACACCAAGGTGAGCGCGACCGAGCTTTGCACGGTGATCGGCGACCGCGCCTCGGCCTCGGTCGCGACGATCGAGCATCTGATGTCGGCCTGCGCCGGTCTCGGACTCGACAATGCGCTCGTCGAAATCGACGGGCCGGAAATGCCGATCATGGACGGCAGCGCCGCCGAGTTCGTGACCGCGATCGAGGCGACGGGCATCGTCGGTCTGGCCGCACCGCGGCGCTATCTCAAGATCCTGCAGCCGGTACGCGTCGAGAATGGCCGCGCCTTCGCCGAGCTGGTTCCGGCCGAGGCTGGCTTCCGCCTCGATGTCGAGATCGATTTCGACACGACGGTGATCGGCCGCCAGCGCAAGGTCTTCGATCTGGAGCCTTCGGCCTATGCGACCGAGATTTCGCGCGCCCGCACCTTCGGCTTCATGCGCGATGTCGAGCAGCTCTGGAAGGCCGGCTTTGCGCTGGGCGCCTCGCTCGACAACACGGTGGCCATCGGCGAGGACAAGGTGATCAACCCCGAGGGCCTGCGTTATGGCGACGAGTTCGTGCGCCACAAGGTTCTCGATGCGATCGGCGATCTCGCTCTGGCGGGCCATCCGATCCAGGGCGAATTCCGCTCCTATTGCGGCGGGCATCGCTTGAACGTCCGGATTCTCGAAGCTCTCTTCGCAGACCGTGCCAATTACGCGATCGTCGAATCGCAGCCGGTCTATGCCGCGCCGCGCGCCGTGCAGATGGCTGCGGCCGCGCCGGCCGCCTTCGCGCCGGACGTGCACTGAGCGCGGTTTCGCTCGCCGTCCCGCTGCACACATCATCCTGCCGCGCGCGCCTTCCTATCGCCGGGTTTTTGTCGAATAGACGACGCTGCCGCCGTGGGCTTGCGCTTTCGGCAGTGGCGCGCCCGAGGCGTCTGAGGTAAGGCATGCATCCCCACGAGCGGGGACGATGACAAGAGGACGGACGACGTGAGCGTCATGCGGCTGAACACCCCGACATCCAAGCGCGCCGAATCGATCTGGAAGGGTACCGCCCTGGCCCTGGGTGCTGCCTTGCTGCTTGGCGGCTGCGACACCGTCTCGGCGTTGAACCCTTTCGACCGGCCCGAGGTCTACAAGCCCGAGGTCAAGGATGTCGTTCCGGCCGACAAGCTCTACAATGAGGGGCTCGCGCGGCTGCAGAACGGCGACAGCGAAGGTGCGTCGAAGAAGTTCGACGAGATCGACAAGAGCGCGCCGTTCTCGCCCTATGCCAAGAAGGGCCTGATCCTGGCGGCCTATACCAATTACCAGGCGTCGAAGTGGGAGGAGACGATCACCGCCTCCAAGCGCTTCATTGCCCAGAACCCGGCCAGCCCCGATGCCGCCTATGCGCAGTATCTGATGGCGATGTCCTATTTCAACCAGATCCCTGACGCGACCCGCGACCAGGAGCGCACCCAGCTCGCCATCGCCGCCTTCGAGGAGCTGATCGCGAAATATCCGAAGTCCGAATATGTGCTCGACGCCAAGGAAAAGCTCCTGGTTGCGCGCGACCAGCTCGCGGGCAAGGAGATGAATGTCGGGCGCTTCTATCTCGAGAAGCGCAACTACACCGGCGCGGTGAACCGCTTCCGCGACGTCATCATCAAGTACCAGACCACGCGCCACGTCGAGGAGGCGCTGATGCGCCTGACAGAGGCCTATATGGCGCTGGGCATCACCAACGAGGCACAGACGGCCGCCGCCGTGCTCGGGCACAACTTCCCCGACAGCCCGTGGTACAAGGACGCCTATGTCCTGCTGCAGAGCGGCGGTCTCGAGCCGCGCGAGGATCGCGGCTCCTATATCAGCCGCGCCTTCCAGGGCTTCTCGCGTGTTGTCACGGGAATCGTCGGGTTCGGTGGGCGCACCTAGGGTCGCGTCCATGGGGGTCGTCCGCGCCTGCCCTGATCCTTGAGCCTGCGCCGAGTGCCATGCTGGTCCAACTGTCGATACGCGACATCGTCCTGATCGACCGTCTCGACCTGACGTTTCGCGACGGCCTCAGTGTGCTCACAGGCGAGACCGGGGCCGGCAAATCGATCCTGCTCGACGGCTTCGCGCTGGCGCTCGGCGGGCGCGGCGATGGCGGTCTCGTGCGCCATGGCGAGGCGCAAGGCCAGGTCAGCGCGGTCTTCGACCTGCCGCATGAGCATGCCGCCCGCAAGCTCGCCCAGGCGCAGGAAATCGACACTGATGGCGATCTGATCCTGCGCCGCGTGCAATACGCGGACGGTCGCACCCGCGCCTTCGTCAACGATCAGCCCGTCAGCGTGCAGATCCTCAGGATGATCGGGGCCACGATCGTCGAGATCCATGGCCAGCATGACGACAGGGCGCTGACCGACCCGGCCCAGCACCGCATGATCCTCGACGGCTTCGGCGGTTTCGAGATGCAGGCCGATGCCGTTGCGGCGGCGAGCGAGACGTTGAAGCGCGCTCGACAGGCCCTGCAGGCGCAGCGAATGCGTGTCGAGGCCGCGCGCAAGGAAGCCGATTTCCTGCGCCATGCGGTGGCCGAACTCGGCAAGCTCGCTCCAAAGCCCGGGGAGGAGGAGGCGCTCGCCTCCGCCCGCCAGGGCATGATGCAGGCCGAGAAGGTCGCCCGCGACCTGATCGACGCCCATGAGGCCGTGGCCGGGCAGGGCTCGCCGATTCCCGCGCTGTCGGCCGTGCTGCGTCGCCTCGAACGCCGGGCCGGGCAGGCGCCCGAATTGATCGATCCCTCGCTGGCTGCTCTCAACACCGCGATCGTCGCGCTGGAGGAGGCGGGCGAGACGCTGTCGGCGGGCATGCGCGCCGCCGAATATGATCCGCGCGAGCAGGAGCGCGTCGAGGAGCGGCTGTTTGCCCTGCGCGGCGCAGCGCGGAAATACGATGTGCCGGTCGACGGGCTGGTGCCGTTGGCGCAGAGCATGACGGACGATCTCGCGGCGCTCGACGAGAGCGAGACCTCGCTCGGCCGGCTGGAAGACGAGCTGAAGCAGGCGGAGGCCGCCTTCGTGTCGCTGGCGACCAAGCTCTCGCTCGCGCGCCAAAAGGCCGCCGCCAAGCTCGACGCTGCCGTCAAGGCCGAGCTGCCGCCGCTGAAGCTGGAGCGGGCGCGCTTCATCACCAAGATCGACAGCGACGGCACGGCGCGCGGCCCCGAGGGCTTCGACCGCGTCGAGTTCTGGGTCGAGACCAATCCGGGCACGCGGCCCGGCCCGATGATGAAGGTGGCGTCCGGCGGCGAGCTCTCGCGCTTCATGCTGGCGCTGAAGGTCGTGCTGGCGGAGCGCGGCTCGGCCCCGACGCTGGTCTTCGACGAGATCGACACGGGCGTCGGCGGCGCGGTCGCGGACGCCATCGGCGAGCGGCTGGCGCGGCTCGCCGGCAAGGTCCAGGTGATTTCGGTGACGCATGCCCCGCAGGTTGCCGCTAAGGCCGCCCAGCATTTCCTGATCGCCAAATCGGCGCTTGCTGGCGACGCGGCCTCCCGCACCGTGACGCGGGTGACGGCGCTTGAAGATCAGGCGCGGCGCGAGGAGATCGCCCGCATGCTGGCCGGCGCGAGCATCACCGAAGAGGCGAGGGCAGCCGCTGGGCGGCTGCTGGAGGCGGCAGGGTTAAGGGGGTGAACACCCTTGCGTAATCGTCGCGCTGCTCGGATGGCGCTGCAACTGTCGGTGACATTGTTTAACCGCCCATCATGTAAAGACGTGTCGACAGAGCGTCTGGAGTGACCATGCTGCGCTGGCTGGTGGGATTCCCCGTGGTAGCCGCGGTGCTGTGGGCGGTATTTCTGCAGCCGACCTATGAGCACCGTTTTCGTATCACGCTGGAGGTCGAGACTCCGGATGGACCGCGCAGCGGCTCATCGGTCTGGTCGGTCTTCTGTTCGGAGCCTATCAGCGCCCTTCGCTCGATGACCGGGGGCTGCAGTGCTCACGGCGAGGCGATCTTCGTGTCGCTCCCCAACGGGCAAGCCTTGATCGGTTTGATGGCTTACGGACCCAAAGGCCAAGGGGTCGATATCTACGATACCGCTCCGCGCGCCTTGGGGTTCAAGGGGGGAGGGGCTGACGGCGGCTGGTTCTCGCAGGCTCCCAAATGGCGCGAGAAGCGGCCGCTTGTGGGTAACCGAATTCCCACCATGGTAACCTTTGCTGACCTGAGCGACCCCATGACCGCTCGCGTTCTCAATCCCGATGGCTCCAATTTTGCGGTAGTATTCGGGGAGGGATACAGGTTCAGGCGTGCGACATTGGAAATGGTGCCTGCGGGACTGTGGCCGTTCAATCTCCTCCGGCTTTTTGGGACGCCATTTACGTCAGAAATCGAGAAGAGAATCCCTTTTCTCGCAAGCCATCGCGAGCAGCTATACAGGCAGTCGTCGCAGCTTGGTCGCTATGTACCTATGCTGGGACATTTCGTGAGATGAGTGGTCCATCGGCGGCCTTGCCACGGGATGCGTTGCGCCATGGTAGGCTGCAACCAGTCAGCGCTGCGGGATGAACTGCGCGTCGCTGATGGTGAAGGCGCCATGCGTCGCGGCGACCGTGAACTCCAGAGCGCCGCGGCAGGCTGTTGACGCCGAGGTGCCGGGCTTCGCGCAGTTGCGTTCGAGATAGCTGATCGTGTCCGTGGGCATGCCGGAATCGTCGAGACGGACACCGCCGCTGGAATCGCTGGCAAGGCCGCCGCGCGCCATCGAGAATCCGGAGATCGTGACGTTCTCGACGCGTACGAACAGGCCTGCCAGTTCCGCCCGCCGCTGCCTGACCTCGGCCAGCGTCATCATATGCGCGCCGTCCTGAGCGTGAGCGATCCCGCTCGTCGCCATCACCACCGCAACAATCGCCAACCGCATCCGCAACACTCTCCCGCAAGCGGCGGCGGAATCGCGCGACAGCTCTGAGTCGTCAAGGGTGCCGCATGTGCGAGAGCGGCGGTGGCTTGCAGTTCAAGCTCATTCCCTTCCCCCCGCTTGCGGTGGGGAAGGGTTAGGGATGGGGGGCCGGAAAGCCGGAGCTTTGTCCGTCATCGTCTCGTCGAGCGGCACTGCCCCCCACCCCAGCCCCTGGCCCTTTTAAAAAATCTCGGGCCCACCAGGATCGGCGTCCTCTTGGATGCCGTCTTTTGCGTGAAAAAAAAAAACATCCATCTACATCATCATCTATACTTTACGACAGGC
>NZ_LGSZ01000048.1 GCF_001298265.1 Allobosea vaviloviae | reverse complement strand
TCGAATCAATGTGAGGTCTGTGCTCATGACACCTTACCTACGTCACCGCACATTCTCTGTGAAGCTCCAAATTCTCTGAGATCCAATTTTCTGTGTATGTTCTCACTTGAACCCTGAGATTGTTGGGATTCTCAGCGGGTGAGTTTGCTACCTAATGCCGGATAGTCGAGCGCAGACAGGGCGCGCAGCATCTGGCGCAGCACCGCCTCTTCCCGATAAAGCGGCACGGCGACGGTGTAGACCGGCAGGCGGCTGTCATCGACGCGCCAGCGCTGCTGGCGCCAGAGATCGGGGGCGGGCCGCTCGATCGCCGCCGCCAGGCGCAGCAGGATCAGGCCGAGGAACACCGGCCCGAGCAAAAGCGCGACGGAAAAGAACGTCTCCAGCGGTGCGAAGACCCCGCCTGTTGCCGTGCCCGCCGCCGCGATGGCGGCCGTGATGCGCTGGCCGCGGCTGGTGCCGGTGCGGGCGCTGTCGCGCGCCAGCCCCGCTGTGTCGAGATTGGCCGCGCGGATGGCGAGCGTCGCAGCATTGGCACGTCGAAGTGCCTCGCCGAAGCGTCGCGGCGTGACGACGGCGATATCGTTGCGCTGTCGCGGACCGGCCTCCAGCATCCGGCGCAGCGCCGGCCCCTCGGGCGCCAGGATGAAGCGCAGGCTCGGCGTGGCATCGCCAGTGACGGGCGCGATGCCCCCGCGCAGGATCGCGCCATAGTCGCCGCCCGAAACGAGGTCGAAGTCGCCGGCATGGAAAGGCAGGTCGAGCTCTGCGGCGAAGGCGCGATAGAAGCCGTCCTCGTTGATCAGGCCGAGTGCCAGGAGCTCCCGGGCAGGCTCGGTGCCGTTGCGGCCGGCGCGTTGCGCGACCAAGGCGAGGCCGGATGGCGCGACGCCGTGGCGCGACAGAAAAGCGATCTCCACCGGCAGGCCGCCCGAGGCCTCGCCGCGCTCGTCGAAATGCCCGTCGCCCCCGCTGCCCCCCAATGGCCCGGTCCCGCCCCACGCAACACAACGGCCCCGGACCGGCAGGGCCGGGACAACCCATGGTTGCCGGTTTGCCGCGGAGAGTCGAGAGGGGGGGGCGATATTCTGCGTTGCGGACGACGTGTCCGGTCACATTCCGCCAAGAATCTCGGCGACCTGAGGAATGTCCTTGTCGCCGCGACCGCAGAGATTCATCACCATCAGGTGGTCCTTCGGCAGCTTCGGCGCCAATTCGATCACCTTGGCCAGCGCATGGGCCGGCTCCAGCGCCGGGATGATGCCCTCGAGCTTGGAGCAGAGCTGGAACGCGTCCAGCGCCTCCTGGTCGGTCGCCGAGATATAGCTGACGCGGCCGGAATCATGCAGCCAGGCATGCTCGGGGCCGATGCCGGGATAGTCGAGCCCCGCCGAGATCGAATGCGCGTCCTTGATCTGCCCGTCATCGTCCATCAGCAGATAGGTCCGGTTGCCATGCAGCACGCCGGGCCGCCCGCCGGTCAGCGACGCCGCATGCTGGGCGGTCGAGAGGCCGTGGCCCGCGGCCTCGACGCCCCACATCCTCACTGACGGATCGTCCAGGAAGGGATGGAACAGGCCGATCGCATTCGAGCCGCCGCCGATCGCGGCGATCAGCGAATCCGGCAGGCGCCCTTCGGCCTCCTGCATCTGCTCCCGGGTCTCGTTGCCGATGACGGATTGGAAATCGCGGACCATGGCGGGATAGGGATGCGGGCCGGCCGCCGTGCCGATGCAGTAGAACGTGGTTGCGACATTGGTCACCCAGTCGCGCAGCGCTTCGTTCATCGCGTCCTTGAGCGTCTTGGTGCCGGATTCGACGGGCACGACGCTCGCTCCCAGCATCTTCATGCGGAAGACGTTGCTCGCCTGCCGGGAGACGTCGACGGCGCCCATATAGACGATGCATTCCAGCCCGAAGCGGGCACACAGCGTCGCGGTGGCGACGCCGTGCTGGCCGGCGCCGGTCTCGGCGATGATGCGCTTCTTGCCCATGCGGCGCGCCAGCAGGATCTGGCCGAGCACGTTGTTCACCTTGTGCGCGCCGGTGTGGTTCAGCTCGTCGCGCTTGAAATAGATCTTCGCGCCGCCGAGATGCTCCGTCATGCGTTCGGCGAAATAGAGCGGCGAGGGCCGGCCGATATAGTGCTTGAGGAAGCTCGCCATATCCTTCTGGAAGCTTGGATCGACCTTGGCGGCCTCGTAGGCCTGCTCCAGCGACAAAACGAGCGGCATCAGCGTCTCGGCGACGAAGCGGCCCCCGAACATGCCGAAGCGGCCGTTCTCATCGGGGCCGGTGCGGTAGGTGTTGGGGGTCTGGGGCGCGTTCATGTCCGGCCTGCCTCTGCTGTCGCTGCTGCCGACGCGGCCCGTGCCGCGGCGACGAAATCCCTGATCGCGCCGATATCCTTGACGCCCGGCGCGCTTTCGACCCCCGACGAAACGTCGATGCCCCACGGCCTCGCCATGGCGATGGCCTGGGCGACATTCGCCGGGTCGAGCCCGCCCGATAGCATGAAGCCCAAAGCCGGGTCGAGCGCGGCCAGCAGCCCCCAGTCGAACGGCCTGCCATGTCCGCCGGGATAGGCGGCGTCCTTGGGAGGCTTGGCATCGAGCAGGATGCGATCGGCGATGCCCTGATAGGCCGCGATCGCGGCAAGATCATGCGCCCCGCCCACGCCGAGCGCCTTCATCACGCGCAGGCCCGTCGCGGTCTTGATGGCCGCGACCTGCTCCGGCGTCTCCTGCCCGTGCAATTGCAGCCAGTCGGGCTTCAGCGCCTCGGTGAGTGCGCGGGTCTCGCCGACATCGCGATCGACGATGAGCGCCACGATTTCAGCCCGTCCGCGCGCCATGGCCGCGAGTTCGGCCGCGCGCGCCGTCGTGACGAAGCGCGGGCTTTTCGGATGGAAGACGAGGCCGACCATGTCCGCGCCTGCGTCGAGCGCAGCGCGCAGCGTCTCCGGCGTCGACAGGCCGCAGATCTTGATCGTGAGGGGCGCGAAGGCTGGGTTCATGGCGTCGCCATAGCATGAACGCGAGACGCGCCGCACTTGCGACATGATGGCAGGCGAAGCAATGCTGGGGCGTCACGGCGATGGGCCGCGGCAAAGCAGGGCGGGGCGGATTGTTCGGCAAGGGGCGACGCGGCTTCACCATCCTGGCGGGTCTGCTGGCGCTGTCCGGCATCACCGCAGCGGTTTTCTACGTCGTCAGCCAGCCGCGGACGCTGCGCCTCGCGGTCGGCCCGATCAGCTCCGAGGATGCCCGCATGGCGGCGGGTTTCGTCCAGGGGCTGAACCGCGAGAAATCCCAGATCAGGCTCAGGCTCATCCTCACCGAGGGGTCCGAAGAGAGCGCGAAGAAGGTCGATGACGGCGACGCCGAACTCGCCATCGTCCGCCCCGACATCGCCCTGCCGGCCAAGGCCGATACGGCGCTGATCACGCGCCGCTCCTTCCCCTTCCTGATCACCGACAAGGACAGCGCCATCGGTCGCATCGCGGACCTGCGCGGCCGCCGGGTCGGCGTGGTGCGCAATCCCGCAGGCAATATCGCGCTGCTGAAGCTGGTGCTGGCGCAATACGAGGTCGGGCAAGACGAGGTCACCATCGTCGGCCTGACGCCAGATGAGGTGGTTCCCGCGGCCAAGGAACGGCGCATCGACGCCTTCTTTTCGATCAACGCGGTCGGCGCCCGCTCCAGCGGCGACGGCGCCAGCCGACTGCGCTCGGCCTGGGGCGAGGATCCCGTGCTGATCCCGATCCGTGAAGCCGATGCGCTGGCCGCGCGGGTCCGCGCCATCGAAACCGGCGAGATCGTGAGGGGCGCGCTCGGTGGCGATCCGCCCCGGCCAGCGGAAAACCTGCCGACGATCGCGATCACCTCGCGTCTGGTCGCCTCCCAGGATCTCGACGAGGACATCGTCGGCAGCCTCGTGAGCGCCCTGCTGGCGCTGCGTGTGACGCTCGCGGCCGAATTGCCGCAAATCCAGGGGCTGGAGACGCCCGCGACCGACAAGGACTCGCCGCTGCCGGTGCATGCCGGCGCCGCCGCCTTCATCGACGGTGAGCAGAAGACCTTCTTCGAGCGCTATGGCGACTGGTTCTATCTCGGCGTGATGGGGCTGTCCCTGCTGGGCACCGGCGCGGCCGGGCTGCTCGGCCGCGAAAGCGCCGCGCGGCGCAAGCGGGCGATGATGGGGCTCGACCAGCTTCTGGCCCTGCTGCCTGTGATCCGCGGGACCTCCGACGTCGAGACGCTCGACCTCTGCCGCGCGCAGGCCGATGCGATCCTGCTCGAGGTGCTCAGCGATTTCGGACAGGGCGATCTTGATTCATCCGCCATAGCTGCTTACCGCTTGGTCTTCGATCAGGTTAGCCGTGCTGTCATCGAGGCGAAGATCAGGGCCACGACCTCCGGCCTCTGACGCCCTGCATGCGAGCCGCCCCAAAGGCTTTTGGCCCCAAGGCTTTCGCCGGACGAGACGAACAATCCGCGGGAGACCTGCTTGGCTCGGCACCACACTTTCCTGAACCGCCTGCTCGACATGAAGCCGCATGCATTCAGGCTCAGCAACGCCCTGCTCGGCTGGCATCCCGCGCTGCGCCGCGCTGCCGGCTTCTTTCCGGATTTCGTCTGGCCTACCGAGCGCGTGCGCGTGATCAGCGACCAGAGCCACCGGCACCATCTCTACGAGCCCGAGCACGCGGCCGCCCTGGCCGTCGTCTCGCAATACAATGTCGACGTGATGAACCCGCTGGAGACAGCCTGCGCCCTGGACACGACCCGCACCATGATCGCGGAGATCAGCGGCGTGGTGATCCCCGGCCATACGATCACGCCGGCCGATGCCGCCACAGGCAGCCAGATTTCGCTCGGCCAGCAGGGCAAGGCGCGCTGGGCCTTCTGCTATCCCGCGCCGATCGGCCTGAACCGGATCGAGGTGAAGGCGCGCTGCATCGCGATCCCGCCGGTGTTCCACTACACCCACCTGCTGACCGACGTTCTGATGCCGATCTGCGAAGCCGTCCGCATTGGGGCCATCGACAGGCAGGAGGAGACGGTCGTGGTCACGGCCGGCCATCCGCCGCTGGTCACGGCGTTTCTCAAGGGGCTGAAGGCGCTCGGCTATCCGATCCGCCAGCTCGTGCTGAAGCCGACGCAGCATGTCGCGACCGACCGCTATCTCTATGCGCGCAGCCATTGCCCCAATATCGAGCGCATCTACGGCGTGCCGCAGGCGATCGGCACCGCGCGCGCCATTTTCGATGCGGCCTATGCCGATCAGCCGCCACCGCCCGCCGCCTCGCGGCTCTATCTCAGGCGTCGTGGCCACCGCCTGCGCGTGGTCGCCGGCGAGGACGAACTGGTCGCGCTCCTCGAAAAGGCCGGCTTCCGGATCTTTGAGCCAGCCTGGAACAACCATGCCGAGCAGGTCGCTGCGGTTGCGGGCGCCGATGTCGTCGCCGCCGTCCATGGCGCGGCGCTGGTCAACACGATCTTCAGCAAACCCGGTGCCGTCGTGGTCGAACTGATGGCGGAAAACGCCCGTAAGAGCGTCGTGCTGCATTGGTCGGGCGAGGGCGGGGCGGATCTGGTCCCGATCCTGGGCGGCCCGGAAGGCGCCAAGCAGTCCTTCGCGATCGACCCGGTCGCCGCGGCCGAGGCCATCATCGCTGCCGCGGAATCCGCATCGGTGACGGTCGCCCTCAACGGTGTCGGCGCCTGAGCATGGCGCTTCCTCTCATATCGGCGCGGCTGCCGCGCTTCGTCGGGCGTGACGCGATCTGCGTCGCGGGCTTCGCGCTGCTGCTGTCCGCCGCCTATCTGATCGCCAAGAACACCTCCGCCAAGCTGATGATCGCGGGGCTGGTGATGATCGTGCTCAGCGATCCGACCCTGCTGCGCGAACGCCTGCCGCGCGCCCTGATGCTTGGGCTGGCCGCGATCGGCGGGCTTGCCGCGTGGACGGCGCTGGGGCTGGTGGTCAACCGCGCGGCGCCTGGCCCGGCCGGCGAGGCGCTGGCGAGCTTCGCTTTGCTGGCGCTCGTCCTGCTCGCCGGGCGTCGGCTCCTGGCCTGCTGCGGGCTGCGTTTCATCTGCGGCGCGTTGCTGGCCGCTGCCGCCCTGAGTTCCGTGCTGACGCTGGTGCTGCATGTCTCCGCCGGGTTGGCCTTCAGCGAGCGGCTGATGCCGCTCGGCCGGGCCGGCAATCCGATTCCGGCCGCCGGCGGGCTCTGCGTCGCCCTGATCGCGGCGGTCGTGCTGTGGAAGGACGCGCCGCGCCCTCGCTCAGGACAGCTCATCGCCTTGGTGGCCTGCGCCATCCTGCCGATTCTCGTCGTGGTGGCGATGACCCAGAGCCGGGGGCCGATCCTGGCCGCGCTGATCGCTTTCGCCGCGATGCTCCTGCCCTGTCGGGCAACTGGATGGCGCCTTTTCATGGTGGCGATGCTGGCCTGGGGCGCGATCACGGCCTTGATCGTGCTCGACCCCTGGCTGAGATCATTGATCTGCACCGATGCCATGAATTTCTGCCGCCCCTCGGCCCGCATGCAGATTTGGGCCACGGTGGTCGAACTCGTCGGGCAGCGTCCGGTTTTCGGCCTGACGCCGATCTTCCGCTTCGACGATCCGGTTCTGGTGCATGCCCATAACGGCCTGTTCGGCACGGCGATGTTCTTCGGCATTCCGGCTGTGATCGCGGCCCTCATGCTGGTTTTCGCCTATTGCCGGCATCTCGAACGCATCGACCCAAGCCTGTCCTTCTTCTGCGCCAGCATGCTGATCTTCAGCTTCGGCTATATGGGTTCGGACCTCCCCAACCCGTTTTCCTTCGTGAACATGCACTATTTCTTCCTGTGGCTGCCGATCGCCTTCGGACTGTCATGGACGGCTGGCAAGGCTGCCGACGCGCGAGGCTGACGGCCTGATTCACCCTGTGGTGGTCAAAATCGCGGTGCATGGTTGCCGGAACGCCCGTCAACGTTTATGTGCAGCGCAGCGAATTCCAGTTTTCCTCGAGAACGGGCTGCGCCGGCAGGGCTTCGATCCTCGCCGGCTTGTGGCCATGAAAAAGGCCCCTGCCCGCATGTCCATGCGCAATATCGCCATCATCGCCCACGTCGACCACGGCAAGACCACGCTCGTCGACAAGCTCCTGCAGCAGTCCGGCACCTACCGCGACAACCAGCGCGTCATCGAGCGCGTGATGGACTCCAACGAGCTGGAGAAGGAGCGCGGCATCACCATTCTCGCCAAAGCGACCTCGGTCGTCTGGAAGGATGTCCGCATCAACATCGTCGACACCCCAGGCCACGCCGATTTCGGCGGCGAGGTCGAGCGCATCCTGAACATGGTCGATTCGGCCATCGTGCTGGTCGATGCGGCCGAGGGTCCGATGCCGCAGACCAAGTTCGTGGTCTCCAAGGCCCTGAAGCTCGGCCTGCGCCCCATCGTGGCGATCAACAAGGTCGACAAGCCCGACGCCCGCGTCACCGAAGTCATCAACGAGGTCTTCGACCTCTTCGCCGCGCTCGACGCCAATGACGAGCAGCTCGATTTCCCGATCCTCTACGGTTCGGGCAAGCAGGGCTGGATGGCCCATGACCCGGCCGGTCCGCAGGACCAGGGCCTCGCCCCGATGTACGACCTGATCCTCAGCCATGTGCCCGAGCCGCGCATCGAGGAAGGTCCGTTCCGCATGCTCGGGACGCTTCTGGAAGCCAACCCCTATCTCGGCCGCATCATCACCGGCCGCGTCGTCTCGGGTTCGGCCAAGCCGAACCAGCAGATCAAGGTGCTCTCGGGCGACGGCACGCTGGTCGAGAGCGGCCGCATCACCAAGATTCTCGCCTTCCGTGGTCTCGAGCGTACGCCGATCGAGGAAGCCATCCCCGGCGACATCGTCTCCATTGCCGGCCTGGTGAAGGGCTCCGTCGCCGATACCTTCTGCGACCCCTCCGTCGAGACCCCGATCAAGGCCCAGCCGATCGATCCGCCGACGGTGTCGATGACCTTCATGGTCAATGATTCGCCTCTCGCCGGCACCGAGGGCGACAAGGTCACCACCCGCGTCATCCGCGACCGGCTCCTCAAGGAGGCCGAGGGCAATGTCGCGCTGAAGATCGAGGAATCGACCGACAAGGACAGCTACATCGTCTCGGGCCGCGGCGAATTGCAGCTCGCGATCCTGATCGAGCAGATGCGCCGCGAGGGCTTCGAGCTCGGCGTTTCGCGTCCGCGCGTCGTGCTGCGCCGTGACGAGAACGGCGCCCTGCTCGAGCCGATCGAGGAGGTCATCATCGACGTCGACGAGGAGCATTCCGGCGTCGTCGTGCAGAAGATGTCCGAGCGAAAGGCCGACATGCTCGAGATGCGTCCCTCCGGCGGCAATCGCCTGCGGCTGGTCTTCCACGCCCCGACGCGCGGCCTGATCGGCTATCAGGGCGAACTGCTGACCGACACGCGCGGCACCGCGATCATGAACCGCCTGTTCCACGCCTATATGCCCTACAAGGGCGAGATCGGCGGGCGCCGCAACGGTGTGCTGATCGCGATGGAGACCGGCGAAGCCGTGGCATATGCGCTGTGGAACCTCGAGGATCGCGGTCCGATGATGATCGAGCCCGGCTGGAAGGTCTATCAGGGCATGATCGTCGGCGAGCACACCCGTGAGAACGATCTCGAGGTGAACGTGCTCAAGGGCAAGAAGCTCACCAACATCCGCACCACCTCCAAGGACGAGGCCGTGCGCCTGACGCCGCCGATCCGCATGACGCTGGAGCGGTCGCTGGCCTGGATCGACGATGACGAGTTGGTCGAGGTCACCCCGAAGTCGATCCGCCTGCGCAAGGGCGTTCTCGACCCCAACGAGCGCAAGCGCTCGTCGAAGATGAAGCAGGAAGTCGCCTGATCGACCCCACGGGCCGATCGCATTCACGAGGGCGAGCAGCAAGGCTCGCCCTTTGTCGTTGGTCGGGCCGGCCCGCGGAGGCGGCGCAGCCTGGCCTGTGTCAGTGGCTCATCAGCATCGGCAGGGTGCTGTCCCGCAGCAGCGACTGCGTCACGCCGCCGAGTAGCCATTCGCGCAGGCGCGAGTGCTTGTAGGCGCCGCAGACGACGAGATCCGCCCCGAAGGCCCCAGCCGCTTGCCGGATCTCGCTGGCGACATCAGGCTGCGTGAGCGCGACGTTGCGGACCGTGACCTTGATGCCATGCCGCGCGAGATGCGGTGCGAGGTCGGTGCCGCCGAGGCTGCTGGACAAATCCTTCTCGCCGCTGACGGTCAGGATCTCGACTTCGTCGGCCTCCCTCAGGAACGGCATCGCGTCGCCCACCGTGCGCGCGGCCGAGGTTCCGCCATCCCAGGCGATCAGGATGCGCTTGGCCGAGAACTGCTCGCAGCCGGGCGGAACGATCACCACCGGTCGACCGCTGTCGAACAGCGCCGCCTCGATCAACCCCCGGTCGCGCTGCACCGGATCCTTTTCCAGATCGAGTATGCTGACGTCATGGACGCGCGCATGCGCGAGCAGGCGGTCGCAGAGATTGGCGTAGATCAGCGAGGGTGTCTCGATCATGCAGGTCACGCCGGCGAGGTCCGCGCGCCCCCGGGCCTTGTCCGCGAACGCATCGGCAAGCTCGCTGATCCGGCGGTTCTCGCGGTTGATTAGCTCTGCGCCGAAGGCGCCGACCAGGGAGCCTGGCACGCCATAACGCATCGAGGCCGCCTGCAAGGTGAGATGCGCGCCCGCTTGCTGCGACAGCGACATGGCATAGGCCAGCGCGCTGCTGTGCTCGCTGCGGCCCTCTTCCGTGAAGGCGACGAAAACACTCTTGATGGATGGGAGCATGGTGGTCTCCAGCTCGTTGTTGTGATCGCGCAGTGTGCCCGAATGTGCCGCCGCCATCTTGCGCTGGATCAATCGCCTCACGGTCGATCGCCTGAACGGTGAGCCCGGCAGACATCCCCGGGAGCGGCACCATCTCGCTTCGCAGGGGAGACGCTGCCGGCGCGCGCCTTGCGTGCCGAGCAGTGGTGCCGGCCATCCGAGCGCTTGCCGCGGTGGCGGCCCTCTGGTCCTGTGCTGCCTTCGGCAGAAGGAGCCTTTCATGCAGTTCCGTAATCTCGGCCGCTCGGGCCTGCGCGTTTCGCTCGTCGGCCTCGGCTGCAACAATTTCGGTGGGCGGATCGACGACGCTGCGGCCGCCAAGGTCGTCGATGCGGCGATCGAGCATGGCATCACCCTGTTCGACACGGCCGATATCTACGGCAACCGCGGCGGCTCCGAGACGGTGTTGGGCACGCTGCTCGGCGCGCGCCGCAAGGACATCGTGCTGGCGACCAAGTTCGGTATGGACATGAACGATGCGGGCACGATGAAGGGCGGTTCGCGCCGTTACATCATGAATGCGGTCGAGGCCTCGCTGAGGCGGCTCAGGACCGACTGGATCGACCTCTACCAGATGCACCGGTTCGATCCGCTGACGCCGGTCGAGGAGACGCTGCGGACGCTTGAGGACCTGATCAGCCAGGGCAAGGTGCGCTACATCGGCTGCTCGAATTTCGCGCCCTGGCAGATCGCCGACGCGGCCTGGAGCGCGCGCGATCTCGGAGTCACCGGCTTCGCCTCGGCCCAGGACGAATACAGCCTGCTCAAGCGCGGCGCCGAATCGGATCTCATCCCGGCCGCCACGCATTACGGCATGGGCCTTCTGCCCTATTTCCCGCTCGCCAACGGCCTGCTCACCGGAAAATACAAGCGCAATGCGCCGATGCCCGAAGGCGCGCGCATGACCAGGGAGGCGCCGCGCGCCGCCGAGGTCCTGACCGAGGCCAACTGGGAGAAGACCGAGAAGCTCACCGCCTTCTGCGAGGCTAGGGCTAAGACCCTGGTCGGACTCGCCTTTTCATGGCTCGCAGCCCAGCCGATCATTTCCAGCGTCATCGCGGGCGCCACCAGGCCGGAGCAGATCGCGGCGAATGTGAAGGCCGCCGAATGGGCGCTGACGGCGGAAGAGCTGGCCGAGATCGACGCGATCACGAAGTGACGCGGCGATCATCGGGTAGCGCTCGAAACGAAGACCTCCGCCGCGCGGGACGCTGAGCCTCCCGCGCGTGGCTAAGCCGCCGGCCCTTACGAGACCGGCGCGTATTTCACCGCGCAGCCATAGGCCTTCGTCGCGGCTTCGGAGACCGGCTTGCCGGCCTTGAGTTCGGCCATCGCCTGCCGGACATAGCTCTTGGCGCCGGTGAGGCTGGCCGCGTTGGAGGAGGGCTTGTCGTCGATCGCGCCCATATAGGCGAGCGTGCCCTTGGGATCGATGATGTATATGTGCGGCGTGGTGGTCGCGCCATAGGCGCGGGCGACCTTGCTGTCGGGGTCCAGCAGCACGGCTGTGGGCGCCGCATCGCGCGTCACGGTCAGCTCCTTGGCCTGCGGGCCCTCGACATGGCCCTGCTCGCCGACCGGCGAGGACACGACCGAAAGCCAGACTGCGCCCTCCCTGGTCATGTCCTTCTGCAGCGTCTGCATGGTGGCGCTGTTGTAATGCTTGCGGACATAGGGGCAGTCGGCATTGGTCCATTCCAGGATCACGGTCTTGCCCGCGAATTCGGAGAGGCTGCGTGTCTTGCCGTCGGCATCGACGGCCTGGAAGACAGGCGCGGGCGCGCCGACCTTGGCTGAGCCTTGCGCGAGCGCGACTGTCGCGCCGAATGAAAGGCTGGCGAGGGCAAGGCCGGCGATGAAAGTCTGGCGGGTCAGATGGGCTTTCACGACTGTCTCCTGTCTTCGGGCTTCACGCGGGGCTTCATGGATCACGTTTTCAGCGGGCAGCGGTCTTCAACTCCTTGCCGGCGGCGCGCCGGGCGGCGGTGACGAGCATGTCCGGCGTCAGCAGTTGCGGCAGTACCTCGGGCTGGCCGCCCTTGCTGGCGGGATAGAACAGATAGAGCGGCACGCCGGCCCGGCCCTGCTCGGCCAGCGCCTGGGCGATCTGACTGTTGCGGTTGGTCCAGTCGGCCTTGAGATAATTCACCTTGAGCTCCGCGAAGGCGTCCTTGACCTCCTGGCGCGAGAGCGCGACGCGCTCATTGGCGAGGCAGGTGATGCACCAGGCTGCGGTGAAGTTGACGAAGACGGGCCGCCCCTCGCCCTGCAAGGCCGCGACGCGCTCGGGTGTCCAGGCCTGGATGTCGCCCGCGCGGGCGTCCGTCGTCGCCTCCGGCGCGGCGCTCTGGACGACGAACCAGCCGGCCGCGAAGACGACGAGGACGGCCAGCGCCGAGGACAGGATCCGGCCGCGGCCCGTGTCGCGCGTGACTCCGACCAGCCAGACGACGAAGCCCGCCGCCAGCACGGCGACGAGAGCCGCCAAGACCCCGCCCGGACCCGCCTGCACCGAGGCGACCCAGATCAGCCAGATCGCGGTGGCGAACATCGGGAAGGCGAAAGCCTGCTTCAGGATCAGCATCCAGCGGCCGGGCTTGGGCAGCAGGCGCAGCAGGCCGGGCGCGAAGGACAGCGCCACCACCGGCAGCGCGAAGCCGAGCGCCAGGGCCAGGAAGACGGCCAGACCCAGTGCCGGCGGCTGTGTCACCGCATAGCCGACGGCTGCGCCCATGAAGGGGGCGGTGCAGGGCGTCGCGACAACCACTGCCAGAGCGCCGGTCATGAAGGCTCCGAGCCGCCCGCCGCGGCTGGCGAGGCCATGGCCGACGCCGGCCGCCGAGGTGCCGATCTCGAAGGCACCGAGCAGGTTGAGGCCGATCAGCGTCATCACCACCGCCAGCGCGATGACCAGCGGTGGCGATTGCAGCTGGAAGCCCCAGCCGACGCTGGACCCAAGGGCCGCAAACGCCATGACCATCGAGGCCAGGGCCAAGAAGGTGACGATCACGCCGGCGAGGAACAGCAGGCCCTGCTCGCGAACCTCGGCGCGGCTGGCGCGCGCCAGCTGCGCGAAGCCCAGCGCCTTGATGAAGAGCACCGGCAGCACGCAGGGCATGAGGTTGAGGATCAGCCCGCCGGCGAAGGCGAAGACCAGCGCCGCCCAGAGCGTCAGGTCGGCGCCCTCGACCGGCAGCGGGATGCGCACCACCGCGGGCCGCAGGGCGTCGGCAGAGCCGGCAGCGCTGGTGACCAGCGCGGGATCGGCGGTCGCCACGAGGCTGAGCGAGCGGGCAAGACCGCCCTCCTTGAAGGTCAGGACGCCGGCGACCTCGCCGCTCGTGATCTTGAAGGCGTTGGAACGGGCGAGCCGCAGCACCGTGCCCTCGGGGCCAGCCGACGCATCCTGCTTGGCCGCATGGTCGATCAGCGTGTCGGAGAGCGGAAAGAAGCGCAGCTCGCTCGGCGGGCCGGAAAGCCCCGGCAGCGTCAAAGCGAGCGCTTCGCCATCGCCGGCGAGCGTGCCCTTGAAGCCGGCCGGGGCCGGAAGCGCGGCGCGCGCCGCGTCGATGGGCGCCTGCGCGGCCTCATCGACGATCGCGGCCGCCGCGACCGGCAGATCGAGCGTGAAGGCGCCTTCCTCGGGAATGCAGATCTTCTCGCAGACCAGCCACGTCGCGTTGGCCGTCAGCGTCAGGCGCTCGCCGGGTTTGGCATCTTGGGGCACCGCGATCTCGACCGGCAGCAGCAAAGTGCCCTCGAAACCGAAATTCACCAGCGGCTCGACCGGAATCGCATGCGGTGCCGGCCATTGGATCTCGCCTGCGGTCGCGCCTTGCGACAGCGTCCAACTGATACGGGTCGCCTCGCCGGAATCGCCGGGATTCTGCCAGTAGGTGTGCCAGCCGCGCGCCATTTTCTGGACGAGCGCAACCTGGAAGCGTTCGCCCGGCGCCACCGCGTCGCGGCTCGACAGCAGCGTCACCGTGACCCGAGGCGTGGACACGGCGGCGGATTCGGCCGCGACGGCAAGACCAGACGCCAGCAGACCTGGCGCAAGAAGACCTGGCGCCAGCAGCGCGAGCGCCAGTCCCGTTTTGCGCAAGAAGCCGTTGCGGAATGCCGGAGCCATGCCTTGCATCGTCCTTTTCAAAAGCCGCGTGCCGCTTACAGATGCCCTATCGTGACAGCAGGCACCAATGACAAGGCAGTGAGACTGAAAGCCGGTATAGCCGCTGATCTCGGCCATTCTCGGGCAGCGCCGACCTGCGTGCAATGCGTGTGGCCTGGCTGTCAGCGATCGTCCCGAAGATGGCAGGCTGGGCGCGACCGGCTATTGCGGCGTCAGCGACAACGGCCCGGCTCCGGCCGGTGGCGCAGCCGGGCGCGGCCTCGGCTTGGCGGCAGGCTTGGCCGGTTCGGTGGTGATGCCGAGACGGGCGCGGATCGACGCGGCCCGGGCCTCGGTCAGGCGTGCGCCGCAGAAGCCGATCTGGCCCTCGCGCTGATAGGAGCGGCAGATCAGTTCGCGCTCGGCGGAAAAACTCGCCTGTTCGCGGGCGATCGTGCGTTGATCGACCGCGTCCGCCTTGGCCGTCAAGGTGCGGTAACCCTCGCGCACCGCCCGCTCGGCGACGCCGCGTGCAGCCTCGATCTCCTTGGCACGCGCGGGCAGCGTGCGCGCATCGGGCCCCCACAGGCCGCGTGGATCGATCCGGCAGGCGGCGGCCTCGACCACGCAGGGCTGCGCCGGCTCGACCACGAGGAAGGCGCCGTCGAGCACGTCGAAGACGATCGGGCAGATCGGAGCCTCGAGCCGATAGCGCGGCACGCCGGCCGGGCGACCCAGAGAGACAACCGGAAGCGGCGTTTCGCCGAAGGAGACGGCGCAGGGCTCGACGAGATTGCTCGCCTGGAAACCGTCGACGGTGAGCTTCAGCCCGAAGCCGCCTGCGGTCTTCTCGAACGTGGCCTCGCCCAGGCCGCCATTGTGACGCAGCGGGCGCCCGATGATGGCATCCTCGCCCGCAACCTTGATCGCCGGCATCGACGGCGCCCGGGGGATGGCCGGCCCGCCGGTGGAGGGCGGCGCGGCCTGCTGCGTGCCCGGCGCATTGAAGGGCTGCGCGCCTGGCAATTGCAGCGGCTGCGCAAGCGCGGCCTGCGACCAGCCGGCGAGGGCCAGAACGGCAAAGCGGATGGCAAGATGCGTCTGGTTGGTCACGAAGCGCCCAGTTTTGAACTGTAACAGCCGCTTTTGCATGAAATGTCGCGAGCCGGCGCGCAAGGGCACATTCGCAACACTGCCCAGCAATGCGCAAGCATCAGCCGTGGCACCGAAAACCTGAGCCGCCTGCGGTTCTTAATCGGCTCGCCTGTCTTGCAAGGGTAGGAACACCCTCACTATATACGCCGCCAAGGGGCGGTTTCACGACCGTCAAACGTGGAATGCCGGTTTCGTTCGCCGCAACAGGCGGGGGCGAACCGGTCCATGGGCCGGCAGGTGGCGCCAAGCGCCGCAGGTCGGCGATCTGCTCAATTTAAAAGGGATCCCCTCCATGGGTAAAGTTATCGGTATCGACCTCGGCACGACCAACTCCTGCGTCGCGGTCATGGAAGGCTCTACGCCTAAAGTCATCGAGAACTCGGAAGGCGCGCGCACCACGCCGTCGATCGTCGCCATCACCGACGATGGCGAGCGTCTGGTCGGCCAGCCTGCCAAGCGCCAGGCGGTCACCAATCCGGAGCGTACCTTCTTCGCGATCAAGCGCCTGATCGGCCGTCCGTTCGACGATCCGATGACGCAGAAGGACATGAATCTCGTCCCCTACAAGATCAAGAAGTCGTCCGCTGGCGATGCCTGGGTCGAAGCCGACGGCAAGGACTATTCGCCCTCGCAGATCTCGGCCTTCACGCTGACCAAGATGAAGGAGACGGCCGAAGCCTATCTCGGCGCCGCCGTCACCCAAGCCGTCATCACGGTCCCGGCCTATTTCAACGACGCCCAGCGCCAGGCCACCAAGGATGCCGGCCGCATCGCCGGCCTCGAGGTGCTGCGCATTATCAACGAGCCGACGGCCGCCGCTCTAGCGTATGGCCTCGACAAGAAGCAGGCCGGCACGATCGCGGTCTATGACCTCGGCGGCGGCACCTTCGACGTCTCGATCCTCGAGATCGGCGACGGCGTCTTCGAGGTCAAATCGACCAATGGCGACACCTTCCTCGGCGGCGAAGACTTCGACATGCGCCTGGTCGAGTATCTCGCCGACGAGTTCAAGCGCGAGCAGGGCATCGACCTGAAGAAGGACAAGCTCGCGCTGCAGCGCCTGAAGGAAGCCGCCGAGAAGGCCAAGATCGAGCTGTCGACCACGGCCCAGACCGAGATCAACCTGCCCTACATCACGGCGGACGCCTCGGGTCCGAAGCATCTCGCCATCAAGCTGTCGCGCGCCAAGTTCGAAAGCCTGGTCGACGATCTCGTCCAGCGCACCATCGAGCCCTGCCGCAAGGCGCTCAAGGATGCCGGCCTGTCGGCGGGCCAGATCGATGAGGTCGTTCTCGTCGGTGGCATGACCCGCATGCCGAAGGTCCAGGAGGTCGTGAAGCAGTTCTTCGGCAAGGAGCCGCATAAGGGCGTCAACCCCGACGAGGTCGTCGCCATCGGCGCCGCGATCCAGGCCGGCGTGCTGCAGGGCGACGTCAAGGACGTGCTGCTGCTCGACGTGACCCCGCTGTCGCTCGGCATCGAGACGCTGGGTGGCGTGTTCACGCGCCTGATCGACCGCAACACCACGATCCCGACCAAGAAGAGCCAGGTCTTCTCCACCGCCGAGGACAATCAGGGCGCGGTGACGATCCGGGTCTTCCAGGGCGAGCGCGAGATGGCGGCCGACAACAAGATGCTCGGCCAGTTCGACCTGATGGGCATCCCGCCCTCCCCTCGCGGCATGCCGCAGATCGAGGTGACCTTCGACATTGACGCCAACGGCATCGTCTCGGTGACGGCGAAGGACAAGGCCACCAACAAGGAGCAGCAGATCCGGATCCAGGCGTCGGGTGGTCTTTCCGACGCCGACATCCAGAAGATGGTCAAGGACGCGGAAGCCAACGCCGCCGAGGACAAGAAGCGTCGCGAGCTGGTCGAGGCCAGGAACCAGGGCGAGAGCCTGGTCCACTCGACCGAGAAGTCGCTGAAGGACTATGGCGACAAGGTCTCCGCCGCTGACAAGGGCGCGATCGAGACGGCCGTCGAGGCGCTGAAGGCCGCGCTGGCTGAGGACAATGCCGAGACGATCGCGTCGCGCACCACGGATGTGATGCAGGCCTCGATGAAGCTCGGCGAGGCGATGTATGCCGCCAGCCAGGCGGAAGGTGCCGCCGACGGCGAGCCGGAATCGGCCGACGCCAAGAAGGACGACGTCATCGACGCCGACTTCAAGGACGTCAGCGACGACAAGGGCGACAAGAAGAAGAGCGCCTGAGCCCTCTTCTCTTCAATGACGACGTCATGGCCGGGCTTGACCCGGCCATCTCGTTACGGGAATGCGTCGTGACGAAACATTCTCGTTTCCTTGCGCATCCTGGCCGGGCTTGAGCCCGATCCTGATGCTGCGGGGAAACGAAGGGGCCGCTGTTTGATGTCCAAGCGCGACTATTACGAAATCCTCGGCGTCTCGAAGACCGCGAGCGAGACGGAGCTGAAAAGCGCCTTCCGCAAGCTCGCCATGGGCTGCCATCCAGACCGCCACCCCGGCGACACGGCAGCCGAGGCCAAGTTCAAGGAGCTGAACGAGGCCTATCAGGTTCTGTCCGACGGCCAGAAGCGCGCAGCCTACGACCGTCATGGCCATGCCGCCTTCGAGCACGGCGGCGGCCAGCAAGGTCCCGAATTCTCCGACTTCATGTCGGACATCTTCGATTCCTTCTTCGGCGAGCGCGGCGGACGCGGCGGGCCGCGCGCGGCCAACGGCCGCGAGCGCGGCGCCGATCTGCGCTACAACCTCGAAATCGGGCTGGAGGATGCGTTTGCGGGCAAGAACGCCTCGATCCGCGTGCCGACCTCCATCGCCTGCGAGGTCTGTTCCGGCACCGGCGCCAAGCCCGGCTCGAAGTCCCGGCAATGCCCGACCTGTGGCGGCCATGGCCGCGTCCGCGCCAACCAGGGCTTCTTCTCGGTCGAACGCACCTGCCCGACCTGCTCGGGCCGCGGCGAGATCATCGACGATCCCTGCAAGAACTGCCAGGGCGCCGGCCGCGTCACCCGCGAGCGCACGCTCTCGGTCAACATCCCCGCCGGCGTCGAGGATGGAACCCGCATCCGGCTTGCCGGGGAGGGCGAGGCCGGCCTGCGCGGCGGACCGGCGGGCGATCTCTACATCTTCCTCTCGATCGCGCCGCACGCCATCTTCCAGCGCGACGGCGCCGATTTGTTCTGCCGCGTGCCGCTCGGCCTGACATCGGCGGCGCTCGGCGGCGAGATCGAGGTGCCGACGCTGACCGGCGAGCAGGCCAGGGTGAAGGTTCCCGAGGGCACGCAGACCGGCAAGCAGTTCCGCCTCAAGGGCAAGGGCATGAGCGTGCTGCGCTCGCGCGAGACCGGCGACCTCTACATCCAGGTCGTGGTCGAGACGCCGCAGAAGCTGACAGCCCGGCAGCGCGAGCTGCTGCTGGAATTCGAGCGCGAAAGCTCAGGCGCGACGCATCCGGAGGCCGCCGGCTTCTTCGGCCGGGTGAAGGACTTCCTCGGCGGCATCGGCGGGGCGGCCTGAATCGCTCCGCGACCGGCCAACATCCTCGGCGTCATCCCGGGTCTACGCTGCGCTGCGCCCGGGATGACGACCCGGATTGAACATCGGCGTGAATGCACAGCAAAACGGGCCGCCTCGCGGCGGCCCGTTCTTGGTCAAGCTCTGATCGAAATCAGGCCTTGTCGACCACCTTCTTGACGGCATCCTTGCCCTTGCCGAGCGCCTGCTGGGCCTCGCCCTTGCGCTCCTGAGCGAAGCCCTCGGCCTCGAGCTCGGGCTTGTCCATCGCCTTGCCAGCGGCCTGCTTGACGTTGCCGGTGGCCTCGTTGGCCATGCCCTTGACCTTGTCCATGGTGCTACCCATCGTCGTGATCCTCTCGAATTTCGTGCCGCCCCTGCGGCTTGCGACGGAAAAACCTGCATGCAGGCTGAAGGTTCCAAACAAATTTCCGGCCCCCTGAGCCTCCGGGGAGCGACAAGAGCGCCGCGCAGGCAACGCCTGGGCGATGTCGGCAATGTCAGATGGCGCTTTTGTCCGGACGAAGCCGACGAACTGTCACGAAACCGTCGTCTCGGCTGACTAGCCGATCAGCCTGCCCATTTCATGTTCCAGCCGGACAGGATCGCCCCATGCGCAACCCCTTCGTTCTTGCGGCCCTTGCATCGGTTTTGCTCGGCGGCACCGCGTTCGCCGAGCCGATGTTCAACCGCATCGCGACATTCTCCGTGCCCCTGAACCTGCCGACCGACCGCGACGCCTCGAAGAAGACCGTCGCCGAAATCATCGCCGCCAACGAGGCGGGCACGCTGCTGGCTTATACCGACGGTGAACAGAAGGCGCTGGGCCTGATCGACATCACCACCGCCAACGCGCCCAGGGCCGCCGGCTTCGTGCCGCTCGGCGGCGAGTCGACCTCGGTCACGATCCTCGGCGACAAGGCCTTCGTGGCCGTCGTCACCTCCGGGGATAACTTCAAGGAGCCGGCCGGCCATCTCGCGACCGTCGATCTCAAGACGAAGCAGGTGGTGGCGACCTGCGATCTCGGTGGCCAGCCCGATTCGGTGACGCTGACGAAGGACAAGAGCAAGATCGTCATCGCGATCGAAAACGAGCGCGACGAGAAGCTCAACAAAGGCGCGCTGCCGCAGTTGCCCGCCGGCAACGTCACGCTGATCGGTATCAAGGACGGCGGCATCGACTGCGCCTCCCGGCAGGTTGTCGACATGACCGGCATCGCGGCGGTCGAGCCGACCGATCCCGAACCCGAATTCGTCGACGTCAACCAGGACGGGCTGGCCGTGGTGACGCTGCAGGAGAATAACCACCTCGCCATCATCGACACCAGGACCGGTAAGCTGGTGGCGCATTTCCCCGCCAGCACGGTCGATCTCAAGGGCATCGACAAGACCCGCGACGGCCAGATCAAGCCGGTCGAGGAGCTCAAGGGCGTGGCGCGCGAGCCGGACGCAGTGCGCTGGCTCGACAATGACCGCTTCGTCACCGCCAATGAGGGCGACTGGAAGGGCGGCTCGCGCGGCTTCACGATCTTTCGCAAGGACGGCACGGTCGAGTTCGATTCCGGCAATACCGTCGATCGGCTCGCGATCCAGCTCGGCCACTACCCCGAGCGCCGCTCGGCCGCCAAGGGCAGCGAGCCGGAAGGCATCGAGGTCGGCACCTATGGCAGCGACAGGCTGATCTTCGTCGGGCTGGAGAGAGCCTCGCTCGTCCTGGTCTACAAGGACGAGGGTCCGGGCCGGCCGCCGCGCTATCTCCAGGCTTTGCCGGGCGGAATCGCGCCGGAAGGGCTGCTCGCCATCCCGCAGCGCAATCTCTTCGTCTCGGCATCGGAGGCTGATTTCGTCGCCAAGGGCGGCGCGCGCTCGGCGGTGACGATTTATCAGCGCAGCGAGGCGCCGGCCGCCTATCCGACCATCGTCTCGACGGAGGTCGACGGCGCGCCGATCGGCTGGGGCGCGCTGTCTGGTCTTTCCGCGCATGCGACGCTGCCGGGCCGGCTGCATGCCGTGACCGACAACGCCTATGCGCCATCGCGCATCCTCGAGATCGACGCCACGCAGAAGCCGGCGCGGATCGTCGGCGCAATCACCGTGACCAAGGCCGGTCAGCCCATGGCCTACGACCTCGAAGGGATCGCGGCCCGGGTCGGGGGCGGCTTCTGGCTGGCCTCCGAGGGCAACCCCGAGAACAAGGACAAGCCGACCCCAAACATCCTGCTGCGCGTTTCCGCCAAGGGCGAGGTCGAGGAGGAGATCCTGCTGCCGGAAGAATTGGCGAAGCAGGCGACCCGCTTCGGCTTCGAGGGCGTCGCCGTGACCGGCTCCGGCGCGGATGAGACCGTCTGGCTCGCCGTGCAGCGCGAATGGAAGGACGATCCGAAGGGCAAGGCCAAGATCCTGAGCTACAAGCCGGCGAGCAAGAGCTGGGGCGTGCTGCATTACCCGCTGACGACGGCGGCGTCGGGCGCCTGGATGGGCCTGTCGGAGCTTACCTTCCTCGGCAACGACACATTCGCCGTGATCGAGCGCGACAACCTCTTCGGCGCCAAGGCGGTGAAGACGCTCGCGACCTTCTCCATCAAGGGGGTGACTCCGGCGGCTCTCGGCTCGGCCACGATCCCGACCGTCGAGAAAAAGCTGCTGCGCGATCTGACTCCCGACCTGATGAAGCTTGGCGGCTACGGCCTCGACAAGGTCGAGGGCATGACGGTCGACAAGGACGGCAACCTCTTCGTCGTCACCGACAATGACGGCGTCGACGACTCGTCGGGCGAGACGCAGTTCCTGGCGCTGGGGAAGATCGTGCGTTGAGATGGCGCCTCCGCGTCATTCTCGGGCGCAGCGAAGCGAAGACCCGAGAATCTCTTGACGAGAGAACGCTGGTTTACGAGATGGTCGGGTCAAGCCCGAGCATGACGGAGCAACAAAAAGCCCCGGACGCGCTCGCATCCGGGGCAGTCACCCGGCCGTTGGCGGCCAGGTGGGGAGGCCGGGTTACCAGCCGGCGAGCACGTTGCCCTTGAAGCGCTCGGCGATGAAGGCCTTGATTTCCGGGGTGTGATAGGTCTCGACCAGCGCCTTGACCCAGGGCTTGTCCTTGTCGGCCGTGCGCACGGCGATGACGTTGACATAGGGGCCCTTGGGATCCTCGCGCAGGATCGCCGAGGTCGGCTCGATCTTGGCGTCGACGGCGTAGTTGGTGTTGATCGCGGCGGCGGCCACGTCGGCGAGCGTGCGTGGGGTCTGCGCCGCCTCGACCTCGACGATCTTCAGCTTCTTGGGGTTCGCCACGATGTCGATCGGCCCCGGCTTGAAGCCGACGCCGTCCTTCAGCTTGATCACGCCCTTGTCCTGCAGCAGCAGCAGCGCCCGCCCGCCATTGGTTGGATCGTTCATGATCGCCACCGACGATCCGTCCGGCACGTCCGCCCAGCTCTTGTACTTCGACGAGTAGATCCCGAGCGGGAAGTTCACGGTCAGGCCGACGCTCTCGATCTTGAAGCCGCGATCCTTCACCTGGTTGTCGAGATAGGGCTGGTTCTGGAAGGAGTTCGCCTCCAGTTCGCCGGCGTCGAGCGCCTGATTGGGCACGACATAGTCGGAGAACTCGACGATCTTGAGGTCGATGCCCTTCTTGGCGATGAGAGGCTTCACCTTCTCCAGGATCTCGGCGTGAGGACCGGGCGACACGCCGATGCGAACGACCTGCGTCGTCTGGGCGAAAGCGGGGATGGAGAGGGTGAGCGCGACAAGCGCCGTGGCGGCGAGCGCGGTCCGGCGGGTGATGATGGACATGCAGGTAGCTCCTTTGGCGGCGTGATGAGATGTGACGGGTCGTCCCGGGCGAAGCGAAGCGCAGACCCGGGATCCATTCCGGAGCGTTCGTCGGCCAGGGTCAGGAATGGGTCCCGGGTCTCCCTTCGGTCGCGCGGGACGACGGCGTGGTGTTCAGGCGTGACGCAGGCGCTTGTTGAGCCGGCGGGCGAGATGATCGCCGATGGTCTGGACGGTCTGGACGAGGACGATGAGGACGGCGACCACGGCGGCCATGACCTCGGGCATGAACCGCTGATAGCCATAGCGGATGCCGAGGTCGCCCAGGCCGCCGCCACCGACCGTGCCGACCATGGCGGAGAAGCCGATCAGGCTGACGATGGCCAGCGTCAGGCCAAGTGCGATCGCAGGCAGTGCCTCGGGCACCAGCACCTTGCGGACGATCTGCAGCGGCGTCGCGCCCATCGAGCGGGCGGCCTCGACGAGGCCCTGATCGACCTCACGGATCGCGCCCTCGATCAGCCTGGCGATGAACGGCGTTGCCGCCACGGTCAGCGGCACGATCGCCGCGTTGGTGCCGATCGAGGTGCCCGCGATCAGCCGCGTGAAGGGAATGATCGCGACGACGAGAATGATGAAGGGCGTCGAGCGCGTGGCGTTGACCAACGTGCCGAGCACGGTGTTGACGGCCGGCGCCGCGAAGAGCTCGCCGCTCTTGCTGGTGGCGAGGAAGACGCCGAGCGGCAGGCCGAGGACCGTGCCCAGGCCCGCGGCGATCGCCACCATCTGCAGCGTGTCGAGTGTCGCCTGCCCGATCAGCGCGAGGATCTGGGGCGAGATGATCTCAGGAAACATGGCCGATGACCTCCGCCTTGAGTTCGAGGCTGTTGAGAGCGTCCAGTACGGCGGCGAGTTCCGGCTCCCGCGTCGGCACCGAGACCAAAAGGCTGCCGAAGGGCCTGCCTGCGATGGCGTCGATGCGCCCGGCGAGGATGTTGACGTCGACGCCGATGGTCGAGCTCAACCGGCTGATGACGGGAGCCGTCGCGTTCTCGCCAGTGAAGGTGATGCGGATCACGGTGTCGTCGCCGGGCTGCCCCTGCGCATGGATGCGACCCGCCAGATAGGCCGGCAGCTCGACGCCGGTGACGGCCTCGACGAAGCGCGCGGTCGTCGGGTGTCGCGGCCGGGTCAGCACCGAGAAGACATCGCCCTCCTCGACGATCCGCCCGTCCTCGATCACCGCGACGCGGTCGCAGATCTCCTTGATGACGGGGATTTCGTGGGTGATCAGCAGGATGGTGATGCCGAGATCGCGGTTGACCTGCTTCAGCAGCGCGAGGATCGACTTCGTCGTCTCGGGATCGAGCGCCGAGGTCGCCTCGTCGCAGAGCAGGACCTTCGGCTCGCTCGCGAGCGCTCGCGCGATGCCGACGCGCTGCTTCTGCCCACCCGACAGCTCGGCGGGGTAGCGCTCGCGCTTGTCGGCGAGGCCGACGAGATCGAGCAGGCGCGCGACCCGCTCTTCGATCTGGCTCTTCGGCGTGCCGGCGATCTCGAGCGGCAAGGCGACATTGTCGAAGACCGTGCGCGAGGAGAGCAGGTTGAAATGCTGGAAGATCATGCCCGTGGCGCGCCGCCGGGCCCGCCAGCCGGCCTCGGTCAGGTCGGTGACGTCCTCGCCATCGATCAGGAGGCGACCGGAGGTGGCGCGCTCCAGCCCGTTGACGAGGCGGATCAGCGTCGACTTGCCAGCGCCGGAGCGACCGATGACGCCGACGATCGCGCCCTTGGGCACATCGAGATCGATGCCCGACAGCGCCGTGACGGAGCCTTGCGCGCCACGGCCGGCATAGGTTTTACCGACCTGCGCGAAGCGGATGATCGGAGGGGCTGCGTCCGGCTCTGGGACGGTTCCGACGCGGAAGGCGTCGGGATTCACGGGGGCGTTCATCATGACCTCAGAAATGCAACAAAAGGCACGTCGCTGCTACCTCAGGACGACAGGCGCGTCGCGCTGTGGCGACGGGGCGCGGCCAGTTGGCGAGCGGCCAGTTCGGCGGCACCCGGCGTGGCGAAGCGATGGCCTTCGAGCGCATGGAAGGTCGACGACGCTGCGATGAAGGTGAAATAGCGTTCGTCGCCACGGCGGCTGACGAGACCGGCTTGGGTCTCGCCGATCTCAATGATGTAGGCCTGTTGGTTCCGGGCCTGCCGCGTTGATGCGTGCTGGCTGGTATCGTGCTGGAATGTAGTCATGGCTGCGCTCCCGCCGCGTCTGCGGCGCTTGTGGACATCTGATCGGACTGGTCAGGGAAGCCGCAACGGCGGCCTCATGGCAGGATCAGAATCGACAACAGCAGCGTGTGCGTGGGATCAGCGTTCGGGCCTGACAAAGGATCGTACCGGTCATGTTCGTCTCCTGTCGATGGGAGCCCACGACCGCGTCGTGGCGCTTTAGCGTTTGGTGACGCGGCGCAAGCTGCTCGCTCAAATCCCCGCGGCCTTCCGGCAAGGCCGAATGACAGGTCGCAATCTGGCGTGGCGCGTCCTGTTTGTCAACTCGATTGTTCTTTTAAAAAAACGACCGCGCTGGGATGACCCTGCCCAACGCCGCCTCTGCCGGAGAAGAATATTCTCTGCCTCGCCGCCCCTGTCCCCGCGGCTCCGTCGCCGCTTGACGCTGCCGGCCGCTCCGGGCCATTTGCCCGCATGACCGCCGAGACGCATCTGCTGCGATGCTTGCGCCGCTCCGTGCTCGGAGCCTGGCTGGCCGTCGTCTATGCTCTGGCGGTGCTGGCATCGGCGCTCGCGCCCTCGGCCGCATCGGCATATGGCCTGATCGAGGGCGCCGTGCTCTGCTCGGGGCTGACGCCGCCGGGGCAGGATACACCCGAGCCGGCAGGCGAGCCGCAGCATTGCAAGGGCTGCCCGGTCAATCCGGCTCTCGCCGGCCCGGGGCAGGCGGAGCCGATCGCGCTCACCCGGGTGCCCGTCGCCGACATCGCAGCGACCATCCGCGCTGCAGCCGACGCTCCGGCGCCGCAGCCGGGCTTGCCGCCCTCGCATGCGCCGCCCGTCGCTGGCCCCCTCCGCCAGCTCTGAGAACCCTTCTTCGGCAACGGCCGGCTGATGACATCGGCCGTGGCGCCGCTCCCCACCGTTCTGGCGCATTGACGCGCCCATTCGATCAGGACAGTCCCATGACCAAATCCATCCTCGCCACTGTGGCGATCTCACTGTCGCTGGGCGGCGCTGCGCTCGCCCATGACTACAAGGCCGGCGCCCTGAAGATCGACCATCCCTGGAGCCGCGCCACCCCCGGCGGCGCCAAGGTCGGTGGCGGCTATCTCGTCATCGAGAATACCGGCTCGGCGGCGGACAAGCTGGTCGCCGTATCGGCTCCCGCCATTGCGGGCCGCACCGAGATGCACGAAATGGCCACGACCAATGGCGTCATGACGATGCGGCCGCTCGACGGGGGGGTCGAGATCGCGCCGGGTGCCAAGGTCGAGTTCAAGCCCGGCGGCTACCACATCATGTTCATGGAGCTGAAGCAGCCGCTCAAGCAGGACGAGCGCGTCAAGGGAACGCTGACCTTCGAGAAGGCCGGCACCGTCGAGGTCGAGTTCAAGGTCGAGGCGGTCGGCGCCCGCGGCGCCGATCACGGCGCGCATAAGGGCCATTGAGGGGACACTACGTCGTGCTCGGGCCTGACCCGAGCATCTCCTGTGAGAGATCCCCGGGTCGCCGCTGTGCGGCGCCCGAGGATGACGCGGTTCAGATATCCGCGCGCGGATCGATCTTCGCGACGCGGGACAAAAGGTAATCGACCTCGGCCTTCGCCGCGGCACTGATCGCCGAACCCGGCTTGCGCTGGGCGTCGCTCTTGAGGATGCCGCGCTTCATCAGCGTGTATTTGCGCACCGCAAGGCCGACGCCCTGCTGCTGCTCGTAGCGCATCAGCGGAAGATGGGTGTCGAAGATGTCGTGGGCCTCGTCACGCTTGCCTGCCTTCTGCAGCGTGACGACATCGATCAGCAGTTCGGGGAAGGCGTAGCCGGTCATGGCGCCGTCAGCCCCGCGCTCCATCTCGAAATCGAGGAAGAGCCCGCCATTGCCGGTCAGGATCGAGATAGGCCGCAACGAGCCGTCTGCTTGAAACCTCCGGAGCGTCGAGATCTTCTCCAGCCCCGGCCAGTCCTCATGCTTGAGCATCACGCAGGACGGGTTGTCTGTGACGATCTTGCGGATCACCGCCGGCGTCATGATGACCGAAAGCGTCAGCGGGTAATCCTGGATGACGAAGGGGATGTCGGTGCCGATCGCCTCGACGGCCTGGGCGTAATAGCCGGTGATCTGGTCGTCGGTGCGAAGCGAGGGCGGCGGCGCGATCATCACGGCGGCGGCGCCGAGTTCCATCGACTGACGAGCAAGCGAACGCATGGCAGCAAAGCCCGGTGCCGAGACGCCGACGATCACCGGCTTGCCCGGCATGCCGGCGACGGCCGTCTTGACGATGCGCAGGGACTCGTCCGGCTCCAGCTTGGGCGCCTCGCCCATGATGCCGAGCACGGTGGTGCCGTCCGAGCCGATTTCGTCATAGAAGGCAAACAGCTTCTCGGTGGAGGCCCAGTCGAGCGTGCCATCGGGGTTGAACGGCGTCGGCGCGATCGGGAAGACGCCGCTGGCATCGGGGGTGAGGGTCATGGTCGTGACTTTCGCGCAGAATGGGTTCGGTTAGGCCTTGCGTCATGGTCGGACTTGACCCCACCATCTCGGAAACCAGCTAGCCGGCGACGAGATTCTCGGGTCAAGCCCGAGAATGACGCTCAGGACGTGGCTCAGACGATCCGCGTGCGGACGGTGCCGACGCCGGCGATCTCGCCCTCGAGCACATCGCCGGAGACGACCGCGGCCACGCCCTCGGGCGTGCCTGTGAAGATCAGGTCGCCCGGCGCGAGTTCGACGAGTCCCGAGAGATAGGCGATCGTTTCCGGCACGTTCCAGATCTGCTTGGCGAGGTCCGAGCTCTGGCGCGGCACGCCGTTGACGACGAGTTCAATCTTGCCCGCAGCGGGGTGGCCGATATGGCTGGCGGGTGCGATGTCGCCGACCGGGCCCGAGAGGTCGAACCCCTTGGACATGTCCCAGGGCTTGCCGCCCTTTTTGGCCTGGGCCTGGAGATCGCGGCGGGTCATGTCGAGACCGGCGGCATAGCCGTAGACATGGGAAAGCGCATCGGCCTCGGCGATATCCCGGCCGCCGGTGCCGATCGCCACGACGAGCTCCATCTCATGATGTAGATCTTTAGTCTTGGTCGGATAGGGCATGTCGGCGCCGTTGATCAGCACTGCATCGGCCGGCTTGGTGAAGAAGAACGGCTCCTCGCGATCGGGGTCGCCGCCCATCTCGCGCGTATGCTCGGCGTAGTTGCGGCCGACGCAGAAGACGCGGCGTACCGGAAAAAGCCCTCCGCCCGCCACGGGGACGGCCGTCACGGCCGGCGGGTCGATTACATACTGCGTCATGGCGAGGGCTCTCCTGCGGCTTTCCTTGTCGCCCTCGTTCATGCGTGAGGGCGCGGCGGGGAGCAAGACCCCTGTTCGCTCGCAGCCTTGCTCCGGCGGCATGCCGAACGCGACCAAAAAAGGCCGTTGTGCGGCGCGTCATTGCAACCTGAGCGAATTGCCCCATACATTGGGGTCGGGCCGGCATGAGCCGACCTCAACAGCGACTGAAGGAACAGCACGTGAGCACGGGTACCGTGAAGTGGTTCAATGAGACCAAGGGCTATGGATTCATCACGCCTGACCAGGGCGGCAGCGATGTCTTCGTGCATATCAGCGCGGTCGAGCGCTCGGGCATGCGCGGCCTGAACGAAGGTCAGAAGATCAGCTACGATCTCGAGGCCGATCGCAAGACCGGCAAGTCCTCGGCGGTCAATCTCAAGACGGCTTGATCTCAAACCCATGCGGGAGGCCGATCGGCGGCGACGCTTCCCGAGCCAATGCGAATCTCTATCGATCTATCCGGACTGAAGACGATTCCCGGCATGCCCGTCGCCAAGAAGGCGGCGGTCGAGGGCCAAGAGCCCCAGGGCCCAAGAGCCCGGGACCAAAGAGTCCCGACACCGAGGCCTGCGCGCTCTGGCAGCTCCAACGGCCTTCCTTGGCTAGCTTCGTCCGGCGGTGGGGCGAAACAGCCGCCCTTTCTCCGTCACCAGCACGATGGTCAGCGCCACCAGCCCGCAGAGCGCGAAGCCGAGTGTGATCGGCACGACCGTGCCGTCGAAATGCTGTCCGATGAAGAAGCCGAGCAGGGCGCCGCCGATCGTGGTGACGAACCCTTGCACCGAGGACGCGGTTCCCGCGACATGCCCGAGCGGGTCCATCGCCATGGCGCCGAAATTGGGCGCGATCAACCCGAAACAGAACATCGCCCCGGCCTGGAAGGCGGCGAAGCTCCAGAGCGATTCATGGCCGGACAGCGCGAGCAGCGCATGGGTTCCGGTCAAGGCGATATAGGCCAGCAGCGCCCCATGCGAGACGCGGCGCATGCCGAGGCGGCCGACGATGCGCGAATTCAGCAGTGACGCGGCGGCCATCCCGAGCGCGATCAGGGCGAAGATCGTCGTGAACCATTCCGGCGCATGGAAGACGTCGACGAAGACCTGCTGGGCCGAGTTGATGAAGCCGAACAGCCCGCCGAGCACGAAGGCCATCGCCAGCATGTAGCCCACCGCGAGCCGCGTCGTCAGCGTGGTGCGGAAGGCTGCGACCACGCTTGCGACCTCGATCGGCTTGCGGTCTTCCGGACTTTGAGTCTCGCGCAGGCGTAGCACCACCCAGAGCATCACCGATGCGCCGAAGATCGTCAGCACGCCGAAGATCCAGCGCCACGGCGCCACGAGCAGGATCGCCTGGCCGATCGACGGCGCCAGGATCGGCACCGCCAGGAAGACGATCATCGCCAGCGACATGACCCTGGCCATGTCCCGGCCGGAATAGCAGTCGCGTACGATCGAGACGACGAGCACGCGGGTCGCCGCCGCGCCCACGCCCTGGACGACCCGGGCCAGCATCATCGTCTCGAACGAGCCTGCGAAGGCAGCCGCGATGCTGGCCGCGACATAGACCACGAGCCCAAACAGCAGCACGGGCCGGCGGCCGAAGCGGTCCGACAGCGTGCCGTAGACGATCTGCGTGGCCCCGAACCCGAGCAGATAGGCGGTGATGATCCATTGCCGCTGGTTCGCCTCGGCGATGCCGAGCGCCTCCGACATGGCCGGCAGCGCCGGCAGCATCGAATCGATCGCGAGCGCGTTCGTCGCCATCAGCGCGGCCATCAGCGCGACGAAGGAATGGAAGCTCATGCCGTGGCGAGGCCCGGCAGGTTGGGAAGCGTCGGTCATGGCAGCCTGTATCAGGGTGCGCCCTCGCTTGACGGCGGACGCGATGATCGTAAAGCCCCGATGCGACGCTCTAGGCCCTCGGGAAATGCGTGACAACCCGATCTGGCCGGGGCTTGCCATGCGCCCGGCGGGCAGCGCGCCCCGACGCGCGCTCTGCTATCCTGCCATGCGATGGGAGGCGGGATGCGATGGTCGAAGCAGGCGTGGCGCGACGAGTCTCCATCGACCAAGGGGTCATGACCATCGAAGGCTTCTCGGAGCGGTTCGTGCAGGGCATAGCCCGGCATCTGCACCTGATTGCCAACGACCTCAGCCTGTCCCGCGGCTTCTCGATCCGCGCGGGGCGCCTCGAGGAGGCGCAGCTCATCCGCGGGCGGGCCGTCCTGGCCGGCGACAGCCTGCAGCAGCCGCTCAGAGCCGGTGAGGCCGACGATATCGCGCTGATGATCCGCCCGCTCAGCGCAGGCGAAGACGGGCGCATCTTGCTCGTGCTCGACGTCGACGAGGCCGAGGGCGCATACGCTGGCGGCTATCGCGCCGAGATTCATATGGCAGCCAGCGTCTTCGGGGCCCTGAAGCAGGACCTGCTGGCGGGCGCGGCCGAGACACTCTCGCTATCCGCGACGACCAGCCTGTGGGTGCGCGAGAGCCAGCGCGAGGCGGCAGCGGGCGTTCCGGTCGCCTGGCATTTCGGTGTCGAGCCGAACGGGCGCGGGGTTATTCCCGCGCGCGGGCTGGTCGAGACGCTGGAATGGCGCCCGGCTCCGCCGACTGTTCCTCCTGCCGAGCCCGCTTTGCCGCCTTCGATCGAGGTTGGGGCGCTGGAGACGATTCCTGATCAGCTGGCGCGGATCGACTGGAGCCTCAAGCAGATCGCGCTGGTGCTGGTGTTCCTGCTGATCGTGGTGGCGCTCAAATAGGCGACGCCGTCAGCGCTCGTGCCGCCTGATCCGCCGGACCATCTCGTTCAGTGCCAGCAGCACCAGCGCCAGGATGAAGGGCAGGATGTAGTAGATGATCCGGAAGATCAGCAGCGCACCGAGCACCTGCTCGAAGGGCAGGCGGCTCAGCGCCACCAGCATCGTCGCTTCGAAGACCCCGAGCCCGCCGGGCGCATGGCTGGCGATGCCGACGAGGCAGGCGAACACATAGACCGCCAGGAAGCTCGGATAGTCGATGCCATGTCCGCCCGGCAGCAGGACGAACAGCACGGCGGCCGCCGCGCAGACCTCGGCCGCGCCAAGGAACATCTGGCCCAGCGTGATGCCGAGTCCCGGCAGCGGCAGGTTCCAGCCGCGCACGCGGATGGTGCGCTCGCCGGTGGCGATCCAGACGAGATAGCCGAACGTGCCGAACGCGACGGCGGCGCCGACGCCCTGCACCACCAGCGGTGAGGTGCGTGCGAGGACCGCGACGGACTCCGTCGCGTAGAACAGGCAGGCGCAAAGGATGGCGCCCAGGCCCAGCCAGAAGGTCAGGCCCGCGATGACGGTGAGGCTCGCGACTTCGGAGGCGCGCACGCCCTTGGGCGAATAGATCCAGTAGCGCACCGTGCCGCCGGTCACGATCGGAAAGCCGAGCGTGAAGGACACCGAATAACTGGTGAAGGAGGCGAGCGCCGTCGTCCGGTAGGGGATCGACAGGCCGAGCCGCTTCAGCGCCAGCGCGTCATAGCCGGTGAGCAGGAGATAGCTCAGCGCGGTGAAGCCGCAGGCGAGGCCGAGCTGGCGCAGGCTGGCATTGGCGAAGGCGCTGGCGAGTTCGCCCGGCTCGATCTCCCGGATGATGAACCACAGCACCACCAGCGAGGCGCTGAAGATCACGATGCTGGCGAGCGGCCCGAGCCACCACCAGCGGCTGCGCCTGCGCGGAGGCATTCCTGGCTCTAACGGGCCGAACGACATACGCACTCATGTTCGGTTTCGCGCAGGAGGCGGTTGCCAGCGGCGCCGATTGCGGGCGATGGGACGGGCAAGCCCCGGCCGCAGACATAGCGTCTTGGTCACAATGCACAAGGCGGCGGGACGCGGCGAATGCGCGCCATGCGCTGATGGAGTGCGGGCTCAGCCCGTCTTCCTGAACACCCGCAGCGTCTTGAAGCTCGCGACCTCGTCGACATCAGCGGCTGCGGCCCAGTCGGCGATGATCGGCTCGGCCGTCGCATAGGCGAAGGAGCCGGTGTAGAACAGCAGATAGCCGCCGATGTCGGTCTGGGCCGTGAAGAGGTCGATCACCTCTCGGTCGGTCAGCGCGCCATAGGCGTCGTTCGCTTCCGTCCGGAACTCGCAGGCGTGGAACAGCGTCACGATGTCGAAGCGCGGCAGAAGCTTGGCGTTGCTGGTGTAGATGTCGCCGAAATAGGCGCTGTAGGTCTTGGTGATCGTCGGGTTGCCGGTGGCGAGCTTGACGAAGGCGTCGTATTCCTTCGGCGAGGCGGTGATGCCGAGCACCGTGCAGTCCAATTCGGGTTCGGCGCAGCGGATGCCGACATAGTGGTGCCCGCCAGTGCCGAAATGATAGATGCGCTTGCCCGAAAGCCGCTCCTCCTCCAGCCATTCGACGAAATGCACGTCGCAGGGGCATTGCTCGACGCGAAGCCCCCAATAGACGTCCCAGATGTTCATCGTCGCGGCGGTCATGATGGTCGGCTCCTCGGATAACGGATGATCATTCGGCGGGCCCGATCTGTGCGGGCAGGATGGCGGGCAGGGCGGGCTGATCCAGCCCGGGATGGCGCGGCGCCATGCGCACGACGCCGCCGGCGCGCTTCAGCAGCAGGCGGTGGCTCGCGGCTTCCGCAAAACCGGCGCCCTGCCCGAAGGCGACGATGATCGCGTCGGGCCGTGCGGCGCGCAGCTCAGCCAGAAGTTCAAGCGCGGCATCGGTGTCCAGGGCGCTCGTCGCCTCGTCGAGCAACACGACGTCCGGCTTCTCGAGTTCGGCGCGGGCCAGCGCGAGGCGCTGGCGGTCGCCGGTCGCCAGTTCCTTGTCCCAGTCGCGGTATTCGTCGAGCAGCGGCGTCAGGCCCGAAAGGCCATAGCGGCGCAGCGCGCCCTCGATCTGCTCCTCAGGCGCCGCCCTGCCGGTATCCAGGACCGCCCGCAGGCTGCCTTCGCTCAGATGCAGCTTCTGCGGCACGGCCGTCACGAAAGCGTCGGGCGGCAGCCGGATCGCGCCACGCCCCCAGGGCCACAGCCCCGCCACCGCCTGGACCAGCGCCGCCTTGCCCAGCCCGAGCTCGCCGGAGACGTGCAGCATCGCGCCGGGTGGCAAGCTGCAGGATATATCGGCGGCGAGCGTGCGCCCGTCGCGATCGATCAGGGTGACGTCGTCGAGATGGAGCAGTCCGTCGCGGCTTGGCGACACCGTCAGATGCTCTTCCGGCGGTTCGTCATCGACGCGTTCGAGCGCATCTGCCAACTCGTTGACGCGCCGCGCCGCCGCCAGCCATTCGGCGATGCGCATGAAGTTGTCGAGCACCCAGTTGAAGGCGTTCTGCACGGCGACGAAGGCCGCCGCGACCTGGACGACGCCGCCGAGCGACATCTCGCCGGACAGGTATTTTGGCGCCGCCAGCAAGAGCGGCACCACCGGCACCAGCGCGCCCGAGCCGTTGGTGATCCAGGTCAGGCGGCCGCGCTGGCGGATCATCGCAAGCCAGCGTCCGACCAGGCTGTCATAGGTTTGCGCCACGGCGCGGCGCTCACCGGCCTCGGTGCGGGCGAGCGCGATCGTCTCGCCATGGTCGCGGATGCGCATCAGCGAGAAGCGCAGGCGCGCCTCGCCCTCGTTGCGGGCGGCGATCAGGCTCGGAAGGCGGCGGCCGACGACGGTGACGAGCAGCGAAACCAGGATCGCATAGACGATCGCGGCCAGCACGAGATAGGCCGGGATGACGAAGACGGCGCCGCCGCTCTGCAAGGTCAGCCCGCCGCCGATCTTCCAGAGAATCTCGATGAAGGTGATGATGGTGATCGCCGCCGAAAGCAGGCCGATGGCGAAATCGACCACCGGCTCGGTCGCCCAGCGGACATCGTCGGCGATGCGGTATTCGGGGTTGGCGGGCTCGTAGCCGGAGAGGCTGAGCCTGAAGAAGCGGCGCTGACCGACCCAGGCGTCGGCCAGCCTGGCCGTGACCCATTGGCGCCAATGCACCTGGACGGTCTCGCGCGAGACCAGGACGACGACGCCGAGCCCTGCCGCGACCAGTACGAGCACGGGGAAGACCGCCATCGCGATCATCGCGCTCTCGCTGTCCTTCTTCTCCAGCGCGTCGAAGAACCAGCCGTTCCAGCGGTTGATGGTGACGTTGGCGAAGACCGAGAGGATGATCCCGGTTGCCAGGGCCAAGGTCCAGAACCAGGAACGGCCGCCACCTGGCCCACCCCAGAAACCGGCGGTCAGCCTCGCGAATCGCAAAGCGACCTGCCGGTCTCCCGGCACAGCCATCATTGCGCCTGGCGTCTCGCTACGCGCCGTCACGACCTTCGTTCGTCCCCCGCCGGCCGGCTTCCGGCTTGTTAAGGCTGAACGGTTCAGAATGAACTCAAAATGAACGGGATCGTGGCCTCGTCGATCGGCCCGGCTACTTCACCCGCCGATATTGAACGCTGCCAGCGCCGCCATGTTCACGATGTCGGAATCCTTCGCGCCGAGCGGCACGATCTGGACCGGCTTGTCGAGGCCAACGATCAGCGGACCGATCACCGTCGCTCCGCCGAGTTCCTGGAGCATCTTGGTCGAGATCGAGGCCGAGTGGAACGCCGGCATGACCAGCACATTGGCCGGGCCGCTCAGGCGGCAGAACGGATACTGTGCCATCAGATCGCGGTTGAGCGCGACGTCGGCGGCCATCTCGCCGTCATACTCGAAATCGACGCGCTGGCCGTCGAGCAGCTTGACCGCCTCGCGCACCTTCTCGGAACGCTCTCCGGCCGGATGGCCGAAGGTCGAGAACGCCAGCATCGCGACCTTCGGCTCGTAGCCGAGCCGGCGCGCCACGCCGGCCGCCTCGATCGCGATCTCGGAGAGTTGCTGCGCCGTGGGCATCTCGGTGATCGCGGTGTCGGCGACGAGAACGGTGCGCTCGCGCGAGAGCACGATGGAGACGCCGATCAGCCGATGGCCCGGGCGGTCGTCGATGACGCGGCGGACCTCCTCCAGCGCAATCGAATAGTTGCGGGTAACGCCGGTGACGAGAGCGTCGGCATCCCCGAGCGCCACCATCGCGGCGGCGAAATGGTTGCGGTCCTGGTTGATCAGGCGCTGGCAGTCGCGGAAGAGGTAGCCGTGGCGCTGCAGCCGCTCGTAGAGATACTGCGCATAGGCCGCGTTGCGCTTCGACAGGCGCGCGTTCTGAACCGAGATGCCCTTGGCCTCGAGATCGACGCCGAGGAAGGTCGCGGTCTCGTGGACCCGCTCCTCGCGCCCGACGAGGATGGCGTGGCCGAGCCCCTGGTTGACGAAGGACACCGCCGCGCGGATGACCTGCTCCTCCTCGCCCTCTGCGAAGACGACGCGCTTGGGGTAGCGCCGGACGCGCTCGAAGATCCGGTTAAGCGTGCCTGCGATCGGGTCGCGCCGTGCCGAAAGCTGCGCCTTGTAGGCGGCGGTATCGACGATCGGTTTGCCCGCCACGCCGGTTTCCATCGCTGCCTTGGCGACGGCCATCGGCACGACATGGATCAGCCGCGGATCGAACGGCACCGGGATGATGTATTCGCGGCCGTAGCGCGGGCGCGAGCCCTGATAGGCGGCAGCCACCTCGTCGGGCACGTCCTCGCGGGCCAGCATGGCCAGCGCCTCGGCGGCGGCGATCTTCATTTCCATGTTGATCGTGGTGGCGCGGACATCGAGCGCTCCCCGGAAGATGAAGGGGAAGCCCAGCACATTGTTGACCTGGTTGGGATAGTCCGAGCGGCCTGTCGCCATGATGGCGTCGTCGCGCACGGAGGCGACCTCTTCCGGCGTGATTTCCGGATCGGGGTTGGCCATCGCGAAGATGATGGGGTTCGGGGCCATGGAGGCGACCATTTCGGGCGTCACGGCGCCCTTCTGGGAAAGGCCGAAGAAGGCGTCCGCCCCGTCGAGCGCCTGGGCGAGAGTGCGCCGGTCGGTGACGGCGGCGTGGCCCGACTTCCACTGGTTCATGCCCTCGGTGCGACCCTGATAGATCACGCCCTTGGTGTCGCAGAGGATGACGTTGTCGGGCTTGAAGCCCATCGCCTTGAGCAGTTCGGTGCAGGCGATGGACGCCGCGCCGGCACCGTTGATGACGAGGCGGGTCGACTTGATGTCGCGTCCGGTGAGATCGAGCGCATTGATCAGGCCGGCGGCGGCGATGATGGCCGTGCCGTGCTGGTCGTCATGGAAGACGGGGATGTCCATCAGCTCGCGCAGGCGCTGCTCGATGATGAAGCATTCGGGCGCCTTGATGTCCTCGAGATTGATGCCGCCGAAGGACGGGCCGAGATAGCGCACAGCCTCGATGAACTTGTCGGCATCCTCGGTGTCGATCTCGAGATCGATCGAATCGACGTCGGCGAAGCGCTTGAACAGGACGGCCTTGCCTTCCATCACCGGCTTGGAGGCCAGCGCGCCGAGATTGCCGAGGCCCAGGATCGCGGTGCCGTTGGTGATGACGGCGACGAGGTTGGCGCGCGCCGTATAATCGTAGGCCTTGGTCGGATCCTCGGCGATCGCCAGCACGGGGACCGCGACGCCCGGCGAATAGGCCAGCGACAGATCGCGCTGCGTCGCCATCGGCACCGTCGCGACGATCTCGAGCTTGCCGGGACGTCCGTCCGAATGGAACAGCAGCGCTTCCTGGTCTGTGAAAGTCGGGCGCGCGCGCTTGATCGGCGTCTTCTCGGTCATGGCATTGTTCTTTTTGTGAGCGTTTCCTTGGGGAGGCGGACCATAGGCAAGCGCCCGCGCGGCCACAAGCCGCGCTGGCGGGGAACGCTCATGCCGATGGGTCGGAGATGGCCGCCGCGATCCAGGCCCGGCCGGTCTTAAAGACGCCGGCGGACGCTCGCCACGAAGTCGCCGACATACTGGTCGAGCGCGCTGGTCTGCTCCTCGACCGTGCGCGCCGCATCGACGACCAGCAGCGCCGCCTCGCCCGTCACACGAGCCTCGTCGCCGACGGAGCCGACATTGCTGGTGACGACGACGGCGCTGCCGGCGACGGCCTGTGCGTCGGACGCGATGGAGGACACGATGTCTGCCTGCCGGCTCACGACCCGCGCCAGGACGCCGGATGTCTGCTCGAGGTCGCTCATGGTCTTGTCCATGAACGCCACGGCGCCCGATGCCGTCGCCGCAGCGCCGCGAATATCCTGGAGCGTCGCGGCGATGTCGCGCGTGGCCTTCTGTGTCTGCTCGGCCAGATTCTTCACCTCGCCTGCGACGACGGCAAAGCCCCGCCCGGCCGCACCGGCGCGCGCCGCCTCGATCGTGGCGTTGAGCGCCAGCAGATTGGTGCGTGCGGCAATGTCCTCGATGAAGTCCAGGACCGCGCTCGCCTTGTCGGCAGCCGTGGTCATCCCCGCGACGTCGCGTTGCGTGTCCCTGACATAGCTCGCGGCCTTGTGGGCCGCCTGGTCCGCATGCTCGGTCTGTCGTGTGAGTTCGCGGATGGAGGATTCGATCTCCTCGGCGGCGACCGCGACGCTGCCGATGCGGCTCGAGGCGCTCTCGGCCTCGCGCGTCGCCGCGATGGCGCGTTTCGTGGTGTTGTCGGCGCTCTGGGCCATGGCGCTCGCGGCTTCATGCATGCTGCGGACCGATCGGCCGACATCCTGAAGCGCCTTGCCGACCGTGACCTCGAGTTGCCCCGCGAGCTCGTCGAGCTGACTCCGGCGCGCCTGTTCGATCTCGGCGCGGCGTGTTTCCAGCGTCCTTTCATCGGTTGCGTCGAACAGGATGCCGTCCCAGATCATCGTGCCGTCATTCAGGCGACGCATGGTCGCCTCGCTGCGCATGGCCACGATCGCACCGTCCTTGCCGTGATAGCGTATCTTCAGGCGCCAGTTGTCGTCCTGGTCGAAGCCCGTCTTGCACGCCTGTTCGAACCGGGCCCGGTCTTCTGGAATCATCTTCTCGATCCAGACGCGGGCATCACGCTCGACATCCTCTTGTTTTAGGCCGAGCAGATCGCCCATTTTGAACGACGCGAAACGGTAGCTGACAGTTCCGTCCGGTCGAAGAATGCGCTGATAGAGGGTTCCCGGCACGCGCTCGGCCATGGCCTTGAATCGGTAGCTCGTCTCGCGGCGCTCCGCATCGACCACCATGAGCAGCGCCGCCAGCACCGAACCGAGCGTATTGACGGCAAACGTGGGAAGGAGCGCCTCGGCAACCACTTGCCATATGAGTTCGGGTCTGGGCAGCAACAGGAGCGGCGGCAACAGCACGGCGCCGGACGCCAGAGCCAGCCATCCGATATCCTGCCTGGCGAACGGACGGTCACGGCCGTGGATTCGCCAGCGTATCGCCAGACCTGCCACAGCGCTGAGGCCGATGCCGGCGATGCCCATCATCATGCCGTCGCCACCGCCCGAAAAGCGGTAGAGACCCAACGTAGCAGCGACGATGACCGTTGCCAGTGGTCCGCCGAACGGCCCCGCGAGCAGCGCCGCGACATTGCGCGAGCTGATGGCGACGCCGGGCTGCAGCGTGAAGGGGTTAATCATGCTGAGCAGGCCTGCTGCGGCGAGCACCAGGCCAATGAGCAGCTGCCGCGCGAGCGGATAGCGCTCCAGAAGCGGCGTCACTGCCGTCACGGCAAGCGCGGCCAGCAGGATGAATGACAGGTTCTCGATCAGGCTGACGAGCAACAACATCTGGACCGCTTCAACGAACGACCCGATAACCATCACGACGATTGCTGAATGTCTTGCTAACGCTGCCGGTCTGGTCCGAGAGAAATGCGTCTAGCGCATGCTGACGCGGTGGCTTCGAGACGCCGCAGCAGGCTCCAGCTAGAGGCGCTTTCTGACGTCGCCGACGAACTCGCCCACATAGCGATCAAGCGCGGCGGTCTGCTCGTCGACCTTGCGGACGATGTCGAGGACACGCTGGGCAGCATCGCCGGTCACCGAGGCCTCGTTGCTGACCGAGCCGACGCTGGCCGTCACGGCGGTGGTGCTGCCAGCGACCGCCTGGGCGTCGGTCGTGATCGTCGTCGCAATGTCGGCCTGGCGGCTGACGACATCGGCGATGGCGCCCGAGGTCTTCTCGATCGTCGTCATCGTCCCCTCGATATGGGCGACGGCATCGGACGCCGCGGCCGCCGCGCGCCGGATGTCCTCCAGTGTCGCCGCGATGTCACGGGTCGCCTTCTGTGTCTGCTCGGCCAGGTTCTTGACCTCGCCTGCCACGACCGCGAAGCCGCGCCCCGCAGCTCCGGCGCGCGCTGCCTCGATCGTCGCGTTGAGTGCCAGGAGGTTGGTGCGCGATGCGATGTCCTCGATGAAATCGAGGACGGAGCTGACCTTGTCCGCGGCCGCACCGAGTCCGGCGACGTCCCTATGGGTCGAGCGGACATAGCTTGCCGCATCACGCACGGTCTGGTCGGCATGTGCGGTTTGGCGCGTCAGTTCGCGGATCGAGGCCTCGATCTCCTCGGCCGCGACTGCCACGCTGCCGACGCGCTGTGAGGCGGCCTCCGCCTCGCGGGTGACCTCACCGGCGCGCAAGGCCGTGTTGCTGGCGCTGCCGGCCATCTCGGTGGCCGTCTGATGCATGCTGTGAACCGATGAGGCCACCTCTTGGAGCGCCTGACCGACGGTGACCTCGAGGCGAAGGGCAAGCCCCTCGAGGGCCGCCTTGCGCCTCTCGTCGAATTCCTCCCGCCTTTCCTCAAGCGTGCGCTCGGCGGTGACATCCGTCATGATTCCGTCCCAGCAGATCGAACCATCCGCCAGGCGTCGCGGCGCGGCGTCGGTCCTCAACCAGATGATCGATCCGTCGTCCTTGCGATGGCGCCCCTCGAAGCGCCATGGCTTGAGGCTTCTTTCGGCTGCCGCCTGTGCATTGGCCTTCTCCAGGAATTCCCGGTCCTCGGGCAGCAGCCATCGCAGCCAGCTCTCGGGGTCTCGTTCGACCTCCGCGCGCGTCACATCGAGAAACTGCTCGATCTTGGAGTTGGCGAGCTTGTGCTGGATCGTGCCGTCCGGTCTCAGAATCTTCTGGTAGAGGACGCCGGGCATGTTGGCGGTGCAGGCTTCGAGGCGCAGCAGGGCCTCGATGCGCTGTTGGTCGCTCCGGATGACGAAGCCGACCAGAAAGGCGCCCAGGACGTTGACGAGCGTCGTCCCGGGCCCCGACAATGCCATGAGCAGCGGCCCGGCGCGAGGAAACGGCACCAGTGCAAGGATGAGTGCGACAGGCGTCCAGGCTGCGACGAGGCTGAGGCCGATCAGGCCGACCACGGAAACGCCGCGCCCGTTGCGCCGAAGCCAGATCGCATAGGCGAGACCGACGACGGAGCAGAACAGGATGCCCACGATGCCCGCCATCGCCGCGGCGCCGCCGAGATGCAGCCGCAAGGCGCTGAGGGCGACCATGGTGATGACGGCAGAAATCGGCCCACCGAGCGGCCCCGCCAGGACCGCGACGATGTTGCGGAAATCGAGCAGGAGGCCGGGTTCGATGACGATCGGGTCGAGCATGCTGGCGCAGCCGCCGGCCGCGAAGATGACCCCGACGACGACCTGCCGCAGGCGGTGATCCCCGCCCAGCCGCTGCGTCGCGAACGGCACAAGGACTGCGGCGACGAGCAGGTAACCAAGACCTCTGGTCAATTCCAATAGCATTTTGGACGTGCCCGGTGCCGCTGAGGATTTAAACCCGTCCTCTCTACGCGTCTGCCGCTAACGAATGATAAAGCTCGCTGGGCCGCTCGCCGCAATCGCGCGGGTCCACATCGAAATCGATGTCGGAAGCGGGTTGAGCAGGCGGCGCGGTTTCCAAGGCAAGGCCGAACCGCTAGCCTCGGGGGACCATGCACAGCGTCAATCCAGCTCTCCACGACCGGCCCGACATGTCCGCCGCCGCTCCTGCGGCAGCGAGGGAGGACACCAGCCGCGTCACGCCGATGATGGCGCAGTATGTCGAGATCAAAGCCGCCAATCCCGATTGCCTGCTGTTCTACCGGATGGGCGATTTCTACGAGCTGTTCTTCACCGATGCCGAGGTTGCCTCGCGCACGCTCGGCATCGTGCTGACCAAGCGCGGCAAGCACCAGGGCGACGACATTCCGATGTGCGGAGTGCCGGTCGACCGCGCAGACGACTATCTGCAGCGGCTGATCGCGGCTGGACACCGCGTCGCGGTCTGCGAGCAGATCGAGGATCCCTCCGAGGCCAGGAAGCGCGGCCCGAAATCCGTGGTCCGGCGCGACGTCGTGCGGCTCGTCACGCCTGGCACGATCACCGAGGAGCGATTGCTCGAACCCGGGCGCGCCAGCCTGCTCGTGGCGGTGTCCAGGCGCAAGCTCGGCGATGCCAGCGCGCTCTACGGCATCGCAGCCATCGACATCTCGACCGGCCGCTTCAGCGTGATGGAGGCGCCCCGGGACAGGCTCGCGATCGAATTCGCCCGCCTCGAACCGCGCGAGATCGTCTGTCCCGACGCGATCCATGACGATCCTGAGATGAAGGGGTTCTGGCGCGAGATCGGGGTCCCTGTGACGCCGTTGGCGCGTGAAGGGCTCGACGCGGCCTCGGCCGAGCGCCGGCTGAAGGAGTTCTTCGGCGTCGCCACGCTCGACGCTTTCGGCAGCTTCAGCCGGGCAGAGGTCGCGGCGGCCGGCGCGGCGCTGGCCTATGTCGAACGCACGCAGTTCGGCGCAAGGCCGCCGCTGTCGCCGCCGGTGCGCGATACCGGCTCTGACACGATGCTGATCGACGCGGCGACCCGCGCCAATCTCGAACTGACGCGGACGTTGTCGGGCGAGCGCGGCGGCAGCCTGCTCGCGGCGATCGACCGCACCGTGACGCCGGGCGGCGCACGTCTGCTGGCCGAGCGACTGGCCGGACCGCTGACCGATCCCGCGGCCATCTCGCAGCGCCATGATGCCGTCGAGGCGCTGGTCGCGGACGGCGCCCTGCGCGAGGACCTGCAGGTGGCGCTCGCCAAGGTGCCCGACATCGCGCGTGCGCTGGCGCGGCTCTCGCTCGACCGCGGCGGGCCGCGCGATCTCGCCGCGCTGGGTTCGGGCTTGAGCGCCGCGCGCGCCATCGTCGGCATGCTGCTCGGCCGCGTCGCCCTGCCGGCCGAACTGGCCAAGGCGTCGCGCGCCCTGTCGCAGATCGACCCCGACCTGCCGGCGCGGCTCGAAGCCACGCTCGCCGAGGAATTGCCCCTGAACCGCCGCGACGGCCGCTTCGTGCGCGAAGGACATGATGAAGCGCTCGACGAGCTGCGGCTGCTGCAGGTCGATTCGCGCAAGGTCATCGCGCAATTGCAGGCGCGCTACGCTGCCGAAACCGGCTGCCGCACGCTGCGGATCAAGCACAATTCGATGCTCGGCTATTTCGTCGAGGTGCCGCAGGCGACCGGCGAGGATTTCCTGAAGGAGCCGTGGCGGGCGACCTTCGTGCATCGCCAGACCATGTCGGACGCGATGCGCTTCTCCTCGGTCGAGCTGGGCGGCCTGGAAGCAAAGATCGCCTCGGCCGCCGACCGCGCGCTGAAGCTCGAACTCGGCATCTTCGCGGGGCTGACCGAGGCGGTTCTCAGCCACGCCGAGCCGATCAAGCAGGCGGCTGCGGCATTGGCCGAGATCGACGTCGCGGCAGGACTGGCCGAACTCGCCAGTCGCGAAGGCTGGAACCGGCCCGTCATCGACGACAGCGCCGCCTTCACCATCAAGGCTGCGCGCCATGCCGTCGTCGAGACGGCGCTGAAGCGGGACGGCAAGCCCTTCGTGGCCAACGACACCGAGCTGTCGCCGCCCGGCACCGGGGGTAAGGGTGGGCGCATCTGCCTGATCACCGGCCCCAACATGGCGGGTAAGTCGACCTTCCTGCGCCAGAACGCGCTGATCGCGGTGCTGGCACAGATGGGCGCGTTCGTGCCGGCGGCGAGCGCCCATATCGGCATCGTCGACCGGCTGTTCTCGCGGGTGGGCGCCGCCGACGATCTCGCGCGCGGGCGCTCGACCTTCATGGTCGAGATGGTCGAGACCGCCGCGATCCTGAACCAGGCCGGGCCGCGCGCGCTCGTCATCCTCGACGAGATCGGCCGCGGCACCGCGACCTTCGACGGACTCTCGATCGCCTGGGCCGCGATCGAGCATCTGCATGAGATCAACCGCTGCAGGGGCTTGTTCGCGACGCATTATCACGAGCTGACCGCGCTCGGAGACCGGCTGGAGCGCGTGACCAACGCGACCGTGCGCGTCACCGAATGGAATGGCGAGGTGATCTTCCTGCACGAGGTCGTCCCCGGCGCAGCCGATCGCTCCTACGGCATCCAGGTCGCCAAGCTCGCCGGCTTGCCGCCTGCCGTGGTCGAGCGCGCCCGCTCGATCCTGAGCGAACTGGAGAAGACCGAGCGCGAGAAGCCCGTGGCCTCGCTCGTCGACGACCTGCCGCTGTTTGCGGCGCCGCTAAGGCGTGCCGCCCCGGCGCCCGCCTTGCCGGCCGAGGACCCGCTGCGCCTGGCGCTCGACGGGCTCGATCTCGACGAGATGACGCCGCGCGAGGCGCTGGAGGCATTGTATCGGTTGAAGGGGTTGGGGTGAGGGTGTCTCCCCAGTTCCGCTCACATCAGGTTCGGCCAGTCCTGATGTGCGTGGAAAACGCGCAAGATCAGGATGTCTTGACCGGCTTCGATATAGGCAATGACGTGACTGGCGTGGAAATGGGCCCGGAATGGTGGGTCGAATTCCAGTCTCTGTCGCGCCATGCGTGGCTGATCGGCCAGCACGCTGAAGCACGCGACCAGTTCCTGATAATATCGCTCTGCCTGTCGGACGCCGAATGTCGACTTGCTATGCGCATAGATTGCCAGGACATCGTCATCGGCAGCAGGCGTCAGCCTAAACGACATCGGCCGAGCCCACACCGGCGCGCCGACGCGCCTCGTCGAGGAGCTCGTCCATGCTGCGTGTGCTGACCCCGCTCCGAATGCCTTCATCGATGGCATGCTGGATACGGGCAATTGCGTCCTGCCGTTCCTGGTCCCTGCGGATCAGGTCGCGGACATAGTCGCTGGCGTTGCCGTAGCGGCCGCTATTGGCCTGGGTCTCGACCCAGTCCTTCATCCGGTCGGGCAGGGATACGTTCATCGTCGCCATGTCGGCCTCCTGTCGCGACAGGATAGCATCTTGGCAATCTTTGCCAAGATCGCTCAGGCGATCCGGCGGATGCTGGTGATCGCCCCGAAGCTCTTGGCCTGGATGCGATCGCGGGCGGTGCGCAGCCGCTCGCGCATCACCGTCATCGAATAGGCGGTAGCGTGGAGCAGGGTGTCGGGGTCGGTGAGGATGCCGACATGGCCCTTCCAGAAGACGAGATCGCCACGGTTTAACCCCTGAAGGCTGTCGTCGAAGGCGACGGGTTCGCCGATGCCGACCTCGAGCATGTCGGAATCGCGCGGCGAGGCGATGCCGGCCGCGGCCAGCGCAAGCTGCGTCAGGCCCGAGCAGTCGAGCCCGAGGCTGGTCTTGCCGCCCCAGAGATAGGGCACGTTGAGGAAGCGCTCCGCCACGGTGACGAAATCGGGCTCGGGCGCGTCGAGCGGTGCGACATGACCGGCGAAGACATATCCGCTGGTGAACCGGCCGAACTCCGACAGCACGACGAAATCGCCCGCTTCGCCCGCCACGCTGACGCCCGCGCCGAGCGAGAGCGCCGCCAGTGGCGGCAGCTTCATCGAGGGACCAGGATAGACAAAGGTCCGCAGCGCGCTGACGCGGTGCGTGGGCTTCAGCGCGTCGCCACGCAGGGCATCGTCGGGGAGATAGCCGACATAGCCGTCGTCGTGCAGCTGAACCCAGGCCCAGCCCTCGAAGCTCTCATAGACATCGACGCCTTCGCCGCAGAGCGCCTCCGTGTCGAGAGGAGCATCCGGGCGCGGCTCGCGGCGCAGCGGCGCGGATGGCGCGACGACGCGCATCGGCACGGCATCGGCGAAGGCCCTTGCCTCGACCTGCCCCATCAGATGGCGGGCGGCGAGATCGGGACGGGCGGGGGTGAGGCGGCGGTCGAGAATCGTGGTCATGGCGGCAATCTAGCCTCGCAGCGGGGCTGCTGGAAATGGCTGCGTCACCCTCCGCCCATCTCCTTGGCCCGCTCGACCACGAGATCGGCCAGCCGCTCGACCGCAAGCGCGCCCGCGACGGTGCGCTGGATGACGACGTTGCGGCGGTCGAACGCGTCGCGTTTGCGGGTGACGAGGCCGAGCTTGCCCATGGTGTCGAGTGCGCGGGTGATGACGGGCTTGGTGACGCCGAGCTGGGCCGCGAGCCCCCGCACCGTATGGGGCGGCAATTCCAGATAGATCGTCAGCAGGATCGCCGTCTGCCGCGCCGAGAGATCGAAATCGCTGTCGCGCACCAGATCGAGATGGACCTGCCGCCACAGCCTGAGCGCCTGAGAGGGCTTGATCTCCAACGGCATGTGCGTCCGCGGTCCGGGTCGTTACGGACCCGTATCATTATCCCGCAGGCGCGAAGGCGCAATCGGCTTCTCGCGACAGGCTTAACCCGCCGGATAAAGCTGTTTCACGAGCGTGTAGGTCAGCCTCGCCGCCTGGCATTCGCCGCCTTCGGGCCGGCCGGGCTTGCCCGAAGGGTTCCATGCATAGATGTCGAAATGCGCGTAGGAGGCGGTCTTCTCGACGAAGCGGTTGAGGAACAGCGCCGCCGTCACCGAGCCGGCAAAGCTCCCGCCGGAGACGTGGTTGAGGTCCGCGATCCGGGAGTCGAGCATGCGCTCGTAATTCGGCCAGAGCGGCATGCGCCAGACCGGGTCGTTGACCGCCTCGCCGAGCCTGCCGATCTCGGCTGCCAGCCCATCGTCATGGGTGTAGAAGGGCGGCAGCTCCGGCCCCAGAGCGGTGCGGGCGGCGCCCGTCAGCGTCGCATAGTCGATCAGCAGTTCCGGCGCCTCCTCGTCGGCCAGCGCCAGAGCGTCGGCCAGGATCAGGCGGCCCTCGGCATCGGTGTTGCCGATCTCGACGGACAGGCCCTTGCGGCTGGCGAGCACATCGCCGGGACGGAACGAGGAGCCCGAGACCGCATTCTCCACGGCCGGCACGAGCAGACGCAGCCGCACAGGCAATTTCGCCAGCATGATCATGCGGGCAGCTGCGATCGCCGCCGCCGCCCCGCCCATGTCTTTCTTCATCAGCAACATGCCGGCCGAGGGCTTGAGGTCGAGCCCGCCGGTGTCGAAGGCGACGCCCTTGCCGACAAGCGTGATCTTCGGATGGGCGGGATCGCCCCAGACCAGGTCGATCAGCCTCGGGGCGCGCGGCGAAGCGCGGCCGACCGCATGGATCATCGGGAAATTCCGGGCCAGCAATTCGTCGCCGACGATCGCGGTCGCCGTCGCATCGCATTCGGCGGCAAGGGAGCGGATCGCCGCCTCGATCTCGGCAGGCCCCATGTCGTTTGCGGGCGTGTTGACGAGATCGCGGGCGAGCGCGACCGATTCCGCTGTCCGCGTCAGATCCTCGCCGTCGATGCCCTCGGGCAGGACGAGCCGGGCCGTGGCGGGAGCGGGCTTGCGGTAACGCTCGAAGCGATAGCCCTGCAGCAGCCAGCCGAGCGCGGCGAGGCCGGGATCGCCGATCTCGCCAGACAGCACATAGTCTCCAGCGGGAAGCAGAGCGGCAAGCCGACCCGGCGCGAACGGATCGCGCCGGCGCGCATCAGTCGCCTCGACGCCGAGCAGAACGGCTGCGATGGCGCCGGCCTCATCCGGCAGCAGGATATGCTGGCCGGGTGACGCTGCAAAACCCTGCGCCTGCGCGAAGCGTCGTGCGAGCGGAGCCAGCCCATCCAGCAGTTCGGACAGGCCCGCCTTCGAGACGCACTGAACGGGAATGGCGGCCGGGGCAAAGGCGGCTTGAACGATGAGGCTGTGCACGAGGGCGGGTACCTGGTCGGGAGGGTGCGGCGGAAGCCGGTTAAGGATGCATTAGGGTTAACGTTTTATCACCGGGGCGACCAGATCTTCCATCGTGGCGAGGCGATGCGGCCCATGTCTTCCAGTCATCCAGAACTTTCGCCGGCACTCGCGCCAACGTCCCGCTCGCGCCGGCTGTCGCCTCATGTCCTCGGCCTGGCCGTCGGCCTCGCCGCGCTGGCACTGGCCGGTTGCCAGAGCCGTGGCGGGCTCGGTGACATCACCGGTTCGATCGGCAAGAGCGCGGCTCAGCCGCTCAGCCCGGCCGACTGGCATGCCGAGAGCGAACGCTGGGGCAAGCGCTACGACGCCAACCAGAAGGATCGCGACGCCGCCTTCTACTATGCCCGCGCGCTGCGTGCGCTCGATCAGAACGCCCAGGCGCTCGCCGTTCTCCAGAGCGCCGTGCTGACCCATTCCAACGACCGCGAAATGCTCGGCGCCTACGGCCGCTCGCTGGCCGATAACGGTCGTCTCAGGGAGGCCGACGAGGTGCTCTCGCGAGCGCATTCGCCGGAACGACCGGATTGGCGCATCCTGTCGGCGCAAGGCACCGTGGCCGACCAGCTCGGCGAGCACGCCCGGGCCCAGCAGATCTACCAGGCGGCGCTCAAGATCGCGCCGAACGAGTCGACTGTGCTCTCCAATCTCGGTCTGTCTTTGGCCCTCTCCCGGCAGTTGCCCGAGGCCGAGCGCGTGCTGCGCGAAGCCGCCGCTGCTGGCGGCAGCGATGTGCGCGTGCGCCAGAATCTCGTGCTGGTGCTCGGCCTCCAGGGCCGCTTCACGGAAGCCGAAACGCTGGCCAGGCAGGACCAGAGCCCGGCAGAGGCTGCTGCCACGGTCGCTTATCTGAAGCGTAGCGTCAGCCAGCAGAACAGCTGGGACATTCTCAAGACCGGGGCGAAGGCCAAGTCTAACACCGCACAGCCCAAGCCCGTACAGGCGAGCGCACCGGCCGCAGGCGGTCCGCAGGGCTGAGCCGTAGCGTGCGGCCCCCAAGAGCCGCCCTTTAAGAGCCGCCCCGGGCGAAGGTTACCGGGATGTCGAGCCTGAAACGCTTTTCCAGGCCGCTCAGGTCTTTCGCAGCCAGGTTAGGAGGTTCCCCTGCAAAGGAAGCCTCCCCCAGAAGGCGGTCAGGGCGATCCGCCCCTTGGCAGGATCCGAGGACCGGACGTTTTGCCTGGTCGCATGATCATCTGCGGACCGGCTGAGCCAGTCGATATTTCATTTCGCTGCGTCCTGCGCGACGGCTGGGCTGCTCACTCCAGCTTCATCACCTGGATCACGGCCGGCATCATGATGACGACGAACAGCACCGGCAGGAAGAACAGGATCATCGGCACGGTCAGCTTCGGCGGCAGCGAGGCGGCCTTCTTCTCGGCCGCCATCATACGCTGGTCGCGGCTTTCCTGAGACAGCGTCCGCAGCGCAGTCCCCAGCGGCGTGCCGTAACGCTCCGCCTGGATCAACGCGGTCGATACCGATTTGACACCTTCGAGGCCGGTGCGGGCCGCGAGGTTCTCATAGGCCTGGCGACGCTCCGACAGATAGGACAGCTCGGCCGTGCAGAGCGCGAACTCCTCGGCGAGCGGCACCGACTGGCCGCCGATCTCGGTCGAGACCTTGCGGAAGGCGTGCTCGATCGACATGCCGGATTCGACGCAGATAAGCAGCAGGTCGAGGGCGTCGGGAAAGGCCAGCCGCATCGAGGTCTGGCGCTTGCCGATCTGGTTCGACAGGAAGAGCTCCGGCGCCTTGATTCCGAGATAGGCGGCGCCCACCGTCATCCCGAGCCGGACGATCTTCGAGTAGCCGAAGTCGTTGAGCAAGAACAGATAGAACAGGGCGAAGAGGAAGAGGCCGATCGGCATCACCAGACGGAAGAACAGGAACGCCACCTCGGCCTGCTGACCGCGATAGCCGGCCATGGCGAGCTGCTTCTTGGCCGTCTCCGTTCCGAGCCAGTCGCCCAGCTTGAGCTGGTGGACGATGCGCCGCATGAACTCCTTCGGCTCCTGGCGCAGCGAGACCCGGTCGCTCTGGCGATTGAGGCGGTCGCGTTCGCGGGCGCGGATCTTTTCGCGCTCCGTGGCGACGCTCTTCATGCGCTTCTGGAGGTTCGAGCCCTCCGTCAGAGGAATGGCAATCGTCAGAACGGTCGCCGCAGCGGCGATCGCGACAAACAACGCCAGAAGGAATTGGCCGTCGACTGCTTTTTCCGCGATCAGGGAAATCATCGGCGCCGCCTCAGATGTTGAAGTTGATCATCTTGCGCATGATCAGGACGCCCATCAGCATCCAGATGGCGCAGCCGACGAGCGCGAACTTGCCTGCCTGCGTCAGCCAGAGCAGCTCGATGTAGCGAGGGCTCGTCAGATAGACCATGATCGCGACCGCCGGCGGCAGACAGGCGATGATGCCCGCCGAGGCCTTCGCTTCCATCGATACCGCCTGGATCTTGTCGCGCATCTTGCGGCGATCGCGAATGACGCGCGACAGGTTACCGAGAGTCTCCGCCAGATTGCCGCCGGTCTTCTGCTGAATCGCCAGCACGATGCCGAAGAAATTCGATTCCGGGCAGGGCATGCGCTCGTAGAGCTTGGTAACGGCGTCGGTCAGCGACAATCCAAGTGTCTGGCTCTCGATGATCAACCGGAATTCGGTTTTGACCGGGTCGACCGCCTCGGTCGCGACGATGCGCAGGCAATCGTTCAGCGGCAGGCCGGCCTTGATGCCGCGCGTGATGACGTCGATCGCGTTGGGAAATTCGTTGCCGAATTTTTTCAGCCGCCCATTGCGGCAATGTTGCAGGAACCAGGATGGCAGCCCCAGCCCACCGACGAACAGGCCCACCAGAGCGAGCACCATGCTGCCGCTCAACAGGAACAGCACGAACGCCGTGACGACCGCGATGACGGCGCTGATGATGTAGTACTTCCTGCGGTCCCAATTCAGCCCGGCCTGCAGGATGCGCTGTTCGAGCGTCAGCTTGTTGCGCGCGCTCTCGCGGTTCTCGATATCCTTCAGACTCTGCGCGATCTGGCCGCGCTTGGCACGGTTTTGCGCCTCGCGGTCGACGCCTCGGGCTGCGACCGGGCTGGCGAAGTCCTTGCGGCGCTTCTCGGCCCGGGCCTGGCCGCTCAGCATCGGATAGAACAGGGCATAGGTGACGCCGCCGGCAGCCAGCGTCGCCAGGACCACGACGGCGATGAAGCTCAGATCCATGGCTGCCGCTCCATGCGGCCGGCGCGTTTAGGCAGCATCGGCATCGGCCTCCCCGAGCTCGTCGATCGCTGCGGCGAGCCTGTTCTCCTCGCCGTAATAGCGCGCGCGCTCCCAGAAGCGCGGCCGTCCGATACCGGTCGAGCGGTGGCGTCCGATCAGCTTGCCGTGCGCGTCCTCGCCGATGATGTCGTAGTTGACGATGTCCTGCGTGATGATGACCTCGCCTTCCATGCCCATCACCTCGGTGATGTGGGTGATGCGGCGTGATCCGTCGCGCAGGCGCTGCGCCTGGATGATGACGTCGATCGAGGAGCAGATCATCTCGCGCAGTGTCTTGGAGGGCAGCGAGAAGCCGCCCATCGTGATCATTGATTCGATACGGCTGAGGCATTCGCGCGGCGTATTGGCGTGAAGCGTGCCCATCGAGCCGTCATGGCCGGTGTTCATCGCCTGCAGCAGGTCGAAGGCCTCGGGTCCACGCACCTCGCCGACGATGATCCGCTCGGGACGCATGCGCAGGCAGTTTTTGACGAGGTCGCGCATGGTGACCGCGCCGGTGCCCTCGAGATTGGGCGGGCGGGTTTCGAGGCGCACGACATGGGGCTGCTGCAGCTGCAGCTCGGCTGCGTCCTCGCAGGTGATGACGCGCTCGTCGAGGTCGATGTAGTTGGTCAGGCAGTTCAGCAGCGTCGTCTTGCCCGAACCGGTGCCGCCGGAGATGACGATGTTGCAGCGGACCCGGCCGATGATCTTCAGGATCTCGGCGCCCGCAGGCGAGATCGCGCCGAACTTGACCAGCTGGTCGAGCGTCAGCTTGTCCTTCTTGAACTTGCGGATCGTGAGCGCGGGGCCATCGATAGCCAGCGGCGGCGCGATGACATTGACGCGCGAGCCGTCGGCCAGACGCGCGTCGCAGATCGGCGAGCTTTCGTCGACGCGCCGGCCGACCTGGCTGACGATGCGCTGGCAGATGTTCATCAGCTGCGCGTTGTCGCGGAAGCGGATGTTGGTCAGCGAGATCTTGCCGCCGACTTCGATGAAGGTGCGGGTGGCGCCGTTCACCATGATGTCGGCGATATCGTCGCGGGCGAGCAGCGGCTCGAGCGGGCCGTAGCCGAGCACGTCGTTGCAGATGTCGTCGAGCAGTTCCTCCTGCTCGGCGATCGACAGCACGACGTTCTTCAGCGAGATGATCTCGTTGATGATGTCGCGGATTTCCTCGCGGGCCGACTCGCCGTCGAGCTTGGCCAGCTGCGACAGGTCGATCGCCTCGATCAGAGCACCGAAGATCATGCTCTTCATCTGGTAGTATTCGTCGGAGCGCGGCGCCTCGGCCGGAGCGGCCGGCAGCGGCGCCCGGCGCGTCTCGGCGGCCGGCGGCGGCTCGGACGGACGCACGGGAGCGGCGGCGAGGCCTGCCGTCTTCATTGCCAGAGGTGGTACGGCAGCTCCGCCGGGGGATCGCTTTCCGAACATCTCAACCCTCTTTCGCGGCCGTCGGCCGCGTAGCAGATCGGACCGCGCTCACGCGGTCCCAAACCCTGATCCTGGTCCGGAGACGCCGCATCGCTCAGGCCTTGCGTCGCAACTTGGCGACAAGCGGTTCGAACAGGCTGCGCTTGCTGCGCTTGGCCTCGCCGCGGCCGGTCAGGCTGCTGGCGATCTGGACAAAGGCTTCGGCGATCTTGCCGCCAGCCTGAACCTCGGCGATCATCTGACCATTGTTGGCGGCCGTGCCGAAGAGCTGTGCGTCGAAGGGGATCGACGTCAGAACCTCGATACCGAGCGCCTTGGCGAATTCGGCGGCGTCGATCTCGGGCCGCTTCGGCATGCCGACCTGGTTCAGCACGAGCCGCGCACCGGAATCGTTGGGCCGGTTGGCGCGGGCGAGATCGACCAGGTTCTTGGCGTTTCGCAGCGAGGCGAGTTCGGGACCGGCGACGACGACGATCTCGTCGGAGCTGATCAGGGCGCGCCTGACCCAGCCGCTCCAGACATGGGGAACGTCGAGGACCACGCAGGGCACGGTGGTCCTCAACAGGTCGAAGAGCTGTTCGAAGGCATCCTCCGGCAGGTCCAGCGTGCGATCGAGCATCGCGGGTGCCGCCAGCAAAGCAAGGTTGTCGCTGCACCGCGACAGCAGACGGTCGAGCATGTTGGCATCGAGCCGTTCCGGGGCGAACACGGCCTCGGCGACGCCTTGCGGCGGGTCCTGGTTGAAGTCGAGCCCGGCCGTGCCGTAGGCGATGTCGAGATCGACGATCACGGTCGAGGCATCGAGGTTGCGAGCGATCGCCCAGGCGACGTTGTGCGCCACGGTCGAGGCGCCCACGCCCCCCTTGGCGCCCATTACCGCGATGATCCGGCCGAGATTGCGCGCGCCGGGCGAGACGTAGAGCTCCGACAGGGTGCGCAGGACGTCGAGCGTGCCGAGCGGCGCGATCAGGTATTCGCTGACGCCGCGGCGGATCAGATCGCGATAGAGCTGGACATCGTTGACGTGGCCGATGACCACGACCTTGGTGCCGGGGTCGCAGCTCTCCGAAAGGGTGTCGAGATGGCCGACGAGCGTGGCGGGATCGGACACGGTCTCCAGGACGATGATGTTGGGCGTCGGCGCGGCCCGGAAGGCCTCGACCGCAGCGGCCGGGCCACCCATCTGGATGCGTGCATGGGCCTTGTCCATGCGCCGGTCGGCGATGGCCGCCTGCATCGTCGCGGCGACTGCCGGCGTTTCGCAGAAGGCCTGCAGCGTGATGCGCGGAAGCGGCGCGACGATGTCCTCGGCGCCAGCGTCGCCCGAGCGCGTCTCGAAATCTTGCCCCGCGCTCATCAGCGGCCTCCGACCGTCGAATTGATCTGGGGTGTCTCCTGCCGGTACTGCGTCGAAGGGTCCTTGCCCTCACGCAGCTTGCCGATGGCACCCAACCGCTTGGCCGTGTCGGCGCGGCCTTCGCTGCGCGCGCGGACGAGGTCGATGGGGTCCGCGACCTGGGCCGCCAGCGTCGCCTGGCTGGCGCAGCCGAAGTTCCAGTAGGGCTCGTTGGTCATGTCGTCCTTGATGCTGGACACGCCGGTATCGGCCGGCCATTGCCCGCAATCATGCGGCAGGCCGGCCTGCAGCGAGGCGAAGGTGAGACGGATGGGCGAGGCGAGGCCCGGATCGGCGACGGGATAGGTGCGCACCGACAGCGCCGTTCCCGGCACGCCGCCACGCGACAGCGCCGAGCGAATGCCGTTCAGCGTATCGTGGGCCGCCAACTCGCGCCGCGCGCCCGTCGGCACCTGGGCAACGAGCCCGCCCTTGCCTGAGCGGCGATACTCCCTGGCGAAATCTGCGACATCCTCCTCCTGGCGGGAGTCGAGTCCGGCGCCGGAACGCCCCACGAAGACGTCCAGCGAACGCGGCGCGTCCCGCAGGACGATCGGATGACGCTCGCGCACATCGACGGGCGCTTGCGAACTGACGAGGTCGCCCTGCTTGGCGCAGGCGCCGAGCATCGTCGCCGCAGCCAGGAGAAGGCCGAGGCTGGCGTGGTTGAACTTGGTCTTCTGCGATCGAGCCATCATGGTCTCGCCATCCCTTCCGCGTGCAACGGCAGCCATCAGTCGGCGATGAAGCCGACACGGCCCTTGTAGGCTTGCGGCAGCGGCCCGCCGCTGGTTCCGTAGATCTTGTTCAGGCGCCCGAGCAGGATGGCCTGCGCGTCATGGGCATCGACGAAGCCGTCATCGGGCCGCTGGACCTGGTTGGGCTCGATCGGCTTGGCGATGTAGGGCGTCGCCGTGATCATCAGCTCGGTCTCCTCGCGCTGGTAGTCGCGCGAGCGAAAGAGCACGCCGATGATCGGCAGGTTCATCAGGCCGGGAAAGCCGTTGAGCGAGGATTTGGAGACGCGCTGGATCAGGCCTGCCGTCGCCAGCGTGCCACCCGAGGGCAGCTCGACCGTGGTGTCGGACTTGCGCACCCGGAAGGCCGGCGCATTGACGACCTGCTGGCTGCTGTTGCGCGTGTCGCTGAGGCGGAGCTGATTCTCGAAGTCGAGTTCCGTCACCTCGGTGGCGATGCGCATGCTGATCTTGTTGTCCGACAGCACGATCGGCGTGAAGTTCAGCGCGACGCCGATCGGGCGGTAGGCGATGCCGAGCGTGCACAGGCCGGTGCCGTCGCAGGAGTATCCGCTCGGAACCGGGACCTCGCCGCCAGCGGTGAACTTCGCGCTTTCGCCCGAGATCGCCGTGACCGTCGGCTCGGCCAGGACGCGGGAAAGACCGGCACGCTCCAGGGCCCGCAGCGTGAAGTTCGACGAGTTGCCGATACCGGCCGTGACCGCGGTGGCGGCGAGCGCCTGCGGCTGCAACGGCAGCGGATTGTCGAGGGTCGGCAGTACCGAGAAATTGCCGAGCTTCCACTCGCCGGTCGAATTGATGCCGAGCTGCTTGATCGCCTTGCGCGAGACCTCGGAGACTACGACCTTGACCATGACCTGGTCGCGGCCGCGGATCGTCAGCGAGTTGATGACGGCGCCCTTGCTGGAGGTGAACAGGCCGCCCGTCACGCCGACGAAGGCGTTGGCGATATCCACGGCCTGAGTCGCCTCGGAGGCGTTGGCGACGTTGCCGATGAGCAGGATCGAGTTGCCGGCGGGCTTGATCTCGATTTGTGCCTTGGGCATGGCCGTGCGCAGCGTCTGGCGCAGCACGTTGAGGTCGCGCCCCACCTCGATTTCGAGTGCGGTGATCTGGCGGCCCTCACCGTCGATGACGAACATCGAGGTCTGACCATCGGCGATGCCGATGATGAAGAGTTTCCGAGCGGACCGGACGACCGCATTGGCGACCTTCGGGTTGGCGACGAAAACCTCCTTGGCGTCGCGCGGCAGCTCGACGATCAGCGAGCGGCCGATCGAGAGATCGAGCTTGCGGGCGATGGCATGCTCGCTCGTGCCGACGTTCAGGACCGGGGCCGGGGCATTGGTCTGTGCCGGTGCCGGGCCGGTCAGGGCCAAGGCGAGAATGGCGGAGAGGACGATACGTTCCCGGCTCACTGGCTCGTGCTCCTCAATGTGACGCCATATTTGACGATTGTCAGGGCCCCTTCGGAGGCGGTGCCGGGCGTCGTAGCCTGGCCGGCATCCTTGAGGCTGCGCAGCGACAGCGTCAGGGTTCCCATCTTCTGCGCACGAAAGAGCGACTCGGCCTGGCCGGGATCGACTTCCAGCGTCGCGGTCTCGCCGACGACCACCTTCTCGCCGTTGCGCTCCTGGACATTCTGGCCGATCGCGAGCACCCGCATGTTCCGCAGGATGGTCTCGCTGAGGAAGGCCTCGCCCTCGCCTTCGACGGCCGGGCCCTTCATGGTCACGATGACGTCGACGCGGTCGTTGGGCAGGATGAAGCCGCCGGCCGTGTTGGCGCCGCGGCTGTCGGTCGAGATCGCCACGGCGCGCATGCCCGATGGCAGCACCGCCGACAGGAAGCCCGTTCCATCGGTCTTGATCAGCTTCTCGCGGCGGATCGGCTCGGCGGCGAGCATGCCGTAGCGGGCGACCTGGCCGGTCAACTCCTGCTCGGCCTGCGGCGCCTCGTCCTTGCGCACGACTCCCGAGGGCACGCTGGCGAGCGGCCAATCGAGCCAGCGCAAATCGGCGGCGGCGACGACGTTACCGACAGGGATGTCGGCGGCGGCGACCAGGACGGGTACCGTCGGGGCTGCTTCGATCCGTGCGGCGGGCGCCGGGGCCTGCGATGGCTTGCTGATCAGCATGGCTGCGCCGATGCCGGCGACCAGCGCGACCAGGAGAATGATGATGCGGGCGGGACTCATTGCGACTGACCCTCGGCCAAACCCATTTGGCTCTCGTCGAGGATCGTGCCGCTGAAGTCGTCAACTTATGGTTAATCGGACGTATCTTTTTTTCACGTCCGCGGGTTCCGCAGCTGCAGCGGGTTCAAACGCCAATGGCGGCGCGCCAGATGCTCGTGCTGGGCAGCACCAGCAGGGCCGCGAAGGCCAGTGCGATGCCGTAGGGCACGCCCTCCTTCGGTGAATGCAGCCGGCGCGCCCAGGACCAGCCGCTCGCGACCTCCGGCAACGGGCCGGAGCGGAGCTTGAGCATGGCGAAGGTCAGCACGCCGCCGCCCAACGCCGCGACCATGAGATAAGGCATCAGCTGGTCGAAACCGAACCAGAGCGCGGTGACCGCGGCAAGCTTGGCGTCGCCGCCCCCGATCCAGCCCGCGGCGAACATGCCGAAGCAGACGACGAGCACGAGGCCGCCGGCTGCCAGATGCCAGCCGAGTTCGACCCAGCCGAGCCCGAGCATGGCGGCGCAGACCGCGAAGGTGACCATCAGGACGAGGCAGAGCCGGTTCGAGATCGTCATCGAGACGAGATCGCTGGCCGCCGCATAGGCCATGGCGGCGGGGAAGACGAAGAGCAGGGCAATGAGCGGGAGCGACATGGACGTCCCCTTCGGGAGCGGTGACAGTGGAGGAGGCAGTTTTGCCGCAGGCGCCTCACCAAACCCTTACTGCGTTCGACGAGTCAGGGGCGGCGTCGGTCGCCTCGAATCAAAACGCCCCGGACGAGCCGGGGCGTTCAGGCTTGCGGTGGCGGGGGCTTCTTTGCCCCGCCCGCTGGATCTTACTGCAGGCCGGTGTTGATCGCGGTGAACTTGGCCGACAGGCTGGTGCCGATGTTCGTCCAGACGGTGATGCAGACGACGGCGATCAGGGCCGCGATCAGGCCGTACTCGATGGCGGTGGCGCCGGACTCATCCTTGACGAAGCGAGCGAAAACGTTGGTCATGTGAAACTCCTCTTGAACCACGGTTTGACAGCTGCCTGTGCTCTGAAGCGGCTTCGGTCAGCGACAAATGGACATTACCGCGCCCACCTTGCCGATCGGTTAAACCGAAAGAAGAATTCGGCCCGCTGGCGTAACATCGTTTCGATGGTTAACGCTGGATTTACGTGATAAATTAAAACATACATCTCTGCGTGGAAAATTGAATACAAGTTGATATCAATATAAGCGGCGCTGTAATTGGCTCGAACGCTGCGAATTCATATGCGCGGCGCATCTCGCCACCGTAGTTTGGCTAATACCTCTCCCTTGGTCACCCCTCGCCAGTCCCGATCAAACCCATCGGCACGATTGGATTAGGGTTTGATTCATCATTTTGCGCTTTGCTGTCGCTGTCGGAAATCTTGAGGCACCGCCATGTCCACTCTTTCGGTCGCAGCACGGGTTGCCCGCCGACGCTCGTTTTGGGCGGAGTACGCGCTTGCCGTGACGGCATGCGGGATGATCCTGGCTGCCGGCGCGGCTCCGGCGGGCGCTGCTCCCCCGACGACCAAGATCGAAAGCGTCGTCGTCTTGGTCGATCACGCCAAGGTCGTGAGGCTGCCCGAGAAGGCGCAGACCGTCATCATCGGAAACCCGGCCATCGCGGACGTCGCCATCCAGAAGAACGGGATCATGGTCGTCACCGGCAAGAGCTTCGGCGTCACCAACCTGATCGCGCTCGATGCCAGCGGCACGCTGCTGGCGGAGTCCCTCGTGCGCGTGGGCGCGGATTCCAATTCCGTCTTGACGGTGCAGCGCGGCCTCGAGCGGGAAAGCTATTCCTGCACGCCGGAGTGTCAGCCCTCGGTACAGCTGGGCGACGCTCCCAAATATTTCGGTGAGGTCGGCTCGCAGGCAACGACCCGCAACGGCAACGCACTGGGCGCGATCAAGCGCTGAGGCACGTGCCGCGCCTTTCGCTGCGCAATTCCGGCTCCCGCACTGCACGGCCGCACGCTGCTGCGCCAGATTGCCTTGGAGCCCCGCTCCAGGCGCCTCGGGTCGCGTCCCATGGGCGAGGTTCGACAGGGTAAACGATCCGTTAACGACGGTTCGGCCCGGCCGAGAACGGCCCTAACGGATCAGAAATTCTTTGCCGCTATGAATATCGCCGTGATCGGGCGACGCCGTGTCCGATCACGGCCAGCGAAAGCCGGCTCGACGGCCCCGCGGCGAGGATCTGCGAAGCGACAACCGGACGCCAGCGCGCATGACATCTTCTCCGATTGCAATCGACACAGATTTGACGGTCGCCGCAAAGCCCGCTCCCCCGAGGCGGCTGCGACTGCTCACCCGCTTCCGGCGCTCGCAGAACGGCGCGACCGCGGTCGAATTCGGCTTCATCGCCTTTCCGTTCCTCATTCTGCTGGCCGCGATCATGGAAACGGCCCTGATGTTCTGGACCAGCCAGGTTCTCGAAGAGGCGGTGTCGCAGACCTCGCGCAGACTGCTCACCGGCGAGTCGCAAACCCGCTACACGGGCAACGGCGCGCAAAATACCGTCAAGTTCCGCGAGGATGTCTGCGCTGCGGCGACCAGCATGGTGGACTGTTCCAAACTTGTGATCGACGTCAGGACGTACTCCTCCTTCGCCGGTGCCAAGACCGGCGTGGACGGCAGCAATCCGATCAGCGCCGGCGGCCTCAACACGACAGGCTTTGGCTATAACCAGCCGCAGCCCAGCCAGATCGTGGTCGTCCGTGCCGTGCTCGAATACCAGCTGTACTTCACCACCTGGAGCCAGAGCCTGGTCAATATCGGCTCCGGCCGCCGCGGCATCGTCGCCTCTGCGACGTTCCGGACCGAACCCTTCAACGCGCCCGCGACATGAGGTTCCCAATGACGCGCGCCTTTTCCCCAAGCCGCAACCGGGCCGCACTGCGGCGTCTGGCCCGCCGGTTCGGCTCCAACCGTCGCGGCGTTGCGGCGGTCGAGTTCGCCATGATCATGCCGGCGATGCTGGCGATCTATTTCGGCATCGTCGAAACCGGCCAGGCGATCATGATCGACCGCAAGGTCACGCAGCTGACCCGCTCGCTGGTCGATCTGACGGCGCAGGCCAGCACGATCTCCAACACCGAGATGAGCAACATCTTCGACGCGGCACAGACCGTTATGATGCCGTTCACGAGCGTGGCGCCGAAGATGTCGGTCCACCACATCGTCATCGACAGCGCCGGCGTCGCCAAGGTCTGCTGGAGCGAGCAGCGCAATTCGACCAAGCTGGCGCGCGGGACGACCGTCACCATCCCCGCCGATGTGCGCCTGCCCAACACGTCGATCATGATGGCGCAGACCAGTTACGACTTCACCCCCGTCGTCGGCTGGATCATCAAGGGCGGCGCGATCACCATCGGCGGCTCGCCGATCTATATGCGCCCGCGCCTCGGCAAGGCCGGCGGCTCGGCCAGCATCGAGCAGGTCGAGCGCGCCGGCGTCGCGATGTGCCCCGGGTTCAGCTGAGCCTCAGGACGGACGCTACCCTCAGATCGTCTGGTTGTAGGCGCCGACTTCCGGGTTCTGGCGCAGCAGGCCGTCGATGGCGGCGAACATCTCGCGCATGCGCGCTTCCGAGACAGGGCTCTCGCAGACCACGACCAGTTCCGGCTTGTTCGAGGACGCCCTGACCAGGCCCCAGGTGCCATCGCTGTTGACGACGCGCACGCCGTTCACGGTGATGACGTCGCGGATCGGCTGACCGGCGATGCTGCCGCCCGCGGCCCGCAGCGCCTCGATCGCCCCAGTGAAGCGCTCGCTGACCTGATACTTGATTTCGTCGGCGCATTTGGCCGCCATCGTCGGCGTGCCCCAGGTCTTCGGCACGGCAGCATAGAGTTCGGCCATCGACTTGCCCGGATTGCGGTCGAGCATGTCGATGATCGCGATGGCGGTGACGACGCCGTCGTCATAGCCGCGGCCGACCGGCGCGTTGAAGAAGAAGTGGCCCGACTTCTCGAAACCGGCGAGCGCATTCAGGTCCCGCACCCGGCGCTTGATGTAGGAATGCCCGGTCTTCCAGTAGTCGGTCCTGACGCCGAGCGCCTGGAGTTCGGGATCGGTGTCGAACAGGCCGGTCGATTTCACGTCGACGACGAACTGCGCGCCCGGATGCAGCTTGCCGAGGTCGCGCGCCAGCATCACCCCGATCTTGTCGGCGAAGATCTCCTCGCCATGGTTGTCGACGACGCCGCAGCGGTCGCCATCGCCGTCGAAGCCGAGCGCGATGTCGGCGCCATGCTCCTTCACGGCATCCGCCATGGCGTGGAGCATCTTCATGTCTTCGGGATTGGGATTGTAGCGCGGGAAGGTGTGGTCGAGCTCGGCATCCATCGGGATGACCTCGCAGCCGAGCGCCTCAAGAATCTGCGGTGCGAATGCGCCGGCCGTGCCGTTGCCGCAAGCGGCGATGACCTTGAGCTTGCGCTTGATCTTCGGCCGGTCGGTCAGGTCCTTGATGTAGACCGCCGGGAAATCGGGCACGAAGACATAGGAGCCGCCGCCGACGAGGTCGAAATCGCCGGTGAGCACGATCTCCTTGAGCGCACTCATTTCCTCCGGACCGAAGGTGACGGGACGCGCGGCGCCCATCTTGATCCCTGTCCAGCCATTGTCGTTATGCGAAGCGGTGACCATCGCGACGCAGGGCACGTCCAGCGCGAACTGGGCGAAATAGGCCATCGGCGACATGGCAAGCCCGATATCGTGGACCTTGCAGCCGGCCGCCATCAGCCCGGTGACCAGCGCCATCTTGATCGAGGAGGAATAGCCGCGGAAATCATGGCCGGTGACGATCTCCGGCGTGATGCCCATGCGGCGGATCAGCGTGCCCAGCCCCATGCCCACGGCCTGGACGCCCATCAGGTTCAATTCCTCGCCGAAGAACCAGCGCGCATCGTATTCCCGAAAACCGGTCGGCTTCACCATCGGCAGGGATTCATAGGCGAAGGTGTTGGGAAACAGCTCGGGCAGCGGCTTGGGAAACATCGGGTCATCCATGGCGGGAGCTTGGCAGGCTGTGGCGCTGCAGCATGATAGGGATGATGTTGCGACGCAACAACGACGTCCTGCCATAGCTAATCGCGGCCGCGATGGGAACGAGACTCGCGGCTGCCGATCTGGGTGGCCTCAGCCGCGCAGGACCATGCGGCCGGTCTGGACCTCGTAGCCCCTGAGCTTGCCGAGGAAGGAGGTGCCGAGCAGGCTCATCGAGAGCGCGCCTTCCGGCAGGACGACGGCCTCGACATTGCGCACGAGGATCGAGCCGAGCCTGACCTCCCGCAGATTGACGCGCGCCCCGCGGACCGTGCCGTTGGCGGTGTTGAGCGACATTTTGTAGTCAGCCGAGGACAGCTGGATGCCAAGCGCACGCGCATCCTTCGCCGTCAGCGCGACGAGGCTCGCCCCGGTATCGACCAGCATCTGGATTCGGAAATTGTCGATCGAGGGATGAACGACGTAATGGCCGCGATAATCCGCGGCGACGGTGAGGGTCGGAGGCTCCGCCGGCTTGGAAGTGCTGGTCTTGCCCGCCTCGGGGCGAGCGCCCGAGGCCGGGCTGGCGGCTGTGACCGAGGCCGCGCTTTGGGGTTCGTCCATGCCGACGAGGCGGGCCAGCCTCGGCCCGTAGCCCAGCGCGCTGATCGATGCCATGGCGACAACGCCCAGCGCCCAGATGATCGGCCTTTGGCCCATCGCGACCTTGTCTCCACCAGTGACCTTGCGGAAACGATGACGGGCAGTCCCTGCCGAAGGGTGAAGAGGCACGCTCGGATTCGGCCATTTGCCTGCCTTGGCGCCCGCGCGAGGGAAACAGACTTAACGCGGGCTTGCCGCATGGCGCGAGACGACGAGGATGGCAGCACTGATCCCGGCGCTAAAGGAACGATTGTCCGACCATGGCCTCGATCGCCTCTCGACGCGGCACGCTGGGCTGCGCCCCCGCCACCGTGCAGGCGAGCGATCCGGCCGCGAGACCGCGCTGCAGCGCGCCTGAAAAGCCAAAACCGGCCGAGAGCGCGGCGGCGAAGGCGCCGGTGAAGCTGTCGCCCGCCGCGACCGTATCCACGACCGCAACAGTGGGTGCGGCAAGCCTGCGGCAGACGCCGCCATGCCAGCCCACGGCGCCGTCCGCCCCCAGCGTCGCGATGCAGGCGATTCCACGCTCGGCGTCGCAGCGTCTGGCGATCGCATCGGGCTCGCGCTCGAGCCAGCCGAGGGATTGCGCCAGGACGAGCGCCTCGTGCTCATTGACGATCAGGATATCGAGGCAGTCGAGCAATTCGTCCGCGGGTGGTCCGGCTGGGGCGAGGTTCAGGATGACGCGGCCGCCGGCACGCTTCATCCTCCGCGCCGCTACCAGGCATTCCGCTTCGGGAACCTCGCGTTGCAGCAGCAGGATGTCGCCTTCGCCCAGCGACAGACTGGCCAAGGCATCTGCACGGGCGAGCGCATTCGCCCCTGCCGCGACGACGATCTGGTTCGAGCCTGCGGCATCGACCGCGATGAAGGCAGCGCCGGTGGGCGCCTCGACGCGGGCGACATCGGACAGATCGACCCCGTCAGCCGCGAGCAGCGACAGCGCGATGTCGGCGAAGCCGTCGCGCCCGACCGCGCCGACCAGCACGACCTCGGCTCCGGCACGGCGGGCCGCGAGCGCCTGGTTGGCGCCCTTGCCGCCCGGATGGAGCTCATAGGCCGGGCCGATCACCGTCTCGCCCGCGCCGGGCAGGCGCTCGACGGCCGTGACCAGATCGACATTGAGCGAGCCGAAGACCACGATCATGCTGACACACTTTCAAAGAGCCGACGAACGCCGGCGATGAAGGCCGCCTCCGGCGTCGTCAGCGTCGCCGCGATCCCGGCTGCCGCAAGCGCCGCGCCATAGCTTTGCGCCAGCGCGCCGTCGGCGACGAGATGGACGGTGTCGCTGCGGCCGAGCAGCGCCTGCGCGCCCGCGACCTCATGGCCGACCAGCAGCGCTGAGAGATAGGGGCCGACCGCGCCGCCCGGCAGGCGGCCGGCCAGGACCTCCGAACGTGATGCGAAGGCCGTGTTGAGCAGGCCACCGGGGCGGGCGGCAGCGGCGAGCCCGTCCGCGGTCCCGCGCGCCGCATCATCGCCCGAGGGCTCTTGTGCCAACCGCGACAGGATCGAATGCTGCCGCAGCAGGCCATAGATTTCGCCGGTCATGAAGCTGGCGAAGCGGGTGATGCGGCCGCCCTCGATCCGCGCCCATTTCGAATGGGTGCCCGGCAGGCAGGCGATGCCATCTGCGAGGCGCAGGCCGACGATCAGCGTCTCCTCGCCGCGCATCACGTCGAAGGCGCCCTCGTCGCAGGAGAGGCCGGGCAGGATGGTCGCGGGCGATCCGTCCGCCAGCGTGACCTTCATGCCGGCGGCGGCGATCTCCTCGGGCGAGGCCGGGCAGGCGACGTAATGCGCTTCGATCCAGCCATTGCGGCTGCCGACCATGCCGGCGAGCACGATGGCCGCATCGGGCGAGGCTCGGCGCAGATCGCCCGCGATCGCATCGAAAGCCGCCGGAAAACCGCCTGGAGGAACCGACTGGATGCCCTGATCGGCGCTGCGGCGCTCAAGGACCTCACCGGATTCCGAGATCAGGAAGGCGCGAGCGCGCGTCGTGCCCCAGTCGAGAGCGATCAGGGGTCTGGGCATGGGAAGGGCTCCGGCTGGTTGCTGACGCTCCCGTCATTCTCGGGCGAAGCGTAGCGCAGAGCCTGAGAATCTCCTGCGAGAGATGCCCGGGTCAAGCCCGGGCATGACGACCAGGGTTCACGCCGCGAAGAACGCCGTCTCGCCCTCGCCCTGCAGGCGGATGTCGAAGCGATAGACGCCATTCTCATCGCGCTTGGCGATCAGCGTCTCGCGCCGCTCGGCCGGAACCAGCGCCAGCACCGGATCTGCCGCATTGCCCGGCTCGCCTTCGAAATAGATCCGCGTCGCCAAGCGGACCAGAATTCCGCGGGCAAAGACGGAGACCGAGAGATGCGGCGCCTGCATCGTGCCACCGGGACCTTCTATCGCACCTGGCCGGATCGTCTCGAAGTGAAAGCCGCCCTCGGCCGTCGCCTCGGCGCGACCGAAGCCGGAAAAGCCTGCATTGCCGGAGGTGTTGAAGCGTCCTCGCGCATCGGCCTGCCAGATCTCGATCATGGCATCGATCACGACCGCGCCATCACCGTCATAGACATGGCCTTCGATGCGGATGCGCTCTCCCTCCACGCCCTCGCCCGCGACCTGTTCGGTGGCGAGTTCCGGCCCGCCATAGGCGCGCGGCGTCAGGGCATAGGCGAAGAAGGGCCCGATGGTCTGGGACGGCGTGATGCCGAAATCCGGCCCGGCCGCTTGCCGTGCTTGTGTCTCAGTGGTCATGGGGCTCCTCCACCGGCGTCGCGTTGCGGCCGCGCAGGACGATGTCGAAGGTGTAGCCCAGTGCCCATTCGGGCTCGGTGGTGCCGAGATCGAAGCGCGAGATCAGGCGTTCGCGGGCGCGTTCATCGGTGACCGACTGGAAGATCGGGTCGTATTTGAACAGCGGATCGCCCGGGAAATACATCTGCGTGATCACGCGCGACAGGAAGCTCGGCCCAAACAGCGAGAAATGGATATGGGCCGGCCGCCAGGCATTGTGGTGGTTGCGCCAGGGATAGGCGCCAGGCTTGATCGTGACGAAGCGATAGCGCCCCTCGGCATCGGTCAGCGCCCGGCCGGCGCCGGTGAAGTTCGGGTCGAGCGGGGCCGGGTGCTGGTCGCGGACATGGACATAGCGGCCGCCGGCATTCGCCTGCCAGATCTCGACCAGCGTGTGCGGCACGGGCCGGCCGTCCTCGTCGAGGACGCGGCCGGAGACGATGATGCGCTCGCCCAGCGGTTCGCCCTGATGCTGGCGGGTCAGGTCGGAATCGCCAGCGGCGACGCCGGTATGGCCGAAGACCGGGCCGGTCGTCTCCGAAAGCGTATGCGGCAGCAGGATCAGCGGCTTCGACGGGGCTCGCTTCACCGTCGAGCCATAGGCCGGCGTCGCATTGAGCGGGTGGGCCTTCAGGCTGTCTCTGGGGTAAATCAGGCTCATGCCGCCACTCCATGGGCTTGCCGCGTGCGAGCATGAAGATCGCGCAGCACGGAGAGTTCCTGCTCGGTCGCCGCCGGCGTTTCCGTCACATCGGCGGCAAAGCGCAGCGGCCAGGCGCAGCCCGCCTGGACCTGTTCGCGCGTCACGCCGGGATGCAGCGAGACGACTGTCAGTTCCGCCGTCTGCGGATCGGGCTCGAGCACGCAGAGATCGGTCATGATTTTGGTCGGCCCCTTCGTGGTGAGGCCGAGCGCGGCGCGGTCGCCCTTGCCCGTGCCATGGCCGAAGGAGGTGATGAAGGGCAGTTTCTCGACGAAGGCGCGGGTGCCCATCGCCATGGTGATGAAGATCTGGCCGCAATTGCTGGCGATCTCAGGCGCGCCGCCGCCGCCCGGCAGGCGCACCTTCGGGGCGTCATAGGGGCCGACGACCGTGGTGTTGAGGTTGGCGAAACGGTCGATCTGGGCGCCGCCGAGGAAGCCGATGGTGATGCGCCCGCCCTGCAGCCAGTAGCGGAACATCTCGGGCACGGCCACCGTGGTCAGCGCCGTGTCGCAAAGCTCGCCGTCGCCGATCGAAAGCGGCAGCACGGTCGGCCGGGTCGAGAGCGTGCCGGATTCGTAGATCAGCGTGATCTTCGGCGCATGGGTCAGCCGCGCCAGGTTGCAGGCGGCCGAGGGTGCGCCGATGCCGACGAAGCAGACATCGGTGTCGCTCAGCAGCCGGGCGGCCGCGATCGTCATCATTTCGGTCGGGGTCGCTGTCATCACGCCGCCTCCCTCGTTGAAAGCGCATGACGCGCGAAGACATCGGGGCCCTTGTCGAGCACATTGTCCTTGATCCAGGACAAGAACGTGTCGCGTTCGCGGGCGATCTTGTCCCAGGCGATGTAGAAGTCGTTGGCGCGCTTGTAATAGCCATGCGCATAGGACGGATAGGCGCCGCCCGGCACATGGGCGATCGCGGTGACCGCCCAGGACGGCAGGATCACCGCATTGGCGTTGCGCGGGCCGAAATCATCGACGATCTCCTCGACCGTGACGAGCGAGCGCTTCGCGGCCAGAACCGCCTCTTTCTGCACGCCGACGATGCCCTCCAGCAGGACATTGCCCTCGCGATCGGCCTTGAGCGCGTGGATGATCGCCGCATCCGGCCGGATCGCAGGCACCGTCGCCAGCACCTCTCCGGAATAGGGGCAGGTGACCGAGCGGATCTGCGGGTTGACGCTGGGCAGGTCGACGCCCTTGTAGCCACGGAAGGCCGCGAAGGGCAGGTTCGCCGCGCCGGCCTCATAGGCATTGGCCATGGCGGCGTGGCTGTGCTCCTCGATCTCCAGCTTGTGAGGCCAGCCGTTCTCGACCGCGTCGCGGAAACGGTGCAGCGAGCCTACGCCGGGATTGCCGCCCCAGGAGAAGATCAGCTTCTCCGCGCAGCCGGTGCCGATCAACTGGTCGTAGATCAAATCCGGCGTCATTCGGATCAGGGTCAGGCGGCGCTTGCCCTGCCGGATCGTCTCATGTCCGGCCGCATGCGGAATCAGATGGGTGAAGCCTTCCATGGCGACGGAGCAGCCATCGCTCACGACCGCCTCGATTCCCTGCGCGAGGGAGACGAATTCAGCCACCTTGACATCTCCCCGATATGTGCGTTTATCGCACAACGTTCTGATTATCGCACTTTAAGGCGCTGGGAGCAGGCGGTCAAGGATGCCGGAGGAAGCGCCCGACCGTGATCACATGGCCGCCCTTGAGAAAGGATTGGCGGTGATCGAATGCTTCGACGCCGCCCATGACAAGCTCACCATCGCCGATGTCGCCCGCGCGACCGACCTCTCCCGCGCCGCCGCGCGGCGCTGCCTGCTGACGCTGGCGCGCCTCGGCTACGCGGAGTTCGACGGCAAGTTCTTCCGGCTGACGCCGCGCGTGCTGCGGCTCGGCCATGCCTGGCTGGCCTCGACCGCGCTGCCGCAACTGGTGCAGCCCTTCCTGGAGCGGCTCTCCGAGGAAACCCATGAATCCTCTTCGGCCTCGCTGCTCGACGGGCACGAGATCGTCTATATCGCGCGCTCGGCGCAGCGGCGGATCATGTCGGTCGGCCTCTCCGTCGGCACGCGGCTGCCGGCCTTCTGCACCTCGATGGGGCGGGTCTTGCTGGCCTTTCGCGATCCCGCCGACGCGCAGGCGCGCATCCTCGCCGGCAAGCCGCGCGCGCTGACCCCGCATACGGTCACGGACCCGGCGAAACTCGCGGAAATCCTGGCGACCGTGCGAGTGCAGGGCCATTGCATCGTCGACCAGGAGCTCGAGCTCGGGCTGATCTCGCTGGCCATGCCGCTGTTCAACGCGCGCGGCGAGGTCATCGCCGCGTTCAACATTTCGGGCCAGGTGCAGCGGAGCTCGGCGAGGGATATGGCAGAGCATGTCCTGCCGCGCATGCGCGCACTCCAGGCGATGCTGCGCCCGCTCATCACATAAGGCAGGAACGCCGCATGCTCACGCTGACAGCCGGACCTCTGAGCGCCCGCATCCATCCGGAGGCCGGCGGCATCATCGCAGCGCTCGACTGGCGCGGCCGGGATGGGCGCCTGCACAAGCTGCTGCATTCGCCCGACGGCGCCGTGCCCTCGACGGCTGCGCCGAACATGATGGGAAGCTGGGTGATGGCGCCCTTCGCCAACCGTGCCTTCGACGGTATCGTCGACGACGGGACGACGCGCTTCTCGGTTCCGGACAACAATCCGCGCGGCGGCGGCAACATTCACGGCTTCGGCTGGCAGTCCGCCTGGGCCATACTTGGCCATACCGCTGGCCATACCGTGCTCGAGCACCGCCGCAGCGAGGGGCCGGACCCGTATCGCTACCGGGTCAAGCAGGAGATTGGCCTCGACGACGCCGGTATGACCGTCAAATTGGCGATCACCAACGAGGCCGACCGGGTCCTACCCTATGGAATCGGCCATCATCCCTGGTTTCCCTGCGCGGCGGATACGCGGCTCGGTATGACCGCTCGTGGAGCGCTCGTCTTCGGCGAGGCCTTCCGTGCGACGGGGTCGAAGCCGCTGGCCGAAGGCGGTCCCTATGCCGGCAAGCCGGTTTTCGCCACGGGCCGCGAGACCGCCTGGAGCTTCCTTGGCTGGGACGGCACGGCGCGGATCGAGACGCCATCGACCGGCCTCGCGATCGTCTTGACGGCGAGCAAAAGCCTGCGCTGTCCCGTGGTCTGGGCACCCGCCGGCGCGGAGTTTCTCTGCATCGAGCCGCAGAGCCATGCGATTGGCTCGCCGAGCGAGGCGCCCGCGCGCCAGGCCGCGCCGCTCAAGCGGCTTCAGCCCGGCGAGACGCTGGAAGGCTGGCTGCGGATCGCGCCGGAGGCGATTTAGGCAGTCCCGTCAGGCGTCATTCTCGGGCGAAGCGAAGCGCAGACCCGAGAATCTCAGGCTGAGTGAGGCGCCGGGGGCTTCTCGTCACGAGATGCTCGGGTCAAGCCCGAGCATGACGGCGTTGTCCTGGCCGACAACTACCGCCAGCGCGGGCCGCTGCTCATATAGGGCTGATACCCGAAGGCGCCAGCCGGCAGAGCGGGACGCAGCAGGATCTCCCCGCGTGCGGCATCCCAGTTCGGCGCCTTGCGCTGCTGGGCGATGGCTGCGCGCTCCTTCGCCTTGGCCTTGGCGATCTTGGTCTTGGTGCCGCCGGACACCTTCACCTTGCCAGACGCCTTGGCGAATTGCGACAGGCCGTCATTGGCCGCACCGTTCAGCGCGATCCTCGTCTGGCTGGCGCCGTGCTTCTTGACCAGGGCGAAGAGCTTGGCGGCATTGGTCGGGTGCAGGCGGATGCAGCCATGCGAGGCCGGGCGGCCGAGCGCGCCGACCGCTGTCGTGCCATGGATGGCGTACCCGCCGCGGAAGAACACCGCGTTGGGCATCGCGCCGCCATATTTGCGCGAGTACCAGTTCTTTTCCAGCCGCGTCGGGCGGTACACGCCGTTGGGCGAGCGGAAGCCCTTGCGGCCCGAGGAGATCGCCCAGTTATAGGCCTCGCCATCGGTCGTCGTGACCTGGATGCGCTGGGCCGCGATATCGACGCGGACATCGACGCCGGCCTGCACTGACCCTACGGAAGCCCACGACAAAAATATAACGGCCATCAGGCCGAACATGCGACGCATCACACCACTCCGCAAAGACGCAACTGTTGAACGCTTTGGCGTTGTCGGAGCGATATCCGCCGCCATTCCCTGAAGGAAACGCTCTCGGGAGGTCCATGTAAAGCGCCGAGCCGGAATGTGGTTTCTAACATGCGGACAAGGCCCTGCGCGGACAGCCTCCGCGACCTGCGCCGCCGGCTTTGCCCGGGGCTGCGGGCAGGTGTAGCAAGGAAGGCCCGCCCCCCTCGCGCCCTCGCGGTCTTCATGCTCGACACGTTCCTGCCGGCTGGCGTCGCGCCCGCCATCGCGCTTCTGCTGATCGCGGTCAGCTTCATGACCTCGGCCTTCACCGCCGCCTTCGGCATCGGCGGCGGGGTTGCGATGCTGGGTGCGCTCGCCGGCACGGTGCCGCCAGCCGTGATCATCGCCGTGCATGGGCTGGTGCAAGTCGGCTCCAATGTCGGGCGCACCCTCGTGCAGCAGGCGCATGCGGTCTGGCCGCTGGTCGCGCGCTTCACCATTGGTTCTGTGGTCGGCGTGCTGATCGGCGCCTGGCTGGTGGTCGAGCTGCCGGAGCGCATCCTGCTCGGCCTGCTCGGCGCCTTCATCCTGGTGATGGCCTGGCTGCCGAAGCCGCGCATTCCCGGCCTGGCATCGAGCGGCCTAGTCATCGGCGGCGGCCTCTCGACCATCATCACCATGTTCGTGGGCGCGACCGGCCCCTTCGTTCAGGCGCTGTTGCTGCCGCTCGGGCTGGAGAAGCGCCAGCTCATCGCCACCCACGCCGCCTGCACGACGATCCAGCATCTGCTCAAGGTCTTCGCATTCGGGGCGCTCGGCTTTGCCTTCGCCGACTGGCTGCCGCTGATCGCGGCGATGATCGTCTCGGGCTTCGCCGGCACGATGGCGGGGACGAAGCTGCTGGAGAGGCTGCCGGAACGCTGGTTCCTGGCGGCGATCAAGGCGATCCTAACCATCGTCGGGATCGACCTGATCAGGCGCGCGGCGGGTTACTGAGGCTCCGGGCGGAGCCTCAGGTTCATCAGTGCCCCAACCTCTGGCGTTGGAACGTCCGGCAGCCGAGCAAGGAACAAGCCCTGCCGCAACGGCCACCGCCACACATTCCGCTTTCGCCGGCAATGCTCTAAGAGTGGCCGCGACATTCGCGCGCCAGCCTCGATCGACCTTGCCCCATGACCCTGAAGACCCGCGTCATCCCCTGCCTCGACGTCAAGGACGGCCGTGTCGTCAAGGGCGTGCAGTTCCTCGACCTCGTCGATGCGGGCGACCCCGTCGAGGCCGCCAAGGCCTATGATGCGGCGGGCGCCGACGAACTCTGCTTCCTCGACATCACCGCGAGCCATGAGGATCGCGGCATCCTGTTCGATGTGGTGACGCGCACGGCGGAAGCCTGCTTCATGCCGCTGACGGTTGGTGGCGGCGTGCGCAAGGTCGAGGACATCCGGGGGCTGCTGCTGGCCGGCGCCGACAAGGTCTCGATCAACACGGCCGCCGTGACCAACCGGCAATTCGTCAAGGAGGCGGCCGAAAAGTTCGGCGCGCAGTGCATTACGGTCGCGATCGACGCCAAGCAGGTGACGCCCGGCCGCTGGGAGATCTTTACCCATGGCGGACGCAACCCCACCGGGCTCGAGGCCGTGGCCTTCGCACAGGAGGTCGCGTCGCTGGGGGCCGGCGAATTGCTGGTGACCTCGATGGATCGCGACGGCACCAAGGTCGGCTATGATCTGGGCCTCACACGCGCCATTGCGGACGCGGTCACGGTGCCCGTGATCGCCTCGGGCGGCGTCGGCGATCTCGACGATCTCGTGAACGGCGTTCGCGAAGGCCATGCCTCAGCCGTGCTTGCCGCCTCGATCTTCCATTTCGGCACCTATACGATTCAGCAGGCCAAGGCGCATATGGCCCACGCCGGGCTCATGATGAGGCTCGACTGAGTCGTGGCGGGACTCCTTCGGCCTGTCATTCCGGGGCTTCGCGCAGCGAAGAACCCGGAACCCACGACTGGGCGAGCCGCCTGCGACTGGGTATCGAATGTCTCACCAAGTCGTGGATTCCGGGTTCGCGCCTACGGCGCGCCCCGGAATGACAGGAGGGCAGCATGACCTTCACCCTCACCGATCTCGAAGCCCGCATCGCCGAGCGCGCCGCGGCTTCGCCCGATGAATCCTGGACGGCGAAGCTGCTCGCCGCCGGGCCCGAGCGCTGCGCCAAGAAGTTCGGCGAGGAGGCGGTCGAGGCCGTCATCGCCGCCGTGAAGGGCGATCGCGCTGAGCTGATCGCCGAGAGCGCGGACGTGCTCTATCATCTCTTGGTTGTACTCAAGGCCAGAAATGTTGCATTGCAGGACGTCTTGAGCCAGCTTGAGGCTCGCACCGTGCGCTCCGGTCTGGCGGAGAAAGCCGCACGGCCCCTGTGAGATCGAGGCTAGTCCCGCGTTGAACCTCGAAGCTTGGAATGCGGGTCGCATCATGGACCAGCGCGTGATCCCCGCCCCGCATGATCCCGATCTCGGCTCGCCCTATCGCACCTTCTCGCGCGACGAGTGGGCGCATTTGCGTGCCGACACGCCGCTGACGCTGTCGGTCGACGACCTGACCAAGCTGCAATCGATCAACGACCCGATCTCGATCGACGAGATCGTCGCGATCTACCTGCCGCTGTCGCGCCTGCTCTCGCTGTATGTCGCGGCGACGCAGGGGCTGTTCAAGGCGACGCAGCGCTTCCTGCTGGCCGAGGCCGAGGTCAAGGTGCCCTACATCATCGGCGTCGCCGGCTCGGTGGCGGTCGGCAAATCGACCACGGCGCGCGTGCTCAAGGCGCTCCTGTCGCGTTGGCCGAACACGCCCAAGGTCGAACTCGTCACCACCGACGGCTTTCTTCTGCCCAATGCCGAGCTCGACCGGCGCGGGCTGATGCAGCGCAAGGGCTTCCCCGAGAGCTATGACGGCGCGGCCATCCTGCGCTTCCTCTCCGACGTCAAGGCCGGCAAGCCCCAGGTCGCGGCCCCGGTCTATTCGCATCTCGTCTACGATGTGGTGCCCGGCGAGACGGTGACGGTGGAGCGGCCCGACATCCTGATCCTCGAAGGGCTGAACGTCCTCCAGCCGAGCCGGATGCCCAAGGACGGCACGGTCATCCCCTTCGTTTCGGATTACTTCGATTTCTCCGTCTATCTCGACGCCGACGAGAACGATCTGCACCGCTGGTACGTCAACCGCTTCATGACGCTGCGCCAGACGGCCTTCCGCGACCCGCGCTCCTTCTTCCGCAAATATGCCGAGATCGGCGAGGACGAGGCATTCTCGATCGCGGAAGGTCTCTGGACCGGAATCAACCTGCCCAATCTGCAGGAGAACATCCTGCCGACCCGCCAGCGCGCCAGCCTGATCCTGACCAAAGGCGCCAGCCACCGCATCCAGCAGGTTGCACTGCGCCGGCTCTGATGGAGGCGTTCTGGTCGCTTGCCGGGATGGCGGGCGCGGCCTTTGTCGCGGCGACGCTGCTCCCGGCCCAGTCGGAAGCGGTCTTCCTCGGTTTGCTCGCCGCGCGCAGCGTCGATCCGCTGGCGCTGTTCCTGGTCGCCAGCCTCGCCAACACGGCAGGCTCGGTGGTGAACTGGTGGCTTGGCAGGCTGATCGCGCGGCATGGCGTCGAGAAACTGCCGAGGCGGATGCGGCCCGATCCGCGCCGGCTCGAACAGGCGCAAGGGTGGTTCGCGCGTTTCGGCTGGCCGTCCCTGCTCTTCGCCTGGCTGCCGATCGGTGGCGACCCGCTGACCTTTGTGGCGGGCACGCTCAACTATCCGCTGATCCGGTTTGTCGGGCTTGTCCTTGCCGGAAAGGCCGCCCGATATGCCATGATCTGGGCGGGCTGGGTTTTCCTGACCTAACGGAACGCACGCAACCTGCGCGGCGTTGCGCAAGCCTTCAGCACAGGCTACCAGCGAACGCCCATTTCCAGGAGATTTCATCATGAGCATTCAGCGCATCGCCGCCGGCCCGCGTATGGCCAAGGCCGTCGTCCATGGCGACACCGTCTATCTGGCCGGCCAGGTTGCGGGCGAGGCTGCCGGCAAGAGCGTCGCCGAGCAGACCGCCGACATCCTCGGCATCATCGACGGCCTTCTGGCCGAGGCGGGCACCGACAAGAGCAAGCTGCTGATGGTCAACATCTGGCTGGCGGACATGTCGACCTTCGCCGAGATGAACGCCGTCTGGGACAAGTGGGTCGTCGCCGGCCAGACGCCGGGCCGCGCCACCGTCGAGGCCAAGCTCGCAGCACCGCAGTTCACGGTCGAGATCGCGGCCATCGCCGCGAAATAAATCGATGCGCTGTGGATCGCGCTTGCGAACCCACTGACATGTGTCAGCCGGCTGCACGATAGTTGGCCGGCTGACCAAACTGGACTGACTCGGCGGGGGCCTGGGGACGGTACTATCGTGGCGAAGCCCGACGATCTGGCGGCTCTTATCGCGCGCGTTGCGAAGCGGCATTCCGTGCCGCCGCCGATCCTGCTTGCCATGGCCGCACCGCTGGTGAAGGCCGCGGCCGCAGCCGATCTCGTCGCGCTGGAACGCCTGCTGACGCGTCGCGCAGCCGATGCCGCCGTGCTGCGCCGTCGTCTTGCGGCTCCCGTAGCAGACACCACGCTCGCGGCCTGGCGGTCGCGCGCCGCCGCTGCCCTCGAAAGCGGGAGCTTCGCCGAGGTCGACAAGGCGCTGGCCCAGGCCGAACTGCAGATTCTCGGCGAACTGACCAATCTCTCGGATCTCCCGCCGGCACGCCGGATCGCGACCGGCGACACCCGCGCCGACCGAGGCGCCGTGAGCCAGCTCGATCTGGCGCCGCAATCCTGCCGCGAGGCGGCGAAGCGCTACGCCGAAGCCTCCGCGATCGTTGGCCTGGCGGACCCCGCCCGCAGCCTTGAACTGGCCTTGTTCCAGGGCGACGCGCTGGCGCGGCTGGGCGAGGAATTCGGCGACCGGTCCGGGTTCGATGCCGCGATCACGCATTATCGGGTCCTCCTGGCCGGCCTCGACAATTTCGAGGAGACCGTGAGCTGGGCCTCCGTGCAGGAGCGGCTGGGCGTCGCGCTGGCCGGTCTTGCCGCCCTGCTCGATGACCCATCGCTGCTCGACCAGGCCGCATCCTGCTATCTCACCGCGCTGGAGGACCTCCGACGCGAGCAGGCGCCGGCGCTCTGGCGCTCGCTGAAGGTTCGTTTTGGCCGGATCGCCGTCACCCTCGGGGAAACCCGCGAAGACGATGCCATGCTGGAGGAGGCGGTCACGGCGTTCGCCACCGCGCTGGCCGCCTGGGACCGCAAGGGCGACGAGGCGCGCTGGCTGGAGGCCGAACATCTGATCTCGCGTGCCCGCTCCGCACTCGGCAAGCGCCAGAACGACCTCGCTTTGCTTGAACGCGCCTTCAACGGCTTCAATCGGGTCGCCCAGGCGGTGGACCGCCCGCAGGAGCCGCTGCGCTGGGCCGAGTTGCAGGATCAGATGGGCAGTGTGCTTGCGGCCATGGGCGAACGCTACAGCGAGCCCGTGGTGCTGGAGGAGGCGATCGCCGCCTTCGGGTCGGCACTCGAAGAGCGCCGTCGCGAGACGACGCCGCAGCTCTGGGCGAAAAGTTCGGCCGATCAGGGTTTGGCGTCGATGAAGCTCGCCGCGCGCCGTCAGGATCGGGAGCTGGCACAGCGGGCCCTCATGCAGATCGCCGCTGCCGTCGAGGCGATGCGCTCGGCGGGCCACAGTGCCGACGCCGCCGCGTTGCAGAAGAAGCTCGTGATCGCCGGCGGCATGGCCGAGGCAATGGGCAAGGCCCGTGTGACGGGAAAGAGCTGAACCCAGATTCCTGGATCACGCCGCCGAACGGGTCCTTTGCCAGTCGGCCAGCCGCTCCAGCGCCGCATCCAGTGTCGCGTCACGCTTGGCGAAGCAGAAGCGGACGACGGTCTTGACCGCGCCTTCCGCATAGAAGGCGCTGACCGGGATCGCGGCGACGCCGTTTTCGGTGACCAGCCTCTTGCAGAAATCGACATCATCGCTTTCCCCCAACGCCGCAATGTCGACATTGAGGAAATAGGTGCCGACGCTCGGCAGCACGCTGAAGCCAAGCCCGGTGAGCCCCTCGGCGAAACGGTCGCGCGAGCGCTGGAAATCCGCCCGCATCCCCTCGAAATAGCTGTCGTCCTTGCCAAGCCCATAGGCAACGGCGGCCTGCAGGTTCGGCGGCGTGGTGAAGGTGATGTATTGATGCGCCTTGGCCAGCACCCTCATCAATGGCGGCGCCGCCATCACCAAACCGACCTTCCAGCCCGTCAGCGAGAAGATCTTGCCGGCCGACGAGATCTTGACGGTGCGCTCGCCCATGCCGGGCCGGCCCCGCATCGAGACATGACGGTGGCCGTCGAAGACGACATGCTCCCAGACCTCGTCGCAGATTGCCACCGCATCATGGCGGATGCAGAAAGCGGCGAGCAGGTCGAGATCGGCCGGGCTGAAGATCGTCGCGGTCGGGTTCAGCGGGTTGTTGAACAGCACGGCCTTGGTCCGGGGCGAGAAGGCCTTCGCCAGGGCCTCCTCGCTCAGCCCGAAATGCGGCGGCGTCAGCGTCACGAATTTCGGGATGCCGCCGGCGCGGCGCACCAGCGGGACATAGGCGTCGTACATCGGCTCGAACAGCACGACCTCGTCGCCTGGCGAAATCAGCGCCATCAGCGCGCCCGCGATCGCCTCGGTCGCGCCCGAGGTCACCATGATCTCGCTGTCGGGATCGAGATCGAGCCCCTGCCAGCGCTTGTAATGCGCCGCCGTGGCCTGGCGCAGCTCGGGCAGCCCCATCATCGGCGGATACTGGTTCCAGCCGTTGACCACCGCATCGGCGGCCTTCTGACGAACGTCGAGCGGGCCGGGATCATCGGGAAAGCCCTGCCCCAGATTGACCGCGCCGGTCTCGCGGGCCAGTTGCGACATCACCTCGAAGACGCTGGTCGGAAGGGCGGAGAAAATCGGATTCATCGCGGGTCGTCGCCTGCAGCCGAGAAAACTGGCCGCGCGTTTAGCATGGTGGCGTGCGCGACGCACGCGGTCTGGCATGGCCCAATGCGAGCAAGCCGGGTCGCGTAAAATACGAACTGATGATTATTGACATTCATCAGCGATCAGTCTTTATTGGTCGAAGCCGGTTCACGACGAGCGCCCGCTGCGACTTCGCCCCTTTGGCGTAGTGGGTTTGGCGTGAACCGGTGACCCTCTCCCACATCGCAGGATCGACGCGCTGTCCGGTTGCTCCGGGCATCCCCCACGCATAAGCAGGCGCATGGTCCAGCCCCGCACACCTGCCATCATGATCCTCGGCACCGGCTCCAATGTGGGCAAGTCGCTGATCGTCGCGGGGCTGTGCCGGCTGTTCGCCGACCGCGGGCTGAAGGTCGCGCCGTTCAAGCCGCAGAACATGTCGAACAATGCCGCAGCCACGGCGGCCGGTGAGATCGGCCGGGCGCAGGCGCTTCAGGCGCGCGCCGCACGCATCCCCCCGCATGTCGATATGAACCCGGTGCTGCTGAAGCCTGAAGGCGAGGCCGGCAGCCAGATCATCCTGCAGGGGCGGGTCGCCGGACATCTCGCCTCGGGCGATTTCGCCCGGCGCGGGGATTTCCTGCCCAGGGTGCTGGAGAGTTTCGAGCGCATCTGCGCCGATGCCGATCTCGTCATCGTGGAAGGCGCGGGCTCTCCGGCCGAGACCAATCTGCGCGCCCGCGACATCGCCAATCTCGGCTTCGCCCGCGCCGCCGACGTGCCGGCGCTCCTGGTCGGCGACATCGACCGCGGCGGCGTCATCGCCAGCCTCGTCGGCACGCATGCGGTTCTGGAGGAGGCCGACCGCGCCATGATCCGCGCCTTTGCCGTCAACCGCTTCCGGGGCGAGGTCGCGTTGTTTGCCGACGGTGTCGCGACCATCGGAAACGCGACGGGCTGGCCCTGCCTCGGCGTCGTCCCCTGGTTTGCAGCCGCGGCGCGCCTGCCGGCCGAAGACGGCCTCGATCTGCGCGCGAGCGCCGCCAAACCGGGGGCACGGTTGAAGATCGCCGTGCCGATCCTGCCCGGCATCGCGAATTTCGACGATCTCGACCCTCTGAAGCTCGAGCCGGACGTGGATCTCGTCATGGCCGCCCCCGGCCAGGCCCTGCCGGGGGATGCCGATCTGATCATCCTGCCGGGCTCGAAGACGACGCTGAGGGACCTCGCGGCGCTGCGGGCGCAGGGCTGGGATATCGACATCCGCGCGCATCGCCGGCGCGGCGGGCATATCCTGGGGCTTTGCGGCGGCTACCAGATCCTCGGCCGCGTGGTTCGCGATCCGCTGGGCCTGGAAGGGCCGGCCGGCGAGGCTGATGGTCTCGGCCTGCTCGACGTCGAGACCGTTCTGGAAGGCGACAAGACCGTGCGCGAGGTCGATTTCGTCCATGTGGCGAGCGCATCGCTCGGCCGTGCCTACGAGATCCATCTCGGCGCGACGGATGGCGCCGACGTGGCGCGCGCACCGTTTCGGGTCGCAGACAGGATGGAGGGCGCAGCCAGCCCCGACGGACGTGTCACCGGCAGCTATCTCCATGGCGTATTCGCCTCGGATTCGGTCCGCGCCGCCTGGCTTGCGCAGATCGGCGGTGGCGGCGCCACCTCGCGCCTGCGCTATGACGATGACGTTGAAGCGACGCTCGACAGGCTCGCCGCTCATCTCGAATGCCATCTCGACATCGACGCGATTCTGGCGCTGGCGCGCAGCCGCTCCTTGCCGGGATAAGGCAGCGACCGACCGCCGCAGGAGGAACAGGACCTCTCGGGAGGCGTTCAGCAACCGGGCGGTTCAGCGCATCCGGGCGTCGCCACCCGGCCGCTTGATACAGATCAATGCAGTGACCGCATGCGGCAGGAGATTTTGGCTAAAGACCTTATCTGCCAAAATGTTGACGAATGACGAATTTCGTCATAGCGATCTGTTCCCGCCGAAAGCCGCCAATACAACATAAACAGGCAAAGCCGTGAGTCTTCCCGAGCGCGACACGAGGCAGAGCATCGTCGATACGGCCGAGCGCTTCTTTCGCGACATCGGCTATCAGAAGACGACCGTCGCCGACATCGCCAAGTCGCTGCGCATGAGCCCGGCCAATGTCTATCGCTTCTTCGATTCGAAGAAGTCGATCAACGAGGCGGTGCTGGCGCGCTTCAAGGGCGAGCTCGAGGAATCGCTGTCGCTCATCATCGCGGAGCAGCGGAGCGCCGGCAGCCGCCTGCGCGAGATGCTGCTGACGGCGCACCGGATCAATCAGGCTCGCTTTGCCGACCAGCATCGCATGCAGGAGATGGTCTGCGCGGCGATGGAGGAGAGCTGGGACGCCATCCTCGGCCATATCGAGCGCTTCGATGCCCTGCTCGGGCGCGTGATCGCCGAGGGCATCGCCAATGGCGAGTTCCGCGCGCTCGATCCGGTCGCCGCCACGCAATGCATCCGCACGGCCATGCTCCGCTTTCAGCATCCCCTGCTGATGGCACAGTGCGAGCGCATTCCCGGCCCGACCGCCGAGGAGATGATCGACTTCATCATGGCGGCTCTGGAGCAGCCGAAAGCGGAAAACTGACGCGCGCGTCGGGCTGTCGGCTGCCGCGTCGCGTTGACAAGCCGCCGAGGGAGCGGGATACCCCGCCTGTCATGGCCAGTCTCCCCAAGCAAAGTTTCAAGAAGCTCGCCGTCATCGTCCACGATCTCGTGGTGACGGCGCTCGCGATCTGGCTCGTCTTCGTCATCAGGTTCGAGGGCTGGCAGCTCGACGAACACCTGCGCTATCTGCCGCGCTTCCTGCCGGTGTTCGTGCTCTATGCCGGCCTGGTCTACTGGTTCTTCTCGCTTTACCGCTCGAAATGGCGCTTTGCCTCGCTGCCGGACCTGTCGAACATCGTCAGGGCCGTCTCGATCCTGACGCTGACGCTCCTGGTGGTCGACTATGTCCTGGTCGCGCCGAATTTCTACGGCGCCTTCTATTTCGGCAAGATCACGATCGCGCTGTACTGGCTGGTGCAGGTCTCGCTGCTCGGCGGGCCGCGGCTCGGCTATCGCTATTTCAAATATTCCCGCTCGCGCCGGAATGCAGCCCGGGAGGCCGCCCTGCCGGCGCTGCTGCTCGGGCGCGGCTTCGAGGTCGAGATGGTGATCCGCGCCATGGAGGCCGGCACGATGCGCAAGCTGCGGCCGGCCGGCATCCTGTCGCCGCGCATCGATGATCTCGGCCAGTCGATCCGGGGCGTGCCCGTGCTCGGGTTGCTTGCGGACATCGAGCGTATCGCCGGAGACGCTGCCGAGCGCGGCGAAGGCTTCCGCCGCATCGTCGCGACCCCCAGCGCATTGTTGCCCGAGGCCGAGCCGGACAAATGGCTGGCCCGTACGCGCAAGCTGTCTCTGCCGATCTCGCGGATCGAGACGCTCGGCGAGGGCGTGCGCGATACGGAACTCGCTCCGCTGGAGATCGAGGACCTTCTGGTGCGCTCGACTGTCCGGATCGACCGCGACCGGCTCGGCGCCTTCCTGAAGGGCAAGCGCGTCATCGTCACCGGCGGCGGCGGCTCGATCGGGTCCGAGATCTGTCTGCGCTGCGCTGCCTTCGGTGCCGCCGAACTGCTGATCGTCGAGAGTTCGGAGCCCGCTTTGTTCCAGGTGACCGAACAGCTCATCGCCCAGGCGCATGACACGGTCGTCTCCGGCGCGCTCGCCGATGTGCGCGATCGTGCCCGGATCACGCCGCTGTTCACGGCGTTCCAGCCGGACATCGTCATCCATGCCGCTGCGCTCAAGCATGTGCCCTATCTCGAGGCGGACTGGAGCGAGGGCATCAAGACCAACATCTTCGGCTCGGTCAACGTCACCGATGCGGCCATCGCCGCCAACACGAAGATCTTCGTCCTGATCTCGACCGACAAGGCGATCGAGCCCGTCTCGATGCTGGGCGCGACGAAGCGCTTCGCCGAGATGTATGCCCAGTCGCGCGACGCCGAGTTCGTCGCGGCCGCCGCCGGCATGCGGCTCGTGGCCGTGCGCTTCGGCAATGTGCTCGGCTCGGTCGGTTCGGTCGTGCCGAAGTTCAAGGCGCAGATCGCGCGCGGCGGGCCTCTGACGGTCACCAGCCCCGACATGATCCGCTATTTCATGACGATCCGCGAGGCCTGCGACCTCGTGCTGACCGCCGCCTCCCATGCCCGCTCGGATGGGCCTGAGGCCGAGCGCGCCGCCGTCTATGTGCTCAAGATGGGCCAACCGGTCAGGATCATGGATCTGGCCGAACGCATGATCCGGCTTGCCGGCTTCGAGCCGGGCGAGGATATCGAGATTGCGGTCACCGGCGTGCGGCCGGGCGAGCGCCTGAACGAAATCCTGTTCGCCCGCGACGAGCCGATGGCCGAGACCGGCCTCGACGGTGTCATGGCGGCCAAGCCCGTCTTCGCCAACCGCGCCCGGCTGCAAGCCTGGCTCGCCCGGTTGGAGGCGGCGCTGAAGGCCGATCATCGCGAAGCGGCCGACGCCGTACTCGACGAGGCGATCCCCGATTTCAGCCAGCGCCAGAAGACGCTGCCAGCCGCGCCAGCGCAACCTTCGTCTCGACCGGCGGCCGCCAGCCTGCCCTGACCAGCCCCTCGGGCGTGGCGACGAGACTGCCGCTCAGCTTGACGAAGGCGTCCTCGCGACCGGCAAGACGTGCCGCCAGCCGCAGGAGACCGGCCGGCACGGGGACCAGGCCCGGCCCGCGACCAAGCCCCGCGCGTAAGGCGGTCAGGATACCGGCCACGCTGATCGGCTCGGGATCGGCGACGATGAAGGCGCGGCGGACAGGGCACCCCGGCAACAGCGAAAACAGCACGGCCTCCGCGAGATTTTCGACCGCGAGCAGCGAGCGCGGCGCGGTCAGCGCGCCGAGCGGCAGCGGCACGGGGAGGCTTGCCAGCCTGAGCAGCGCCGCCATATTGGCTTTCACGCCCGGCCCATAGACCAGCACGGGGCGCAGCGAGACCCAGTCCAGGTCGAGCCCGGCGAGCCCCTGTTCGGCTGCGAGCTTCGAGCGCCCATAGGCGTCGTCGGGCGCAGGCGTGTCGCTCTCGCGCAGCGGCGGCCCGTCGAAAGCACCGCTCTGCGCCTTGATTGAGGAGATGTGGACGAAGCGCGCGATGCCCGCGCGATAGGCGGCCGTCGCCAGTTCCAGCGTCGCATCCGTATTGATGCGTCGATACAAAGCTTCGTCGAGGCCGGGGCCGGCATGGGCGAGGCCGGCGAGGTGGACGACATGCTGGACGTCGTCGAGCGCCCGGCTCCAATCGATGGGGGAGGTCAGATCCCCGGTGACGACGGCCTCGATGCCGTCGGGACCAGGGCCCGCTGATCGCCGCGTCACGCGGACGCGATAGCCGGATGCCTTCAGCGCGGCCACGACATGAGGCCCGATGAAGCCGCCAGCACCGGTGACGAGGACGCGCTCTCCGTTCACGAGGCGGATGACCTTAGCGAGAAGCGGCGCATGACGAGCGCGGTCAGGAGGATCGCTGCGGCGATGCAGGTCCATTGCACCGCTGCGTCCGGCATCGTGATGCTGAGCGCTGCCAGGCCGACCAGAGCCAGATTGAGCAGCGCGACGGTCGTGACGACGCTCAGCACGCTGTGTCCGTTGGTCGTCGCCTGCTGGTAGACATGCGAGCGATGCGCCTCCCAGACCTTCTCGCGGCGGGCCAACCGGCGCAGCAAGGTGATCGTCGCGTCCGCGACATGGTAGAGCGGCAAGATCAGCGCGGCCGTCAGCGCGCCGGTATCCGCCAGCCGGAAGAGCAGATAGGCGCCAAGCAGCCCGATCGGCAGCGAGCCGACATCGCCGAGGAAAAGCCGCGCCACCGGCTTGTTGAAGGGCGCAAAGCCGATCAGCCCGCCGCACAGCGCAGCCGCCAGCAGGCCCGACGCCGGATCGATCACACCCGCGCTGCCGGCCAGCGCCAGCGCGCCGGTCAGGGGCACGAAACCGGCGATCGTGATCCAGTCGATCCCGTCCATGAAATTGGTGAGGTTGACGAACCAGATCCCGGCGAGCAGCGCCAGGCAGCGCTCGACCGCGAGCGGCATCAATTCCGGAAATAGTCTTGCATCGGGCGCGCCATAAACGATCACCACGGCGACACAAAGCGCCTGCAGCCCGAGCCGCAGACCGGCCGAGAGCGGCCGGATATCGTCCCAGGCACCCACGCCGGCCAGCACCACGCTCGCCGCGATGACGAAGCCGAGGCCGGCGGCCCCCGGCAGGGGCGGCAGCGCCTGCAAGGCCAGCCCGATCGCGAGGAAGGCGCCGGCGAGAACCGCGATGCCGCCGCCCTGCGGCGTCGGCACGCGATGGCTCGATCGGGCATTGGGCCGCGCCAGCGCATAGCGCTCCAAGAGCGGCCGCAGCAGCACGCACAGCAGCGCCGAGATGGCAGCGGCCGAAAGCAGGATCAGGAGGGGCGCGAGAGCGATCTGCAAGGCGGGCGGGGACCGTGGCGGCTTTGTGCCTTCCTAGAGCATGGCGCCGGAAAGCGGGAGCCCGTTTTCAACCTGCGGTTCTCGCCTCAGCCCTTGTCTTGATCGGCACAAAGAGGGAACATGACGCCATGCCCGTCGCCAGCCCCCTGCTCAACCCGCCGCCCGCGCGGCCCGACATCACCCGTGCCGTCTGCCGTGGAGCCGGCCGGCATCTGCGCGAGCGTGGCTATGCGATCGTCAAGGAGATGACGTTCGCCAATGGCCGGCGCGGCGACATCGTCGCGCTCTCGCCGTCGGGCGAATTGCTGGTGGTCGAGGTCAAGTCGGGCATCGAGGATTACCGCGTCGACGGCAAATGGCCGGATTACCGCGATTATTGCGACGGTTTCCTTTTCGCGGTCGCGCCGGAATTTCCCCAGGAGGTCCTGCCCGGTGATGTCGGGCTGATCGTCGCCGACGCCTATGGCGGTCATCTGCTGCGCGCGCCGCCGCGCCACCCGCTGGCGCCGGCACGGCGCAAGGCCCTGACCATCGCCTTCGCCAAGCTGGCAGCGGGCCGGCTGGCGCTGATGGAGGATCCGCCTGCTTAGGCCGGCACAGGCTCCGGAAGCGCGCCGACAGCTTATCGTCCTATGCCTGCCTGGCCCTTCGTCAGGAGGGCATCTGGCAGATCAACCCACCGCCGGTGTGATCAGCGCGGCGCGCGCTTCGCCAATATGCGCTGGAGCGTGCGCCTGTGCATCCCCAGCCGCCGCGCCGTCTCGGAGACGTTGCGGTTGCAGAGCTCGTAGACGCGCTGGATATGCTCCCAGCGGACCCGGTCGGCCGACATCGGGTTATCGGGCGGCAGCGGCCTCGCATCGCGGGCCGCGGCCAGGGCGGCATGGATCTCGTCGGCATCGGCCGGCTTGGCGAGGAAATCGAACGCGCCGAGCTTCACCGCGCTGACGGCGGTGGCGATGTTGCCATAGCCGGTCAGCACGATGCCGCGCGCATCGGGGCGGCGTTCCTTCAGCCGGGCGATGACGTCGAGGCCGTTGCCGTCGGCGAGACGCAGGTCGATCACGGCGAAGGCCGGAGCGGATTCGTCCACCGCCGCAAGGCCGGCACCGACGCTTTCGGCCATGCGCACGGAATAGCCGCGGCTCTCCATGGCGCGGGCGAGGCGTGTCAGGAACGGCTTGTCGTCGTCCACCAGAAGCAGCGACATGTCCGCAGCCGGAAGGGTGGGGGCGGTCTCGATCAGCGTATCCTGCATCATGTTCTCCTCCCGCCGGGCGTTCCCCGGAGGACCATTAGCGCAGCTTCCGCCGCGACGCATCCGGGATGCGCGTCCATCAGCTAACCCCATGTGGTATCGATGGTTCCGGGTTTACAGGCCCGGGTTGTGGCAGATCCGCCTCGAACACCTCGCGAGGCCAGGTCATCCGGACGGACGCTCCGCTGGCCGGCGCGGCGAGATTCGAGAACTCCATCAGCGCACCGCCGCGTTCGAGCAGCGTCTTGGCGATGAAGAGCCCGAGGCCGAGGCCGCCGCCGGCCCGGCTCTCATTGGCGCCATGGGTGAGGTAAGGGTCGCCGGCCCGCAGCAGGACGTCAGGCGGAAAACCCGGACCGTCATCGGCGATCGTGAGCATGACATGGGCTTGGTCCCATTGCGCGGTGATGGCGACGGTCGAGCGCGCGAAATCGACTGCGTTATCTACGATATTGCCGAGGCCATAGATCATGCCGGGATTGCGCCGGCAGACCGGCTCGGGTTTCTCGCCGCGCATCACGATTTCGAAGGGCACCCCGAAGGGACGCTGGGGGCCGGCCGCTTCCTCGATCAGAAGGCGCAAGGAGAGCTGGTCGAGCGGGCCGGCATCGTCATCCTGCAGCGATGCGAGCTTGCCGAGGATGCTGCGGCAGCGCTCGACCTGCTCGCGCAGCAGCGTGATGTCCTCTGCCATCTCGCCCTCCGGCGGCGCCAGCCGGGACAATTCACGGGCGACGAGCGCGATCGTGGCGAGCGGCGTGCCGAGCTCATGGGCGGCCGCGGCGGCCAGGCCGTCGAGCTGGGACAGATGCTGCTCGCGCGCCAGGACGAGTTCGGTGGCGGCGAGCGCGTCCGAGAGGTCGCGCGCCTCCTTGGCCACGCGCCAGGCGTAGATCCCGGTGAAGCCGAGGCCGAGCACGAGCGCGGCCCAGCTCCCGATCTGGTAAGAGGGCGGCAGCACCGGCCGGTCGGGCCCGGCCCAGGGCAGCGGCAGATGGACAATGCTGACCAGGGTCGCCAGGGCGATGGCCAGCACGCCCAGCACCAGCGTCCGCTGCGGCGGCAGGGCCGTGGCCGAGATCATCACCGGTGCCAGGAACAGGATCGAGAACGGGTTCTGCAGGCCCCCCGTCAGGTAAAGCAGGGCCGCGAGCTGAATGATGTCGAAGGCGAGCAAGGCCGTCGCGGGGCCGGCATGCAGCCGGTGGCTGAGCGGAAAACGGATGCGCAGCGCGATGTTCAGCCAGGACGAGACCGCGATGGCGGTGAAGCACCAGCCGAAGGGCAGCGGGAAGCCGAGTCCGAAATGCACGCCTGCGACCGCCAGGCTCTGCCCGGCGATGGCGAGCCAGCGCAGCCGGACCAGCGTGTCCAGCCGCAGATGGCGGTTGGCGCGGCCGAATACGGGTGTCGAGACATCCGGAAAGGTCATGATCGAACAAGACTCATGAGGCGACAGGCATCGGTCGAAGCAATCGGGCAGGGGCCATCATCTGTGGCATATCGGCGTCGGCGGGAATTCTTAGCCCTTTGCAGGGTTGAATGAGAACAAATTAGGCATACGGTGCGTTCTATTGCGGCGCGGCATCGGATGCTGCGGCGCCAGAAGGACTCTGACACAGCATGAATGGGGCTCCCATGTCGTTCGCCTACCATGCCTTCGAAGCAGTTCACATGCTGCTCAGCCCCGCCAGGGGCATGTCGGATGCAATGCATCTGGCCTTCAAGAACCCCGCCAATCCGCTGAGCTATACGCCGATGGGCCGCACAATCGCGGCCTCCTGCGAGCTCTTCGAGCGCACCACGCGACGGTATGGCAAGCCGGCCTTCGGTCTCTCCGAGACGACGATCAACGGCGTCAAGACAGCGGTCGAGGAGCGCGTCGTCTGGGAGCGCCCCTTCGGCAGGCTGGTCTATTTCGACCGCAAGATCGAGGGTCGCCGCAAGCCGCAGCCGAAGGTGCTGCTGGTCGCGCCGATGTCGGGCCACTACGCCACGCTGCTGCGCGGCACGGTCGAGGCCTTCCTGCCCGGGCATGAGGTCTACATCACCGACTGGACCGATGCCCGCGTCGTGCCGCTCTCCGCCGGACGCTTCGATCTCGACGACTATATCGACTACGTCATCGCCATGCTGCAGATGCTGGGCCCGGAGACGCATGTCATGGCGGTCTGCCAGCCTGCCGTGCCGGTGCTCGCCGCCATCGCCCGCATGGAGGCCGAGGCCGATCCTTGCGCGCCCCGCTCGATGACGTTGATGGGCGGGCCGATCGACACGCGCCGCTCGCCGACTGCGGTCAACAAGCTCGCGATGGATCGCGGCATCGACTGGTTCCGCAGCAATTGCATCACCACCGTACCGTTCCCGCTGCAGGGAGCGTTCCGGAAGGTCTATCCCGGCTTTCTGCAGCTCTCGGGCTTCATGGCGATGAATCTCGACCGCCATGTCACGGCCCATCACGACATGTTCAAGCATCTGATCCGGGGCGACGGCGACTCCGCCGAGAAGCATCGCGACTTCTACGACGAATATCTCGCGGTGATGGACCTGACCGCCGAGTTCTATCTCCAGACGGTCGAGACCGTCTTCATCGAGCATGGCCTGCCGAAGGGCACCATGATGCATCGCGACAAGCCGGTCGACTGCACGGCAATCCGCCGCGTCGCCCTGATGACGGTCGAAGGCGAAAATGACGACATCTCCGGCGTCGGCCAGACGCAGGCCGCTCACGATCTGTGCGCGAACATCCCCGACGACAAGCGCGTGCATTATCTTCAGAAGGGCGTCGGCCATTACGGCGTCTTCAACGGCTCGCGCTTCCGCTCCGAGATCGCCCCGCGCATCTCGGACTTCATGGTCAGCCTCGACATGGAAGCTGCCAAGGGCCGCCGCGAGACGAGCGCGACCGATGCGCGCAAGGCATTGAAGGTCGCGGGCTGAGCAATCGACGGGGCCTCGCCGGCCAAACCGGCGGCCCCGATCGGCCTACCGGAAGAAGATCACCGTCTGCAGCAGGAACAGCGGGATCAGGATCGCGCCTGACCAGAGCATGTAGCCGAAGAAGCTCGGCATCGCGACCTTGCGGTCCTTGGCGATGGCGTAGACCATGAAGTTTGGCGCGTTTCCGATATAGCTGTTGGCGCCCATGAAGACGGCGCCGGCCGAGATCGCCGTCAGCGTCAGCGCGCCGGTCGTCATCAACTGCACGGGATCGCCCCCCGCCAGCTGGAAGAAGACCAGATAGGTCGGCGCGTTGTCGAGGAACGACGACAGGATACCGGTCAGCCAGAAATAGGCGACCGTATTGGCGCTGCCGTCGGGGTTGCTGACGAGCGCGACGAGCGAAGCGAAGGCGCCATCCCGGCCGGCCTGAAGCATCGCCAGAACCGGGATCATGCAGACAAAGATGCCGGCGAAGAGCTTGGCGACCTCCTTGATCGGGCCCCAGCTGAACTCGTTGCCGGCGCGCACGGGGCCAGGCGTCAGCTTGAGCGAAATCCCGGCCAGCGCCAGCAGGATCACGTCGCGCACGAGGTTCTGCAGCTCGACTTGGATGCCGCGCACGTCGAAGACGATGCCCGGCTTCCAGCTCGCCGACATCAGGATGGCGAGGATGACGCCGCCCAGCAGCGCGATATTGACCTTGCCGTAGAGCTTGATGGCACGATCGGGCGTCGGATCCTTGAGAGGCGGCAGGCCTTCGTCCTTGCGGTAGAGCCAGCTGTCGAGCGCAAAGAACAGAGCCAGCAGCGCGGCGACGGCGAAGGCGGTCTCGGGCAGCAGATGCGTCGTCGTCCAGAAGAAGGAGACGCCGCGCAGGAAGCCGAGGAAGAGCGGCGGATCGCCCAGCGGCGTCAGCGAGCCGCCGATGTTCGAGACCAGGAAGATGAAGAACACCACGACATGGACGTTGTGGCGGCGGGAATCATTGGCGCGCAACACCGGGCGGATCATGATGATCGACGCGCCGGTCGTTCCCACGAAGCTCGCCAGCACGGTTCCGATCGCCAGCAGGACGGTGTTGGTTGCAGGCGTCCCGTGCAAATTGCCCATGATCAGGATGCCGCCGGCGATCGTGAACAGGGCGAAGAGCAGAATGATGAAGGGAACGTAGTCGAGCAGGCCGGTGTGCAGCAGCGCGCCCAGCGTCGGATCGAAACCGCGAAACAGCACCAGCGGAACCAGCACCAGCATGGCCCAGAAAGCCGCGAACTTCCCGTAGTTCAGCTCCCACAGATGCGGAAACAGGACCGGCCCGAGCGCGATCGACAGCAGCATGCCGGCGAAGGGCAATGCCCAGGCGACGCCGAGCGTCGCCCCGCCGATATCTCCGGCGGCGAGCGCCGCGCTCGAAGCCAGACAGCCGGCGACGACCACGCCGATCCGCTTCAGACCGATTGTCAAAGCCATCCCCAGCCCAATCCCAGCATGCGTGCCGCCATGTTCGGCGGTCTTTCCGCCATCCCCTTGGCAAGGAGGGTTATACGACGGCTATAGGACCCGCAACCGCCGGCCGTCCGGGCGGCTGCCCTGCGTTGTGTCGTTGTTCACGATCAGAGAATAATCTTCTCGACGCGGCATCCGCCGCGCCTGATTCGGACACCGTACATGTGCCGTTTCCTTGCCTATTCCGGCGTTCCGGTCTTCCTCGAGGACCTCGTCGCCGCGCCCTGCCATTCGCTGATCCACCAGTCGCTGCATGCGACGGAGGCCAAGACGGGCACCAATGGCGACGGATTCGGCGTGGGCTGGTATGGCGACAGGCCCGAGCCCGGCCAGTATCGCGAGGTCCGTCCCGCCTGGTCCGACGAGAACCTCTTGTCGATCGCGCGGCAGGTGCGTTCGCATCTGTTCTTCGCCCATGTCCGGGCCGCGACCGGCACGGCGACGACACGGGCCAATTGCCACCCCTTCGCCCATGGCCGGCACCTCTTCATGCATAACGGCCAGATCGGCGGCTATGGCCTGATCCGGCGCAGGCTCGAGGCGCTGATTCCCGACTCGCTCTATTCGGCCCGGGTCGGCACGACCGATTCCGAAGCGCTGTTCCTGCTCACCTTGGCGCGCATCGAGAGCGGGCTTGCGCCAGGCGCGGCACTGGCCTCCGCTCTTGGCGATGCCCTCGACCTGATGCGCCAGTCCGGCACGCAGGAGCCGCTGCGCTGCGCTGCGGCGATCGCCGACGGCGACACGATCCACGCGGTGCGCTGGTCCTCCGATTCGCGCCCACCGAGCCTTTACCTCTGCGATCGCGGCGAGAGCGTCGTCGTCGCCTCGGAGCCGGTCGACGCATCGCGCGATTGCTGGCAGGCCCTGCCCTGCAACACGCTGGTCAGCATCCGCACGGGTGCGGTGGCGCTGACGCCGTTCGACGTCGGACTGGAGCGGGTGGCGTGATGCGGGTCGGAAATATTTGCGGTCCAGCGTGAACCTGTCGGTCGGCTGGGCCGACAGATGTACGAGTCGCAAGCCTCGTGGCTCAAACCTCGCCGCCCCGGTCTTCAAACCTCCCAAAGGCTACCGGGGCGGCGATTGCCGCCGAGATTCGCGCGGCCAATCCCGGGCGTACTTCCCGATGATGTTGCAACCGATGCTGCCGCGCAGGTCGAGCGGATGTCGATAAGGTTACCCGAGGGCCGGCCAGGACGGCTCCCCCAAACGGACAGAGCGGCAGGCCCGCACCGAAAAACAAAGGGCGCCCCAAAAGGCGCCCTGCATGACCGACGGAATTGCTGAGGGTGGAGATGGTGGAGCCAGGCGGAATCGAACCGCCGACCTCTTGAATGCCATTCAAGCGCTCTCCCAACTGAGCTATGGCCCCACGTCTCAACCGGCTGATCTTGGGGGTCAGCCGGGGTCTTTCCGGTTCCGTTCCGCTCGCCATCTGGCGATGGTTTGGATCGGCGCCCGGTCGCTGCGTCAGCGGCGAAGCGCTCTATAGGCGGGAGCGGCGGAAGACTCAAGCGCCGATTGTCGCCTGGTCGTCATTCTCTTTAGGGCCCGCTTTTTGCGCCCGCCTGTGGACGGTTTCAGACGTCCTCGTCACCCTCGATGTCGCCATCGATCAGGTCGGCGACGTCGTCGTCGCCTTCCTCGTCTTCTTCCAGGAAGGTGTCATCATCGGGCGCGACATCGTCTTCGACCTCGATGTCGTCCTCGCTGGTGACGACGGCTTCCTTCTCGCTCGCCTCGGCATCGGCCTCGTCGAGCGAGACGAGCTCGACCGCCTCGTCGGCAGCCTCGACCTCATCCTCGTCATCGGCGGGCTTGGCCGCGACGGCGGCAGCCGCCTTCGCCTGCGGCTCGAACACCGAACGCGGATAGGATTGTCCCGTGTAAGGCGAGACGATCGGGTCCTTGTTCAGGTCGTAGAATTTGCGGCCCGTCACCGGGTCGACACGCTTCGTTCCAAGTTCCGGTTTCGCCACTGCGTCGGACCTTCAATCATTCATGTTCTGAAAAGCAGGCGCGTCCGTTAGTCGGGGCAGGCGGCGCTGTCAAATGCTCATTTCACGCGAGCGCGCCGGAACTGGACTGCAGCAGCCCATTTAGGCTGCCCTGCCCGGCGCCTCGGCCCTGCAACCCGGACGTGACGCATGGCCGGGGCGCGTGCTAGGGCACGCCATTCCCGATAGACCAGCCGGCAGTCTACCCATCGTGGTTCACGCGCACATGCCCGTTCCCGTCACCGCACGCCGTCGCGGCCCGCTTGCCGGCAGCGTCCGCGTGCCCGGCGACAAATCGATTTCGCACCGGGCGATGATCTTCGGGCTGCTCGCCATCGGCGAGACCGCGATCACCGGCCTGCTCGAGGGCGAGGACGTGATGCGCACGGCCGATGCCGCCCGCGCCCTGGGTGCGATCGTGCATCATGACGGGCCGGGCGCCTGGCGTGTTCGCGGCGTCGGCGTCGGGGGCTTGCGTGAACCGGCGGACCGGCTCGATTTCGGCAATGCCGGCACGGGCTCGCGGCTGATGATGGGCGTCTGCGGCGCCCATCCGATCACCACGACCTTCGACGGCGACGCCTCGCTGCGCAAGCGCCCGATGCGGCGCATCCTCGATCCGCTCGAACTGATGGGGACCGTGATCGTCTCGCAAGGCGAGGGCGGGCGTGTGCCACTCACTCTCCGAGGGCCGAAGGAGGCGCTGCCGATCACCTACCGCACGCCCGTCGCCTCGGCGCAGATCAAGTCGGCGGTGCTGCTGGCTGGCCTCGCCGCGCCCGGCGAGACCACTGTGATCGAGGCCGAGGCGACGCGAGACCACACCGAGCGGATGCTGATCCATTTCGGCGCCGATGTCGTCGTGACGCCCGAGGGCGTGCACGGCCGGAAGATCGTGCTGAAGGGTCAGCCGGAATTGCAGGCCGCGCCGATCGTCGTCCCCGCCGATCCGTCCTCGGCCGCCTTCCCGCTGGTCGCCGCACTGATCGTGCCGGGCTCCGACATCCTGATCGAGAGCGTGATGACCAACCCGCTGCGCAGCGGGCTCCTGACCACGCTGCGCGAGATGGGCGCCGACATCACCATCGAGAGCCAGGCCAATGAGGGTGGCGAGGCGGTCGCGACGCTGCGGGTGCGGGCCTCGGCATTGAAGGGGGTCGTCGTGCCGCCCGAGCGGGCGCCCTCGATGATCGACGAGTATCCCGTGCTGGCAGTGGCTGCGTCCTTCGCGACCGGGACCACGCGCATGTGCGGCCTCCAGGAACTGCGCGTCAAGGAATCGGATCGGCTGGCGGCGGTCGAGGCCGGGCTGAAGGCGGCCGGCGTGACCTGCGCGATCGAGAGCGACGATCTGGTCGTCGAAGGCTTGGGCGGAGCGGTGGCCGGCGGCGGCATCGTCGCGACCCATCTCGACCACCGCATCGCCATGAGCTTCCTGGTCATGGGGCTGGCGACACGAAAGCCGATGCAGGTCGATGACGGCGCGATGATCGCGACGAGCTTTCCGAGCTTCATCGCGCTGATGAATGGCCTGGGAGGCGAACTGGCATGAGCCGCGAACAAGCTCCGGCGGGGCTCGTCATTGCCGTCGATGGGCCGGCGGCATCCGGCAAGGGCACGCTGGCGCGCCGGCTCTCGGCGCATTACGGCCTGCCCTATCTCGACACCGGCCTGCTCTACCGCATGGTTGCCCGCGCGATGCTCGATGCCGGCCACGACATCCGCGACCCGGACGCTGCGGCCAGCCTGGTCTCGATCTTCGAGGAGAGCGCCTTTGCCGAGGATACCCTGCGCGGCCGCGAGATCGGCGAGGCGGCCTCCGTCGTCGCCGCCATGCCGGCTGTGCGCAGCGGGCTGATCGCGCGCCAGCGCCAATTTGCGGCTCAGGCTGGCGGCGCCGTGCTCGACGGGCGCGACATCGGCACGGTGATCTGCCCGCAGGCGCAGGCCAAGCTCTTCGTCACCGCGACGCCGGAGGTGCGGGCCGCGCGACGCCACAAGGAACTCGCGGGGCGCGGCGAGACTGCCACGTTCGAGGGCATCCTCGCCGATATCCGCCGACGCGACGCCCGCGATTCCGGCCGCAGCGATGCTCCCCTCAAGGCCGCCGATGACGCGGTGATCCTCGATACCTCTGCGCTCACCGTCGAGGAGGCGGCCGCTGCCGCCATCGCCATCGTCGAGCGTCGTCGCACGGCGCGATAATCGGCGCCGCTGCCCAGTATTCGCCCTTGGAACGAATCGAAAGCGGGCGCACACTTCCGTTGCGATAAGATGACGGAGGTGGCGATGCGGCGTTGGCTGTACGGTCTCTTGAGTCTGGCGGCAGCGGGTCTATGGACCGGTGCGGCCTCCAACGCCCAGCAGGCCACGACCCCGCCCGAGGAGGTCGATGTCGCGCTGGTGCTCGCGGTCGACGTGTCGTTCTCGATGGATCTCGACGAGCTCGCCTTGCAGCGCAACGGCTATATCGAGGCGTTCCGCTCGAAGCAGTTGCACGACGCCATCGGCAAGGGCGCGATCGGCAAGATCGCGGTGACCTATTTCGAATGGGCCGGCGGCCATTTCCAGCACATCGTCAAGCCCTGGACCATTATCGATACGCCCCAGTCCGCCATGGCCTTCGCGGAGGAACTCGGCGAGGCGCAGACGCGCCGAGGCCGCCGAACCTCGATCTCGGCGGCGATCGACCTCGGCGTCCAGTTGCTGGAGCAGGCCAATGTCACGCCGCTTCGCAAGGTCATCGACATCTCCGGCGACGGCGCCAACAATGATGGGCGTTCGGTCACTATTGCCCGCGACGAGGCCGCCGCGAAGGGCATCAGCATCAACGGCCTGCCGGTGATGCTGAAGCAGGCGAGCTATTTCGACATCGACAATCTCGACATCTACTACAAGGATTGCGTCGTCACCGGCATCGGCGCCTTCGTGATCCCGATTCGCGAACGCCACCAGTTCGTCGATGCGACGCGCACCAAACTGATCCGCGAGATCGCCGAGATGCCTCGTGACGGCGAGGCTTTGGTGCAGAAGGCGCAGGCCACGGGCGGCAACAACGCCACCTGCCTCGCCGGAGAGCGGCAATGGCGCGACCGGATGGGGAATTGAGACTGATCAGGGCCGTGCGGCCGGTGCAAACAACGCATCGACATCGCGCCCGCGATAGGCGATGCGAAGGATCACGACCGCGTCCCTCCGGATGGTGAAAGCGATCGTGGCGCGTCGGCGACAGCCGATGAGGCGCAGGCCCGGCAGAAGCTCGTCGCGTCGTTGGCCGCGTTCAGGCGCGAACGTTAGATTGAAGCAGAATGACCGCAGGCGCGCGATGAAGTGGTCGGCGACACGCTCGCCACTCTGGTCGGCGATCCAAGCATAGAGTGAATCGAGATCGTCCCTCGCTTCCGGCAGGAAGACGAGGTCGAATCGCCTCATTTGCTGGTCTGGTGCTGCTTACGGGTGCGATAGCGCGCGGCCAGTCCGTCGAAGACTTCTTCGGCTGGGAGGGCGCGGCCCGGATCCGCGAGATAGGCGTCGTATCCGGGTTTGACCGCCGCGAGCAGGGTTGTGTCGTCGAGATCGAGAATATCGAGCTGGCGCAGGCTGTCGCAGATCGCCTCGCTCTCCGACGCATACTCTCCGGACGCTACCCTGTCCTTCAGCGCCTGCGCCATGTCGTCGGGAAGGGTGATGGTCAGCGAGGTCAGGCCCATGTGGTTTTCTCCTCGGCCAGAGAATAGCACCGGCCGGCTCTCGCATCCAGCCGCAGCCTCACGTCCCGCGCGGCTTGGCCCGGGTCGTCGGCGGCGCGGCGGCGGGGTCGTCGGGCCAGGGATGGCGCGGGTAGCGGCCTTTCATCTCGGATTTCACGGCGGCCCATGAGCCGCGCCAGAAGCCCGGCAGGTCGCGGGTGATCTGGACGGGTTTGTGGCCAGGCGAAAGCAGTTCCAGCACCAGCGGCACCCTTCCGCCGGCGAGCGCCGGATGCTTCGACAACCCGAAGAGTTCCTGCACCCGCACCGAGATCGTCGGCCCGGCCTCGGCGGCGTAGTCGACGGCGAGGCTGGAGCCGGTCGGCGCGGTGAAATGGGTCGGCGCCTCGCTGTCGAGCCGGCGCTTCATCTCCCAGGGCAGCAATGCGCTCAGCGCGGCGTCGAGATCGCCCGGCTGGATCGCCTCCAGCGACGCGCGGCCGACGACATGCTGCGCGAGCCAGAGGTCCGACGCCGTGGCAAGCCCCTCATCCGACAGGTCGGGCCAGCCCTGCTCCAACTCCGCCCGGCGCAGGAAATCGACGCGCTCGCGCAATTGCCGCTGCGCTTTCGTCCAGGGCAGCAGCGCGATGCCGAGCCCCGCGATGCCCCGAGCGAGGATATCGGCATTGGCCGCCGACGCCTCGGCCGGCAGCGGCCGTTCCGACAGGCTGAGCGCGCCATAGCGCCGGATCGCCCGGACGCGGAGCGCGCGGGCGGTGCGGTCGAAACTGGTCTCGCTGCGCTCCTCGATCGCGAAGGACGACAAGCCGTTGCCGACCAGCCAGGCGATCGCCCCCTCCGCGATCGGAGCAGCCGACAGAATGCGCGATTGCTGGGCGGCGCCGGTCATCTCGGCCACGACGATATGGCTCTCGCGCGCCAGCCGCTGCGCGGGCTCGATCGTGGCGCCGCGGCCATTGGCGAGGAGGTATTGTCCCGAGCCTGGGTTGCGCGCCTTGGCGATGCGGTCGGGATAGGCGAAGGCGAGCAGCAGGCCCGGCGCCAGAGCCTCGCCTGCCAACTGCGGCCCTGCCGCCTGCTGCGCCGCGCGCGCCCAGCCTTCGGCGAGGCGGCGCATGTCGGCGGCGCGGCCGCCACGCTCGCGCGCGAAGCGCTCCAGCCGCTCCGCCAGATCGGGCGCATCGCCGCCCAATCCGCGCTCGACCAGGATCGCGGCCAGCATGGCGGCCTCGGCGGCCTGCCCGTAACGCGCGGCGACGACGACCATGCGGGCGAGACGCGGCGGCAGCGGCAGGGTCTGCAGCGTGCGACCTTCCGGCGTGATCCGGCCATCGCCATCCAGCGCACCGATGCTGTTCAAGAGACTGCGCGCCTCCTTGAGGGCGGGCGCGGGCGGCGGATCGAGGAAGGCGAGCGTCGTGGGATCGGAAACGCCCCAGGCGGCGCAGTCGAGCAGCAGGGGAGCGAGATCGGCGGAGATGATCTCCGGCCGTGCGAAGGCCTCCAGCGCACCGTTGCCGGCCTCCTCCCACAGGCGGTAGCAGATGCCGGGCTCGGTGCGGCCGGCGCGGCCCCGGCGCTGATCGGATGCGGCGCGGCTGGCGCGGCGCGTCTCCAGTCGCGTCACGCCGAGATCGGGCTCGTAGACGGGGATGCGGGCGAGGCCGGAATCGATCACCACCCGCACGCCCTCGATCGTCAGCGAGGTCTCGGCGATGGCGGTCGCCAGCACGATTTTGCGGCGGCCGGGCGGGGCGGGCAGCACGGCGCGGTCCTGCTCGGCCTGGTCGAGCGCGCCATAGAGCGGTGCGATCTCGACGCTTGCATCCCGGATGCGCTCGCGCAACCGCTCCTCGACACGCCTGATCTCGCCCTGTCCCGGCAGGAAGACGAGTTGCGAGCCGGGCTGCTCGTTCAGCGCCAGGAGCACGGCATCAGTGACCTGGTCCTCGATGCGCTTCAGCGGCTCGCGGCCGAGATAGCGCGTCTCGACGGGGTAGGCCCGGCCCTGGCTCTCGATCACCGGAGCCTCACCCAGAAGTCTTGCGACACGCGCGCCGTCCAGCGTCGCCGACATCACCAGGATCCGCAGATCCTCGCGCAGGCCGCCCTGCGCATCGAGCGCCAGCGCCAGCCCGAAATCGGCATCGAGCGAGCGTTCATGGAACTCGTCGAAGAGCACGGCGGCGATGCCCTCCAGCGCGGGGTCGTCGAGGATCATCCGGGCGAAGACGCCCTCGGTCACCACCTCGATGCGCGTCTTCGGGCCGATCTTCGATCCCAACCGGACGCGCAGGCCCACCGTCTCACCGACACGTTCGCCCAGCGTCTGCGCCATGCGGTTGGCCGCGCCGCGCGCCGCCAGCCGGCGCGGCTCCAGCACGATCAGCTTGCCGCCTTTGGTCCAGGGTTCGTCGAGCAGGGCCAGCGGTACGCGCGTGGTCTTGCCGGCGCCGGGCGGGGCGACGAGCACGGCGTTGGGGCCGGCGCGCAGGGCGGCCGCGAGGTCGCCGAGGACGGCGTCGATCGGAAGTGGGGTGTCGAAGGCGCGCATCGCCTGCGGGATGTGACGCAGCCTGCCGCGCCACGCAAGCGCTGTGCGTGCAACCCTCTCGCCAGCCCGCGCGCGTCATGCTAACCGCTCAGCTCATGACCGACACCCATACCGCCACCGGCCAGGCTCGCATCCAGGCCCGTTTCCAGGCTTGCGCCAGCGAGGGCCGCGCCGCCCTCGTGACCTTCATCACGGCGGGCGATCCCGATTTCGGGACCTCGAGCGCGATCCTCGCCGCGCTGCCCGCAGCCGGCGCCGACCTGATCGAGCTCGGCGTGCCCTTCACCGATCCGATGGCGGACGGCATCCCGGTTCAGCTCGCCGGCCAGCGCGCGCTGCATGCCGGCCAGACGCTGAAGAAGACGCTGGCCATGGTCGCGGAGTTTCGTGCCAAGGGCCACGACACGCCGATCGTGCTGATGGGCTACTACAACCCGATCTATATCTACGGCGTCGAACGCTTCCTGCAGGATGCGCGGAAGGCCGGCGTCGATGGCCTGATCGTCGTCGACCTGCCGCCGGAGGAGGATGTCGAGCTATGCCTGCCGGCGCTGGCTGCGGGCCTCAGCTTCATTCGCCTGGCGACGCCGACCACCGACGAGGTGCGGCTGCCCAAGGTGCTCCAGAACACCTCGGGCTTCGTCTACTATGTCTCGGTGACCGGCATCACCGGGGGCACCATCACCAATTACGATGCGGTCGGCGATGCGGTTGCCCGCATCAAGCGCCATACCGATCTGCCGGTTGCCGTCGGCTTCGGCGTCAAGACGGCGCAGGATGCGGCCACCATCGCCAAGGGCGCCGACGGCGTCGTCGTCGGCTCGGCCTTGGTCGAGCGGGTCCGGCTTTCGCTGGATGCCGATGGCAAAGCCACGGAAAAGACGGTTTCAGCTGTCACCTCGCTGGTTTCCGAGCTTGCCGCCGGCATCCGCTCGGTCGCGAAGGCGGCGGCCTGAGGGCTGCCGCTCCGGCGCGGCATCCGCGCCCAAATCGTAAAGGTCGATCCATGAACTGGATTTCCGAAGTCGTCCGGCCGCGCATCAAGACGCTGTTCAAGCGCGAGAGCCCCGAGAATCTCTGGATCAAGTGCCCCGATTCCGGGCAGATGGTCTTCCACAAGGATGTCGAGGCCAACGGCTTCGTCATTCCCGGCTCCGACCACCACATGCGCGTCACCGCGCAGGACCGGCTGCGCCTGACCTTCGACGAGGGCAAATGGCTCGATGTGCCGTTGCCCGAAGTCGCGGCCGATCCGCTGAAGTTCCGTGACGAGAAGCGCTATATCGACCGGCTCAGGGACGCCCGCACCAAGACCGGGGCCCAGGATGCCTTCAAGGTCGGCTACGGCCGGGTGAAGGGCTTTGCTCTCACCATTGCGGTGCAGGATTTCCACTTCATGGGCGGTTCGCTCGGCATGGCCGCCGGCGAGGCCTTCATCAAGGGCGCCGAGACCGCGCTCGAGAAGAAGACGCCCTATGTCGTCTTCGCCGCCTCCGGCGGGGCCCGGATGCAGGAGGGCATCCTCTCCCTGATGCAACTGGCGCGCACGACGGTGGCGGTCCGCATGCTGCGCAAGGCCCGCCTGCCCTATATCGTCGTGCTGACGAACCCGACGACCGGCGGCGTGACCGCCTCCTACGCCATGCTCGGCGACATCCACATCGCCGAGCCCGGCGCGCTGATCGGCTTTGCCGGCCCGCGCGTCATCGAGCAGACCATCCGCGAGAAGCTGCCCGACGGATTCCAGCGCGCCGAATATCTCAAGGATCACGGCATGGTCGACATGGTCGTGCATCGCCACGACCTGCCGGAGACCCTGGCGCGTCTCGGCCGGCTGCTGACGAAGCAGCCTGCGCCGGGCACAGCCACGCCCGCCTTGCCGCCCCAGCCCGTCGCCGAAGCCGTCTGACAAGGCGGCGTGGGGGCATGGGTTCGTCCGATACGGTGCTGGCACGCCTTCTGGCGCTGCACCCCAAGCTGATCGATCTCTCGCTCGGGCGCATCCTGACGCTGCTGGAACGCCTCGGCGATCCGCAGAAGCGCCTGCCGCCGGTCATCCATGTCGCCGGCACCAATGGCAAGGGTTCGACCATCGCCTTCATGCGGGCGATCCTCGAAGCGGCGGGATTGCGCGTCCATGTCTACACCTCGCCGCATCTGGTGCGCTTCCATGAGCGCATCAGGCTCGGCGCGGCGGGCGGCGGCCGCTTCGTCGACGAGGCCGTGCTGGTTGAGGCGCTCGAACGTTGCGAGCGCGCCAATGCCGGCGACCAGATCACCTTCTTCGAGATCACCACGGTGGTCGCGTTCCTGCTGTTCGCCGAGCACAAGGCCGATGTCGTGCTGCTCGAAGTCGGCCTCGGCGGGCGCTTCGATGCGACCAACGTCATCGCCAACCCGGCCTGCACGGTGGTGACGCCGGTCTCGCTCGATCATTCCGAATATCTCGGCGACAGCGTCACCAAGATCGCGGCCGAGAAGGCCGGCATCTTCAAGCGCGGCGCCCCGGCTGTGATCGCCCCGCAGGAGCCGGAACCGACGGCGGTCCTGGAGGCCGCGGCCGAACGCGTCGGCGCCTCGAAGATCCTGATCGGCGCCCAGGATTTCAACGTCCATGAGGATGGCGGACGACTGGTCTATGAGGATGGCGACGGGCTGCTCGATCTGCCCCTCCCGCGCCTCTCCGGCCGCCACCAGCATGTCAATGCCGGCACGGCGATCGCAGGCTTGCGCGCTGCCGGCTATGGCGGGCTGCCCGCGCGGGCTTTCGAGCAAGGCATGCTCAATGCCGACTGGCCGGCGCGGCTGCAGAGGCTGGCGCGCGGCAAGCTCGCCGAGCTCGTGCCCGGTCGTGCGGAACTCTGGCTCGATGGCGGCCACAACCCCGATGGCGGGCGCGTGCTGGCCCAGGCCATGGCCGATCTCGCCGACCGCAATCCGGCGCCGCTGGTGATGATCGCCGGCCTGCTTTCGACCAAGGACGCCAGGGCGACGCTCGGCCACTTCAAGGGGCTGGCGCAGCTGCTCTTCGCCGTGCCGATCCAGAACCAGCTCGTCGCCCGTCCGGCCGAGGAGGTCGCAGGGCTGGCGCGTGCCGCCGGGCTCGATGCGGAGGTCTCGGGATCGGTCGAGCAGGCGCTGCGCGAGATCGCGGTGCGCGACTGGTCGGCCCCGCCGCGCATCCTGATCTGCGGCTCGCTGTATCTGGCGGGTGAGGTGCTGTCGGCGAACGGGACGCTGCCGGCGTGAAGGTATCTCAGGGCGACGCGTAGAGCCACGGATTGAAGACGGGTACTCCGCAGGCCTCGAAATCCCTGACGTTCCGCGTTGCGACCGTCAGACCATGAACGGAAGCGGTCGCCGCAATCATACTGTCTCGATCAGGCTTCGGATCGGGAACATGCATTGCGGCACAGCGAAGAGCGGCAACGGTATCGAAGGCCAGGACCCGCTCCGCGAACCGGGGCAGGAACTGCTCGGTCATCCATGATCGGAGAGCGCCGGCCTGCCGATGATCACGGCGCCCCACAAGAAGAATCCCCTGTTCGATCTCCATCACCGTGACGACCGACACATAAAGGCTCTCGAGGGGAACAGCCTGCGACCAAGCGTAGACATTCGCATCGAACTGGTTCTTGCGGCGCAGTTCCGAGATCACATTGGTGTCGAGCAGGAACATCACTCGAAATCTGCGGGCGTGAAGCTGAACCCGCGTAGCCTCGGAGGATCGAACTCGAAATCCGCTTCCGGCCTTGGATCGGCGAGGGCCTCTGCCAGAGTCATGCCCTTCGATGACAGCTTTCGGTAATCCTCGATGGAGAGCAGCACATGCGAGGGCCGACCACGGTCGGTGATAAACACCGGGCCGTCATGTGCCGCCTTCTTGGCCTTGCCGGTGTCCTGATTGAATTCGCGGCTGGAGAGCGTGGTTTGCATCGGCAAACCTCCTCTAGTGTACGAGACCGACCTATAATGTAGAGATGTTTCTACATTCTTGGAAGAGTGTCGATCGAACTGGCAACGAGCAGCCGAGGGAATGGATAATGACGAGGCCATTCGGACCGACCGGCCGCGAGATCGCCACCATCGGCCAGGGCAGCTGGTATATCGAGCAGGGCGACAAGCGCGCGGCCGTGGCGGCGTTGCGGCGCGGGCTCGATCTCGGCCTCAGCCATATCGACACGGCGGAGATGTATGGCGACGGCCGCTCCGAGGCGATCGTCGGCGAGGCCATCGCGGGGCGCCGGAACGAGACCTTCCTGGTCTCGAAGGTGCTGCCGCACAACGCCTCGAAGACCGGCACCCGCGCTGCCTGCGAGCGCTCTCTGCGCCATCTGAAGACCGACCGGCTCGACTGCTATCTCCTGCACTGGCGCGGTCCGCACCCCCTGGCGGAAACCTTCGCCGCCTTCGAGGGGCTGAAGGCCGAGGGCAAGATCCTGTCCTGGGGCGTCAGCAATTTCGACGTCGACGACCTCGACGAGGCGCTGGCCGCGGCAGGTCCGGGCGCGATCGCCTGCAATCAGGTGCTCTACCATCTGCGCGAACGCGCCATCGAACATGCCGTGATCCCCTGGTGCGAACGCAACGGCGTCGCCGTCACCGCCTACAGCCCGTTCGGCCATGACGACTTTCCCTCTCCCGGGAGCGCTGCGGGCCGGGTTCTCGGCGAGATCGCCGCGAGCCATGGCGCGACCGCCCGCCAGGTGGCGCTCGCCTTCCTGACGCGGCGCGCCACCGTCTTCGCCATCCCGAAGGCGGCTGGCATGGCCCATGTCGAGGACAATGCGGGAGCGCTGCATCTGGCGCTGACGGAAGGCGAGCTCGCCCGGATCGACACCGCCTGTCCGCGTGGTCCCAAGCCGCGCTCGCTGCCGATGCTGTAGGCGGGCACCGTTCCAGGGCAGCGGCTGGCACGAGCCGTGCTTGAAAGCGCGTTTCCGCCTGCTGGAGTTCTGCCCATGGATCGCCGTCGTTTCCTCAAGACCTCAGCCGCTGCCTCGGCCCTGCTCGCCGCACCGAGCCTGGCGCTCGGCCAGGGCAACAACGTGCTGCGTTTCGTGCCCTATGCCGATGTCGCGATCATCGATCCGATCTGGACGACGGCCTATGCGACGCGCACCCATGCGCTGCTGGTCTTCGACACGCTGTTCGGGCTCGACGAGAACCTGCAGCCGCAGCCGCAGATGGTCGAGGGCCATCTCGTCGAGGATGGCGGCAAGCGCTGGACGCTGACGCTGCGGCCTGGCCTCGTCTTCCACGACGGCACGAAGGTGCTGGCGCGCGACTGCGTCGCCAGCCTCAAGCGCTGGGGCGTGCGCGATGCCTTCGGCCAGGCGGTGATGGCGGCGACCGACGAGATCGTGGCGGCCGACGACCGCACCATCGTCTTCCGGCTGAAGCGGCCCTTCCCGCTGCTGGCGCATGCGCTGGCCCGGCCGAGCTCGCTGATCCCGGTGATGATGCCGGAGCGGCTGGCGCTGACCGATCCGTTCAAGCAGATCCCCGAGGCGATCGGCAGCGGGCCGTTCAGCTATGTCATGGGCGAGCGCGTTCCCGGCGCGAGGCACATCTATGCCAGGCATGCTGCCTACGTGCCGCGTCAGGGCACGCCGAGCTTCACGGCCGGAGCCCGCACCGCGCATGTCGACCGCGTCGAGTTCCAGGTCATCCCGGACGCAGCGACCGCTGCGGCGGCCCTTCAGTCCGGCGCCGTCGACTGGGTCGAGCAGCCCTTGATCGACCTGCTTCCGGTGCTGAAGGCCAATCGCGACATCGTCGTCGAGATCAAAGACCCGTTCGGCTGGTGCGGCCAGGTCCGGCTCAATCACACGCAGCCGCCCTTCGACAATCCGGCGGTGCGGCGCGTCATCCTCAAGGGGTTGAACCAGACCGAATGCATGCAGGCCGTCGCGGGCGCGGACAGTTCGCTCTGGAAGGACCGGACCGGCTTCTTCGGCGCCGTCTCCGAGATGGCGAGCGAGGCCGGGCTGGAGGCGATCGGCTCGTCCTCCGACTATGGCGCCCTCAAGAAGGAGCTCATCGAGGCCGGCTACAAGGGCGAGCGCGTCGTCTTCCTGTCCGGCCAGGACGTCGCCCGCATCAGCGCCGTCTGCGAGGTCGCGGCCGAGATGATGCGCAAGATCGGCATGAACGTTGATTTCGTGCCGGCCGACTGGGGCACGGTGATCCAGCGCATCGCCAAGCGCGGACCTGTCGAGGAGGGCGGCTGGAGCTGCTACGTCACCTATTGGTCGGGGCTCGACCTGGCGACGCCGGCGACCAACACACCCTTGCGTGCCAATGGCGCCAAGGGAGCGACCGGCTGGCCCGACAGCCCTGCGATCGAGGCGCTGCGCGACAAATGGCTCACCGCCGGCGATCTCGCGGAGCAGAAGACGATCGCGCGCGATCTCCAGCTTCAGGCGCTGAAGGACGTGCCCTTCGTGCCGGCGGGTCAGTATTTCCAGCCGGTGGCGTATCGCAAGAACCTGACCGGGATGCTGAAGGGCGTGCCGGTCTTCACCAACATCCGCAAGAGCTGAGGGCAGGCTGGAGCCTGGGTGGCCTCTGGCCGCTCAGGCCGCGCGCGCCAGCCGCTCCAGCGCGGCGGCGGGGTCGATGCGCCCGTCATAGAGCGCGCGGCCGGTGATGGCGCCTTCGAGGATCGCGGCATCGGGTGCCATCAGCCGCTCGATGTCGGCCATGGAGGCGAGCCCCCCCGAGGCGATGACGGGGATGGTCAGCGCCTTGGCAAGCGCGATCGTGCCCTCCCAGTTGATGCCCTGGAGCATGCCGTCGCGGGCAATGTCGGTGTAGACGATCGCCGCCACGCCGGCATCCTCGAAGCGCCGGCCGAGATCGTCGGCGGCCAGCGCCGAGGTTTCGGCCCAGCCCTCGACCGCGACGAAGCCGTCGCGCGCATCGATGCCGACCGCGACCTGGCCCGGAAATGCCTTCGCCGCCGCGCGCACGAAGGCGGGGTCGCGCACGGCGGCCGTGCCGATGATGACGCGGGCAACGCCCTTGGACAGCCAGCCCTCGACCGTCCCGAGGTCGCGAATGCCGCCGCCGAGCTGAACCGGGAAGGCGACGCGCTTCAAAATCGCCTCGACGGCTGCCGCATTCATCGGCTTGCCGGCGAAGGCGCCGTCGAGATCGACGACATGCAGCCACTGGAAGCCCTGCCCCTCGAAGGCCGCTGCCTGTGCCGCGGGATCGTCGTTGAAGACCGTCGCCCGGTCCATGTCGCCCTGCTTCAGGCGCACGCACTGACCGTGCTTGAGATCGATGGCGGGGAAGAGGATCACGGCGTCCATCCCAGGAAATTGGCGATCAGCCTGAGTCCGAGCGTCTGGCTCTTCTCGGGGTGGAACTGCGTTCCGGCGATGTTGTCGTGGCCGACCATTGCGGTGACGGGGCCGCCATGATCGGTCACGGCGATCACGTCGGCCGGCCTCTGCGCGGACAGCGCGTAGGAATGGACGAAATAGGCGTGCAGGCCGTCCGGGCCGGTCGCGATGCCGTCGAGCAGGGCGTGCTCGTTCTGTTGGCCCAGCGTGTTCCAGCCCATATGCGGGATCTTGAGCCCCTTGCCCTCGGGAACGATCAGCGTGACATCGCCGGGAATCCAGCCGAGGCCGGGCGTGACCGTATGTTCGAGCCCGCGCGAGGCGAGAAGCTGCATGCCGACGCAGATGCCGAGGAAGGGCCGGCCCTTGCCGCGCACCACCTCCTCCAGCACCTCGACCATGCCGGGCACGGCATCGAGTCCGCGACGGCAATCGGCGAAGGCGCCGACGCCCGGCAGCACGATACGGTCGGCCGCGCGAACCTCATCGGTGTCGCTGGTGACGCGGATGGTCGAGGCGATGCCGGATTCGAGCGCGGCGCGCTCGAAGGCCTTGGCGGCCGAGTGCAGATTTCCCGAGCCGTAGTCGATGATGACGACCGACTGGCTCATCGGCCCCGCGCCTCGGGAAAGAGCCCGATGATCGGCACCGGCCCGACGGGCTGCGGACGCGCGGGCGGCAGCGGCAGGCGCGGCGGCATCGCTTCGCCGGCCAGCGCACGCTCGAAATAGCGCCGTTCGGCCTCGGCCAGATCGCGGGCCTCGACGACATCGGCCAGACGCCAGCCCTGGCGCGCCAGCTTGCGGGCGATCAGGTTGTGGCCTTCCAGCCCAAGGAAGATCGCGATCGTCCAATGCGCGATCAACAGCGCGCCACGCGTCATGCCGAACTGGCTGCCGGCATAGAACAGCGCGCCCCAGAGCAGGCCGTAGATCAGCGTCGCCAGCCAGAGTCGCCTGCCGAGCAGCCAGAGCCCGCCGAAAATGAACGCCGCCCAGGTGAAGGTCTCGGGCAGCAGCCGCGCCTGCTCGATCTCGTCGCGCGGTCCGCCGGAGCCCGGCGGCGGGATCATCACCGTGTAGAATGCCATGATCGACCCTTTCAGAGCGCGCCCTTGGTCGAGGGCACGCGGCCGCCCTCGCGCGGATCGACTTCGAGCGCCGCGCGCAGCGCTCGCGCCAGACCCTTGAAGCAGCTCTCGGCGATATGATGGGCGTTGTCGCCGTAAAGCGTTTCGACATGCAGCGTGATGCCGGCATTCATGGCGAAGGCCTGGAAGAACTCGCGCACCAGCTCGGTGTCGAAGGTGCCGATCTTCTGCGCCGCGAACCGCGTCCGGAAGACGAGGAAGGGCCGACCGGAGACGTCCACGGCGACGCGCGTCAGCGTCTCGTCCATCGGCAGGTGGATATCGGCATAACGCCGGATGCCCTTCTTATCGCCGAGCGCCTGCTTCAGGGCTTCGCCGAGCGCGATGCCGGTGTCCTCGACCGAGTGGTGGTCGTCGATATGGGTGTCGCCTTTCACCGCGACCTTGAGGTCGATCAGCGAATGCCGTGCGAACAGGTCGAGCATATGGTCGAAGAAGCCGACGCCGGACGAAATCTCTGCCTTGCCGGTGCCGTCCAGCACGAGCGAGACCGCGATATCGGTCTCGTTGGTACGGCGCTTCACTTCGCCAGAACGCATGGTGGCCTCTGTTTCACGAGCAATTCGCGAGGCTTTAGCAGGCGAGGCAAGCGAAGGCCATGGCCGAGGCCAGGCTCCGTCATGCTCGGGCGCAGACCCGAGCATCTCTTGCCGGAGATTCTCGGGTCTGCGCTGCGCTCCGCCCGAGAATGACGCGGTGGCGCTCGACTCTCAAACCCCCGCCAGTGCCGCCGCCAAATCGGCGACGAGGTCGTCGGCGTGTTCGAGGCCGACGGAGAGGCGGATCAGGCCTTCCGAGATGCCCATGCTGGCGCGGATCTCCGGCGAGAAGCGCTGATGTGTCGTCGTCGCCGGATGGACGATCAGGCTCTTGGCGTCGCCGAGATTGTTGGAGATGCGGATCAGCTTGAGGCCATTGAGGAAGCGGAAGGCGCCGGCCTTGCCGCCTTCGACCTCGAAAGCGACCAGCGTCGAGGGGCCGGTCATCTGCCGGGCGATGATGTCGGCCTGGGGATGGGACTTCAGGCCCGGGAAGATGACCTTCGGCAGCTTGGGCTGCGTCGCCAGCCAGTTTGCGACGATTCCCGCGTTATGCGCCTGCTGGCGCACGCGCAGCGGCAGGGTCTCCAGCGCCTTCAGCATCACCCAGGCATTGAAAGGCGAGATCGCAGGGCCGGTCTGGCGCAGATAGGTCTGCACATGGGTCTCGATGAAGGCCTGCGAGGCCAGGATCAGCCCGCCGAGACAGCGGCCCTGGCCGTCGATGTGCTTGGTCGCGGAGTAGACGACGCAATCGGCACCAAGTTGCAGCGGGCGCTGGAACAGCGGCGTGGCGAAGACATTGTCGACGACCAGCGTCGCGCCGACCTCTTTCGCCAGCGCGGCGACGGCGGCGATGTCGATCACCTCCAGCGTCGGGTTGGACGGGCTTTCCAGGAAGAACACCTTGGTCTGGGGCGTCACCGCCGCGCGCCAGGCGTCGATGTCGGGCCCGTCGACCAGTGTCGAGGTCACGCCATAACGCGGCAGATGCTCCTCGACGACATAGCGACAGGAGCCGAACAGCGCCTGCGCCGCGACGACATGATCGCCCTGGCGGACCTGCCCCATGATCGCGGCGGTGACGGCCGCCATGCCGGTGGCGGTGGCGCGACAGGCCTCGGCGCCCTCGAAGGCGGCCATGCGGGCTTCCAGCATGGCAACCGTCGGGTTTGAGAAGCGGGCATATTGGAAGCCGGGATCCTTGTTCAGGAAACGCGCCTCGGCCTGCTCGGCGCTGTCATAGACATGGCCCTGCGTCAGGAAGAGCGCTTCGGATGTCTCGCCGAACTGCGACCGCATCGTGCCGGCATGGACGAGACGCGTCTCGGGATGAAGGCTGGCCGCGCCGCCGTCGAATGCCGACATGATGAAAGCTCCAAAGCGTTCGTTATAACGAACCGATGGCGTATCATCCTGCGTCGCTTCCGTAAAGAAGAACGGCTTTGCTGCAGTGGGCGCTAGTTGCGCGCCAGCGGTGTCAGGAAGCCGGTCAGGTCCGAGGTGACGTGATGCACATGTCCGGCCTCGATCGCCGCCTGTTCCCAGGCCTCGCGGAAGGGATCGGGTGTTCGCGGGATGATCAGGACCGTCTTCATGCCCAAGGCGCTCGGCACGATCAGGTTCTTCTCGATATCCTCGAACATCGCCGCCCGGCCCGGATCGACGGAGTGCTTGGCCAAAAACAGCTCATAGGTCGAGCGCTCCGGCTTGGGCGTGAAGCCGGCCGCGACGATGTCGAAGACATCCTCGAAATGCTCGAGGATGCCGAGCTTGCCGGCCACATTGCGGGCATGGCCGACCGAGCCGTTGGTCAGGATGAGCTTTCGCCCGGGCAGCGCCGCGATCGCCACGCCGAGTGCCGGGTCGGGCTCGAGCAGGCTGAGGTCGACGTCGTGGGCGAAGTCGAGGAAGTCGTCGGGATCGACATCATGCTCGACCATCAACCCGTTCAGGGTCGTGCCGTAGCGATGGTAGTAGTAGTTCCGCAGCGCGTGGGAGGAGAGGCCGTCGAGCCCGAACAGCTCCTGCAGGAACAGCGTGATGCGCTGATTGACCTGCGGCCAGACCCGGCTCTCATGCGAATAGAGCGTGTTGTCGAGGTCGAAGACCCAGTGGTCGACATGCGCGAACGCCGCCACCTGGAGCGGCGGGGTCGCGACGGGTGGGGCGTCGGCAGGAATGGCGGCGTGCGTGTTCATCGGACGGACTCATGTGGCGAGCCGATCCTGACATGCAAGAGTTCTGCTAGCGGTTAACGGCCGAGACCGTCGTGAAGCCGGCCTCCGTCATTGCGAGCGCAGCGAAGCAATCCAGGAGGTCTCGCTCAACGGCCCTGGATTGCTTCGCTGCGCTCGCAATGACGAATCGGAGGCGTTCCTACCGCCGGATGATCGTGCCCGAGCCGGTATCGGTGAAGAGCTCGATCAGCACGGCATGGGGCACCTTGCCGTCGAGGATGACCACCGCCTCGACGCCCTTTTCCAGCGCGTAGATGCAGGTCTCGATTTTGGGGATCATGCCGCCCGAGATCGTGCCGTCGGCGATCAGGCGCCGGCACTCCTCGACCGTCAATTCGGGGATCAGCACCTTGTCCTTGGTCAGGACGCCCGGCACGTCGGTGAGCAGCAGCAGGCGCTTGGCGTTGAGCGCGCCCGCGATGGCGCCCGCGAAGGTGTCGGCGTTGACGTTGTAGGTCTGGCCGTCGGCCGCCGCGCAGACCGGCGCCAGCACTGGGATCAGTTCGGCCTTGAGCACGGAATCGAGCACGGAGGTATCGACCTTGTCGGGCTCGCCGACGAAGCCGAGATCGAGCACCTCCTCGATCTTGGAATCGGGATCGACGATGGTGCGCGTCACCTTGCGGGCGGTGACCATGTTGCCGTCCTTGCCGCACAGCCCGATCGCCTTGCCGCCCTCGCGCGAGATATAGCCGACGATCTCCTTGTTGACCGAGCCGGCGAGGACCATCTCGACGACGTCGACGGTGGCGGCGTCGGTGACGCGCAGCCCCTGCTTGAACTCGGATTGGATGCCGAGCTTCCCGAGCATGCGCGCGATCTGCGGCCCACCGCCATGGCACACGACGGGCTTGAGCCCCGATTGCTCGAGCAGGACGACGTCCTCGGCGAAATCCTCGGCGGTGGCGGCATCGCCCATGGCGTTGCCGCCATATTTGATCACGATGATCTCCTGATCGTAGCGCTGCATATGCGGCAGCGCTTGGACGAGGAGGTCGGCCGATTGCGACGGCGTCAGATGGGCGGGGTTGATCATCGGTCGAAGCTCCGCGATGGCGCGCGAGGCAACCGCGCCGGGTGCGGCTTCTAGCGGAAGATCGGGCGCAGCGGAAGCCGGGCCGGGGCGCGTGAAGCGGTTCAGCCGGCCGCCTTTTTGATCGCGTCTGCCATGCGTGCGCGCCAGTCCGTGCCCTCGCGCTTGTAACGCTCGATCAGGCTTGGTGGGAGACGCAAAGTCACGACCTGTTTGGCGTCGGCCAACTTGGGCCGGCCGGGCGGGCGCGTTAAAGTGCCCTGCGCTGGACGGATGATCGTGTCGCCGTCGGAAATCTCGGCGCGCGCAAATTGCTCGGCGGTCCAGGGTGGAGCATCGTCGGGGTCAACGAAAAGCGGCTCGGGCTTGCTCCGCTTCGTCTTCATGGCAATACCTCATTGATATCACGTGCCGAGCTGGCGGGCGTGGCGTCCAGACGACCATAACGACACGGCCATCGAGCATCCCATAGGTCTGGAAGCGATCTTCTCCATAGTCCCGGCGATCGTCTCGCATCGTGGCCTTCCTGCCAGCGAACACTTTGGCAGCATCGGCGAAATCGAGACCGCGTTCCTCCAGCGTCGCATCGCGCTTGGCCGGGTGATACGTGATCTCCATTCCTACGCAGGCTAGATGCAATCAGGCCAAACGTCAATATCCGTAATACGAAAACGATCACGCGCGCTTGGCGAACAGTGCCGACAACGCCAGCAGCAGCCAGCCGCCCAGCATCGCAAAGCCGCCGATCGGGGCGGCGCGCGGGAACAGCGCCTCGCTGGAAAAGCCCCGGCGCGAAAGGTCCGCGGCGAAGAGCGCGACGCCGGCGATGATGAGCGAGAGGGCTATGCGCGCCAGGAGATCGGCCAGAAAGCCGGCCTTGCGGGCGGCTGTCGCGCCGAAGACCAACGGCGCGTGAAACATCAGCATCTGCCCGGCTGTCTGGACATTGGTCGTGCCCGTGACATGCGCAGCCGCGGCGAGCAGCGCCACACCGGACAGCCCCATCAGGGCGGCCAGGAAGAGATGGATCTTCGCTGCGGTCATCTCAGTCCTCGATCGCGAGTTCGACGAACCCGGCGGGATCGGCACAAAACTCGCGCATGATGCGGAAATGGGCGGTGTCCTCCAGCGCGATCGGATCCAGCCCGTATTTCGACAGGCCGAGCAGGCGCGCTCCGGGAAACGCCATCAGCATCGGGGAATGGGTCGCCATGATCACCTGCGTGTGTCCCGCCCGCTCGATCCGCTGCAGCAGCTTGAGGAACGTCATCTGACGTGCCGGCGACAGTGCTGATTCCGGCTCGTCGAAAATGAAGAAGCCCTGCCGCCTGCAGCGCTCCTCGAAAAAGCGCAGAAATCCTTCGCCGTGGGAATGGGACAGAAAGTCCGGGGGCGGCGGCCCCATTGGATCGTCTAAAGCCGCCTCGTCGAGATAGCGCGCCACCGAGAAGAAGCTCTCGGCTCGGAAGAACCAGCCGCTGGTGATCTTGGGCAGCCAGCTCGCGCGCAAGGCGTCGCCGAGGGCCCCTCCCATCGCTTCGATGGCCCTCGAATGGTCGACCGGCCGGTAGCCCTTGCCGCCGCCCGCCTCGTCATAACCGGCGAGCGCGGCGATGCCTTCCAGCAGTGTCGATTTCCCGGTCCCGTTCTCGCCGACGATGATCGTGATCGCGCGGTCAAAGCCCAGTTCAAAGCCGCGCGCCAGGAAGGGCAGACAAAACGGATAGAGCGAAGGATCGGCGACCTTGTCCTCGTCGAGCCAAACCCGCTTGAGGAAAGGAGCCGGCAGACGTGTGGGTCGCGATCCTCTCATTTGCCCGAATTTCCGCTCACTGCCCGTCGAACCAGGCCTTCCACTGCGGCACGGCCGTGGCGAAAGTGCCGCGATGGCTCGTGTCGCCAGTCGGCACCGCCTCGACGGTGCCGTTGCCGATCGCCTTTTGATAGGTCATCGGCAGCTGGCCGATTTCGATGCGGATCGCCTCGTCGGTCAGGCCGTAATAGGTCCGCACCGGCGTCTTGATCACCCAGCGATAGGCGCTGGTCTGCGCCACCAGCCGGCCATAGGCCGAGTTGGCGAAGAACTGGGCGTCGAAATACTCCGGCCGGATCAGCTTGCGCAGGTCGGTCGGCACGGCGTTCTGGTCGAAGGGCTCGCGCAGATAGGCTTTGCGCGAAATCTCGTAGGTCTCGTCGGTCAGGAGCGCGCGGGCGAGGCCGGGCATGTTGTGGTAGTTCTCGAAGGAGAACACGTTGAGGATGAAGATCGTCGTGATCCAGTTCGCGTCGATCTTGCGCGGGAAATTCAGGAATCCGTTGAAGGCGGCGAAGGCATCGGCGGGCGCGCTGGCGGTGGTTGCGGCCTTCACGGGCATGCCGACGGCCTCAAGCCTCTCCAGCATGGCGAGCGTGACGAAGCCGCCCTGCGACCAGCCGCTGAGGAAGAGCTTGCTGTCGGCGAGCTTGAGATCGGCGAGCACGGCGCGGCTGGCCACGACCATGTCGTAGGTCGCCTGCTGGTGGCTGCCCTTGACGAGGTAGCCCTCCGGCTCCTTCGAGGCGCCCATGCCGAAATAATCGGCCCCGGTGACGAGATAACCTTGCCCGGCGAACTGGGCGATCATCAGCTGCGTTTCGGGCGACTGCTCGGGGAAGGAGGGAACCTGTTCCTTCCCGTAGACCGTGCCGTGCTGGTAGGAGACCATCGGGAAAGTGGTGTCGGCGGTGTCGGGAACCGCCAGCAGGCCGGTGGCGGTGATCGGCCGGTTGCCCTGCTCGGGCACGACCGACGGATAGCTCACGCGGTAGAGCTTCACGGCGTTGCGCGCCGGCGAATAGGCGACGGTGATGCCGGCGAATGTCGGCGTGTCGGTGGTCAGGATCTGGTTGAGCTTGGCGACGTCCCAGCGCCCGATCAGTTCGTACTGGATGCCTGACGACACCTTGATTGGCGCAGACGCGGCCGGAGCCGTCGGAACCAGGGCCGCCGTCTGGGCGAGGGCCGGGAGGCCCAGCGTCAAGGTCGTCGCCAGCAGCGCGGCGAATGAGTGAACGCGGATCGATGACAACATGAAGGCTCCCCCGGCCCGCCGGGGTGGCCAGGGCATCAGGCCAAGCGTCCCCGCAGCGTGCCACTCACCCTGCACAGCCGATGTAAAGATTTGGTGGCCGATCCTGCGTCAGCCGCCTCTCAGCTGCGCTCCGCCAGCACGCGCCCGACGGCGGCGCGTAGTTCGGGAATCCCCAGGCCGGTCTCGCTCGAGGTCAGCAGCACCTCGGGGAAGGCGGCCGGCCGGCGCTTGATCTCGTCATAGGTCGCCTCGCACATGAACTGCTGGTCGGCCTGCTTGATCGCGTCGCCCTTGGTCAGCACGACCTGATAGGACATCGCCGCCTTGTCGAGCGTCTCGAGCACGGCGTTGTCGACGTCCTTGAGGCCATGGCGCGCGTCGATCAGCAGATAGACCCGCATCAGATTGGGCCGGCCGCGCAGATATTCGTGGATCAGGTTGGTCCAGGAGGCGACCTTGGCGCGGCCCACCGCCGCGTAGCCATAGCCGGGCATGTCGACGATGGTGAGCCGCTCGTCGCCGCCGACCTGGCGGAAGAAGTTGAGCTGCTGCGTGCGGCCGGGCGTGTGCGAGGTCCGCGCCAGCGCGTTGCGGCGCGTCACGGCGTTGATCAGGCTCGACTTGCCGACATTGGAGCGGCCGGCAAAGGCGATCTCGTGGCCCACCATCGTCGGCAGGTCGTCGACATGGGTCGAGGCCCAGACGAAATCCCACGGCCCCTCGAAGAGCTTGCGGGCGGATTCGATCTCGTCGTCGGTGAAGGGTGTCGTCGTGCTCGTGGTCATGGTCCTACGCCTACACGGCGGCGCGCAGCGCGTCGATGTCCGCGCCCGCGATCGCCGCGACATTGCGGCCGATCTTCTCCGTGTCCCAGTCCCACCAGGCGATCGTCAGCAGTGCGGAGACGACCTCGTCGGGAAAGCGCATCCTGACGACGCGGCCGGGATTGCCGACGACGATCGCATAGGGCGGCACGTCCTTGGCGACCTGCGCGCGTGTACCGATGATGGCGCCGTCGCCGATGGTGACGCCGGGCATGATCACCGCCTCGCGACCGATCCAGACATCGTTGCCGATGCGCGTGTCGCCGCGATGGGGCTGGTCGGTGACGTTTGGCGCGCCCTCGATGCCGAACATCTGGAACGGGTAGGTCGAGAAGCCTGACATCGGGTGGTTGGCGCCGTTCATGACGAACTGCGCGGCTTGGGCGATCGCCACGAATTTGCCGATGATCAGCCGGTCGCCGACAAAGTCGAAATGGTAGCGCACGCAGCGGGCGACGAAATGCTCGGGGCCGCGCGAGTCGTCGTAATAGCTGTAGTCGCCGACCTCGATCAGCGGGTGATCGACGATCGCCTTGAGGAAGGCGGTGCCCTTCCAGCCGGGAATCGGGTGGCGCGTGAGCGGGTCTGGAAGGGGCATGAGGGCGAATGGCGAGATGGCGAGTGGCGAATGGGAAGATCACCTTTCCATTCGCCACTCGCCATTCGCTTATTTCTTGTTGCTGTTGGCGGGCTTGCCCGGCGTGGGCACGGCCGCGGCAGGGTCCGGTTTCTTGCCGAACATGCTCTTGATGTTGTCGAACAGCTCGATCTTCACGCCGTGCTTGCGCATGATGTAGCCCTGCTGGGTCACCGAGAGCAGGTTGTTCCAGCTCCAGTAGATCACCAGGCCGGCCGGGAACGAGCCGAGCAGGAAGGTGAAGAACACCGGCATCCAGGTGAACATCATCTTCTGCACCGGATCCGGCGGCTCCGGGTTCATCTTCATCTGCACGAACATCGTGATGCCCATGATGATCGGCCACAGGCCGAGATGCAGCACCGACGGCGGCGTGAAGGGAATGAGGCCGAACAGATTGAACAGGTTCGTCGGATCGGGCGCGGCGAGATCGCGGATCCAGCCGAAGAACGGCGCGTGCCGCATCTCGATGGTGATGAAAAGGATCTTGTAAAGCGCGAAGAACACCGGGATTTGCACCAGCACCGGCCAGCAGCCGGCGAGCGGGTTGATCTTCTGGGTCTTGTACAGCTCCATCAGAGCCTGCTGCTGCTTCATCTTGTCGTCGGCATAGCGCTCGCGCAGCGCCAGCATCTCCGGCTGCATCGCCTTCATCTTCGCCATCGAGGCGTAGGACTTGCTGGCGAGCGGGAAGAAGACGCCCTTCAGCAGCAGCGTGACGATCAGGATCGCGATGCCGAAATTGCCGACATGCTTGTAGATCCAGTCGAGCAGGAAAAACATCGGCTTGGTGATGAAGTAGAACCAGCCCCAGTCGATCAGCAGGTCGAAGCGCTTGATGCCGAGGTCGCGCTCATAGCCGTTGATGGCGGCGACTTCCTTGGCGCCGGCGAACAGGCGCGCCGTGCTCGTGGCAGCAGCGCCGGGGGCGACCGTCACGGCTTCGGCCAGGAAATCGGCCTGATAGGCGCGGCTGCTGCCGGTCTGCACCGAGGAGAAGCGGCCCTCATATTTGCGCGACTGGTCCGGCACGACCGTAGCGGCCCAGTACTTGTCGGTGATCCCCACGAAGCCGCCGGTGACGTCCTTCCAGACGCGGCCATTGGTGCCGGCCGAGAGCAGCGGCTCCTTGTCGACATGGTCGTAGGTGAATTCCTGCAGGCCCTGTTCGCCGAGAACGCCGATCAGGCCCTCATGCAGCACGTAATAGCCCAGCGTCGGCGGGCGGCCGTGACGGACGACCTGCGCATAGGGAAACAGCGTGACGCCGGCTGCCCCCTTGTTCTCGACCTCGTCCTTGATCTGGAACATCGCGTTCTCGTCGACGGTGACGATGCGGCGGAAGAGCAGGCCCTGGCCGTTATCCCAGGTCAGCGTCAGCGGCTTGGCCGGCGTGAGCACCTGGGCGTCGGGAGTCCAGACCGTCGTCGCGTTCGGCAGCGGCACGCTGGTGCCCGGCGCCGCGACCCATCCGAAATCGGTGTAGTAGCCATTGGGGCTGCCCAGCGGCGAGAGCAGCACGATGATCGGGCTGTTGGGATCCACCGTCTCGCGGAACGCCTTGAGCGAGATGTCGTCGATGCGCGCGCCGGTGAGCGAGATCGAGCCGGCGATCCGGGGCGTGTCGATGCGGATGCGCGGGCTGGCGGCCAGCGCCTGCTCGCGGGTTCCCGCCACCGGGGTCGCCGGCACACTGCCCGGGACGGATGTCGTCGCGGACTGGCCCGGCACGCTCGAGGGTGCAGGAGCCGCCCCCGTGCCGGGAGCCGGCGTCTGGCTGGTCGCCTGCTGGTTCTGCTGCGCGACCTGCTTCTGCTTTTCCATCTGCGGCACGCCGTAGAAGTACTGCCAGCCGAGCAGCACGACCACGGAGAGCGTGATCGCCAGAAGCAGATTGCGGTTGTCTTCTTTCATCATGATGGAAAACAGATCTCGCTCACGCCCCGTCGGGCTTTAGGGATTCAGGGCTCTAGGATGGTTGGCGGGCCGCACGGACGCGGGCCGTGTCGGGCTTGCCTGACGAACGAGGCTTTCGGCCCGGCCCCGCCGGGCGGGCGCGATCGATGGCGATGGACAGTTCGCTGACCAGGAGGCGGAAGCCGGCAGAAAGCGTCTCGGGCCGCGCGACGATGACGACGTCGCAGCGCCGGTCGGCCTGGGCGGCGAGTGCCTCCGCCGCCGCGACGCGCAGGCGTCGGCGAATGCGGTTGCGCTTGACGGCGTTGCCGACCTTTCGCGACGCGGTCAGGCCGAGGCGCAGGCCGGCAGGCTCGCGCGCTTCGTCTGCCTCGGCATCACGCACCTGAACGGTGAATGCGGACGAACGAAAACGGCGGCCGTGATCGGCCGCCGCCAAAAACTGCTTGCGTTGCTTCAGACGGGCGAGGCGCATGGCGATTGGCCAGTCTTCTGCAAAAGGCGCGCGGTGATCACGCGCCTGTGGCTCAGGCCGAGAGCTTCTTGCGGCCGTGGGCGCGGCGAGCGGCGATGACCTTGCGGCCGCCGGTCGTCGCCATGCGGGCGCGGTAGCCGTGGCGGCGCTTGCGAACCAGCTTGCTGGGTTGATAGGTTCTCTTCATCGTCCGTCTCCGGGGCCCTGTCAGCGCGGCGGTCGCGGCTTCCCGTGAGAAGCGTGGCCATCCGAGCCTGTCATGCGAAAGGTTCCGCGCCGCCCGCTGGGGGTAGCGCAAGTCGCGGGCTTATGACGGATGGCCCGATCCAAGTCAATGACGAACTCGCGGCGAAGGCCACGCCTGCGACGAAGCTTCGCGGCGAATTTTGCCGCGCGGTCCGCCAGGGCGCGCTTGCGCTTCCCGGCCTTATCCCCGATATAGCGGCCGGGAGGTTGGCGAGGGACGTCTCACTCGCCAACCGGGTCAGGTCCGGAAGGAAGCAGCCCTAACGAGACCGAACGGGTCTTCGTCCAGCCTCCCACCTTTGCAAAGCGCGCCAGTCCCAGCGCTCCGGCCGGACGCTCCTGCCAGACTGCGGGCGTCTCCCCGGAAACGGGCGTTGACCCCCACGCGGCGAACCGCCAAACCAGACCGATGAGCGACGACACGAACGCAAGCCCCCCCGCCGACGAGCCGGGCTTCGCCGGTTTCGACCCGGCGCCCGTTGCTGTGCCTGTGGCGATGTCCGCCGCTTCGCCCTATCGCGTGCTGGCGCGCAAATACCGCCCCGCGCATTTCGGCGACCTGATCGGCCAGGATGCGATGGTGCGCACGCTCACCAATGCGTTCGCAGCCGGGCGCATTCCGCAGGCCTGGATGCTGACCGGCGTGCGCGGTGTCGGCAAGACCACGACCGCCCGCATTCTCGCCCGCGCCCTGAACTACCAGACGCCCGATGGCGGCGGCGGCCCGACGACCGATCTCCGGGAGTTCGGCATCCACTGCAAGGAGATCATCGAGGGTCGGCACATCGACGTGCAGGAGATCGACGCGGCTTCCAACAACGGCGTCGACAACATCCGCCAGATCAACGACGCGGTGCGCTACGCGCCGGTCTCGGCGCGCTACAAGGTCTATATCGTCGACGAGGTGCACATGCTCTCGACGGGGGCCTTCAACGCCTTCCTGAAGACGCTGGAGGAGCCGCCGCCGCATGCGCGCTTCATCTTCGCGACGACCGAGATCCGCAAGGTCCCGGTGACGGTGCTGTCGCGCTGCCAGCGCTTCGATTTGCGCCGCATCGATACGGGAGTCATGCTGCCATATCTCGCCAATATCTGCCGGCAGGAGGGCATCGAGGCCGACGACGAGGCGTTGGCCGCCGTTGCGCGGGCCGGCGAGGGATCGGCCCGCGACTGCCTTTCGATCCTCGACCAGGCGATCGCCCATGCTGCGGGCCCGATCACGCTAGACGAAGTCCGAACCATGCTCGGGCTGGCAGACCGGGCGCGCGTCATCGATCTGTTCGAGGCGGTGATGAAGGGCGACATCGCGGCCGCGCTCGGCGAACTCAGGGCGCAATACGATGCCGGCGCCGACCCGAGCGTGGTGCTGGGCGACCTCGCCGAGTTCACCCATCTGGTGACGCGCCTCAAGCTCGTGCCCGACGCGGTCAAGGACAACAGCCTCGCCCAGGCGGAGCGGGTGCGTGGCGGCGATTTTGCCCAGCGCCTGTCGATCCGCGTGCTGGCCCGCACCTGGCAGATGCTGCTGAAGGGCCTCGCCGAGGTGAAGCAGGCCGACCGGCCGATCATGGCGGCCGAAATGGTGCTGGTGCGGCTGGCTCATGCCGCCGACCTGCCGACCCCCGACGAAGCGCTGAAGATGCTGCGCGACGGCTCGGGAAGCGTCGGCGGCGGCCAGGGCATGCCATCGGCGCCGCGCCCGCCATCCGGCGGCGGCAACACCGCGCTCGCCGCGCGGCCGATCCTCGCCAGCGCCAATCCAATGCCCGAGATGGCGGCCGCGCCGCGCGCCCAGGCGCAAGCTGCCGTGATGGTGGCCTCGCTGGAGGACGTCGTTGCGCTGGCCTCGCAGCATCGCGACATCACGCTGAAGCTCGCGCTGGAGCGCGATGTCCGCCCGGTTCGCTTCGAGCAGGGGCGGATCGAGTTCGCCTTGGGCTCAAGCGCATCGCGCACGGTCGCGACCGACCTGTCGCGCCGCCTGAAGGAATGGACCGGCCAGACCTGGATGGTCGCGGTGGTCAATGCCGAGGGTGGGGCGACGCTGCGCGAGCAGGCCGAGGCCGTGAAGGGCCGGCGCGAGAGCGATGCCGCTTCGCACCCGGCCGTGAAGGCTGTCCTGGAGCGCTTTCCGGGCGCGCGCATCGTCGATGTGCGTGATCCGCGCGCGGCGGAAGCCGACACGCCTGCGACGCCTGCGCTGGAGAACGAGTATCTGCCGGATGGCGAGCCGCTCTTCGACGACAGCGAGCCGGATTTCGACGGAATCGATTTCTGAGCTTCCGGATTTCCGAGATTCAAAGGGAGACGCACCGATGCGCGACATGATGGGCCTGATGAAGCAGGCGCAGGACATGCAGCAGAAGATGGCCAATGTTCAGGCCGAGCTGGATACCATCGAGGTCGAGGGCGCGGCCGGAGGCGGCATGGTCACGGTGACGATGACGGCCAAGGGCGCGCTCAAGGCGGTGAAGATCGACCCTGCCCTGATGGTCGCCGACGAGCGCGAGATCCTCGAGGACCTGATCGTCGCGGCCAGCAGCGACGCCCGCAACAAGGCCGACCGTGTGATGCAAGAGCGCATGGCCGAGATCACCAAGGGCCTGCCGATCCCGCCCGGCATGAAGCTGTTCTGATGATCCACCACGCCGACGGTTGTCATTCCGGAGCTTCGCGCAGCGAAGAACCCGGAACCCACGACCGGGCGAGCGGGATCGCAGGCACGCCTACCAAGGGGCTCGCCCGGTCGTGGGTTCCGGGTTCGGCCTGCGGCCGCCCCGGAATGACAGGGTAGAACCATGTCCCGCGCCATTGCCGGCCCCGAGATCGAGCGGCTGATCCAGCTGCTTGCCAAGCTGCCTGGCCTCGGGCCGCGTTCAGCCCGACGCGCCGCGTTGCATCTCGTCAAGAAGCGCGAGGCCCTGCTGGGGCCGCTGGCCGAGGCGATGGCAGTTGCGCGCGAGCGCATCGTCGTCTGCTCGACCTGCGGCAATGTCGACACCAGCGACCCCTGCTCGCTCTGCGCCGACCCGCGCCGCGACGACAGCCTCATCGTCGTCGTCGCCGATATCGGCGATCTCTGGGCGCTGGAGCGCTCGGGGGCGGTGGCGGGCCGCTATCATGTGCTCGGCGGCGTGCTCTCGGCGCTCGACGGCATCAGGCCCGAGCATCTCACCCTCGACGCGCTGGTGGCGCGTGCGTCCGATCCGGCTATGCGGGAGATCATCCTGGCACTCAGCGCCACCGTCGACGGCCAGACCACGGCGCATTTCATCACCGATCTGCTGGCGCATCTGCCGCTGAAGGTGACGAAGCTCGCCCATGGCGTGCCGGTCGGCGGGGAGCTCGATTATCTCGACGACGGCACGCTCGCCGCCGCGATCCGCCAGCGCACCGGCTTCTAGGCCGTTAGAACTTGTAGCCGGCGCTGACGCGCAGGGCATGCGTCGTCGGCTCGTGGCGCACGGCCAGCCCGAGCAGCGGTCCGCGCCCGGTCTCGTTGACCTTGCCGAAATCGGTATAGCGGTATTCGGCGCCGAGGATCAGGTTGTCGGTATAGGCGAAATTGACGCCGGCGCCGCCGGTCCAGCCGGTCGCCGAGCGCGTCGCGCTCTCCGCCAACCCCGTCGCGGTATTCTGAAGGCTGTAATCGAAATCGGTGAAGGCCGCGCCGCCGGTGGCGTAGATCATGAAGCGGTCGAGGGCGAAGCCGACGCGCCCGCGCACCGAGGCCTGCCAGTCGCGCCCGATGCGCGCGGCGATTCCCGGTGCGATCAACGTCGCGTTGGCATCGAGCGCCTCGACATCACCCTCGATGCCGAAGACGATGCTGCCGGCCTGGTAGTTGAAGCCGGCATGGGCGCCGCCCAGCGCGGAATCGGAACTCTGGCGGAACGCGGCGCCGTTGAAGGCGCGTCCCAACGTGTCGGAGAAGCGGGTCCGGTCCTGGCCCCAGACATAGCCAGCCTGCACGCCGAGATAGATGCCGGTCCAGGAATAGAAGGACGGCAGCGCTGGCGCGGGAGGCAGCAGCCTGGAGGAGGGAAGGTCGGCAGCGCCAGCCGGTGCTGCGCCCAGCATGCTGCCGCAGAGGACAAGAAGGCTCGCCAGGCCGGCCTTGAGATGCTGCGTTGCCATCGCGTCTCTCTACTCTGAACGAAACTGTTCGATGCGCTTTCAGACGCATCGTGATGACCATGATCAGAAAGCATTAAGGTTAACGATCGGCTAAGGTCGCTTCTGCGGCACTGGCGCGGGGAACATTCGCGCCAGACTGATGTTGCATCGCGGTGCCGCCGCGCGAGGCTGGACGCGGCAGCGGAGACGATCCTGAATGTCCCTCCTGAAACGGATCACGGGTGCGGCCGGCGTCGGCGTCGCGCTGGGTTATGTCTCCGAGGTGGTGACGCGGCGCCTGACCCGTGAAAGACGCCAGGCGGCGCGCGGGCGCATGGCAAAAACGCCGCTGCAGATGCCCTGGCTCGGCTGGAAGGACGTGCTGCTGCGCTTCGCCGGCAACGTCGCCGACAACCGGATCAGCTCGCTTGCCGGCGCGGTTGCCTTCTTCACGCTGTTGTCGCTGGTGCCGGCGCTTTCGCTGCTGGTGACGATCTACCGCTACCTGACCGACCCCGCGACCATCGCCGAACAGCTCGACGCGGTGACGACGGTGTTCCCGCAAGCCGCGCGCGAGCTGATCCACGAACAGGCGATGCGGCTGGCAGGCCAGAACGTCTCGGCCCTGTCGCTGACGTTCCTGATCAGCTTCCTGGTGGCGGCCTGGTCGGCCAATGCGGCGGTGAAGGCGGTGTTCGACGCGCTCAACATCATCTATCGCGAGCAGGAGAAGCGCAGCTTCCTGAAGCTCAACATCATCTCGCTGGCGACCACGATCAGCGGCGTGGTGCTGCTGGTGGCGGCGTTGACCATCATCGCCAGCCTGCCCGTGGTCACGGCGCTGTTTCCCTTCGCCTACGAGCTCGAACGGTTGATCCGTCTGGTGCGCTGGCCGTCCTTCTTCATCATCGCGACGCTGTCGATCGCCTGCCTGTACTGGATCGGGCCGAGCCGCCAGCGCGCCCGCTTCGTCTGGGTGATGCCTGGCGCTGTCGCGGCCGCTCTGCTCTGGGCGGCAGCGTCCTTCGCCTTCTCCTGGTATGTCGGCACGCTCGGCAATTACACCGCCACCTATGGCTCGCTCGCCACCGTCGTCGTGTTCATGACCTGGCTTTGGCTATCGGCGATGATCGTGCTCGGCGGCGCCGAGCTCAATGCGGAGCTCGAACACCAGACCGCTCACGACACGACCACGGGTCGCCCGAAGCCGCTCGGCCGGCGTGGTGCCAGGATGGCGGACACGATCGGCCCTCCGGCCAGCTGATACGGCCTTCGACCGCCTTGGCCTCCCGTCCGTCGCGCCCGGACGATTCCACCATCCCGCGCGATCCGAGGAGTTCTTGACATGCTCGACCCCGACAGCACGCGCCAGGACGATCTGCGCAGCGGCCGCGGCCCCTGGCTCGCGGGTCCGCCGCGGACGACGAGCGAAGGCCTCGACCGCGACATCCGCTGCGACGTCGTCATCGTCGGCGGAGGCATCACCGGAGCGCTCGCAGCCGAGCATCTGACCGCGCGCGGCCTGGACGTCGTGCTGGTCGATCGCGAGCGCGAAGGCTTCGGCAGCACCGCCGCCAGCACGGCGATGCTGCAATGGGAGATCGATCTGCCCTTGCGCCGGCTCACCGAACTCTACGGGTTCAAGACGGCCGCCGATGTCTATCGCCGCAGCTTCAAGGCGGTCGAGGGTCTGCGCGAGCGGATCGCGCAACTGGCACTGGGCTGCGCCTTTTTCGCGCGCGACACCGTCTATCTCGCGGCCGGCGAGGTCGGCCCGCGCGAATTGCGCGACGAATGGAGCTTGCGCGAGAAGGCCGGCCTGCCCGGCACATTGCTCGATCATGCGACGCTGCTCGGGGCCTTCGGCTTCGACCGGGCGGCGGCGATCGTGTCGCCGGGTTCGGCCGAGGCCGATCCCTTGAGCCTGTGCCATGCGCTCCTGCATGTCGCGGCCGGGCGCGGGGCGCGGCTGATCCGGGACGAGGCGGTCGCCTTCGACTCGACGACGGCCAGCGCTGCCGTCAGGCTCTCCGGCGGCCGCACGATCGAGGCCGGCCATGTCGTGCTGGCGACGGGCTATGTCATGCCAGATTGCGTCGACAGCGACTTGCATCGCGTCGCCTCGAGCTGGGCGATCGCGACACTGCCGCAGGCGCCGCAGGTTCTCTGGCCCGGCCCGGCCCTCGTCTGGGAAGCCTCGGAGGATTACATCTATTGCCGCACGACCACTGACGGCCGCATCGTGCTCGGCGGCGAGGATGAGGACACCGACGATCCCGACACCCGTCAAAGCCTCGGGCCGGAAAAGACGCAGGCGCTTCTCGGCAAGCTGCGCGCGCTGCTGCCGGGCGCCGAGCCGACGCTCGGCCATGCCTGGTCGGGTGCCTTCGGACAGACGGTCGATGGATTGCCGCTGATCGGGCGCGTCCCGGGCAGGCCCCGCATGCTCGCGGCCTATGGCTATGGCGGGAACGGGATCACCTTCAGCTTTCTCGCCTCGCGCATGATCGGCGCGCTTGTTGCCGGCGAGGACGCCCCCTGGTTCAGGCATTTCGCCATTGACAGGCCCGACCCCGCAAAGCTCTGAACCGCCTCGGGATTGCGACGGCGCAATCTCGATCTTGCGGAAGCCGGGGCAGACAAGCCCGCCCTCAAGGCGCATCTATCGGCGATGCGGCTCGACGCCGCGAACGAGGGAGGCTGCCATGATCGCGGTCCAGGACAGCAAGATGAAGACGCCGGTCAATCTGGAAGCGCTCGATGCGCCCTTCCATATCGGGGCGGTGACGCTGCGCGTGCACGATCTGCCCGCTCTGACCGCCTTCTATCGCGATGCGATCGGCCTGACCCTGATCGAGACCGGCGCCGGTGTCGCGACGCTGGGCGTCGATGGGCAGGTGCTGGTGCGGCTCGAACAGGGCGCGATGCGTCCGACATCGCCGGCGGGACTGTTCCACACCGCGATCCTGCTGCCGTCGCGCGCCGATCTCGCCGACTGGATCGGGCATGCCGCGGCGACGCGCCTCCCGCTCGAGGGAGCCTCGGACCATCTCGTCAGCGAAGCGCTCTATCTCTCCGATCCGGAGGGGAACGGCATCGAGATCTATCGCGACCGCCCGCGCGCCGACTGGCCGCGTCGTGACGGCGCGATCAAGATGGCGACCGAGCGCCTCGATCTGGAAGCATTGCTCGCCGAAGCCCGCGCTGGCGCCTATGCCGGCATGCCGAGCGGGACGCGGGTCGGCCACATCCACCTTCGCGTCGGCGACACCGCAGAGGCCGAGAGCTTCTATGTCGGCGTTCTCGGTTTCGACCTGATGGTTCGCTATCCCGGCGCCAGCTTCATGGCGAGTGGCGGCTATCACCACCATATCGCCGGCAATGTCTGGAACAGCCGGGGCGCAGCTCCGCGCCAGGCTGGCGAAGCGGGGCTTGCGTCTTTTGAACTGGTTGCCCGCGACCGGGAGGATTTCGAAACGATGCGCGGACGCATGCTCGCGGCCGGCGGCGCTGAAACGGCTGACGGCGCCGCGATCGCCGACCCGTGGGGCAACCGGCTGGTTCTGCGGGCGCCTTAGGCGCTCGACGGGTTCTGGGATGCCGCGACAGCATCCGAGACGAAGCGCGCGATTTCCTGCGTCGAGAACGGCTTGCGCAGGAAGCGCACGGTACGCAGGTCTTCAGGCACATCGGTGGGGGTCGACCCCGACACGAAGGCGAACGGCGTCCCGTTCCGCAGCAGGTTCGCTGCGACGTCGAACGTCTTGCCGCCCACCACATCGATATCCAAAAGCGCGCAGGATAGCTTCGACGCACAGATGTGGCGGGCCTGCGTGAGGGATTCGACGACGATCAGCTCAGCCCGGGTGCCGAGCTGCTCTGCCACCGCGGACTCGATGTCCATGGCGATGAACGGGTCGTCTTCGACGATCAGGACGCGGATATCAGACATCGACTGCCGCTGCCTTTCCAGTTTTGAACCCAACAACGTATCGACTGGACAACGTTAGCGGGATCGCGAGGTTCCTGAGGGTACCAAAAGCAGCCTGTTTTACGTCAAATGAGATGCAACAAGGTTAGCAAACGGTAACCCCGGGATAGGATCGCAGGCGGCCGCGCAGCGGTTAGCGACGCCGGCCGGGCCGGACCAGGTTCAGCTCGAATCCGGTTACGCCGAGCGCGACATTCACGCCGCGCGACCCTTGAAGAGACAGCGGCTGGAGCGTGACCTCGTTGTTGTTGCCGCCGACCAGCAGGTTCGCGCTGCCGCCGACGCCGGCCGAGGCACCGGCCGTCGCGCCCGCATACTGTCCCGAGAGTGCCCCGAGCGGCGCGCGGGCATAGGGGCCGTACACCCGCCATGACATGGTGCTGCTGCGGATCGTCCCGAGATCGAGGCCGAAATTCCTGACGACGCCGACATAGCGCTGCGCAGGTCCGCGACGCGGCGTGAAGGTGCAGTTCATCGGCCGCTGGGATGTCACGACCAGACCGAGGCCGCCGCCGACATTGCAAGTCAGGCGGCCCGTCGGCGGGCCGGACTGGGCGAAAGAGGGAGCGGTTGAAACCAGAAAGCCCACTGCAGCGACAACAGCAGCGAGGACCGGCCGCGAATGGCGAATGTTCATCTGGAGCTCCTGACATGAAGGTGACGATCAAACGCCGTACAGGGACCACAGTTCCGCGCAAGCTGGAACTGGTTAACGTCCGTTGCGTTGGAACGTCACCGTCGCATGGGAAAGGCCGGGGGATCGTGAGCCAGAGCCAAGCCGCCATTCAGACCTCGCCGCTGCCCATGTCTGGTGGCGCCGATGCCCCGCCGTTCTGGGAGCTGGAGGACTTGATCGGGAACGGCTTCCCCCGTGAGGCGGCGCTCGCCGTGATGGCGGCGCGGAGGCCGGCCACGACGCTGCGATTCCACGACGCCGCGATTCAACCTCCCGACATCCACGCGCCGGGACCTCTTCAGAAGCCCATACGGCACGAGCTTTTGACCGTCGTTCTCGCCGGAGCCTGAGCCGATACGAGGCTCAGGCTCGACCTGGAGCGCTATTGGCAGAAGCGACTTGAGGCCGAGCGTCTCGGCTGGATGTCGACATGCAGGTGATTGGCGTGGGCGGCATCCGAACCTGGGCCCAGGCTGGTCATGAAGGCGCCGCAGGCCGACTGCCTGATTGCCGCAAGGAAGCGTTCCTGCGTCGCATCGTGAGGTTTCTCGACCACAACCGTTTCATCCGCTTTGCCGTCTCCGGTCACGAACGCGAAGATATCGAGGGCCTGCCCGGTCGAATGCTCACTGAGTGGCCCATTCGTCGATCTGTTGCGGCGACGGCATTCGTGGCCGCCACCCACCCGCAGTTCGGTCAGTTCGCGAGCGAAATAGCCTTTCGCCAACGGTTGGACGCTCGTCTCGAGCCATAGCGCGACGGCCTTCGCCATGGTGCAGCTCAAGGTCGCCGGCGGCTGTAGGCTGGTCCGCACCGACACGCTCCCTGCTCTCACGGTCAGAGCCTCGACCACGACGGGATCGACGACGGAACAGGCCGCGTCGTGACCGGGCTTGATCTCGGTTGCGCGCACGCCGCTGCCATGAATGGCCACCAACGCCTCCACGCAACTTGCACCGGGCGCGGCGGCAGCGTTTGGCTCGCCAGAGTTTTTCTGCTCCGGAGACGATTCTGCCGCCGGTTTGCTCGCGGGTTCAGCTCCAGGTGCTTGGATTGCGGGCGGCAATTCGGGCGCGACAGGCCGCGTCGGTGGAAGACTGGGTGGGCGGCGCGGCGGCAAAGGCGCTTCGACGGCGAGCACCGGACGGGAGGCCGCTTCGTTGCCGCAGCCAAGGGATGCAAGCGCAAGGCCTCCACATATCGCCGTGGCGCGCAGGAGGACGCCTCGCGCCGTCCTGCGCCCCGCTCGTCGCCTGATTTGGAGCAGGGTCAGCTGTCGAGCGCCGATGCGCTTGCAACTGCAATCGCGGTGACGCCGGCAAGGCCGAGCGACAAAACCTCCGACACAAGCGCGCCTTGCTGCACCAGCCCGCCGAACAGGGCTGCCGCGATCGACGTCGCGGTGACCACCGCTGCGAGGAACGTCATGGCCATGGCTTCACACCCTCCCAGATGCCGAACCGACGCTTCTTTTGGATATTACCCGCCGATGGAACGCGGATGCCGTGGTCCGGTTCCGAGGGCGCGATGTGTTCTCTGTCGGACACATCGACAGACTGAGCGGATCGCCAGAGGCGATCCCGAACCGAAGGTCACACCTGAAAAAGCCCGCGGCGCAAGGCACCGCAGGCCGGATTCCCGGGAATGGAGACGGGCGTGAGAGATGCCCGAATGCAGCAGGGTCAGGCGGCCTTGCGGCCGGCGCGCCTGTCGAAGAACAGCGCCTGGCTGATCGCAGCCTTCACAGCCTCGGGCTGGAACGGCTTGGTGATCAGGAAGGCCGGCTCCGGCCGGTCGCCCGTGAGCAGCCGCTCCGGATAGGCGGTGATGAAGATCACCGGCACGTCGATGGAGGCGAGAATTTCGTTGACCGCATCGAGGCCGGAGCTGCCGTCGGCCAGCTGGATATCCGCCAGGACGAGTCCGGGACGCTTCTTGGCGACGAGCGCGATGGCCTCGCGCTGGGTACGGGCCACGCCGGTGACGGTATGGCCGAGTTCCTCGACCATGGTTTCGATGTCGAGCGCGATGATCGGCTCGTCCTCGATGATCAGGACATCCGTCGCGACCTGTTCGGCGATCTCCTGGCCCGCGGTCTGGACGAGGCCGGCGGCATCCGCCGCAGACACGTCCATGATGCTCGCGACCTCGTCGATCGAGAACCCTTCGACCGTGCGCAGCAGGAACGCCTGACGCGGACGCGGGGTCAGCGCCTCTAGGTTGCGCTCCACCGGGGAGTGATTGAGCGACGCTGCGGTGCCGGACTCGGCCGTATTGAGGCCGACCGAGGACCAGAGCTTGAGGAAGGTGCGATAGAGACCGATCCTCGGGTTGAGATCGCGCGGGAAAGCGCTGGGGTCGAGCACCAGCGCCTCCAGCATCGCCACGACATAGGCGTCGCCGCTGTTCTGCGTGCCCGTCAAGGCGCGTGCGAAACGGCGCAAATAGGGCAAATGCGGCGCAATTTCCTTGGCAATCGACATAGATATGTCCTCTTGAAACGTGCCGGAAATGAGCATCCGGCGGGGCCTGCTGACAAGCGATTTATTTTTCGCGGACGCTGGAACTTTCTGGGTGGAACCCTGTTGAAGGGGAGTACGAGTGTCGGTATCGCCCATCGCTGGCATCCGGACTTGGGTGAGTAGGATGACGGGACCCGCTGGAAAAGCAGGCCTGGTTTTTGTGCGAGGGCTGACATGAGCGACGCAGATACGGCGATGGACGATTCCGACGGGGGGGAGAGCGAACTGATGCTTGATCCGAAGGTGCAGGAGTCCATCGGTCGCTCGCTGAAGGCGCATTACGACGACATCGTCAACGCGCCGGTACCGGACAAGTTTCTGGTTCTGCTCGCCCAACTCGAGGCAACCGAACATCGCGCCGTCGGAGCATTCCCAGATGAGCGCAAGTGAGTTCAAGGACGGCCTCATCAAGGAGATTCCGAACCTGCGGGCCTTCGCTGCTTCGCTGTCGGGCTCGATGCAACTGGCCGATGATCTCGTTCAGGACACGCTGCTGAAGGCCTGGGGCAACTCGGAGAAATTCGAGCCTGGCACCAGCCTGCGCGCCTGGTTGTTCACGATCCTTCGCAACACCTATTATTCGCTCTATCGCAAGCGCGGTCGGGAGGTGCAGGACAGCGAGGGGACCTATGCCGAACGCATGGCGACGCACGGCAACCAGGAAAGCCATCTCGACCTGGCCGACTTCCGCAAGGCCCTGGCGAAATTGCCGGAGGAGCAGCGCGAGGTGCTGATCATGGTTGGCGCGACGGGCCTGTCCTATGAGGAGACGGCCGAGATCTGCGGCGTCGCGATCGGCACGATCAAGAGCCGGGTCAACCGCGCTCGCACGAAACTCGCCGAACTCTTGTCGATCGGGAGCCTCGATGACCTCGGACCCGATCGCAAGAGTGCGGCCGCGATGCAAAGGGTCGGCTCCGAAATCGTCGGACTCTGATGCGCCTCGCGCGCTTCAAGACCGTTCGAGGACGACTTCTCGCGCTTCTGGTGGCGATCGCCTTGCCGATCGCGTGCCTGACCGCGCTGGCCGCGCTCACGACCTATCGCACCGTGATCGCCGCCATCGAGGTGTCCCAGGCGCGGGCCGCGGACGGCTTCGCGGTACGCACCCGCGTCTGGTATCGTGGTGCGCTGCGTTCGTTGCTCGCGACCGGGACCGTGATTGCAAGCACGAGCGGCGGGGACGCTGATTGCGCCGTCTCCGGTCGAGCCCTGCTGCAGCAGGTTCAGGGCTATCGCGCCTTTCATGTATTGACGAATGCCGGCAGGGCTTGCGCGGTCTCGCTCGATCCGGGCCTGACGGTCGCGGACCTGGTTGCTGCCTCTGCCCGGCTGAAAAGCTTGCCCCCGGTCAAGGTGTGGGGCGGCGCTGAACTCGCCCAGATTCGCTATGACTACGTGACGCTGGCGGAGCGCCGCTATCTGGCGATCTATACCAGGAACCCGGATCCGGCGACGGTCTTGCAGGAAGCGCTCCTTCTCGTCGATCCGCAGCTGCTCGATCAGGTTTTCGATCTCGGTGAAGCCGGCGAAGGCATGAAGGTCGCACTCATCTCGAGCGGCGGCACGGTCGTTACCAGTCGAAACAGCACGAAGAGCGACGAGGATGCCTGGCTGCCGCGCGAGGAGGTTGTCCCGCCGGGCCAGATCCGCTGGGAGGCGCCAAGCCGCACGGGCGGAATGCGGACCTATGCGGCGCAGTTGGTGGCGGAGCCCGACCTTTATGTCATCGCCAGCTTCGATGAGGCGCCGGCCCGCGCGGCGCGGGTCCAGTTCCTCGTCCTGCTTTTCGCTCCGCTCCTGACTCTGCTGCTGCTCTGCATCGTCTATCTGCGCGCGATCGATCGGCATTGCGTCGTGTGGCTGCGTGGTATCGAGGCCACTGCGCGGGCCCGTTCGACCCATCCCAACGCCCGGGCGGTCATCGCGGAGGACATGCCGGCCGACATCCGCAGCGTCGCCGAAGCCTTCAATACCATGGTGGACGAGCAGGAGGTACGCCAGCGGCGGCTCCAGACCGCGCTGGACGACAACCGCTTCCTCGTGCGCGAACTGCATCACCGGGTGAAGAACAGCCTGCAGGTCGTGCAGAGCTATATCGGCTTGACCAAGCGCGATTATCGCGACGAAGCGAGACTCGCGTTGGCCGATGCGGAATGCCGTGTCCACGTTCTGTCCGCTGCGTATCGCTTTACGCTGGCGGATGGCGAAATGCAGCCGGTGCGCGTCGACCTGTTCATCGAGGATGTGGTCGCGATGATCGACAATCTCATCCGTCGTCGCGACCAATGGGTCTCGAGCCGGCTCGAGACGGAAGCGACGCTGTCGGTCGACCGGATCATACCGCTCGGCTTCCTGGTCGTGGACGTGGCCTCGCGCATGCTGCGCACCACACCCGGAGTCAGTCTCACAATCATCGTGCGGGATGTCGATGCATCGACGATCGCGATCACGCTCGAGGCGGATCGCGAGATCGCGCCGAGCGAGCCGCCCAAGATCTTTGCAGGCCTGGTGGCACAGATCGAAGCCGTGCAGGTGGAGCCCGCCGAAGGCCGCAGGCTCGGCAGCTGGCACGTCAGGCACAACGTCTGATCGTAAAGGGCCTTGCGCGGATGCCTTCCGCGATCGGCGGCCCGGGCGGAGATCCCGGAGCCGCTCAGCTCGGCTCCTCGACGGTCTCGATGGTGACGCCGACACCCAGCCCCAGGAAGGAGCCGGGCAGCCCGGTGAAGCTGCCCGACACGGGCGAGGCATCCTCCGGGACACGCGAGACCGCGACCCGCAGCAGTTGGCGGTCGGCGACGAGGTCGTTGGTCGGATCGAACTCGACCCAGCCGTCGCCGGGAATGAAGACGTCGGCCCAGGCATGCGTCAGGCCGACCGTCGAGACCAGCCCGGCCGCATTGGGCGTCCGGTCATGGATGTAGCCGGTGACGAAGCGCGAGGCGAAGCCCATGCGTCGGGCGAGCTCGATGAACAGCCAGGCATAGTCGCGGCATGAGCCCGCCTGCTGGAGAAGCGTATCGGCGGGGTGTTGAGTGCCCTCGTCATAGCGCACGGAATAGCTGAGGCTCGTATAGATCGCATGCGCGAGGTCGCGCAGCAGGTGACCGGACCCGCTGCCGAGCCGATTGCGGAAGTCGCTCAGCCACTGCTCGAGCACGCCGTCGGGGTCGGCGGCCGCCGCATCGAGATAGGGCTGGAGAACGATCCTCTCGCTATCGCTGTAGACCACAGCTGTGACGGCCGTCATCGGCTCTACATCCGTTCGCGGCAAGGCGGAGCCGAAACGCTGGATCAGCAGTTCGCTGACGATGTCGAGTTGATCGGCAGGCGCGTCGAAATGGGCGACCGCGACCGAATTGCCGTAGACGTCGTGCATCCAGCGCAACCGCGCCTGAGGCGAGATCGACAGCGCCGTATCGACGACGCGCAGGTCGAAACTGTCACGTGGGCGCAGCATCAGCCGGTGCGGTCCGAACTGCACAGGGCCGCCATAGCTGTAGGTCGTCGAATGCCGAATACGCAGATACATGGGTCGTTTCCGGTGGCAGAAGCGCTCCCGCCCTGATCAGCCGCGGGGCGCGACAAAAAACAAGCCGCCCGAAGGCGGCTTTGAAGTGCGATGCGAGGGGTACATCGTCAGATGAATGCGACACCGGCATGATTGTTCCCGGTCAGCGGTTGATGACGCGCGATTTTCTCAGCGGGTCACGACGCCGCTGGCTGTCGACAGCATCGCCTGCTGCGAGCCGCCGATGGCGCGACGGGTCACGCCGACCGAGCGCTGCGACGGATTGACCGCTGCAAGGCGGATGTCGGACGGAAGATTGTGCTCGATCTTGGCCTGGGCAACCGCAGCGGAGCTGTCGCGGTTGGTCTCCTGCAAGCCGGAGCCGAGAGTGAGCGCGAAAACAGCGGCGCCCATGAATCCGAAGAAAAGGCCGGCGCGCTTGATGGGGGCAAAGCTGTTAGCAAACATCTGTCTCTCCCGTCGCCTATGCCGGGCAAGAACGGCCGGCTTGTGAGGAGTTAACGCAAGGACGCCGAGAGGGTTCCATTTTGGGAGGCCGGGCGGCCGGCGAGCCCCGATCACATCGACGCGAGCGAGCCTGCAGGCTCAGGCCGCCTCGTCATTGGCGGCGATCCTGGTCTTGAACAGGCGCCACAGCGATTTGCCAAGACGGCGTGAGCTCAGATGGGCGCCGGCATGGCGCTTCTCCAGCGTGATCTTGCGGTCGTGGAAGTCCTCCAGCCCAGGGCGATGGCCGACGCTGATGACCGTCGCGTGAGCGAGTTCGGCCTCGAACAGACCAAGCAATGCGTTCTGGCTGTCCTCGTCGAGGGCCGAGGTCGCCTCATCCATGATGATGATGTCGGGCCGCTGGATGACGAGACGGGCAAAAGCGACGCGCTGACGTTCGCCACCTGAGAGGATGCGGTCCCACTTGTCCTGATCGTCGAGTCGTTTGGCGAGATAGGACAGGCCGCATCGCCGCAAGGCGGCGAGGACGATGTGGTCCGGCACCGGCTTTTCGGCCTCGGGATAGAGCAGGACCGTGCGCAGCGTCCCGATCGGCAGATAGGGCTTCTGTGGCACGAAGGCGAGCGACTTGCCGGCCGGCAGCGCGATCGAACCGGAACCCCAGGGCCATAGCCCCGCCAGCGCGCGGATCAGTGTGCTCTTGCCGGTGCCGCTTTCGCCGACGATCAGCACCTTCTCGCCAAGCCCGATCACAACCGACGCGTCCGCGATCACGGCCCTGCCATTGCTGTGGGCGATCGAGAGCCTGTCGATGTGGATCGCGCCATCGGCACTCTCCTTCATGTCGATATGGGTCTCGCCCTCCATGATCGTGCCGACATCGAGCCCTTCCAGAGCCTCCTGCAACTCGTCGACGCGGGTGACCGAGGCGAACCATTCGGCGAGGCGCACGAAGTTGTCGACGAACCAGATCAGCGCTGCCTGCACGGCGCTGAAGGCCGCCACGACCTGCATCACCGCTCCCAGGGAGACATCGCCGGAGAGGTATTTCGGCGCGATCAGAAGCAGCGGCACGATCGGGAAGAGCGCGCCATTGGTGTTGAGCACGAGGGCGATGACGCCCTGCTGCCTGATGACGCGCAGCCAGGCCGCGACGACGCGGCCGTAGTTCTCGCCCACTGAGCCGCGCTCGTCGGCATCGCCGCGGATCAGCGCGATGCTTTCGGCGTTCTCGCGAAGCCGCGTCATCTCGGCGCGAAACTGGGCTTCGGCCTCGTTCTTGGCCGCGATCCTGGCAACCAGCGGCCGCCCCGTCAGATAGGCGGCGAGCGAGGCGACGAGCGCATAGCCGATCGCGGCCAGCGCCATGTAGCTGGGGATCACGATCTCGACGCCCGCCAGCATGAAGCGGGCAGAGCCTGCGACATGCCACAGGATCGCGGCGAAGGTCGCGGCCGTCACCGCCGCGCTGATCAGCCCGATCGCGAATTCGACGAGCGGCTCGATGGCGAGGCGGACGTCCTCGGCGATGCGATATTCCGGTGCCGCCTGCTCCCTGGCGACGAATTGCAGCCGATAATAGCGCTGGTCCGCGATCCACCAGCCCGCGAGCCGGCGTGTGAGGTATTCGCGCCAGCGCATCTGTAGCAGCATCCGGCTGATCACCAGGGCGGACAGGGTGAGTGCCGACACCGCGATCAGCAGGGGCAGCCACGCCGCCACGCTCCAGGCGGCCGCCACGTCACGCTTTTCCAGCGCATCGAAGAAGAGACGGTTCCAGGCGTTGACGCCGACGGCGGTGGCGATCTGCGCGGCGACGAAGGTCAGAACGACGAGCGTCAGGCCCCAGGCACGCCATCGCGTCTCGCCGCTCCAGAACGGGAGGGCCACGACAAAAAAACGCCGCATGCGCGAGCGCTTGGCAACGGGCGGCGTTTCAGTCATCAGAATCGGAACTCCAGGCGGCGCCTGCCTTCGCCGCACATGGGGATCGCCGCCTTCAGCCAACGTGCCGCGTCAGCAACGGTTCCCCAAGGAAATGCGCGCAATGCTCCGCTGCCCGATGGCAAAGATATCCAAACTGGGCGAAAGCTCTCCGCAGGGGACAATTGCGACTGGGATCGTATCGCGGACGGAAGCGGACCGCTGGACTGTCTGAGCCGGGGGATCGAGCGAGGCATGACGGATACCGACCACCATGGCCGCAACGGCGTGCCCTGCCTGGCATGCCCGCTCCGGCTGAAGCCCGCCTTCAAGGACAAGACCGACGATGAAGTCCGCTTCATCCAGTCGATGAAGGTCGAGCATCGCCGTCTGCCGCCGGGGGCCGACATCATCCATCCCGGCCAGGAGGATGCGGAACTCTATACCCTGTTTGCCGGCTGGGCCTTCCGTTACCAGCTTCTTCCCGACGGTCGCCGCCAGATCCTGAACTTCCTACTGCCCGGCGATCTGGTCGGATTGCAGGCTTCCCTTCTGAGTGCCGCCCAGCACGGTATCGAGGCGCTCACCGAGGTCGAACTCTGCGTGTTCTCGCGCAAGCGGGTCTGGGATCTGTTCGTGCGGATGCCGAGCCTGTCCTACGAGATCGCCTGGCTCGGTTCGCGCGAGGAGAGCCTGATCGACCAGAACCTGACCTCGGTCGGCCAGCGCAATGCCGGCGAGCGCATCGCCGCGCTGGTGATTTCCCTCTATCGGCGGGCCGATGCGCTCGGGTTGGTCGCCGACAACAGCTTTCGCTTTCCGCTGTCCCAGCAGCAGCTCGCGGACGCGCTCGGCCTGTCGCTGGTCCACACCAGCAAGACCTGGTCGAGGTTGCGCAAGGCCGGTCTTTTCTCGACGTCGGACGGGCGCCTGACCTTGCTCAATCCGCGCCTGACCTCCCGGATGGCCCTGCTCTACGAGCGGGAATTGGAGCCGAGACCGCTGATCTGACGCCGATTGGCCGCGCGCGCGGGATTTAAGACTTGGCTCCGGACCACTCTTGACCCCATATGACGCGCAGGTAACGTTCGTTACAAGGTGATGGTCGTCCCGTGGGCGATGTCAGAGGTTTCATGTCACTCACGACCCGCAGCCGGTCCTCGCATGGTCGATCGCTGGCAGCCCGCATCGGGCAGTCCCGTGTCGCCCTGCGCATCGAGGACGAGATGCGGGTGACCGCCGCCGATTTGGTCGACAGCGTCGCGGAAGCCCGGCTCAAGGTCGCGACGGTGCGCTACAAGGTCCAGGACGAGGTTCGTAGCAAGACCGAGAAGCTGCGGTCGCGCGTCAGCGAGGCCCGGACGAAACTGGGCGACGAGGCGCGCTTCATCAAGTCTTGGATCGACGATCCGATGCGGACCGGCTCAGTGACGCCGTCGGGCCCGGCGCTGGCCCGGCGCATGGCCTCCTTCGTCGATCCGGCCTTGCCTGGCCCGGTCATCGAGATCGGCCCCGGCACCGGGCCCGTCACCGAAGCGCTGATCGAGCGCGGCGTCAGGGAAGACCGGCTGATCCTGGTCGAGTACAGCCCGGAATTCTGCAAGCTTCTGCGCCAGCGCTTCCCGCAGGCGACGGTGGTCGAAGGTGATGCCTACGCCCTGTCGACGACTCTGGCCGGGCATCTCGACGGCAAGGCCATTGCGGTGGTCTCGAGCCTGCCCCTGTTCAACCAACCCCCGGCGATGCGGACCGCCCTGGGCAAGGACGCCTTCACGCTGCTGGCGGAGGGCGCGCCCTTCATCCAGTTCACCTATTCGGTGGTGTCTCCGTTGCCGCGCAAGGGCTCCGGACTCAAGGCCTTCGTCTCGGACTGGGTTCTGCGGAATATTCCTCCCGCTCGCGTTTGGGTCTATCGCCAGGCGGTTTGACGGAGGCGCGAACCGGGCTGCGGATCCAGGTCGCAGGCAACGGGCCGAGCCGCTGGCCAGGTTTGAAACCGCTCTGCTGCAAAGGCCTTGGCTGAGCCGCGCTTGACCGGCGTGAAGCGCTCGGGCTTGGTTTTGGCTGCTGCCGTGGGGTGAGAGACAGCGTGACCGACATTGCGCGGCTTGTCGCCGACATCGCAGACGAGATGGCGGCCCTGCCCGAGCGCGGCGAGGTCGCGACCTATATTCCGCCGCTGGCTGCGATCGATCCGCGCCATTTCGGTCTGTGCATCGTGACGGCGGATGGGACCGTCCACATGGCCGGCGACGCGCTCGAACCCTTCTCGATCCAGAGCATCTCGAAGGTGTTTGCGCTGACGCAGGCGCTCGGCAAGGTCGGCGAGGCGCTCTGGAACCGCATCGGGCGCGAGCCTTCGGGCACGGCGTTCAATTCCATCGTCCAGCTCGAGCGCGAGCAGGGCATTCCGCGCAACCCCTTCATCAATGCCGGCGCGCTCGTCGTCGCGGACGTCAATCTCGGCGGGCACGAGCCGCGCGTGGCGATCGGTGAGCTGCTGCGCTTCGTGCGCTATCTCGCCGACGACGACACCATCGCCATCGACGAGGCGGTCGCGCGCGCCGAGCAGGCGACCGGTTTCCGCAACATCGCGCTGGCCAATTACATGAAGGCCTTCGGCAATATCAGACATGCGCCGGAGCTGACGCTTGGCGTCTATTTCCATCAATGCGCCATCGCGATGAATTGCCGGCAGCTCGCCATGGCCGGCCGTTTCCTGATGCATGGCGGACGCCATGGTCGGGCCGGCGCTCGCGTCGTCTCGGCCCTGCGCGCACGCAGGATCAACGCCCTGATGCTGACCTGCGGTCATTACGACGCCTCGGGTGATTTCGCCTTTCGCGTCGGCTTGCCTGGCAAGTCCGGGGTCGGCGGTGGTATCCTGGCGATCGCGCCCGGCAGGGCTTCGATCGCGGTCTGGTCGCCCGGCCTCAACACCAGCGGCAACTCGAAGATCGGCACCCTGGCGCTGGAACGGGTCGCCGAGGCGACGGGCTGGTCGGTCTTCGGCGCGGGCTGAAGAGGGCATCCTTGAAACCTGGCGGTAGGGTTACCGCTCACTGCCCGACAAAGAGGGAATATTAATCATCGAGCTGCATACTGTGGTCAGAATTCTTCGGCCGGGCCGCATCATCGAAGACTGTGCGCCCATGCCGTGTTGACCAGGATGGTGCCGGTGCAGCTCTTCCCCGCCTCGATCAAGAACTACCTCGTCGCGACGATGGCATGCCTCTGCATCCCCGGCGTCGGGGCGCTGGCCTATATGGCGACCCAGTCCTTGGCGGATGTCCGCACCAATATGCGCTTGACCGAGCTCGTCGAGGCCGACCGTGCGCTGCTGCTGGCCGGCAACCTCATCCGAAGCAACCGTGGCCAGGCGCAAACCGCGATCCAGGCCATGGACGATCCGAAGCCGATCATTCAGAAGGTCGAGCAGGCCAGCAAGACCGAGCTGGCCAATGCCGTGGCGCGGTTGAGGGCGACCGATCTCGCTGACCGCGAGACGCTGATCGACGGCATCGTCCGTCAGGAGAAGGCGACCGCGACCAAGCTGGCCGACATCCATGCTGAGGCCGGCAAGCCGAAAGCCCAGCGCAGCCTGGCCGCGACGATGCCCTGGTACAACGGCGTGGGCGAGATCGAGACCGCAATCGTCAAGGCCTCGGACGCCACGTCCAATGCCGTGCGGCTGGCCGATCCCGTGCTCGCCGATCTGCAGGCGTTCAAGGCGGCCGGCTGGCGCGTGCGGTCCAGCTACGGTTCTCAATGCTCGGTGCTTCGTCCGGCGCTGGGCTCCGGCAAGGCGCTCGAAACCACCCAGTTGCGGGCGCTCGGCGAACTGCGCGGAGCCTCGAGCGCCGGCGTGTCTCAGTTGCAGCAACTCAGCGCGCGTCCCGGCGTCGGCGCCGAACTGGTGCGCAAGGTCGGCGTGGCTGCCACTGAGGTTCAGGCGGCGAACCGTTTCATGGACGAGCTGATCGGCCGCCTCGGCCAGGGCGCCGGTCCGGTGATTTCGGCAGAAGAGTGGACGAAACAGTGCAATGCGCCGTTCACGGCGATCGTCAGTGCCGTCGAGCAATCGCTGGACGACATGGCGGCATCGACGCAGTCGAAGCTCAGCCAGGCCTCGATCGGCTTGTCGGTGATCGGCGCGCTGCTGGCCGTGCTGCTGGCGGTCTGCGTGACGAGCTGGCGCGGCATGCAGCGCCGCATCGCCAAGCCCGTCGTCGCGTTGAAGTCGGCTCTCGATGTGATGCAGGCCGGCGATTTCTCCCAGCAGATCCCGGCCCCCGCCTCGCCTGACGAGATCGGCGCCCTGAGCGGCGCGCTCGAGGCCTATCGCGAAAACGCCCTGTCCCTCGAGGCGAACCGGCGCGACCGCGAACTCGCCATGCTGGCCGACAGCGAGCAGGCGGCCAATGTCCAGACATTGCTGGCGGAGGTCGCGACCATCGTCGCCGCCGCCCAGAACGGCGATTTCTCCGGCCAGGCCTCGGTCGGCGATGTCGGCGGTGCGCTCGGCGATCTGGTGATGGGCATCAACGAGATCAACGCGGTGGTGGATTCGGCGACGAGCGAGTTCGCCCGGGCGCTGTCGGCGGTAGCCGAGGGCGACCTGACGGTGCGGGTCGAGGCCGCCTATCGCGGCAAGTTCGCGGAGTTGAAGGGCGCGATCAACGACACGGTCGATCGTCTGTCCGCGACGGTGCGCACGATCCAGGTGACCTCGGCCGATGTCGGGCTCGCCGCGCGCGAGATCAACATGGGTGCCGACGATTTGTCGAAGCGCACCGAGGAGCAGGCCTCCTCGCTGGAGGAGACCGCCGCCACGACCGAAGAGCTCGCAGCCTCGGTCAAGGCCTCGGCTCAGGCCTCGAAGGACGCAGCCGCCATCGCCAACGAGGCGATGCAGGCCGCGCAAAGCGGCGGCGCCATCGCCGGCCAGGCTGTCGAGGCCATGGCGCGCATCGAGAGCGCCTCGCAGAAGATCTCCGACATCATCCGTGTCATCGACGACATCGCCTTCCAGACCAACCTGCTGGCGCTGAACGCGGCGGTGGAAGCGGCGCGTGCGGGCGACGCCGGCAAGGGCTTCGCCGTCGTGGCCTCGGAGGTGCGGACGCTGGCGCAGCGCTCCAGCGCCGCCGCCAAGGACATCTCGGGCCTGATCTCGTCGTCGAACCTGGAGGTCGGCGAGGGCGTCAAGCTGGTGCGCCAGGCCGGCGAGCAGCTGAGCCAGATCCTGGCCTCCTCGCGCAAGGTCGCCGCCACCATCGCCGACATCTCGGCGGCGTCCGGCGAACAGGCCAACGGCATCGACGAGATGAGCCAGGCTGTGGCCCATCTCGACGAGATGACCCAGCAAAACGCCGCACTCTCCGAGCAGAGCGCAGCCTCGGCCGCCTCGCTCTCCTCCCGCATCGGGCAGCTCAACGACCTCGTCGCAGCCTTCAGGACAGGTCAGGAGGGCGCGGGGGCGTCGTCGTCCTACCAGCAGCACGGCAGCCATCGCCGCGCGGCGTGACCGAGCGGATGCGACCTGACGCCGGACACGGCGTCAGGTTTTCCACCATCAGGCGGCGGTCAGCCGTGCCTGATAGATCGACATCTGCGCATAGACCGCGGCGAGCAGCGGGGCCGCGACACCGGCAGCCTCGCCGCGCACCAGCAAATCTCCGATGATCTGGTCGGCCTCGATCGACGAGCCGTTCTGGAGATCGCGGTAGAGCGAGGGCGTCAGGTTCGAGCCCTCGGCCGTCAGCATGCTGCGAGCGCCCGCGACAGCCGCCTCGCCGGGAGGCACCCCGGCGGCGCGGATGATCGCCAGAATCTCGTCGAGCAGGCCGTTGGCGACCGCAAGACCTCCCGGTGCCGCCACGACCTCGCCGATCGTGCCGCGCATGAGGCAGGTGATGGCACACAGCGAGGCCAGGAACAGCCATTTCTCCCACATCTCGCGCTCGATCGCGGCCGACAGCCGCGCCTCGAAGCCCGCGCCCTGCATCAAGGCGTCGAGAGCCTGCATGCGCGCACTCGCCGTACCGTCGAACTCGCCATAGGTCAGGCTCTGCATGGGGGAGAGCTGGACGATCCGCCCCTGCGCATCGATCGTCCCGGCGATCCGGCAGACGCCACCGATGATCGCCTTGCTGCCGAAGCGGCGCTTCAGCGCATCGACATGCTTCATGCCGTTCAGCACGGGCATGATCATGGTGTCGGGGCCGACCGCCGGGGCAAGATCCTCCAGCGCGGGCGCAAGCGAGAACGCCTTCACGCTGAGCAGGATCGCATCGTAGTGGCCGGAGAGCTTGCCGGTCTCGACGATCTCCGGCGCCATCGTCAGGTCACCATGCGGGCTGACGATGCGCAGGCCATCGGCCCGGATCTGCGCGGCCCGGCCCGGCCGCAGCAGGAAGGTGACGTCACGCCCGGCCGCAGCCAGCCTCGCGCCGAAATAGCCGCCGGTCGCGCCGGCTCCCACCACGAGCAATCGCATGAGAGGTGTCCCTGTTTGCGTCGTGAAGCGTCGGCGTCATCCTGAAGGCATCACCCCTCACGTATCGACGGTCGCGTTCAGCGCGTTGCTCTGGATGAATTCGCGGCGCGGTTCGACCACGTCGCCCATCAGCTTGACGAAGAGATCGTCGGCCTCGTCGTTCTGGTCGTTCTTGACCCGCAGCAGCGAGCGGACGTCGCGGTCGAGCGTGGTTTCCCAGAGCTGGTCGGGGTTCATCTCGCCGAGGCCTTTGTAGCGCTGCAGCGAGACGCCCTTCTTGCCGATGGCCGTCACCGCATCGAACAGGTCGGTCGGGCCGTTGACCGCCTGGTCGTCGCCCTTGCGGCTGAGCACGCCCGGCTTGGAATAGGCCTCCTGCAGGGATGTCGCGGCTGCATCCAGCTTGCGGGCCTCGGCGCTGGCGAGCAATCCGACATCGATGGCCGCGACCTGCTTCACGCCGCGCACCATGCGCGAGAACAGGAACCCGCCCTCGCTCGCCTTGCCTTCCCAGCCGCGCTCGAGTTCGTCCGAGATCGCATCGAGGCGTGCGGCGACCTTGGCCGCGGCCTCGTTGGCCTGCTGCTCGTTCTCCTCGGACACGGGACGCAGCGCGCCTGCGATCGCCATCTGCTCGACGACGCGGCGGTCATAGCGTGAATGGAGCTGGCCGAGCGTGAACCGGACGCCGCGCGCCTCCTCGATCAGGGCGCGCAGATCCGAGCCGCCGCGCTCGACGCCGCCATTGGTCTTGAAGACGGCGCCGTCCAGCGCGGTCTCAACGAGATAGTCCTCCAGCGCGCGCTCGTCCTTGAGATAGACATGGCTCTTGCCGCGCGCCGCCTTGTAGAGCGGAGGCTGGGCGATGAAGAGGTGCCCGCGCTCGATCACCTCCGGCATCTGCCGGTAGAAGAAGGTCAGCAGAAGGGTGCGGATGTGGGAGCCGTCCACGTCCGCGTCGGTCATGATGATGATCTTGTGGTAGCGCAGCTTCTCGATGTTGAACTCCTCGCGGCCGATGCCGGCGCCGAGCGCCGTGATCAGCGTGCCGACCTGCTCGGAGGAGAGCATCTTGTCGAAGCGTGCGCGCTCGACATTGAGGATCTTGCCGCGCAGCGGCAGCACGGCCTGGTATTCGCGGGCGCGGCCCTGCTTGGCCGAGCCGCCAGCCGAGTCGCCCTCGACGATGAAGAGCTCGGACTTGGCCGGGTCCCTCTCCTGGCAGTCCGCCAGCTTGCCCGGCAGCGAGGCGATGTCGAGTGCGCCCTTGCGGCGGGTGAGATCGCGCGCCTTGCGGGCGGCCTCGCGGGCGGCGGCGGCCTCCGCGACCTTGCCGACGATCGTCTTGGCCTCGTTGGGGTGTTCCTCGAGCCAGGTCGACAGCGCCTGGTTGACCACGTTCTCGACGACGGGGCGCACCTCCGAGGAGACCAGCTTGTCCTTGGTCTGCGAGGAGAATTTCGGATCGGGAACCTTGACCGAGACGATCGCGGTCAGGCCCTCGCGGCAATCGTCGCCGGTGAGCGAGACCTTTTCCTTCTTGGTGATGCCCGAGCTCTCGGCATAGCCGGTGACCTGGCGGGTCAGCGCCGCGCGGAAGCCGGCGAGATGGGTGCCGCCGTCGCGCTGCGGGATGTTGTTGGTGAAGCAGAGCACGTTCTCGTGGTAGCTGTCGTTCCACCACAGCGCGACATCGACGGTGATGCCGTCCTTCTCGTTGCTGAGCATGATCGGCTGGGCGATGACCGAGGTCTTGGCGCGGTCGAGATAGCGCACGAAAGCCTCGACGCCACCCTCATACATCAGCTCCTCGCGCACCACCTCGGCACGACGGGCATCGGTCAGCACGATGCGGACGCCGGAATTGAGGAAGGCGAGCTCGCGCAGGCGATGTTCGAGCGTCTTGTAGTCGAACTCGATCATCGTGAAGGTTTCTTGGGACGGGGTGAAGGTCACCTCCGTACCGCGCTTGTCGCCGGCCGGACCGACGATGGCGAGCGGGGCGACCGCATCGCCATGGCGAAACTCCATGAAATGCTCGTTTCCGCCGCGCCAGATCCGCAGCTTCAGCGACACCGACAGCGCGTTCACGACGGACACGCCGACGCCGTGCAGGCCGCCCGAGACCTTGTAGGAGTTCTGGTCGAACTTACCGCCGGCATGGAGCTGGGTCATGATGACCTCGGCCGCCGAGATGCCTTCCTCGCTGTGGATATTGGTGGGGATGCCGCGTCCATTGTCGGTCACGGTGACCGAACCTTCGGCATTCAGCGTCACGGTGACGAGATCCGCATGGCCGGCGAGCGCCTCGTCGATGGCGTTGTCGACCACCTCATAGACCATGTGGTGCAGGCCGGAGCCGTCGTCGGTGTCGCCGATATACATGCCCGGCCGCTTGCGCACCGCATCCAGGCCTTTGAGAACCTTGATGGAATCGGCGCCGTAAGCGGCGTCTTCAAGGTCGCGGGCAGCGTCGTTCATGTCGTGGTCCTTAGGCGGGCGCGCGGGCACCCGCGATCGTCTTGATTCGTATCACGAATATAGGGGGTGAAGACGGCTTTTTCACGCGCCTACGCGTGCGTGCGCGTGGGTGCGTACTGAACGCAATCACACATCTGTTGACTTCAACATTAATGTTGAATTTGGTACAGTGTTCCGATGTGAGGCTCGATGAACGCGCAAGAGCTGAAGAAGTGGCTGGTGGCGCAGGGCTGCACCTTCGAGACGAAGCGAGGCGGATCTGGCCATCTCGTCGTACGACGCGGGCCGTTCAAATCCGAGATCCCGATGCATGGCGGCCGCAAGGAACTCGGCACCGGCCTGGTCAACGCCATCAAGAAACAACTGGGGTTGAAGTGATGCTGACTTATCATGTCGAACTGACACCCGACGACAATGACACCCTGCTCGTGACCTGCCCCTCCCTGCCGATGGTCGCAAGCTTCGGCGAGGATCGCGAGCGCGCGCTGCATCACGCTAAAGATGCGATCGAGACGGCGTTGGCGAGCATGATCGCGGATGGCGAGGTGATACCGCCTTCCGATCGTGCTGGGACCCTGGTGCGTTTGCCGATGCTGACCACCTTGAAGATCGAGCTTTATCGCGCCGTTCGATCGGCGGGCATCACGCGCGCCGAACTGGCGCGTCGGTTGGGTTGGAAACGAGAATCGGTCGACCGGCTGTTTCGCCTCGATCATGCGTCCCGGCTGGAGCAGATCGAGGCGGCGATGGCGGCGATCGGCAAGACCTTCGAGGTCGAGGTTCAGGAAGCGGCCTGAACCCTTATCCCGCAAACCCCGCGATCGCCTCCAGGAACGCCTCGCCATATTGCGTCAGCTTGCGCTCGCCGACGCCCTCGATCGCCCGCATCTGCTCCAGCCCCCCGGGCCGCGCGCGCGCCATGGCGATCAGCGTGCGGTCGGTGAAGATGATATAGGCCGCGACACCCTCCTCGCGGGCGAGCGACAGGCGCAACTGGCGCAGATGCTCGAACAGGCCGGCGGTGCCTTCGTCGAGACCGTCAGCGCGCGCCGCCTCGCGCCCGGCCCGGCGTATGCGGCGATCGACATGGGGATCGGCACGCAGCGCGATGGTTTCGCGGCCGAACAGAATGTCCTCGCCCTTCTCCGTCAGGCAGAAGCCGCCATGCTCGACGCTGGCCTCGGCCAGCGCGCCGGCGGCGAAGAGCTTGCGGGTCAGCGCCGTCCAGGCGCTCTTGGGCTTGTCCTGGCCGACGCCGAAGGTCTTCAGCCCGTCATGGTTCTGGCGACGGATGGCCTCCGTCGCGGTGCCGGTTAGGATGTCGGCGAGATGGGCCGCCCCGAAGCGCTGGCCCGAGCGCGCGACGGCCGAGAGCAGCTTGCGCGCATCGAGCGTCGCGTCCGCCAGCTCCGGCGCATCCGCGCCGCAGAGGTCGCAGCGGATCGGCGCATTCCCGTGCGGGCAGCTTGGCGTCTCCTCGCCGAAATAGGCCAGCAGCGCGCTGCGCCGGCACAAAGCCGATTCGCAGAGATCGATCATCGCGTTGAGCCGCCTGTGCTCGATGCGGCGGCGCTCGTCGTCGATCGCCTTCTCGTCGATCTGGCGGCGGCGCAGGGACATGTCGTCGATGCCGTAGAGCGTCAGCGTATCCGCATTCAGCCCGTCACGGCCGGCACGGCCGATCTCCTGGTAATAGCTCTCGATCGAGCCTGGCATATCGGCATGGACGACGAAGCGGACATCGGGCTTGTTGATGCCCATGCCGAAGGCGATGGTGGCGCAGACGACCACGCCGTCCTCCTGCAGGAAGATGTCCTGGTTGCGGTTGCGCACGCTTTGATCGAGCCCGGCATGATAGGGCAGGGCGTTCCAGCCCTTCTCGCGCAGTCCGTCGGCCAGTTTCTCGGTGCGGTTGCGCGAGGAGCAGTAGACGATGCCCGAGCCGCCGCGATGGCTGCGCAGGAACTCGTCGATCTGGCGCCGCGGCTGGTCCTTCGGCGCGAAGGACAGCTTCAGGTTCGGCCGGTCGAAGGAATGCACCACCAGATGCGGCGGGTTGGGGAAAAGCTGCTGGGCGATGTCGTCGCGCGTCTGCCGATCGGCGGTCGCGGTCAGCGCCGTCACCGGCACGCCACCCAAGGCCTCGCGCGTCTTGGCCAGCAGCCGGTATTCTGGCCGGAAGTCATGGCCCCATTGCGAGACGCAATGCGCCTCGTCGATGGCCAGCCTTGTCACGCCGAGCCGTCGCAGGCGCGAGACCAGCCCTTCGCCGGCCAGACGCTCGGGCGAGACGAACAGCAGGCGCAGATCGCCGGCATTCAGCCTGTCCCACGCCTCGGCCGCCTCGCTTTCGCTGTTCATCGAATTCAGCGAGGCGGCGGCGACGCCGGCCCGGGTCAACTGCCCGACCTGGTCGCGCATCAGCGCGATCAGCGGCGAGACCACCAGCGTCAGCCCGCCTGCGACCAGCGCCGGGAGCTGGTAGCACATCGATTTGCCGGAGCCCGTCGGCATCACCGCGAAGACATCCTGCCCGGCGAGCGCGGCTTCGATCACCTCCCACTGGCCGGGGCGAAAATCATCATAGCCGAAGACGGATTTGAGGATCGCGCGAGCGTGTGATTCGGCGGGATGCGGCATGGGTGAGGGTTTGCCCGAGGCCGCCGCGGATTGCCAGTCCTGGACCTCAATCGAGGCTTTCGACCTGGCCCGGCCTGACCGCCAGCCTCTGCGACCCTGATGGAAGCTCGGAGAACAACGCCGGATCGGCCCCCGTCATCCAGACCTGGCAGCCCAGAGCGGTCAGCCCCTCATAAAGCGCGGCGCGTCGGCGCGGGTCGAGATGGGCCGCGATCTCGTCGAGCAGAACCAGCGGGCTCAAGCCGCTCATGGCCGCGACAAGCCTGGCATGGGCGAGGACGAGCCCGATCAGCAGGGCCTTCTGCTCCCCGGTCGAGCCCTGGCCGGCCGGAATGCCCTTGGGGCCGTGACGGACCTCGAGGTCCGAGGCCTGCGGACCGGTCAGGGTGCGGCCCGCCGCCCGGTCGCGGGCGCGGCCCTGGCGCAGCAGCGCTCGGTAGCCGTCCTCGGCGTCGATTGCCGCCCCGCGCGAGACGAGCAGGTCGATCTCGCCCGACAGCGCGATGCCGGCATGGGGGAAGGGAGAGCCCTCGTCCCGCGTCTCCGTGATGATCGCCGAGAGACGCGCCACCGTCTCGGCCCGCGCGGCAGCGACGGCCACGCCGAGCTCAGCGATCTCGCGCTCGATGGCGTCGAGCCATTGAGTCTGGTTGGGGCTTTCCTCCAGGATGCGGTTGCGCGAGCGCAGGGCCTTTTCCAACGCGTTGGAGCGCGTGCCATGCACCGGATCGACGGCGAGAACCAACCGGTCGAGGAAGCGGCGGCGGTCTCCGGCTGAACCGCGAAACAGCCCGTCGAGATCCGGCGTCAGCCAGACGACACGCAGATGCTCGCTGAAGGCGAGCGCCGAGCCCGCCGGCGCGCCGTCGATCCGCGCGATCCGCGCGCGCCGGCCCTCTGCATCGGCGGGGCCCAGGCCCACGCCGAGCCGCGAACCGTCCTCGCCGAGCGCGATCGAGGCGGCAAACGCGCCGTCTCCATCCTTGCGGGCCAGATCGGCCAGATCGGCCCGGCGCAGGCCCCGGCCGGGCGAGAACAGCGACAGTGCTTCGAGGATATTGGTCTTGCCGGCGCCGTTCTCGCCGATCAACGCAATGATGTGGCCCCCGATCGTCAGATCGAGAGCCTCGTAAGAACGGAAATCCTGCAGGATCAGGCGCGCGACGGCGGCCACGGCACGTTTTGCGCCTAGACGCGCATCGGCATCAGCACATAGAGCGCCGAGGCCCCCTCGCGGTCCTGGATCACCGTCGGCGAGCCCGGATCCGCGAGCTTGAGCAGGGCGGTGTCGCCATCGAGCTGGGCGGCGATATCCATCAGATAGCGGGCGTTGAAGCCGATATCGAGCGGGCTGGCGTCGTAATCGACCTCGATCTCCTCGGTCGCCGAGCCGGAATCGGGATTGGTCACCGAAAGCGTCATCCGGCCATCGGCCATGGACAGCTTCACCGCCCGGCCACGCTCCGACGAGATGGTCGAGACGCGGTCGACGGATGCGGCGAAATCGCCCCTGTCGACGGTCAGGCGCTTGTCGTTGCCCGAGGGAATGACGCGCTGGTAGTCGGGGAAGGTGCCGTCGATCAGCTTGGAGGTCAGCACCACATCGGCGGTGGCGACGCGGATCTTGGTGGCGGAGAGTTCGATCGTGACTTCGCTCTCGCCATCCTCCAGCAGCTTCTGGATCTCGGACACCGCCTTGCGGGGCACGATGACGCCGGGCATGCCGACGGAACCCACAGGCGCGGCCGTATCGACGCGGGCCAGGCGATGGCCGTCGGTCGCGACCGCGCGCAGGACCGGGCGGCCTTCGACGTCGATGGTGTGGAGATAGATGCCGTTGAGGTAGTAGCGCGTCTCTTCGGTCGAGATCGCGAACTGGGTCTTGTCGATCAGGCGCTTGAACTCGCCGGCTGGCAGCTTGAAGCTGTGCGCCATTTCGCCCGCGGTGATGTCGGGGAAATCGCTCTCCGGCAGCGTCTGGAGCTGGAAGCGCGAGCGGCCCGAGCGCAGCACGAGCCCGGTCTCGCCGGTGGTTTCGAGCGAGACCTGGGCGCCGTCGGGCAATTTGCGCACGATGTCGTAGAGCGTGTGGGCCGGCACGGTCGTGGCGCCGGGCTCCGCCACATCGGCCGCAACGGTTTCCACAACCTCGATGTCGAGGTCGGTCGCCTTGAGCTTCAAGCCGGAGTCGGTGCCGCTGAGCAGGAGATTCGACAGGATCGGAATGGTGTTGCGGCGCTCGACCACGCGATGCACATGGCCCAGCGACTTCAGCAGGGTGGAACGTTCGACGGTGACCTTCATCGCGATTGAGTCTTCTGGCGTGCTGGCGCCCGGAGCGAATGCGCGGGCGGCGGGATGGCCCGCGACATTGCCGGAGCCCGGCGGCAGGCGCAAGGGCAGCAGCTGCCTGCGCCCACAGTCAAAGGTCGCACCGTCAAACGTCGCAGGCTCGAAAAAAGCGCCGCCCCCATCGGGAGCAGCGTCGATCCTCACTCCTGCAGCATGCGCTTCAGCAGATCGACCTCGTCATGCAGCGAACGATCCTCGGTGATCGCCTTTTCGATCTTGCGCACGGCATGAAGCACCGTCGTGTGGTCGCGCCCGCCGAAGCGTCGGCCGATCTCGGGCAGGGAGCGCGGCGTCAGTGCCTTGGACAGATACATCGCGATCTGGCGCGGCTTGACCACGGCGGCGGTGCGGCGCTCCGAGAGGATGTCGGCGCGGCTGACATTGTAGCGGGTCGCGACCAGTTTCTGGATGTCCTCGATCTTCACCCGGCGTGGCTCGCGCGTCCGCACCAGATCGCGGATCGCGGCTTCTGCGGTCTCCAGCGAGACCGGCTGGCCCGACAGCGTCGCATGGGCGAGCAGGCGGTTGGCGGCGCCATCCAGATCGCGACCATTGGTGGCGACGACGCGGGCGACATAGGTGACGACATCGGGGTTGACGTGGAAATTCGGATGGGCCGCGTGCAGCGTGTCCAGCCGGTTGGCGAGGATCTTGCCCCGCAGCCCCTCGTCGAGATCGCCGACCTCGACCACGAGCCCGCCGCCCAGCCGCGAGCGGATGCGCTCGTCGAGCGCTTCGAGATCATTGGCCATGCGGTCGCCGGCGACGACGATCTGCTTGCCGGCGTCGATCAGCGCGTTGATCGTGTGTCCGAATTCCTGCTGGATCGACTTGCCCTGGATGAACTGGACGTCGTCGACGACGAGCAGATCGATGCCGCGCAGCTTTTCCTTGAAAGCCAGCGCCGTTTGGGACTTCAGCGCGGCGACGAAGCCGTACATGAAGCGATCTGCGGTGAAATAGGCGACGCGCTTGCCCTGGCTGCGCGCCTCCTGCGCGATCGCCTGCAGCAGATGCGTCTTGCCCAGCCCGACGCCGGCATGGATGTAGAGCGGGTTGTAGGGCGCGGTGCCGGCCGGGGCCGCAGCGATGCGCTCGGCTGCGGCGAAGGCGAGCTGGTTCGACTTGCCGACGATGAAGGCCTGGAAGTTCATCCGGCGGTCGAGCAGCGTGCCGCAGGCATCGACCAGATCCCGTTCGCAGGGCTCTGCCTGACGGCCTGCCTGGGCGGGCCTGGGCTCGGCAGGCGTCACGGTCGACGGCCGGCTGCGCAGGGCGACGATCTCGGCCGGGGGCTGCTGTGACATGTCGCGGGACACCTGGCGCACCGACAGCATGACGCCATTGAGGGCAGGCAGTTCAGCCATGCAGTTGACACGCAGCCGCTCGGCATAATGCGCCTCGAGCCAGCTTTTCAGAAAGCGCGTAGGCACGGTGAGGTAGGCGACGCCATCGACGATGTCGCCGAGTTCGACACGGGCAAACCAGCTCGAGAACACGTCCTCGCCAAGCTCCGCCCGCAGACGCCGCCGCACGCGGTCCCAGGCTTCCACCGGCGACGCCTGAAGCGCGCCCGCGGGCTCAGGGTCGAAATCAGCCGGTCGCGATTCCACCAGCGCTGCCACCATCGACGCCGACGCAACCTCCACCGCTTCGCCCATTTGCTGCCGCTCGAACATCATTTGCCCCATTTCTTCCAAAATTTACGCGCCTGACCGCGACGGCCACAAAGTGGCCGCCGGGCCGGAGCTGTTCTGTCCGGTCAAAGGACAAGGGCTCCCGCGAACGTGATCCGTCCGCCGGTTTCCCGGTCCGATATGATCGATTACGCTTGAAAGGCTCGTCGCAGGACGAAGCCGCACTTCATCTCAGCTAGAAAAAGACAAAGAGCCGCATCCTCCAACCTCCAGGTCGCGAGCCAAGAACCGATAATCTTGTGGAAACCCCGGCTGGTCATCGCTGTCCGCCCGGCGTTGAAAAAGACCTTACAGGGCGCTCTCGAAGGGCCGCAATATCCCGCTTCGCCGGCTCCCCTGAGTCACCCCCCGCAGAGGCTTCGCGACCTGCAGGCAGCCGGCTCGCAATTGCCTGTGGGACTTAACATTTTCTTTACCAGGGAGAGATGGCGCGACCCCCGAATCTTTTTTTTCGGGGTGGGCGGCGCGGTGCCCAGGAGTCGTCACGATTCCCGGAGGAGAAATGCTTTGCCCGCTAAACTCATGAAAAATAAGCGCTTTCACTGCGCGGTCACGGCGGCCCGAATGGCCGATTTGCAGCCCTGAAAGCCTCAGTGGAGTCAAGCCTGTAAAGGCTCGGAAACGTTGTGGAATCGCGATTGGGGCGTCGAATTTTGATGACGCAGGGACCGTTGCAGAAGCGCAACGAGCCGGCTCGCAGACAACAAAAAAGCCCGGCGGGAAGCCGGGCTTTTCAAACCGTCGATTGATTGCCCGCAGGCGGCGTTCAGGAGGCGAGAGCGCCGATCCGATGCGCCAGGCGCGAGACCTTCCGCGAGGCGGTGTTCTTGTGAACGATGCCCTTCTGGGCCGCACGCATGATCTCCGGCTGAGCAGCCTTTAAAGCGTCGGCGGCGGCGCCCTTGTCGCCGGAGGCGATCGCCTCCTCGACCTTGCGCAGGAAGGTGCGCATCCGCGAACGGCGCGCCTTGTTGACCTCGGTGCGGCGCTCGATCTTGCGCGTCGCCTTCTTGGCCGACGTCGTATTGGCCATAGGATACGTCCTCGTCTGCTTCATCACGACCGGACGCCTGGCGAACTGCCCGGCAGGATCCGACCGCTACCTTGATGGAAATGCGTGAGCGACGACCGATGCTTTCGCGGGCCGTCGCGAGTGGGTGGCGTATAGTGCCAAGCTCGGTTCTCGTCAACGCGGAATTGCGGCTCGACGCGGAATTCTGCGTGGCTCGCCGCGTTTCAGCCCTCGGGGGTCAGGAAGCGGGCATAGCTCGCCAGATCGACATTGCCGCCGCTGATGATCACGCCGACACGCTTGCCTGCGACCGGAACCGCGCCGGTGAAGGCGGCAGCCGCAGCGAGGCAGCCCGTCGGTTCGACGACGAGCTTCATCCGCTCGGCGAAGAAGCGCATCGCCGCGACCAGCGCCTCATCGCTGACGGTGACGATGTCCTCGACGAGGGCCTGGATGATCGGAAAGGTATAATCGCCGAGGAAAGGCGTCTGCGCACCGTCGGCGATGGTCTTGGGGACGGCGATCTTCACGATCTTGCCCGAGCGCAGCGATTGCTGGCCGTCATTGCCGGCCTCCGGCTCGACGCCGAAGACGCGGCAGGTCGGGTTCAGCGCCTTGGCGGCCAGCGCGCAGCCCGCGAGCAGCCCGCCACCGCCGAGGCAGACCAGCAGGATGTCGAGCGGGCCGGCATCCTCGATCAGCTCCTTGGCCGCCGTGCCCTGTCCGGCGATGACGTCTGGATGGTCATAAGGCGGGATCAGACTGAGACCGCGCGACTGCGCCAGCTCGGCGCCGATGGCGAGCCGGTCCTGCGTATAACGGTCATAGGTGATGATCTCGGCGCCGTAGCCGCGCGTCGCCGCGACCTTCGCGGCCGGCGCGTCGAGCGGCATGATGATCGTCGTGGGCACGCCGAGAAGCCGGCCGGCATAGGCGATGGCCTGGGCGTGGTTGCCCGACGAGAAGGTGACGACGCCGGCCTTCTTCTGCGCGGGCGAGAGAGCCGCGATGGCGTTGTATCCGCCGCGGAACTTGAAGGCGCCCATGCGCTGCAGGTTCTCGGGCTTGAAGACGAGATTGGCGCCAGTGCGCTCGTTTGCCGTGCGCGAGGCCAGCGCCGGGGTGTGATGGGCGACGCCGCGGATGCGCCCGGCGGCGGTCTCGACATCGGCGTAGGACGGCAGGACGAGGCCCTCGGGGCTCGCGATGGTCATGGTCATGGCAGATCTCGATTCTCAGGGGGCGCGCTGCTCGAATGGCTCGTCAGCTGTTCTTGAAGTCGGGCTTCCGCTTCTCGGCGAAGGCGGCCATGCCCTCTTTCTGGTCCTGCGTCGCGAAGAGGGAGGAGAACAGCCGGCGCTCGAAGCGCACGCCTTCGGCCAGCGTGACCTCGAAGGCGCGGTTGACGGTTTCCTTGGCCATCAGCACGGAGGGCAGCGACTTGGCGGCGATGGCGTCGGCCGCCTTCATCACCTCGGCCATCAGATCGGCGAGCGGCACGATGCGGGCCACCAGCCCGGCACGCTCGGCCTCGTTGACGTCCATCATCCGGCCGGTGAGGCAGAGATCCATCGCCTTGGCCTTGCCGATGGCCCGGGTCAGCCGCTGCGTGCCGCCTGCGCCGGGGATGACGCCGAGATTGATCTCGGGCTGGCCGAATTTGGCGTTGTCGGCGGCGATGATGAAGTCGCACATCATGGCGAGTTCGCAGCCGCCGCCGAGCGCGAAGCCGGCGACCCCGGCGATGATCGGCTTGCGGCGCTGGCCGATGCGATCCCAATCGGCGAATTTGTCGTCGAGATAGGTCTCGGGATAGGTGCGGCCCTGCATCTCCTTGATGTCGGCGCCGGCGGCGAAGGCCTTCTCCGAGCCGGTGAGCACAATGCAGCCGATGGCGGGATCCTTCTCGAAACCGTCCAGCGCCGTGTTGATCTCGGCGATGAGCTGTCCGTTCAGCGCGTTCAGCGCCTGGGGCCGGTTCAGCGTGACGACGCCGACCTTGCCCTTCGTCTCGACGAGGATGGTCTCATAAGCCATGGCAGCCTCCCGGATGATCTCTTCGGCAGAGCATTAGCCGGGCGGCGGGCGCCGGTCCATGCGCGCCCGCGCAAGGCAGGTTGCGCGATGGCGGCCCGTTGCCGTCCTGCTGCGCCAGGCTTGTTGAACCGAATATCGGCTTCACGCGTATAGGTCCCATGAAAAGCGGCCGGTCAGGGCCGCTCGCGCTGGGGGCAGCGGAGACCATCATGAAGCGCCCAATCCTCGCCGCCCTGTTTGCCGGTGTCATGCTCTCCGGCTGTGCCGGCGCAAACATCTCTGCCGAAAACGCACCGCAGCCCGCCAAAACCATCGATGCGGCGCGTCTCTATACCGGCCTCTGGCACGAGATCGCCCGGCGGCCGATGGCGATTACCGATGGCTGCGTCGCCGGCGCGACCGAATACAAGCGGCCGGGCGGGCGGATCGAGGTGCTCGATTCCTGCCGTATGGGCACGCCGACCGGAGAGCTCAAGACGATCGGCGGTCCCGGCGAGATCCTCGATCCCGGCACCAACGCCAAGCTGCGCGTGACCTACACGGTCTTCGGCGTCGTGCCGGTGGTGCGCGACTACTGGGTCCTCGATCGCGCCAACGACTACAGCTGGTTCATCTCGGCCGATCCGACCCTGAAGGACCTCTATATCTTCACGCGCAACCCGCAGATCGGCGCGGCGCAACGCCAGCGGCTGGTGAAGCGCGCCGCCGAACTCGGCTACGATGTCTCGAAGCTCGAATTCCCGGAACAGCCGAAGCGCTGACGGCCGCGCTCAGTGTCTCGGTTGGCAGCTTTCGCAATAGAAGGTCGAGCGGCCGGACTGGACCAGCCGCTTGACCGCCATGCCGCAGCCCGGCGCCGTGCAGGGCTCACCTTCGCGGTCATAGACCCTGAAGCGATGCTGGAAATAGCCGAGCGAGCCGTCGGCATGGGCGAAGTCGCGCAGCGTCGAGCCACCCGACAGGATCGCCTCCTCCAGCACCTCGCGGATGATCTGCGCCAGCGCATGGGCCGCAGGGCGCGGCCGGCCCGTCGGCGTGGCAATCGAGCCCGCCTCGGCCTCCGGATGGAGGCCCGCCCGGAACAGCGCCTCGCAGACATAGATGTTGCCCAAGCCCGCCACGAGCCGCTGGTCGAGCAGGGCGGCCTTCAGCGGCGCGACCTTGCCGGCGAACAGCCGCGCCAGCGTCTCGCCGGAGAGTTCGTTGCCGAGCGGTTCGATACCCATCCCGGCGAAATGCTTCGAGGCCGCCAGCTCGGCGCGCGGCACGAGGTCCATGAAGCCGAAGCGGCGCACGTCGTTATAGGTGATGCGGGCGCCCGATCCCATGTGGAAGACGACATGGTCGTGGATCAGGTGCCGGCCGATCTCGTTGTAATAGGCACCGGGCTCGACCGGCTTCGTGCCGGGCGCCTCGACGACGAAGCGCCCGCTCATGCCCAGATGCATGATCAGCGCCTGCCCGTCGTCGAGATCGGCGATCAGGTATTTCGCACGCCGCGACAGCGCCTCGACACGCCGCCCGCTCAGCCGCTCGACGAAGCGATCGGGCAGGGGGAAACGCAGATCGGGCCGGTTCTGCTCGATGCGGGCGAATCTCTGCCCGAGCATGGCGGGCTCCAGCCCGCGCCTGACGGTTTCGACCTCGGGGAGTTCGGGCATGGTCGAGACCTTCGGAGAGACTTGCGGCGAAAGGGCCCGCGACAAGCCCCGCTCGTTTGGCTATGCATCGCCACAGGCGAAAACAAGATCGATTTTGCACAAGGCCAGCCCGATCGTGACAGCAGCTTCCGACACCACCCATTTCGGCTTCGAGACCGTGCCGCTGGCCGAGAAGCAGGCCAAGGTCGACGACGTCTTCCACAAGGTGGCAGGCCGCTACGACCTGATGAACGACCTGATGTCGGCGGGGCTGCACCGGGCCTGGAAGAGCGCCCTGCTGACGGCGATCCATCCGCCCAAGGACCGGCCCTTCCACCATCTCGATGTCGCCGGAGGCACGGGCGACGTCGCCTTCTCCGTGCTGGAGGCCGGCGGGCCGCAGACCGACGTCACCGTGCTCGATATCAACGCGCAGATGCTGAGCGTCGGCCGCGACCGTGCGGCTAAGCGCTTTCCCGATGACGAGCGTATCCGTTTCGTCCAGGGCAATGCCGAGGAACTCGGCCTGCCCGACGGCCATTTCGACTGCTACACGATCGCCTTCGGCATTCGCAATGTCCCGCGCATCGACAAGGCGCTGGCCGAAGCCTATCGCGTGCTCAAGCGCGGCGGGCGCTTCCTGTGCCTCGAATTCAGCCATGTCGACGTGCCGCTGCTGGACAAGGTCTACGAGGCCTATTCCTTCAACGTCATCCCGCCGATGGGCCGCATGGTGACGGGCGAGGCCGAGCCCTACCAGTATCTGGTCGAATCGATCCGGAAATTCCCCAGGCCGCAGGCTTTCGTCGGGATGATCGAGGCCGCCGGCTTCCGCCGCGCGAAGTACACGCCCATGACCGGCGGGGTCGTGGCGCTGCATTCCGGCTGGAAGCTGTGATCATGAGCCTCGCGTCATGCTCGGGCTTGACCCGAGCATCTCTCGACGGGAGCCTTTTTCGGCAGGAGATGGTCGGGTCTGGCCCGACCATGACGACTGAGTCATGATCTCATCCCTCTTCCATCTCGCCCGCACCGCCCGTGTCGGCTTCGTGCTGGCGCGTGAGGGCGCGCTCGCTTTGGTCGATCCGTCCGTTCTGCCGCCGCTGGCGCGCGGGGCGATCCGGCTCGGGCGATTGATCGAGCGCCGCGGCGCCGGCACCTCGGCGACGCGGCTGGCGGCCGCGCTGACGCGGCTGGGGCCGTCCTATGTCAAGTTCGGTCAGTTCCTGGCGACGCGGCCCGACGTCGTCGGCATGAAGATCGCCTCCGATCTCTCGGCGCTGCAGGACCGGATGCCGCCCTTTCCGATGGCGCAGGCGCGCGCCATCGTCGAGGCGGCGCATGGCAGGCCAGTCGAGCAGGTCTTCGCATCCTTCGGCGAGCCCGTCGCCGCCGCCTCCATCGCCCAGGTCCACCGCGCGAGGCTGCATGACGGCCGCGAGGTTGCGGTCAAGATCCTGCGGCCCGGCATCCGCGACCGCTTCCACCGCGATCTCGGCGCGATGCGCTTCGGCGCGGAACTGGCCGAGACCCGCTCGGCCGAGGCGCGGCGCCTGCGCATGACCGGCGTCGTCGAGACGCTGGCGCGCTCGGTGACGATGGAGATGGATCTGCGGCTGGAAGCCGCCGCACTCTCCGAATTCGCAGAGAATACCAAGGAAGACTTGGATTTCCGCGTGCCGCAGCCCGACTGGCAATTGACCGCGCGCGAAATGCTGGTCGACGAATGGATCGACGGTGTCCGCCTCTCCGACATCGAGGGCCTGCGCGCGGCCGGCCATGATTTGCCGACGCTCGGGCGCATCGTCATCCAGTCCTTCCTGAAGCATGCGATCCGCGACGGTTTCTTCCATGCCGACATGCATCCGGGGAACCTGTTCGTCGATGCACAGGGGCGCCTCGTCGCCGTCGATGGCGGCATCATGGGCCGCCTCGGCCTGAAGGAGCGGCGCTTCCTCGCCGAAATCCTGCTCGGCTTCATCACCCGCGACTACCGCCGCGTCGCCGAGGTGCATTTCGAGGCCGGCTATGTGCCGGTTCATCACGACGTCGCCGATTTCGCCCAGGCGATCCGCGCGGTCGGCGAGCCGATTCACGACAAGAGCGCCGACCAGATTTCGATGGCCAAGGTCCTGACGCTGCTCTTCGAGATCACCGGCATGTTCGACATGGCGACGCGCACCGAGCTCGTCATGCTGCAGAAGACGATGGTGGTGGTCGAAGGCGTCGCCCGCACGCTCGATCCGCAGCTCGACATGTGGACCACGGCCGAGCCGGTCGTTCGCGAGTGGATCACGCAGAATCTCGGGCCGCTCGGCCGGCTGCAGGATGCAGGGCGCGGCGCGGGTTCGGTGCTGGGCAGTCTCTCGCGACTGCCAGAGACGCTGGTCCGGGCCGAGCGCGTGCTGGGCCAGCTCGAGGACGCCTCGCGCCACGGTTTTTCGCTCGACGAGCGCAGCGTGGCGGCGATCGGCCGGGCCGAGGCCCAGCGCAACCGCTGGGGCAACTGGGCGCTGTGGATGATCACAGGCCTGCTCGCCTGGGCGGTGCTGGGGTAACATCTGTCATTCCGGGGCTTCGCGGAGCGAAGAACCCGGAACCCACGACGGGGTGCGCCTCAACCGGCTGCCCGAAACTGATGTTCACCCCTCGGCGTTCACCCGGTCGTGGGTTCCGGGTTCGCCGCTGTCGCGGCGCCCCGGAATGACAGGCAGCTCAGCCACAATCGGCCTTGTCGGCCGGCATCTCGGCGCCGATCATCCAGTTCGTCCCGAAGCGGTCTCGCAGCATGCCGAAGCGCGGCGACCAGAAGGTTTCCGCCATCGGCATCTGGATCGTCGCACCGTCCGACAAGCCGGCGAAGATGCGTTCCGCTTCGGCTATGTCGGTGACGTTGACGGACACCGACACGCTGCGCATCGGGCCGTCGCTGCGATCGGGCGGCGCGTCGGACGCCATCAGCATCTGGCCTTCGATCTCCAGGCAGGCGTGCATGATCTTGTCGACCCATTCCGGCGGGACATGCGCCTCGGCCGGCGTGCCGCGATGGTCCATCATGGCGAGGATCTTGCCGCCGAAGACGGCCTCATAGAGGGTGAAGGCCTCGCGGCAATGGCCGTCGAACATCAGATAGGGGGCGATCTTCATCGGTCTCTCCTGCGCTTGGGAAGCGGGCGATCACGCCTTGCGGCGGTACTCGGCGGTCATGAACTCGGTCCAGCCGCCATCCCCGTCGGGTGTGTAGGACGCCAGGATGCGGTGATCGGGGCCGACCATGGTGATCACGTCGCGATAGGGGATGATGGCGCCGTCGCCCATCAGGTTCGGCCCTGAGCTTTCGAGCGTCAGCACCTTGCCGCTCTCGTCGAGCGCGCCTTCGTAGAGCCAGAGATGCGTCATCATCGAGCCGATCCAGCTGCCGACGAAGCGGCCTTTCACGGGGTCGAAGCCGAGCGTCAACAGGGTCTTGCCGGTCGAGCCGTCGGGCATCTCGCCCTCGCCTTCGCAGAGCGTCCAGAGCCCTCCGAGCGAGCGCACGGTTTCCCGGCCTGTCGATTTCGATCGCGGCTGGCCGGGGCCCGTCGCGCAGTCCATCTCCGAGGTCCATTCACCGACGAGCTGCTGCAGCCAGTCGTGTTCCGTCTGCGGTTTTGCGAACATGGGCTTGTCCTTTCCGGTTGGAGTTTGACCTCGGATCTCGTCAGGAGCGGCGTTCGGCCGCGGCTTTCATCGCGGCCAGGCCCGCCTCGAAATCGCCGCCGATCATCCTGTCCATGTTCATGAAGACATGGACGATTTTGCCGAGGAATGGAGTCGGCCCGGTCATCGTCCAGACGACATTCGTCGTATGGCCCTGGGGCAGCAGCGCAAAGACGGCTGCGTTGTGGGCCTCGAACGGCGCGATGAAATCGAGCTTGAGAGCGACCTTTGTCGGCGCCACCTCGACGATCTCCATGCTGCCGCGCCCGACAGTCTTGTCGCCCTCCCAGGCATAGCGAGCGCCGACCCCGCTATCCGCACCGCTGAAGCTGCGCGTCATGGCGGGGTCCTTCTTCTCCCAGGGCGACCAGGCCCCCCAGGCCCTGAAATCGGCGATCAGCGGCTGGATGCGCTCCGGCGGCGCCTGGATCGCGATCGAACGCTGGACCTGGAACGTATCCGGCTTCATCGCGGCGAGGATCAGCACGATCGCGACCGCGATGACGACAAGAGCGACGAGGCCGAGCAGAACGGTTTTCATGACGCGGTTTTCCCTGACCCGAAGCGCATCGGTGCCTGCATGCGGCGGCACATTAGTTAACTCATAGGTTTAGTAAATTGCGGCCCGCCGGGAGTCAACCCGCCTCCGCTGTCAGAGGCTGGCAGTTGTCACGCGACCTAGCCCCCGGCTAAAGCTCGCCCGAACGAAAGGACGCCGCCCATGACGTTCGAGACCGCCTCCACTCCCGCTGCCGCCCTCGACAGGCTCGAGGCGCTCTATGCCGAGGCGAGAGCGGCGTTGCGGGACGACCTGCAGCGCTTCTTCGAGACGGGGCAGCCGCCCAGCGCCGGGGAGCGGGCGTGCTACCGCTACCCGCTGCTGCGCGTCACCTACGAACCGTCCAGGCTGCCCGCGGCGACGCGGCGCGGCTATGCCAAATTCGCAGCGCCCGGCATCTATTCGACGACGGTGACCCAGCCGGCCGAGTTCCGCGGCTATCTGCTCGACCAGTTGCAGCCGCTGGTCGACGAATATGGCGCGACCATCGAAACCGGGATCAGCTCGCAGGAAATCCCCTACCCCTACGCGCTCGAGGGCGGCGACGAACTCGGACGCGGCGAGATCACGGCCGCGGAGCTGGCGCGGCATTTCCCGACGCCGCTGCTCTCGCTGGTCGGCGACGAGATCGCCGACGGCACCTTCGACATCGTCGATGGCGAACCACGGCCGCTCTCGCTGTTCGACGCCGTGCGCGTGGACTATTCGCTGCGGCGGCTGGTCCACTACACCGGCACCGATTGGCGCGCCGTGCAGCCCTGGGTGCTGCTGACCAACTACCACCGCTATGTCGACCAGTTCGTCCGGCTCGGCATTGCCGAGATCGAGGCCGGCACGGCGTTGGCGCTGGTGACGCCCGGCGGGGTGCGGATCGAGCGCGATGGCATCGATGTCAGCGCCGCCGAGCGGGTGATGTCGTCGCCTTGGCACCGCTTCCAGATGCCGGCCTATCACCTGATCCGCGAGAACGGCCAGGGCGTGACGCTGGTCAATATCGGCGTCGGCCCCTCCAACGCGAAGAACATCACCGACCATCTCGCGGTGCTGCGGCCGCATTGCTGGCTGATGGTCGGCCATTGCGGGGGCTTACGCCAGACGCAGATCATCGGAGACTACGTCCTGGCCCATGCCTATCTCCGGCAGGACGGCATCCTCGACGAACTGGTGCCGCCCGATGTGCCCGTGCCCGCGCTGGCGGAGGTGCAGGTCGCGTTGCAGGAGGCGGCAGCCGAGGTCACCGGCGAGAGGGGCGACAAGCTGAAGAACCGGCTGCGCACCGGCACCGTGGTGACCCAGGACGACCGCAACTGGGAGCTGCGCTGGACCAAGGAGCGTCGCCGGATCAACCTGTCGCGTGCCATCGCGGTCGACATGGAATCGGGCACCATCGCGGCGCAGGGCTACCGCTTACGCGTGCCTTACGGCACGCTTCTCTGCGTCTCCGACAAGCCGCTGCACGGCGAAATCAAGCTGCCCGGCGCCGCCAACGCCTTCTACGAGCGCGCAGTCAGCGAGCATCTGCGGATCGGGCTCGCGGCGCTGGAAAAGCTGAAGAAGGCGGGATCGACGATCCATTCGCGCAAGCTGCGCAGCTTCGACGAGCCGCCGTTTAGGTGATGAGCCTTGCCGTCATTCTTGGGCGAAGCGAAGCGCAGACCCGAGAATCTCTTGCCGGAGATGCTCGGGTCAAGCCCGAGCATGACGTGAGCGCCCGATGACAGCCCTAGCCCAGCGATGCTAGGTAACGTTCATCTCAAGGCTCAGGAGCCCCGCCTTGTCCGCCTCCCGCTCCATCCTCCTCATCATCGGCGGCGGCATCGCCGCCTATAAATGCCTGGAGCTGATCCGTCGGCTGAAGGATCGCGGGATCGCCACGCGCGCCATCCTGACCAAGGCGGGCGAGGAATTCGTGACGCCGTTGTCAGTCGGGACGCTGGCTGGCGAGCGCTGCTTCACCGATCTGTTCTCGCTGACCGACGAGGCCGATATCGGCCATATCGCCCTGTCGCGCTCGACCGATCTGCTCGTCGTGGCGCCGGCCACCGCCGACCTGATCGCCAAGATGGCGACGGGGCTGGCCAATGATCTGGCATCGACGGCGCTGCTCGCCACCGACAAGCGCGTCCTGATCGCGCCGGCCATGAACCCGCGCATGTGGCAGCACCCGGCGACGCGGCGCAACATGGCGCAGCTCGAGAAGGACGGCGTGCTGGTCGTGGGCCCCAATTCCGGCGCCATGGCGGAGCGCGGCGAGAGCGGGCCGGGCCGCATGGCCGAGCCCGCTGAAATCCTGGCCGCGATCGAACGCGCCTTGGCCGACGAGGCGCCGGGCCAGCGCGCGATCGGGTTCCTCGGCCGTTTGCCCGGAGGCGCCGGCGAACAGGGTGCGCTCGCGGGCCGGCATGTGCTGGTGACATCGGGGCCGACACATGAGGCGATCGACCCGGTGCGCTACATCGCCAACCGCTCCTCGGGCAAGCAGGGTCATGCTCTCGCTGCTGCGGCGGCCGCCGCCGGCGCACGGGTGACGCTGGTCTCCGGCCCGGTCGCGATCCCCGATCCCGAGGGCGTCGAGACCGTTCATGTCGAATCCGCCCGCGAGATGCTGGCCGCTGTCGAGGCGGCGCTGCCGGCCGACATCGCGATCTTCGCCGCTGCCGTGGCCGATTGGCGCGTGGCCGACGCCACGCCCGAGAAAATGAAGAAGGACGGCAGTGGCCTGCCGCCGCTCGCCCTGATCGAGAACCCCGACATCCTCGCCACCGTGGCGCATCGACAAAGCGCCCGACCGGCCCTGGTCGTCGGCTTTGCCGCGGAAACGCAGAACGTCATCGCCTATGCGCAGGCAAAGCTGGCGAGGAAGGGCTGCGACTTGATCGTCGCCAATGATGTCGGCGGCACCGGGGTGATGGGCGGAGACGCCAACACCGTGCATCTGGTGACGCGCGACGGTGTCGAGAACTGGCCGACGCTGGCGAAACAGGAGGTCGCGACCCGCCTGATGGCCCATATCGCGGGGCTCGTGCCGGTCCGGACCGGAGTCTGACGGCATGGTCACCGTTCCCGTACGGCGCGTCGGCCACGGCCTCGGCCTGCCCTTGCCAGCCTATGAGACTGCGGGAGCGGCAGGCCTCGACCTGCGCGCGGCGCTCGGCGAAGGGGAAGCCCTGGTGATCGCGCCCGGCGAGCGCCAGGCCGTTCCAACGGGGCTCTCCATTCAATTGCCTGTCGGTTTCGAGGCTCAAGTGCGCCCCCGTTCCGGGTTGGCCTTTCGGCACGGCGTTACCGTGCTGAACGCGCCGGGGACGGTCGACAGCGACTTTCGCGGCGAGATTACGGCCATCCTGGTCAATCTGGGCGACGTCTCCTTCACGATCCAGCGTGGGGACCGCATCGCGCAATTGGTGATCGCCCCGGTCACGCAGGCTCTGCTCACGGAAACGGATCGCCTGGACGACACGCCCCGTGGAGCCGGTGCCTTCGGCTCGACGGGAATCGACGGCGGCGTGGTTTTCGGCAAGGATAGCGTCTGATGATCCTCCTCTCCCGCCGCAGCCAGCTCGCGATCGCGGCCGTGGTCGACATCGCCCTGCACGCCAGACCCTCGCCGGTGGCGGCCAAGCATCTGGCGGCCCGGCACGATCTGCCGCCGCGCCATCTCGAAACGCTGCTGCAGGCATTGGTCAGGGTCGGCATCCTCAAGGGCGTGCGCGGCCCGCGTGGCGGCTATGAGCTGGCCCGCGAGCGCCGCCGGGTCACCGCCGGAGCCATCGCGCGCGCCGCCATGCAGGAAGCCGGCGATGACGGGCTCGGTCCGGCGCCGCATTCGCGCCTGGTCGACGACGTGATCGGGCCGGAGGTGATGCGCGCCTCGCAGGCGTTTCTGGCCGTGCTGGACGGCATCACCGTCGAGGAACTCTGTCGCCGTGCGCAGGATGAAGCCGTCTTCGGCGTCATGGGCATCGACGGTGATTTTACGATATAGAATGTGAATTATTGAATTCATCGACAGTCTGCGTGAATTGATCTATTGTGAGTCCTCAATCGACGGCACCAGACCGACGCTTTCAGGAGAAACCCATGACTGAGGCAGCGCGTAAGCCCGAGACCGCCCCGGCGAAAGCGCCCGGTCGCGGCCGGATCTACGACTCGATCACCGACACCATCGGCGATACACCGCTCGTCAAGCTCAACCGCCTGCCAGCCGAGCGCGGCGTCAAGGCGACGATCCTGGCGAAGCTCGAATTCTTCAACCCGATCTCCAGCGTCAAGGACCGCATCGGCGTCAACATGATCGACGCCTTGGAGGCGTCGGGAGCGCTCAAGCCGGGCGGCACGCTGATCGAGCCGACCTCGGGCAACACCGGCATTGCGCTCGCTTTTGTGGCGGCCGCGCGCGGCTATCGGCTGATCCTGGTGATGCCCGAGACGATGTCTCTGGAGCGCCGCAAGATGCTGGCGCTGCTTGGTGCCGAGCTTGTGCTGACGCCGGGTCCCGGCGGCATGCGCGGCGCGATCGCCAAGGCCGAGGAGCTCAATGCCGAGATTGCGGGCTCGATCATCCCGCAGCAGTTCGAGAACCCGCACAACCCCGAGATTCACCGCAAGACGACCGCGCTGGAGATCTGGAACGACACGCAGGGCAAGGTCGACATCTTCATCGCCGGCGTCGGCACAGGCGGCACCATCACGGGCGTCGGTCAGGTGCTGAAGGAAAAGAACCCGAATGTCAGGATCGTCGCCGTCGAGCCCGAGGATTCCCCGGTGCTGTCGGGCGGGGCGCCCGGCCCCCACAAGATCCAGGGCATTGGCGCGGGCTTCGTGCCCGGCATCCTCGATCGTTCGGTGATCGACGAGGTCGTGACCGTTGGCAACCAGACCTCGTTCGAGACCTCGCGGGCGCTGGCCAAGTTCGAGGGCATCCCGGCCGGGATCTCGTCGGGGGCCGCCATCGCCGCCGCGCTCGAAGTCGGCGCGCGGCCGGAGAATGCCGGCAAGACGATCGTCGTGATCATCCCGTCCTTCGCCGAGCGCTACATCTCGAGCGCGCTGTTCGAGGGGCTCTGACGAGCGCCTGATCGGCGTGGAGCGCGTGACATCACGAAGGCCCGGTTCAACGACCGGGCCTTTTCATTGGGCTCGACCTAGTCCCGCTTCGGGAAGGTCAGCGTCACGCAGGTGCCGGGGCGGCTTGAGTCCGGAGCGAGAGGGGCGGAGGTCATGGTCGCCTGCATGCTTCTGAGCAGGCTTGCGATGACGGTCTGGCCGAGACCCCTGGTCTCGATTTCGCCGGGCATGCCGATGCCGTCGTCCTCGACCGACAGGGCGAGCGTGGCCGCATCCTCCTGCACCGTTTCCTCGAGGCGGACCACGATCTTGCCGGCCATGCCGTTCGGGAAGGCGTGCTTGATCGCGTTCGTCACCAGTTCGTTGACGATGACGACGAAGGACACCGCGTCGCGGCCCGGCAGCCGGATCGCGTCCATGGCGAGGCTCACCTCGATCGGCCGACCTTCGGCCGCCTTGCCGATCTCGGCCAGCAGATCCTCCATATAAGCCCGCGCGTCGATCTCGTCGGTCTCGATGTCCAGGCGCAGACGCCGCTGTCCTGCGGCGATGGCCTGGATGCGCGACTGCGCCTGCTGCAGGGCCGTGCGAACGGCCGGCTCGCCGCTCTGGCGGCTCTGGACGTTGAGCAGTGCCGAGACCATGGCGAGGTTGTTGCCGACGCGGTGATTGACGTCGCGCAGCAGGGCCTCGATTCGCAGGCGCTCGTTCTCGAGTTCCCGCGTGCGCTCGCTGACGATCTGTTCCAGCTGGGCGTTGCTCACCGCCAGCGACAGGCTGCGGCGCTGCCTTGTCCGCAATTGCAGCCAAGCGGCGAAGGCGAGGCCGGCCAAGGCCACGACGATGCCGATGCTCGCCAAAAGCCGGCGGCGCTCCTCGTTGCGGTTGAGGGAGACCAGCAGGGTGTTCTCGGCCAGCTGGATCTGCTCGATGCTGTCGCGCAACGCGTCCATGGCGCCGATGCCCTCACCTTGGCGGATCATGGCGAGCGCTTCGTTTTGGCGGCCGTCGCGCGTGAGGCCGACCGTGGCGTCGAGTTCCACGAGCTTGCGCTCCATGGGCTGCCGAAGCGCGGCGACGCGCTGCTTCTGCAGCGGATCGGTCTCCACCAGGCGTTCGAGTGTCTGCAGAGCGGGCAGGACGGCGCTGCGGCCATTCGTGAAAGGGACCAGATAGCTCGCTGTCCCCGTCAGCATGTAGCCGCGCTGACCGGTCTCGGCGTCGCGCAAATGGCCGAGGAAGCGCTCGGCGTTTTCGCGGACGGCAATGGCGCGGGAGACGCGCTCGGCGGTGTTCTGGGCCTGCAGATTGATCCAAGCCGCCAACAGGATGGCGACGGCCACGACGCCGATGGCGATCACCGTCGTTGTGGCCGAACGCAAACGCGCCCGAACGGCTGGAATCATGGGAACCGAAAAACGATCGCGGGGCCTCACCTGTGCAAGCATGGCTACCGTGTTACAGGACGGCACCCACGATCCCTATGTAAAAAGACAGAAGGCCGTCATGCCCAGTCGGCCGGTTCGCCACGCCAGGGCGGAGGCCTCACGCCTCGTCGTCGTCATCGCCTCCGGTGAAGAACTGCCGTCCGAGCAACGCACCCAGCACCACGACGCCGCCAACCAGCGCAATGCGCCAGCCCGTGCGGGATTTGACGCCGGAACCGACCAGCTTTGCGATCAGAGGCGCAGCGACCAATGCGGTGGCCGCCACCGGCCGAGCAGGACGGCGACGGTTCTTGACGTAAAGTGCGGCGCCGAAAGCGATCAACGCCGCCACGAACAGACCGCCCGCGATGAACAGGCTGGCCTCCGCCGTGCCGTATCGCAACGCCAGGACCGTATGCAGCGCGCTCAGGGCATAGCCCCCGGCGCATAGGACCAGCAGGACGGCGAACCCCATCAGCGCGTAGACGATGACGTTGCGCCTGACGGCGCCGGAAATCTCCGACGCGATATAGGCTCCGATTCCCCCCAGCATAGGCTCAGCGCGCCGAGAGGAAGCCGACGAACAGGCCGACAGCCGCCGCCAGGCCCAGGGCGCGCAACGGCCGCTCGCGGATTTCGTCCTCGATCAGGCGCTGCAGATCGGTCGCCTGCTCCTTGGCGACATCGACCATGCGGTCGGTATCGACGCCGACCGAACGCAGGCGCTCGCTCACCGTCGCAACCAGCTCCTCGGCGCCGCGGGCGAGACTGTCCTCGATCGCGCCGGCCTCGCGCTTGACGCGGGCGGCCGTCGCGCGTGCCTCGCCGGCCATCTCCTCGGCCCCGGCTGCAACCTCGTCCTTGGCATGCTTCACGGAGGCCGCAGCCTGACGCTTCGCGGATGTGGTGGTGGCCATGTCGCTTTTCCCCTGCATCGATCGGTCTTCGTGAAACGGATTCAAAAATCAGTCGCTATCTGCGGACGGTCCAGTCCTGACAAGCTTTCCGGGCAACGCGTACGGGCCGCAGCGGTTCCGTCCCGTCAGGCTCACGCCGCTTGTCGTTCGGGCTGATCGCTGCGCTCCTCGGCCTGCGCGGCGCGATACCGGGCGAATTCCTCCTGCGCCACCATGGCGACGAGCAGGATCGGAGTCGAGAGGACCGCGCCGACCGGCCCCCACAGCCAGAGCCAGAAGATGAAGCCGATGAAGACCAGGAAGGGTGAGACCGTCAGCCTGCTGCCGACGAAGACCGGCGTGACGGCGTTGCCCTCGATCAGATGGAGAACGAAATAGGCGGCCGCCGGCCAGATCGCCGTCAGCACCAGGGGTGCGTCGATCAGCGCGCTGGCGAACAGCATGACGGTGACGATGATCGGCCCGATGAAGGCGAGATAATTCAGGATGAAGGCGAGCGCGCCCCAGAAGATCGGGAACGGCAGGCCTGCCATCCAGGCGATCGTCATGGTGAGGACGCCCATGCCGAGATTGATCAGCGTCACCAGGCCGAAATAGCGCGCGACACGCGTTTCGATCTCCTGAAAGAATGCGCCGGCGGACTTCCGGGCGCCGCGTCCGAGGCAGAGGCGCAGCGCGCGCGCCTTGAGGTGGCGGCGCGTGGCCAGCCAGAAATAGACGGTGGCGACGAAGATCAGGAGGCCGCCGGCCACCGTCGAGGACGACATCGCGATATCGAGCAGCGGATTTCCCTGCGAGACGTTGAGTTCGGCGCCGGTCTTGCCCATCAGCGAGGCGATGGCATGCTTGGCCTCGTCCATCACCACGAAGACGCTGGCGAGCTTGGTCTTCAGCGCCGTCATCATCGCCGGTGCCTGATCGCTCCAGGCAGCCACGGGGACGGCGAGCACCGTGATCGCAGCCATGATCAGCCCGAGAAACAGAAGCACCACGATCGCCGCCGCCAGATGCTGCGGGACATTGCGGCGCACCAGCCAGTCGACCGCCGGTCCGAGCACCAGGCCGAAGATGATGCCGGCGGTGATCGGCAGCGCGATGACCTTTGTCAGGTACAGCGAGGCGGTGGCGAGGATCACGAAGATGCCGATGATCGTGTACCGGACGATCAGGTCATGCTCGGAGGGCGTGACGTCCTCATGCAAGTCCTCGACCTCGGGTTCCGCCATATAGCGCGGGAATGGCTTCCAGGCCGATGAGTTGAGCATGATGTCGGTTCCAACGCGCGCGAACCGCGCCCCCCGGCGCGTCGCATCGTTAAACGTCGGGTCGTCAGCGAAGGTTCCGGCTGTGTCGGGGTCCGCTCAATGCGCCTCGTCCCAGTTGCCGGCGGCGCGGGCATCGACCTGGAGCGGCACCCGCAGCTGCACCGCCGGATGCGGCGCCTCGACCATCACGCGGGTGATCACCGGCAGCGCAGCCTCGACCTGGTCGTCGGGCACCTCGAAGACCAGCTCGTCATGGACCTGCAGGAGCATGCGGACATCGAGCCTGGCTGCGGTGAGCGCGTCCTCCATGCGGATCATCGCCCGGCGGATGATGTCGGCGGCCGACCCTTGGATCGGCGCATTGATCGCCTGGCGCTCGACGAAGGCGCGCTCCGAGGGGTTCTTGGAGGCGACCGCCGGGAAATGGCAGATCCGCCCGAAGATCGTCTCGACATGGCCGTTGGCGCGCACGAAGGTCTTGGTCGCGTCCATGTAGTCGCGGATGCCGGGGAAGCGCTCGAAGTACTTGCGGATATAGGCGCTCGCCTCCTCGCGGCCGATGCCGAGCTGGTTGGCGAGGCCGAAGGCCGAGATGCCGTAGATGATGCCGAAATTGATCGCCTTGGCGCGGCGGCGCACCTCGCTCGGCATGCCCAGCACGGGCACGCCGAACATCTCCGACGCCGTCATCGCATGGATGTCGATACCATCGGCGAAAGCCTGCCGGAGTTGCGGGATCTCGGCGATATGGGCAAGCAGGCGCAGTTCGATCTGGCTGTAATCCGCCGAGATCAGCTTGTGGCCTTTGTCCGCGACGAAGGCGGTGCGGATCTTGCGGCCGGCCTCGGTGCGGATCGGGATGTTCTGCAGGTTCGGCTCCGACGAGGAGAGCCGGCCGGTCGTGGTCGCCGCGAGCGCATAGGAGGTGTGGACCCTATTGGTCTGCGGGTTCACATAGGCCGGCAGCGAGTCGGTATAGGTCGATTTCAGCTTGGCGAGCTGGCGCCATTCCAGGATCTTTGAGGGCAGCGGATGGCCCTGCTCGGCCAGCTCCTCGAGCACGCCCGCGCCCGTCGCCCATTGGCCCGTCGCGGTCTTCTTGGCGCCCGAAAGCCCCATCTTGCCGAACAGGATGTCGCCGAGCTGCTTGGGTGAGCCGATGGTGAACTTTTCCCCGGCGATCTCGTAGATCTCGTCCTCCAGTCGCGCCAGCGACTGGGCGAACTCGCCCGACAGCCGCGACAGGATCTGGCGGTCGATCGAGATGCCGCGCGCCTCCATCCGGGCGAGTACGCCGATCAGCGGGCGCTCCAGCGTCTCGTAGACCGTGGTCCGGCCCTCGGCGGCGAGGCGCGGCTTCAGCACGCGCCAGAGCCGCAGCGTCACATCGGCATCCTCGGCGGCGTAATCCGTCGCCTTGTCGAGCGCGACCTTGTCGAAGGTCACCTGCGCTTTGCCGGTGCCCGCGACCTGCCCGAAGGTGATCGTCTCATGGCCGAGATGCAGCTCCGAGAGTCGGTCCATGCCGTGGCTGTTGTTGCCGGCGTCGAGCGCATAGGAAATCAGCATGGTGTCGTCGACGGGTGAGACATCGAGGCCGTAGCGCTTCAGCAGGACGAGATCATATTTGAGGTTCTGGCCGATCTTGAGGACGCCGGGATCGCAGAGCAGGGGTTTGAGCGCGGCCAGAGCCTCCGCCAGCGGGATTTGCCCCTCGACCATGCCGCCGCCGAACAGATCGGTGCCGCCGCGATGCTGCAGCGGAATGTAGCAGGCCCGCCCCGGCGCCACCGCCATCGAGACGCCGACGAGATCGGCCTGCATCGGGTCGATGGCGCTCGTCTCCGTGTCGATCGCGACCTGGCCGGCCTCATAGGCCCAGCCGATCCAGCGCTTCAGCCCGTCGAGATCGCGCACGCATTCATAGGCCGAGAGATCGATCTTGCTCGCCAGCGCCTCGTTCTCGCGCGCGGCGGCCAGCGCGGCCGGCTGCATCCAGCCCTCGCCGGCCGGCGCGGGCGCCCCGCCGGGCTGCCCGGGCGCGAGCGGATCGAGCGAGGCCGGCACGGCGGGTCCATCGGTCGTCGCCTCAGTGCCGACATAAAGCGCCTTCAGCTCGGCCGCGCGTGCGCCGCCCGGCGCCAGCGCCGCATCGGCATCGATCGCGCCGACATCGGCGTCATAGGCCTCGCCCACACGCTTCGTGATGGTAGTGAACTCCATCGCCTTGAGGAAGGCGACAAGCCTGACCGGATCGGGCTGGCCGAGCGTCAGATGCGAGAGCGGCGTCTCGACCGCGACATCGTCGACCAGCGTCACCAGCTTGTGCGAAATGCGGATCTTCTCGACGATCTCGGGATTGGTCAGGGTTTCTCGGCGCTTGGGCTGCTTGATCTCAGCCGCGCGCGCCAGCAGCGTGTCGAGATCGCCATATTCGCCGATGAGCTGGGCCGCCGTCTTGATGCCGATGCCCGGCGCGCCCGGCACGTTATCGGTGGCGTCGCCGGCCAGCGCCTGGACGTCGGTGACCTTGTCGGGCATCACGCCGAAATACTCGACGACCTCGGGCTCGCCGATCTTGCGCTCGGCCCGGAAGCCGGCGCCCTTCTTGGCGTCGCCCGATGCGGGGTCGTACATGGCCACGCCCGGCCGCACGAGCTGCATCAAATCCTTGTCGGCCGAGACGATCAGCACGTCGGCGCCGGCCTCGCGGGCCTGTTTCGCATAGGTCGCGATCAGATCGTCGGCTTCGTAGACATCCTGCTCGACCGGCAGCAGCCCGAAGGCGCGCACCGCCTCGCGCATCAGCGGGAATTGCGGGATGAGGTCGGCCGGCGGCTCGGAGCGGTTGCCCTTGTAGGCCGGGTAGATCGCCTTGCGGAACGAGTTCTCCGACTTGTCGAAGACGATGCCCAGATGTGTCGGCCGCACCCCGAGCACGCCCTCGCGGACGAACTGGAAGAGCTTGGTCGTGAACAGCCGCACCGCGCCCGAGGGCAAACCGTCCGAGCGGGCATTGTATTTCCGGTCCTGGTTGATCGACTGGAAATAGGCCCGGAAGATGAAGTTGGAGCCGTCGACCAGAAAGAGATGGTCGCCGGGCTTCAGGTCGGGCGCAATGGAGGTCGGGGCTGTCTCGCTCATGGCGCGGACCATAAGCGGACGGCGCAAGGCGGTCCATCGGCTGCGCGCGCCGATTCGCAAGAAGCTGTCAGGAGCGGGCGCTGCCTTCGCGGGAAGCGCCCGACCTCAGACGCGCCCGAGCCTCGCGCCCGTCTTGGTATCGAACACATGCACGCGGTCGGGATCGACGGTGATCCAGATCCGCCCGGCCACGGCGGCCACGACGTCGGTCGCCGCCTGCATCACGAAGGGCAGGCCCGCGAGCTGGCCGTGGAAGAGCTGCGTCGCGCCGAGTTCCTCGATGAACTCGACATCGAAGGGCAGCGAGCCGGCCTGGCCTTCTGATGCGATCTCGACATCCTCGGGCCGCAGGCCGATCTCGACCGGGGTCTGCGCGGGCAGGTCCTGGCGCAGGTCGCGCGCCTCGAGGATGGCGTCGCCCAGCGCCACGATCCCGGGGCCGTCGATCGTGCCGGGCAGGATGTTCATCGGCGGCGAACCGATGAAGGTCGCGACGAACTTGCTCGCCGGCTTCTTGTAGACGTCGGAGGGCAGGCCGATCTGCTCGACCTGGCCGCCATTCATCACCACGAGCTTGTCCGACAGCGTCATCGCCTCGACCTGGTCATGCGTGACGTAGATCGCGGTGACGCCGAGCGCGCGCTGCAGCTTCTTGATCTCGACGCGCATCTGCACGCGCAGCTTGGCGTCGAGATTGGAGAGCGGTTCGTCAAACAGGAAGACCTGCGGCTTGCGCACGATGGCGCGCCCCATCGCGACGCGCTGGCGCTGTCCGCCCGAAAGCTGCCGCGGCCGGCGATCCAGCAGGTTCTCGATGGCGAGGATGCGCGCCGCTTCCTTGACGCGGGCGTCGATCTCGTCCTTCGGCGTGCCGCGGTTGCGCAGGCCGTAGGACATGTTCTCGTAGACGCTCATATGCGGATAGAGCGCGTAGTTCTGGAACACCATGGCGATGTCGCGGTCGGCGGGGCCGATCTCGTTGACCACGCGCGTGCCGATCGAGACCTCGCCGGCCGAGATCGTCTCCAGCCCCGCGACCATGCGCAAGAGCGTGGACTTGCCGCAGCCTGAGGGGCCGACGAGCACGCAGAAGCCGCCATCGGGAATGTCGAACGACACACCCTTCACGGCCTCGACGCCGCCAGCATAGATCTTCTTGACGTTGGTGAGGGTGACTTGAGCCATTTGGGTTCCAGGCGAATAGCGAGTGGCGAATGGCGAACAGAGAGCAGGAACGGCCATTCGCCATTCGCCACTCGCTATTCGCTCCTATTTCTCCGTCTCCACCAGGCCCTTCACGAAGAGCCTCTGCATCAGGATGACGACGAGCACGGGCGGCAGCATCGCCAGCATGGCGGTGGCCATGGCGAGCTGCCATTCGGTGAGCGCGTCGGAGGTGACGATCATCTTCTTGATCGCGATGACGATGGTCTGCATCGAGTCCTTGGTCGTCACCAGCAGCGGCCAGAGATACTGGTTCCAGCCATAGATGAACTGGATCACGAACAGGGCCGCGATGGTGGTGATCGAGAGCGGCACGACCGTATCCTTGAAGAAGCGGAACGGACCGGCACCGTCGATCCGCGACGCCTCCAGCAGCTCGTCGGGGATCGTCATGAAGAACTGCCGGAACAGCAGCGTGCCGGTGGCCGAGGCGATCAGCGGCACGGCCAGGCCCTGATAGGTGTCGAGCATGTTGAGGTCGGAGACGACCTTGAAGGTCGGGAAGATGCGGACCTCCACGGGCAGCATCAGCGTGACGAAGATGATCCAGAACGCGGCCATGCGGAACGGGAAACGGTAATAGACCACGGCGTAGGCCGAGAGCACCGAGATGAAGATTTTCCCGAGCGCGATCGCCATCGCCATGATGAAGGAGTTCAGCATCAAGCCCAGCACCGGCTCGCGCGTCGTGCCCGACGTGCCGATGAACAGGATGCGGTTGTAGTTCTCCAGGAAATACGGGCCGGGATAGAGCGGCAGCTGGCCGTTGATGATGGTCGCGGCATCCCAGGTCGAGGCGACGAAGGTCAGCCAGACCGGGAAGGCGACGATCAGCACCCCGATCGACAGGATGACATAGGCGATGAAATCGCCGAGGCGGCGGTCCTCGACCATCAGTAGTTCACCTTGCGCTCGATGAATTTGAACTGCACCGCTGTCATGCCGATGACCATGACCAGCAGCACGACCGACTGCGCCGCCGAGCCGCCGAGGTTCGAGCCGCCCTTGCCGTCGGAAAAGACCTTGTAGACCAGCGTCTCGGTCGCGCCCGAGGGGCCGCCGCCGGTGATCGTGTCGATGATGCCGAAGGTGTCGAAGAAGACGTAGACGATGTTGACGACGAGCAGGAAGAAGGTCGTCGGCGACAGCAGCGGGAAGATGATCGTCCAGAAGCGCCGCATCGGCCGCGCCCCGTCGATTACGGCCGCCTCGATCACGCTTTTCGGAATCGATTGCAGGCCCGCGAGGAAGAACAGGAAATTGTAGGAGATCTGCTTCCAGGTCGCCGCCAGGATGACGAGCAGCATCGCGTCATTGCCGTTGAGCCGGGGATTCCAGGCGATGCCCATATTGGACAGCCCGCGCGCCAGCATGCCCAGCGATGGATCGAACATGAACAGCCAGAGCACGCCGGCCACGGCGGGCGCGACGGCATAGGGCCAGATCAGCAAGGTCTTGTAGACCTCCGCGCCCCGGATCTGCCGGTCCGCCATCACCGCGAAGAGCAGGGCGATGGAAAGCGAGAGCACGCAGACGAAGCTCGAGAAGATCGCGGTGTTGATGAAGGCCTTGAGATAGCCGGGATCGGAAAACAGCGTCTGGTAGTTCTCGAACCAGACGAATTCGGTCGAGGTGCCGAAGGCATCCTGCAGCAGGAAGGACTGCCAGACGGCCTGGCTCGCCGGCCAGTAGAAGAACAGGACGGTGATCGCCAGCTGCGGCAGGAGCAGCAGCAGCGGGACGGTCAGGCCGGTGAAATAGGCATTCTTCTGCATGGCTTATCCGAAAGACGCCGCCGCCCCGGCGGGCCGGGACGGCGGCGCGTATGTCACGAGGACGATCAGCGCGAGGCGGTCCGCTCGAACTGGCGCAGCATCTGGTTGCCGCGGTCGACAGCCGCATCCAGCGCCGCCTTGGGCGTCTTCTGCCCGTTCAGCGCCGCTTCCAGCTCTTCCGACCAGATGTCACGAATCTGAACGAGGCTGCCGAAGCGCAGGCCGCGCGAGTTCTCGGTCGGCTCCTTGTTGTTCAGCTCGAGGATCGGCGTCTCGAGATAGGGCTTGTCCTTGTAGAACCCCGAGGCCTTGACCTTCTCGTAGGCGGCCTTGGTGATCGGCAGATAGCCGGACTCGGTGTGCAGCTTCACCTGACGGTCGACATTCGACAGGAAGGTGAAGAACTTGGCGACGCCCTTGTATTCGTCGGGCTTCTTACCGCCCATCACCCACAGCGAGGCGCCGCCGATGATCGAGTTCTGCGGTGCGCCTTGCACGTCCGGATAATACGGCATCGGGGCATTGCCCCAGTCGAACTTGGCGTTCGCCTTGACGTTGCCGAAGAAGCCCGACGAGGTCAGGAAAATCGGGCATTCGCCGGAGGTGAAGCGGCCTTCGCCGTTGTTGGTGCGGCCGGAATAGCTATAGACGCCCTGCTTCTGCAGATCGACCAGATTGGTCCAGTGCTTCAGGAACGCCGGGCTGTTGAAGTTCAGGACCGCGTCGAAGCCGTCGAGGCCATTGGCCTTGGTCGAGAGCGAGACATTGTGCCAGGCGCCGAACTGCTCGATGTTCGCCCAGGTCGCCCAGGCATTCGAGAAGCCGCATTTGTCGAAGCCGGACGCCTTCAGCTTCTTGGCGGCCTCGAAGACCTCGGGCCAGGTCTTGGGCGGCGCCTCGGGGTTCAGGCCGGCCTTCTTGAAGGCATCCTTGTTGTACCACATCACCATCGAGGAGGAGTTGAACGGCATCGAGAGCATGTCGCCCTTCGCCGTCGAGTAGTAGCCGGTGATGGCCGGCAGATAGGCCTTCGGGTCGAAGGCCTCGCCGGCATCCTTCATCATCTCATGAACCGGCTTGATCGCGCCCTTGGCCGACATCATCGTGCCGGTGCCGACCTCGAAGACCTGCAGGATATGCGGCGCGGTACCGGCCCGGAAGGCCGCAATACCGGCGTTCAGCGTGTCGGGATAGGAGCCCTTATAGGCGGGAACGACCTTGTAGTCCTTCTGCGAGGCGTTGAAATCCTCCGCCAGCTTGACGACGACGTCGTTGTTGGCGCCGGTCAGCGCATGCCACCACTGGATTTCGGTCTGGGCCACGGCCGGCGCGGCACCGGCCAGCGCGAAAGCCGCGACGGACATCAGAATGCGAGATTTCACTGTCATCATTATCTCCCTTCCGCCCTCGGTTCGCTTTGGGCGGCTGTTCTTGTTGGTGCGCAAGCTAGCATGAAGGGAGGGCGACGTTTCAATGACAAAATGATGACGAACGCAACCCGTCCCTCCGCCGCCTATCCGCACGCGGGAGGGTCTTGCGTATTGGGCCGGAAGCGGCTGTTCTCCCCGCCCACCTCAGTCGCTCGACGGATCCTTTGCCATGCCGCGCTTTTCGCTGACGCCAGACCAGACTCTGCCGAAGGATGCCACTGACGCAACCCTGCTCGGCCGCGTCTGGCGCCCCGATGTGAACGGCCCGGCCATCGTCACCCTGCGCGGCGATGCGCTGGTCGACGTCACCCGCGCTTTCCCGACGAGCCGCGACCTTTGCGAGGCGAAAGATCCGGCCGCGGCGCTGCGGGTTGCGGCCGGTGAACCGATCGGGACGCTTGCCGACATTCTCGCGAACACGCCGGTCGATGGGCGCGATTCGGGCAAACCCTGGCTGCTCTCGCCACTCGACCTCCAGGCGGTGAAGGCGGCCGGCGTCACCTTCGCGATCTCGATGCTGGAGCGCGTCATCGAGGAGAAGGCGCGCGGCAATCCCGAAGCGGCGGTCGCCATCCGCGCGGAGATCGAAAAGCTGATCGGCGACGATCTCTCGAAGCTGAAGCCCGGTTCGCCCGAGGCGATGCAGCTCAAGGATGTGCTGATCAAGCAGGGCGCCTGGAGCCAGTATCTCGAGGTCGGCATCGGGCCTGACGCGGAGATTTTCACCAAGGCCCAGCCGATGTCGTCGGTCGGCACCGGCTTCGACGCCGGCCTGCATCCGATCTCGACCTGGAACAACCCCGAGCCGGAGGTCGTGCTGATCGTGGCCTCGGACGGCCGCATCGTCGGCGCCACGCTGGGCAACGACGTCAATCTGCGCGATGTCGAGGGCCGCTCGGCGCTGCTGCTCGGCAAGGCCAAGGACAACAACGGCGCCGCGACGGTCGGACCCTTCATCCGCCTGTTCGATCAAGCCTTCACGCTCGACCATATCAGAAACACCACGGTGAGCCTGACGGTCGTGGGCGAGGATGGCTTCACGCTCGAAGGCTCATCCTCGATCGCGAAGATCAGCCGCGACCCGGCCGATCTCGCGGGCCAGATGATCGGCCCCAACCACCAGTACCCGGACGGTGCGGCGCTCTATCTCGGCACCATGTTCGCGCCGATCAAGGATCGCGATACGCCAGGCGGCGGCTTCACTCATAAATACGGCGACATCGTCACCATCGCCGCGCCCGAGCTCGGCGCCCTGGTCAACCGCATGCGCCGCAGCGACGAATGCGAGCCCTGGACCTTCGGCGCCTCGCATCTGATGCGCAGCCTGGCGAAGCGCGGGCTGCTGTGAGTGGCCGCCTCAAGCCCCTCCCCCCCGCTTGGGGGGGGGAGGGGCTGGGGGGGGGGGCCCGCAAAGCCAGAGCACGACGTCACATCGTCTCGCCGAGCGGCACTGCCCCCCACCCAACCCTCCCCACCGCAAGCGGGGGGAGGGCTGAGCACCTCCAGCGCCGATGAGCGCCCGCGACCTGTGCCACGCGATCCTCGTCGTCGGCGAGGCGATTGGCGACTTCATCCCGCGCGATCCGGACGGCCGGCACTACGAGGCCGTCCTTGGCGGCTCCGGCTTCAACGCGGCCCTGGCGCTCGCCCGCTTCGGCGCGAAGCCCGTCTATGCCGGCGCGCTCTCGACCGACGCGCTCGGCCGCCGCTTCCGCGCCGCGCTCCTGGCCGAAGGCATCGGCACGGGGCTGGTCCGGGACAGCGCCCTGCCGACGGCCGTTGCCATCGTCTCGCCGCTCGGTCCGGGTGGCGTGCCGGAATTTGGCCTGCATCTCGAGGGCACGGCCCATGCCGAGCCTGAAGGCACGCCACGCCTGATGCCGCCTGGCGCGGTACATCTCCACGCCGCCTCCTTCGGCGCAACGATCGGTCCGTCCGGCGAAGCCGCGGGCGATCTCGCCGCCAGCGCCCGTCACGCGGGCGCGACCGTCAGCTACGACGTCAACATCCGCGCCTCCGTGCTGCCGGAGCGCAGCCGGGCGCTCCCCTTGATCGAGGCGCGCATCTCTCAATCCGATATCGTCAAGGCGAGCCTCGACGACCTCGCCTGGCTCCATCCCGGCGAGCGGGCCGAGGATGTCGCCCGACGCTGGCAGGGTCTGGGCGCACGTCTCGTGCTGGTCACGCAAGGGCCGGACGGCGCAATCTGCTACGGCCCGGAGACGCCGCCGACAGCCTCCGCGCCATCCGTGATCGTCGCCGACACGGTCGGTGCGGGCGACACCTTCATCGGCGGCTTTCTCGCCGTGCTGGCGGCGCGGGGCAGGCTTGGGGTCGGTTTCGCCGACGTCACGCGCGGCGATCTCCAATCCGCGCTGGCCTTCGCCTGTGCCGTCGCTGCCGACGCCTGCACCAGACCCGGCTGCGATCCGCCGCGACGCAACGCCACCTGACATCGGAACCGCGCGATGCGTTTGAGCTATCTCGACTATCACACCTGCGGCGAGCCGGTTCGCATCGTCACCTCGGGCTATCCCGTGCTCAAGGGCGCGACGATTCTCGAAAAGCGCCGCGACGCGCGCGAGAACCACGACCACCTGCGCCGGGCGATGATGCTGGAGCCACGCGGCCATGCCGGCATGTATGGCGTGATCCCGGTCGCGCCCTCGCATCCGGAGGCCGCCTTCGGGGTGCTCTTCACCCATAACGAGGGCTATTCGACCATGTGCGGCCACGCGACCATCGCGCTTGGCCGTTACGCGATCGAGCATGGGCTGGTGCCCGCGGTCGAACCGGTGACGCGCTTTGCCATCGAGGCGCCTTGCGGCCTGCTGCGGCTGGAATGTGGGGTGCGCGACGGCAAGGTCGAAAGCGTCGTCTTCGAAAGCGTCCCGGCCTTCGTCTTTGCGCGGGATCTCGTCGTCGAGGTGCCGGGCTTCGGGCCGGTCACCACCGACATCGCCTATGGCGGCGCCTTCTACTGCATCCTGCCGGCCTCGCGCTTCGGACTCGACCTGTTCGAGACGCCCGTCGCGGCGCTGACCGATGCGGCAGCCGCGCTCACAGACAAAGTCCGCGCGACGCTCGCCGTCACCCATCCGACCGAGCCCGATCTCGGCTTCCTCTATGGCACGATCGTCACCGACGAGGCTAAGCCCGACGAGGACAGCTTCAATCTCTGCATCTTCGCGGAAGCGCAGATCGACCGCTCGCCGACCGGCTCCGGCGTCACCGCGCGCATGGCGCTGGACCATGCCAAGGGGCTGCTCGCGGCCGGGCAGACCCGGCGTTTCCGCAGCATCACAGGCGGGACGTTCACCGGCCGCGTCTTGCAAGAGGTCGAAGGCCCCGCGCCCGGTGCCGTCACCGTCGCCGTCGGCGGCGCCGGCCATTTCGCCGGAGAGGGCACTTTCGTGATCGAGGCGGACGATCCGCTGCGCCATGGCTTCACCCTGCCGGAGCGCTTCGCCGAGATCATCAGGGGCTGACCCGACGCTGATCGACGCCGGCCTCTCAGGCCGCCGTCTGCCCGGCCTCCCAGCCGAGAATGGCGCGCTTGCGCGTCAGGCCCCAATGGTAGCCGGTCAGCGCGCCTGATTTGCCGATGACGCGGTGGCAAGGCACGACGAAGGAAATCGGGTTCTTGCCCACCGCCATGCCGACGGCGCGCGAGGCCGTCGGCTTGCCGATATGGCAGGCTACGTCGCCATAGGTCGTGGCGCGCCCGACCGGGATGCGCAGCAGAGTCTCCCAAACCCGGACCTCGAAATCCGTGCCGATCAGCACCACGCGCAGCGGCCTCTCGGCCGCCCAGGCCTTCGGATCGAAGATGCGGGCCGCGTAGGGCGCGGTCGCCTGCGGGTCGAAGCGGTAATCGGCATGGGGCCAGCGCCTGATCATGTCGGCCAGCGCCTCCGCTCGTCCGCCCACGACCTTGCCGCCATCGACTGCGTCGGACACCCAGCCGAGCCCGGCCAGACCGCGCGGCGTCGCGACGACCAGCGCCTCGCCGAAGGGGGAGGCGTGGAAGCCATAGGACAAGGCGAGCCCACCGCCGCCGGCCTTCCATTCGCCGGGCGACATCGCCTCATGGGTCACGAAGAGATCGTGCAGTCGCCCCGGCCCCGACAGCCCGACTTCAAGCGCGGTATCGAGCACGCTGGCGGAAGCGCCGAGCAGGCCCTTGGCATGGTCGAGCGTGATCGCCTGCAGGAAGGCCTTGGGGGTCAGCCCGCACCAGCGCCGGAACAGGTGGTGGACATCGGTCGGCGTCGCCCCGGCCGCCTCCGCGATCGCCTCGATCGTCGGCTGCGCGCGCCAGTTCTGGGTAATATAGGCGAGGATGCGCCGCACGGTGTCGTAATCGGAGCCCGGCGCGACGGACGGAAAATCCGCCTCCGGCGGCATGGCGTCCGTGGCGCGCGCCAGCACGGCATCGGAAAAGCGCGTCGGCGTCATCACGCCGAGTTTTGGGATATGAGCGGTCATGGCCGTCACCTTCGCATCATCGATCATGAGGCGAAACTAGGCTCTGGGTGAAACCGATCCCACCCGAAAGCTGGCAACCTTGTCGTTCGATGTGGCGCGTCGTAGCCCCCTAGACGTCCTGCTCCCAATAGGGGGGCGTGCCGAAATGCCGGCGCAGATGCTCGGTCAGCGCCGCGATCTTCGCCGATGGGCCGCGCTGGCTCGGATAGGCGAGATGAACCTCGGCGCCCTCGGCCTCAAGCCCGATATCGACGACGCGAAGCGCTCCGCGCGCGAGTTCCTGATGGATCATGAAGGTCGGCAGCAACGTGATGCCGGCACCAGCCAGCGCAGCGTCCCGCATCACCAGGCCGTTGTTGACGCGCACCGCGGCGGTCGGACGCGCGATGGCGATGCCGTCGGGGCCCTCGAAGCGCCAGTCGGTGTCGCGGTTGGAATAGAGGATGGCGCGATGCCGGCCGAGTTCGGAGACCGAGGCCGGCAGGCCATGGCGTTCGAGGTAGGCTGGCGAGGCTGTGAGGACTCGGCGGCTGCTCGCGAGATGGCGCACAACGAGACGGGTGTCGTGGACCTTGCCGTGCCGGATCACGGCGTCGAACCCGTCGGCGCCGGCATCGACGAAACGGTCATCGAGTTCGAGGTTCAGCGCGATCTCGGGATGGGCGGCAAGGAACGGATAGAGCGCCGGCCCCAGATGCAGGATGCCGAAGCTCACCGGGGCGGAGAGCCGCAAAGGTCCAGCCAGCGCGCCCCGCCGCTCGGCCATTTCGCCGATCGCCTCCTCGGCGTCGCGCAACAGGTTGCGCCCGCGCGCCCAGGCTGCGTTCGAGTTCGGCGAGGCGCTCGCTGACGACCGATTTAGCCAGGCCCATGCGCCGTCCCGCGGCGGCGATCGAACCCGCCTCGGCGACTGCGATGAAGGCTGCGACACCGTCCAGCTTGAGCATTGTTCGGTAATTCCGGAAGCCAATTTCGCCATTAGACGGCTGTGACTGACGCCATTGCAAGCCCATTCTGGTGGTTGGCCGATAATCCGTCGGCTGCATTGAGGGGATAGGACCATGCTTCGATTTCTGGCCGCCGCGATCAGTCTTGCCGCTCTGGTTGTGCCCGCAGCGGCGCAGCTCGTTGCATTCCCGCCGAGCTTCAAGACGCAGGAGATCAAAGCCAACGGCACGACCATCCACGTCCGCATCGGCGGCAAGGGTCCGGCCGTGGTCCTCCTGCATGGCTATGGCGAGACCGGCGACATGTGGGGCGCGATGGCGGCCGATCTTGCCCGCGATCACACGGTCGTCGTGCCCGATTTGCGCGGCATGGGGCTCTCCTCCAGGGCGCCGGGCGGCTACGACAAGAAAACGCAAGGCGCCGATGTCGCCGGGGTTCTCGACGCGTTGAAGATCGGCAAGGTCGATCTCGTCACGCACGACATCGGCAACATGGTCGGCTATGCTTTTGCCGCCCAAAATCGCGACCGCGTCACGAAATTCGTCCTGATCGATGCGCCACTGCCGGGCGTCGGGCCGTGGGAGGAAATCCTCAAGAATCCGCTGCTCTGGCATTTCCGCCTCGGCGGCCCCGACATGGAACGCCTCGTCGCCGGCCGCGAACGCATCTATCTCGACCGCTTCTGGAACGAGTTCTCCGCGACGCCCAGCCGCTTCACCGAAGCCTCGCGGAAGCACTATGCGGCGCTCTACGCCAAGCCGGGCGCGATGCATGCCGGCTTCGCCCAATTTGCCGCCTTCGACCAGGACGCGACCGACAACAGGGCCTTCGTTGCGGCGGGCAAGCTGACCATGCCGGTGCTGGCTTTGGGCGGCGAGAAATCCTTCGGGCTGACCATGGCCGAGGTGATGAAGTTCGCCGCCAGCGATGTGCAGGGTGCGATCGTGCCGGATTCCGGCCACTGGATCATGGAGGAAAACCCGGCCGCGACGATCAAGCTCGTCCGGGCGTTCCTCGACGCCAAGCCCTGACGCTTAAACCGCCCCGAAATCCGGCCCCCGCCGCGCGCTTGCCAGCGCCGCACCGAGGGCATCGGCAAAGCTCTCGCGCTCATGGGGCGAGAGCGCGGCAGCGACCGCCACGCTCTTCCCGCGCGAGACGAGGCTGAGCCGCAGCAGCCCGTAATCCTCGTCGTTCTGGCGCTCCAGCTTGGTCCAGGCCGGGTTGGAGCGCCAGACCGCCTCGTTGCCATGATGCGAGACCTTGCGCAGCAGCACCTCGAGCGGCGTCACGACGATGCGCTCGAAAGCGCGGGCATGTCGGAAATTGACATGGAAGGCGATGAACAGCGCGATCACGTCGAGGCCGAAGAAGCCGGCGACAGGCCAGGCGCCGAGCACGACGAAGGGGATCGAGGAGACGATGCTGGCGAGGCAGACCAGCGTCATCACCAGGCGGAAGCCGTTCTGGCCGAGCGAGCGATGCGGCGTGATCGTGGCGTCGAAGACGGGGCGCTCGGCGGCCGCCGAGGCATCGTCGCCGCGCATCCCTGAATCGCGCTTGCCGAGGTCCATGCGCCCACTATAACGCCGCGATGACCCAAGAGAACAGCCGCACGAGCCGCGTCCTGCCAAAAGCGCGGATCACGAAGCCGCGCGCCCGCAGCGCCGCCGGGGTCCGCGAGATCTTCACGCGCTTTCGCACGGCAAACCCCGAGCCCAAGGGCGAGCTCGACTACGTCAACCCCTTCACCCTGCTGGTCGCGGTCGTGCTCTCGGCGCAGGCGACGGATGTCGGCGTCAACAAGGCGACGCGCAAGCTCTTTGAGATCGCCGACACGCCGCAGAAGATGCTGGCGCTCGGCGAGGATGTGGTGCGCGATCACATCCGCACCATCGGCCTGTTCCGCACCAAGGCCAGGAACGTCATCGCGCTCTGCGAAAAGCTGATTGCGGAATTCGACGGGCAGGTGCCGACGACGCGGGCTGAGCTCGAAAGCCTGCCCGGCGTCGGCCGCAAGACCGCCAATGTCGTGCTCAACATCGCCTTTGGCGAGATCACCCACGCCGTCGACACCCATGTCTTCCGCGTCGCCAACCGCCTGCGCATCGCGCCGGGCAAGAATGTGCTCGAAGTCGAGCTCGGGCTGGAAAAGGCGGTGCCGGCCGAGTTCGGCCGGCACGCGCATCACTGGCTGATCCTGCACGGCCGCTATACCTGCAAGGCGCTAAGGCCCGAATGCGAGCGTTGCCTGCTCAACGATCTCTGCGACTCCCCCGACAAAAGGGTCGCTTGACGCTCGTCCCGCAATAGGCTCACCTCCCCTCCCTAGGCGCTCCGGACGCTGACGACGCGATCCCGAAAGAGAGCGCAAGGTCGGAAGGAAATGCGGGAGATCGCCATGTTCAGACAGATATTGCTTGCCGCCGGCGTCGCCTTGGCGGCATCGGCTGTTTCGTTGCCGGTGCTGGCACAGGCCAAGGGGCCGATCATCGGCGTGAGCTGGTCGAACTTCCAGGAAGAGCGCTGGAAGACCGACGAGGCCGCGATCAAGGCCGCGATCGAGAAGGTCGGCGGCACCTATCTCTCCGCTGATGCGCAGTCGTCGCCGGCCAAGCAGCTCACCGATGTCGAGAGCCTGATCGCGCGCGGCGCCAAGGCGCTGATCGTGCTGGCGCAGGATGCGCAGGCGATCCGGCCCGCCGTCCAGAAAGCGGTCGACGAGGGCATCGCGGTCGTCGGCTATGACCGGCTGATCGAGATTCCGCAGGCCTTCTACCTGACCTTCGACAACGTCGAGGTCGGCCGCATGATGGCGCGCGAGATCGTCAAGGCGAAGCCGGAGGGCAACTACGTCTTCATCAAGGGCTCGTCGGCCGATCCCAATGCCGGCTTCCTCTACCAGGGCTCGGTCGAGGTGCTGAAGGCGGCACTCGATGGCGGCAAGATCAAGAATGTCGGCGAGGCCTCGACCGATGGCTGGCTGCCGGCCAACGCCCAGAAGAACATGGAACAGATCCTGACGCGCAATGCCAACAAGGTCGATGCCGTCATCGCTGCCAATGACGGCACGGCCGGCGGCGCCATCGCCGCCATGGCGGCGCAGGGCCTTGCCGGCTCGGTGCCTGTCTCCGGGCAGGACGCCGATCGCGCCGCGCTGAACCGCATCGCGCTCGGCACCCAGACGGTGACGATCTGGAAGGATGCGCGCGAACTCGGGCGCACCGCCGCCGAGATCGCGATCAAGCTCGCCGGCGGCGCCAAGCTGACCGAGGTCGCCGGTGCGGCAAGCTGGAATCAGGGCCCGGCCAAGCAGGCGATGACGGCCTTGTTCCTGAAGCCCGTGCCGGTGACGCAGGACAATCTCAAACTTGTCATCGATGCTGGCTGGGCGCCGAAATCGGTCGTCTGCCAGGGCGTCGCGGCCGGCAAGGTCAAGGCCTGTGACTGAGGCGCCCGCGCCGGCGACGTCGGCGCAGGGTGGCGAGGCTGTGAGCGGCAAGGGCCTTGCCGATCATCTGCGCGAGATCGAGTTCGATCCGCGCATGATCGGCATGGTTGCCGCGCTGGCGGTGATCTGGCTCGGCTTCGACGGGCTGTCCGGCGGCGCCTTCCTGACCCCGCGCAACCTCTGGAACCTGCTGGTCCAGTCGGCCTCCATCTCGGTGATGGCCTGCGGCATGGTGCTGGTCATCGTCACCCGCAACATCGACCTCTCGGTCGGCTCGATGCTTGGCTTCGTCGGCATGGTCGTCGGGCTGATCCAGGTCCGGTTGCTGCCGGAACTCTGGGGCTTCGAGCACCCCGCGACCTGGATCGTCAGCCTGGTTGCGGCGGTTGCGCTCGGCGGCGTCATCGGCCTGCTCCAGGGCGCGCTGATCGCCTGGCTCGCCATCCCCTCCTTCATCGTCACGTTGGGCGGGCTTCTGGTCTGGCGCGGCGCCGCTTGGTGGGTAACGCAGGGCCAGACCGTCGCGCCGATGGATTCGCGCTTCCGCCCGCTCGGCGGCGGCATCGAGGGTGCGATCGGCACCAGTGCCTCCTGGGCGATCGGCCTTGTGATCTGCGCCATCATCGCCGTGGGGAGCGTGGTCGCGCGCCGCCGGCGCCGTCGTTTCGGCTTCTCACTGCGCCCGCTCTGGGCCGATCTCGTCATCGCGGCGCTGGGCTGCGGCATCGTCGTCGCGACCGTCATGGTCGCCAACGCCTATGCGCTGCCGGCCGGCATCGCGCGCCGCCTGACCGAGGCGCGCGGGCAGGTCTGGCCCGAGGGCGGGCTCGTGATCGGCCATGGCCTGGCCGTGCCGGTGTTGCTGGCGCTGGCGGTCGGCGTCGCCATCACCTTCCTGGCGACGCGGCTGCGCTTCGGCCGCTATGTCTTCGCCATCGGCGGCAACCCTGAGGCGGCGCAGTTGTCCGGCGTCAACACCCGCAAGGTGGTGATGCTGGTGTACGGGCTGATGGGCGCGCTCGTCGGCATTTCCGCCTGCATCGCCACCGCGCGGCTGAACGCGGCGACGAACTCCGCCGGCGCGCTCGACGAGCTCTATGTCATCGCAGCCGCCGTCATCGGCGGCACGTCGCTGGCTGGCGGCGTCGGCACCATCGCCGGCGCGATGCTGGGCGCGCTGGTGATGCAGTCGCTGCAATCGGGCATGGTGCTGATCGGCGTCGACACGCCGTTGCAGAACATCGTCGTCGGCCTCGTGCTGGTGGTCGCGGTCTGGCTCGACGGTCTCTACCGCAAGCGGCTGGGGTGAGGGATGGTCGCGGGAAATGCTGCTGTCATTCCGGGGCTCGCGAAGCGAGATCCCGGAACCCACGACGGGGTGAGACTTCGAATGCAGCCCCGTCGACTGCGCGCGCCCGGTCGTGGCTTCCGGGTTCGCCGCTGCGCGCCGCCCCGGAATGACAACGGAGGAGCCCTCCAATGGACATGACCAGCCCCCTCGTCGAGATGCGCGACATCTCGATCGCCTTCGGTGGCATCAAGGCGGTCGACGCGGTCAGCGTCGATCTTCATCCTGGCGAGGTCGTCGGCCTGCTCGGGCATAACGGGGCCGGCAAATCGACTCTGATCAAGATCCTGTCGGGTGCCTACCGGGCCGATTCCGGGGAGATCCGCGTCAATGGCGAGCCGGTCTCGATCGCAAGCCCGCGCGACGCCAAGCGCCATGGCATCGAGACGATCTACCAGACGCTGGCGCTCGCCGACAATGTCGATGCCGCCGCCAATATCTTCCTCGGGCGCGAACTGCTGACGCCCTGGCGCACGCTCGACGATTCGACCATGGAGGCCGAGACCCGCAAGGTGATGGGCCGGCTCAATCCGCATTTCCGCCGCTTCAAGGAGCCGGTCAAGGCGCTTTCGGGCGGCCAGCGCCAGTCGGTGGCGATCGCGCGCGCGATCTATTTCAATGCCCGCGTGCTGATCATGGACGAGCCGACGGCGGCTCTCGGCCCCGCCGAGACGAAGCAGGTCGCCGAGCTGATCCTTGAGCTGAAGCGCCAGGGCATCGGCATCTTCCTGATCAGCCACGATCTCCACGACGTTTTCGATCTCGCCGACCGCGTCAGCGTGATGAAGAACGGCCGCGTCGTGGGGACGGCCGCGACGAGCGACGTCACTCAGGACGAGGTGCTGGGCATGATCATTTCGGGGAAATGCCCGGCCGGGGCGGTGCCCGGGCCGGGAGCGTTGCGGGGGTAGGGGAAGGGAACCGTCATGCTCGGGCTTGACCCGAGCATCTCGGAAACCAGTTCGCTGGTCCTGATATTCTCGGGTCTGCGCTTCGCACCGCCCGAGAATGACGGCGCTTTGCCACGCCTCACTTGGCGTCGAGCAGGTCCTTCACCGAGAGCAGCACCAACTCGTTGTCGTCGGCCTTCTTCGGGTCGCGCGAGGAGGAGAAGGGCAGGTTGTTGTCGTTGCCGACGACGATGATGCCGTTGGCGCGATCGACGACATCGACGTTCTCGATGGTGAAGAACGGGAAGGGCAGCACGCCGTCGATCGCACCCTGGCGGGCCTTCTTGTCGGGGTCGGCGATCTTCATCAGGTCGATATAGCCGATCTTGCGGACCGACTTGCCGACATTGGCATCGGTCATCTCGATCTTCACGATGCGCTTGAACTTGGCGAGGTCGTGGAAGCAGTCCGGGCCGCGCTGGCCAGCGGCGCAGGCCTTGTCGGCGGTGCCTTCGCCGTTGTCTCTTTCGATGATGAGCGCTGTGGTTGCGTCGATCATGTTGAAGTCGCCGATCGCGTTGACCTTGTTCTCCAGCGGGAAGAACCAGGAGCGGCCGGTCCACTTCTCGGCGGCGACGTCGAATTCGAGGATGCGCAGCGCGTCCTTGCCGTCGACCTGCTCATTGGCCTTGGTCTCGGTGTTCCAGAGCGGGCCTTCCAGCAGCGGGTAGAGGAAGCGGCCGTCCGGCGACTGCGCCATGCCCTCATAGCCCTTGGAGCGGCGGGCGGTGAACGGCACCGGCAGGGCAGCGTCGGGCGCGCCCGGCGTGGTCACGGCGTAGTGGTCGGGCGAGCGCACCGGCTTGCCGTCGACCATCGTCTCGAACACGGCCTCGACCTTGCCGGTCGCATCGACGCGGATGAGATAAGGGCCGAATTCCTCGCCGATCCAGTATTTCCCGCCGATCGGCTGGATCGATTCCGGGTCGAAATCGGCACCGGTCAGATAGCGCTTCTCGGTGCCCTCATGGACGATGCGGAACGGCACCTTCTTGTCGGGGTCGTGCAGGAAGGTGGTGGAAAGCCGCTCGATCGCGCCGGTCGCGAAATCCGCCTTGAGGCGGTGGAAGAACAGCGCCGCGTCAGGCGAATTGGCCTTGGAGCCGAAGCCGTTGTCGGTCAGCACCAGGAACTCGCTGTTTCCCAGCGAGCGGATGCCGGAGAAGCCCTGAACCGGCTGGCCCTGGAAGGGCGTCGACAGGCCGGTCGGACGGCCACCGGACGTTCCCATCACGCTGCCCACCGCCTCGACGCGCTTGCCCGGGGTGACGAACTTGCCGGAGATCTTGAGGTCGGCGGGGGCGTCTGCGGGAGCGGCGACCATGGTGTTGGCCGGCAGGATCGCCTGGCCGACGAGCTTGGCCGGGAATTCCTTCTGCGCGTCCTGCGCGCCGGCGAGGATGGTGGAGGACAGCAGCATGGCTGCGATCAGGGGAAGACGCATGGGACGCTCCGGGCTTGAGGGGGGACGATGGTCCCCCTCGATTGGCCGCGCCGGACTTCAGCGCGACGACGGTTCCGTGACGGCCCCATGACGCCAGGCCCGGCTCACCCCAGGCCCGGTTCAATACCCCCGTGCGGGATCGACGACATGCTCCAGCGGTTCACCGGCTTCGAGCCGCCTGATCTGGGCCGAGATCAGCGTCGCCACCGCTTCCGGTTCGGACATCGCCGCGTTGTGCGGTGTCACGGTGACGGCCGGATGGGTCCAGAGCCGCGACTCAGCCGGGAGCGGCTCAGTCTCGAACACGTCGAGCGTCGCGCCCTTCAGCGTTCCCGCGTCGAGCGCCGCCAGGATATCGGCCTCGACCTGAAGGCCGCCGCGTCCGGCATTGACCAGGAACGGCCCGCCGAGCCGGCCATCCTGGGCGAGGCCGGCCAGCAGCGTGGCGTTGATCGTGCCGCGCGTCTCGGGAGTCAGCGGCAGCAGGCTGACCAGGATGTCGGTGCGGGCGAGGAAGGGCGCCATCCCCTCGGAGCCCGAAAAGCTCGCCAGGCCGTCGATGGCCTTGGGCGACCGGCTCCAGCCGGCAACATCGAAGCCCATCACCTTGAGTTTGTGGACGGCGTCCTGGCCGAGTTCCCCCAGCCCCATCACGCCGACGCGCACCGAGCGCGCCGCCGGCTGGTTGCGGTCGTCGTCCCAGCTCTTCTGCGGCTGCTGAGCATCGTAGCGGCGCTGCTGGCGCAGGATCATCAGGCAGTGCAGCACGATGTATTCGCTCATCCGCGTCGTCAGGTCGGGATCGACCACGCGCGCGATCGGCACGTCGGGCAGGCGCGTATCGGCGAAGAGGTGATCGACCCCGGCGCCGAGCGAAAACACCGCCGCGAGGTTGGGCAGGCCGGCGAGACTGCCCTCCGGATGCTTCCAGCTCGCGACATAATGCACCGAGCGTCGGTCGAAGGGTTCTCCGAGCGTCACGATCGGCATATCCGGCAGCAACGCCTTGAAGCGCGCGCGCCAATCCTCGACATGCCAGCCGGTCATTGCCAGAAGCAGGCTCATCGTTGCGAACTCTCCGTGATGCGTTCCGCGATCAGGCGACCGCGCTGTGGAATACCCTCGCCCACGCGATAGGCATCGCGCAAGCGCGCCTCCGCCCGGGCGAAGCCGGCCTCGTCGCGGGCATGGACGATGCCGAGCGGGCGGTCGGGGCCGACCGCGCCCCCCAGTTCCGCGAGTGCGACGATGCCGACGGCATGGTCGATCGCGTCCTGAGGTCGCGTCCGGCCGCCGCCGAGCGCGACGACGGCCTGGCCGACGCCGCGGGTGTCGATGGACTGGATCGTGCCCGCGGACGCGGTGAAGACAGGCCTCGCGATCGGAGCGGCGGCGAGATGCTTGTCCGGTCGCTCCAGCAGGTCGGCCGGTCCGCCGAGCGCCGCGATCATGCGGGCAAAACGTTCGGCTGCGGCCCCGCTGGCGAAGGCGGCTTCGATCTTCGCCCTCGCCTCGTCGATATCGGCGGCGAGGCGTCCGAGCAGCAGCATCTCGGCGGCCAGCGCCACCGTGACCTCGTGAAAGCGCGGCTCGCGCCGCTTCCCCGTCAGGTGGTCGACGGCGTAGGCGACTTCGAGCGCGTTGCCGGCGGCGCTCGCCAGCGGCTCGTCCATGTCGGTCATCAGCGCCGTCGTCGGCAGGCCGGCACCATTAGCGACGCCGACCAGCGCATCGGCCAGCGCGCGCGCCTTGGCATAATCCGGCAGGAAGGCGCCCGAGCCGTATTTCACGTCCATGGCGAGCCCGTGCAGCCCCGCCGCCAGCTTCTTCGACAGGATCGAGGCGGTGATCAGCGGGATCGTCTCGACCGTCGCGGTGACGTCGCGGATCGCGTAGAGCCGCTTGTCGGCGGGCGCGAGATCGGCGGTCTGGCCGATGATGGCGCAGCCCTCGCTCCGCACGACCTTGCGGAACAGGTCGTTGTCCGGTTGCGTGACATATCCCGGCACGGAATCGAGCTTGTCGAGCGTGCCGCCGGTATGGCCTAAGCCCCGTCCCGAGATCATCGGGACGTAACCGCCGCAGGCCGCGACCGCTGCCGCCAGCGGCAGGCTCACCGTGTCGCCGACGCCGCCGGTGGAATGCTTGTCGAGCGCCGGGCCGGGCAGATCGTCCCAGTTCAGCACCGTGCCGGAATCACGCATCGACAGCGTCAGCGCGACGCGCTCCTTCACGGTCATGTCGCGGAAGAACACCGCCATGGCGAAGGCCGCCGCCTGTCCCTCGCTGACCGAGTGGTCGGCGATGCCGGCGACGATCTGGCGGATGTCGGCATCGGGCAGCTCGCCCCCGTCGCGCTTGGCGGCGATGATTTCCTGCGTCAGCTTCATCTCAATAGGGTCCGCTCGCCTGTCCCGCCGCTCCGCCGGCGATGACATCGGCCAGCACCTGATGCAAGCCGCTCGCGCCGAAACGGAAGGTCTCAGGCCTGGCCCAGCCCGGCCCCTTGATGGCGTCGGCGAGCCCGAGATAGGCGGCCGCATCGGCGAGCGTGCGAATGCCGCCCGAGGGCTTCAGCCCGACCGGGCGATCCGCCTTCGCGATGACCTCCAGCATGGTCCGCACTGCTTCCGGGCTTGCCGAGCGCGCCGTCTTGCCGGTCGAGGTCTTGATGAAATCCGCCCCGGCCGCGATGGCGAGTTCGGAGGCACCTCGGACGGCGTCGAGATCGGGATACTCGCCGGTTTCGAGGATGACCTTGAGCGCCTTGCCCTCGCAGGCCTGCCTCACGGCGCGCACCATGGCCTCGGCCCCCGCCTCGTCGCCGGCCAGATAGGCGCGCCAGGGCAGGACCAGATCGATCTCGTCGGCGCCGTCGGCGAGCGCGGCCTGCGTCTCAGCCAGCACTTCGGCGCCCGTCGCTTCGCCCTGTGGAAAATTCACGACCGTCGCGATTCTGACCGGACTGTTGCCGAGGATCGCCCGCGCCTGCGCCACGAATCGCGGCCAGATGCAGATCGCGGCGACCGGGCCAGGCGTGGAGACCGCCTTGGCGCAGAGCGCGGCGAGGCCGGCCGCGTCGGCAGTATCCGACAGCTCCGTCAGATCGAGCAGCGCCAGCGCGCGGGCGGCGAGGGAGGCATTGGACATGGCGCTCAAAGCTCTCTCACAAAGGAGCGCAGCAGCCGGGCGAGATCGATGGCGGCGGCGCTCGCGACGTCCTTGGTTTCATCGTGATGCGGCGCGCCGCCATGCAGGCCGGCGCCCATATTGGTGACGACCGACAGCGCCGCGACCTTGATCTCGAAGCGCCGTGCCAGGATCACCTCGGGCACGGTCGACATCCCCACGAGATCGGCGCCCATCACCTGCGCCATGCGGATCTCGGCCGGCGTCTCGAAGCTAGGGCCGGAGAACCACATATAGACGCCTTCGCCCAGAGACAGCCCCTCGGCCGTCGCGGCGCGCCCCAGACCCGCCCGCAGCGCCGGATCATAGGCATCGACCATCGGCACGAAGCGGCCGTCGCCGCCATCGCCGACGAGGGGGTTGGGGCCGTTGAAATTGATGTGGTCGGTGATGACAGCCATGCTGCCGGGCGGCATCTCAGGCTTCAGCGAGCCGGCCGCATTGGTCAGGATCAGCGGCGGCGAGCCGAGCGCCTGGAGCATGCCGAGCGGCACCCGCATCACGGCCGCGTCGCCACCCTCATAGAAATGCGCCCGGCCCTGGAAGATCAGCACGGTCTTGTCCGCGAGCCGGCCAATGCAGAGCTGCCGCGCATGGCCTGAGACGCCACCCGCCGGAAAGCCGGGGATCGCGGCATAGGGAATGCGGATCGCATCCTCGAGCTGGTCGGCGAGCCCGCCGAGCCCTGTGCCGAGCACGATCGCGCAATCGATCGCAGCCGTCGCGCCGTGGTCGCGGACGGTTCGGGCGGCTTCAGTGAAGGCGGTGTCGGTCATGTGAATTGTCCAGCCTGCGGCCCTGTTCAAAACGCCGCATCATCCCGGGTGTCCCTACGGTCGTCCGGGATGACCAAATCCGCGTCGCTGATGCAAGGTCGGCCCATCACCGGCGCAAATTGTCCGGTCCGAAGGAGGCTGGCAACAGCTCGGCCAGCGAAAACATCTGCCGGACTCCATCCGGGCCGGCGACGGCCACAGGCGTTTCCGGCGAGGCGAATTCGCGGATGCGCTGGCGGCAGGCGCCGCAGGGCGTGACCAGAGCCTCGCCATCGCCGAGCACCAGGATCGCCGCGATGCGCCGGCCCCCGCCCGCGACCATCGCCGAGATCGCGCCCTGCTCGGCGCAGCTTCCGGATGGATAGGCGGCGTTCTCGACATTGCAGCCGGGATACACGGCGCCGTCATCGGCCAAAATCGCGGCGCCGACCTTGAAGTTGGAGTAGGGCGCATAGGCGAGGCTCTGAACCCTCGCGGCAGCCGCGAACAGCGCCTCGAAATCGATCTCGGGCTGGCCCGCACGCATCGCGCTCAACGCTCCTTCACATAGGGCAGACCGGCGGCCTTGGGCGGCGTCGACCTGCCGATGAAGCCGGCGAGCAGGATCACCGTCATCAGATAGGGCAGGGCCTGGATCGCCTGAACCGGAACCTGCCCGATGCCCGGCAGCGCCACCCCCTGCAGCCGGATCGCGACCGCGTCGAGCAGGCCGAACAGCAGGCAGGCCCAGAGCGCCTGCCAGGGCCGCCAATTCGCGAAGATCACCGCTGCGAGCGCGATGAAGCCCTTGCCGGCGGTCATATGCGGCAGAAAGCCGGCCGATTGCGAGACGGCGAGATAAGTCCCGCCCAGCCCGCAAAGAGCCCCGCAGATGATGACCGCGCCATAGCGCAGCCCGGCGACCGAGATACCGGCAGTATCGACCGCCGCCGGATTTTCGCCGACGGCGCGCAGGCGCAGGCCGAAGCGCGTATGCTTGAGAACCACCGCCGTCAGAACGAGCGCCAACACCGCGAGATAGGCCGGCGCCGACTGGCCGGAGACGACCTCGTCATAGACCAGGCCGAGCGCCGGAACCTGCTCCCGTGCGGCGGCGGCGAAGGGCAGGGTGATCTCGCCGAAGCGTGCCGCCCCTTCGAGCGTCGGGGTGCGCCCGCCCTGGCCATACCAGGCATTGCCGAGGATCACCGTCAGCCCGCCCGCCAGCATGTTGATGGCGACGCCCGACACGATCTGGTTGCCGCGCCAGGTGATCGCGGCAAAGCCATGGACCAGCGACAGCGCGATCGATGCCAGAATGCCCGCCGCCAGCCCGGCCCAGGCAGAGCCGCACTGTGCGGCGATGACGGCCGAGGCGAAGGCCGCGATCAGCATCTTGCCCTCGAGGCCGATATCGACGACGCCGGCCCGCTCCGACCAGAGCCCCGCCAGCGCGGCGCAAAGCAGTGGCACCGACAGCCGGATGGCGGAATCGAGGATGACGGCGAAGGTCTGCACCGCTTCGATCATCGGTAGTCCCACCTTGTCATTCCGGGGCTTCGCGCAGCGAAGAGCCCGGAACCCACTACTGGGTGAGCCCGATCGTTCCCGCGTCTGCAGGGCTCGCCCGGTCGTGGGTTCCGGGTTCGGCCCTGCGGGCCGCCCCGGAATGACAGGACGGGTCGTGCGCTCATGCCGACCGCCCGATCCGCAGGATGCTCGCCACCACCCGCCGGAACAGCCCGTCGAGCGCGCCGGCGAACAGGATGATGACGCCGCCGATTACGACCACCATGTCGCGCGTGATGCTCGGCTTGTCGAAGGAGAGCTCGGCTCCGCCCTGGTAGAGCACGCCGAAGAGCAGCGCCGCCAGCGCCACGCCGACCGGATGGCCGCGCCCCATCAGCGCCACCGCGATGCCGACGAACCCGTAGCCGGCGGTGAAATCGAGCAGCAGCCGGTGCTGCACGCCCATCACCTCATTGACCGCGAGCCCGCCCGCGAGCGCGCCCGAGATCGCCATCGCCACCATGGTGATGCGGGCCGGCGAGATGCCGGCATAGGCCGCGGCCCGGGGATTGGCGCCGACGGTGCGGATCGCATAGCCCAGTCGCGAGCGGAAGATCAGCGCCCAGACCGCGACGAGCGCGGCCAGCGCCAACAGGAAGGCACTGTTCAGCGGCGTCGCCGGCAGCTTCACGCCAAGCGGCGCGAGCAGCGTGTGCATCGGCATCAGGATGGCGTGCGAGGCGAACTCCTTCGTCTCAGGCAGCATCGAGCCGGGCTTCCCGATCACCTCGACCAGCAGATACACGCTGAGCGTCGCCGCCAGGAAATTGAACATGATCGTGGTGATGACGACGTGGCTGCCGCGCGTCGCCTGCAGCCAACCGGGGATCAGGCCGTAGAGCGCGCCGCCTCCGGCCGCCGCGAGAACCGCGAGCGGCACCAGCAGAAAACCCGGCAGCGTCGCGAGCGACAGGCAGGCCAGCGCGGCGAAGACGCCGGCGATCGTGGCCTGCCCCTCGCCGCCGATGTTGAACAGCCCGGCATGGAACGCGACCGCGACCGCCAGGCCCGTGAAGATGAAGTTCGTGGTGTAGTAGAGCGTGAAGCCGATGCCCTCGGCCGAGCCGAGCGCGCCGCGCAGGAGCAGCGCGGTCGCTTCCAGCGGGCTCTCGCCGATGCCCAGCACGACGAGCCCCGCAATCACGAGCGCCGCCGCGACGCTGACCAGCGGCACGAGCGCGGTGTCGGCCCAGCGCGGCAGTTCGATGGGGGCGGCGCTCATCGTGCGGCCCTCGAAGGCAAAGCGCGGGGAACCCTCTCCCGTAGGGAGAGGGCAGGGTGAGGGGTCGGCCCCTCGACCAGCGAGACGGAAACCTGCCCGCTGCTTGATTCAAGCCAACGATGTCTGGCCGACACCTCACCCCTGCCCCTCTCCTTACAGGAGAGGGGTTCCCCGCGCCCCATCGATCCAGCAATAGCGCTCCTCACGCCGCTTCCCCTGTCACGCCTGCCATCAGCAGCCCGAGATCGCGCTCGTCGGCCTCGCCCGCCAGCCGCTCGCCGGTGATGCGCCCGCCGCACATCGCCAGAATCCGGTCCGACAGCGCCATCACCTCCTCGAGCTCGACCGAGACGAGCAGGATCGCGACGCCCGCATCGCGCAGGCCGATCAGCCGGCGGTGGATGAACTCGATCGCGCCGATATCGACGCCGCGCGTCGGCTGGCCGACGAGCAGCACCTTCGGGGCCCGCTCGATCTCGCGGGCAAGCACGATCTTCTGCTGGTTTCCGCCGGAGAATTTCGCGGTCTTGAGGTCAGGGTCCGGTGGGCGCACGTCATAGGCGGCAAAGGTCTCGCGCGCCCGCGCCGAAATCGTCGTGGGGGAGAGGAAGGGGCCGGGGCCGAGCGCCGGATCGTCCTGATAGCCCAGGATGGTGTTCTCGGCGGCCGGGAAGGCCGTGACGAGCCCGCTCCGCAACCGGTCCTCCGGGACATGCATCAACCCGAGCTTGCGCAGCCGCGCCGGGTTGCGGTCCGCGCCGGTCAGGACCTCGCCGTTCAGCCTGACGACGCCCCGCGAGGGCTGCGCCAGTCCGGCCAGAACCTCGAGCAGCTCGCTCTGGCCATTGCCGGCGACGCCCGCGATGCCGACGATCTCGCCTGCATGCAGCGTCAGGTTGACGCCGGTCAGGAGCGCGACGCCGCGCGCATCGACCAGGTCGAGCCCGATCGCCTCCAGCACCTTGGCCCCGCGCGGCCGCTGCGCCTTCTCGACCCGCAGCAGGACCCGGCGGCCGACCATCGCCTCGGCGAGTTCCGGCGGAGAGGTCTCGCGCGTCGCCAGATGCGCGACCATCTCGCCACGCCGCATCACCGAGACCCTGTCCGTCACCTCCATGATCTCGCGCAGCTTGTGCGTGATCAGGATCACGGTCTTGCCCTGGTCCCGCAGCGCCCGCAGCAGCGAGAAGAGCTGGTCGGCTTCCGGCGGGGTCAGAACGGCGGTGGGTTCGTCCAGGATCAGGATCTGCGCGCCGCGATAGAGCGCCTTCAGGATTTCGACGCGCTGCTGCAGCCCGACCGACAGCTCGCCGACGATGGCGTCGGGGTCGATCGCGAGGCCGTAATCCTGCGCCAGCCGCGTCAGTTCGGCCCGCGCGCGCGTCACGCCGCCGCCGAGCCAGGCGCCGCCCTCCGCTCCGAGGATGACGTTCTCGACCACGCTGAGCGTCTCCACCAGCATGAAATGCTGGTGGACCATGCCGATGCCGGCCGCGATCGCATCCGCCGGTGTGCGGATGCGGCAGGGCTTGCCACTGAGCGCGATCTCGCCGGAATCAGCCTCGTAGAAGCCGTAGAGGATCGACATCAGCGTCGATTTCCCCGCGCCGTTCTCGCCGACGATGCCGTGGATCGAGCCGGCCGCGACCGACAGCGACACGTCCCGGTTGGCCTGGACCGAACCGAAGCGCTTGGAGATGCCGGTGAGGGAAATGGCGGGGGCGGATGCCATCATGATGCGGAAGCGTGAGACCAGAGCGTCATGCTCGGGCCTGACCCGAGCATCTCTTGCCGGAGATTCTCGGGTCTTCGCTTCGCTGCGCCCGAGAATGACGGCCTGTCGTCGAGCGACGCTTGCCTCCTCAGATCGTGCACTTCGAATCCGACATGTAGTCGTGGACCTTGACCGCGCCCGAGATGATGTCGGCGCGGGCCTTGTCGGCGGCGGCCTTCATCTCGGGGGTGACCAGGCCCTTGTTGGCGTCGTCGAGCGCCCAGCCGACGCCGTCCTCCTTGAGGCCGAGCACCGAGATGCCCGGCTTCCAGGCGCCGTCACGCGCCGCCTTGAAGGAGGTGTAGGCGGCGACGTCGACGCGCTTGAGCATCGAGGTCAGCACCTTGCCCGGCTGCAGGCCGTTCTGGTTGGAATCGACGCCGATGCCGAGCTTGCCGGCATCGGCCGCCGCGCGCAGCACGCCGATGCCGGTGCCGCCGGCAGCGTGGTAGATCACGTCGGCGCCACGGTCGATCTGCGACTTGGCGAGCTCGCCGCCCTTGACCGGGTCGTTCCAGGCGGCGGGCGTCGATCCGGTCATGTTCTGGAAGATCTCGGCGTCCTTCTTGGCGGCCTTGACGCCCTGGATGTAGCCGCAGGCGAACTTCCGGATCAGCGGGATGTCCATGCCGCCGACGAAGCCGACCTTGTTGGTCTTCGAGGCGAGTCCGGCCAGGAGCCCGACGAGATAGGAGCCCTCATGCTCCTTGAACACGACCGACTGAACATTCGGCAGGTCGACCACCATGTCGATGATGGTGAACTTCAAATTGGGGAACTCGGCGGCGACCTTCTGCAGCGCGGTCGCCTGGGAGAAGCCCACCGCGATGATCGGCGAGTGGCCGTCGCGGGCAAAGCGCCGCAGCGCCTGCTCGATCTGGGCATCGTTTGTCGGCTCGAAATCGCGGAACTCGACGCCGGTCTCGGCCTTGAACTTCTCGGCGCCGATGAAGACGCCCTCGTTGAAGGACTTGTCGAACTTGCCGCCCTTGTCATAGACGACCGCGGGCTTGATCGCCGTCTGCGCCATCGCCGCGACAGCCGAGAGAGCGACGCCGGCCAGCGCCAGCGCGAGCGATTTCAAACGCATGGAAACGATCCCCTGTTGGATAACGGGCTTTGGACCCAGCCCTTCTTGGCCGACACGATGGCATGGCTTGGCGGCGTGGCCAAGCCGGCCAACGGAGCCGGCGACAAAGCATCACAGGCGTAGCCGCACGACGATTGCCCAAGGCGCGCGATGGGCTTAACCCTTCGCGCATGAGCCTGAACGACGACGAGGTCGAACGCTATGCGCGCCATCTGGTGCTGCCGGAGATCGGCGGCCCCGGCCAGCAGAAGCTCAAGCGCGCGCGGGTGCTGGTGGTGGGGGCCGGCGGGCTCGGCGCGCCGCTGATCCAGTATCTCGCAGCCGCCGGTGTCGGCCATATCGGCATCGTCGACGACGACACCGTTTCGCTCTCGAACCTGCAGCGCCAGACGATCTATGGCACGGACGATATCGGCGCCCACAAGGCCGTCGCCGCGGCAGCCTTCGTCAAGCGGCTCAATCCGCATATTGTGGTCGAGGAGCACGTCACCCGCATCGACCCGCACAATGCCCGGGCGCTGATCGCCTTCTACGATGTGGTCGCCGAGGGCTCGGACAATTTCGCGACGCGCTATGCCGTCTCGGATGCCTGCTTCCATGAGCGCAAGCCGCTCGTGATGGCCGCGCTCGGGCGCTTCGACGGCTCGCTGACGACGATCCGGGCGCATGAAACCGGCCCCGACGGCCGCCCGAACCCGACCTGGCGCTGCCTCTTCCCCGACGTGCCGCCATCCGGCACGGTGCCGACCTGCGCGGAGGCTGGCATCCTTGGCGCGCTGCCCGGCGTCATGGGCTCGCTGATGGCACTCGAAGTCATCCGCGCGATCACCGGCTTCGGCGAGCCGCTCGTCGGCCGGCTGCTGCTCGTCGATGCCCTGACGATGCGCTTCGAGACGATGCGCTATGGCTGGGACGAGGAGAACAGTCTGAACGGTTCGGCGGCCCGATAGCCGGTCCGTCGTGGCGCGCCGCCGGCCTCAGCCGCGATGGGCGACCTTGGCCTCGATCACATCGAAGAGCTGCGCCGCGAGGTCCGGCCCGCCGAGCTTCTTGATCGCGCGCACGCCGGTCGGCGCGGTGACGTTGATCTCGGTCAGCTTGCCGTGGATCACGTCGATGCCGACGAGCAGCAGGCCGCGCTCGCGCAGAGCCGGGCCGATCGCCTCGCAAATCTCGAGTTCCTTGGCCGAGAGATCGGTCGGTCGGGCTGCGCCGCCGCGCACCATGTTGGCGCGCAGATCGCCCACCGCCGGCACACGGTTGACCGCGCCCGCCGCCTTGCCGTCGATCAGGATGATGCGCTTGTCGCCCTCCGAGATCTCCTTGATGTAGGCCTGCACCACCCAGGGCTCGCGAAAGAGATTGGCGAAGAGATCGTAGAGCGAGCCGAAATTCGGGTCGTCCTTGCTGGTCTTGAACACGGTCGCGCCGCCATGGCCATAGAGCGGCTTCATGACGATTTCGCCGAACTCGTCGCGGAAGGCCTCGATCTCGGCCTTGTCGCGGGTGATCAGCGTCGGCGGCATCAGCTCGGGAAAATGCGTGACGAAGATCTTCTCGGGCGCATTGCGGACATGGAAGGGGTCGTTGACCACCAGCGTCTTGGGATGGATGCGCTCCAGCATATGCGTGGTCGAGACATAGGCCATGTCGAAGGGCGGATCCTGCCGCAGCAGCACGACGTCCATCGTCGAGAGATCGGTCCTGACCTCTGCGCCGGCGGTGAAATGGTCGCCCTCGACGTCGCGCACCGTCACCGGGCGGATCGGCGCCGTGACCTTGCCGTCCCGAATCGACAGCTTGTCGGGCGTGTAGGTGAACAGCGTATGCCCGCGCGCCTGTGCCTCCAGCATCAGCGCGAAGCCGGTATCGCCGGCGACCCGGAGGCGCTCGATCGGGTCCATCTGGATGGCGACGGTGAGAGTCATGGTTTCCGCTCCGATGAGACGAACGACGTCGAGTGCGCGTCCTTATCGGATGACGCGGCCTGCATCGGCAAGTGGCGTGCCTTGCGTCACAAGACAAGCTCGAACACATCAGGCACATGGCGCGGCCAGCGGCGAGGCGCGAGGAACACGGCGTCGGCGCGCAGAATGTGGTCCATCGCCCAGGGGTTTTGTGCCAGCCACTGGCGGATGCGGGCCTCGACGAGGCGGCGCTTGTCGGGCGTGATCGCGATCATCGCCTCGTCCATCGTTCCGCGCGCCTTCACCTCGACGAAGGCGACCGTGCGTCCCCGCTTCACGATCAGGTCAATTTCGCCACCCTTGCCGCCGAAGCGCCGGGCCAGCAAACGGTAGCCCTTTGCCGCGAGCCAGAGAATCGCCAGCCATTCCGAGCGTGCGCCGGTGATGCCGGAGCGACGGGCCCGCCGGCTGCGCAGCTCACTGCGCTCGCGCTGGAGGCTCAAGGCTCCTCGCGGGTCAGTTCCAGCGCGCGCGCATAGACCTTGCGGCGCGGCTGCCCGGTTTCGGCGGCGACCTGCGCCACCGCCTCCTTCAGCGAGACCTGCGCCAAAGCGGCGCGCAGACGCTCCTCGATCACGTCGCCGGCCGGGGTCAGCTCCTCCGCACCGGGCGGGCCGATGATCACCACGATCTCGCCGCGCGCCTCTTCCTCGCCGTCGTAATGCGCCGCGAGCACCGAGAGCGGGCCACGCTGCACGTTCTCGTAGAACTTCGTCAGCTCGCGCGCGACTGCACCCGGTCGTTCACCCAGCACGCCGGCGGCGTCGGACAGCATCTCGGCCAGGCGCCGCGGCGATTCGAAGAAGACCAGCGTGCCGGGAATGGCGGCGAGTTCGGTCAGCCGCCCGCGCCGCGCCGCAGCCTTGGGCGGCAGGAAACCCTCGAAGAAGAAGCGGTCGGTCGGCAAGCCCGCCAGCACCAGCGCCGCCAGCACGGCAGAGGGACCGGGAATGCCTGTCACCGGCAACCCTTCAGCCACCAGCTCGGCGACGAGCTTGTAGCCGGGGTCGGAGACCAGCGGCGTGCCGGCATCCGAGATCAGTGCCAGCTTGCCGCCCTCGCGCAGCTTGGCGAGGATTTTCGGCCGCATCTGCTCGGCATTGTGCTCGTGATAGGGGTAGAGCGGCGTCGAGATGCCGTAATGCGCCAGCAGCGTCTTCGAGGTGCGGGTATCCTCGGCCAGCACCGCATCGGCTGCCGCCAGCGTCGCCAGCGCCCGAAACGAAATGTCTCTGAGATTGCCGATCGGCGTCGCAACGATGTGCAGGCCCGGAGCGAGCGGCTCTGCTTCCGCCCTGAGCCCGAAGGCGGTGTAGCTCGGTGCGCGCGGCGCAGGCGTGGGTGAGGTCGACATCTGCGCGAACCTGCCACAAGCGCTCCGCCCGCGCCATCGGCCGCGAGTGGGCTTGGCGTCCTTCCGCGAGCGCAACACAGAGTTAACAACTTGAAAATACGATGCCGCACTGGCAGGAGTCTCCCAATGGTCGGGGGACTGCATCGCCGAAGCGGCTTGCCGCCGTCCGGCACAAGATCTGGAGATCGCCCGTGTTGCGTCATCGGCTCCTTGCACCGGCTCTTCGGCGAAGCGCCGCTTCGCTGGTCGCCATCGCCTGCCTGGCGCTCGCAGCCTGTAGCGGCGGTCCCTCCGGATTGCCCGGCTTCGACAGCCCCGCCGCGCAGACGCAGCCTGCGGAGAGCACCGGCCAGACCATCGGCACCGGCAAGGTCAAGGTCGGCCTGATCCTGCCTCTCACGGCGGAAGGGCAGGGCGCTGTCGTCGGCAATTCGCTGCGCAACGCGGCCGAGATGGCGCTGGCCGAATTCCCCAATGCCGACCTGACATTGCTGGTCAAGGATGATCGCGGCACGCCCGAAGGCGCCCAGGCCGCGGCGCAGGAGGCCCTGCGCGAGGGGGCCGAACTGATCATCGGGCCGCTCTTCGCGCCCTCCGTCCAGGCCGCCGGACAGGTCGCGCGCGGCGCCAACCGACCGGTCATCGCCTTCTCCAGCGATACCAATGCCGCCGGGCGCGGCGTCTATCTTCTGTCCTTCCCGCCCGAGAACGACGTCAACCGCGTCATCGCCTATGCCTCGCAGCAGGGCCGCAAATCCTTCGCCGGGATGGTGCCCGACACCGCCTATGGCAAGGTGGTCGAGGCCGCCTTCCAGCAGGCCGTCGCCGCGCGCGGCGGCCGCGTCGTCGCGATCGAGCGCTTCTCCGCGGATCAGGCCGCGATGCGCGCCTCCGCGGCGCGACTGACGCCGGCTCTTCAGCAGGCCGATGCGCTCTTCGTCCCGGCCGCCGCCGACACCATGCCGGCCCTCGGCCTCGCCTTGCAGCAGGCCGGCTACGATCCGACCAAGGTCAAGCCGCTCGGCACCGGTGTCTGGAACGACGCCAATGTCGCGCGCGTCCCGGCGATCCAGGGCGGCTGGTTCGCCTCGCCCGACACCGCCGGCTTCAACGCCTTCGCTGGACGCTATCAGGCGCGCTTCAACAGCGCCCCCACGCGCACCGCGACGCTGGCCTATGACGCGGTGTCGCTCTCGGCCGCGCTCGCACGCACGCAAGGGTCGCAGCGCTTCTCGGAAGCCGTGCTGACCAATGCCTCGGGCTTTGCGGGCGCCGACGGCGTCTTCCGCTTCCGCCCCGACGGCCAGATCGACCGGGGCCTGGCCGTGCTCGAACTGCGCAACGGCCAGATCGTCACGATCAACGCCGCGCCGCGCGATCTCGGGCCGCGGACGCAGTGATCCGACGTCATGCTCGGGCTTGACCCGAGCATCTCCTGACCAAAAGGCTGCTGCATCTCATTTGGCGGGAGATTCTCGGGTCTGCGCTTCGCTTCGCCCGAGAATGACGGTGCTGGCTACGCCGCCAGATCCGCCACCACCGCATCCAGCAGCAGCGCGCCATCGGGGGTGCAGGCGAGCTTGCCGCCGGGCTTGAAGGTCAAGAGCCCGTCGTCGATCAGGCTGTCGATGCGGGTCTGGCTCAGCGTGCGACCCGACAACGCGGTGAAAACCGCGGGGTCGATGCCCTCGACCAGCCGCAGGCCCATCAGCAGATATTCGTCGCCCTGCGCTTCCAGGCTGAGGCGTTCCTGCTCGACCAGCGCATGCCCTTCCGCCTCGACCCGCTCCAGCCAGATTTCCGGCCGCTTCTCGGTGGACTGCGCCATGCGGCCTTCAGACGTCACGAGGCGGCCATGCGCGCCGGGGCCGACGCCGGCATATTCGCCATAGCGCCAGTAGACGAGGTTGTGGCGGCATTGCGCGCCGGGCCTTGCATGGTTCGAGATCTCGTAGACCGGCAGGCCGTGCTTCTGCGTGATCTCCTGCGTGATCTCGTAGAGCACGGCGCCCGCCTCATGGTCGGGAATCGCGAGCTTGCCCGCTTTGTAGAGGCGCTCGAACATCGTGTCGGGCTCGATGGTCAGCTGGTAGAGCGAGAGATGCTCGGCCGCATGGCTGATCGCCAGTTCGAGCTCGGCCCGCCACAAAGCCGGCGTCTGCGCGGGCGAGCGGGCATAGATCAGGTCGAAGGAGTAGCGCTCGAAATATTTCCGGGCGATCGCGACCGCGTCCAGCGCCTCCTGGGCCGAGTGCATCCGGCCCAGCGCCTTGAGATCGGCGTCGTTGAGGGCCTGTACGCCCAGCGAGACGCGGTTGACCCCGGCCGCGCGGAAATCCGCGAAGCGCCCGGCCTCGACGCTGGTCGGGTTGGCCTCGAGCGAGACCTCGCAATCGGGATCGACCACCCAGAATTCGGCGATCGCATCGAGGATCGCGCCGACGGTCCGCCCCTCCATCAGCGAGGGCGTGCCCCCGCCAAAGAAGATCGAGGAGACTGTGCGCCCTGGCGCAAGCTGCGCGCGATGAGCCAGCTCGCGCCGGAAGGCGGCGATATAGCGCGCCTGGTCGGGCGGTTGCAGCCGAACATGGGAGTTGAAGTCGCAATAGGGGCATTTGGCCAGGCAGAACGGCCAATGCACATAGACGGCAAAGCCCGCCCCTGCGGTCGGATGGTCGGGAACCATCGGCTGCCTGTCGAGGGCGGCGAGCGCGGTCATGCCGGTTTGCGCAGGCAGGCGGCTGCCAGCAGCTTGAAGGCGCGCGCCCGGTGCGAGAGCGCCTCGGCCTGTCCGCTCTTGATGGTCGTGCTCATCTCCGCGAAGGTCTGGTCGTGGCCTTCGGGCTGGAAGATCGGGTTGTAGCCGAAGCCACCCGTGCCGCGTGGCGCGTCGACGATCGTGCCGTAAACCCGGCCCTCGAACAGCTCCTGATGCCCGTCCGGCCAGGCGATCACCAGCGCCGAGACGAAATGCGCCTTGCGCTGTTCAGGAGACGTCGCGCCACGCTTGGCCATTTCGGCCAGCACGCGCGCCATCGCCGGCTTGAAATCCTTGCCCGGCCCGGCCCAGTTGGCCGAGAACAGCCCCGGCGCGCCATCGAGCGCATCGACGCAGATGCCTGAATCGTCGGCCAGCGCCGGCAGCCCGCTCGCCTCGGCCGCCGCCACCGCCTTGATCGCCGCGTTCTCGGAGAACATGTAGCCGGTCTCGTCGGGCTCGGGCAGGCCGAGTTCGCCGGCCGAGACCAGTTCGATCCCGTAAGGCGCCATCAGCTCGCGCATCTCGACAAGCTTGCCCTTGTTATGGGTCGCGATCACGACCTTGCCGGTAAGGAGGCGGTGCTCAATCACTAGTCCAGCCCTTCTTGGCTCGGAAACGCACCGTCATCCCGGGCTTGACCCGGGATCCATGCCGGAGCGCTTCCGAGGAAGGTTCAGGCATGGATCCCGGATCTCCGCTTCGCTGCGTCCGGGATGACGGTGTGGTTCGGAGCAAGCGTGATGATCGGCCTATTAAGCGACCGCAGCCTTCTGCAGTGCCACCAGCTTGCTCACCCCGCCCTTGGCGAGCTTGAGCAGTGCCATCAGCTCCTCCTCCGAAAACGGCGCGCCCTCGGCCGTGCCCTGGACCTCGACGAGGCCGCCCGAGCCGGTGATGACGAAATTCGCATCGGTCTGAGCGCCGGAATCCTCGATATAGTCGAGGTCGAGCACCGGATTGCCGGCGACGATGCCACACGAGATCGCGGCGACATGGTCCTTCAGCGGGTTCGGACCTTTGAGCATGGAGCGGCCCTCCATCCATTTCAGCGCATCGTGCAGCGCCACCCAGGCGCCGGTGATCGAGGCTGTGCGGGTGCCGCCATCGGCCTGGAGCACGTCGCAATCGACGACGATCTGGCGCTCGCCGATCGCGGTCAGGTCAACCACGGCGCGAAGCGAGCGCCCGACCAGCCGCTGGATCTCCTGCGTGCGGCCGGACGGCTTGCCGGAGGTGACCTCGCGGCGATTGCGCTCATGCGTGGCGCGCGGCAGCATCGCGTATTCGGCAGTGACCCAGCCCTTGCCGGTGCCGCGTAGCCAGGGCGGACCCTTTTCCTCGACGGTCGCCGCGCACAGCACCTTGGTCTCGCCGAAGGTGACCATGCAGGAGCCTTCCGCATAGCGCACCACGCCGCGTTCGAGCGTGACCTTGCGCATCTCGTCTGCGGCGCGTTTGGAGGGTCGCATGGCGGTATCCTGATTGTTTTGAGATGGCGGCTTGTAGGCGGTCGGGTGCGACGGAGCAAGGTCGGGCTCTTCCCCTATCCCCTCCCCACGAGGGGGAGGGAGGGCGTGCGCCGAATTTCGTTTCCGCTTGATCCTTTTGGGGCGGAAGCCGACAATAACCCCATGTCGCATCCGGTTTTTCACTGACAATGAGCGCTCACACGCCACGTCCCGAATCCCCCAGCGGCTTGATCGAGACCGATCAGCGGTCGCGCGAGATTTTCCGCCAGATCGTCGACGGCTATCTCGCCACCGGCGAGCCGGTCGGCTCGCGCAACATCGCCCGGCTGCTGCCGATGGCACTGTCGCCCGCGACCGTGCGCAACGTGATGACCGATCTCGAGCTCGCCGGCCTGATCTACGCGCCGCATACCTCCGCGGGGCGCCTTCCGACCGAGAGAGGCCTGCGCTTCTTCGTCGACGCGATGATGGAGGTCGGCAACCTGACCTCGGACGAGCGCGCGCGGATCGAGGCGCAGATGAAGGCGGCCGCGACAGGGCGCACCCTCGACGGCACGCTGACGGAGGCGTCCGCGCTTTTGTCGGGCCTGTCGCGTGGCGCCGGCGTCGTCGTCACCACCAAGGCCAATGCGCGGCTGAAGCACATCGAGTTCGTCAGGCTCGATCCGGCGCGCGCATTGGTCGTTCTGGTCGCCGATGACGGCACGGTCGAGAACCGGCTGCTGGCCTTGCCGCCCGGCCTGCCGGCCTCGGCGCTGACGGAAGCCGCGAATTTCCTCAACGCCCGCATCATGGGCAAGACGCTGGGCGAATTGCGCGCCGAGATCGCCCAGCATCGGGCGCAGATGGAAAGCGAACTGGATTCGCTGACGGCACGCCTGGTGGAGAGCGGCATCGCCACCGCCTCGGGGCCGAGTTCCGACCGCCACCTGATCGTGCGCGGCCAGGCCAATCTGCTGGAGGATTTGAAGGCTCAGGAGGATCTCGAGCGCATCCGTCTGCTCTTCGGCGACCTCGAGACGCAGACCGACGTGATCGATCTTCTCAGCCGCGCCGAAGCCGGCGACGGCGTCCGCATCTTCATCGGCTCCGAGAACAAGCTGTTCTCGATGTCGGGCTCCTCGATGGTGGCGGCGCCCTTCCGTGACGCCGAGCAGCGCATCGTCGGCGTCGTCGGCATCATCGGCCCGACACGGCTGAACTATGCCCGCATCGTGCCGATGGTGGATTACACGGCGAAGGTGGTCGGGCGTTTGCTCGATGGCGGGCGGTGAGCAGCGCGCGCCGTCTGCGCAGCGCCATTCTGGGTTTGATGCTGATGACGACGGCCGCCGGCGCAACGGAATCCGCCCTGATCGATGCCGCCGCCGCAGGTCGCGCCGGTGAGGTGGCCCGTCTCATCGCGGCCGGGGCGGCGCTCGAAGCGCAGGACGCTCAGCGGCGCAGTGCCCTGCTGCTTGCGGTTGCGGGAAACCATGTCGCGGTCGCCCATGCCCTGCTCGAAGCCGGCGCGAGCCCGAATACGCAGGCCGCCAATCGCGATACGCCCTGGCTTCTGGCCGGCGCATCGGGGCGTGCCGAGATCATCGCGGCGATGCTGCCGCGCAAGCCCGATCTGACGATCCGCAACCGCTATGGCGGCAATGCGCTCATCCCCGCCTGCGAACGCGCCCATGTCGAGGCTGTGAAGCTTCTCCTGACCAGCGGCATCGACGTCGACCACGTCAATGATCTCGGCTGGACCTGCCTGCTGGAGATCGTGATCCTCGGTGACGGCGGCCCGCGCCATCAGGAGGTGGCGAAGCTGGTTCTGGCCGCCGGTGCCGATCCGAGCCGGCCCGACAAGGACGGCGTGACGCCGCTGGCGCATGCCCGCCAGAAAGGCCAGCGTGCGGTCGCGGCGTTGATCGAGCAGGCCGGCGGACGTTGATCTCCGGCGGATTTGGCATCGCCGCCGGATCGCGCTACCTCTGCCGCAACAGCGAGCCTCCTCGCGCCCAGATCATGCTTTGCAAGGCCAGACATCATGACCGACACCCTGCCTGACCGCCTCTCCTCCAACCCCAACAGCCCCTTCTACGACGAGGAGTTGCTCGCGCGGGACATCGGCATCCGCTTCAAGGGCGTCGAGAAGACCAATGTCGAGGAATACTGCGTCAGCGAGGGCTGGGTCCGCCTGACCGCCGGCAACGCCAAGGACCGCTTCGGCAATCCGATGACGGTGAAGCTCAAGGGCGAGGTCGAGCCCTATTTCCGCCAAGCTGAGCCCGAGCCCGAGGCCTGACGGCCCGCTTCAGGCGAGCGATTTGTAGAAGAAGGTCGAGCCGCAGAAGCGGCCGTCCGGCAACAGCGCGAACCGGGGGATCGTGCCGGCTTCCGTCCAGCCGAGCCGATTGTAGAGCCGCCGCGCCGCGCCCCCCTCGTCGCTGTCGAGCACCAGCAGGTCGCGCCTGGCCTTGCGGGCCTCGGCTTCGACCACCTGCATCAGCGCCTCGCCGATCCCACGCCGGCGCGCCCGCGAATGGACGAGCACCTTGGCGACCTCGGCCCGGTGCGGCTGGTTGGGTTTGCCGATCAGCTGAAGCTGCGCCGTGCCGACGATCTCGCCGGCCAGGCGCGCAGCCAGAAGAATCGTGCGGCCGGCTTCGACCTCGCCTGCAACCCCGCTCCAGAAACCGCGATAGTCCTCCGGCGTATTCCACGCCATGAAGCCGACCGAGGCGCCATGGGCGACGCAATCGTCGAGGATCGCGACCAGCGCCGGGATAGCCGCCCGGGCGGCGTCGGGAGAAAGCGTTTCGACCAGGGGCTCGTCCACCGGCATCATGGTTATCCTTCGAGCGGCGCGCGGCCGGGCGTGGTCAGCACGACGGCATAGCGCGCCAAGACGCTGCCGGGGTTGTGGTAGGCGATCGGCCCGTCGAGCAGCATCTGCAGGCAGTCGCCGGCCGACAGCCGGTGCTCGGCGCCACCGAACATGATCACCATCTCGCCGGCCAGAACCCAGACCTGCTGGTCGAGCCTGTGGGCGCTGCGAGCCGCGTCGAGCAGGACGCGCGCGCCGGCCGGCATCTCGACCTCGACGATCTCGACGCCCGAGCCGGTGCCCGCCGGCGACACATTGCGCCGGACATAGCCGCTGGCCGGATCGGCCCAGACCGGTTGATCCGCGCGCCGCACCAGCGGGCCGCCATGGTCCTCGTCGCGAAACAGCGCCGACAGGAAGATCCCGAGACCGGCGCAGATTCGGTCCAGCAGCGCTGCCGTCGGACTCGATTCCCCCCTCTCGACCCGCGAGATCATCGCGCGGCTGACGCCCGAGCGTTCGGACAGTTGGTCGAGCGTCATCCCGGCAGCGAGGCGCAGCCGCCTGATTCGCTCACCCAGGCGTTTGTCGAGATCGAGGTCGTTCAGCTTCTCCATCAGACCCATGATATTCCATTATATAGGAATTACAATGGCTCTTGATGGAATTAACGTGGTCGGGGTAAGGATCTCATCGAACGCCGCCTTTTCACGGGTAGGCGGCATGAACCTCGCTTTCACTACAACTTGAAGTCTCTCGACCGGAATTGCGCGGTACGGCGCCCGATTTGCTGAAAACTTACCGGTGTGCCGCAAGGGTAGACGTCAATGACGCCGAAGATGGCGCCGTCGACGGAAGCGAGACGGAGGAGAGCAGCCATGAACAGGGGGCTCGAGTGGCTTGGGCAGACGGTCGTGCGTTTCATTACGCGCAATCGCCAGGAGGCCAGCCCGGTCGACGCGAAGGCGCTGGCGCGGCTCAGGAGCGTGCTAAGGCCAGGTGATGTGCTGCTGGTCGAGGGCGGCATGAAGGTCTCGACCGCGATCAAGTATCTGACCCAGTCGACTTGGTCGCACGCGGCCCTTTACGTCGGTGAAACCGACCAGTTCAGCCCGGATGGCGAGCCGCTCGTCCTGGTCGAGGTCGAGATGGATGTCGGCTGCGTGCTTTCGCCCTTGTCCAAATATGGCGCCTTCGGAACACGGATCTGCCGGCCGCAGGGGCTTGACGCCGCGGGCTGCGCCAGCGTCGCCGCCTATGCGCTCGGCCGCCTCGGCACCCAATACGATCTCAAGAACATCGTTGACCTGCTGCGCTGGCTCGTCCCCGTGCCGCTGGTCCCCTCCCGCTGGCGCCGACGCATGATCGCGCTGGGCTCGGGCGACCCGACGCGGGCGATCTGCTCGACGCTGATCGCGCAGGCTTTTGAGGCGGCGCGCTATCCGGTTCTGCCGACGGTGGAATATGCGCAGGCGATGGATGCGGAGGATTTCGAGGAAATCCTGCACATCAGGCATCATTCGCTCTATATGCCGCGCGATTTCGACATCTCGCCTTATTTCGCCGTGGTCAAGCCGACTCTGGAGAGCGGCTTCGACTACCGCGCCTTGACCTGGGCGGAGGAGCCTTCTCCCACGCCTCCGCAGCTCGCCGCGGCGGAATAGCCGCGAACGCCGCAAAAGCTTGGCGTGATGCGGCATCGCTGCTATTCCCGCGCCCATGAGCACGAAGACCTTCGACAACATCCGCAATTTCTCGATCGTGGCGCATATCGACCACGGCAAGTCGACGCTGGCCGACCGGCTGATCCAGACCACCGGCACGGTGGCGGCGCGCGACATGAGCGAGCAGATGCTCGACTCGATGGATATCGAGAAGGAGCGCGGCATCACCATCAAGGCGCAGACCGTGCGGCTCGACTACCGAGCCCAGGACGGCAAGGATTACATCCTGAACCTGATGGACACGCCCGGCCATGTCGACTTCGCCTATGAGGTCTCTCGGTCGCTCGCCGCCTGCGAGGGTTCGCTCCTGGTCGTCGATGCGTCGCAGGGCGTCGAGGCGCAGACGCTGGCGAATGTCTACCAGGCGCTCGACGCCGGCCACGAGATCGTCACCGTCCTCAACAAGATCGACCTGCCCGCCGCCGAACCCGAGCGCATCAAGCAGCAGATCGAGGACGTGATCGGGCTCGACGCCTCGGAGGCCGTGCCGATCTCGGCCAAGACCGGCATCAACATCGAGGGCGTGCTGGAGGCGATCGTCCAGAAGCTGCCCGCGCCCAAGGGCGATCTCGACGCGCCGCTGAAGTGCCTGCTGGTCGACAGCTGGTATGACGCCTATCTCGGCGTCGTCGTGCTCGTGCGCGTCATCGACGGCGTGCTCAAGAAGAACATGACCATCCGCATGATGCGCGCCAACGCCTCCTATGGCGTCGATCGCGTCGGCGTGTTCAAGCCCAAGATGACCGAGGTCAAGGAACTCGGCCCCGGCGAGGTCGGCTTCTTCACCGCCTCGATCAAGGAGGTCGCGGACACGGCGGTCGGCGACACCATCACCGACGAGAAACGCCAGACGCCGCAGGCGCTGCCGGGCTTCAAGCCGGTGCAGCCGGTGGTGTTCTGCGGCATCTTCCCGGTCGATGCCGCCGATTTCGAGGTGCTGCGCTCCGCCATGTCGCGCCTGCGCCTGAACGACGCCAGCTTCTCCTACGAGATGGAAACCTCCGCCGCGCTCGGCTTCGGCTTCCGCTGCGGCTTCCTCGGGCTGCTGCATCTGGAGATCATCCAGGAGCGGCTGGAGCGCGAGTTCAACCTCAACCTGATCTCGACCGCGCCCTCGGTGGTCTATCACCTGAACCTGCGCGACGGCACGGTGCTGGAACTGCACAACCCCGCCGATATGCCCGACGTCATGAAGATCGAGACGATCGAGGAGCCCTGGATCAAGGCGACGATCTTTACGCCCGACGAATATCTCGGCTCGGTCCTGAAGCTCTGCCAGGACCGTCGCGGCGTTCAGACCGACCTGTCCTATGTCGGCTCGCGCGCCAAGGTCATCTACGACCTGCCGCTGAACGAGGTGGTGTTCGACTTCTACGACCGGCTGAAGTCGATCTCGAAGGGCTATGCCTCCTTCGACTATGCCATCACCGACTATCGCGAGGGCGACCTCGTGCGCATGTCGATCCTTGTCAATGCCGAGCCGGTGGACGCCTTGTCCATGCTGGTCCACCGCTCACGCGCGGATGCCCGCGGTCGCGCCATGTGCGAGAAGCTCAAGGACCTGATCCCGCCGCACATGTTCCAGATCCCCGTCCAGGCGGCGATCGGCGGCAAGATCATCGCACGCGAGACCATCCGCGCGCTGCGCAAGGACGTCACGGCCAAGTGCTATGGCGGCGATGCCTCGCGCAAGCGCAAGCTTCTGGACAAGCAGAAGGAAGGCAAGAAGAAGATGCGGCAGTTCGGCAAGGTCGAAATCCCGCAGGAAGCCTTCATCGCGGCGCTGAAGATGGATTCTTGAGCGCTGTCATCCCCGCGCCTATTGCGGCGCGCCGTATATCAGCATCGGGTCGTAGTCGATCGGAATGGCGTTCTTGACCAGCTGTCTGATGTTCGAGACCCCGATCCTGAGACCGTAGTCGGTCAGGGTGTCGGCAACCGAAGCGCGTACGCCGGGTATGACCGTGACGCTGTCGGCGCATTTTTCGAGCCAGCCTACGAGCCAGCTGCGTTCATAGGCGAACTGGAGCGCGTTCTCGTCGAGCGGCGGCAGATTGTTGACTGGAATCCGCTGCCCGTTGGCCGTGATCTGGAGGTCCTGCTTGATTTCGGCGAGCGGATCGAACCCGGCAGGAAGATAGTCGTTGTCATTGTTGATGCCCTCGCGCCAGAAATTCAGCCCCGCTGTGGCAAGACCGAATTCGGCCAGCACGACGCGCCTGACGTTCTCCTTCCAAAGGAAAGGTTCGACCGGCATTCGAGCGCCGTTCCGCGCTTTGAAGACCTCCGCTCCGGTGGTACGGATCGAGTACTTGGCCATGTCCTTGATGCCGTCGATGATAAAGCTCTGGCCCGCTGCGCTTGCCATCACCTCCTTGACGACCTTTCCGGCCACCAGCCCGGCCGCGGCGCCGCCAGCCCCTCCCAGAAATGCGAGCGAGAGCTGAAGCAGGACGTCGTAAGCGAGCTTCTGCGTGGCCGAGATCTCGTTCATGACCGAGTTGAAGGACTGATAGGCGCTGCCGTAACAGATCGCGACGGTGCTCAACCAGATTTCCATATTGGTCTGCGAGTGCACGATGTAGCCGAGTGCCTGCGAGCACTGCTCCAGCATCGCGGTCTTTTCCGCCGGCGACCTGATCTCCTGATAGGCGGGCTCGATCTCGTCCTCCGGCGCCGGCTTGAAATTTCGCGCCTTGGCGACGAGTTGATAGTCCAGTCCCTTCATTCGGCAGCGGCCGGTCCAGTTGTTCGTGTCGATCGGGACATCCCAGGACTCGGTCGTGGCCGATTTGAACCACGTCATTTTCATGACATTGCCGGTGATCTTGTAGGTTCCGCTCCCGGTCATCTTGTTGTTTTCGTCGACCCAGGTCACTGAGCTTTTGCCGTCGAAATGATAGGCCCACCAGAAGTACTGGTTTCCGCGCGAGCAGATGACGCTCCAGCTCAGCTTGCGCATGGTGTACAGCATTGCCATCGACGGTTCCTCGCGATCCAGATCCGCGCCCGAAGTCGCGATCACGCCAGTTCACGTCTCGATGGTAGGGGAGCCATGCCGCTGCCACGTCATTCACATAGTGGATGCGCCGGCAAAAGCGCCCGGCGCACGGTGCTGCCCCACCAGAGGGACCTAGCGAGACCGTCTGGCGCCCCCCGGTGGGCTCTGCGCTCCGTCACCACCCCAGCGCGCAGCCGTCCTTGCGGTGGTCGGAGCCTGCGAGCAGCACGCCGCGCTCATGGTCGATCGCGATCGCCTGCCCGCCGCCGATCGCGGCCGCCGGCGCCGTGAAGGAGAAGCCGCGCCGCTCCAGCTCGGCCTTCACCGCCGCAGGCAGCGTCTTTTCCGCCTCGATTGCCGTCTGGCCCGGGCGCGGGAAGACACGCGGCAGCGAGATCGCGCTCTGCAGGTCGAGGCCGTAGTCGACCAGCTTGCTGACGAGATGGGCATGGCCCATCGCCTGATAATGGCCGCCCATCACGCCGAAGGACAGGCAGACCTTGCCGTCGCGCGTCATCATGCCCGGAATGATCGTGTGCAGCGGGCGCTTGCGCGGCGCGATCGCATTGGGGTGTCCGGCCTTGAGCACGAAGCCCTGGCCGCGGTTCTGCAGCAGCACGCCGCTCTTGGGTGCGACCAATGCGGCGCCATAGGGGTTGAAGACCGAGTTGATGAAGCTCACCGCCATGCCGTCGCCGTCGACGACGCTGATATAGACCGTATCGGCGTGCTCGACCGCCGAGGCCGAGAAGGAGGGCAGTTCCGTGATCGCCTGCTTCAGGTCGATCTTGCCGCGCAGCTCCGCCGCCAGCTCCTCGGACAACAGCCAGTCCAGCGGCACCTTGCTCTGGCTCGGATCGGCCAGAACCGCGTCGCGGACGGAGTAGGCCAGCCGCGACGCTTCGATCTCGACATGCAGGCGGTCCGCCGAGAGCGGGTCGTCGCCCGGCTCGAAGCCCGACAGGATGTTGAGGATCATCAGCGCGATCACGCCCTGGCCGGCGGGCGGGCATTCATGCACCTCGTGGCCGCGGAAGCTTGTCTTGATCGGCGTGACATAGCCGCCCTTCGCCTCCTTGAAATCCTCCAGCGTGTGCAGCCCGCCGAGCTCGCGCAGGCGGTCGACCATGTCCTGCGCGATCTCGCCTTCATAGAAGGCGTCCGGTCCGCGCTCGGCGATGGCCTGCAGCGTCGCTGCCAGCTCGCGCTGGTGGTGGACCTCGCCCGCCAGCGGCGCCCGCCCGCCCGGCAGGAAGACGCGGGCGGCGTGCGGATCCTTGGCCAGCAGCGCGGCCTGCCCGGCCCAGTCGGCCGCGACGCGCGGCGCCACCGCATAGCCGTCGCGGGCGAGTGCGATGGCCGGTTCCAGCAGCTGCGCCAACGGCAGGCGGCCATGGTCCTTGACCAGCGTCGCCCACGCCTCGACGGAGCCGGGAACGGTCACGGCATGGGCGGACTGGCGCGGGATCTCCGTGAAGCCATGCTCAAGATACCAGTCGAGCGTTGCGGCCGCCGGCGCGCGGCCCGAGCCGTCATAGGCGATGACCTTGTCGCTGCCGCCAGCCGCCAGCAGCACGAAGCAATCGCCGCCGATGCCGGTCGAGCCCGGCTCGACGACGCATTGCACGGCGCAGGCCGCCACCGCCGCATCGATCGCGTTGCCGCCCGCCTGCAGGATCGAGATCGCGGTGAGCGTCGCGGTCGGGTGCGAGGTCGCGGCCATGCCGCGCCGGCCCATCACCACCGAACGGCCGGGCTGCTCGAAATCACGCTGGTTCGGTGTGCTCACGTCGCTCTCTCCAGGATCGGCCGGCTTCGGATAAATCGCTCCATCCGGATTCGCCCGGCGCGTGCCGTTTGGCAAGCGCGTCTCGCGCGCCCCGGCCCTGCGGCGGCTTCCACACATGCGCGCGCGCTGATACGAGCGATGCTGCGACAAGAGCAAAACACCGTCCGAGGGGATGAAACCGTGCCGCTACCTGCCTCGCTCACTGGCCGCCTGCGCCTTCCCGTGATCGCCTCCCCGATGTTCCTGGTCTCGGGTCCCGATCTCGTGATCGAGACCTGCAAGGCCGGCATGGTCGGCACCTTCCCGGCGCTCAACCAACGCAGCAGCGAGGGCTACGCCGCCTGGCTCGACGAGATCCAGGGGCGCCTGTCCGGCAGTCCCGATGCGGCGCCCTTCGGCGTGAACCTGATCGTCCACCGCACCAATCCGCGCCTCGAGCAGGATCTGGCGATCACGGCGCAGCACAAGGTGCCGCTGGTCATCACGTCGCTCGGCGCCGTACCCGACATCGTCAAGGCCGTGCATGGCTATGGTGGCGCGGTCTTCCACGACGTCATCAGCCTGCGCCACGCGCAGAAGGCGGCCGAGGCCGGCGTCGACGGCATCATCGCCGTGGCTGCGGGCGCGGGTGGCCATGCCGGCACGCTGAGCCCCTTTGCGCTGGTCGCGGAGATCAGGCGCTTCTTTTCCGGCACGATCGTGCTCGCCGGCGCGATCTCGAGCGGGGCGCAGATCGCGGCCGCGCAGCTTATGGGGGCCGATCTCGCCTATCTCGGCACCCGCTTCATCGCGACGACGGAAAGCCTGGCCGATCCCGCCTACAAGGCGATGTTGCTGCGCACCAGTGCCGCCGACATCCTCTACACCCCCGCAATCAGCGGCGTGAACGCGAATTTCATGCGCGAGAGCATTCAGGCCGCCGGGCTCGACCCCGACAATCTGACCTCCCACGGCAAGCTCGACATGGCCAGCGAAGCCAAGGTCTGGAAGACGATCTGGTCGGCAGGCCAGGGCGTAGGCTCGATCGAGGACGTGCCGAGCGTGGCCGAACTCGGCGCGCGGCTCGCCAGCGAATACGCGCAGGCGCGGGCCTCACTCGCGGGCTGAATGCAACGTGCTGCAGCCGGGGACGCGTCTGGCGCTATCGAATCCGCGCCGTCATCCCGGACGCCGCGAAGCGGAGATCCGGGATCCATGCCTGAACCTTCCTCGGAAGCGCTCCGGCATGGATCCCGGGTCAAGCCCGGGATGACGGTCCTCCTTCGGATTGGAGCGAATTCGGCTTTTCGATGCCGCCGCTCCCGAGATCAGCCCTTGAGCTTGCTGTTGCACTGGCTCCAGTAGCCGCCGCCCTTCTCGATCCATTTCAGCTCGCCATTGGCGTTCGATGCCTTGTTGGCGTTGTACTGGTCCGCGCAGGTCTTGAGCCGCGCCTTGCCGGCCGACAGGTCCGAATACTTCGACGCGACGGCCTTCGGGAACACGGCGGCCTTCGCCTTGCCCGGTGCGGCGGCGGGTTTGGCCGGTGCGCTGGCGGGCGTCGCGGCGGGCTTGGCTGGCGTCGCCGGTGCTGCCGGCTCGGTCACGGCGGCTGCCGCCTCGTTGTCGTCCGCATCGTCGTCGCCGCACTGGGCCTTGCGGAAGTCGTTCCACTTCTGGCCCTTGAGCGTGTTGGCCTTCTTGGCGTCCTGATATTTGACGCTGCATTCCTTCATCGTCAGCGCCGCCGCCGGGGTGACCGGCAGGGCGGCTGCCGCCAACAGGGCAGCGCTGGCAAGGATGGCATCCCTCAACATGATCGTCTCCATCGCAAGGGCGCGTTTGCCCCTACGGCATGGCACTCCCATTCCCGCCGGCTGGCAAGCGGCATTTTGAAGGCGGCGCAGGTGGCGGGCCTCAGGTCAGCGCGCGCAGATCGAATCCCGCATCGCCAGCCTGCTCCGGCGTCGGCGAAATGCCCGCCGCGATCAGGCGTCGGCCCATCATATGGTCGGCCGGCCGGTTGATGCTCTCGATCGCGGCGAGCCGGTCGCCATCATAGCGGAACAGCGAGAACCGCCCCTCTTCCATCGAACCGCGCAGGACGGCAAGGCCACCGGGCACGCCGATGCCGACCATCTGCAGCTTGACGTCATACTGGTCGGACCAGAACCACGGCACGGCCTCGTAGGGTTCGAGCTTGCCGGCAATGGCGTTGCCGGCGACGCGGCCCTGGTCATGGGCGTTCTGGACGGAACTCAGCCGCATCCGCCGCCGCGCGAAAGCATTGGGATGGCTGGTGCAGTCGCCCGCCGCGAAGATGTCGGGATCGGAACTGCGGCAGAATTCGTCCACGACGATGCCGTCCTCGACGGTGAGCCCCGCCTCGATCGCGAGTTCCGTATTGGGTACCGCGCCCACCGCCGCGAGCACGAGGTCGCAAGGCAGGCGCGAACCGTCGGCGCAGATCACGGCTGCGACCCGGCCGGCCTCGCCCTCGATCCGCTCGACCTTCGTCGCAAGCTTCACCGTGACGCCGCGCTCCTCATGGACGTGCTGCACGAAAGCGGAGATTTCCGGCGCGACGGCATGGCCGATCAGGCGCGGGCCCGCTTCGACGACGCTCACCCGCTTGCCGAGCGTGACCGCTGCCGAGGCGACCTCGAGCCCGATGAAGCCGCCGCCGATGATGACGATCGCCGGGGGGGGGGGGAGCCGTTCGCTCAGGGCGCGAGCATCGTCCAGCGAGCGCAGCGAGAGGACGCCGTCGAGTTCGGCGCCCGCACAGCGCAGCGCGGCGGCGCGCGCCCCGGTCGTGAGAGCCAACGTCCGAAAGCCGATCGCGCTGCCGTCGTCCAGCAGCACCCGGCGCGTCTGCCGGTCCAGCGCGACGGCGCGTCGTCCCGCCATGAACGCGACCTGCGCCTCGGCGTAGAACGACTCCGCCTTCAAGGGCAGGCTCGCCAGCCCGGCCTTGCCGAGCAGGAAGCCCTTCGACAGGGGCGGCCGCTGATAGGGGAGGTCGGCCTCGTCGCCGATGAGCGCGATGCGCCCGGCAAAACCGGCCTCCCGCGCCGCAGCCACCACGCCGACGCCGGCATAGGAGGCGCCGATGACGACGAGATCGAAATCGCTGTCGCTGCGCGTGGCGGGGCTCGGATTGGCGGGAGTGGCCGGCATGACGGTGTCCATCTGGCAACGATTGCGCGTTTCGGAAATGCGCCGCGTGCGGATTTCATCGAATGTCGCGGCTATATCAAGCTCTCACGGAACATGGGATGACGACCGCGGCAGAATCGGGACGACGAAGACGATGACGGCAGGCCTGGAGCGCGACGAATTCGACGCAGCGCGGCAACGAGCGAGCGGCATCAGCCGCCGCGCCGCGTTGACGGCCCTGGGCGCAGGCGCGCTCGGCACGGCGGCGGGCGCAGTGCTCGACCAGCCCGCGCTGGCGCAGTCCGGCCCGCTCCGGATCGGTATGATCGCCAGCTATTCCGGTCCCTATGCCGACTATGGCCGGCAGATGGACAACGGCATGGCGCTCTGGCTCAGGCAGAACGGCGGCAAGGTCGGTGGGCGCGACATCGAGATCATCCGGCGCGACACGGGCGGCTCGGCGCCGGACCTCGCCATCCGCTTCGTCCGCGAGCTGGTCACCCGCGACAGGATCGACCTTGTCATGGGGCTCGATTTCAGCCCCAACGCCATCGCGATAGGCCCGGTTCTGACGCAGGCCAGGATTCCCTGCATCATCCTCAATGCCAGCGCCTCGGTCATCCCCAGCCGCTCGCCCTATATCGCCCGCATCTCCTTCACGGTCGGGCAGGTCAGCGCGCCGATGGGCATATGGGCCGGCCGGCAGGGTCTGCGGACCGCGATCACCGTCGTCTCCGACTACGCGCCGGGCGTCGATGCCGAGAAGGCCTTCGCCACCAGCTTCGCCGCCGAGGGCGGCCGGGTCGTGAACGCGCTGCGCGTGCCGCTGGCGGGGGTCGATGTCTCGGCCTATGTCCAGCGCGTCCGCGACGAGAAGCCCGACGCCGTGTTCTTCTTCTTCCCGTCCGGCGACCTGCCCAACAATTTCCTCAAGGCCGCCCGCGAGCGCGGTCTGGCGGAAGCCGGCATCAAGCTGCTCGCGACTGGCGAGGCCATGGACGACAGCTACATGCAGGCCGCCGGCGAGGCGGGCCTGGGGCTGATCACCACGCATCATTATTCGAGCGCCCACGACTCCGCCCTCAACCGCCGGTTCATCGCCGGCTACCAGGCGCAGCATGGCGACTATCCCGCCAACTACATGGCGATGACCGCCTATGACGGCCTCGCCGTGCTCAATGCGGGGCTTACCAGGAGCGGCGGCAAGGTCGGTGGCGATGCGCTGATCGAGGCGCTCAAGGGGCTGTCGATCGAGAGCCCGCGCGGGCCCATCGAGATCGGCGCGGAGAAGCGCGACATCATCCAGACCGTCTATGTCCGGCGCACGGAGCGCGTCGACGGCAAACTCGCCTGCATCGAATTCGACAGGTTCGAGCGCGTTCTCGATCCGCATTCATGAGGCGATGAACGCTGCTGCGGACTCATCAGCTCGCGATCATCGTCGCTGAGACCGACGCCGCCCTGTAGATTGTTAGCCGGCTGCGATCACGGCGCTTGAGAATCGACGTGGTCCTGCGCTGGAGGTCGGCAGAGTCGGGACTGTGGCTGTATTCGACGATCGGCAGTGATGGCGGAAGGCCGGTCAGGCTGTCCTCGCTGCCCGAGGCATAGACCCGTGCATCGGCGTCTGCGGCGAGCGCCGCAACCTCGTCCGCTCCGCCTGCTGCTCCTCGTCGCCGACAGCGAATCCCGCATTTTCCTATAGTTTTTTTATGTCTTTCCCCTGCGGCCTGTCTCGAACCCCTATGCGGTTCGACGCCATATCATCGTCCTATCCCGGGCTGACGTGCGGTCGGCCGCATGGCGGGCCACGGAATGCCTGCCAGTCCGGCGATGACGATCGTGTTTACCAATCGCGCTGACGCCCAACTGCAAGGACACCGTGTCATGGACATCGTTCTACTAGGAACGGGCCTGTTATTCTTCGGCATATCATTTGCCTACATCAAGTTCTGTTCCAGTATCTGACCGGTCGGGAGCGTAAAATGCTGTTTGAATACATCCTGGGCGGCGCGGTGACCCTGTTTCTCCTCGCTTACCTGACCTACGCCCTCGTTCGACCCGAGCGGTTCTGACCGCCACGCGCAATGCCCGGAAAGCCACAGCCATGATTCTCAACGGCATGACTCTCAACGGATGGATCCAGATCCTCGCCTTCTGCGGGATCGTCGTTCTGCTCGTGAAACCGCTCGGCGGCTTCATGACGCGCGTCTTCAAGGGCGAGCGCACCCTGCTCTCGCCGGTCATGGGACCCGTCGAGCGCGCGCTCTATCGCCTCGCCGGCACGAGCGAGCGCGAGGACCAGCACTGGACGACCTATGCGGCCGGCATGCTGTTCTTCAACCTCGCCGGCTTTCTCGTGCTGTACCTCCTGATGCGGCTTCAGGACGTGTTGCCGCTGAACCCGCAGGGCATGGCGGCGGTCGGTCCCGAACTGGCCTTCAACACCTCGGCCAGTTTCGTCACCAACACCAACTGGCAGAACTATGGCGGCGAGAGCACGATGTCCTACCTGACCCAGATGGTCGGACTCACCGTGCAGAACTTCCTCTCGGCCGCCACCGGCATCGCCATCGCGGTCGCGCTGATCCGTGGCTTCGCCAGGGCCTCGGCCAAGTCGATCGGCAATGTCTGGGTCGATATGACCCGTGCCACCCTCTACGTCCTGCTGCCTCTCTGCATCGTCCTGACGCTCGTCTATGTCGCACTCGGCGTGCCGCAGACGCTCGGGTCCTCCATCGAGGCGACCACGCTGGAAGGCGTCCAGCAGACGATCGCCGTCGGCCCCGTCGCCTCGCAACTCGCGATCAAGATGCTCGGCACCAATGGCGGCGGCTTCTTCAACGCCAATTCCGCCCATCCTTTCGAGAACCCCGACGCGATCGTCAACCTGATCCAGATGGTCTCGATCTTCGCCATCGGCGCCGCGATGACCAATGTCTTCGGCCGCATGGTCGGCAATCAGCGGCAGGGCTGGGCGATCCTGTCCACCATGGGCGTGCTGTTCCTGGCCGGTGTCGCCATCTGCTACTGGGCGGAAGCCGCCGGCAACCCGCTGGTCCACGCGCTGGGCCTCCAGGGCGGCAACATGGAGGGCAAGGAGGTCCGCTTCGGCATCTCGCTCTCGGCGCTGTTTGCCGTCATCACCACGGCTGCATCCTGCGGCGCGGTCAACGCCATGCATGGCAGCTTCACAGCGCTGGGTGGCCTGATTCCGCTGATCAACATGGAGCTCGGCGAGATCATCGTCGGCGGCGTCGGCGCCGGCTTCTACGGCATCCTGCTCTTCGTCGTGCTCGCGGTCTTCGTCGCCGGCCTGATGGTCGGCCGCACGCCGGAATATCTCGGCAAGAAGATCGAGGCCACGGAGGTCAAGATGGCGGTCCTGGCCATCCTCTGCCTGCCGGCGGTCATGCTGATCTTCACGGCGATCGCGGTTGTCCTGCCGAGCGCGGTCGCCTCGGTCGGCAACGCCGGCCCGCACGGCTTCTCCGAGATCCTCTACGCCTACACCTCGGCGGCGGCCAACAATGGCTCGGCCTTCGGCGGACTCTCCGGCAACACGCCCTGGTACAACATCACCATCGGCATCGCCGCGCTGATCGGGCGCTTCATGATCATCATCCCGGCCCTGGCGATGGCAGGCTCGCTCGTGGGCAAGAAGACAGTGGCCGCCTCGGCCGGCACCTTCCCGACCGACGGGCCGCTCTTCGTCGGGCTGCTGGCCGGCGTGATCCTGATCGTCGGCGGCCTGACCTTCTTCCCGGCGCTGGCCGTGGGGCCGATCGTCGAGCATCTCGCAATGCTGCTCGGCCAGACCTTCTGACGGTGCGGCCATGACCGACCGGTCCCGCTGCTCTCAAACATTCACGCTGGAGTCTCTCTCATGAGCCCGTCCAAATCCGCGAGCATCCTGGACACGCGCATCCTCGTCCCCGCGCTGGGCGGTGCCGTCCGCAAGCTCGATCCAAGCAGCCTCGCCCGCAACCCGGTGATGTTCGTCGTCGCCGTCGTCTCGGCTCTGACCACCGTGCTGTTCCTCAGGGATCTCACGACCGGTGGAGCCAGCCTCGGCTTCTCCTTCCAGATCGTCATCTGGCTCTGGTTCACCGTGCTCTTCGCCAATTTCGCAGAAGCCGTCGCCGAAGGGCGCGGCAAGGCGCAGGCCGAGTCGCTGCGGCGCACCCGCACCGAAACCCAGGCCAAGCTTCTCTCCGGCGACGACCGTGCCAAGTTCAGGATCGTGCCGGGCAACAGCCTGAAGGTCGGCGACGTCGTCATCGTCGAGGCGGGCGACATCATCCCCTCCGATGGCGAGGTCATCGAGGGTGTCGCCTCGGTCAACGAAGCCGCCATCACCGGCGAATCGGCCCCGGTCATCCGCGAATCCGGCGGCGACCGTTCGGCCGTCACCGGCGGCACGCAGGTCCTGTCCGACTGGATCCGCGTCCGTATCACGGCAGCCGCCGGCTCGACCTTCATCGACCGGATGATTTCGCTGGTCGAGGGCGCCGAGCGCCAGAAGACCCCCAACGAGATCGCTCTCAACATCCTGCTTGCGGGCATGACGCTGATCTTCGTGCTGGCGACGGCGACGATCCCGAGCTTCGCCTCCTATGCCGGCGGCTACATCCCTGTGATCGTGCTCGTCGCGCTGTTCGTCACGCTGATCCCGACCACGATCGGCGCGCTGCTCTCCGCCATCGGCATCGCCGGCATGGACCGTCTCGTGCGCTTCAACGTGCTGGCGATGTCGGGACGTGCCGTCGAGGCGGCCGGCGACGTCGACACGCTCCTGCTCGACAAGACCGGCACGATCACGCTGGGCAACCGCCAGGCGACGCAGTTCCGTCCGGTTCGCGGCGTCACCGAGCAGGAACTGGCCGATGCGGCGCAACTCGCCTCGCTCGCTGACGAGACCCCCGAGGGCCGCTCGATCGTCGTGCTCGCCAAGGAGACATACGGCATTCGCGCCCGCGACATGGCGAGCCTGCACGCGACCTTCGTGCCCTTCACCGCCCAGAGCCGGATGAGCGGCGTCGATCTCGACGGCTCCTCGATCCGCAAGGGCGCCGTCGAGGCGGTGCTGAAACATGTCGATGCGGGCGCCGTCGCGACGGGCAGCACCCGCGCCAGCGGCGAAACCATCCGCGAGATTCAAGGGATCGCCGACGAGATCGCCAAGGCGGGCGGCACCCCGCTCGCCGTGGTCAGGGACGGCCGCCTGCTCGGCGTCATCCACCTCAAGGACATCGTCAAGGGCGGCATCAAGGAGCGCTTCGCCGAACTGCGCCGCATGGGCATCCGCACGGTGATGATCACCGGCGACAATCCGATGACGGCGGCTGCGATCGCGGCCGAGGCCGGCGTCGATGATTTCCTCGCCCAGGCGACGCCTGAGAACAAGCTCGCCTTGATCCGCGAGGAGCAGGCCAAGGGCAAGCTCGTCGCCATGTGCGGCGACGGCACCAACGATGCGCCGGCACTCGCCCAGGCTGATGTCGGCGTCGCCATGAACACCGGCACGGTCGCGGCGCGCGAAGCCGGCAACATGATCGATCTCGACAGCGATCCGACCAAGCTCGTGGAGATCGTCGAGATCGGCAAGCAGCTCCTGATGACGCGCGGCGCGCTGACGACCTTCTCGATCGCCAACGACGTCGCCAAGTATTTCGCCATCATCCCGGCGATGTTCCTGGCCTTCTATCCGCAGCTCGGCGCGCTCAACGTCATGGGCTTGCAGACGCCGCAGAGCGCCATTCTCTCGGCGATCATCTTCAATGCGCTGATCATCGTCGCCCTGATCCCGCTCTCGCTGAAAGGTGTGAAGTATCGGCCCGTCGGCGCCGGCGCCCTGCTCAGCCGCAACCTGCTCATCTACGGGCTCGGCGGCATCATCGTTCCCTTCGTCGGCATCAAGGCCATCGACATGGCCATCAGCGCCATCGGTCTCGTGTAATCGGCCTCGTCTAAAGGACCGCCCCATGCTCAAGCAAATCCGCCCCGCGATCGTCATGATCATCGCGCTTACCGTCATCACCGGCCTGGCCTATCCGCTGGGGATGACCGGCCTCGCCCAGGCGCTGTTCCCGCGCCAGGCCGCCGGCAGCCTGATCGAGAAGGACGGCAAGGTGATCGGCTCCTCGCTGATCGGCCAGAACTTTACGGGCGAGCGCTACTTCCACGGCCGCCCCTCGGCCACCTCGGCGGCCGATCCGGCCGATGCCTCGAAGACGGTAGACGCGCCCTACAATGCCGCGAACTCCGTCGGCTCCAATCTTGGCCCGACCAGCCAGAAGCTGATCGACAGGATCAAGGACGATGTCGCGACGCTGAAGGAGAGCAACCCGGGCGCGCCGGTCCCGATCGATCTCGTCACGACCTCGGGCAGCGGTCTCGATCCGCATATCACGCCGGAGGCTGCCTATTTCCAGGTCGCGCGGGTGGCCAAGGCGCGCAGCCTCGACGAGGCCTCGGTCAAGGCGCTGGTCGACAGCCATGTCGAGGGGCGCAAGCTCGGCCTGCTGGGAGAGCCCGTCGTCAACGTGCTCGCGTTGAACCTCGCGCTGGATCGCAGCGCCCGCTAACAATCGCTTTCCGAGGCATCGCGACGATGCCCCGGAGAGTCCCACCGGACGTTGAAAGCCGATGCCCGACGACATGCGCGAGACCAGGAGCCGGCCCTCGCCGGATGCGCTGCTCGAAAGCGCGGAGCGCGAGGACCGGGGCCGCCTGAAGATCTTCCTCGGCGCGGCTCCCGGCGTCGGCAAGACCTATGAGATGCTGCTGTCGGGGCGGGCGCGCAAGGCCGATGGCGTCGACGTGGTCATCGGCGTGGTCGAGACCCATGGCCGCCAGGAGACGGAGGCTCTGGTCGAGGGCTTCGAGATCATTCCCCGCGTCAGCGTCGCGTATAAGGACCGCCGGCTCGAGGAAATGGATATCGACGCCATTCTGGCGCGGCGCCCGGCGCTCGTCCTCGTCGATGAACTGGCCCACACCAATGTCACCGGCAGCCGCCACCCCAAGCGCTATCTCGATGTCCAGGAGCTTTTGTCTGCCGGCATTGACGTCTACACCACCCTGAACATCCAGCATGTCGAGAGCCTCAACGACGTCGTGGCGCAGATCACCCGCATCCGGGTGCGCGAGACGGTGCCGGACTCGATCATCGACCGGGCCGACGATGTCGAGATCATCGACCTGACGCCCGATGATCTGATCAAGCGCCTGCATGACGGCAAGGTCTACCTGCCCAGGACCGCATCCCGGGCGGTCGAGAACTATTTCTCGCCGGGCAACCTGACGGCCCTGCGCGAGCTGGCGCTGCGCCGCACCGCCCAGCGCGTCGACGATCAGCTCCTCAGCCATATGCAGGCCCATGCCATCCCCGGCCCCTGGGCGGCGGGCGACCGGGTCCTGGTCTGCATCGATGAAGGACCGCGCGGCGCCTCGATGGTGCGCTACGCCAAGCGCCAGGCCGACCGCCTGCGCGCTCCCTGGGCTGCGCTCCACATCGAGACACCGCGCTCCGCGGGCATGGCCGAGCCGGGGAAGGACCGTATCGCCGCGAGCCTGCGCCTGGCCGAGCAGCTCGGCGGCGAGGCGATCACGCTGCCCGGCCAGTCGGTCGCCAGCGAGGTCATCCGCCATGCGGCGGCCAACAACGTCACCCACATCGTCATCGGCAAGCCCGCCAAGGCGCGCTGGCGCGAGCTCTTCGAGGGCTCGGTCTCGCATGAGCTGATCCGCCAGGCCGGCGACATCAGCGTCCATGTCATTTCCGGCAATGAGCGGGACGTGCAGGCCTCGCGGCCAATGACCGCGGCCGAGCCGGAACGCTTCCAGATCTGGCCGTATCTCTGGAGCACGGTCCATGTCGGTCTGGCGCTGGCCTTCGGCACGCTGCTCTTTCGCGTGCTGGACGTGCGCAACATCGCGCTGGTCTTCCTGATGGCGGTGCTGGCCTCGGCGCTGCAGTCGGGGTTGCGGCCGGCGCTATTCGCCTCGGTGCTGAGCGCGCTGGCGTTCAACTTCTTCTTCCTCGAGCCGCGCTACACCTTCACGATCAGCGACCCCGAAAGTGTGATCGCGCTCGGCTTTTTCCTCGGCGTCGCCGTGGTCGCCAGCAACCTGACCGCGCGCGTCCAGCGTCAGGCCACGGCGGCGCGACAGCGCGCCCGGACGACGGAAGACCTCTATTTGTTCTCGAAAAAGCTGGCCGGCACCGGCACGCTCGACGACGTGCTCTGGGCCACGGCCTATCAGATCGCCTCGATGCTCAAGGTCCGCGTCGTGATCCTGCTGCCCGAGGACGGCACGATTGCGGTGCGCGCCGGCTATCCTCCTGACGATACGCTGGTCGATGCCGACATCGCCGCCGCCCGCTGGGCCTGGGAGCATGACCGGCCGGCCGGGCGCGGCGCCGACACCCTGCCTGGTGCGAAGCGGCTCTATCTCCCCTTGCGCACCGGCCGCATGGCCGTGGGCGTTATAGGGCTCGATGACGATCGCCAGGGCCCCTTGCTCACCCCCGAGCAGCAACGGCTGCTCGACGCGCTGGCGGACCAGGCGGCGGTGGCGATCGAACGCATCCAGCTCGTCGCCGATGTCGACCGGGCCAGGCTCGCGGCCGAGGCCGACCGTCTGCGCTCGGCGCTGCTGAGCTCGATCTCGCATGACCTGAAGACGCCGCTCGCGGCGATCATGGGCGCGGCCGGAGCCTTGCGCGACTACCCCGATGAGATCCCGCCGGCCGATCGCATCGATCTGCTCGCGACCGTCAATGACGAATCGGAAAGGCTCTACCGCTTCATCGCCAATCTGCTCGACATGACGCGGATCGAATCCGGCGCGACCCAGCCAAACGCGTCCCTGCAATATCTCGGCGACATCGTCGGCACGGCGCTGCGCCGCGTCGCCAAGATCGCGGGCCAGCATAGGATCGAGACCGATTTGCCCGCCGATCTGCCGATGCTGCGGCTCGATCCCGTTCTGTTCGAGCAGGTCCTGTTCAATCTCATCGACAATGCGGCGAAATACGCGCCGGCCGGCTCGACCATCCGCATTCAGGCCTGGGCCGATGACGGCCGGCTGGAGCTGCAGGTGCTGGATGAGGGGCCGGGCATCCCGCCCGCCGACCTCGAGCGCATCTTCGACAGCTTCTACCGCGTCGACAAAACCGACCATGTCCGTGCCGGGACGGGGCTTGGCCTGTCGATCTGCCGCGGCTTCGTCGAGGCCATGGGCGGGACCATCGCCGCCGGCAACCGGGCCGATCGCTCCGGCTCGGTCTTCACCATCACGATGCCCGTTCCGCCCGAGGCCCTCAATCTGGAAGAGATGTCATGAGTTCGACGGTGAAGGTCCTGATCGTCGATGACGAGCCGCCGATCCGGCGCTTGCTCCGCGTCGGCCTCGGCACCGAAGGTTATGCGATCAGCGAGGCCGGCAATGCGAAGGACGCGATCGAGCAGGTCAAGCTCGACCGGCCGGACCTGATCCTGCTCGATCTCGGCCTGCCCGACATGCCCGGCCATGATCTGCTGCGCCGCTGGCGCGAGGAACACGTCGACCTGCCGATCCTCATCCTGTCGAGCCGTACTGACGAGGCAGGCATCGTCAAGGCGCTCGAGCTCGGCGCCGACGACTATGTAACCAAGCCCTTCGGCATGAAGGAGCTGGTCGCGCGCATCCGCGTCGCCCTTCGCCACAAGCTGCAGGAGCAGGGTGAAAAGCCGGTCTTCCAGACGGGCGAGCTCTCGGTCGATCTGGTCAAGCGGATCGTCACGCTGGCCGGCAAGGAGATCAAATTGTCGCCGAAGGAATACGACATCCTGCGCCTGCTCGTTCAGCACGCCGGCAAGGTGCTGACCCATCAATATCTGCTGAATCAGGTCTGGGGCGCATCGACCGACGTGCAGTATCTGCGCGTCTATGTGCGCCAGCTCCGCCAGAAGCTCGAACGGATGCCGGATCAGCCGCAATACATCACGACGGAGACAGGGGTGGGCTACCGGCTCCGCGAGATCGAATGAACGATCCCACAGAAAAGCCGGCCACAGCGAGTGCGGATATGAAGGCGTCGGATTTCGTCGGTCCCGGGAATGTCGTTCTGGGCCTTGCCGCCCCCTCCAAGGCCAAGGTCATCGAAGCGATCGCCAAGCAGGCCGGGGCAGCGCTCGGCATCCCCGACAGCGTCATTCTCGATGCCCTGATGCGACGAGAAAGCCTGGGCTCGACCGGCGTGGGCGATGGCGTCGCGATCCCGCATGCGCCGGTGCCGGGGCTGGCCAGGCCGGTCGGCTGGCTGGCGAGCCTGGCCAGGCCGATCGACTTCGACGCGATCGACGCAGGCCCGGTCGATATCGTCCTCGTCCTGCTGACGCCGGTGCAGACGCACAGGGAGCACCTGAACGTCCTCGCCTGCCTGGCCCGGCGTCTGCGCTCGCAAGAGGTTCTTCAGGGCATCAGGGCCGCCAGCTCGGCCGCGCAGCTGCATGAAGCCCTGGTCGGCCCGTAGGCGAGCGGACGGTTGCAACGTCTGCTTCGCGTGGACGGTGCGCTGCGCCGGCGACGATGACAGCCGTATTGTGCCGTTCGGTCGGCCGACGATCGACCGAAATCCCGTGACGACGCCCGACAGCTTGCCGCCTTCATCGACGAATTCCGAGCGCTATTGGCCCGCCGCAGGCCTGATGCGTGCCAGGGCCGCTCTCGCGAGAGGGTGAAGCTCGCCTGAACCGGCATCGAACGCCGCGAGGAAATCCTGGCGCATGCGCCGGCTCCAGAACTCGTTGATATGGGCAGCGATCGCCGGCACCGCCTGCTCTTCCGGGTAGGATTTGAAATAGTCGGCGATCTGCCCGGCCATGTGACCGAGCCTGGCGAGATTGGCCGATTTGACTGCCTCGGGATCGTGATAATCGTGGCTCATCGTGCCTGGGCCTCCAGGTGTTCGGCGAGTTCACCGGCAAAGAGGATCGCGGCATCGCCGCGGGCGACGGAGATGAGCGTCAGGCCGAGCCGCTTCGCCCGCTCGATCGCAAGCGAGGTCGGCGCCGAGATCGAGACCAGCGTGCCGGCGCCGAAGATCGCGGTCTTCTCGATCATCTCGAAAGAGGCGCGGCTGGTGACGAGGACGAAGCCCTCGCTGGCGTCGTGACCGGCCCGGAGCCGCGCCCCGATCAGCTTGTCGAGGGCGTTGTGCCGGCCGACATCCTCGCGCGCCGCCAGGATCTTCCCCGTCGCGTCGCACCAGGCGGCGGCATGGACCGCGCGCGTCAGCCGGTGCAGCGGCTGGTGCCGATCCAGCGCGGCGAGTGCGGCCTGGATGGCGTCCGGCGGAATCGGCCGATGCTGCCGCTCGTCGGCACCGGCCATCGGCATCTCGGCCAGGGTCTCGATGCCGCAGAGCCCGCAGGAGGTCCGCCCCGACAGGTTGCGCCGGCGCGCCAGGTGGTCGCGGAAGCGGCCGGGCGCGAGGTCGACGGTGACGACGATGCCGTCGGCCTGCGGCGCGACGGAAATCCCCCTGATCTCGTCGACGCTGCGGACGATGCCCTCGGTCAGGCTGAACCCGGCGACGAAATCCTCGAGATCGGACGGCGTCGCCATCATCACCGCATAGGGCATATTGCCGTAGACGATGTTGATCGGCGCCTCGACGGCGACCTCGGCCACCGCCGCAGGCGCGGGGCCGGCGCCGAAGCGCACCGGCTCGGCCGTGACGGAGAGCGTCGCCGGGGGCTGGGCCGGTGGGCTATTCCGCGGCATCGGCCAGGTTCCCCGCGCTCTTGCCGGCGATGCGCCGCAGCGAGACGTCCTCCTCGCGGTTCTTCTCCTGCCATTGCGAATAGTAGTTGGTCCGCCGCACCTCGACCGCCGTCACCTTGTATTCCGGGCAGTTGGTCGCCCAGTCCGAATAATCGGTGGTGATGACGTTGGCGCCGGTCTCGGCATGGTGGAAGGTGGTGTAGACCACGCCCGGCTGCATCCGCTCGGAGACCTCGGCCTTGAGCGAGATATCGCCGGAGCGGCTGGCGAGCGCGACGAGATCGCCCGATTTGATGCCGCGGTTCTCGGCATCGAAGGGGTGGATCTCCAGCACGTCCTCGTCATGCCAGGTCGAGTTGGCGGTGCGCCGCGTCTGCGCGCCGACATTGTATTGCGACAGGATGCGCCCGGTGGTCAGGATCAGCGGGAAGCGCGCGCCGGTGCGTTCTTCGGTCGGCACGAATTCGGTCAGCATGAAGCGGCCCTTGCCGCGCACGAAATGGTCGACATGCATCAGCGGCGTGCCGAAGGGCGCCTTGTCGTTGCAGGGCCACTGCACCGAACCGAGCTTGTCGAGCGTCGCATAGCTGACCCCGGCGAAGCTCGGCGTCAGCAGCGCGATCTCGTCCATGATCTCAGCCGGATGGGAATAGGGCATCTCGTAGCCGAGCGCGCGGGCGAGATCGATCGTGACCTGCCATTCGGCCTTGCCCGAGAGCGGCTCCATGACCTTGCGCACGCGGTTGATGCGGCGCTCGGCATTGGTGAAGGTGCCGTCCTTCTCCAGGAAGGACGAGCCCGGCAGGAAGACATGGGCGTATTTCGCCGTCTCGTTCAGGAAGATGTCCTGGATGACGACGCATTCCATCGCGGCGAGGCCCGCCGTGACATGCTGGGTGTTGGGGTCGGACTGGGCGATGTCCTCGCCCTGGATGTAGAGCCCCTTGAAGGTGCCGCCGACGGCCTCGTCGAGCATGTTGGGGATGCGCAGGCCGGGCTCCATGTCGAGCGAGACGCCCCATAGCGTCTCGAAGATCTGGCGGGTGCCCTCGTCCGAGACATGGCGGTAGCCGGTGAGCTCATGGGGAAACGAGCCCATGTCGCAGGCGCCCTGGACGTTGTTCTGGCCGCGCAGCGGATTGATGCCGACGCCCTCGCGGCCGATATTGCCGGTCGCCATGGCGAGGTTCGCCATCGCCATGACGGTGGTCGAGCCCTGGCTGTGCTCGGTGACGCCGAGCCCGTAGAAGATCGCCCCGTTGCCGCCGGTGGCGTAGAGCCGCGCCGCCGCGCGGACCTCGTCGGCCGGCACGCCGGTGAATTCCGCGCTCGCCTCGGGCGAGTTGACCTCCTGCGCGATGAAGCGGGCCCAGATCTCGAAATCGGCGAGGTCGCAGCGCTCGCGGACATAGGCCTCGTCGATCAGGCCCTCGGTGACCACGACATGGGCGAGCGCATTGACCAGCGCGACATTGGTGCCGGGCTTGAGCTGCAGATGGTGCTCTGCCTTGATGTGCGGTGACTTCACGATATCGATGCGGCGCGGGTCGGCGACGATCAGCTTGGCGCCCGCCCGCAGACGCTTCTTCATCCGCGAGGCGAAGACCGGGTGGCCGTCGGTCGGATTGGCGCCGATGACGAGGATGACATCGGCCTTCTCCACCGACTTGAAGTCCTGGGTGCCGGCGGAGGTTCCAAGCGTCGTCTTCAGCCCGTAACCGGTCGGCGAATGGCAGACGCGGGCGCAGGTATCGACATTGTTGTTGCGGAAGGCGGCGCGCACCAGCTTCTGGACGAGGAAGACCTCCTCGTTGGTGCAGCGCGACGAGGTGATCGCGCCCAGCGATTCCCGGCCATATTGGGCCTCGACCCGGCGGAATTCCGAAGCCGCGTGGCCGATCGCCTCCTCCCACGACACCTCGCGCCAGGGATCGGTGATCTTGGCGCGGATCATCGGCTTGGTGATGCGGTCCTTATGGGTGGCGTAGCCATAGGCGAAGCGGCCCTTGACGCAGGAATGGCCCTCATTCGCCTTGCCGTCCTTGTAGGGCACCATGCGAACGATCTTGTCGCCCTGCATCTCGGCCTTGAACGAGCAGCCGACGCCGCAATAGGCGCAGGTCGTGATCTTGGAATGCTCGGGCTGGCCCATCTGGATGACGCTTTTCTCCATCAGCGTCGCCGTCGGGCAGGCCTGCACGCAGGCGCCGCAGGAGACGCATTCGGAGCCGAGGAAATCGGTCGGACCGGCGGCGACGCGCGAATCGAAGCCCCGTCCGGTGATGGTCAGCGCGAAGGTGCCCTGCACCTCCTCGCAGGCGCGGACGCAGCGATTGCAGACGATGCATTTCGACGGGTCGTAGGTGAAATAGGGGTTCGAGGTGTCGAGCCCGAGCCAGTTCTCGTTGGCGAGGCCGTCCTTGCCCTTGGCGAAGACGTGGTTCTCGCCCTCATAGCCGTAGCGCACCTCGCGCAGGCCGACCGCGCCGGCCATATCCTGCAATTCGCAATCGCCATTGGCCGAGCAGGTCAGGCAGTCGAGCGGGTGGTCGGAGATGTAGAGCTCCATCACGCCCTTGCGCAGTCCGTGGAGCTGTTCGCTCTGGGTGCGCACGACCATGCCATCCTCGGCCGGCGTTGTGCAGGAGGCGGGCGTGCCGCGCCGCCCCTCGATCTCGACGAGGCAGAGCCGGCAGGAGCCGAAGGGCTCGAGCGAATCGGTGGCGCAGAGCTTGGGGATCTTGGTGCCCACGCTCATCGCGGCGGCCATCACAGAGGTGCCGGCCGGCACCGTGACGCTCTCGCCGTCGATCGTCAGCGTCACCGTCTTGTCGGCGATGCGGATCGGCGTGCCGAAATCGATTTCCTTGATCAGGCTCATGATGGCCTCCTCATTCCGCGGCCATGGGAAGCGCGGGTCGATCGAAATCCTCGGGGAAGTGGTTCAGTGCGCTCAGCACCGGCATCGGCGTCAGCCCGCCCATCGCGCAGAGCGAGGCGTCGGTCATCAGCTTGGAGAGGTCGCGCAGCACGGCGAGGTTCTTCGGGCGCTCGGTCCCGGCGATGATGCGGTCCATCACCTCGACGCCGCGCGTCGCGCCGATGCGGCAGGGCGTGCACTTGCCGCAGCTTTCCTTGGCGCAGAACTCGAAGGCGAAGCGGGCCTGCTTGGCCATGTCGACGCTGTCGTCGAAGACGACGATACCGCCATGGCCGAGCATGGCGCGCATCGCCGCCAGCGCCTCGTAGTCCATGGCGACGTCGAGCTGCGCCGCCGTCAGATAGGCGCCGAGCGGCCCGCCCACCTGCACGGCCCGGATCGGCCGGCCCGAGAGGGTGCCGCCGCCCATGTCCTCGATGATCTCGCGCAGGCTGATGCCGAAGGCGAGTTCGATCAGCCCGCCGCGCTTGACGTTGCCGCCGAGCTGGACCGGCAGCGTGCCGCGCGAGCGGCCGAGACCATAATCGGCATAGGCCTGCGCCCCGTGATCGAGGATCCAGGGCACGGCGGCGAAGGACAAAACGTTGTTGACGATGGTCGGCTTGCCGAACAGGCCCTGCAGCGCCGGAATCGGCGGCTTGGCGCGCACCAGCGCACGCTTGCCCTCGAGGCTTTCGAGCAGCGAGGTCTCCTCGCCGCAGATATAGGCGCCCGCCCCCAGCCGTACTTCGAGGTGGAAGGCGTGGCGGCTGCCGAGCACGGAATCGCCGAGGATGCCGGCGCCCTGCGCCTTCAGGATCGCGCGCTGCAGCGTCTTGAACGCATGCGGATACTCCGAGCGCAGATAGATGTAGCCACGCGTCGCGCCCACCGCGATGGCGGCGATCGTCATGCCCTCGATCAAAAGGAAGGGGTCGCCTTCGATCAGCATCCGGTCGGCGAAGGTGCCGCTGTCGCCCTCGTCGGCATTGCAGACGATGTATTTCTGCTCCGCCCGGGCGTTCTGTACGGTCTTCCACTTGGTCCCGGTGGGAAAGCCGGCACCGCCGCGCCCGCGCAGGCCCGAGGCCCGCACCGCCTCGACGACGTCGTCGGCGGACAGCGCCAGCGCCTTCTCCAGCCCGGCGACACCGCCATGCGCTCGGTAGTCCGCCAGCGAGAGCGGGTCGGTGACGCCGATGCGCTCGAAGGTGAGGCGCTGCTGGCGCTTCATCCAGTCGAGCTCCTCGGTCAGGCCGAGCCGCAGCGCATGGCTGCCGCCGGACTGGAAGTCGGCATCGAAGAGCCCGGCGACATCCTTGCCCGCGACCGGCCCATAGGCGATCCGGCCGGCCGGCGTCTCGACCTCGACCAGCGGCTCCAGCCAGAGCATGCCGCGCGAGCCGTTGCGGACGATCTCGACGGCGAGGCCGCGCGCCTGCGCCTCGCGGGCAATGCCCCGGGCGACGGATTCCGCCCCGACGGAGAGCGCCGCGGCGTCGATCGGCACGAAGATCCTGATGGTGTCGGGAGAAAGCGTCATGAACGAACTCCCGCATCCGTGCACAGCTCCGCGAGGCGGTCGGAGTCGAGCCGCCCGATCAGTTCGCCATCGACGAGCGCCGACGGCCCGAGCGCGCAATTGCCGAGGCAATAGACCGTCTCGACCGTGACATCGGCAGCATGGGAGTGGTCATGGCCACAGTCAGGACCATGGGTATGACCGTGGGAAGCTCCATGGCCGTGCCCATCGACCGCAATGCCGTGGCGATGCGCCAGGTCCTGGACCAGCGCCTCGCAGCCGAGCGCCTGGCAGGCCTCGGCCCGGCAGAGCTTGATGACGCGGCGGGGCGGTGGGCTGGTGCGGAAATCATGGTAGAACGAGATCGTGCCATGGACCTCGGCGCGCGACAGGTTCAGCGCATCCGCGAGCAGCGGGACGACCTGCGCATCGACATGGCCGAACTCCTCCTGCAAGGCGTGCAGGATCGGCAGCGCGGCACCTTCGAGATGCACCAGTCCAGCGATGATCGAGCGCGCGCTGTCCTGGTCCCAGGCTGGATATCCGGTCATCGTTCCTCCATCCGACGCGGTTTGCCCACGCTGCTTTCGGAGAAAGTCGGCCCATACTGGAATGATTTCAAATCGTTTGTTTCGACCATATGATAGTCGGTGACTATCAAAAACGGTCTGCTGCTGCACGAAACCGCTAACGGGCCAGTGAAAGCCTCTGCTTATCGCAGCGTTCCATGATGCGCTCTGACGGAGCGCCGAGGCTGGCGATAGGTCTCGGCTATCCCGCCTTGCTGCGCCGCGGCAGCACGGCCTCGGTGACCGGCTGCGACATCGTCAGGAGATGGCGGGTCAGCGGCGCGAAGGGCTGGCGGTCGGCCACGATCAGTCCGATCGAGCGCTTGGCCTCGGGCTCGACCAGGGGCAGCGCCTTGGTTCCCAGCGGCACGCCGAAGAACTCCAGCAATTGCCGCGAGACGATGCTGGAGACGCCCTGGATGCCGGCATGCGAACACAGGTTGAAGATCGAATTGGTCTCGATCGCCGGCTTGGGCATGACGCCGACCGAGCGGAAGATGCCGTCGATGATTCGCCGGTTCTGCATGTCGGAGGTGAGGAGGCAGAGCTTGAGCTGGCCGGCCTGCGCCCAGGAAATGGTTTCCAGGCCGCCGAGCGGGCCGTCCTCCCGCGTCAGCAGCACATAGGCTTCCTGGTAGATCGGCTTGGCGATCACCCGTTCGAGCGGCTCGTTGTCGAGATAGGTCAGCCCAGCATCGATCTCGAAATTGTCGATCCGCTGCTGAATGTCCGACGAGGTCAGCGACAGCACGGTCAGCGAGACGCCGGGGTAGCGGGCGCAGAACGGCGCGGTGATATGCGCGACCATCGGCAGCGCGGTGGGGACGGCGCCGAGCCGGATGCGGCCGCTGACGCCCTCCTTCAGCTCGGCGATCGAGTCCTTCATCAACTCGGCCTCCGCCAGCATCCGGCGGGCATGGGCCAGCACGGCCTCGCCTTCCTTGGTGAGCCCCTGGAACCTGCGCCCGCGCTCGACGATGAGCACGCCGAGTTCTTCCTCGAGCTGGACGATCGCCGCCGACAGCGTCGGCTGGGAGACATGGCAGGCTTCGGCGGCGCGGCGGAAATGCTTCTCGCGGGCCAATGCGTCGAGATAGACCAGTTGGCGTAGTATCATGCCCCGACGCCCTCAAGCGCGTCCGCCTTCGCGCTGCATGGTTGAGAGGTTGAGAACGTGCTGGCGGACAGGGAGGGATTCGAACCCTCGATACGGTTTCCCGTATACACACTTTCCAGGCGTGCGCCTTCAACCACTCGGCCACCTGTCCGGCGCGCTGCTTATGACCGTCGAGCCGGCTTCTTTCAAGAGCGTTCTGGTGCCCGTCGACAGATGCCGTGAAAACGGCGGCTGACATGGTTGCAAAGCCGCAGGCGAATGGGCACATCGGCCCGACGATCGGTGGGCGAAGCGGGCGATCGGCTGCGCGGGATCGACGAGGACGGACGGATGGTGCGGTTTCTGCTGCGGCTGCTTGGCTACATCATCATCGCGGCGGGATTCGTCTCGCTCGTCATCGATGGCGCGCGCTCCATCGCCAATTCCTCTCTGCAGTACACGCCATCGGGCCTGGTGCTGTCGACGCTGTTCGGCGAGCGCATGGCCGCATGGCAGCCTCTGATCGAGCGCAAGCTCCACCCGCTGCTGTGGGACCCGGTGATGGTCAACCTGTTGCTGGCGCCTGCTGCGCTCATCGCTTTCCTGCTCGGCTTCCTGCTGTTGAAGCTCGGCACGCCGCCCGAGCCCAAGATCGGGATCCTCACGAGGCGGTGAATATCGGCGGAAGCGCATCGGTTGTTCGCTTGGGTTCCTGATCTGTTCTTGCGTCTGCCCGTAAGCTCGGCTAGCCTCCCCTGGGTCATGGGGTGGTGCTGATGGTGACGCGGGTCGCGACGGTGGCGTTCGAGGGCATCGAGGCGCGCGCCGTCGACGTCCAGGTCCAGGTCACGCCCGGCGGGGTCGCCTTCATCCTGGTCGGATTGCCCGACAAGGCCGTCGGCGAGAGCAAGGAGCGCGTCCGGGCCGCCTTGATCGCATCGGGTCTCGCGCTGCCGGCCAAGCGCATCACCGTCAATCTCGCCCCGGCCGACCTGCCAAAGGAAGGCAGTCATTACGACCTGCCGATCGCGCTCGCCGTGATGGCGGCGATCGGCGCGATCCCCGCCGACGCCCTGGCCGGCTACACCGTGCTGGGCGAGCTCGCCCTCGACGGTTCGATCACGGCGGTGGCCGGCGTGCTGCCGGCGGCGATCGCCGCCTATGGCCGGGGCCAGGGACTGATCTGCCCGCAGGCTTCCGGCTCCGAAGCCGCCTGGGCTGCCGCCGACATCGACATTCTCGCGCCGCGTTCGCTGATCCAGCTCGCCAACCACTTCAAGGGCACGCAGGTGATGGCCAGGCCGGAACCTGCGGTCGCCAGGCAATCGGGCCCGTTGCCCGATCTCGCCGACATCAAGGGGCAGGAAAGTGCGAGGCGCGTGCTCGAGATCGCGGCGGCTGGAGGTCACAACCTCCTGATGAACGGCCCGCCCGGTGTCGGAAAATCGATGCTGGCGAGCCGGCTGCCCTCGATCCTGCCGCCGCTCACCCCGCGCGAACTGCTGGAGGTCTCGATGGTTTTGTCCATCGCCGGCCACCTTGCCGATGGCGCGCTGACCGACCGGCGCCCCTTCCGCGCGCCCCATCACTCGGCCTCGATGGCAGCCCTCGTCGGCGGCGGCTTGCAGGCCAAGCCCGGCGAAGTCTCGCTGGCGCATCACGGCGTGCTCTTCCTCGACGAATTGCCGGAGTTCCAGGCCCAGGCGCTCGATGCGCTGCGCCAGCCGATGGAGACCGGCGACGTGCTGATCTCGCGGGCCAATCACCGCGCCGTCTACCCGGCCCGTTTCCAGCTCGTCGCCGCCATGAACCCGTGCCGCTGCGGCAAGGCGACCGAGCCCGGCTTCGCCTGCCGCCGCCAGCAGAACGAGCGCTGCATGGCGCAGTACCAGAGCCGCATCTCCGGCCCGATGCTGGACCGCATCGACATCGCGATCGACGTGCCCGCCGTCACCGCCGCCGATCTCATCCTTCCGGCGGCGAGCGAGGGATCGGCGCAGGTCGCGGCTCGCGTCGCGGCGGCGCGGCGCCTGCAGACCGCCCGCTTCGAGGCGCTGGGGCTGCCCAACATCGCGACCAACGCGGCCTGCCCGGCGCCGGTGCTGGATGAGATCGCGAGGCCCGACAATGCCGGCCTGTCGCTGCTGCGCGATGCCGCCGACGCGATGCGCCTGACCGCGCGCGCCTATCACCGCGTGCTCAAGGTGGCGCGCACGCTGGCCGATCTCGACGGCGAGGCGAAGGTCGGCCGCATCCATCTGGCGGAGGCCTTGTCCTATCGCTCGCGCGGCGACCAGATGGCGCAGGCGGCCTGATCCGCCGCTGGCCAGCCGCGGCGCAAGGTTAACACATCGCCGCACGCGATCCGTCAAATGCGCGGTTTCGCCCAACGGTTCTTCAATCGACAGCTGCTAGATGGGGATGATGGATCTTCTCTCATCCCCCTGGCCCGCGCTTGCCGTGGTGGCGCTGGCGCTGTTTGCAGGCGTCGCTGCCGTGACGTTGCTGCGGCAGCGGGACCGCATCGTCCGCCAGGCGGCGGAACTGGCTGGCGATGTCGAGCAGCTCAACGATCGCCTCTGGGCACTGGCCGACAGCGAGGAGCATTATCGCAGCCTGATCGAGGCGCAGGGCGATCTGATCGTGCGCCGCGATGGCCCCCGGATCGTCTACGCGAATGGCGCCTACGCCGCCCTGCTCGGTCTGAACGAGGCGGAGGTCGTCGGTGCGGTCGCCGTGCCGCGGCTGGTGGCCTGCCGCCCCGCTCTGGCGCTGGACGGCGGCGCCCGCGTGTTCGACGAATGCCTGGCGACGCCCGATGGCGAACGCTGGATCTCCTGGGTCGAGACCGTCGTGCCGGTGGCGCTTGGCAAGACGGTGCTGCAGCGTGTCGGCCGCGACATCACGGCGCGGATCGCGGGTGAACAGGAACTGGTCGAGGCCCGCGCCCGTGCCGAGAGCGCCAACGAGGCGAAATCGCGCTTTCTCGCCACCGTCAGCCACGAGTTCCGCACCCCGCTCAACGGCATCCTCGGCATGGCCGATCTGCTCGGCGACACCGGCCTCGATCCGGAGCAGAAGACCTATGTTCGCGCGCTCCGGACCTCCGGCGAGGCGCTGCTCGGTCTCGTCGACGACATCCTCGACTTCGCCAAGGTCGAGGCTGGCAAGCTCGAACTGGCGAGCGAGCCTTTCGATCTCGCTTTGCTGCTGGAGACGGTCTCGGAGCTGATGGCGCCCCGCGCCCAAGCCAAGGGCATCGAGCTCGCCGCCCATCTCGCGCCGGACCTGCCGACGCATCTGATCGGGGACCGCGACCGGCTCCGGCAGATCCTGCTCAACCTGGTCGGCAACGCGATCAAGTTCACCGATCAGGGCGGGGTGGGCATCCGCATCGGCCGCGATGGCGGCATGGTCGAGATCGTCGTGGCCGATACCGGGCCGGGCGTCCCGGAGGACCGCCGTCAGGCGATTTTCGAGGAGTTCGAGCAGGCCGACGATTCCGCCGCGCGCCGGCACGAGGGCACCGGGCTCGGCCTCACCATCGTGCGCCGGCTCGCCGTGCTGATGGGCGGCTCCGTCGGCGTCGAGAGCAGGGAAGGCGAGGGCGAGGCAGGCAAAGGCGCGCTCTTCCGCGTCCGCTTGCCCCTGCCGGTTGCTGGAGACGCCGTGGCGCCTGCTCCGCCGGACTGGCGGGGCAAGCGCGTGCTGATCGTCTCGGGCGCCCCTTTCGGCGCTGGCTTTCTCCAGGAAACCATCGCGGCGACAGGCGGTGTCGCCATGCTGGCGGCAGATGCCGCCACGGGCCTGTCGCTGTTGCGCAGCAATGCGTCCTACGACGCCGCCCTGATCGACCAGGCGATCGGTCGCGAGGCGGCGACGATCCTGGCCGAAGCCGCCCGCGCCGCCGGGGTGGCCGACTGCCTGATCATGCTGTCGCCGCTGGAGCGCCGCCAGTTCGGTTCGCCGCGCGACGCCGGCTTCACCGGCTTCCTCGTCAAGCCCGTGCGGGCGCGCTCGCTTTATGAGCGGCTCTCGCCCCGCCCCGCTCCGGTGGCGCCGGTCACCGAGATGTCCGGCCCCGGCCCGTCCCAGCCGCTGCGGCCGCGGCTCACCGTGCTGGTGGCCGAGGACAACGAGATCAATGCGCTGCTCGTCACGCGGACCCTGGAGCGCTTCGGCTGCGCGGCGATCTGGGCGCGCGATGGCCGGGAGGCGCTGGCGGCCGTCTCGGCCTGCCTCGACGCGACCGGCCCGTCCTTCGATCTGGTCCTGCTGGACATCCGCATGCCGGAGCTCGATGGGCTGGCCGTGGCGCGCGCGGTCCGTGCGATGGAGCGCGATCGTCCCGGCCGGGCGCGGTTGCCGCTGGTCGCGGTCAGCGCCAATGTCGCGGCAGGAGACCGGGCGGCCGCGTTCGCCGCAGGGATGGATGATTGCCTGGCTAAGCCTCTCGATCGCGTAGCCCTCCAGCGCTGGCTCGACAGGGTCGTAGGGCCGCGGACGCTGACGCTTTCGGCCTGAGGCACCGTCACCGCTCCGACGCAGTTCTGTCGCGATCCTGTCAGACATCGGGCGCAAAGAGTCCCGATTGCCAGAATTGGCGGCCGGTGGAACAAGACGAGCCATGGCACGAAACCTCCACGGATACCCGGCTGAGCCGGCTCGGCATCAGCCGGTGGGGAGCCTTCTGTTCGCGCGCTTCTCGCCGTTGAAGCTGATCGCCGGCGACACGGTCCGCCGCCTCGCTCGCCCATCCGCCGCAGCCGATCCGCTGTCGGGCACGCTCGGCCGCTCGGGGTCGCTCGAGGTCAGGCTGGCGCGCGGGCCGAGCGAGATCTGGCGGGCGCAGCGCCTGCGCTACCGCGTGTTCTATCAGGAGATGTCGGCCAAGCCCGACGTGGTCTCGCGCATGTTCCGCCGCGACGCCGACCGGTTCGACGCGGCTTGCGACCATCTGCTCGTCATCGACCATGCCGCGCGCGGCCGCTTCGGCGGCGTCAAGCCGAAGATCGTTGGCACCTACAGGCTGATGCGCCAGAGTGCGGCGGCCCGGCTCGGCGGCTTCTATACGCAGGGCGAATTCGATCTCGCGCCGATGATCGCCGCGCATCCCGGCCAGCGCTTCCTCGAACTCGGCCGCTCCTGCGTGCTCGAACCCTACCGCAGCAAGAAGACGGTCGAGCTGCTCTGGCACGGCATCTGGGCCTATATCCGCCACCACCGCATCGACGCGATGTTCGGCTGCGCAAGCTTCGACGGCACGGACCCCGATGCGCTCGCCTTGCCGCTGAGCTTCCTGCATCACCATGCGAACTCGGCGGGCGAATGGAGCGCGGCCGCGCGTCAGGAGCGCCATGTCCCGATGGATCGTTTGCCGGCGGAGATGGTCGACGCCAAGCTCGCGCTGAAGCAGATGCCGCCCCTGATCAAGGGCTATCTGCGGCTCGGCGCCCGCTTCGGCACCGGCGCCGTCGTCGACCGTCAGTTCGGCACCACCGACGTGCTGGTCATCCTGCCCGTGGCGGCGATCGACCAGCGCTATGTCGCCTATTACGGCGACGAGGGGCAGCGCTACGCGGCGTGACGAGCCTCCTCGTCATTGCGAGCGCAGCGAAGCAATCCAGGAAGACGTAGAGCGAGCCCTCTGGATTGCTTCGCTGCGCTCGCAATGACGGGTGCGGCGTGCCTTATTCCCCTGACATGGCCAGCGCCCTGAGCGCCTCGCGATAGGTCGGATAGCGGAAGCTGTAGCCGAACTCGCCTTTGACCAGCGCGTTCGAGACACGCTTGTTCTCGCCGTAGAAGCTGGCCGCCATCGGCGAGAGCTTTGCCGGGTCAAAGGGAATCTCCGGCGGAGGTTCGAGCCCGGTGAGGCTGGCGGCGAAGCTCACGACATCCTGCGGCGGGGCCGGCTCGTCATCGGTGACGTTGTAGATCGCGCCCTGGCGCGGGCGTTCAAGCGAGGCCATCAGCACCCCAGTGATGTCGTCGACATGGATGCGGTTGAAGACCTGGCCCGGCTTGACCAGCCGGGTCGCCTTGCCCTGCCGCAGCTTGACGATCGGGTTGCGGCCAGGTCCGTAGATGCCCGACAGCCGGAAGATCTGTACCGCCTTGCCGCTGCGCTCGCCCAGCGCCAGCCAGTCGCGCTCGATGGCGAGCCGCAGCTGCGAGCGAAAGCTCGGCCGTGGCGCTGTCGTCTCGTCGATCCAGGCGCCGTCATGGTCGCCATAGACGCCGATCGTCGAGAGATAGCCGATCCAGCGCAGCTCCGGCGCCACCGCCAGCTCCTTGCTCAGGCAGGCGAGAGCCGGGTCGCCAGCCTCGCCCGGCTGCACCGAGACCAGCACGGCTTCAGCCTCCGCGATGGCCCGGGCGAGAAAGGAGGACACGGCGAAACCGTCGAAGACCAGCGTGCGGATGCCCTCGCGGCTCAGGCGCGCCGCCTTCTCCGCCGAGCGCACGGTGCCGGTGACCTCCCATCCCCGCGCCAGGGCTGCGCGTGCGAAGAAGCCGGCGGAATAGCCGAGGCCGAGGATGACGAGCTTCATGAGGCGCTTTCCGGTTCGGGCGTTAACGCAAGCCATTCGCGGCGGACGTCGATATCGCTTTCCGATGCCAGCGCCGCGGCAGCGAAGGTGCCGGCCTGCACCGGGTCGAGCTTGATCAAAGCCCAGGCCGCCATGGCGCGCACCAGCGGCGAGGGGTCGCAGATGAGCGCGGCGGCGCTGACGGCCAGCTCCGGCCGACCGCTGTTGCCGATCGCGATCAGCACATTGCGGATGAAGCGGTCGCGGCCCGTGCGCTTCACCGGCGTGCCGGAAAACAGCGTGCGGAACGCGGCGTCGTCGAGCCCAGCGAGATCGGCCAAGGGCAGGGCGTCGAGCCCGTCGCGCAGCGCCAGGCGGGTTTCCTGCGCGGCCTCCGCAAACTTGTTCCAGGGGCAGACGGCGAGGCAGTCGTCGCAGCCGAAGACGCGGTTGCCGATGCCGGCGCGTAAGCCTTCATCGATATGGCCGGCATGCTCGATGGTGAGATAGGCGATGCAGCGGCGCGAATCGAGCTGGTAGGGTGCCGGGAAGGCGTCGGTCGGGCAAATGTCGAGGCAGCGCCGGCAGGAGCCGCAATGGTCGGTTTCGGGCGCGTCCGCAGGCAGTTCGGCGGTCGTGTAGATCGCGCCGAGGAAGAGCCACGAGCCGTGCTCGCGCGAGACCAGGACCGTGTGCTTGCCCTGCCAGCCGAGGCCGGCCGCCTGCGCCAGCGGCTTCTCCATCACCGGCGCGGTATCGACAAAGACCTTGACGTCGACCCCGCCCTGCGCCGCCAGGAGCCCGGCCACGCTTTTGAGCTTGCCCTTGATGACGTCGTGATAATCGCGACGGCGCGCATAGAGCGAGATCGCGGCCTTGTCGTTCTGCGAGAGGATGGCGAGCGGGTCGCTGTCGGGCGCATAGCTCATGCCGAGCATCACGACCGATTTCGCCTCGCTCCACAGCCTTTGTGGGTCGGCGCGCTGGTCGCTGCGCTCCTCCATCCAGCCCATCTCGCCATGGTGGCCCTGCGCCAGCCAGGCCGCGAGCCTGGCCGGCGCGTCGGGAATGGCATCGACGGCAGCGACCCGCGCGACGGAGAACCCCTCAGCGACAGCGCGGGCGAGGACCGCCTGCTTGAGGCGGTCGGCCTTCAAAAATCGAGGTTGTCGTAATGGGCGCTCGGCGCCATGCCCGGCATCCGGTCGTTCAGCAGGGGCCGGAAGCTCGGCCGGGATTTGATCCTCGCATACCATGCGCGGGCCGCCTCGTCCTCTTCCCAGGGCACGTCGCCGAGATAGTCGACGCAGGAGAGATGCGCCGCCGCGGCGAGATCGGCATAGCTCAGTTTCGAGCCTGCCAGCCAGTTCCGCTTGGCTGTCAGCCAGGCGATGTAGCGCAGATGATAGCGCACATTGGCGCGCGCGGCGCGGATCGCGCTCATCTCGGGCGGTCCGCCGCCGTCGTCGCGGGCCATGAAGCGCTTCATCACCTTCTCCAGCACGAGCGGGCCGGTGATCTCCTCGTTGAATTTCAGCGAGAACCAGTCGAGCAGCCGGCGAACCTCGACGCGCTCGCCGGGTCCCTCCGGCAACAGCCGGCGCTCGCCAAGGGCCAGCCCGCGCGTTTCGTCGAGATATTCCGCGATCGGGCCGGCGCCGGGAATGGCGAGCCCGTTCTCCTCGCGGAAGACCGGGGTCGTGCCGGCCGGGTTCATCTCGAGGAACTCGCGCCTGCGCTCCCAGACGCGTTCTTCGACCAGCGCGGCCTCGAGGCCGAACTCGCCGAGCACGAGACGGATGAAGCGCGAATGCGGACACAGCGGGTAATGATAAAGGGTCGCCATGGCACTCTTGAAGCAGGCAGGTGCGGCTGAAGCAGGGCCGCAGGATGAAACGCATCCCGATATGCGCTGGGCGCTCGCTATAGAGCCGGCTGGCGAGCCTCACAACCCGGCAGGGCGCATTGGCTGCGATTCCTGCTGAATGGGTTCGGTATTTGGTAACCAATTCGCAAAGGGCTGGGATTATGCAGGCCGGGGGCTTAAGGATGCCGCACTGCACAAAGCCTTGGACCGCACGAGGACACTCCCCCGATGGAAAACTGGATCGAAGCGGCCGTCCTCGGCATTGTCGAAGGCCTGACGGAATTCCTGCCGGTCTCGTCGACCGGGCATCTGCTGCTGCTCGGGCATTTCCTCGGCTTTGAGTCCAACGGCAAATCCTTCGAGGTCCTGGTTCAGCTCGGCGCGATCCTGGCGATCACGCTGGTCTATTTCCGCCGCCTGCTCGATATCGCCCGCAGGATCCCCACAGACCCCGCCGCGCGACGCTTCGTCCTCGGCGTGCTCGTCGCCTTCCTGCCGGCCGCGCTGATCGGCGCGGTGCTGCACGGCTTCATCAAGGGGGTGCTGTTCAACCCCTTCATCGTCTGCTGCGCGCTGATCGCGGGCGGGCTGATCCTGCTCGTGGTCGATGATCTCGAACTCGAGGAGAAATATCAGGACGCCACGACCTTCCCGCTGCCGATGTATTTCAAGATCGGCCTGATCCAGTGCCTGGCGATGATCCCCGGCGTGTCGCGCTCCGGCTCGACCATCGTCGGGGCCATGCTGCTGGGATCGAGCAAGCGCGCCGCGGCGGAATTCTCCTTCTTCCTGGCCATGCCGACCATGGTCGGCGCCTTCGCCTACGATTTGCTCAAGAGCTACAAGACATTGAGCTTCGACGACATGACGCTGATCGTCATCGGCTTCGTCTGCGCCTTCTTCGCGGCGCTGGTCGTGGTGCGCAGCTTCCTCGACTTCGTCTCGAAGCGCGGCTTCGCCGTCTTCGCCTGGTGGCGGATCGTGGTCGGCCTGTTCGGCCTGGCCGGACTCTGGATCGTCGGCTGACCGGTCTTGCGGATGGTGGGCTGACGCCTGGCCGTCAGCCGTTATGGCCCGTCGGCTCCGGCGGGTGCTGATGCTGCATCGGCAGGCCGCGTGGCAGGGTCGCGGTCTCACGCTCGATCATCCGGTGGACCACGGGCGGGTTGGGTCCCTTGTGCAGCGCCCTGACCCGATCACCGATATCGGCGTCGGCCTGCGTCACCCTTTGCGCCTGGCGGACATATTCGACCCAGGTCGGGCTGTCATAGCGCTCGACCCAGAGTTCGGCGTCGGTGAGGTCGCGCAGCAGTGTCCAGTGGCGCGCGCCGTCGCGCCGGCGGATGCGGCGGCGCTCGGCCATGGCCTTGAGAAATTCGACGACGTCCTCCTCGCGGATCAGCCATTCGATCGTGACGATCACCGGGCCGCTGCGCGGCTCGATGTCGACGGCGACCTTGGGCTCGCGCCAGCGGCTCAGCGGATCGAGATTGAGCGCCTCCAGCGGCGGCAATTGGTAGCGCAGGCCGATCGCCGCGCCCATCAGCAGCGCAAAGGCCGACAGCAGCAGCGCCTGCTCGGCTCCCAGATGCAGCGTCGCATAGCCCCAGGCCCAGCTTCCCGCCGCCATCCCGCCGAAGGCCGCCATCTGGTAGATCGCCAGCGCCCGGCCCACGACCCAGCGTGGCGCCGAGAGCTGCACCGTCGCGTTGAAGGTCGAGAGCGTCAGCACCCAGCAGGCCCCCGCGACGGCCAGCGCCGGCATGGTCAGCCACATCGTCGTGCTGACGCCGATGATCGCGGCGGCGGTCGCGTAGGCTGCGAAGGTCGCGCGCACCAGCGACTCGGTCGTCAGCATCCGGCGTAGCCGCGCGCTCATGAAGGCTCCGACGACGGCCCCGGCCCCGAAAGCGCCGAGCATAACGCCGAAGACCAGCGGCCCGCCCTTGACGAGGTCGCGCGCAATCAGCGGCAGCAGGGCCAGCGCGACGATGCCGCCGAAGCCGAACGCGAAGGAACGCAGGATGACGCTGCGGATATTGGGCGACATCGCGATATAGCGAACGCCGGCCCCCATCGCGATCAGCAGCGTCTCGCGCGGCAAGACGCGCTCGACGCGCGGCGGCTGCCAGCGCGCCAGCACGGTGATGAGCGCGATATAGCTGAAGGCGTTGATCACGAAGGCGGCGACCGCCCCGGCTGCGGCGACGATCGCGCCGCCGATGGCGGGGCCGACGCTGCGGGCGATGTTGAAGGCGACGCTGTTGAGCGTCACCGCCGCCGGAACGTCGCGGCGCGGCACCATGTCGCCGACGGAGGATTGCCAGGCCGGGTTGTTGAGCGCGGTTCCGCAGCCGATCAGGAAGGTGAAGCCGAGCAGCAGCCAGGGCGTCATCACGTCGAGCCAGGCCGACAGCGCGAGCAGGATCGAGACCGCCAGCATGAAGCCCTGCGCCGTCAGCATGATGCGGCGGCGGTCGTAATTGTCGGAGATCGCGCCGGCCGCCAGCGAGAACAGCATCACCGGTAGCGTCGTCGAGGCCTGCACGAGCGCGACCATGTCCGGCGAATCGGCGATCGAGGTCATCATCCAGGACGCGCCGACCATCTGGACGAGGCCGCCGAAATTCGAGGCGAGGCTCGCGAACCAGACCGCACGGAAGATCGGCTGACGCAGCGGCAGGAACGGGGAATTGCGTCCGGCGTCCGGTGCGACGCCCTCGGAAGCGAGCTCGGCGTCCGCGATGTCGGCTATCGGTTGGGCATTCGGATCGTCAGGCATGCCATAGGGTTAGAGCCTATGGCAGGACCTGCCAACCGCGATTGCGGCATGGCAGCCGCAAAGCCTTCAGGGCATAGCGCGAGCGGGCGCGCCGGTTTTCACCCTGCGGGCGGGCTTTGCCTTGGGGCGGCGAAACGCACCCGCGAGCGCGGCCGTGAGCCCGGCGAGCGCCACCCAATGACCAGGCCGCACCGAGGCGAGGTCCTGATAGACCACGAAGTCGGCATTGGCCTGAAACACCATCCAGGCGGAGACGCCGGTGGCGAGCGCGTACCAGGCGGTTTCGCACAATGCGGTGGCAAGCCCGGTCGCCAGCGCCGCGGCGATCAGGACGGGTGTCGTCAGCGAGATCTTGAGCTTGTCGAGCCCGCGATAGACCATCAGAAGCGCAAACAGCCCTGTCACCAGCGCGGGCTGGGTGACGTCGATCTTCGACTGCAGAGCGAAATGCAGCAGCCCGAGCATGGTGATGACGTAGATGAGATTGTGCAGGCGCTGCCAGCGTTTGGCGCCCATCCGCCGGATCATGCCGTCGGTCGAGGTCATGCCGAGTGCAACCAGCCCGACCAACGCCGTGATGCCCACAAGCAGGTAGAAGCGCTTGACGATCTCCGAGAGGATCAGCCCCCAGTCGAAGGCGAGATCGATGCAGTAAAGCGCCAGATGGCCGAGCGCATAGGCGAGCACGGAGAGCCCGAGCATGCGGCGGATGCCGATCAGCTTTCCCCAGTCGAGGATGCGCCGCAGCGGCGAGACAGCCAGCGTGACCAGGAGCAGCCGCACGGCCCAGGTGCCGGTGTCGTGGACCGCCTGCGTCCAGGGTTTGGAGCCGAGCTGACCCATCCAGGCATCGACCGCCAGAAGCAGGGCCGGCACGAGGACCAGCGCGAACGCCGCGGCGCGCAGGCCCGAGAAGCGCCCTTGTCGATCTGTCCATGGCAGCCACGAGCTGATCAAGGATGGGCTCATGCCATTCTCCTCATTGCATTCTCCCCGTCGGATACGCGAGAGTTCGCGCATCTGTCTCGCAGGAGCACACACAAGGACGTGAGCGCCTGCAAATCCTGCCCCTGCCACCCGCCTGCCGGATCTCACGACGGGAAACGAGCCATGCCTGCCACGACGCCCACCGTCGTCTTCGATGTCGGCAATGTCCTGATCCGCTGGGACCCGCTGCTGGTCTATCGCGAGTTGATCCCCGATGACGAGAAGCGCGCCTGGTTCATGCGGAATGTCTGCACCGCAGCCTGGAATCTGGAACAGGATCGCGGCCGGAGTTGGGAGGAGGCGGTCGCCATGCTCGTCGCCAGCCATCCGGAATGGGAGAGCCAGATCAGGGCCTATGACGAACGCTGGCACGACGCCGTGCCCGGCATCATCGAGGACAGCGTCGCCGTGTTGGCGGAACTGCGGGAGTGCGGCGAGAAGGTCTACGCGATCACCAATTTCTCGCGCGAGAAATGGGCGGAATGCCTGATCCGCTTCCCTTTCCTGCAAAGCTTCGACGGCGTCGTGGTGTCCGCCCATGAGCGCGTCGTCAAGCCCGATCCGGAGATCTACCAGATCCTGTTCGAGCGCTATGGGCTCGTGGCGGGCGACTGCATTTTCATCGACGACAGCGCCAAGAACGTCGAGACAGCCCGTAAAGTGGGCATGCAGGCCGTTCATTTCGTCGAGCCCATCGACCTGCGGCTGGAGCTGCGAAAGCTGGGCGTCGCGACATAGGGCGTGATGACGCCCTTTTGGGCGTCTGCATCAAATCCAGCGCCTCACGCTCCGATCCGCGCTTCGGCAGCAAGTGCCCGCGTCGCCGCCAGACACTCGTCCACCGCGTACCAGAGCCGTGGATTGAGCTCGATATTGAAGAGAACGCCGTCGGGGAAATTGCAGCGTTCCATCAGCGCCTGCCACGGAATCGCGCCCCAGCCGACCGGCAAATGCAGGTCGCCATGGCCGAAAGCGAGCTTCTCGCTCGCGAAGACCGTCTCGAATGCGTCGGCGAGCCCGAATGAATCATGCATATGCAGATGCTTGGCGAAGGGTGCCAATGCCGCGATCTCGGCGAGATATTCGCCGCCGACATAGCCGAGCCTGAGGAAGGCATGGCTGAAGTCCAGCGTCGCCCAGACATGGGAATGATCGATGGCTTCGATCTCGCGGGCCAGCCGCGAGGGCAGCGAGGCATGTGTCCTGCCCTTGTGGTCGCCGAACATCGTCTCGACGCAGAGCAGCACGCCGCAGTCGCGCGCCACGTCGCCGGCCTTCGACAGCCATTCGCGCTGACGGGCATAGGCGGCTTCGATCACCTCGGCCGGCTGCACCGGCATCACGCCGGAATGCATGACGTAGTGCGCGGCGCCGACTTCGCCGGCGACCTCGAGCGACGCCTTCAGCACCTCGAAATGGCGTGGCAGCCGGGCGGGATCATCGAAGAAGTTGATGACCAGCGGGCCGTGGACGCTGTAGCCGAAGGGCCGGCCGGCGCAGGCGCGCTTCAGCAGGTCGAGATGCGGCCGGCGGATGCGCCCGCCGACGACGAGGTCCATCGCGCAGGTCGGGAGCTCGACGCTGTCGACGCCGAGCCGCTCGACCCGGTCGAGCAGCGCCGGCAGATCGGAGAGATCGCTGGCGGGTTGCCCAGCCGTGATGCCGACACCGCGGACGCCCTTGGGATACATGGCAAGCTCCGGTCGAAACGATCACCTGCGTCGGCTGCAAACGAGCCCGCAGCGCCTGGTCAGCATGATTGAAGCAGGCGCGCAACCGCCATTCCCGAAAGGCGAGGGCGCGCGATGGCTGCTGCGCGCAGCGTTGTGGCAGGCTAGCATCGTCACAGAAACGATATCCGAAATGACGGACCCAACCGATGGCCAGCGAAACCCGCTACGATATGATGACCTATAACCGCTGCGGGCACAGCGGCCTCAAGCTCCCGGCCCTTTCGCTCGGCCTCTGGCACAATTTCGGCGAGACGACCGCGCCGGATGTCGGCCGCCGGATCTGCCGGACCGCCTTCGATCTGGGCATCACCCATTTCGATCTCGCCAACAATTACGGGCCACCGCCGGGCTCAGCCGAGACCGCCTTCGGGGCGATCCTGCGCCAGGATTTCGCCGGCCATCGCGACGAAATGGTGATCTCGACCAAGGCCGGCTACCGGATGTGGCCCGGTCCCTATGGCGAGTGGGGCAGCCGCAAATACCTGCTGTCCAGCCTCGACCAGAGCCTGAAGCGGATGAAGCTCGACTATGTCGACATCTTCTATTCGCACCGCTTCGATCCCGAGACGCCATTGGAAGAGACGATGGGCGCGCTCGATGCGGCAGTGCGCCAGGGCAAGGCGCTCTATGTCGGGCTGTCCTCCTATAATTCGCGGCGGACCCGCGAGGCGGCGGCGATCCTGCGCAGCCTCGGCACGCCCTGTCTGATCCACCAGCCGAGCTATTCGATGATCAACCGCTGGATCGAGGAGGACGGCCTGCTCGACACCCTCGACCAGGAGGGCATCGGCTCGATCGTGTTCTCGCCGCTGGCCCAGGGCATGCTGACCGCGAAATATCTCGGCGGCGTCCCCGAGGGCAGCCGCGCGGCGAGGAAGGCGCCGTCTTTCCGTGATGGCTTCCTCAGCGACGACAATCTCTCGCGCATCGCCGCCCTCAACGAGATCGCGGCCGGTCGCGGCCAGGGCCTCGCCCAGATGGCGATCGCCTGGGTGCTGCGCGGCGGCCGCGTCACCTCGGCCCTGATCGGCGCCAGCCGCCCGGAGCAGGTCGAGGACTGCGTCGCCGCCCTGAAGCGTCCCGACTTCACGGGCGAGGAGCTGGCGCTCATCGACCAGCACGCAGGCGATGGCGGCGTGAACATCTGGGCGGCGTCGGCCGAGCGCTGAGGCGGTCGGCCCGAAGCTCAGGCGGGGCCGTCGTCCAGCCCTGCGCCTCGCCATGACGGGAAGGCCAGGCGCGTGAATTTGGTGGCGGCGAGGCCGATGAAGGAGGTCGGCCGCTCGCGCAGCGTCAACCAGGCCAGCGCGATCAAGCGGCCGATGCGGCCGCCGAGCCGGGCCGCGCCACTCAGGACGGCACGGCCGACCGGGCCTCGCGCGCTCACCTGCGTCAGGATCGCGGCGTTCATCGGTTCAGATCCCGCGGCGATCCGCCCGACGCCGAAGCGCCACCGACGCGCGAACACCGCCGGATACCATGCCGGGAAGGCCGGATCGGCGCTCATATGCTCCAGCGCCGTCGCCAGCATGGCGAGGCTCGCTGCGGGGTCGCCCGCCTGCTGGCGCGACAGGCCCTGCGAACTGATCCGCCAGATCATGCCGAGATGCGGCACGAAACAGCAGCCATGCAGCAGAGCGAGGCGGCGCATCGCATAGGCATCGGCGAAGGCGCCGAAGGTGGCGTCGAACCCGCCATTGGCGGTCATCAGATCGCGGCGCACGACGGCCGTTCCCGTCAGGATCCAGTTGTCGATCCGGCGGAAGCTCTCGGCGACCTCCGCGGGACCGAGCAGGCGCGCCGAATAGGCGGGCCGCACAGGTGGTCGATAGCCGACCGTCCCGGTGTCGAGGTCCTGCACCGCGCCCTCGCAGCATGCGAAGGCCGCCTGTGGATGGGAGGCCAGGATGTCCAGCATCGCGGAAAACAGGCCGGGTCGCGTTACGTCGTCGGCCGCTCCGAAGTAGACGTAGTCGCCGCGCGCCTCATGCAGGCCGCGATTGAGCGCCGCGATCGCCCCGCCATTGGTCTCCAGCGCGATGATCCGCAGGGTCGGATAATCGGCGGCGAGGTCGGCCAGTACTCTCAGGCTGTCGTCGCGCGAGGCGTCGTCGACGACCACGATTTCGTCGGGCGGCGGCATCTGCGCGGCAAGTGCGCGTATCGCCTCTCCGATGACGGCACCATGATTGTAGTTCGGAACGATGGCGCTCAGGCGAAGCGGGCGTTGCGGCTCCGCGATTGGCCGAATCTCCGTGCGCGGGTTATCCGCCTGGCTGTGAAAATCGGGTGTCGTCACGTCTGGCCTCGGCCGCCCGGCCTGGTGGGAAGGGCCTGCTCACGGCAGGCATCGCCGAGCATGGTCCTGTGAAAGCCCAGGTTTGAGGCCCGGGACGGCCCTTGGAAGGCGGAGGCGAGGACATAGCCGCCAATCGCGACCCTGCCAAGGCGTATGGCGGGCCGAGGTGGTCTGCGACTTGCAACCGATCTCCTCGTAAGCTAGGGGCTGGCGGGCCGTCCGTGAAATCCCAAGCTCGGGTTTCGGCGTGGATTGTCGGTGGATCTCCAGCGCGGGCTGCTGGTCCAAAGATCATTCGCACGATGCTGGTGTATTGTCGTTGGAAAATCAAACCGACGGTGCAAATCTCATCTTCGGACGCCGTTGCGTTAGCGGGGACCGAAATTGATACCTGCACGGACGTTGATCGTATCGCCGTCGCAGGGTGTCGCATGCAGGCTGTGATATGACTGACAAGATCAAGATCAAGTTCCTCACGGCCATCTGGGGCGCGCGCTATATCGAAGAGTTCGCGCGGGTCTCGCTGCCCTCCTATCTTGCCCCGGGCAACCTGCCCTCTATGGCGGCACAGACCGAACTTGAAGTCCTGATCCTCACGACCAGCGACAGTCGCGCCAAGTTCGACGAGATGCCGATCTTCGCCAAGCTCGCGCAGCTTTGCACCGTTCGATACATGATGATCGACGATCTCATCACCTCGGGCGTCTACGGCGTCACGCTGACGCTGGCCTATGCGCGCGGCATCCAGGAGAGCGGCGAGGCGCAGACCGAGACGACCTTCGTCTTTATGAATTCGGATTTCGTGCTGGCGGACGGCTCGCTCCAAGGGCTCGTCGACAAGCTGCGCGAGGGCCACCGTTGCGTGATGGCGCCGTCGCTGCGTGCCAGGGCGGAAGTCACCCTTCCCCTCCTGACCGACGCCGTCGACCCGCAGACCGACACGCTGGTCATGGCCCCGCGCGACATGGTCAGGATGACCTTCGACAATCTGCATCCGACGGTCATCGCCAAGACCGCGACGCAGAACTTCGTCACCTGCTCGACTCATAACCAGATCTACTGGCAGGTCGACAGGAACACGCTGCTCGCGCGCTACCACCTGATTTTCATGCTGGCGATCAAGCCCGAAGTGCCGATGCCCGCCGTGAACTCCTATTGCGACTATGGCTTCGTCCCGGAGCTCGTGCCGTCGGGCGAGTTCACCGTCATGGATGACTCGGACAAGTTCTACATGCTCGAACTCCAGCCCTCCTGGCAGGAGAAGCAGTTCGTCCATTGCGGCCGTTCGACGCCGGAGAAGATCGCCTCCGAGCTTTCGGTCTGGACCACGCGCGAGCACCGCCGCTTCGCCGAGGTCGATATCCTCTTCCGTACCGGCGACTTGCCGGCGAATCTCCCCGCCGCCCGCGAGAAGATGGGCGCCTTCGCCGCGGAGGTTCACAAGCGCATGACGCCTCCGGTCACCCATGTCGATCACTTCTACTGGGTCATGGGCCTTCAGGCCTGGCATTCGCTGAGGGAAATGACGAATCCCTTCCATACGCCTGACCCGGGCGAGCTGAACCAGGCGATCGAGATCGACGATCGCCCCGGCGTCCTGCCGGTCGTACGTCCGCCCGTTCGCCTTCGCACGCGCTTCAAGAGCTGGGCGATGCGCAATTATGTCGGGCTGATCGCGAAGGTCAGGGTTCTGGCCGGCTCGAAGCCCCACGTCGCCCGGTGGCACCATTCCTGGCTGGACTGTCGGCTGGTCCTGACCTGGCTGCGCCAGATCGGCGATCACCGGCAGGCGCGCAACCTGCTGGTCGCGGGGGCCGACAGCTGGCTCGGCATGTCCTTGGCTCGCGAAGGGCGGTTCGACGTGGTGTATGGTGTCCAGCAGTTCCTGGATGCTTATCGGGAGCTCGATGCCGAGGGGCGGGCACAAGTGTCAGGCAGCTACGATAACATTCTTCTCCACACGACTCGCTCGGATGTCCGTGGTACAGCAGCGGCTCTGGAGGTCCTCAGGGAATATCTGGCGCACAGTGGAAATATCGCCGTTTACATCGAGCATGTGAATGGCGAGGTCGATCCGAGCAATTTTTCGATCGAACTGGCCCAGTACTCGGAAGAAGTGCTGCCGCCGAGCTGGATCGGCTATGACGTTTCGGCACGTTTTGTCGGTGGCGCCGCCAAGCGCAATCTGCGGCTGATGGAGCGACGGCTGTTTCGCCATCTCACCCCGTCGTCGATCTGGCGTTTGCCGCTGCTCGGCCTTGCCGTCGGCCTTTGGCCTGTCGTCGCGTCGATGACCGCCATCAACAACTTCCGGCATCGCGAGATCGGCGACACCTGCCCCGAATTCTGCAGCAGCGCGCTGATCGCGCTGCGTGAGAACGGTGACATGCCCACCGGCGGCCAAACCTCGCGCTGATGACTGAACGTGCAGGTCTTGGAGCGCTGCGGCGCGCGCGATCTCTCGCCGTCGCACCGCCACAATGCGCCCCCGCATGGAGTTCAATGTTGACAAAACAAGAACCGGCGTGGTTTCGCATCGGCCCACACATGGGCATTGGTCCGATCAGGTTGAGATCAGAATGACAGAGAGTTCGGCGTATTTGGTCGTCGGTGGCGACAGCTTCGTCGGCGGCAGTGTCGTCGAGGCTTTGCGTCGTCGTGGACACAGGGCGCTCGCCAGCACGCGTCGCCGCGAAACGGTCGATGCGGATCGCGTTTTTCTCGATTTCGAGACGCCCGAGGCTTTCCGCGCTCCTCCCGAGGTGAAATACGCCTATCTGATCGCCGCCGCGACCAATTACGACCGCTGCGAGACCGACCCGATGGCGCGTGTCATCAATGTCGATCTGATCCCGCGAACGGTCGCGTCGCTGCTGGAGCAGGGGCTCCACGTCACCTTCATCTCGACGAATTCCGTCTTCGGCGGCGAGCGGCCCTGGCCGCATGAGGATGATCCCCACGCGCCGGGCATCGCCTATGCGCAGCAGAAATCCGATGGCGAGGCCGTGGTTCTGGCGGCCGCCGACAGGCTGGGCGCGCGCGACCGGCTCAACATCACCCGCCTGACCAAGATCATGAATGCGACGGTCTCGCCGGTACCGGGCTGGGTCGCGGCCTGGAAGCGTGGAGAGGCGGTGGAACCTTTCGAGGATCTCGTCTTCGCGCCGATTTCTGTGAATTTCGTCGGCGAGGCGCTGGCGACGCTGGGCGAGAAGCGGCTCTCGGGCAATTTGCATCTCTCTGGCGCCGAGAATGTCAGCTATGTCGCCTTCGCCCATGCCCTGGCCTCACGCCTGGGCGTCGACAAGGCCTTGATCAAGCCGACCACATCGGTCGCCAAGGGTATCCACATCGCCTTCAAGCCGCGCTACAGCGGGCTGGGCATGACCAGGACCACGCAACTGAGCGGCGTCGAGCCGCAGCCGCTGGATCGCCTCATCGACGATCTGGTCGTGGATCTGCGCAGCTGACCGGAGATTTTCGTCCATGAGCGACTTCATCCATCGCGGCTCCTGCCGCCTCTGCGACTCCAAGAATCTCGAGCGCGTCGTCGATCTCGATCCGATCCCGCTGTCGGAGAACTACACCTCCGACTCCGCCTCGGCGAAGGCGCGCAAGCGCTACCCGGTCGACGTCTACATGTGTGCCGATTGCGGCCATGTGCAGCAGCTCGACGTCATCAATTCCAAGGATCTCTGGGCCTCCTACACCTATTATTCGGGTGAGGCGAAGGGCATGCCGGAGCATTTCCAGCAGGTCGCCGACCGCATCCTGACCAAGACATCGCCCGAGAAGGGCGCGCTGGTCATCGACATCGGCAGCAATGACGGCTCGCTCCTGAAGCCGTTCCAGAAGGCCGGCATGAACGTGCTCGGCATCGACCCGGCCGAGGAGGCCGCCCAGCGCGCCAACGACGCCGGCGTCGAGACGATCTGCTCGCTGATGACGCGCGATCTCGCCGAAAAGATCCGCGCCGAGCGCGGGCCGGCGCAGGTCATCTGCGCCTTCAACGTCTTCGCCCATGCCGACGATCTCGGCGAGATGGCTGATTGCGTGCGCATGATGCTGGCGCCCGACGGATTGTTCTTCTTCGAGGCGCAGTACCTGCTCGACATCATCGATGGGGTTTTGATCGCCACCATCTTCCACGAGCATATGAGCCATCATTCGGTGACGCCGCTGGTGCGCTTCCTCGATGCGCATGGGCTCGAACTGATCGCGGTCCAGCGCGCCCGCATCCAGCATGGCTCGCTGATCGGCACGGTGCAGCTGAAGGGCGCCGGCCGGCCGGTCGAGGCCTCCGTCACCGAGGTTCTCGCGCTCGAGGCGCAGCGCAACCTGACCAAGCTCGACACGCTGCGCGAATTCGGCCGCACCATTGCGACGCTCCGCACCAGGACGGCCGCGCTGATCAAGGACTTCAAGGCGCAGGGCAAGACGATCGCAGGCTATGGCGCGGCCCGCAGCGGCCCGACCCTGATCACGCAGCTCGGGCTCGCCGGCGCACTCGACTACATCGTCGACGATCATCCGCAGAAGGTGGGGAAGTACGAGACCGGCGACGGCGTGCATATCGTGCCGACCGCCGAGCTCCTGGCCCGGCAGCCCGACTACACCGTGATCCTGGCCTGGGTGCATTCGCAGAAGATCATCGATACCAATCAGGAATACCTGAAGCGGGGTGGCCATTTCGTGGTCCTCTGCCCGGAAACGCGCGTTGTCGGCAAGGACGGCGACGTCAAGGTCTGACGACAATCGCGCCCCGACGCGGGGCGAAAGGGGTACCACATCATGGATACGCAGAAGACCAAGGAACCGCAGTATCAGGTCATCGTCGAGGCCGCGACCAAGCGCGGCGTCGAGACCTTCGGCCTGCGCAGCAGCGAGAGCTGGCATGAGGATCCCAAGCACCTCGTCTTCCGGCTGGCGCGCTACAAGTTCGTCGCCAAGATGTTCTCGGGCCGCGAGCATGTGCTCGAGGTCGGTTGCGGCGATGCCTTCGGCACCCGTATCGTCCAGGCCGAGGTCGGCAAGCTGACCGGCATCGATTTCGATCCGGTCTTCATCGACGACGTCAACGCCCGCATGGTCGATCGCTGGAAGTTCGACGCCAAGGTCCATGACATGCTCGACGGCCCGGTCCCGGGCGAGTTCGACGGCGTCTATGCGCTCGACGTGCTGGAGCATATCGATCCGGCGCAGGAGAAGCTGTTCCTGAAGAACTCCTTCGCTCCGCTCGGCAAGGACGGCGCCGGCATCATCGGCCTGCCCTCGCTGGAGAGCCAGCCCTACGCTTCGCCGCAATCCAAGGCAGGCCACGTCAACTGCAAGTCCGCGCCTGAGCTGAAGAAGCTGATGCAGGAGTATTTCCACAACGTCTTCGTCTTCAGCATGAACGACGAGGTCGTCCACACCGGCTTCCACAAAATGGCGAACTACGTCTTCGCGATCGGCGCCGGCAAGCGCGATTGAGCGTGATCGGCCTCGCAGCATCGCGCTGCCACGGCCGGCCTGGCGCGATGGCGGCAGGCCGCAACCGGCTCGCAGATGCCTCGGGCCAAGGATCCTGGGGCCAGGGACCAAGCCATGGATGAGCTGCCCGCGCGCCTGCGCATGATCTCGCCGGAGGTTCTGTATTCGGACGGCGGCTTTCTCGCGGTCGACGGCCAGCTCGTCGATCTCCTGAAGGCCCGCGCCCGCGTGGCGCCGCGCCGGCGCTGCCGGCTCTGCTTCCATGCCGACAGCAGCGACGCCCAGCAGGAGATGCTGATCGTCATGCACCGGGATTCCTATGTCCAGCCGCACTGCCATGTCGGCAAGGTCGAGACGCTCTCGATCATCGAAGGCGTGGCGGACGCACTGTTGTTCTCGCCCGATGGCGCGCTGACCGGGACGGTCGCGATGTCGCCGGCAGCCGAAGGCGGCGCGTTCTTCTATCGGATGCCGGAGCGGCAATATCACAGCCTGCGGTTCCGCTCGGAATGGCTCGTCTTCGTCGAAACCACGATCGGCCCGTTCGATCGTTCGACGACGCAGACCGGGACGTGGTCGCCGCCGGAAACGCAACCTGAAGCCGGACACGCCTTCCTGGCAGCCCTCGCCGGGGCGGCCAGTTGAGCAAGCCTGCCTTGGCTTCCCACGCGGCGTGAGTCCGTGTAAGCCCCCGATCTATCTCGTTTGTAACGTCTGGAATCCGTGATGGCCTGTCTGGTTTGTGGCTCAGCATCCGTGGTCGAGCGTCTCGATGTCGGGCGCCATCCCGTCGCGACGTTCTACCTGCAGAGCCAGGACGCGCCGGAGCGGGATTTCCGCCTCGCAGTCGGCCAGTGCGAGAGCTGCGGCACGATCCAGAGCACGCAGATCGTGCCGCATGACGCGCTCATCCCGCCCTATGACTGGCTTTTCGCCCGCGAGCCGGAGGAGCATCTCGACGAGGTCGTCGATCAGATCGCGGCGCTGCCGGGGATTGGCCCGGACAGCGTCATCGGCGCCCTGACCTACAAGGACGACACCACCGTCGAGCGTTTCCGGCGCAAGGGCTTCACCAACACCTGGCGGGTGAAGCTCGATGAGGATCTCGGCGTCGCCAATCCCGCCGCCAATATCGAGACGGTGCAGAAGCTCACCAACCCGGCGCGCATGGCGCAGATCGCGGCCCGTCGCGGCCCCGCCGACGTCCTGATCGTTCGTCACATCACCGAGCATGCTGAGAACCTGATCGAGTTCATCCAGGGCCTGGCCGCGCTGGTTAAGCCCGGCGGGGTGCTGATGCTCGAAGTGCCCGACTGCACCGACAATCTGCGGCTGAAGGACTACTGCATGATCTGGGAGGAGCATTCGCTCTATCTCACGCCCGCGACCTTCGCCGCGCTCAGCTCGATCGGCGGCTTCGAGCCGATCCGCACCGACGTCTATCCGCGTCCCTTCGAGAACTCGCTCGTCCAGCTTTCCCGCAAGACCGGCGCGCCGGGCGACGTCCGGATTTCGCCGCAGATGAAGGCCGAGATCGGCCTGCTCACCGCTTATGCCGACGCCTATGAGCCGGCCAAGCGCGAGCTGCGCGCCAAGCTCGAGCGTGTGCGGGCGGAGAAGGGGCCGATCGCGCTCTTCGGCGCCGGCCATCTCGCCTGTGCCTTCGCCAATTTCATGGATGTCGCCGATCTCATCGACTTCGTCGCCGACGATACGCCTCAGAAGATCGCCAAGTTCCTGCCCGGCGCCCGCCTGCCGATCCTGCCTTCGGCTGCCCTGGTCGAGCGTAACGTGGCCGTCTGCCTGCTGGCGCTGTCGATCAACAACGAGAACGCGGTGATCGCCCGCAACGAGGCCTTCACGCAAGCCGGCGGCGAGTTCCGCTCGATCTTCCGGGCAAGTTCGCGGTCTATCTTCGGCTGATGCCTATGATAGGGAAGGAAGGGGAGCAGCGGCGCATTGCTGAAACGCGCTGCGGCTCTTGGTGGATCTCTTGTTGATGCGTCGACTTGGCTTCGAATCCAAATCGTCCCGCCTGCTTTGAATAGCCAGAAGCCCACGCATGGCACCTGCCTGGCGCGTGTGTCTGTGCAAAATCGATAAACTGGAGAGTTTCAATGGGCATTCGGATGTCGACGCTGCATACGTTCGATGCCCAGGGTCTTTTCGGGTACGGTCGAAAGATCCTTGATTTCGGCAGTTCGAACCTATACGGCGCGCCGGCGTCGGAAATTGCCGATTTTGTGCGCAAGTATAACCCCAAGCCCCGTTCTGACCTTGAAAGCTGGGCGGACTCGCTGGCATTTCGGTCGGGCACGGCAGAGGATGGTCAGGCGAGGAATGAGGCGTTCGTTGGCGAATTGCTCGAAGCCGCCGGCATGATCTACGATGCGATCGACATTGCAGACGGCTACAAGACGACGATCGTCGATCTGAACTCGCGCTCCCTGCCGCGTCGTATGCGGTCGTATTACGATACGGTCATGAACTGTGGCACCAGCGAGCATATCCTCAACCAGTACAATACGTTCAAGGCTGTCCATGATGCTGCCAAAGTCGGCGGAATCATGCTGCACCAGGTGCCCAGCGTCGGCTATACGGATCATTGCTACTTTTGCTATACAAGCCGATTCTTCTGCGATCTTGCCGGTTACAATCATTACGCAATCGAGGATCTTTGGTATGATGGCTCGGTTGAAAATGAAAAGCTTTATGACTCGATCAGGCAATACCAGTCGATCTTCCCGGCCCTGAAGAAGCGGGTCGAGGCGGTCGGCTCCGTCGAGATGGACACCAAGCTCGATGCCATGACGATTCCAACGGTGTCGATCGGTGTCATCTTCCGCAAGCAGACGCGCAAGCCCTTCAGTGGCACGGTCGAAATGAGCACCAGCGTCGGCACCATTTTCTTGGGAAGCCGTGGGCGCGGCTTGTCTCGCTGGATCCGCAGCGACCACGGGCGGCTGATCATCAACCTGCCGTGGTTCTGACGGCGCCGTTGTCGACTGGCGCCCGATGATCGGCCAGTCTTGGCCGAACGAGCGACGCCCTATGCCGGCGACAAAACCTTCGTGCGATCGTCGTGCTGCGGAAGCGCCGTCAGCACGGCCACGGCGCTCGCCCGTGTCTCCGGATGCAGCGGTGCATCGCCCAAAGTCAGGATCTGGCGGAGCCGATCGATCAGGTCCGTGCGCCCCGGATGGAGAGCAAGCGTGCCGGTGATCAGCCGGACCTCGGCATTGAGGTCCGCCTCCAAGCCGAGCGCTGCACGCAGGTCGAAAGAACGCTGAAGCATCCCGACATTGGTGGGATCGATCATGAGGGCGTATCGCAGGCCGAGCTCCTCGATCTCGGCTGGAACGGCCTCGCCTTTGGAGGCCAGCTCCTGCGACAATGCGAAGGCCCGATACATGCCCTCTACGTCACCCGACTGGGCGGCCGCCACGATCCCGGCCGGTTCAGCATAGGTCTCCACCTGCTGCACGCGGCGATTCAGGATCGCTGCGGCGTCCCTTCGGGCCGGCTCATGGCCTTCCAGCGCGCCACTGTCCAGAAGCCCCTTCAGGCGATCGAGGAGATCCTCACGATCGGGGTTCTTCCGGATCGCGGGAATGAGTAGCTCCGCCTCGTCCAACGGACGCAAGGACCGTCCCTGCGCATGCATGAGGCTCAGGAGGCGCATGGTCATGGCCTGGTCGCCTGGGACCAGGCGAAGGGCATATCGGAGTCCCTGGATCTCGAGATCGGCAGGCGGATGCTCCCCCCGCCTCGCCATGTCGCTTGCCAGATCGTAGGCTCGCTCGAGAGCCTGCGCATCATCCGCATCCGCCGCCTCGACAACGGCGCGGCGGTACGTCTCGACGGTGTCCTTGGCGCCGCCGTCGGCGATGATGCGGCCATGCTCCAGCATGATGCAGCGCGTGCAGGTATCGGCGAGCAGCGTTTCGGAATGCGAGGCGAGCACCAGGATCGACGAACTGGCGATCAACTGGTTCATCTTCTCGGACGCCTTGCGTGCGAAATGCGCGTCTCCCGTCGCCAGGCCCTCGTCGAGCAGCAGGATCTCAGGCTCGACCGCCGTGACGATGGAAAAGCCGAGCCGCGTCATCATGCCGGCCGAATAGATCCGCACCGGCAGGTCGATGAAGTCGCCGAGTTCGGCGAAATCGATGATCTCGTCCATCTTCGCGGCGATCTGCCGGCGCGAAAGGCCCAGATGCAGGCCGCAGGTGATGATGTTCTCGCGCCCGGTGCCCTCGGCATTGATGCCGGGCGTCGCGTTGAACAGGGTCGAAATGCTGCCGATGGTGGTGATCCGTCCGCGCGTGGGCGGGTAAGCGCCGGCCAGCAGCCGCAGCATCGTGGTCTTGCCTGCGCCGTTGTGCCCCATGAGGCCCAGCCGGTCGCCATCGCGCAGTTCAAAGGAGATGTCGCGCAGCGCCGTCACGACGCCACGCGAGACGTCGATTTCGCCACCGGTCCGGGAAACGCCGCCCTTGTGAGAGCGGGACAACGAGATCGGCAGCTCGACCCAGGCGTTTTCGAGTGTCAGGCGGGCCATCGGCAGGCGTCCTTCAATACCAGTAGGCCATACGGTCGCGGTAGAGACCATAGGACCAGAACGTCACGAGCAAGCCGACGACAAGCGTGCCCAGCACCCAGAACCAGCTCACGGGATCGGGCACGATCCCGAGCAGCGGATCGCGCACGATCCGCACCATGTGGTAGAATGGGTTGAGATCGGCGGCGATGCCGAGGTTTGGACCCAGCATGTCCTTGGGCCAGAACACCGGCGTCACGAACATCATGATCTGCATGCCGCTGGCGATGGCGGGGCCGAGGTCGCGCCGACGCAGGCACAGCATGCCCGAAAGCAGGCTCATCCAGACGCCGTTGGCGATGGCCAGGATCAGACCGGGGATGGCGAGCAGCACCGTCCAGCCCGGCGAATGCAGCGTGCCGACCATGATCAGGATGTAGAGAACGAAATGGTGCCCGAAGAGCAGCAGTGACTTCCAGACATGGGCGAATGCGAAGGCCACATAGGGAAACCGCATCGACAGCGCGGTCGACTGGCCCGCGATGATGATCGACGTTCCGTCGGTGATGAAGGAGGCGATCAGCCCCCAGACGATGATGCCCGTGCCGACGAAGCGGAAATACTGGCCGGGATCCTGATGCAGGATCGTGCTCCAGATCACGCCCATCGTGATGATGAAGGCGGCGATCCCGAGCGTGTGCCAGAACGGCCCCAGACGTGTGCGCCGGAAGCGCCAGATCACGTCGATCCAGCCTGCGTGCAGCCAGACGGGCGCCAGCCGCAACGCTTCGGACACGTCCTCAGTCACGACGGCGAGCGGCCCGCCGGGAATGGGGGAAATGGACGGCCGGACATCGACCTTCGAACGGGGATTGATCATGAGGCCGAGCTTATAGGAGGCGCCGCAGGAGAAGTCATGTGTGATCTGTAGGCCGGAAATGAGGCTGCGATCGGCGGATGACGCGAAATCGAGGCCGAGGTGGCCCGGTTCGCCCCCGGGCGGGGCCGCTCGCACGACGATGCCCGCCAATAGCGGCGCTCGCCGTTTTCCGTCCGTCACGCGGTGATTACGGGGAGACCAACTCCATCCGGTCGATCTGGAGCTGCGGTCCGGTTGCAGCGGGGTCGAGGGCGTTGGTCTGCCACGTGGTCGCTCCCCGTGTCGACAGCGTCAGTTCAAGCCAGCCGCCGAAGCGCTGTGTCGCTTCGGATGGGAGCGAAAACCGCAGGATCAGCTTCCCATCGTCCTGGATGTCGGGCAGGCGCGTTGCTGCCGACCCATAGATGCCGATTGCGATATCGCGCAGCACGGCGTCGTCCGGCGCGTTGAGCACGCTGATACGAAGCTCCTGCTGGGCTTGGGGATTGACGCGGGCATAGGCCAGCGCCTCGTAGCGGCCGGCCCTGAGCCGACGGAATGTTGTCCCGGCGGCTTTCTCCGCTGCATCGAACCCATAGAGGGTCGGCGAAGCCCCCATGTCGAGCACGACACGATCGGGGCTGCGATAGGGAGTCTGGCGAGCGTTGGGAGGTGGGAGATCCTTGTCGAGCCCCGCGAGAAACCGCCCCACACGATGTGAGCTCTCTGCGGAGTAGGGGGTCGCAATATGCGAGAAGACGGAAAACTTGCTGTCGGGCCAGTAGGAGATATCCAGGATCGAAACATCCTGATGCTGGGCGCCATAATCTTTCAGCGCTCTGCTGATGCCGTCCATGTCGAAGCCGACTTTGAACGCGTCGCTGCGGAACGATTCCGGGACAGGATTGGTTGCGACGACAAGACGCGCGCCATGTTTTCGGGCGAGGGCGAGATAATCGTCGAGAACCATCTCCAGCGTGGTGCGATATGAAAGCTTGGACCAGTCGAAAGCACGAGGAACATTCGCAAATGTTCCATTGGCGCGTTGAATTCGCACAATCTCTTCGTCGGTATAGCCTGACAGGCCGGGTGAGGCTGCCTGGAAGAGCCGCGCGACCGTGTCATCTGCGGTGTCTGTTTCGCGTGCCCAACCACCACTGGGTGCGATGATGTCGCGCAGCATGAAATACCCGGAATTGGCGATCAGAGGCCTGCCGACCTGATTGAGCTTGCCATTGATGTAGTAGAGGCGGTCGGTCACGTCTCGCCTTAAGCCAAGAGACGGGGTGTGAAACAATTGATGAAATGGACTGACCAGTTCGCGCTGCAGGTCGGGGCCCATCAGATCGCGCCCATTGATAAGCGTCTTGGGGAAGGCGCCCCCACCAGGCGTGAAATAAAGAACGAGCACCTTGACGGTGCCACTGCGCTCCATGGCCCGGCGCGCCATGGCGTAGAAACCAGAATAGCCGAGATTGGATGCCACGCTGAGATTGAGGTAGCTGCGTCCGCCAAGATACGATTCGACGATGGGCGATTGCACACCGTGCATGCCGGAACTGTCGCCGACCTGAATGATGTCGGGATGCGCATCGTCGAAGGCCAGGAGTTTCTCATGGACGAAGGCGCGTTGCAGCATCTCCGGCTTGGCAAATGACAGTTCGAGCAGGTTGGTGCGGAGAGCGTCGGGACGGGGTGCGAAAAAGCCGATCGCAGCCTCGATCGCGACGAAGCCCGCGACGGCCAGGCCGACCCAGCTAAAATGCGAAATAGATGAATTCACTGGCCTGCCTCCGGGCAAAGAAGATGATCCCGTAAAGGAAGATGAGCGCGAGAACGGCGCGGGTGACCGTGTTCATCCGCAGGAACAGGTCGGGGAACTCGACATTGTGTCGCCGGCCGAGATAGTCGAGCACGAAGACGGGCCCGGCGAACAGGACGAGGCCCCATCCAAAGACATAAAGATACCAGTTCTGTTGGGTCAGCCCTGCCAGAAGCCCTGGAATGAACGTCGCCCACGCACCAAACCCCGCATTCGGCCCGGGAATGTACTGCGCGTATTTGGTGAGGATGTCTGGAATGATCGTCGGGGTGGCGATGATCGATGACCAGATCGGCCCGATCTGCTCCGGCGTGGCACGGAAGAAGATCCAGCCGATGCAGACCAGATGGAAGAAGATGATGGCGGCCAGAGCCTTTCCGGCGAAGCCGAAGCGGGCCAGCCAGCGGTCGATGGGCACGACTCGGTAGAGGATCAGCAGCAGGCCGTGCCAGGCTCCCCACAGGATGAACAGGATGCCGGCGCCGTGCCAGAGGCCGCCGAGCAGCATCGTCAGCATCAGGTTGCGCATCACAAGCCAGGACGGGCCGCGATTGCCGCCGAGCGGGATGTAGAGATAGTCGCGCAGCCAGGTTGAGAGCGAGATGTGCCAGCGCTGCCAGAACTCTGATGGCCCTGTCGCGAAATAGGGTGTCAGGAAGTTGCGCATCAACTCGACATTGAGCAGCTTGGCCGAGCCGCGCGCGATGGTCGAATAGGCAGCGAAGTCGCAATAGATCTGGATCGCGAAGCCGTAGGCGAAGATCAGCCCCAGCCCCGGCGGCAGAGGGGTCTTGGCTCCCGGCCCCATCAGCTGGATCACCATTTCGACCAGCCCGCCGGCATTGTCGGCGAAGACCGTCTTCTGGAACAGGCCGAACAGGATCATGAAGATGGCGAGAGAGACATTCTGCGCGCTCGGCAGCGGGCGGGAGCGGGCGAGTTGCGGCAGCAGATCGCGCGCCCGCATGATCGGGCCGGCCACCAGATGCGGGAAGAACGTGACGAACGAGATGTAGTCGACCACGTTCCGGTAGGGATGGAACTCCTTCCGGTAGATGTCGATCGTGTAGCTCATTGACTGGAAGGTGTAGAACGAGATCGCCGGCGGCAGGACGATCAGGATCACCGGCACGGCCACGCCCAGCGGCGCCAGAACGCCCGAAAGCGATGTGGTCAGCCAGGTCGTGTATTTGAAGACGGCGAGCAGTGCGAGGTTGGCCACGACGCTGAGGATGACCATCCTCTTGGCCCAGGTCCGGCTTTTCGTGTCATGGACCTTCTGGCCGACCCAGTAGTCGAGCAGCGCGGTCGCAAACAGTGGCAGGAGGTACCAGAGTTCCGCCGACGCATAGAAATACAGGCTGACCACGGCAACGAACAGGTTGCCATAGGCCGTTGTTCTCAGAAGAGCCCAGCCGGCCACGACGAACGGCAGGAAGATGAAGACGTAGTTGAGGGAATTAAAATGCATTGGACATGAAGGCGCGCTCCGGGGGGCAATGCTCGTCTTCTGGAGCTCGCCTATGGCTGTGAACTATGGAAGGTTGAAGCGGTTCCCACCGTCTGAACGGGTGAAAAGCCGCCTTGCCTTCGCCGCCCCCTCATGCCCCCCGGCCAGAGCGGCTTGAAGAAAACCACGCCGCCATCCGACCAGACCTTGATCGATCTACGAATGGCGGCGCGTCTCAAGCTTGTCGATGCAGGCCCTTGCGGCCCCGTCTCATTCGAAGAAGATGAACTCGTGGTCGCCGGTGTAGCCGGTCTGCTTGAACACGAAATCCCACTCCTGCGGCGTGTGGAAGGCGCGGCAGGTCATCTGCCAGTACATCAGGTTCACCTTCTCGCGCTCGTTGCGATAGCCCTCGACGCAGATGTATTTGCCACCGCGGCTGACACGCTCGATCTCCTCGAACGCCGCCCAGAGCTCGTAATTGTAGAGATTATGCAGCGTGTTGATCGAGATGACCAGGTCGAAATGGTCGTCCGGGAAGGGCAGCTTGGTCGCGTTCGCGACCTGGCAGAACGGCTTGACGCTCTCCATCGTGTGTTCGACGCCGTAGGCGGAGATGTCGATGCCGGCGACTTCGATGCCCGGGCAGGCTTCGGTGAAGTCGTGCAGGATGAAGCCCTTGCCAGAGCCGACGTCGAGGACGCGCATGCCGGGCTTCAATCCATAGGTCTGCACCATCGCGTCGGCCACCTTGCGCCAGCGGCCGTCATATTTGTAGCCGCCATAGCCGGTCTCGCGGCTGCCGTCCCAGTAGTCGTAATCCCATTTCAGGGCGAGGTCGGCGACCTCCGCCTTGTCGCGCTGGGTGACGCGGGCGACATAGTCGCGCGGCGTCGATTTGTGGATGAGGCCGACGAAGTCGCGATATGCCATCTGGTGCGTTCCTTGGCTTGGGTCGGGATTAGCGGAGGCCGATCTCGGCGAGTTTCGCCACGGCCTTGTCGAGTTGGGCGGCGCAGCGCGCATCGCGCGCGCCGGGGTGGGCGAAGTCGCGGCGGGCGGCGTCCATCGGCAGGAAGTCGTTCAGGATGATGCAGGCCCATTTGATCCGGTAGGCGTCGAGCAGAAGATCGCAACGCGTGCGGAAGGCTGAATCGAGCCCAAGGTCGCTTGCCAGGCTGTCCACGAAGGTCGCGCGATGGACCAGCGGCACCGGGATTTCCGGGCAGCAGAAGAAATCGCAGACCAGCTTGGCCGGGTCGTCGCGTCCGGCATATTCGAAATCGATGAAAGAGACGCGCCCGTCATCATCGACCATCGCGTTGTGGAAGCCGAAATCAGACGGCGAGATGCACTGGGCGTCCAGGGGCAGGGTGGTCGTGTCGGAAGCCGCCGTGATCGTCTCGCGCACCTTCGCCCAGGCCGGGACGAGACCGGTCCGCACCAGCGTCTCGGCCCGCTCGCGATGTGGTGCATCGGGGTCGAGCGTGGAGAGCCGGGCCACGCGGCGGTCGACGGTCGCGACATGGTCGGCCAGCGAGAAGCAGGCCTCCGAGCCGGGCTGCAGGGCTTGGGGCTCGCGCGGCGCGGCATTGGCTTGGGCGACGAACCCGGCGGCCTGCGCGATGTGGCCGGCGTCGATCTCGCTGGCGGCGAGCTTGCGGCCGGGCATCAGCGTGTAGAGCGCCGTATGGCTCGCCCGCTCCTGCGCCAGCGGCTCGGGCACGACACGCACGCCGCGCTCCCAGACATAGGTCAGGAAGCTCCACTCGGCGAAGAGCCGGTCGCGCGGGTCACGCGCATCGGCGTGGTAGCTCTTCAGGATGAGGGAAGGGCCTTCGCTCAGCGCAAGCGCGAAGACGCGGTTGTTCTTGCCGCCGGCCAGTTGCGCGAGCGAGGCGGGCGCAGCCCGCCCGGCGGCGCTGCAAAGCCGTGCCGCCGCGTCGAGGAGATCGTCGCTGCCGAGCATCGGCTCAGCCGCCGAGCAGGGCGCTCTGGATCGAGCCCCAGCTCGCATGGCGCTCGAAACGGTCGATGGCCGCATGGTGGCCGTCTGGATCGAACAGGATGCCGCGCATGCCGGCCGGAAAGCCGGTCATCGACAGGATCTCGGGCAGGTCGTCGATGAAGACCTCGACGCCAAGAGAGGCGGCGCGCGCGACCTTCTCTTCCTTCGTCAATTCGAAGAAGGCGTTTCCGGCGCGCACGCCCGCGTCGCCGATGAAGCCGCGCGCCTCGAGGAAGCCGCGTGCGGCCTGGTGCATGTCGTAGGCCGGCCCCATCATCGGGGTCCTGGTCTTGTGACTGACGATGAACAGCTCGTGGCCCGCGGCATTGGCCGCCTTCAGGAAAGCGTCGAAGCCGGCATAGGGCGCGACGAGGTCCATGCGGGCACCATAGACATAGCCCTGCAGCTGCGTGAAATCATCCTTGCGGCCGGAGCCGTTGAGGTGGTCGCGCACGGCGTTCTTCGAGCCGCCGAGATCGGCCGGAATCAGCCCGCGCTCCAGCGCCGCCTTGTGGAAGACGCCGTCATAGCAGGCGATCGTGTTGTCGAAATCGATGCCGATCCGCATGGACAGCCCTTTCGTCCGGGCTGGCGCTACAGGCTCATGTCGATCAGCGGCCGGCCGACCTTGCCGTCGGCGAGGTCGTCGAGCGCCTGGCTGGCCTGCGCCAGCGAATAGGGCGCCGACAGCAGCCCCTTGACCGGGAAGCGCCCGCCGCCGAGCAGGCGGCCATAGCGGCCATAGTCGCGATCGGGAACGCTGTCGCCGCCCCAGGTGCCCATCAGGCTCTTGCCCTGGTTGAACACGCCCGGATTGAGCTTGAGTTCGGCGCCGTATTTGGCGTTGCCGATGACGACGGCGCGGCCGCCCTGCTGGCGCGTCGCGTTGATCGCCTGGTCCATCACGGCCGGGATGCCGGAGGCCTCGACGGCGACATCGACGCCCTGCGGCACGATCTTCTTGATCTCGGCGATGACGTCGACGCCGGTCGGATCGATGACATGGGTCGCGCCATAGGTCTTGGCGAGCGCACGGCGCGTCGGGCTCGGATCGATGCCGATCACCGGCGAGGCGCCGCCCAGCGCCGCAGCGAGGCAGGCATTGAGGCCGATACCGCCGGTGCCGAAGATCGCGATCGAATCGCCCGGCTGGAGCTTGAGCACGTTGTAGACGGCGCCCATGCCGGTCGGCGCGGCGCAGCCGAGCAGCACGGCGACATCCATCGGCAGGCTCTCGGGCACCAGCGTCAGGCGGTTCTCGCTGACGACGGCATGGCGCTGGAAGGTGGTGACGCCGCCGGCGTTCACCTTCTTGTCGCCCCACATGTAGATCGCGCCGCCGGCCTCGATGCCCGAGCCCTTGATCCAGGACAGCACGACCTTGTCGCCGGCCTTGACCTTGGTGACGGCGGAGCCCGCCTCCAGCACCGTGCCGGTGCCTTCATGGCCGAGGCAATGGGGCACCCATTTGTCCTCGCCCTTGAGGCCGCGCGCTTCCATGACCTGCGTGCCGCAGGCGCCGGAATAGGCGATTTCGACCAGGACTTGACCGGGCTTGAGGGCCGGGATCTCGATCTCGACGAGTTCGAGCGGCTGGCCGGTCTGGACGAGGAGGGCGGCGAGGGTTTTCATCGGATATCCGTCAGGCGAGCGAATGCAGGATGCGGTGGGCCATCTGGTGGCCAGTGAGTTCGAGCTGTTCGCGAGCGAACTCCTGCTCGCCGGATTTCTTGAAGAAGGCGTCGGGTGTGCCGAAACGCAGGAACTTCTTCGGCGCGATGCCGGAATCGACGATCCATTCGGCGACCGCCGAGCCGAAGCCGCCGATCAGCGAATGCTCCTCGATGGTGGCGACCAGCTTGTAGCGCGAGAACGCGTCCTGGAGGCGCTTCTCGTCGAGCGGCTTGACGGTGTGGAAGCTCACCACCTCGGCCGAGACGCCGCTTTCCTTCAGCACATGCGCGGCCTCGATCACCTCGGGCAGCATGTTGCCGGTCGAGAGCAGGCAGACGTCGCTGCCCTGCTCGATGGTGATCGACTCGCCGATCTTGAAGGTGTCGAGGCGGCCCTTGTGGACCAGCGGCTCGCCCTTCTTGCCCATGCGGATATAGGCCGGCTTGTTCTGCTGCATCACGGCGCGCAGCGCGGCGCGGACCTCCCAGGCATCGCCGGGCGCGATCACGATCATGTTCGGGATCGCGCGCAGGAAGGCGATGTCCTCGCAGGCATGGTGCGTCGGTCCGAGACCGGCATAGGCGAGGCCGGCACCGACCGAGACGATTGTGACGGGCACGTCGTGATAGGCGGCGTCGGTGCGGATCTGCTCGAGGCAGCGCGTCGTGCAGAACGGCGTGATCGTATAGGTCACCGGCCGCATGCCGGACATGGCGAGCCCGGCGGCGACGCCGGTCATGTTCTGCTCGGCGACGCCGCAATTGATGAAGCGCTCGGGGTGGGCCGCCCGGAACTTGTCGAACAGCTTGTTACCGATGTCGCCCGAGAGCATGACGAGGCGGGGGTCGTCATTGCCCAGGGCGGTCAGCTCGTCCGCGAATGCGTTTCTCATAGCAGGCCGAGCTCCTTATGCGCCTTCACGACCTCGTCGGCGGTCGGGGCACGGTAATGCCAGTTGTTGTCGTCCTCCATGAAGGAGACGCCCTTGCCTTTGACGGTGTGCGCGATCAGGGCGACGGGCTTGCCCGTGCCGTTCGGCAGCGTCTGCATCATCCGGGCGAGTTCGCCGACATCGTGGCCGTCGATCTCATGCGCGTCCCAGCCGAAGGCGCGCCACTTGTCGGCGAGCGGGGCCAGCATCAGCGTCTCGTTGGAGCGCGCGGTGGCCTGCCACTTGTTGTAGTCGACGATGACGCAGAGGTTGTCGAGCTTCTGGGCCGAGGCGAACATCGCCGCCTCCCAGACCGAACCCTCGTTGTTCTCGCCGTCCGAGAGCAGGGCGTAGACCTTGTAGTTGCGCTTCTGGATGCGGCCGGCGACCGCCATGCCGATGCCGATCGGCAGGCCGTGGCCGAGCGAGCCGGTCGCGGCCTCGACGCCGGGCAGGAGGTTCGCCGGCGGATGCTCGGCCAGGCGGCCATTGTCCTGGTTGTAGGTCTTGAGCTCCTCGACCGGGAAGTAGCCGCGGTTGGCGAGCGTCGCGTAAAGCGCCATCGCCGCATGGCCCTTCGACAGGATGAAGCGGTCGCGATCGGGGTCGGTCGGGTTCGCCGGGTCGATGTTCAGGACATGCCAGTAGGCGGCCGTCAGGACGTCGAGGCAGGACAGCGACGAGCCGAGGTGAGCGGAGCTCGCCTCATGGCACATGGTCACGACGGTCCCGCGCAGCTGTGCGGCCCTGGCCTTCAGGGCAGCGACATCGGGCTCTTTGTATGCGGCGTTCATCAATGTCTTACGCCTTATGGATGTATTTGGAGGGAAGGGACGGCAAATCGGCCTCGAAACGGCGCATCCAGCCGATCGTGTCGGCGATGCCGTCGGCGAGAGAGATCTTGTCCTGCCAGCCGAGCTCGGTGCGCAGCTTGATCGAATCGAGCGTGTAGGCGGTGTCCTTGCCGGGGCGCTCGGGGCCGATCTCGACGCATTCGTCGAAGTTCTTGCCGAGCGTCGACAGGATCGTCTCGACGCAGGTCCGGATCGAGACCAGCTCATAGCCGGAGATGTGGTAGGTCTCGCCGAGCGCGCCCTTGAGCGCGATCTTCAGCGTCGCGTCCGAGACGTCGCGCATATGGATGAAGACGCGGATCGACTTGCCGCCGCCGTCGAGCCTGAGCTTCTGGCCGGTCATCGCCGCATAGATCGTGCGCGGGATGATGCGGTAGAGCTGCTGGCCGGGGCCGTAGACATTGGCGGCGCGGGTGAACAGCACCGGAAACTGGTACTGCTGGAAATAGGTGCGCAGGCTCATGTCGCCGGCGGCGCGCGAGACGGCATAGGGCGTCGACGGGTTGAAGGCGTGGTCTTCCTTCACCCAGCCCTCGGTCGAGCCATAGGCTTCCGGCGTGGTGACGTGGACGTAACGCTCCAGCCCATCATAGTTGCGCAGCAGATCGTGCAGGCGGACCGTGGAGACGACGTTCGTCATCATCCAGTGGTCGGGGTTGATCCAGCTCTCGCCGACCATCGACTGGGCCGCGAAGTTGACGACATGCGTCGGGCGCTCGGCCTTCAGCAGCGCCTCGAGCGCGGGCAGATCCTTGTTGATGTCGATGCGCTTGAACCGCACCGTGCCCGGCCGCTTCTTCCACTTATAGGGCAGGAAGGCGCGATGCGGCTCTTTCGAGCGGCTCGTCGCGATGACGTCATAGCCCTGCTCGGCCAGATAGTCGCAGAAAAAGGCGCCCGAAAACGAGTTCGAGCCGAGGACGAGAAACTTGACGCCTGACGTCATGTCGAGAGGATTTCCTACGCTGCCGTGACGTGGTGGCGGTGCTTGTACAGCCACTGAACGATCATGTGGCCCAGAATCGTCTGGGTGTCCTCGGCGATCTGCATGTCGTCGACGGGGAAATGGATCGCCACATCCGCCATCGTCTTGGCCTTGCCGCCGCCGAAGCCGACGACCGCATAGGATTTGACGCCGCGACGCTTCGCCTCGTCCAGCGCCTTCAGGATGTTGGGCGAGTTGCCGCTGCCCGAGAAGGCGAGAAGGATGTCGCCGGGATTGGCCATCACCGCGAGCTGATAGGTGAAGACCTCGTCATAGCCTTCGTCATTGGCAAGGCAGGCCAGCACCGCCGGGTTCTCGGTTAGCGCATGGGCCCGGATGCCGGAGCCCAGCGTCTTCGAGAGCGGATACATGAAGTCGTTGGCGAGGTGGTTGGCATTGCCGGCGCTGCCGCCATTGCCGATCAGGAAGAGCTGGCGCTTCTCCTGCCAGCAGCCGAACAGATCCTCGGCCAGCGCCTTGACCGGCGCCCAGTCGAAGACCTGCAGCGTCTGCGCAAGGCGCGCCGAATAGTCCTTGAAGTGATCCGTCGGATCGCTCAGTTCCGCCATGTCGGCCTCCCAGGCCAGGTCGTCTTCGACCCGTTTGTTATTCGGCGGCCGCTTGTGCAGGCAGAACCGTCTTCATCATCCATTTGAGATTATGGAAGCGATCTTCTTCCTTGAGCGCGCCCTGGCGGTAGAGCCCGACGATCTCCTTGATCGCGTCGTCGACGGTCTTCTTCGGGCGGAAGCCGGTCGCCAGCAGCCGGTCGGAGTTGACCCGGTAGCTGCGCGGATCGTTCGACGGCTTCACCTCGATCTCGGCACCGACATGCTCGGCGACCATCTTGGCGATGTCGAGGATCGAGATGTTCTCGAAGCCCGCATTGTAGACGCCGGTGTGCTGCGGGTTCTCCATCAGGAAGATGTAGAGGTCGGTGATGTCGTCCATGTGGATGTTGGGGCGCGTCTGGTCGCCGCCGAGCACCGTGATCTTGCCCTTGGTCAGGGCCTGCATGGTCAGCAGATTGACGGCGACGTCGAGGCGCATGCGCGGCGAGAAGCCGCACACCGTCGCCGGGCGCACGATCTGCACGGTCATGTCGTTCTCATAGGACAACAGGATGCGCTCGCCGCACATCTTGGTCTTGTTGTACTCGGAGATCGGGAACAGCTCGAGGTCCTCGGTGACCTGCGGCTCGTCGGAGACGCCGTAGACCGAGCCGGACGAGGCATAGATGAAGTGCTTGATGCCCTTGCGCTTGGCCCGGTCGGCCAGCTGCATCGTGGCGAGGCAGCTGATTTCCCAGGTGAGCTTCGGGTCGAGATCGGAGCAGGGGTCGTTGGCGACGCTCGACAGATGGATGATCACGTCGATGCCGTCGAGGTTGACCTCGTCGCTGTTGCGGATGTCGCCCTTCACCACCTCGAGATTGGGATGGGGCCGCAGGAAGTTGCCGAACCACTGGATATCGAAGGCGCGAACGGTGTGGCCCTTCTCGAGCAGCTTCGGAACCAGCACCGTGCCCTTGTAGCCGCAAGCGCCAGTGACGAAAATGTTCATGGACCGTTTCCCCGCGAAGAACCCGGCAGACGGTGTCTCCGGGGTGGTGGCGACTGTGAAGAACGGCGCCCTGAAGGCTCCCGCCGAGCGCGCGCCGCCTCATAGCAGCATCAAAATGGCATGTCGATAGCGGCGGGTGCCGTGCCGTTCCCGGCGGGCCACGTGGCAATCGGGATGCTGGTTTGGATCCAAACCCCGCTCTAAAGGCCAAACGAAAGGCGTTGTGCTCCGATTCTACAATGTGCCGGCGCGGAATGATTGCCGCCTATCTATGATTGGTCTAAGGAAGCGCGCCTCACCGCACCGTATTCGCTGCCGACCTGACGGACCTGATCTGAATGACGAAGATGACCGATCTCACGGACCTCGAGGAGGCGGTGGACGCAAGTCGCGAGCCGCTTACCAGCGTGGCGGCCATCCGGGCTCTTGCGGGCGAGAACAAGCGGATCGCCTTCGTCTCCGGCAACTTCAACGCCGTCCATCCCGGCCACCTGCGCCTGCTCCGCTTCGCTGCCGAGAACGCCGACTTCCTGGTCGTCGGGATCAATTCGGACCGGACACCGGGCGTTACCGTTCCCCAGGCGCTGCGCCAGGAGGGCATCGAGGCGATCTCCTTCGTGAGCCATGCCGTCTCGCTCGCCGGCGCGCCGGAGGAGTTCGTCGCGGAATTGCGGCCCGACGTTGTGGTCAAGGGCAAGGAATTCGCGGTTCGCGAGAACCCCGAGAAGCCGGTCGTCGAGGGCTATGGCGGCAAGCTGATCTTCTCGTCGGGCGAGGTGCGCTTCTCCTCGATCAGCCTGCTGCAGCGAGACTATGCCGAGCCGAACTTCCACACCATCAAGCTCCCGGCCGATTATCCGTTCCGCCACGGTTTCGACAATGAGGACCTGAAAGGCTGCCTCGAGCGCTTCACCGGGCTGCGCGTCCTGGTGATCGGTGATCTGATCGTCGACAAATACATCAACTGCGACCCGCTCGGCATGTCGCAGGAAGACCCGACCATCGTGGTCACGCCGATCGAGCACAAGACCTTCGTCGGCGGCGCCGGCATCGTCGCGGCCCATGCGCAGGGGCTCGGAGCCGATGTGCGCTTCATGACGGTGGTCGGCGATGACGAGGCAGCCCGCTACGCCGAGGAGGCGCTCGGCCGCTACAACGTCAAGCTCGACCTGTTTCTCGACCGCTCGCGCCCGACCACGGTGAAGGAGCGCTATCGCGCCAACGGCAAGACGCTGCTGCGCGTCAACCATCTGCGCCAGCATCCGATCGAGAGCGATCTCCAGGCCCGCATCCTCAAGCGGGTCGAGGACGTCGTGGCCGATGTCGATCTCATCCTCTTCTCGGACTTCAACTACGGCATGCTGCCGCAGCCGCTGGTCGAAGCGATCACCGCGCTCGCCACCCGTCATGGGGTGATGATGGGCGCCGACAGCCAGTCGTCCTCGCAGCTCGCCGACATCTCGCGCTTCAAGGGCATGGACATCATCACCCCGACCGAACGCGAGGCGCGGCTTGCGCTCCGCGATTTCGAGTCGGGCCTGGTCATCGTGGCCGAGCGGCTGCGCGAGGTCGCAGGCGCCGGCAGCGTCATCGTCACGCTCGGCTCCGAGGGGCTGCTGATCCATGGCCGCAAGGACGGGATCGACCGGTCCGACCGGCTGCCGGCCTTCAACACGGCCCCCAAGGATGCCGCCGGCGCTGGCGATTCGCTGTTCACGACGCTCTCGATGGCGCGCTGCGCCGGCGTCGATATCTGGCGCGGGATCTATCTGGGATCGGTCGCTGCCGCCTGCCAGGTGTCCCGCGTCGGCAACACGCCGCTCACGCGCCAGGATCTGATCCTGGAGCTCGAGCAGGCGACCGTCACCCGCGCCTAGAGCAGACACGATGCGCGCATTGCTGCTGGCCGCAGGGATCGGAAGCCGGCTTCGCCCGGTGACCGACACGATTCCCAAATGCCTCGTGCCGATCCATGGCCGGGCCCTGCTCGACTACTGGTTCGACCTGCTGACGCCGGCCGGCGTCGGCCCCGTCCTGATCAACACGCATTATTTGCCCGATGCGGTGCGAGGCCATGTCGCCGAGGCGCCCTATCGCGACGCGGTCACGCTGGTCCATGAGGACGAGCTGCTCGGCACCGGCGGCACCATCCATGCCAATGCCGGCTTCTTCGGCCGGGAGCCCTTCCTCGTCGCCCATGCCGACAACCTGACGCGCTTCGACCTGCAGGCCTTCGAGGCCGTCCACAAGGCCCGCCCGCCCGGTTTCGCGATCACCATGCTGGCCTTCGAGACCGACGACCCGCGCTCCTGCGGCATCCTCGAATTCGAGGAAGAGGCGGCGCCGGGCCGGGCCGGCATCGTCAAGGCCTTCCACGAGAAGGTCGAGAATCCGCCAGGCAACCTCGCCAATGCGGCGGTCTACATCCTTGAACCTGAAGTGCTGGACTTCCTGGCCGGGCTCGGCAAGCCGGTGATCGACCTCTCGACCGAGGTCATCCCGCATTTCGTCGGGCGCATCCAGGCGGTCTCGCTCGCCACCTATCACCGCGACATCGGCAATGTCGAAAGCCTGCGCCGCGCGCACGAGGAATTCGTGCCCTGAGAGGCGCTGTCCGTTTCGAAGCTGTGGGGTGTCCAGAATACCCAAGCGACCGATTGTTGACATGCTCTCCTAACTGCCGAAGTAAGACTCAACGATCGGTAGAAGACGACCCTGCGGAGCATTCGATGTCGATGATCAGAGAGGCTTTGCGCCGATGGCCCCCGGCGGTCCGTGTCTATTTGGCATGCAAGGCTGCTTTTCCTTCGTTTTTTCCGGCCCCGACACCACCATCAGGGGCACTGAACAATGATATCGGCACTCCGTCAGATCGCAGTGCGCCTTTGCAAGAGCCCGCGATCGTCGCCGGGTCCGGCGAGTCCCTGACGCCAGAGAACAGCGTCGACCTTGAACCGGCGCCTTCTCAAGAGGCCCCGGCGCCAGAGCCAGCGTATCGTGCCGAGGATTTTGATATCTATCACCAATACCCACCGCATATCTTTTATACTGACAGGGGAAAGGATGCGCTGTTCCGCGATGCTGTGGTCGCCTATTCCAACGTCCCCGTGGCGGATGAAGCATCTGGTCTCCACACCGATCCAAACCGCGTCGTCAATTTTTTCCAGGCGGTGCAGTCGACGTCGAGCCTGGAAGAGGCGGATTACCTAGAACTCGGCTCGCATCGGGGTTTCAGCCTGCGAGTCATCCACAAATTCATGGACCCGTCACGAACCCTTTATGCGCTCGATACGTTTGAGGGCTTCGACGAGCGAGACATTTCGGTCGAGCGGTCGATTTATGAAACGGAATGGACGGCGGGTTCGTTTGCTCCGACATCGGTGGAAAGCGTTGCGAGTTACGTTGGTGACGGCGCTTGGCCGGCCAATCTGAAGCTCGTGCGCGGCTGGTTTCCGGATGCCTTCGCCGATCTCGCCAGCCACCGCTGGCGGTTCGTTCATATCGATTTCGACCTCTATCAGCCGATCAAAACGGCTCTTGAAACCGTTTGGCCGAATATGGTCGCCGGCGGGGTCGTAATGGTTCACGATTATGGCTGTTATGGCTTCCCGGCTGCGCGGATGGCCGTCGATGAGTTTTGTGCGGCCGAAGGCGTGTATCCGGTCGAGCTGAACGACCGTTGGAGCACGGCCATCCTTCGCAAGCCGGCGCGCAGATTATGAAGGCTGTCGTCATGTCGAAGGCCCCACCGCTGTATTTCGCCGTTCCCGTATGGGGCGATTCCTACGTCGAAACCTATTTGAATGTCTGTCTGCCGGCCCAATTGTCGAGCGGCAATATCCAGTCGCTCTCAACCGATAGTCGCAACGAGTACCACATTTATACGGCCGAGGCGGATGCGAAGCGCATTGAGGACTCGGTGGCATATCGGGCGCTTTGCGATCTGATTTCCGTTTCAATTCATGTGATCGACGTCGGCGGCTCGACCGCGAGCGGCGGAGAGAAATATGCGATCAAAAGCGAAAGCTATCGCGATGCGCTCAACGGCGCGATTTCTGCCGGAGCCGCGGTCGTTGCGTTGAACGCCGATATCGTGATGGCCGACGGGTTCGTGCGGACTATCGTCGGGCTTCTTGCCAGGGGCATCCGCGTGATCGAAATTCCCGGTCCAAGGGCGCTGAAGCAGGAGGTTGTCGATATCCTGCTCAAGGACTTCAAGTCCTCGGACAATGGAATTCTGACGGTTTCACCGAATGAGCTGTCCCGTATCTGGTTTGGCAACCGTCATCCACAGCTCCTGATGCATTGCGTCGAGGGTATCAAGGGCGATGAATTCCACCCGTCCCATCTTTATTGGATCGTCGAGGGATCGGGCGTCATCATCCGTGGATTCCACCTTTACCCGATCGTCGTCTATCCGAAGAACAAGGATTTCGAATTCGCCGGCACGATTGATGACGATCTGGTCGCCAGTCTCAATCTCGGCGATCACGAGCGCTTTCTGGCGCAGGACAGCCGGGAACTCTTCTGCTGCGAACTGAGCGTTCCCGAGCATTTCGTGGGGCGGATGGCCGATCGCGGCGACATTAATCGCTACGTCGAGTACTATCGGTCCTATGCAGCAGCCAACATGGCCAATCTGCAGAAGGAAATCATCATCTCTGCCGATCGGCCGACAAGCTTCACCTGGCTGAAGCAGAGATGGAAAAGCCGTCGGTTCGCCGCGCGTCTTGCGCGCCTCTATGAGCGGGCCGCTGAAACGGTGCGGTAACTCCTCAGTCGTTGCATGATGCGTTCGAGAGTGCCGAGGCGAGGCATCTGCTGAACGGTGCCCGGCTTGATCATCATGCGGCAGGAGTAGTCCACCCGGATCAGAGGGGAAACGATGGAGTGTTCGGCGAGGAACTCGTCGACCGCCTTTCGGGCGCCACCGAAGTGCCCATAGTCATCGAAGATCACAATGCCACCGGGGCTCACGCGGTCATAAAGCGCATTCAGGACATGACGGTATGAGGCATACCAGTCGGTGTCGATGCGAAGCAGCGAAATGGCGCCCGGCGCCGTTGCTGGGATGGTCTCCTCGACCATGCCTTCGACAAATGTCAGAAGTCCTTCGGGATAGCCCGTGGACAACATGTTGGCAGTCACGTCTGCTCGGTCGGCATAGGCCCAGTACGTCTTTCCATCCGTCAATGTATGGGCGTTCCAACCATCGATGGCGCGGTTGCCGAGGACGTCGACGTCCACTTCCGCATCCGGCTTGGGCAGTCCCGCGAACGTATCATAAAGCCAGAGACGTCGATCGTGAGAAGCGGTTCGAAGCAATTCGAGGGCAGCAAGCATCATGCTGCCGCCACGCCAGACGCCGCATTCGACGATGTCGCCGGGGATACGCGCGCGCGCCACGTAGTTCACGCTCGACCAGAGCGCATGGAGGCGTTCTGTCGTCGTCATCGTGAATTTTCTGACCTTGTTCATCGAGATGATGAACTCGGGCTCAAGGTCGGCGTATTTCGTTTGCCTGCTGAATTCCTCTAGCAGGGACTGAAAATCGGTCTGGTGTTCGTCCGCGATCATGGAATCGCGGACCTCTTTCAACAGATCGGCATCCGTCTCACGCCCCAGCATGCTGTTGACGGCAGCCAGGCGACGCTTCAAATCGATTCTGTCGGGATGATTGACGAGATGGATCTTCAGAACTTCCGCCTCAATCTTGGGCGGGATGGTTTTGTTGTTCTGAATGTAGTCATCCACAAATGAAAAAAGGCTGTCTTGGCTTGCGGAATTCGCGTCGATCTGCGCCATGAGCACGTCTGCATCGATCCGCTCGATCGGTTCCACGGGGCTTTGCGGCAAATCGTTGTCGGTGGTCATGATCGATTCCACTGAGAGCGCTAGACAATTCGCTATAGACTAGGAGTGCCGCCTGCGAATTGAGACTTGAATAGGATGATGAGTATCTGGAGAAATTCGGTAGATCGGAGCGGCCCGTCTCACGACGTGTCCTTCGCGATCAGGCAGCTTGCTGGGGCTGCTGAGTAGCGGCGCCATGGCGCACAGTCAATTCCAGACCCCCCAACCCAATCTTCAGCTCCACACTCCGCAAGCTCCATCCTTGCCTGCCCCCGCCCTTCCGCATGATAATCGCTGAGCCGCGCTGTTGCGCGACGATACGGATCGACGATGACCTTCCACAACCTCCACAGCCACGGCTTCATCCGCCTCGCCTGCGCGGCGCCGCGGCTCAAGGTCGCCGATCCTGGCTTCAACCTCGGCGAGATGCTTCCCCTGCTGCGGCGGGCGGACGATGGCGGCGCCTCGATCGTGCTGTTTCCGGAGCTGGGCCTGAGCGCCTATGCGATCGACGACCTGCACATGCAGAGCGCGCTGCTCGATGCGGTGCGCGATGCGCTGTCGGCGCTGGTCGAGGAGAGCCGTAGCCTGCGTGCCGTTGCCGTCGTCGGCGCTCCGCTGCGCGTCGAGGGGCGGCTCTTCAACTGCGCCGTTGCGATCCATCGCGGCCGCATTCTGGCCGTCGTCCCCAAGACCTATCTGCCGAATTACCGCGAGTTCTATGAGCGCCGCCAGTTCGCCTCGGGCGAGCGCGCCGGCATCACCTCCATCCAGCTTTGCGGCCAGGAGGTGCCCTTCGGCACCGACATACTGCTGAGCGCGTCCGACGTCCCCGATCTCACCATCCACATGGAGATCTGCGAGGACGTCTGGATGCCGGTGCCGCCGAGCTCGTTTGCGGCGCTGGCCGGTGCGACCGTGCTACTCAACCTCTCGGCCTCCAACGTCACCATCGGCAAGTCGGACTGGCGCCACACGCTCTGCAAGGCTCATTCCGGCCGCTGCATCGCGGCCTATGCCTATTCGGCCGCCGGTACGGGCGAATCGACAACCGATCTCGCCTGGGACGGACAGGCGATGATCTACGAGAACGGCGCGCTGCTGGCGGAAGCCGAGCGCTTCGCGTCCGAGCCGCAATTGATCCTCGCCGATATCGATCTGGAGCGGCTGGCGCTCGACCGCATCCGCATGAACACCTTCGGCGACAATGCCGATGCGCTGCGCGACCGGTTGGCTTTTCGGCGTGTCTCCTTCGCGCTGGAGCCGGACTGCGAGAGCGATCTCGGGTTGATGCGCGAGGTCGAGCGTTTCCCCTTCGTGCCATCGGACGATGCCAGGCTGAACGAGCTCTGCTTCGAGGCCTACAACATCCAGTCGCACGGCCTGCGCAAGCGGCTGGAGAGCACCCGCGTCGAGAAGATCGTCATCGGCGTGTCCGGCGGACTCGATTCGACGCAGGCGCTGCTGGTTGCCGCCGACACGATGGATGCGCTGGGCCTGCCTCGCGAGAACATCCTCGCCTACACGCTGCCGGCCTTCGCCACGAGCGCGGGCACCAAGACCAATGCCTGGCGGCTGATGAAGGCGCTCGGCGTCACCGCCGCCGAGATCGACATGACCCCGGCCTGCCGCCAGATGCTGGTCGATATCGGCCATCCCTTCGCCGAGGGCGAGCCCGTCTACGACATCACTTTCGAGAACGTGCAGGCGGGTGCGCGCACCTCGCTGCTGTTTCGCCTCGCCAACAAGAACAACGGCCTCGTGCTCGGCACGGGCGACCTCTCGGAGCTGGCGCTGGGTTGGTGCACCTATGGCGTCGGCGACCAGATGTCCCATTACAACGTCAACGGCTCGGTCTCGAAGACACTGATCCAGCATCTGATCCGCTGGGTCGCCCGCACGGAGCGCTTCGGCGGGGACGCCTCGGCCGTGCTGCTCGACATCCTGGCCACGGAAATTTCGCCCGAACTCGTGCCGGGAGACGGCGAGGGGCCGAGCCAGAAGACCGAGGATTTCGTCGGCCCCTATGCGCTGCAGGATTTCAACCTGTTCTACATCACGCGCTACGGCTTTTCGCCCAGCAAGGTCGCCTTCCTCTCGCATCACGCCTGGTCGGATGCGGCTCGCGGCGACTGGCCGCCGCATATGGAGGCCGCCAAGCAGGTCGCCTACGACCTGCCGACGATCAAGCGCTGGCTGCGCGTTTTCGTCCGCCGCTTCTTCGAGACCAGCCAGTTCAAGCGCTCGGCGATGCCAAACGGGCCGAAGGTCTCGTCGGGCGGCTCGCTCTCGCCGCGTGGCGACTGGCGCGCGCCCAGCGACGCCTCGGGCGCGGCCTGGCTGACGGATCTCGATCGCATTCCGGATTGAACGTCGGTCCGGTTGTTGGGCGCGCCGTCATCCCGGACCAGCCGCGCTGCCGCGGAGATCCGGGATCCATGCCTGAACCGTTCCGGAATGGATCCCGGATCTCCGCTTCGCTGCGTCCGGGATGACGGAGTGGTTCTGTCGTCAGCGACATCGAGAGGCCACGCACCGAGCGCCCCGGCCGGCTCGCGCCGCGGGGTTTTCGGGCAGAGGTCTCAAACCAGTGCGTATCCGAGGGGATGCGCGGGGAGAGGCGGCGTCGCAGTCGACGGCTGCGTGCCGATGTCGATGTCGAAGTCGAGATGTCGAAGCAGCGCCGTCAGCCGCCGCCTCGCCCCGCGCGCGGTTCTCTGGGGGCCCGTCGTCATTGGGAGTCCGGCGAGGACCCGGGCCTGCCTGTTTGGCCCGGATGACGAACGGCGCCTCCATGACGCCGGCCCGCAACGGCCGGACATCATGAACACCGCAAACCCCGCCCGGCCGCACGATGCCTCGCGACAGCCCCCTTGGTCGGGCGGAGCGAGGAGAGGATAGGGGCTGGCTGGGGGCGCGGGGATAAGATTCATAACGCGCCGTCATGCTCGGGCTTGACCCGAGCATCTCAGGACGAGACGTCTCCGGCGCCTCGTCCGGCCCGAGTTTCTCGGGTCTGCGCTGCGCTCCGCCCGAGAATGACGCGTCCTTCTTCCCTCCTCCCCTCAGGCCAGAAGGGTTCCCGCGACCGAAAGCCAAGCGGGCGCTGATTGGCCCAGACTGAGGCAGCCAAGCCTCAGGAGCGCCCGCCATCCACCGACAGCACCTGCCCGGTGATCCAGCCGGCCTGGTCGCTCAGGAAGAACAGCGTGGCGGCTGCGATATCGGCGGGCGTGCCGAGCCTGCGGGTGTGGATGCCCTCGACCAGCCGCTTCTGCCCTTCGGCCCCATAGCTCTCCCATTGCCGCTCGGTCGCGGGGTTGGAGCGCACGAAGCCCGGAGCCACCGAATTGACGGTGATGCCATCAGGCCCGAACTCCCAGGCGAGCTGCTTGGTCAATCCGACCAGCGCGTGCTTGGCCGAGGAATAGGCCTGGATGCCAGTCAGGCTCGGCCGCAGTCCCGCTCCCGACGAGATCGTGACGATGCGGCCGTAATGCGCCTGCTTCATCACGGGCGCGGCCGCCTGCGCCAGGAAGAAGGCGGCATCGACATTGGCCGCGAAGATCACCCGCCAATCGGCCTCGGAAATCGCCTCGATCGGCCGTCCGACCTGCCCGCGGACGCCGCCCGCGGCGTGAACGAGGAGATCGAGCCGGCCGCTTTGCGCAACGATCGACTCGACGAGCCCGGCTGCCCCCTCGGCCGAGCCCAGATCCACCGCATGGGGGATCGCGCCGATCGCGGCGGCGGTCGCGGCAACGCCGTCCGCGTCGATATCGGCGAGATGCACCGTCGCGCCGGCCTCGACCAGGGCGGTCGCGATGGCGCGGCCGATGCCCTGGGCCGCGCCGGTGACGAGGGCTATGCGGTCGTCAAAACGGATTTGCATCGGTCGATCAGCACCTTCAGGGTATCCAGGGATTGCGGCCGCCGGCCATCCTCGATGTCGTGGATCAGGCTCACCAGCGTCTCGACCGCAGGCGTCGGCACGCCGGCCTCACGCCCCAGCGCGGCGATGATGCCGATCTGCGGATCGACCTCGGTCTTGCGCTTGCGGACCGCAAGATCGCGCCAGATGCCGGAATGGGTCTTGGCGGTCTTCGAGGTGTAGTCGGCGAGCCAGGCGATCGTCTCGATCTGCGGATATTCCGGCTGGCCGGGCGCAAAGACCATCGGGTCGAATTCGCCGAAGCCCAGCGTCTTGACGCCGCGCGCGGCAGCGACAGCCGCGACCTCCTGGCCGAGCGCCAGCCAGACCACGAGGCGCTCGGGGTCGGCGAAATTGGCCGACATCGAATCGCCCGTCAGCGCCGTGCCAAACAGCATCGCGCCATAGGAGAGCTTGCCCCAGAGATAGCCCCAGATATTGGTGGTCAGGATCGACTTGGGCTCGAAGCCGAGCAGCAGCTTGTGCATCTCGATCGCGCGCGGCGTGATCTGCCCGTCGATCTCGCCGACGACAACGGCGCCCTCATTGCCGTAGAGGATCTCGCCCGGCCCATGCCAGTCGGCGCCGAAATTGACGAAGCAGCCCATCGTCCGCTCTGCCCCGACGACGGCTGCGATGGCGATTTCGTTGAGCCCGTTCTGGGCCGAGAGCACGAAGCCGTCGGGCGCCAGATGGGGGCTGAGCGCAGCGACCGCCTCGTCGGTCGCGCCGGCCTTCACCGCCAGCACGATGCGCTTGTAGGTGCCGGTCAGTTCGGCCGGCGTCACGGCGGGGATGACCTGCGTGAACTGGTCGATCGGCCCGGTGATCGAGAGCCCCGTCGTGCGGCAGGCCTCGACATGCTCGGGCACGATGTCGACGAGCAGCACGGGAACGCCGGCCCGCGCCCAATAGGCGCCGAGCGTGCCGCCGATGGCGCCGGCGCCCCAGATCAGGATCGGTTCGATGGTCATGGGCAGGCTCCTGATGCGCTGACCGATCCCCTTCCCCCCGCTTGCGGTGGGGAAGGGTTAGGGATGGGGGGCAGTGCCGCTCGGCGAGACGACGCCGGATAGAGGTCTGGCTTTGCGGCCCCCCACCCCAGCCCCCCCCCCCGCAAGCGGGGGGAGGGAGAAGGCTCAAGCCAATCGCTGTGTCGCATCACGCCGGCCCCGCGATCTCCACGTCCGCATGCGTCGCGACATGGACGGTGCCGTCCGGCGTCACCCAGCCGCGATACATGCCGTCCGTGTTGTAGGGCGCGACGATGGTGCCGTCCGCGTCGACCGCCACCAGCCCTGCGCCGATCTTGTGAGCGGTGAGTTCGCCCAGGACCGCGCCGCTCGCCTCTGCGAGGGGCAGGCCCTTATAGGCGATCAGCGAGGCCAGCTCGTGGCCGACGCAGTAGCGGATGAAATACTCGCCCTTGCCGGTGCCCGAGACCGCGCAGCGCCCGTCACGGGCATAGGTGCCGGCGCCGATGATCGGGGAATCGCCGACGCGCCCGACCGGCTTGTTGGTGTAGCCGCCGGTCGAGGTCGCCGCCGCCAGATGCCCCGCCGCATCCAGCGCGACCGCCCCGACCGTGCCGTGCTTCTCGGCTTCGCTCGCCTCGCCGGCCGTGCCGACCAGCTCGCGGATCTTCATCGAGGACAGGTTCTTGCGCCGGCGCTCCGTCGAGAAATGGCCGTTCTCGACGGTGTCGAGGCCTTCATGCGCGGCGAAGGTATCGGCGGCCGGGCCGACCAGCAGCAGCGGATCGCCGCGCAGCATCAGCGCCTTGGCGGCGCTGACCGGGTTGCGGATGCGCTTGACCGCCGCGACCGCACCGGCCGCCAGCGTCGCCCCGTCCATGATCGAGGCGTCGAGTTCATGTTCGCCCTCGGCGTTGAAGGCCGCGCCGTAACCGGCGTTGAAATGGGCCGAATCCTCCATCACCCGCACCGCCGCCTCGACGGCGTCGACGGCGCTGCCGCCCGCACTGAGGATGCTCCAGCCGGCCCGCAGCGAGGCCGCGAGATCGGCCCGGGCTTCCGCCCATTCCGCCTCTGACATTTCGGATTTTGGCAGCGTGCCGCAGCCGCCATGGATGGCGAGGGCGATCGGTTTGGTCATCAGGCGGTGGAACCTCGACGGAGGAATCCTTCTCCCCTCGGGGGAGAAGGTGGCAGCGCGAAGCGCTGACGGATGAGGGAAGGACGGATGAGGGCGGTGCTAGACTTCCCTCATCCGTCTGCTTCGCAGACACCTTCTCCCCCGGAGGGGAGAAGGAAAGCCTCACTTCTTGGCGGGCTTGATGTCCATCGCCAGCGTGTCCTCGTCGACGCGCGGAGCGATCGTGACTTTGTCCTTCTGCATCGCCCAGGCCGAGCCGACCGCGACGATCGGCAGGCGCGGACGGTCCTTGGCGACGATGGCGTTGGCCTGCGACAGGAAATCGTTGCGTTTGGTCTCGTCGAGCTCGACGGCGGCGTCCTCGATCAGCTTGTCGAGCGCGGGGTTCTTGTAGCCGAGCACGTTGAAGGCGCCGAGCTTCTTGGCCGGTTCGTTGGAGTGGACGACCGAGGACAGCGTGTAGTTGGCCTCACCGGTGAGCGTGCCCCAGCCCGACATCGCCAGCGAATACTCGGCGCGGGTCCGGGCCGGGAAGAACACGGCTGCGGTCTGCGCGTTGGCGGTCACGTCCAGCCCGATGCGCGCCAGCATCTGCGCGACGGAGGTGCCGACCTGGCGGTCGCCCGGCAGGCGGTCATTGGTGAAGGAGAAGGTGGTCTTGAAGCCGTTGGGGTAGCCGGCCTCCTCGAGCAGCTTCTTGGCCTTGGCGATGTCGACCTTCAGCGGCGGCAGGCTCTTGTTGAAGCCGGCGATGCTGGCGGTGACGAGCTGGTTGACCGGCGCGCCGAGGCCTTCCATCGCGATCTCGACCAGCGCCGGCCGGTCGATGGCGAGGTCGATCGCCTCGCGCACCTTCGGGTCCTGCAACGGGTTCTTGGGCAGGGGCGAGCCGTCCTTGGCACTGACCTGCGGGGACTTGTCCCGCATGTCGATCTCCATGTTGAAGACATAGACCGTGTCGATCGTCGCGACCGTCAGCTTCGGATCGCGCTTCAGCGTCGCGACGTCGGAGGAGGGCGCGCGCACGATGATGTCGACCTGGCCGGCCTTGAGCTGCGCGACGCGGGCGGCATCGTTCGGCAATTCCTTGCGGACGACCTTGGCCCAGGGCTCCTTCGGGCCCCAATAGCCGTCGAACCGGTCGAGCACGAGCTGGTCCTTCGGCGTCCAGGAGACGAACTTGTAGGGGCCGGTGCCGATCGCGGCCTTGCCGGAGTTGAAGGCCTCGTTGGCATTGTCCTTGGTCAGGCCGGCGGCAGCCTTGGCCGAGACGATGAACAGGCGGATGAAGTCGTTGGGCAGGTTCGGGGCCGGGCCGTCGGTGACGATATGGACCGTCAGCGGGTCGATGATCTTCACCTCCTTGACGCGGCGGACATAGATCGTCGTCGGGTTGGGGCCGGCAACGACGGGAATGCGCTCGATGGAGAACTTGACGTCCTCGGCCGTGAAGTCCGAGCCGTCATGGAACTTGACGCCGGAGCGCAGCTTGAACTCCCAGGTGTCGGGCGCGATCGCCTTCCAGCTTGTGGCCAGCCGCGGCTCGATCTGCAGCTTGTCGCCCGACCAGGTCAGCGTGTCGAAGACATGCTTCAGCGCTTCGGCATGGGTGCCGGTGGCGGTGAAGTGCGGGTCCATCGAATCGGGACCGGCCCGCACGCCGATGGTCAGGTTCTGGGCGAGCGCGGCCGTCGAGACTGAGGCTCCCAGCAGCAGGGCGAGCGCGGCGATGCGGGCGATCTTGGTCGGTGTCCGAGTCATCTTGATCGGTGTCATGATGCAGTTCCCTCTTTTTCTAAGTCTGTTGGCCAGGTCGGAGAAGCAATGACGAGCTTGTCCATCAGTTCGCAGAGCTGGCGCTGCTCGGTTTCGCTGAGAACCGAAAGCATCGCCGTTTGCTGCTGGATCATCAGCGGCATCGTTTCCTCGAAGATCGCGCGGCCGGGCGCCGTCAGATACAAAACGAAGCTGCGCAGATCGTCATGGTCGGTCTCGCGGCGCAGCAGCCGCCGATGCAGCAACTTCTGAATCGACCGGCTGAGCGTGTTCTTGGGCAGGCCCGACGAGGCGACGATGTTCTTGGCCGCGACTCCGTCGCGCAGGCCCACCGCGTAAAGAGCGACGAATTCGGGCCGGACCAGCCCGTAACGCGTCTCGATCCAGCGATAGACCGGATCGTTGAAGCGGAAGGCGATGAAGTTCAGCCGGAACGACAGCCAGCACGGGTTGTCCCACAGCTTGGTGACGGTCAGCGGGTCGAGATCCCGCAGCGCCTGCTCGCGCTCCGGATCGACACGTGACAGAGCCATCGGCGCACGCCGCATGCCCAGGCCCTCCCTGCTCCCGATTAGTTCCAAATGGAACTTGACGCTGTCGAAGGGCAGAGTCAAGGATGCAGGCAGTGAGGATGATGGAGCGGCGGTGGTCCCGCAAACCGTTTTTCTGTCTATCGCTCCGCGATCACCGCGAACCGCCCGAAATGACGACGTCATTTCGGACCGATTTCATCGGAAGCAAGGATCAGGCCGTGCGTGTTGCGCAGATGAACTGGATGCAGATCGAGGCGCAGGCGAAGCGCGACGATCGCTGCGTCCTGCCTTTGGGTTGCGTCGAGCAGCATGCCTATCTCAGCCTCGCGACCGACGCGATCCTGGCCGAGAAGGTGGCCAACGACGCGGCCGAGCCGCTCGGCCTGCCGGTTTTCCCGGTCCTGGCCTATGGCATGACGCCGAGCTTCGCCGCCTATCCCGGCACGGTGTCGCTGCGTATGAGCACCTATGTCGCCGTGATGGAGGACATCCTCGAGGCGTTCTACCGCTCCGGCTTCCGCCGCATCGTGTTGGTCAACGGCCATGGCGGAAATTCGCCGATCATGACGCTGGCGACCGAGTGGCTGGGCCGTCGCAGCGATGCCAGCGTGCGCTTGCACAACTGGTGGGCCGGTCCGCGCTTCCAGGCGGCGGTCCAGGCGGTCGATCCCGCCGCCTCCCATGCGTCGTGGATGGAGAATTTCCCCTGGACGCGGCTTGAGGGTGTCGTCATGCCCGACGCCTCCAAGCCGCCCTTCAACGCAGCCCTCTACCAGGCCGCCAACCCGGCCAAGAGGCGCGAGATCCTCGGTGACGGCAATTTCCACGGCCGCTACGAGCGCTCCGACAACGAGATGCTCAGCCTCTGGCAGGTCGGTGTCGAGGAGACGCAGGCCGCGATGACGGAGAACTGGCCGTGAGGGCTATGTCGTCATTGCGAGCGCAGCGAAGCAATCCAGACGGGTCCGCTCGACGGCCCCTGGATTGCTTCGCTGCGCTCGCAATGACGGACGGCTCCTGCCCTCACGCGGCCGTCTCGCCATGCTAGGCCACATCCTCGGCAGGTTGGGGCAGGCGCTGGTCGTCATGCTGGTCATGTCGGCGCTGGTCTTCGTCGGCGTCTACGCCATCGGCAACCCGATCGACGTGCTGATCGGGCCTGATGTCAGCCAGGACATCCGGCTCGACACGATCGCGCGCTACGGCCTCGATCAGCCGCTCTATGTCCAGTATTTCACCTTCCTCGGGCGTATCCTGCAGGGCGATTTCGGCCGCTCCTTCGTCTTCGGCATGCCGGTGCTGGACCTCATCCTGTCGCGTCTGCCGGCAACGCTGGAGCTGACGCTCGCGGCGGTCGTCGGCGCGGCCCTGATCGGCATCCCCGCCGGCATCTATGCCGGTTACCGCCCGGACGGTCTCGCCGCCAAGGCGATCATGACGATCTCGATCCTGGGCTTCTCGGTGCCGACCTTCTGGATCGGCCTCGTGCTGATCATCGCCTTTGCCGTCGAGCTGCAATGGCTGCCCGCCGGTGGTCGCGGCGCGACCCTGCCGCTCTTCGGCATCGAATGGAGCTTCCTGACCGCCAACGGGCTGAGCCATCTCCTGCTGCCGGCGGCCAACCTCGCCTTCTTCAAGCTCGCCTTGATGACCCGCCTGGCCCGCGCCGGCACCCGCGAGGCGATGCTGTCGGACACCGTCAAGTTCGCCCGCGCCGCTGGCCTCTCGGAATGGACGGTGCTGCGCCGGCATGTGCTGCGGCTGATCGCGATCCCGCTCGTCACCGTGTTCGGCCTCGAATTCGCTTCGACGCTGGCCTTTGCGGTGGTCACCGAGACGATCTTTTCCTGGCCCGGCATCGGCAAGCTGATCATCGATTCCATCACCTCGCTCGATCGGCCGGTGATGGTGGCCTATCTGATGCTCGTCTCCTTCGTCTTCATCATGATCAATTTCCTCGTCGATCTCGCCTATGTCGGGCTCGATCCGCGGCTGCGCCGGGCGGGTTCGCGATGAGCCGGATTTCGCCCGCAACATCCTCTCACGGGAAAGAGATTTCTCCGGTGGCCCGCTTCTGGGCCGAGTTTCGCGAGAGCAAGGTCGCAGTCATGGCGCTCGCCGTCGTCGTGCTGATGCTCGGCGTCGCGATCTTCGCGCCGCTGGTCGCCCCGCAGAACCCTTATGATCTCGCCAATCTCGTCCTGATGGATGCCCGCCGGCCGCCGGGCTTCGTCGGCTCGGCCGGCTACACCCATATCCTCGGCACCGACGCGCAAGGCCGCGACCTGTTCTCGGCGATCCTCTACGGCCTGCGCATCTCCTTGCAGATGGGCCTGATCGCCGGCTCGCTCGCCTTCGTCGTCGGCGTCACGCTGGGCGTCGGCGCGGCCTATCTCGGCGGGCGCTGGGAGGCCTTCATCATGCGGGTGATCGACCTCCAGCTCGCCTTCCCGGCGATCCTGCTGGCGCTCGTCCTCTCGGCCCTGCTCGGGCAGGGCAAGGCCCAGCTCATCGCCGCGCTGGCAGCGGCTCAATACGCCTATTTCGCTCGCACCGCCCATGGCGCGGCCTCGGCCGAGCGCGGCAAGGACTATGTCGAGGCGGTGCTCTCGACGCCGCTGCCGGCCTGGCGCGTGGTGCTCAAGCACATCTTCCCCAACTGCCTGCCGCCGCTGATCGTCGTCGCGACGGTGCAGGTGGCGAGCGCGATTGCGCTGGAGGCGACGCTGTCCTTCCTCGGCGTCGGCCTGCCCGTCACCGAGCCGTCGCTGGGCATGCTGATCTCGAACGGCTTCCAGTACATGCTGTCGGGCCGCTACTGGATCTCGATCTATCCCGGCATTGCGCTGATCGTGCTGATCGTCGCCATCAACCTCGTCGGCGACCGCATCCGCGACCAGGTCAATCCGAGGCTGAAGCGATGAACCGCGCTCTTCGTCATTGCGAGCGTAGCGAAGCAATCCAGGGGGGCGTAGAGCTCTGCCGCGCCTGGATTGCTTCGTCGGCTGCGCCTCCTCGCAATGACGGCAAAAGCCATCGGAGCCCCGCCGATGAGTGACACCCCCCTCCTCGAAGTCACCGACCTCGCCACCTTCTTCCACGCCCGCGCCGGCGTGGTGAAGGCGGTCGACGGCGTCTCGTTCAGCCTGGCGCGCGGCGAGGTCATGGGCCTCGTTGGCGAATCCGGTTCGGGCAAAAGCATCACCGGCTTCTCGATCATCGGGCTGATCGACCAGCCCGGCCGCATCGAGCATGGCTCGATCAAGCTGGAGGGCCGCGAGCTCGTCGGCTTGCCCCCGGCGGAGCTGCGCGCCATCCGAGGCAAGGCGATCTCGATGGTCTTCCAGGACCCGATGATGACGCTGAACCCGATGCTGACCATCGGCGACCAGATCGGTCTGGCACTCGAAGCGCATGAGAGCGTCTCAGGCGCCGAGCGCCGACAGCGTTCGATCGCGGCCTTGGCCCAGGTCCGCATTCCCGATCCCGCAACCAAGATCGATTTCTACCCGCACCAGTTCTCCGGCGGCATGCGCCAGCGCGTCGCCATCGCCATCGCGCTGCTGCACCGACCCAGGCTGATCATCTGCGACGAGCCGACGACCGCGCTCGACGTCTCGATCCAGGCCGAGATCCTGGCGGAGATGAAGGAGCTGGTCGCCGAGCTCGGCACCGCCCTGATCTGGATCAGCCACGACCTCGCCACGGTCGCCTCGATCGCCGACCATGTCTGCGTCATGCGCTATGGCCGGATCGTCGAGGCCGGGCCCGTGCTCGAGGTCCTGACGAAGCCGAAGCATCCCTATACGCAGGGCCTGCTCGATGCGCTGCCCTCGCGCGCCAGGCCTGGCGCCCTGCTGGCGCGCGGCGCCGGCACCGATGCCGCGCCGCCGCCCCGCCTGCCGCGTCAGGCCGAGACCGGCCGTCGCAGCGCCGACGTGCCCTATGTCGTCATCGACGCGGTCGGCAAGCGCTTCCAGCGCAAATCGGGCGTGCTGCACCTGCTGGGACAAAAGCTCGGCATTGCCCGCCCGCTGCCGCTGGTCCAGGCGGTCGATGCCGTCAGCCTGTCGATCGCGCGCGGCGAGGCCCTCGGTCTCGTCGGCGAATCCGGCAGCGGCAAGTCAACGCTCGGCCGCATGGTGGCCGGCATCTATGCGCCCGACAGCGGCCATGTCCTGCTCGATGGCGAGCCCGTGATGAGCGCGGGCGAGCGCCCCCACAAGATCACGACGCGCATCCAGACGATCTTCCAGGACCCCTTCGCCTCGCTCAACCCGCGCATGCGGATCGGCGACAGCATCGCGGAAGGCCCACTCGCCCATGGCCTCGTCTCTCGCGCCGATGCCGCAACCTATGTTGCGCAATGGCTGGCGGCCGTCGGGCTCGATCCCGCCTTCGCAGGCCGCTACCCGCATCAGTTCTCGGGCGGCCAGCGCCAGCGCGTCGCCATCGCACGCGCGCTCGCCATGCAGCCCGACGTCGTCGTCTGCGACGAGCCGGTGGCCTCGCTCGACGTCTCGATCCAGGCGCAGATCATCAATCTGCTGATCCGCCTGCGGCAGGAACTCGGCCTGACGCTGCTCTTCATCTCCCACGACCTCTCGGTGGTGCGCCATCTCTGCGACCGGGTCGCGATCATGCATCGCGGCCGCATCGTCGAGAGCGGCCCGGCCGGCGAGGTCTACGACAATCCGCGCGACGATTATACGAAGCGGCTGCTGGCGGCGGTGCCGGTCTTGCCGGTGGCGTGACCCTTCCGTCATTGCGAGCGGAGCGAAGCAATCCAGAAGGGCCACGGCGAGACGCTGGATTGCTTCGCTGCGCTCGCAATGACGGCGAAGACAGCAAAGGAGACCACATCATGTCCGAACCCGAACTTCTCCCCTGGCAGTGGCCGGAAGAGACCTGGCGCGCCAAGGTCGAGCGCGTCCGCGCCGGCCGCAATCTGAAGCCGGCAAAATGGCGGAACGGCGCCCGCTGCGCGGTCGCCCTCTCCTTCGACGTCGATCATGAGACCAACGAACTGCGCGACGGCGGCAAGTCGGTCGGGCGGCTCTCCTGGGGGCAATACGGCAATCGCGTCGGCATGCCCCGCATCCTCGATTTGATGAAGAAGGAGGACATCCAGGCGACCTTCTTCGTGCCGGCCGTGACGGCTTTGCTCTACCCCGACGAGCAGCGCCGCGTCATCGCCGAAGGTCACGAGATCGGCCTGCATGGCTGGATTCACGAGGTCAACACGGCGGTTCCACCAGACGCAGAGCGCGAGCTGCATCTGCGCTCAGCCGACACGCTGGAAAAGATCACGGGCGTCAGGCCTGTGGGCATGCGCACCCCCTCCTGGGATTTCTCGGAGGTGACGCTGTCGATCGAGCGCGAACTCGGCCTGCTCTATGATTCATCGCTCTTCGCCGATGACGACCCCTACGAGATCGTCGAGAAGGGCGAGCCGACCGGCATGGTCGAATTGCCGGTCGAGTGGATTCGCGACGACGCGGTCTATTTCAACATGAACCGCTTCCAGGCGCTGCGGCCCTATACGGCGCCCGAGGTCGTGTTCGACATCTTCCGGCGCGAATTCGACCGCGCCTATGAGGAGGGCGGGCTGTTCCTGCTGACCATGCATCCGCATGTCATCACCTACCGCTCGCGCATCTGGATCCTCGAAAAGCTGATCGCCCATATCAAGGAGATGCCGGATGTCTGGTTCGCCAGCCATGCCGAGATCGCCGCTTTCGTGAAGGCGGAATCCGGCATCTGAATTTCCCCGCTCAAGACCCCGTGCCGGGCATGCCTGGCACGGGATTGAGGTGGTTCCGGGCGGATGGCCCTGCCGCGATCTCTCGCGGCGCGGAACCAAGCCCGATTTCCGCCGTTTTTGGTTCAGGACGGGTTCAGCGCATCGGGTGCGTTCTGGCTCGCAGTTGAACTGGAAACGGATCTCATGACGCGTACCAAGAATTGGCTTCTGGTCGGCACCATCCTGCCCGCTATCGTGCTGGCGCAGGGCGGTTTCGCGGCTCCCACGACAACGCTGCCTCCGTCCTTCGACCTCGCTCAGGCGCCGCCGCCGGCTCCAGCCGACGACCAGCCCGGCCAGCCGCGCCGCGAACGTGCTCCCGGCGTGCCGCGAGCCCCCGGCGCTCCCGTGGCCCCAGGCGCACCGGGGCCGGCCGCGCCCGCAGCCGGTGCGCCTCCGGCGGTCCAGCGCCCGGTTGCGCCACCGGCCCCGTCCGCCGCTCCGCCCGCTGCTCCGCGTCCCCCTGTGCCAGCCCAGGCTGCGCCGCCACCTGTCCAGGCTGCGCCGCCACCCGCCCAGGCTGCGCCGCCCCCGGCCGCACCGCCTGCCGCCGCGCCAGAACCGCGCCGCGCGCCGCCGATCCCTGCGCCCGTCGCGCCGGCTCCGGGGCAAACGGCCCCGCGCCCGGTTCCGGTGCCGCCCGCCAATGGCGAGCCCGCTGTTCGCCCGACGCCCCCGCGCCCGCCGGCCGCCGATCCCGCGCGGCCTGTCCCACCTGCGGCGGCCCCAACCCAACGCGCGCCGGCCACCGCGCCTGCGCCCTCCGCGCCGACAGCGCCGCGCGCCGCTCCGCAGCCGGGCGCACCCCCGCAGCCCGCGCCGGCTCAGCCTGGCGCCCCGCTTGCGCCACACACGGCGCCTGCACCCCAGACCGCACCCGTGCCGCCGGCGGCACCGCAGGCAGCACCTCCCGCCGCAGCGCCTCCGCAGCCCTCGGCTGCTCCTGCTCCTGCGCCAGCGCCGCAGGCCGCGCCAGCAGCCCCGCCTGCGGGCAGGGCACCCGGGGCTCCCCCGCGTGACGGCCGGTCTCGCCCCGGCCAGACGCAAGCCGTGCCGCCCGCTGCTCCCGGCGCAGGTCCCGGCCAGCCACCGGCTCCGGGCCAGCCGCCGGCCGCGGCTCCCACTGTGACTCCCGGTCAGCCGTCCGCTCCCGGCCAGCCGCCCGCAGTCGATCCGCGCCAGGGTCGTCGCGGCGGAATCGGGCTCGGTGGCGCTGCTGCGATCGGTGCCGGCGCGGCGATCCTCGGCGGCATCATGGCGACGCAGGGCGCCGATCAGCTCGAGGACGTACGTGGCCGACGCGAGGAGCGGCGCGAGGGCGACGTCACCATCATCCGCGAGCCGGGCCGGACCATCATCCGCGACGACGACCGCACGATCATCCGCCGCGACGAGACGCAGCGCTTCCGCGATCTCGGGCTGGAAGGCCGCACCGAGCGACGCGGCGGCGAGAACCGGACCGTCTTCGAGCGAGCCGACGGCAGCCGCATCGTCACCGTGACCGACGCCGATGGCCGCCTGATCCGGCGCACAAGGCTCGATCGCGACGGGCGAGAGGTCATCATCATCGACAACACCAGGCGTGATCGGCCCAGCGATCGCTTCTCGGACGAGATCGTCGTGCTGGAGCGGCCGGCCCTGCGCATCCCGCGCGATCGCTACATCGTCGATGCGGAACAGGCCGATCAGCAATTGATCTACGAGACGATGGTGGCACCGCCGGTCGCGCCGATCCCGCGCCGCTATACGCTCGACGAAGTGCGCTATTCGCCGGACCTGCGGGCGCGGATGCGCAGCGTCGACGTCGACAGCGTCACCTTCGAATCGGCCTCGTGGATCGTTCCCGCCGGTCAGGTCCAGCGCCTCTCGGTCATCGCGGAGTCGATCCGGCGTGCGCTGCAGCGCTCGCCCAACGAGGTCTTCCTCGTCGAGGGTCATACGGACGCCGTTGGCCCCGACATCGACAACCTGTCGCTCTCGGACCGCCGGGCCCAATCCGTTGCCGAGATCCTCACCAAGGACTTCGGCGTACCGCCCGAGAACCTCACGACGCAAGGCTATGGCGAGCAATATCTCAAGGTCCCGACGCAGGAAGCGGAGCGCCAGAACCGCCGCGTCACGCTCCGGCGCATCACGCCGTTGCTGGCAGGGCAGGGCGGCTGATCGGCCGCGAATTTGGAAAGACACGGAAAGGCCGCCGCGAGGCGGCCTTTTTGATGCCGCATCGGCGGAACCGCGAAGACGCCCGCGTCGTTTCATCCCAGGCGAGGCCAATTCTGGCCATGGGGTGAGACGACAAAGGAGCAAGCCGATGCCTGTTCGCAGCAACCTTTTGGCCGGTGCCCTCATGATCGGCGTGGTCGCCGTCCCGGCCATCGCCATGGCCCAGACGAAGGTGGTGGCTCCGTTGCCGCCGATGTCCCGCCCGCACACGCTCGCCGCTCCGCAAAAGCCTGCACCGGTCAGGATCGATCCCGACGCGGCCCTGGTCGAGAGCGCCATGGCCCGCAGCCGGATCGAACGCCGCCAGCAGGCTCAGATCGCACAGCCCCGCCTCGACCGCGACGTGCCGATGCCGCGCCCGGTCCAGTCGATCATCGCACCGTGAGAACACCAACGGAACGCGGCTTTCGCCGGCCTGCGATTCACGATCGGTCAACGTCATCAGCCTATGCCAGGGGCAGGAGGCGCGTTCATGAGTGATTCCCTCGCCATCGTCCAAAGCTTCGCCGTGACCCAAGCCAGCGCGACGCAGCAGGTGCTGCAGACCGAATTTCTGCGGCAGCAGGCGCAGGCCGATCAGTCCGTCGTCGCGCTGCTTCAGCAGAGTCTGGAGCAGACGCAAGCCGCCTTGCCGGCAGGGCAGGGACAGGCCGTCGACATCACCGCCTGAGACGGTTGCACATCGTCATACATCCGCCTAACCTCGCGCTCGTTCCGAGGGGTGCTCGCAAGAGCTGAGATGGCCTGATGGCCGAACCCATCGAACCTGATCCGGGTCATGCCGGCGGAGGGACTGGAACGCGGCGCCGGCATATTTGCGTCCGCATCACAGCACTAGACCGCTTCGACGCCGGATCTCCTGACCCTTGAACCAAGGCGGAGATCCCATGAACACCCACACCAAACCCCCACAGCAGAACGCCGAGTCCATCAGCAGATTCGGCGCGCCGACCGGCGTGACGACCGGGCCGATCATCGGCTCGCGCAAGATCTACGTGCCGACGCCGCAGGACCCCTCGATCCGGGTGCCGTTCCGCGAGGTTGCTCTGACGACCGATTCAGAGCCCGCGGTGCGCATCTACGATCCCTCCGGCCCCTTCACCGAGACCGATGTCACCATCGACCTGAATGCTGGGCTGCCGCAGATCAGGCGCGACTGGTTGGCGGCGCGTAGTTTCGACACCGTGCCGGGCCGGGCGGTGACGGCGGCCGACAACGGTAACATCTCGCCGCAGCAGACGGTGCCGGCTTGTCCGGCGGAGCGCCCGGTCCTGACCGCGCGCGACGGCCAGATGGCGACGCAATATGAATTCGCCCGCGCCGGCATCGTCACGCCGGAGATGATCTATGTCGCCCATCGCGAGAATCTCGGCCGCGCCGCGATGCTGGAGGGCGCCAGGGAGCGCCATGCCGATGGCGAGAGCTTCGGCGCGAGCGTGCCGGAGTTCGTCACGCCCGAATTCGTCCGCAGCGAGATCGCGCGCGGGCGCGCCATCATCCCCGCCAACATCAACCATCCCGAGCTGGAGCCGATGGCCATCGGCCGCAACTTCCTGGTCAAGATCAACGCCAATATCGGCAACTCTGCCGTGACCTCGGGCGCGGCCGAAGAGGTCGAGAAGCTGGTCTGGGCGATCCGCTGGGGCGCCGACACGGTGATGGACCTCTCGACGGGCCGCAACATCCACAACATCCGCTCCTGGATCATGCGCAACTCGCCGGTGCCGATCGGCACGGTGCCGATCTACCAGGCGCTCGAGAAGGTCGGCGGCGACCCGGTCAAGCTCGACTGGGAGGTGTTCAAGGACACGCTGATCGAGCAGGCCGAGCAGGGCGTCGACTACTTCACCATCCATGCCGGCGTGCGGCTGCCCTACGTCCCGCTGACCGCCAGCCGCGTCACCGGCATCGTCTCGCGCGGCGGCTCGATCATGGCGCGCTGGTGCCTGGCGCATCACAAGGAGAGCTTCCTCTACGAGCGTTTTGAGGAGATCTGCGACATCATGCGGCGCTACGACGTCTCGTTCTCGCTCGGCGACGGATTGCGTCCTGGCTCGATCGCCGATGCCAATGACCGCGCCCAGTTCGCCGAGTTGGAGACCTTGGGGGAGCTCACCAACGTCGCGTGGAAAAAGGGCTGCCAGGTCATGATCGAGGGCCCCGGCCATGTGCCGATGCACAAAATCAAGGAGAACATGGACAAGCAGCTGCGTGAATGCGGCGAGGCGCCCTTCTACACGCTGGGGCCGCTGACGACCGACATCGCGCCGGGCTACGACCACATCACCTCGGGGATAGGGGCGGCGATGATCGGCTGGTATGGCTGTGCGATGCTCTGCTACGTCACGCCCAAGGAGCATCTGGGTCTCCCCAACCGCGACGACGTCAAGACCGGTGTCATCACCTACCGGATCGCTGCCCACGCCGCCGATCTCGCCAAGGGCCATCCGGCCGCGAAGATCAGGGACGACGCGGTCTCCCGCGCCCGCTTCGACTTCCGCTGGGAGGACCAGTTCAACCTGGCGCTCGACCCCGACACGGCGCGTGCCTATCACGACGAGACGCTGCCGAAGGACGCCCACAAGGTCGCGCATTTCTGCTCGATGTGCGGGCCGAAATTCTGCTCGATGAAGATCACCCAGGATCTGCGCGCCGAGGTGCTGGCAATGGGCGACAACGAGTGCGCCACTCTCGAAGCGATGGCGTCGGAGGGAATGGCGGCCAAGTCGAAGGAATTTCTCGACAAGGGCGCCAGCATCTATCTACCTGCGGCGCCATGAGCAGCATGAACGCCAGACTCGACGCGACCCGGGTTGCGTCGATCCTCGCGCGGGTGGCGCAAGCCCGCCCGCGCGTGCATTGCCTGACCAACACGGTGGCGCAGAACGTCACCGCCAACATGCTGCTCGCCTTCGGCGCCATCCCCTCGATGGCTGTTCATCCAGACGAGGTCGCAGACGTCGCGGCCGCCGCCGGGGCGATCCTGATCAATCTCGGCACGATCAGCCCCGAGGGCGAGCGCGCCATCCCCAGGCTGCTGGAGCTGGCGCGGGCACAGGGCAAGCCGCTGGTGCTCGACCCGGTCTTCGTCGAGCTGTCGCCGCTGCGGATGCGGCTGGCGGAAGACATCCTGCGCCTGCCCGGCATCGTCGTTCGCGGCAATGGCGGCGAGATGCAGGCGCTCGCGCCCCTGCTTGCCGCGACGCCCGGCGCGACCCGCATCACCACCGGCGCGGTCGACAGGATCGAGGCGCCATCCGGCCTGTTCGAGATCGCGCATGGCCACCCGCTGATGACGAAGGTCACGGGGCTGGGCTGTGCATCGAGTGCGCTGGTCGCGGCCTGCTGCGCCGTCGAGCCTGATCCGGGCCTGGCGGCCGGCGCGGCGCTGACGGCGTTTGGCATCGCTGGCGAGATCGCGGCAGAGCGCAGCGCCGGACCCGGCAGCTTCGCGATGCATCTCATCGACGCGCTCGCGAGCCTCGACGAAGCGACACTGCTGACACGGATGGGCTGAGACCGATCCGGTCCGGCCGACAAGCCCCTTCCGCACCGGCCCCGAATCCCGCACAATCGCAGCCGATGCGGCTCTCCCTGTTCAAGCGCAAGCCCGATCCGGAGCGGATCGAGGTACCCCATGGCGGCATGCTCTATCCCGTCGCGGTCAAGCGCCGGGCGAGCGCGCGGCGGATGACGCTGCGCGTCTCGCAGGCCACCGGCGAGATCACCCTGACCCTGCCTGAGCGCGCCGATTTCGCCACCGGGCGGCTCTTCGCCGAGAACCATGGCGGCTGGATCGCGGCGCGGGTCGCCAAGCGCCCGCAGGGCGTGCCGTTCGAGCCCGGCCAGATGGTGCCGTTTCGCGGCAGGCCACACCGCATCGTGCATTGGTCGAAGGCGCGCGGCGTCACCCATGCGACGGTCGATCAGGACGGTCAGCCGATCCTCGCCGTCGCCGGTGAAGGCGCCCATGTCGCGCGCCGGATCAAGGATTTCCTGCGTCGCGCCGCGCTGGAGGATCTGGAGGAGGCGGTGCGCCGCCATACCGCCGCGCTCGGCATCCCCGCCCGCAAGATCACGATCCGCGACACCACGAGCCGCTGGGGCTCCTGCTCCTCGCAGGGGCATCTGAACTTCTCCTGGCGCCTGATCCTGGCCCCGCCTTTGGTGCTGGACTATCTCGCGGCCCATGAGGTCGCCCATCTCAAGGAGATGAACCATTCGCATCGCTTCTGGGCCCTGACCCACAAGCTCTGCCCGGGCACCGAGGAGGCCGAGGCCTGGCTCAAGCGCAACGGAGCGGGGCTGCACGCGTTCGGGTAGGCGTTGGGCCGCGACGCTATGAAATAGTGATCGTGACTGGCCCCTGGGCGAGAGCGTCGTCGATCCGCTTATAGATTTTGTTGAAGGTCGCTCGGCTGTTGCCGATGAAATTCTTCGACACCGTGTTGCCTACGAGAATGCAGCCTTCCGTATCGCCGGCCTTGTTGCCCCAATGGATCAGGATTCCGGTGAAGTCGGGGACATCGAGAAGCCGCGGCATCTTGCGCTTGAAGCGCGGCGATTCATTGATGATGACAGCGTAAGTGCCGGCCGGTATCGCCGAATTGGCATCGATCTTCTGCAGCGTGATCCGATCCTCGATCGTGTAGCAGAAGAACTTGCCGTTGATGCTTAATTTGCCAACGGTACTTGCCTGCGTCAGGATCGTTCGTTTCAACGTCATCTGCATGGTGGCCCATCACATCTGGAGAAGGCATCGCAGTGGGGCAGGATCAGTTAGGTCGTGCGCTCGCAGCTTGTCAATCGAGCCCGGGGCGCGCTAGCAGAGGCTGACCGGCGCCGGCCTGCCGCTCGGCAAACGACGCTCCGGAAAGCTTGGCGACCGCATGAAACTCCGCCCCGACACGTTGGCGATGACCGCCGTTCTGGCCATGCTGACGGCGCTCGGCCCGCTCTCGACCGATTTCTACCTGCCGTCGCTTCCCGACATCGTCAGGGTCATGCAGACCGATATTGCGGGCGCACAGGCGACGCTGTCGGCCTTCCTCTTCGGCTTCGCCGGCGGCCAGATTCTGTGGGGGCCGCTCTCCGACCGGCTTGGCCGCAAGCCGGTGCTGCTGACGGGGCTCGGCATCTTCATGGCGGCGACGCTGGCCTGTTCCTTCGCGCCGTCGATCGAGGCTCTGACCATGGCCCGCGCGGTCCAGGCGCTCGGCGCCTCCGGCCCGATCGTGCTCGGTCGCGCCATGGTGCGCGATCTCTATGAAGGGCCGCGCGCCGGTCGCGAACTCGCCCGCATGGGTATGATCATGGGGGTGGTGCCGGCGATCGCGCCGGTGCTCGGCGGCGTGCTGCAACAGGCCTTCGGCTGGCGCTCGACCTTCGTCGCCTCGCTGGTCTTTGCGGCGGCCATCGCGGCGGTGGTGGCGTTCCTGCTGCCCGAGACGATCCGGAGCCGCTCGCGCGAGCCGCTCTCCCTCATGGCGATCATCCGCGGCTTCGGCACGCTGTTGGAAAACCGCGCCTTCCGCGTCTATGTCGGGCTGACCGCGCTGGCCTATGGCGGGCTCTTCGCCTTCATCTCCGGCTCGTCCTTCGTGCTGATCGACATCCATGGCCTGACGCCGGTGCAGTATGGCTTCGCGTTCAGCTTCATGGTGCTCGGTTTCATCCTCGGCACGATCCTCGCCCAGCGCCTGGTCGGGAGGCGCGGCATGGACGGCGTGATCGCACTCGGCGTGCGTTGCCTGGCCGGGGGTGGGTTGATCATGCTGGTCTGCGTCGCCAGCGGTTTCGGCGGCGTGGTCGGGGTCGTCGTGCCGATGGCGCTCTATGCCTGCGGCGTCGGGCTGACCATGCCGCAGTCCCAGGCCTCGGCGATGATGCCCTTCCCCGACCGGGCCGGCGCCGCCTCGTCCTTCACCGGGCTCTGCCAGATGCTGTTCTCGGCCTGCGTCGGCCTTCTCGTCGGCCATGCGCTGAAGAGCGGGGCGCTGCCCTTGCCGCTGGTGATGTCGGCGATCGGCGTCGCGGCGCTCGTGCTGTTCAGGGCGAGTGCGGCAATCCGCGCTGCGAAGGCCTGACGATCAGCCGCCGAACAGCCGCTCCAGGAAGTTCTTCTCCTGCGGCGCCGGCGGAACCCAGGCACGGTCGCTGTCGGCCGTCTGGGTGCTGGCCGGCGGCCGCGCGCCGGCGACGGGTGCGCCGCCGTCGAAGATCGACTTCGGCGCGCCGTGCCAGAGACCGCCCGGCAGCGGCGCGGGCTGCATGCCGGCATGGGCCGCGCGCATGTACTTGGCCCAGATCTCGGCGGGCAGGCCGCTGCCGAAGACGCGCTTCATCGTGCTGTTGTCGTCATTGCCGAGCCAGACGGACGTCACCAGCCGCGCCGTGAAGCCGACGAACCAGGCGTCGCGGAAATCCTGCGTCGTGCCGGATTTGCCGCCGACCTCCCAGCCAGCGATGTTGGCCTTGCTGCCGGTGCCGCTGACCATGACCTCGTGGAACATGGCGTTGATCATCGACAGCGTCTGTGGCTGCACCACCGGCCCGAAGCCCGTGCCCTTGCGCGCATAGATCACCTTGCCCGACAGAGATTTCACCTCGCGGATGACATAGGGCAGCACGGCCTGCCCGCCATTGGCGAAGGTGGCATAGGCGGTGGTGAGCTCGACCGGGGTCACCTCGGAGGTACCCAGCGCCAGTGACGGGTTGGCCTGCAGCGCCGAGGAGATGCCCAGCCGCTGGGCCGTGCGCACCGCCTCGCGCGGCGTCACCTCCTGATTAAGCTTCACCGCGATGGTGTTGAGCGAATGCGCGAACGCCGTCTGCAGCGTCACCGGGCCACGATAGGTCCGGCTGTTGTTCTCCGGCGTCCAGCCCTTGATCGTCACCGGGGAATCGTCGCGGATCGTGTCCGGCGTCAGGCCATGTTCCAGCGCGGTGAGATAGATGAAGGGCTTGAAGGACGAGCCCGGCTGGCGCTTCGCCGCCGTGGCGCGGTTGAACTGGCTCTTGGTGTAGTCGCGCCCGCCGATCAGCGCGCGCAGCGCCCCGTCCGGTGCCATCGAGACCACCGCGCCCTGGCCGACGCCCTGCTTGGCGCCTTGCGCGTTCAGGGCCTCGACCAGGATCGTCTCGGCGGAGGCCTGCAACTTCGGATCGATCGTCGTCAGCACGGTGACGTCGCCCTCGACCGCGCCGATGAAGTCGTCGAGCACATCCATGACGTAGTCGGCGGCATAGTTGACCGAGCCGGCGCCGACGCGCTCGGAGGCTTCGGCGGGAGCAACCAGCGCCGTCTTGGCCGAGGCCTGCGAGATCAGCCCCTGATCCGCCATCGCCGCGATGACCAGCTGCGCCCGCTTCTCGGCGGCTTCGGGATTGCGGTTGGGCGCCAGACGCGAGGGGGCCTGCACCAGGCCGGCCAGCATCGCCGCCTCGGCGATCGTGACCGAGCGCGCCGACTTGTTGAAATAGCGTTGCGCGGCGGCCTCGACGCCATAGGCGCCCGAGCCGAAATAGACCCGGTTGAGATAGAGTTCGAGAATCTGGTCCTTGCTGTAGGTCCGCTCCAGCCACAGCGCCAGGATCGCCTCCTGGATCTTGCGCGCGGCGGTGCGCTCCTGCGTCAGGAACAGGTTCTTGGCGAGCTGCTGGGTCAGGGTCGAGCCGCCCTGGACGCCGCCGCTGCGGCGCAGATTGTTGACCATGGCGCGCGCCAGACCCACCGGGTCGATGCCGAAATGGTCGTAGAAGCGCCGGTCCTCGATCGCCACGAAGGCCTTGGGCAGGTAGGGCGGCACCTCGCCGATGGTGATGGTGCGCCCGCCGGTCTCGCCGCGATTGGCGAGAAGAGAGCCGTCGGCGGCCAGGATCGCGATGTTGGGCGGCCGCTTCGGCACCGTCAGCTGGTTGATCGGGGGCAATTGCGCCGCGTGATAGGCGATCAGCCCGCCGAGCCCGATGACGCCCCACAGGCCGAGCACCAGCGTCCAGTAGAACAACCCGCCCAAGAAGGAACGCCCGCGGCGGCCACGGCGCCGGCCACCACCCCCACCCCCGCTGCGCTTGTCGCGCCGGGGCGGCGCGTTACGCGGCTCCTGGCGCGGCGGGGCGCGGTGCCCACGGGCCGGGCGGTCGTCGTCTGACAGGCGCATGTCGAAATCGTCGCGGCTTTCGCCGCGTCCTTGTGCGAAGGAGGGCTCGCGCCGCTCAGCCCGTCTCGTCCGGTCGTTCATCCTGCCCCGTCACGCCGATCGCCACGATGATCCAGAAAACCTGATGTTCTGGAAACCTGCGGCCAAGGCTCCAGACAAGAGTGAAACATGGCGCTTTTAAGGGGCGGTTAAGCCTCGCGCGGCGCGAGACCCGTAAATTGCTCGCGGCAACGTGAACGCTTGCAATCCTGCAAGCTTCGCTCTGCCTCTCGTTTAGATTGCGCCGCCTGCGGCAATCCGTCATCAGGCTGGCAAGCCGAGGCCGCAAAGGCCAAGATGCCGCAAAGACATTTGGCAAAGGGAAACGCCGTCCCATGTCGACCTCCGGGTCGACCAACGACTTTGCTAGCAATCCGCACAGAAGAGACAGAAGAGAGAGACCGATGCCGACATTCACCTTCCTCGATCGTTATTCGCCCTACGCGCTGGGTCTCCTGCGTATCGTCGCGGCGCTGATCTTCATCGCCCATGGCACCCAGAAATTGTTTGGCTTCCCCATTGCGCCGGCCAGCGGCCTGCCGCCGATGTTCACCCTGTTCTGGTTCGGCGCGGTGCTTGAGGCGTTCGGCGGCCTTGCGATCCTGCTCGGCGTCTTCACGCGCCCGGTCGCCTTCATCCTGGCCGGCGAAATGGCCTATGCCTATTGGATGTTCCATGCGCCCAAGAGCCTCTATCCGTTGATCAACGGCGGCGATGCGGCGATCCTGTACTGCTTCGTCTTCCTCTATCTCGTCTTCGCCGGGGCGGGCGCCTTCAGCATCGACAACCGCAAGCGCGTCTGATCGCGAACAGGTTCGCCTGCCGCCATCGGCAGGGTGAAACGAGAAAAGCCCGCCATCCCCAAGGGGTGGCGGGCTTTTTGTCAGTCGTGGAGTCTTCTCAGACGGCGCCGGCAATCCAGCGCGACAGGTCGCTCTTGGGTGCGGCGCCGACCTTCTGCGAGGCCAGCTTGCCGTCCTTGAACAGCATCAGCGTCGGGATCGAGCGGATGCCGAACTGGGCGGGGATCGCCTGGTTCTCGTCGACATTCATCTTCACGATCTTGACCTTGCCGTTCATCTCGCCGGCGATCTCCTCGAGCGCCGGTCCGATCATCCGGCAGGGCCCGCACCATTCGGCCCAGAAATCCACCACGACCGGCTCAGCTGACTTGAGGACGTCGGCCTCGAAGCTCGCATCGGTCACTTTGGTCGTCGCCATGGCGTGTCGCCTTTCAATGATGTGTGGCGGCAGCGCCGCCTTCACCGCGCAAGCTATGAACGCACATGGCCTGGGTCAAGGCGCGTCCGATGCGGAGTCTGGTCTGTCCCCGGAGCATGCTTGCATCGCTCACGACCCGCCCGAGACGAGGCTTGCACCGACATTGATGCCGAGCGCGAGGATGCTGGTGTTGAAGAAAAAGGCCAGGATCGAGTGGACCAGCACGATCCCGCGGGCGCCGCGCGTGGTCACCGCGATGTCGGAGGTCTGCGAGGTGCAGCCGATCGTGTAGGCGAAGTACAGGAAGTCGACATAGTCGGGGTCGCGCTTGCCGGGAAAGTCGAGGCAGGGCTCGGTGGCGTCCTTGGCGTAGTAGGCGCCGGCATAGTGCATCGTGAAGAAGGCGTGCAGCACGGTCCAGGAGCACAGGATCGTGAAGCCGCCCAGCGCCAGATGCAGCCCGCGCTGGCCGGCGGCAAGACCGCCCAGCCCCGACAATTGCAGCCCGATGGCGGCGATGCTGGCGGTGGCCGCCAGACAGGCGATCACGAGGATCGCAAGCGCCCCCTCGTCCTGACGCTCGGCGCGAGCCTTGATCTGCTCCACGGTCTCGCCCAGCATCGTCGCCGAGAGCAGCGTGAGATACAGCACCGCTCCGGCGTCCCAGGCGATCATTAGCCGCGTCGTCCACTGCCAGTCTCCCGGCAGCAGCAGAGCCAGCGCAACGATGGCGCCAAGCGCGATCAGAAGCCGTGGCCGGACCATCAGCGAGCGCGGCAGAAATCTCACGAGGTTGGCTCCATCGCGTCGACCGTCTGGTGCTGGCCGAGGCGGGCGAGCACCGCATCGAGCTGCGCTGGGTCCGGCTCCAGACGCGTCAGGGTCGCGGTATAGACCAGCAGCGCCCGCACCCGCCGCCCCGGATAGATTTGCCCGATCAGCCTGCGATAGACCGCAAGCTGCGCTAGGGTGGACTCAGGGATCGCATCCGCGTCGCGCGGCGGGCGCGCCGTCGTCTTGAAATCGGCGATCACGATCTCCGTCGCGGAGATCGCCAGACGGTCGATCTGTCCGGAGACGGGGCGTCTATCGCCCGTGCTCAGCTCGATCAGGCCCGAGATCGGCACCTCCGCCAGCGAATCCCGTCCGAACAGCGCGGCCAGCGCCGGGTCGGCGAGCAGCGCCAGCGCGTCGGCGATGATGCTCGCGCGCCGCTCCGCGGTGACGTTGCCGGCGCGCGCCAGGCCCAGCGCCTGCGCCACCGGCTCGCGCTGATCGGGCGTGATCGCGGGCAGCATCTGCAGCAGGAGATGGGCGAAGCGCCCGGCTGCCGCCGCCGAGGCCAGGAAGGGGCCGTCCGCGGGCCGGTCGGGCGCATCGGCGGCGGCGAGCGCGCTGGAGGGCTTCAGCGGCGGGGCGGGCTCGTCCTCGCGCGGAGGCTGGGTCCACAGCCAGGCCGGCAAGGCCTCCGTCGGTGGCGCGGACTGGCGTTCGGGAACGTCCTGCGGGCGCGTCGACGAGGTCATGAAGCGCAGGATCGTGTCCTCGCCCTCGGTGATCTCGCGCAGCCCGGCATCGGTCGCCGCGAGGCCCGACGCGATCATCGCATACCAGCTGCCCTGCAGAGCCTCGCCCTTGGCCTGCGCCCCGCAGACGATCAGCCGGTCTTCCGCCCGAGTCATCGCGACATAGAGCAGCCGGTGATGCTCCTCCACCATCTGCGCGACGACGCGCGCCTTGGCGGCCGCCGTCGCGCCCGCATCCTCGGCGCTGGCCGGTGGCCAGATCGGTACGGCGGGCCGGCGCGGAGGTTCGATCGCCAGGATCTTCGGCAGGCGCTTGGCCCCGGGCTCCGGCGCGAGGTCGGCGAGAATGACGATCTTCGCCTCCAGCCCCTTGGCGCCGTGAACCGTCATGACGCGCACTTCGCCGGCGCTCGACGACAGGTCGCGCTTCACATCGGTCGCGGCACCCGCGATATGGGCCAGGAAGCCGGCAAGCGAGGGTCCGTAGCGGCGCTCATGGTCGAGCGCGGCAGACAGAAAGGCGTCGAGCGCATCGCCCGCCTCGGCGCCGAGCCGCGCCAGCGCGAGATTGCGCCCGCCGCCGGGGCCGAGCAGCCCGGCGAAGAATCGGAACGGCCCGCAGCGCGCGGCCTCCGTCGCATACGCCGCCAGTTGCTGCTCCACGGCGCCATAGCGCGGCTCGGTTTCGCCGGCCTGCCGCAAGGCCGCGCGCAGCGAACCCGTCCGACCGGGCGCCAGCCGCAGCAGGTCGTCGTCGTCGAGCCCGATCAGCGGCGTCTTCAGCGCAGTCGCGAGCGTCAGATCGTCATCGGGCAGCAGCAGCGTCTGGCCGAGCACGACGAGGTCCTCGACCGCCGGATGCTCCGCCAGCGTCAGCCGGTCGCGTCCGGTGACGGGCACACCCGCATCCTTCAGTGCCTTGACGATGCTCTCGAACAGCGCCCCGCGCTGGCGCAGCAGGATCATCACATCGCCCGGTGCGAAGGGATGGCCGAGATCGTCGACGCCGCGTCGCGTCCAGCCGGCGAGCGTGGCCGCGATGCGCTGTGCCAGCTTCGCCGTGCCGCTGCGCCGCCCTGGCGCATCGACCGGCGTCGTCCAGGCATCGGGCGGCTCGGCTGTGTCGTTGGCGCAGAGCGGCCAGAGATCGACGCAGCCGGCGGCACTGCGGCGCACGGTGTCGTGGATCTCCGGCCGGTCGGAGCCGTCGAAGACCAGCCCGCGCGCATGCTCGGGCACGGCGAAGACCGCATCGACCGCCGCCATGATGTCGGGCGCCGAGCGGAAGGAGGTGTTCAGGCTGATCGGCTCGAAGCGCTGCTGCGCCTCCTCGATGCGCTGTCCCAGTTCCCGCCGCTGCTGGTTGAAGGCGGCGGGCGCGGCGCCCTGGAAACCGTAGATCGACTGCTTCTCGTCGCCGACGACGAAGACCGTGCGTGGCTTCCCGATCTCCTCGCGCCCGCCGGCCCCGGCGCTGAACTCCTCGGCGAGCTTGCGCAGGATCGCCCATTGCGCCTCGCTGGTGTCCTGCGCCTCGTCGAGCAGGATGTGGTCTATTCCCGCATCGAGCTTGTAGAGCACCCAGGCCGCCTCGACCCGCGTCAGGAGCGAGCGCGTCCGGGCGATCTGGTCGTCATAGTCGAGCAGCGAGCGCTGGCTCTTCTGGCGCTGATAGGAGGCGAGCATCCGCGTCACCAGCAGCGCCAGCGCGTGGCTGCGGTCGCGGATCGCGATGGCGTTGAGCTGGTCGATCGCCCGGCAGAGCGTCGAGGCCAGCGTGTCGAGCGTTGCAAGCAACGCGCCCTCGAAGGCCGATTTCCCCTTGCCTGTGATGTTGCTGTTGACCGTGCCGGCCTCGGTCAGGAAGCCGCACCGGCAGAACGCCACCGGCTCGCCGTCATCGGCGCGGGCCAGCAGGGTGCGCAGCGTCGCGGCAAAATTCTGCCGCGTCTGGCTGCCGCCCGCCAACGCCTCGACCAGCGCGCCGAGCCCGTCGATATCAGCGAGATCGTCGCGGAAACGCGCCTTCACGCTGTCGCCGTCGAGATCGGCCGCGATGCCCAGCACCGCAGCGATGCCCTGCCGCATTTCTTCGGGATCGCGAGCGCGGCCATCCGCATCGTTGAACAAAGCGCGCTGGCGCAGCGCCTCCTGCATCATCGCCTCAAAAGTGTCCTGCGCCGCCTGCCGGGCGAGCAGGTCGAGCGCGCGGGCTTCAGTGCCATCGGGCGCTGCCGCGACGATCGCCAGCAGCTCTCGCCTCGCCTCGCGCAGCATCTCGGCCTGGGCGAGATCGTCGGCGACCTCGAAGCGCGGCGGCACATTGGCCTCGAACGGGGCCGATTGCAGCACGCGGGTGCAGAAGGCGTGGATCGTCTCGATCCTCAGGCCACCCGGCGTCTCCAGCGCCCGGGCGAACAGCCGCCGCGCATCCGCCCGCTGCGCGAGCGACGGCGCCGCGTCGGTGAGCTTCGTCAAGGCGGCGATCAGCTCGTCCTCGCTCATCGTCGCCCAGGCGCTCAGCGCCGCGAACACCCGGTTCGCCATATTGGCGGCGGCGGCCTTGGTATAGGTGATGCAGAGCAGCCGCCCGGGCGGGACGCCGTCGAGCAGCAGCCGCAGCACCCGGTTGGCCAGCACATGCGTCTTGCCGGAGCCGGCATTGGCCGAGACCCAGGCGCTGAGGCGCGGGTTGGCCGCCAGCGACTGGCGCTGGTTCGTCAGGGCCGGGACGATCCAGCCGTCCTTCATGCCTCGCCCCCCTCATCGCCGTCGGAGGCGGCGGACCATTCCTTGACCCGCGCGAGATGGTCGTAAGCGGAGGCATAGCGGATATAGTCCGGCGCGCGCCGCGAGACATAAGCCTCGCGCCCGCTCCTCAGCGCATCGAGATGCTCCAGCAGCCGTTCCAGATGGCGGGCGGCGACATCGGCCAGCGACTCCCCGCCGAAGTCCAGCGGCTTGTCCTTCGTCCAGCCCTTCGGGTCGTGATGCAGCTTGAGATAGAGCAGCGCCTCGACCGGCGTCGGCCCGGCCAGCGGCGGGAAGCCCGCCCGTGCCGCGAGCTCGGCCTCCAGCGTCAATTGCGGTGCGAAACCCTTCTCGACCTGCGCCTTGCTCGGCGGCGCGCCTGTCTTGAAGTCGATGATGCGCAAGGCGCCGGCCCGCGTCAGCTCGACCCGGTCGGCCCGGCCGCTCAGGCGGAACGAGGAACCGTCGGCCAGGGTGAAGTCCGCGCCTGTGCCGAGCTCGACGCCGATCCGCGCGATGTCGCCGCGACGGTTCCCCTCCCAGGCGATGAAATAGCCCGCCGTGATCACGAAGCGCGGCCACCAGAACGCCCGCACCTCCGGCGTGTCCGCGAAGGCCTGGAACTTCTCTTCGGCGATCGCGATCAGCCTCCCGAGCGCGTCAGCCGGCAATTGCTCGGGATAGGTCCGGGCGAAGGTCTCGACGATGTCGTGCAGCAGGCTGCCGCGATCCTGCGCCGTGGGGTCCTCGATCAGGGCCTGGAGTGCGTCGAGCTTCAGGATCCGGCGGGCATGGATCTGGTAGGGGTCGCGATACAGCGTCTCGACATCGGTGACGCTGAGCATGCGCGGCTGCAGTGCCCGCGGCGGTCGCGGCGCCGGACGGGCCACCGGGCGGACATCGGCAGGGGCGGAAAGGGCCGCCGCCATCTGCGTCAAGCGCGCCCCGCGACGCAGCGCCTGCGCCCAGACAGGCTCCGGCGTCACGGCCTTGAGCCGCTGCCAGAAGCGCGAGGCGATGGTCTCGGCCTCGCCGGCCTTGCGGGCCCGGGTCAGCGTGACCTGCCCGGCGCCCAGCGCCATGACGAAATCATGCGCGGTCTGGCCGATGCGCCGTTCCGGTGGCGACAGGCCGAGCTCCGTCCGCATCGGCCGGTTGATGAAGGAATCCGTTTTCGTCTCCGGCGGCCAGACCGTCTCGTTCAGCCCACCCAGCACGACATGGTCGGCCTCCAGCAGGCGGGCTTCGAGCAGGCCCCAGATCTTGACGCGCGGATGGCCGCCGCCGCTGCGCCGCACCACGCGCTCGGCCAGGAGCCCGTCGAGGATCGCAACGAAATCCGGCGGCCGCCCGCCCGCCGGCATGTCGGGCTGCGCGGCGGCGAGATCGTCGAACAGGCCCGACAGCGCCTCGCCATCGGGACCCGCGAAGGCGCAAACGTTGCCCTCCTCGTCGCGGCTCACCGCCTCGATCGCGGCTTTCGCGGCTTGGGTCACCCGATCGAGATCGGGTTCATGCAGGAACAGCGCTTCCAGCAAAGGCGCCAGAGCCCCGCCGAGCCCGTTAAGGACATCAGTGGCCGCAGCCTCGTCGCTGTCGTCGAGCCGCCGGCGCGGACGCGGCGCATGGGGCGCGGCCTTCAGCTCCGCCCATTGCGCCAGGCCCTCATGCAGCCCGGCCAGGCCCTTGCCGACGGAAACGCCGCGCCACAGCCCGATCTCGAGCGCCGAGGCCCCGTGTTCGACCTGTTCGCGCGGAAACCCGAGCCGGCAGAGCGGATGCGCCAGCAGCGGCACCAGCGTGGCCGGCGTCATCTGCGCCAGCGCCGCCTCCAGGATCAGCCGCAGCAGCGAGCCCGCCGGCCAGCGCGCCAGCGGCAGGCCGGCGGAATCGTCGACCTCGACGCCCCAGCGCTTCAATTCGACCGTGACGCGCTCGGCCAGGCCGCGATCGGGCGTGATCAGCGCCGCCTGTCGGCCGGGCTCCTCCAGCGTCTCGCGCAGGGAAAGCGCGACCGCGAGTGCCTCCTGCCGCTCGTCGCCGGTCTCGACGAGGCGCAGATCCCGGAAGCCGAGCCCGGCCTCGCTGTCGTCGAGACGCTCGCGCAGATCGGCCCAGCTTTGCGTGACCGAGGCTGGCAGCAAAGCCTCGCGCAGCAGCCGCGAGCGTGCGGCGCGCGGCGCGTCCGCCTCGGCCAGAACCCGCACATCGGCGCGGGTCGCCTGCAGCGTGTCGAGCAGGTGGTGCAGCGCCGCCTGCGGGTGCGAGGGCGCGGGCTCGCCGGTGATCGCGTCCCAGGCCGGCTGGGCTAAGTCGAGATCGAGGCCGGGCAGCACCACGGCCCCGTTCGGCAGGCGTGCGATCGCCGCCAGCAGCCTTGCCGTCGCGGGCACCGTGCCGGTCGAGCCGGCGGCGATGATCGGCCCGCTCGCCTCGCCTGCCAGCAGCCTTTCGCGCTCGGCCGCCAGCATGCGGTTGCGGAAATCGGCCGTGTCGCAGGCGCCGCGCTCGGCCAGGATGGTCGGCCAGGCTTCGCCGAGAATGGCGAGGAAGCTGGCATTGAGCTGCCAGATCCGGTCGAAGCGCGCGGCATCGAGCGTCCCCAGTCGCTCGACGGCGACGCCCTCCGTCTGCAACTGGTCGAGCAGGGCCGCGAGATCGCCGGCCAGCCCATAGGCCTCGGCCAACGTCGCCGGCACCAGCGAAGGCTCGGACGGATCGAGCCTGAGATGGCTGCGGTTGGCTGTTTTGCCCCAGGCATCGACCAGCCGGGTCAGGATCATGCGCCGCGCCAGCGGCTCGATAGGCGCGGTGCGCTCCCGTGCGAAGGCGCCAGTTCCGATCAGCGCCGTCTCGGCCTCGTCGACATCGCCGAGCGGCATGATGCGGGGCAGCAGCAGCGGCCGGCCGCCGAGCCTCTCCGACAGGCAGGCGGCAAAGGCGCGCGCCGCGCGCCGCGTCGGCAAATAGAGCGTCGTCCGCGCCATCGCGGCCGGATCGTCGGGGTCGTGGATCCTTCCGAAGCGGCCTTCGACCATCGCCTGCGCCAGCGCCGCCAGGAACGGGGCGCCGGCGGGAATGGTGAAGAGGTTGAGCTCAGGCATGGGCCTCTGTCGCTGCCGCCAAAGCGGCTTCGGTGAAGGCGGCTTCGGCGGGGGCGATCGCCTCGGGCGTGCCGACATGCAGCCATTGGCCTTCGAGCAGGAGTCCGTGCAGCCGCCGCGCCGTGATCGCCCGGTCGAACAGCAGGTTGAGCGAGAACGGCCCCTCGGGGGTGTTCGCAAACAGCTCGGGCTTCATGATGGCGACGCCGGCATAGACGTAAGGTGCGCTCTCCGCGCTGCCGCGACGCGTCAGCAGTCCGTCATCGGCGCGGAAGAAATCGCCGCGTCCATCGAAGCCGACACTGCCCTCGCGGCGCGCGAGCAGGAGCAGCATGTCCATGGCGGCGCCATCCCACGCCTCCACCATCGCGCTCATGTTGGAGCGCCCCGTCTCGCTCCAGAGCGAATCCGAATTGACGTGGAAGAACGGCTCGCGGCCGAGCAAGAGCAGCGCCTTTTTCACGCCGCCGCCGGTCTCCAGAAGCAGCGCCCGCTCGTCCGAAATCGTCACGCGCGGGTTGGTCCGGGAGGCGACATGCGCCTCGATCTGCCCGGCGAGGTGATGGACGTTGACCACCGCCTCGGTGACGCCGGCCTGGGCGAGCCGGTCGAGCGCATGGTCGAGCATCGGCTTGCCGCCGATCGCCACCAGTGGCTTGGGCAGCGTGTCGGTGATCGGACGCATGCGCTGGCCGAGACCCGCCGCCAGCACCATGGCCCGGCGGATCGATGTCGGGGCGGCTGTCGTCACGCGAATCTCCAGAGCAGGGTCGGTCCGGCGATCCATAGCGCGTCATGGTCGGGCTTGTCCCGACGATCCACGTCGTATCGGCGTTGGGCTCGAGACACGCTCGGAAATGTCACGCCGAAAGTTGGGAGCTCTGTGAAGCGGACGCATGTGCCCGTGCCTGCAGTTCACGGCCGAGCCGCCAGATGGTGAGGAACCCACGCGCTATATACCTCGGCCCAAATCGCCCTTTCGCCATCGCTCTCGCCAAATCGTGGCAGGCCACCTGATCTCCCTTCGCGCAGGCCTGATCGAGTAGCGCATAGGCAGTGGCGCGCCCACGTGCCGTTCTGTCGAATGTCAGTTTGAGGTCCGCCAGGCGACGCGTGGCTTGCGGCAATCCGCGCGCGACGCCCATCTTCAGGATGTCTTCGGCCGAGGCGGGTCTCCGTGCATGCGAGCAAGGCGCGCTCTGCCCAGTAGAGCCGCGTCGGAACCACCCTCGCAGGCCCGCCGATACCATTCATCCGCCTGCCGCGAATCGAACGGCGTTCCGGTCCCGGTCTCATAGGCCCAGCCGATCGCCGCCATGCTCCAGACCGAGCCGCCCTGCGCGAGATTGAGAAACGCGTCGAAAGCCCGCTTCGGATCAAGATCCCAGAGATCATGGGCGCGTCTCAGCCGCTCTGGATCGGATTCGCGCTCGAAGATGGCGTCACTGTTCGCCCCGGCATTTCGAAGTGTAGCCAGCTCGTTTTCTACTCTCTCGATCCAGCCCGGATCCGCCGACCCAATCAGATATCGGCACAGAAGGCATTTCATTGCCGCTCGCCCATGGCGCCACGTGAGAGACGGATATTACACGGCTCTTCGAGGAACGCATATGGCGCAGGAGTGCGCCGTCTTCACTCCACCGCAAACAGCGACGGCAGATGCGCCTGGTACCAGCCCCTGAGCTCTTCCAGCGCCGGGTGCTCCAGATTGCGGCGAAGATAGGCCTCGATGCGGGGCAGGTGCTTGAGATAGGCCGGCTTGCCGTCGCGTTTGTCGAGGCGCGCGAAGATGCCGGCGATCTTGGTGTTGCGCTGCGTGCCGAGGATCGCATAGGCGCGGGCGAAACCGGCGAGGTCGAAGGCGGGGTCGTCGCTGCGCCGTGCCTTGCCATAGGCGGCGAGCAATCGCAGTTCGAGCCCGGCCGGCACGTCGATACGCGCATCCTGCCCAAGCGAGGCGAGGTCATAGGCGGGATGGCCGATCACCGCGTCCTGGAAGTCGATCAGCCCGACCCTGGCATGGCCGCCACGCCCGGGCAGCCAGATCAGGTTGGGCGAATGGAAGTCACGCAGCGTCCAGGTGCCCGGTGCGTCCAGGATCTCGTCGAAGAGCCGATTCCAGATCCGCGTGAACTCGGCCTGCGTCACGGCCGGCAGGGTGACGCCGGCGATATGGGGCGCATACCATTCCAGGATCAGCTCGGTCTCGATCGCCAGCGCGCCGCGATCGTAATCGGGCACGACATGGTCGCGGCCCTCAGTCACCGGCAGGATCGTCGGCAGGGTGTGGCGGTGCAGATCGGCGAGCAGCAACGCGGCCGCCTCGTAGCGTTCGGCGATCGGCTCGCCGCCGTCGATGACGCCTTCAGCTCCGAGATCCTCGATCAGCAGAAGCCCGGTCGACAGGTCCTGCGCGTAGATCTCAGGCGCCGAATAGCCCAGCGAATGCAGGCCGCGATCCATCGCCACGAAGGCGTCGACGGTCTCGGCCAGATGCGCGATGGCGCTATAGGGCTTGCCGAGCCGGATCGCCGGCCCGTCGGGGCGTGGCGGTGAAATCATCAGCACCGCGCTCGTGCCGTCGGCCCGGGTCAGCCGCTCATAGGCCCGGCTCGATGCGTCGCCCTGCATGTAGTCGCGCCGCGCCGTACCCCAGCCCGCCTCGTCGATCAGCCGCCGCGTCGCGATGGCGATCGAAAGCCGCTGGCGCCAGAGCACGCCGCCGGAGAGATCGGCGATGCGGCCGGTCTCGGGATTTTCTGGGTCGACGTCGAGCACGATATCGAGCCGGCGCCCGCCGGGCAGTCGCGTGCCGGCGCGGTCGGGCCATTCGACCAGCGTGATCAGCTGGTCCAGATCCTCGACCAGGCCGATATCGTCCAGCTCGTCGGGCGAGCGGACGCGGTAGAGATCGGCATGGAGCACGCTCCCGCGCGGCGTCTCGTAGCTCTGGACCAGGGTGAAGGTCGGGCTCGGCGCCTCCAGCGCCGGATCATCGGCGAGTTCGCGCAGGATCGCGCGCGCCAGCAGCGACTTGCCGGCACCGAGATGGCCCGACAGCGCGACGATGTCGCCCGGCCTCAGGATCGCGGCGAGATCGGCGGCGAGGCGCAGCGTCGCGGCCTCGTCGCTCAGAACCAGCCGATGCGGGCCGGAGCGGCGGGACTCCTCGCTCATTCGGCCGCGTCCGACATGCGCGCGCCCTCCGACGGGAACACCGCCGTGACCCGCGTGCCGCGTCCTGGCGCCGAGTCGAGTTCGACATGGCCGCCATGGAGCTCGACGATCGAGCGCACGATCGAGAGGCCCAGCCCGACGCCGCGATGGGTGGACCCCAGCGAATGGCTTTCGAAACGGTCGAACACCTTCTCCTTGACCTCGGCGGGGATGCCGCGGCCCTGGTCGGCGACGGTGATGCTGACGTCATCGCCGCGGCGCGCGGCGCTGACCGTGATGGTCTGGCCCGGCGACGAGAAGCCGATCGCGTTGGAGATCAGGTTGAACAGCACCTGCCGCAGCCGCTTGCCGTCGGCGCGCAGCGGCCCGGTCTGCGGGGCGATCTCGACCTTGAGCTCGAGCTTGCTGTCGGTCAGCCGGTCATGCAGCCCCGCCGCCGCCTGGGCGATGGTCGCGGCGACGTCGACCTCCTCGATCTCCAGCGTCAGCGCGCCGTTGTCGATGGTGGCGAGGTCGAGGATGTCGTTGATGATCGCGAGCAGGGCGCCCGACGAGCGCACGATATGCGAGGCGTAGTCGCGCTGCTTGTCGTTGAGCGCGCCGATCGCCTCCGTGCCCAGCAACTGGGCAAAGCCGATGATGTTGGTCAAAGGCGAGCGCAGCTCGTAGGAGACGTGATGGACGAAATCCTCGCGCAGCCGCGAGATCGTCTCCAGCGCATCGTTCTTCTCGGTCAGGGCGCGCTCGACATTCACGCTGGCCGTCACGTCGGCAAACGAGATCAGCGTCGCGCCGTCGGGCAGCGGGGCGGCCGCGCAGTCGAGCACGGTGCCATCGCGCCGCTCCATCCGGCAGCCATAGTCCTCGCGCGCGTCCCGCACGCCGGTGATGACGCTGTGCAACTCGCTCCAGATCTCGTCCTGCGGGAACAGCGGCCGGCACAGCCGCACCACCTCGTCGATATGCGGAGCAGCAGCCGCGAGATCGGCTTGGATCTTCCAGTATTGCGCAAAGGCGGGGTTGGACAGCTTGAGACGCCCGTCCGAGCCGAACACGGCGACGCCCTCGCGTAGCGAGTCGAGCGTCTCGCGCTGGGTGCGGGAGAGGGCGTTGAAGCGCGATTCCAGCGTGAAGCGCTCGGTCACGTCATCGAGCAGATAGGTGACGCCGCCCTGCGGATTGGGGCTCGCCACGACATGAATGGTGCGCCCGTCGGGCAGATACCACCAATCCTCGTTGGCGCGCGTCGAGGTGTAGGCGGCCTGGACTCCGGCCTTCCAGCTCCGGTAGTCGCCGAACTCCGGCAGGCGCCGCTCGGAGCGCAGCCTGTCGAGGATCTCGCCGTCGCGCGGATTGCCGTCAAGGAAACCCGGATCGAGCGACCACAGCGTCTCGAAGCCGGGATTGCGGTAGACCAGCCGCTGCGAGGCGTCGAACACCGCGACCGCCGTCTTCAGCCGGTCGAGCGTGCGCACATGCGCATCCATCTGCCGCTGCAGATCGGCCCGCACCGCCTCGAGCTCGCTCATATCGGTGGCGATGCCGGCAAAACCCATCGGCGTCGGCAATTCCAGGATGTCGAGCGTCCGGCGCTGGCCGGCGACGATCGCCGGCGCGCGCGCCGAGAAGGGCTGGCCTTCGCGCCGGGCCCTGGAGGCACCTTCGCGCTCGCTGCGGTCGAGCAGTTCGAGCCCGTTCCGGACCGCCTCGATGCCATCGGCCGCCTCGACGGCCCGGGCATAGGCGGCGTTGCACCAGGTCAGGCGCCCCTCCGGGTTGCGCGTCCAGGCCGGTTGCGGCAGGCCGGTGAGCAGCCCTGCCAGGGCCTTGTGGTCCGTGCTGACCCGCTCCAGCTCGGCGCGCAGCGCCAGGACCTGGGCGCGTTCCCCGCTGACCTCGCGCAGGCGGATGACGGCGCGGCCCGCGACGGGCCGGCCCTCGGCATCCACGAATGGCCCTGACTTGCTGCGCAGGGTAAAGCCGAAGGCCTCGCCGCGCTCCTTCAGCGCGTCTGTCGCCAGTTCGAGCTTCTTGCGTTCGGCGGGGGGCGCCCAGGCGCCATAGGCGAGGGCGAGCGTCGCGCCGGGCGCGCCGAGAAAGCCGCTATCGCCCTCGAAGACCGGCTCGGCATTGCGGCCGTTCCAGCTGACGACCACCTGAGCGTCGGCTGCGAGCAGGGCCGAGAGCCGGTCCTGCTGTCCGCGCGCGGCCTCGAGTTCACGCGCCAGCGCGGCCTCGCGGCGGTGCCAGCGGGCCCGTTCGCGGACATAGACCAGCGACGTCGTCGCGGCGAAGACGGTCAGGCCCGCCAGGACGAGCGACAGCGCGCCGGTGCTGAACAAGTCGGGATGCATTTTGGCGAACAGGTCGCTCTGCGCAAAGGCCACGGTTGGTCCCTGGCTGGCAGCAAGAGCCGGCAGAAGCGCGTGACGGTGCCAGCCAACTCTGCCCTGTTCTCGTCGGATCGACCGTCCCATCCTGCGTCCGTGTTCCCCGAGGGCGGCGCAGGGCCGCCAAAAATGCCAGTACAAGAAGCAATGCCGGTCTGAGAAAGCGGGTCCGCTGCACACGAGGCCCTGAATCGAACGGCACCACGCCGTCCGGGAAGGCCACCTCGAGGGCACCCGACGCACGCCTGCCACGACACCGATCACCATGTATCGATCCGGTTCCCGCAGCGACGCTGCATCCGAATCAGTGCCACTCTACTCATCCGCTGAGTCCGGCAGGAAGTGCTTAATCGACGGTAAATCCGGCGAATTTTCGGGGGGGCCGGCATGATCGCGGTGGCGATCAAGCCATAGCGGTCGCGATGCCTGCGAGGTCTATTAGTAGTGGATGATGCCGAAAAGACTCGCAGTCCGACGAACGAAAAAAGGCCCGGCGCGAACGCCGGGCCTTCCTGATTCCGACGATGCCGGATGTCAGTAGCGGTAGAGCTCGGGCTTGAACGGGCCGGTCGGGGCCAGGCCCAGATACTTGGACTGCGCATCGTTGAGCACGGTCAGCTTGGCGCCGACCTTGGCCAGATGCAGCGCCGCGACCTTCTCGTCGAGATGCTTGGGCAGCGTGTAGACCTTGTTCTCGTATTTGGCGTGGTGGTTCCAGAGTTCGATCTGGGCCAGCGTCTGGTTCGAGAACGAGCAGGACATCACGAAGGACGGGTGGCCGGTGGCGTTGCCGAGGTTCACCAGGCGGCCTTCCGAGAGCAGGATGATGCGCTTGCCGTCGGGGAACTCGATCTCGTCGACCTGCGGCTTGACGTTGTCCCACTTGAAGTTCTTCAGGCCGGCGACCTGAATCTCCGAGTCGAAATGGCCGATGTTGCAGACGATGGCGCGGTGCTTCATCGCGCGCATGTGGTCGACGGTGATGACGTCGAGGTTGCCGGTGGCGGTCACGAAGATGTCGGCGCGCGGAGCGGCGTCCTCCATGGTGACGACCTCATAGCCCTCCATCGCCGCCTGCAGCGCGCAGATCGGATCGATTTCGGTGACGAGGACGCGGCAGCCGGCCTGGCGCAGCGAGGCGGCCGAGCCCTTGCCGACGTCGCCATAACCGGCGACGACCGCGACCTTGCCCGACATCATGACGTCGGTGCCGCGACGCACCGCATCGACCAGCGACTCGCGGCAGCCATAGAGGTTGTCGAACTTCGACTTGGTGACGCTATCGTTGACGTTGATCGCCGGGAAGGGCATGCGGCCGGCCTTGGCCAGGTCGTAGAGGCGATGCACGCCCGTGGTGGTCTCTTCCGAGACGCCCTTGATCGCGGCGCGGGTCTTGGTGAACCAGCCCGGATTGGCCTTCAGCTCGCGCTTGATCAGCGCGAAGAAGATGGTCTCTTCGTCATTGCCCGGCTTGTCCAGAAACTCGGCCTTGCCCGCTTCGGCCTCGGCGCCGAGGATGATCAGCATGGTCAGGTCGCCGCCATCGTCGAGGATCATGTTGGGCGTGCCGCCGTCGCCCCAGCTCGCGGTCTTGAGCACGTATTCCCAGTACTCTTCCAGCGTCTCGCCCTTGATGGCGAAGACCGGAACGCCGCTGGCCGCGATCGCGGCGGCGGCGTGGTCCTGGGTCGAGAAGATGTTGCAGGACGACCAGCGCACATCGGCGCCGAGTTCCTTCAGCGTCTCGATCAGCACGGCGGTCTGGATGGTCATGTGCAGGCAGCCGGCGATGCGGGCGCCCTTGAGCGGGAACTTGCCCTTGTGCTCTTCGCGGATGGCCATCAGGCCCGGCATCTCGTCCTGGGCCATGTTGATTTCCTTGCGGCCGTAATCCGCGAGGCTGATGTCCTTGACGATGTAATCGGTCTTCGACACGGGGCGTGCTCCACTGCTGGTTCTATGAATGACGCGCGGGTCTTTAGCAGTGCGGTCGCGTCAACGCAATCAAAGATATAAAGATGTCTTTATATCTAATTCGAACGATCGCCATCCCTGCCGATAGCGCGCTTGGCCGCGATCTTGCCCGGTGGCAAAGCGAGCGAGCCTTGCCGCGCTGCCATGATGCGCCTGTTCAGGAGACGACCCTTGCCAGCTTCCGCCTTCCTGCCGTCTCCTGCCCTGGATGCCGCTGTCGTCGCCCGTGAGACCTTCGCCGCTTCGGTCTTCGAAAGCCTGCGCGCCGACAGCGTCGATGGGCCGGGTGTGACGCGCACCTCCTACATGGCGGGCGAGCAGCGCGCCCATGACGCCGTCGCTGAGCTGGCCAGCGGCCTCGGGCTCGCCGTCTCGGTCGATGCGGCCGGCAACCTCGCGGCGCGCTTCGCCGGCCGGCGTCCGGAACTGCCGGCCTGGATCACCGGCTCGCATCTGGATTCCGTGCATGTCGGGGGCAATTTCGACGGGGCTGCCGGCGTCGTCGCCGGCCTGACGGCGATCGCGGCGATGATCGACGCCGGCTTGCGGCCGCAGCGCGACATCGTCCTGATGGCTTTCCGGGCCGAGGAGAGCAGCACCTGGTTCGTCGGGCGCCATGGCGGCCATCTCGGCAGCCGCGCGGCGCTGGGTTCGCTCTGGGAGGGCGAACTCGACAGTGCCATCCATGTCGCGACCGGCCGTCCCCTGCGCGCGATGATGACGGAGGCCGGCTTCGATCCGGGGCGGATCGAGACGGGGCCGTCGATCCTCAACCCCGCCGATTATGCGGGCTATATCGAGTTGCATATCGAGCAGGGACCGATCCTGGAAAACCGCGCCATTCCTGTCGGCATCGTCACCGGCATCCGCGGCGCCTATCGCGTGCGCAACGGCAGGGTGCTCGGCGCCTACTCGCATTCGGGTGCGGTGCCCCATGAATACCGCCAGGACGCGGTCTTCGCGATGGCCGACCTCGTCATGGCGCTGGATGGCGAGTGGGCCCGCCGTCGCGCGGCGGGCGAGGACCTCGTCGTCACGGTCGGCAAGTTCGCGACGGAGGCCGAAAGGCACTCGCTGACCAAGGTGCCGGGCCAGGTCGATTTCGCCATCGACATCCGCAGCCAGGGCCGCGATACGCTCGACGGCATGGAGACCTTTCTGCGCGACAAGGCCCGTATGATCGAGGCGCAGCGCGGCGTCGCACTGACGCTCGAGCCCTTCGATCGGTCGTCGCCTTCGCCGATGGCGCCGCTCCTCGTCGCGGCGCTGCAGGAAGGCGCGGAAGGCCTCGGTATTCCCTATCTGACGATGGCGAGCGGCGGCGGCCATGACGCCCAGGATTTCGCCGATGCCGGGATTCCCGCGGCGATGATCTTCGTGCGCAACGACAAGGGCAGCCACAACCCGAACGAGGCCATGGAGATCGCCGATTTCATGCAGGCGACGCGGGTTCTGGCGAATGTTCTGTGGGCGATGGCGGGGGAGGCATAACCCGCGCCACGACGGCAGCGACTACTCGCCCTCGCCGAACCGGTCCGCCACCAGCGTCTGCAGCGCCGTCAGCGCCTCCTTCGCCTCGCGGCCCTTGGCCACCACCGTGATCGTCGAGCCGATGCCGGCGCCCAACGTCAGGATGCCCATGATCGAGGTCGCGCCCACCGTCTCGCCGCAGCGCGTCACCGTGACGTCGGCGTCGAAGCCCGAGGCGCATTGCACGAATTTTGCCGTGGCGCGGGCGTGCAGCCCCTTCTTGTTGACGATCTGGAATTCGCCATAGAGCGCGCCGGCCGGAATCTCGACCTCGGGGCAGTCGCAGTCGTCCTCGCCATCGTTCATCTGGAAGTCCGTCGCCCTTCCGTCGACCATCATTTGCCGGCCAGCACGCGGCTGGCGACGGTGATGTATTTGCGGCCGGCATCCTGCGCGCTGGTCACCGCCTCGTCGAGGGTCTTCTCCTCGCGCACGCTGGCGAGCTTGATCAGCATCGGCAGGTTGATCCCGGCGACGACGTCGATCCGGCCGGGCTCCATCACCGAGATGGCGAGATTGGAGGGCGTGCCGCCGAACATGTCGGTCAGGACGATGACACCCTTGCCGGTCTCGACCTCCTCGACTGCCGCGATGATGTCGCGGCGACGGCCTTCCATGTCGTCATCGGGAGCGATGGCGATGGTGGCGAGGTTTGCCTGAGGGCCGACGACATGTTCGAGCGCGGCACGGAATTCCGTGGCCAGATGCCCATGCGTCACGAGGACGAGTCCGATCATTCACTATGGCACCGGAGAGCGCTTGCGGGCGCCCGGACAAGGTCGCGGTTTATGCGGCAGGTGCGAAGGATAGGCAAGCCGGCTGCGCAGAAACTTGTCGAATTTTCGACATCAGCCGTCATCCATGAACAGCCGCAGCCCTGCCAGCACCGTGCGTTCGTCGCCCGCGCGACCCATCACGGTCAGGCGCGGCAGGTCGATGCCCGCCAGTCTCTCGACCAGATCCTCGGGCTGCGGCATGCGCGCGGGCTCGGTTGCGCTGAGATCGACGACGAGGCGCACGACCACGCCAGCCAGATGCGGCTCCGGCGTCAGCCCCAGCCCGCGCCGTTCGATCAGCCCTTCCAGCGGCGCGACGGGCCGCGCCAGCAGCCGCCCGCCATGCACGGTGAGCGATGTGCGGTCATCGGCGACGAGCCGCGCGAACAGCCCGGCCCACCGCGCCTGGTCGATCAGTGCCAGCGCCAGGACGGACTTGCCGGCGCCCGACGGACCACGGATCAGCACGCCGGCCTCACCGATCGCGACGGTGGTGGCGTGAACCCGGGCGGGGCTTCGGCCGTCGTCCGGATGGGTCGGGAGCGGATCAGTATTTTGGGTCAAGCAGGCTTCCACGCTCTCCCCGGGCGGTTCACACCCAGGGTTCATCCCGGCCCGATCCGCCTGCGCCTGGATGTGCGGCCAAGGCGGCCACACCGACATGCAAGGGGGCCCCGCGCCATTGCGGGGCGGCGCCTGCGGTCAGGCCGCCAGCGAATTGACCGGCGCCGCCGCCTTCACGGCATCGTCGACATGGTCCTCGAAGCGCTTGAAGTTCTTGGCGAACATGGCGACGAGGTTCTTCGCCGTCTCCGAGAACGCGGCTTTGTCCTGCCAGGTCTTGACCGGATAGAGGATGTGCGGCTCGACGCCGGGAACCGAGGTCGGCACCGCGAAGCCGAAATAGGGATCGCGGCGGAAATCGGCGCGGTTGAGCGAGCCGTCGAGCGCCGCCGTCAGCAGGCGGCGGGTGACGCGGATCGGCATGCGGCGACCGGTGCCGTACTGACCGCCGGTCCAGCCGGTGTTCACCAGCCAGCAATCGACATGGTGCTTGGCGATGAAGTCGCGCAGCAGATTGGCGTATTCCGACGGGTGGCGCGGCAGGAAGGGCGAGCCGAAGCAGGTCGAGAATTCCGGCTCGACGCCGGTGAGGCCACGCTCGGTGCCGGCGACCTTGGCGGTGTAGCCGGAGAGGAAATGATACATCGCCTCGGCCGGCGTCAGCTTGGCGATCGGCGGCATCACGCCGAAGGCATCGGCGGTGAGCATGACGATGTTCTTCGGGATGCCGGCGCGCCCGGTGCGCGAGGCGTTGGGGATGAAGTCGAGCGGATAGGCCGAGCGGGTGTTCTCGGTCTTGCTGCCGTTGTCGAAATCGACCTCGCGCGTGATCTCGTCCATCACGATGTTCTCGAGCACGGTGCCGAAACGCTGCGAAGCGGCATAGATCTGCGGCTCGGCCTCGGCCGAGAGCTTGATCGTCTTGGCGTAGCAGCCGCCTTCGAAATTGAAGATACCGTCCTTCGACCAGCCGTGCTCGTCGTCTCCGAGCAAAGTGCGGTCGGGATCGGCCGAGAGCGTCGTCTTGCCGGTGCCAGAAAGGCCGAAGAAGATCGCCGAATCGTCGTTGGAGCCGACATTGGCCGAGCAGTGCATCGGCACCACGCCCTTCGTCGGCAGGACGAAGTTGAGATAGGTGAAGACCGATTTCTTCATCTCGCCGGCATAGGCGGAGCCGCCGATCAGCACGATCTTGCGGGTGAAGTCGATCGCGATCACGGTCTCGCTGCGGCAGCCATGGCGGGCCGGATCGGCCTTGAAGCTCGGCAGATCGACGATCGTCATCTCCGGCACATACCCGGCGATCTCCTCGACGGCCGGGCGGATCAGCAGGTTGCGGATGAACAGGGAATGCCAGGCGAGTTCGGTGAAGACGCGCGCCTTGACGCGGTGAGCCGGATCGGCGCCGCCATAGAGATCCTGCGCGAAGAGCTCCTTGCCCTGCGTATGGGCGATGAAATCCGCCAGCAGCGTCTCGAAATGCTCCGGCGACATCGCCGCGTTGTTCTCCCACCAGACCGTCTTGTCGGTCAGCGCGTCGCGCACGGTGAACTTGTCCTTGGGCGAACGGCCGGTATGGGTGCCGGTGTCGGCGCAGAGCGCGCCTTGCCGCGACAGCTCGGATTCACCCCGCGCCAGCGATTCCTCGTAGAGCCTCGCCGCCTCGAGATTCCAGTAGACCGTCTTCAGACCGCGGAAGCCGAACGTCTCCGCTCCATGGGCGGCATTGAACTGACCGATGGTTTTCACAGGAACCTCCCGAAGCGGACGCGCCGGTCGCGGCCGCTGATCTGCAAGGGTGCGCAGAGGCAAAAAAGCCCGCGCGGATGAGCCGAGTGGCGCGTCGATAACCGATCCTTAAGGCTATGATCGCGCCGGCTCAAGGCATCGAACCGTCAGGGGTGCGAACAATCGCGCCTAAATCGTTTGAATAAAATCAACGTGGTAAATCATGGCGCTAGGTCGCCTCCCGGGCCTGGGCCGCAAGCGCTGCGAGCGCCGCCCTGAGCGCGCCGGCCGACGCCACCGGCGTCGGGAAGGCCAGCCGCAGCACCGTGTCGCCGCGGGCGAGGTCGGCCCCATCCGGGTCGAGGCCGGTGAGACGCCATTTGCCGTCGGCGGCGCTGAGCAGGCCCGTGGCAAAATATCTGACCGCCTCGGCGTGGTCCGCGTTCATATGGGCGACGGCGCCCTCTTCGATCGCCGCGATCGCGTGCGCGGCGACGGCCTCGCTGAGCAGATCGGACGGTGCCAGCTCATAGGCGCGGCCGAACCCGCCATTCAGGCTCGCGCCCTCGATGCTCAACGAAAAGAACGAGAAATCGCCGAAATCGGCATAGAGCGCGGCTTTGGGTTGGCGCGACAGGAAGCGGCGGCGGATGCGGATGCCATCGGGAGTCTCGCGGTCGACCTTGGCGGCGCGCAGTTTCAGCGTGATGCGGGCATGGGCGAGCGGGTCGCCCTTGCCGCCTGGCGACAGCAGCAGCGAACAGCGTGGATCAGCCTCCAGATGGCCGGTATGGGCGGACAGCGCCGAAACCAGGATCAGCGGCGTGCCGTCGACGTCGGTCGCGAGGCTGACGAGGCTTGCCGCGGGATGGCCGTCCCGCCCCAGCGTGGCCAGCGAGCCGGATCGGGCGCTCCGCAGCAGTTGCTTCCCCAGAGATCGCGCCGTGTCGTCTGTCGGGCGGATCGGATCCTTGCGCTCAGGCGCCGGCATTTGGGACTGTTGCATGGAACTTCTCGGCCTGAGGGCTCTTTCTGTGACGGGGACATAGGCAAACCGCCATGGCACCGCTAGATTGCCGCCACGGTTTAGCCGCTCTCTCGCGAGAGTTGACCCAGTTATTGCAACGCGGCCAAGAGACAAAGAGCTTATGCCAACCATTGCGCTGGTCGATGACGACCGCAACATCCTCACCTCGGTTTCCATTGCGCTCGAGGCCGAGGGCTACCGCATCATGACCTATACCGACGGCGCCTCGGCGCTGGATGGGCTGAAGCAGAACCCGCCGGACCTGGCGATCTTCGACATCAAGATGCCGCGCATGGACGGCATGGAGCTGCTGCGCCGGCTGCGCCAGAAGTCGGACCTGCCGGTCATCTTCCTGACCTCGAAGGATGAGGAGATCGACGAGCTCTTCGGCCTGAAGATGGGCGCCGACGACTTCATCCGGAAGCCGTTTTCGCAACGCCTGCTGGTCGAGCGCGTCAAGGCGATCCTGCGTCGCTCGGGCGCCAAGGACCCGGCCGCCGCGCCGCGCAGCGAGGACGCCAAGGCACTCGAGCGCGGCCTGCTGCGCATGGACCCCGAGCGCCATACCTGCACCTGGAAGGGCGAGCCGGTCACGCTCACCGTCACCGAGTTCCTGATCCTGCAGTCGCTGGCGCAGCGGCCCGGCGTGGTGAAGAGCCGCAACGCCCTGATGGACGCGGCCTATGACGACGAGGTTTATGTCGACGACCGCACCATCGACAGCCACATCAAGCGCCTGCGCAAGAAGTTCAACCAGGTCGATGTCGACTTCGACATGATCGAGACCTTGTACGGCGTCGGCTACCGGTTCAAGGAAGGCTGACGTCCCGCCGTCATTGCGAGCGAAGCGAAGCAATTGGGCGGAGCGTTGCCACCCCTGGATTGTTTCGTCGCTGCGCGCGCAGCAGTGACGTCGAACGCAACACGGCGGACGCGATGGCGACGATCGACGACGAACGCGCGGCGCAGGCCCGCACGGGCAAGGCCGGGCCGACGCTGAGCCGACGGCTCGGCACCATGGGCCGGCGCTGGCTCCGCGCGATCTCGTCTCGGGCGGCGTCCAGTCTCACCCGGCGCATCGTCGTCCTGAACCTGGGCGGCCTCGTCGCGCTGCTTGTCGGTTTCCTCTACCTCAACCAGTTCCGCGAAGGCCTGATCGAGGCGCGGGTGCAGAGCCTGCTGACGCAGGGCGAGATCATCGCCGGCGCGATTGCGGCCTCCGCCACGGTCGAAACCGACGCGATCACCATCGACCCCGACAAGCTGCTCCAGCTCCAGGCGGGCGAGAGCGCCGGCATCGCTGAGGACCCGCTCGACTTCTCGATCAACCCGGAGAAGGTCGCGCCGCTGCTGCGCCGCCTGGTCACGCCGACCAAGACCCGGGCGCGCATCTACGATCGCGACGGCCTTCTGACCCTGGACTCGCGCAGCCTGTATTCGCGCGGCGACGTGCTGCGGCTCGACCTGCCGCGCGTCGGCGAGCCCGACGAGGCGCCGCTGCTGGAACGCACCTGGAACCTGCTGCGCAACCGGCTCGGGCGCGCCGACGTGCCTGTTTACGACGACTTCGAGAACGCCAACGGCAAATCCTATCCCGAGGTGGCGCGCGCCCTGAACGGGATGCCGGCTAGCGTCGTGCGGGTGAATACGCGCGGCCAGACCATCGTCTCTGTCGCCGTGCCGGTGCAGCGCTTCCGCGCGGTCAAGGGCGCGCTGCTGCTCTCGACGCAAGGGGGCGACATCGACGCGGTCATCGTCTCCGAGCGCTATGCGATCTTCCGGGTCTTCGCCATCTCGGCCGCCGTGATGATCGTGCTCTCGGTGCTGCTCGCCGGCACCATCGCCGAGCCGATCCGCAAGCTCGCCGACGCGGCCCAGCGCGTGCGCCGGGGCGTGAAATCGTGCGAGCAGATTCCCGATTTCGCCAGCCGGCATGACGAGATCGGCCATCTCTCCGGCTCGCTGCGCGAGATGACCAAGGCGCTCTACAGCCGCATCGAGGCGATCGAGAGCTTCGCGGCCGATGTCGCCCACGAGCTCAAGAACCCGCTGACCTCGCTGCGCAGTGCCGTCGAGACCCTGCCGCGGGCGAAGAACGACGAGTCGCGCGGGCGCCTGCTGGCGGTGATTCAGCATGATGTGCGCCGGCTCGACCGGCTGATCTCCGACATCTCCGACGCATCAAGGCTCGACGCCGAGCTCGCGCGCAACGATTCCGGCCCGGTCGATCTGGCACAGGTCCTGGAGGCGGTGGTTTCCGTCCAGAACGAGACCCGCCGCGAAGGCCAGCCCGTGATCGAGCTCGTGACCGAGCGCAGAGGCCAGCGGCCGAGCGGGCGGGACGGCTTCCTGGTGCTCGGCCATGATTCCAGGCTCGGCCAGGTCCTCGTCAACCTGATCGACAATGCCCGCTCCTTCTCGCCCGCCGACAAGCCGGTGCGCGTCATGCTCTCGCGCGTGGGCGACGACGTGCTGATCACGGTCGAGGATGACGGGCCGGGCATCGAGCCGCATGCGCTGGAGCGCGTCTTCGAGCGCTTCTATACGGACCGGCCGAATGAGGGCTTCGGCCAGAATTCGGGCTTGGGCCTGTCGATCTCGCGGCAGATCATCGAGGCCCATCGCGGCTCGATCCGGGCGGAGAACCGCCTCGGTCCCCCGGATGCCGATGGCGAGCAGCCGCGTCTGGGTGCGCGCTTCATCGTCTGCCTCCCCGCCATCCCGCAGGCGGCCTGACCACCATGGAAGCGCTCCCCGTGCTCACCGATTTTTGACCGAGAGGCTTGAAGCAGCGTGGCCATCCTGATCGTCATCGTCCGTCTCATCGCCACGCTCGTCATCCTCGGTTCGACGATCTGGGGCTCGGGCCTCTTGTTCTTCCGGTTGGATGGCACGACCGCGACCGTCGCCTCCATCGGCTTTTGCCTTGCGGGCCTGGCCGGCGCGATCGGCCTGTGGAGCGGCGCGGCCAGGCTGCCGCTGTCCTTCGCCGTGCTCTTCGTCGGCCTGCTCGGCTGGTGGAACGGCCTTGTCCCATCCCACGACCGCGACTGGATTCCCGAACTCGCCCGCCTGCCCTCGATCAGCCGCGAGGGCGAGACGCTGACGGTCTCGAACCTGCGCAATTTCAACTGGCGCAGCGAAAGCGATTACGACGAGCGCTGGGAGACCCGCCGCTACGATCTGAGCAAGGTCGAAGGCATCGACCTGTTCCTGTCCTACTGGTCGGGCGAGGCGATCGCGCATCTGCTCGTCAGCTTCCCCTTCGCCGACCAGCCGCCTTTGACCTTCTCGATCGAGGTCCGGCGCGAGAAGGGCGAGGAATGGTCGGCGCTGGCCGGCTTCTTCCGCAGCTATGAAATGGCCTATGTCGCCGCCCCCGAGCGCGACCTCATCGGCCTGCGCAGCCATGCCCGCAAGGAGGATGTGCGGCTGTTCCGCATCGCCGCCACGCCGGCGCAGGCGCGCGATGTGCTGCTCGCCTATGTCGACGACGTGAATAAGCTTGCCGCGCAGCCGCGCTGGTACAACACGCTGACGACCAACTGCACCACCGTGGTCTACACGCTCGTCGGCTCCGTCGCCCCGGCCTGGAAATTCTCGCTGCCGCTCGATCCGCGCGTGCTGCTCTCGGGCTACCTGCCGGGCTATCTGCACCGCATCGGCGCGGTCAGGAGCGACATCCCGCTGGACGATCTGGTCCGGCAGGCGCGCATCGGCGAGAGGGCGCGGACGATCTCGCTCGACGATCCGGATTTCTCGAAGAAGATCCGCGAGGGCGTGCCGCTCGGGCGGCGTTAAACGGCTGTCTCAGATCGCCGCGCCGTCGCTCACCGTATCGGCCCCCAGCCCCAGCCGGATGGCGCGCACGATGTCGGCTTCCGCCGCCCCGCCGCGCTTGCGCGGATGGGCCTCGGAGATGCGGTGCTCGGCGATGATCTGGCCGGGCGCGCCGGACAGGATCACCACCCGGTCTGCGAGATAGGCGGCCTCGTCGATATCGTGGGTGACGAAGAGCACGGTCTTGCCCGTGCGCTGCCAGACGCGGATCAGTTCGTCCTGCAGGCTTTCGCGGGTCAGTGCGTCGAGGGCCGAGAACGGCTCGTCCATCAGCAGAATCTCGGGATCGACCGCGAGCGCCCGCGCCAGCGAGACGCGCTGGCGCTGGCCGCCGGAGAGCTGATGCGGCCAGCGCTGCGCCAGCGAGCCCAATCCCACCAGATCGAGCATCTCCTGCGCCTTGGCCAGCCGCGCCGCGCGCGGAACCTGGCCTTCCAGGCCGAAGCCGACATTGACGACGACCTTGCGCCAGGGGAGAAGGCGGGAATCCTGGAAGACCAGAGCGACCGGCCGGCGGGTTGCGTCGCGCGCGTTGATCGCGACCTCGCCGGCGCTCGGCTTCGCCAGCCCGGCGATGACGCGCAGCAGCGTCGACTTGCCGACGCCCGACGGCCCGACGATGGCGAGGAACTCGCCGCGCGCCACCGACAGATCGAGCCTGCGCAGCACCTCGGTCTGCTCGCCGTCGCGGGTGAAGGTCAGCGAGAGGCCCCGAATCTCGATCACGGTCTTGTCGCTCACGCTCTTGTCGATCACGCTTTCCAACGCAGCACCCATTTCTGGAAGGCGACGAACAGGGTGTCGAGGAACCCGTAAAGTCCGGCCATGGTGAGCATGTAGACCACGACGATGTCGGTCGCGAGCAGGCTGGAGGCCTGCATCATGCGCTGGCCGACGCCGGCCACGCCGAAGATCTCGGCGGCCACGACGGCCATCCAGGCCTGCCCGAGCGCCGTCCTGACGCCGACGAGGATGCCGGGCATCGCTGCCGGCAGCAGGATCTTGGTCAGGCGCTGCCAGGGCGAGCGGAAGCCGAAGGCGTCGGCCACCTCGATCAGGTCGCGGTCGACGCCGCGGATTGCGCCTTGCGCCGCGAAGAAGACGATCCAGAACACGCCGATCGCGATGATGAAGACGGCGGCAGACGGGTTCACGCCGAACCAGATGATCGCGAAAGGCACCCAGGCGAGGCCGGGAATCGGCCGCAGCACGCGCACGACCCAGGCGGTGGCCTCCTCGGCCGTGCGCGACATGCCGACGAGCACGCCGAGTGCGGCCCCCAACAGCGAGCCGGTGAAGAGCCCGACGAAGTAATGCCAGAGCGAGCCGAGGATCGCCGAGAGCCAGGCGCCGGACCGGATTTCGGACAGGAACGCCTTTGGCAGCACGCTCGGACCCGGCAGGAAAGCTGGGTTGACGATCCCGAAGAACGGGATCGCCTCCCACAGCAGCAGGAAGGCGACAAGGCCCAGGAAGGCGAGGGCGGGCGCCCGGAGCGAGGCCATGCTGTCAGCCGGCCGCCTTGACGGCGCGTTCGTAAAACTGTGTCTCGAACAACCCGTCGAAGGGCAGTTCCTTCTCCAGCGAGCCGAGCTTGACCTGGTAGGCCTGCATCGCGCGCGAGGGCTCGATGATCTTGCGCGGGTCGATCTCGAAGGTCGAGGCCGGCGAGACCAGCGCCTTGCGGATCAAAGCGGGGTCGACGATGCCCTTGCCGAGCGCGGCGCCGACATGGGGCGCGGCCTTGTCGGGGTTCTTGGCGATCAGATCGGCGGCGCGCACCAGGCTGTCGACGAGCTTCTGCACCGCCTCGGGATTCTTGGTGACGAAGGCGCCGGAGCCGGCGACGACCGTACCGGGCTGGCCCGGGAAGAGCTCCTGCCCGCCCGCGATCAGCCTGATGCCGGGGTTGCGGGTCTGGACGATGGTCAGCGCCGGCTCGCGCACGATGCCGCCCTCGACAGCGCCGGCGAGCACCGCCTGCTGCGTCGCGTCGATCCCCATCGGCACGATCTCGACATCGCCCTTCTCGGCCTTCGCGACCTCCCAGAGCCAGTATTGCAGCACGGTGTTGGGGACCGAGCCGGCGGGCTGTGTGGCCAGCCGCGCTGCCTTGCCGGTCGCCGCCTTGTGCGCCTTGAAGGCTGCGGCCGGCGCCGCGCCCGGCGTGAAGAACTTCGCCAGGGCCGGCGCCGCCACGAAGACGTTCTCCGCAATGGCGGTCGCGGCCACCACCCGCACATCGACGCCGCGCGAGCGCGCGACCGCCAGAGGCGCAATGCCGGCGAGGTAGAAGTCGATCGTACCCGAGGCGAAGGCCTGGATCATGTTGGGGCCGGATTCGAAGACGGTGAAGCTCGCAGCGATCCCGGCCTCCTTCAGCCAGCCCTCGCCCTGGGCAACGAAGACAGGCGCCGTGCCGATGATCGGGATGTAGCCGATGCGGGCTGCGACGGGCGCCTGTGCGAGGACCGGCGCGAAGGGGGCGGCGGCGACCAGGCTGGAGCCTGCAAGCAGGAACTGGCGGCGATCCATGGTCGAAAATCCTCAACTTGGAGGCGTCGAAAAGACGCCTATTGACAGTCTCAGAAAAGGATTTTCTATCTGAATACAAGAGACGCCGCTTAAAAAGAAAAAGTATCTCTTATTATCACTGATGACGATATGAATGTTCTCTATTGGCTGGATGGAAGAGAATGGACGCGATAGACCGGAAAATCCTGACGGTGCTGCAGGGTGACGCCAATATCTCGATCGCCGAATTGGCCGATCGGGTCGGGCTCTCGCAGACGCCCTGCTGGAAGCGCATCCAGAAGCTGGAGCAGTCCGGCGTCATCCTCAAGCGCGTGGCGCTGGTGGCGCCGGAGAAGATCGGACTTGGTCTGACCGTCTTCGTCCAGATCGAGACATCAGACCATTCCGGGCCTTGGCTCGAGAAGTTCGCGCAGATGGTCTCCGCCATGCCGGAGGTGATGGAGTTCTATCGCATGGCCGGCGATGTCGACTACATGCTGCGCGTCGTCGTCGCCGACATGTCGGCCTATGACGGCTTCTACAAGAAGCTGATCGAGACGATTCCCCTGAAGAACGTCACCTCGCGCTTCGCCATGGAGCGGATCAAGTCGACGACCGCCTATCGCGTGCCGGATCTGCCGAAGCCGTGAGCCTCTCAATCGGGCTCCCTCCCTTCTGCTCGTCCCTGACGCCAGAGCGCCTCGCCTCGTGCTGGAAGCGCGTGTCATCCCGGACGCAGCGCAGCGGAGATCCGGGATCCATGCCTGAAGCGGGATCGTAAGCGTTCCGGAATGGGTTCCGGGTCAAGCCCGGGACGACGTCGCGTCTCCCGAGCCGGCCGCTCGATACCCAGCGAACCCGATGCCCAATGAAGAAGGGGCGGGCACGTGTCGTGCCCGCCCCTTCGGGTTCCGATCCTGCGGAAAACCTCGCGCCAGCGTCGCCCGATCAGGCGGCGACGGCCTCGATCGTCTTCTTCTCCCATTCCTCGCCCCAGATCATCACGGCATGGCCCGGCGAGACCTCGCGGAACTGGCGGATCGGCGGAACGAAGTCCGGCGCGCGCACCGGGCTCTTGATTTCGTCGTTGGACGGCGGGGTCTTCTCGTGGCGGCGGGTCGGATCGGCGATCGGAACCGCGGCGAGCAGGCGCTTGGTGTAGGGGTGCTGCGGATTGCCGAAGATCGCCTCGCGCGGGCCGATCTCGACGATCTCGCCGAGATACATCACCGCGACCCGGTGGCTGACGCGCTCCACCACCGCCATGTCGTGCGAGATGAAGAGATAGGCCAGCCCCATGCGGGCCTGCAGCTCCAGCATCAGGTTGACGACCTGCGCCTTGACCGAGACGTCGAGCGCCGAGACGGCCTCGTCGGCCACGATCAGCCGGGGCTCGACGGCCAGTGCGCGTGCGATGCAGATGCGCTGGCGCTGGCCGCCCGAGAACTCGTGCGGGAAGCGGCTGGCCATGTCGGGCTGCAGGCCGACGCGGCGCAGAAGCTCGGCGATCTGGTCGCGGGCTTCCGAGCGGGTCGCGAGCTTGTTGATCAGCAGCGGCTCGGCGATGGCTGCACCGACATTCATGCGCGGGTTCAGCGACGCGAAGGGGTCCTGGAAGATCATCTGCATGCGCTTGCGCTGCTCGCGCAGATCGGTCTGGTTGAGCTTGAGCACATCGACGCCGTCGAGCAGCACGGAGCCCGACAGCGGCTCGATCAGGCGCATCACCGAGCGGCCTGTCGTCGACTTGCCGCAACCGGATTCGCCGACCAGCGCCAGCGTCTCGCCGGCCTGGACGCTGAACGAGACGTTCTCGACCGCATGGACGCGGCCCGTGACCGAGCCCAGCAGGCCGGACCGGATTTCGAAGCGCGTCGTCAGGTCGGAGACCTCGAGCACCGGCCGCTCGGCGGCCTTGACGGTGTCGGGCGTCTCCGTCGGTACGTCCGACTCGCCCGTGGCGCGGTCGACGACGGGGAAGCGCATCGGCCGCTTGCGGCCTTCCATCGAGCCGAGCTTGGGCACCGAGGCCAGAAGCGAACGGGTATAGGGGTGTTCGGCGCGCGCGAAGATGTCCTCCGTCGCCCCGGTCTCGACGGCCTGGCCGTTATACATCACGACCGTGCGGTCAGCGATTTCGGCGACGACGCCCATGTCGTGGGTGATGAAGAGCACGGACATGCCCTCCTCCTCCTGCAGCAGCTTGATCAGCTGCAGGATCTGCGCCTGGATCGTCACGTCGAGCGCGGTGGTCGGCTCGTCGGCGATCAGGAGCTTGGGTTTGCAGGCGAGCGCCATGGCGATCATCACGCGCTGGCGCATGCCGCCGGAAAAGCGGTGCGGATATTCGTGGAAGCGCGACTTGGCGGCGGGGATGCGGACCTTCTCGAGCAGGCGCACCGTCTCGGCCTCGGCCTCCGAGCGCGACATGTTGCGATGCAGGATCAGCGCCTCGGCGATCTGGAAGCCGATCGTCAGCACAGGATTGAGCGAGGTCATCGGCTCCTGGAAGATCATCGCGACGTCGTTGCCGCGGATCTTGCGCATCTGCGGCTCGGGCAGCGTCAGCAATTCCTGGCCGGCGAGCTTGATCGAGCCCTCGATCTTGCTCGAACCCTGCGGTGTCAGCCGCATGATCGACAACGCCGTCACGCTCTTGCCCGAGCCGGATTCGCCGACGACCGCCAGGGTCTCCTTGGGCGCGATGTCGAAGGAGACGCCGCGGACGACCGGCTTCCACAGGCCCTCGACCCGAAACGACGTGGTCAGGTTGGAGACGGACAGGATGGGCGTTGTCATGCGGATGCCTTCCGAAGGTTCAAGGTCAGATGCCTTGCTGCGTTAGATGACTCGGCGCGGATCGAGCGCGTCGCGCAGACCGTCGCCGATGAAGTTGATCGAGAGCACGGTCAGGAAGATCGCCGCGCCCGGAAACAGCGCCCAGTGCGGCGCGGAATCGAGATGGTCCTTGGCATCGAACAGCAGGCGCCCCCAGGTCGGGATATCCGGCGGGAAGCCCAACCCGAGGAAGGACAGCGTCGATTCCGCGATGATGGCCGAGGACACCTCGATCGTGGCCGCGACAATCACGGGGCCGATCGCGTTCGGCAGGATGTGGTGGACCATCTGGCGGAATTTCGTCGCGCCATGGGCCTTGGCGGCTTCGACGAACTCCTTTTCGCGCAGCGACATGAACTGGGCACGCACAAGCCGTGCCACGGGCATCCATTTCAACCCGCCGATGACCACGACGATCAGGACGAAGACGCCGCCTTCGACGCCGAAGGCCGCCTTGAGCTGCTCGCGGAAGAAATAGATCACCAGCAGCAGCAGTGGCAGCTGCGGCAGCGATAGGAACAGGTCCGTCAGCCACATCAGGAAGTTGTCGACAGAGCCGCGCGACATGCCGGCGACCGCGCCGATGACGATGCCGAAGAAGGTCGCGACGAACATCGCCGCCAGCCCGACGGCGAGCGAGATCCGCCCGCCATAGATCATCCGCGCCAGCAGGTCCTGGCCGAGATCGTCCGTGCCGAACGGGTGCGCCCAGGAGGGGGTCTGGAGCTGCGCCGAGAAATCGATGTCGTTGATCGCCACCGGCCACAGCCAGGGGCCGATCACGACGCCGAGGATCAGCGTGGCGAGCACGAAGCTGCTGGCCATCGCCAGCTTGTGACGACGGAAACGCTTCCAGGTCTCGCGCCCTGGCGAGGTGGCAGCGCTCGTCTGAGCCGGGCCCGACATGGGCTCAGCTGAAGGAGATGCGAGGGTCGAGCCAGCCATAAAGCAGATCCGCAATGAGATTGAACAGGACGACGAGGCAGGCGAAGACGAAGGTCACGGCCATGATGACCGGAGTGTCGTTGGCCAGGATCGCGTCGATCAGGAGCGAGCCGATCCCCGGAATCCGGAAGATCTGCTCGGTGACGATGGCGCCGCCGAACACGGCAGGCATCTGCAGCGCGACGAGCGTGACGACCGGGATGAGCGCGTTGCGCGTGATGTGGCGCAGCGTCACGGTCTTTTCGCCGAGGCCCTTGGCGCGGGCGGTGGTGACGTAGTCCAGCCGGATCACGTCGAGAACGGCGGAGCGGACATAGCGGGTGTACGAGGCCGCCTGGAACAGGCCGAGCACGGTGATCGGCATGATCGCCTGCCGGAACATCTCCCAGTACCAGCGCCATCCGGTCGCCGCGAGGTCGGAGCGGTAGACGAAGGGGAACCAGTCGAGCGTCACCGAGAAGATCAGGATCAGCAGCAGGCCGGTGAAGAAGGTCGGCAGCGAGAAGCCGACGAAGGCCAGCGTGTTGGCGACCTGGTCGAACACCGAATAGGGCCGCGTCGCCGCATAGATGCCGACCGGGAGCGCGATGCACAAGGCCAGGATCTGCGAGGAGCCGACGACGAACAGCGTCGTCGGAACGCGCTGCAGGATCAACTGGTCGACGTCGATTCGGCTGGCGAAGGAGAAGCCCCAGTCGCCCTGCACCATGTTCGAGAGCCAGCGCAGATAGCGCACCATGATCGGGTCGTTGAGGCCGAAACTGGCCCGCAGCGCCTCGCGCACTTCAGGGGGAACATTGGGATTGGTCGCCATCTCCGAAAACGGATCGCCCGGCGCCAGGGCGAGCACGGTGAACAGGATCAGGCTGATGCCGAGCAGGCTCGGAATAGCAATCAGCATTCGCCTCAGCAGGTAAGCGCCCATCAAACAGAACTCTTTTCGAACGCGGTCTTCACAACACCGCAAACAGCGGACCGCCGGTCATCAGGATGCCGGGCGTCTCCGCTTCGTCAAAAATAAAGAGGGAGCGGCGCCTCCCCGCGCGGCGCGCGCCGCGCGGGGCTGCCCGCTCCCCTCGGTCTTAGCTGCGATACCAGGCTGCGAGGTTCCAGGTATCGACGTCCCAGCCGCTGTGATCATGCGACAGGTTGTTCAGCGCAGCGGCGACGCGCGTGCGCGACAGCAGCGGCAGAACCACATGGGCCTCGCAGAAGATCTCGTTGACCTTGATCAGCAGCGCGGCGCGCTTGGCGGGGTCAAGTTCCTTCTGGGCCGCCAGATAGGCCGCGTCGGCTTCCTTGTCGGTGTAGCGCGAGACGTTGCGGCCCAGCCATTTGTTCTCCTTGGTGGCGACCTCCCAGGAGACGAACTGGTTGAGGAAGCGCTCCGGGTCGGGCTGGGGCTGCGTGGTCGTGTACATCTCCATGTCGACATAGAGCTTGGTGTAGGTGTCGGGGTTTGCCACGTCCGACGAGAAGAACACCGACGCCGTCACCGACTTCAGCTCGAGGTCGATGCCGGCGCGCTGGCAGGCCTGCTTGATGATCTGCTGCGTCTTCTGGCGCGGCGCGTTGATCGAGGTCTGGAAGACGTATTTGAGCTTCTTGCCGTCCTTCTCGCGGATGCCGTCGGAGCCCTTCTTGTAGCCGGCCTCATCAAGGATCTTGTTCGCCTTGTCGACGTTGAACTCGTATTTCAGCTTGCTCGACTTGAACTGCGCCGGCTGGTTCACGAAGCTCGCCGTGGCAACGCCGCCGCGCCCATAGATGAACTTCTGAACCGAGTCGCGGTCGATCAGCAGGTTGATCGCCTCGCGGACCTTCGGATCCGACAGGGTCGGGTGCTTGGTCTTGATGCTGGAGCGCTCGCCATCGACCTCGGTCAACGGATCGGTGGTGTTGAGGATGATGAACTCGATGTCGCCCGACGCCACGGCGCTGATCTTGCCGCGCCCGCCGGTCTCCATGCGCTTGAGGACCTCGTCCTCGACCTGGAGGTTCCAGGCATAGTCGTATTCGCCGGTCTGCAGCACGGCGCGCGCCGCCGAGACCGCGTCACCGCCGCCCTTCACCTCGAGCTTGTCGAAATGCGGCTGGTTCTTGACGTGGTATTCGGTGTTGCGCTCGGCGGTCAGGATGTCGCCCGGCTTGAATTCGGCGAACTTGTAGGCGCCGGTGCCGACGGGCTTCAGGTTGGCCGGAGCCTCACGCGACTTGGCGCCCTTGTACTCGCCGAAGTGATGCTTGGGGATGATCATGCCGGCGACGCCGACGAAGGGGTCGGCCCAGAACGGCGTCGGCGCCTTGAATATCACCTTGATCGTCAGGTCGTCGATCTTCTCGACCTTGATGTCCTTGTAGGCGCCGGTGGTGTAGGCGGCGGTCGCCGGATCGGCGGCATATTCCCAGGTGAAGACGGCGTCGTCGGCGGTGAGGGGCTTGCCGTCATGCCATTTCACGCCCGGCTTGATCTTCCAGATCACTTCCTTGCCGTCGGCCGAGAGGCCGCCATTGGCCTTGCTCGGGATTTCGGCCGCGAGCTGCGGGAAGAGATTGCCCTCCTTGTCCCAGCCGGCGAGCGGCTCGTAGAAGATGCGCGAGGCGATCTGGTCCTTGGTGCCCGAGGCGAAATGCGGATTCAGCAGCGTCGGGGCCTGCCAGAGCAGCATCTTGAGCGGGCCGCCGCCGCCGGCCTTCGTCGGCTTGTAGGGCAGGGTGGAGTCCGCCATCGCGACGCCGTTGAAGGCCAGCAGCTGGTTGGCGAACGGGGCGGCCAGTCCGACGGCCGCCGCCTTCTTGATGAAGGAGCGCCGCGACAGGGCACCGTCCTTCACGCGGGCGATCAGCTTGCCCAGATCCTGGTCTTTCATAAGATTGTCTCCACTCATGAGCTCAATGCCGGTTGTCCGGCGCTTGCTGCGCCGTTTTCCCTCTCGGTCGCCCTCAGCAAGCCATGTGCCAACGAAAGCGTCAACTGTGCAGCGCAGAGCAAACGTGCGCCCATCGCAGGGCGGCTGGCCGGGACTTCAAACAGACGAACGTTTACGTCTTAGCCGGCCGATGAGTCGCAATTTTATGCGTCTCAATCCGGAAAAACGACGGTTTTCTTTCCGTTGAGGATAACCCGATCTTCGAGATGGTGCAGCACAGCACGTGCCAGCACCCTGCGCTCGATGTCGCGGCCCTTGCGCACGAGATCCTCGGGCATGTCGCGATGCGAGATGCGCTCCACGTCCTGCTCGATGATCGGGCCTTCGTCGAGATCGGGCGTGACGTAATGCGCGGTCGCCCCGATCAGCTTCACGCCGCGCTCATGCGCCTGGTGATACGGCTTGGCGCCCTTGAAGCCGGGCAGGAACGAGTGATGAATATTGATGCAGCGCCCGAGCAGTTTGGCTGAGAAACCGTCCGACAGGATCTGCATGTAGCGCGCCAGCACGACGAGATCGGTCTTCGTTTCCTGCACCAGCCGCCAGATCTCTGCCTCCTGCTCCATCTTGGTCTGCCGCGTCACCGGCATGTGGTGGAAGGGTATATCGCCGAGATCGGTCGAGGACAGGTGCTCGCGGCCATGGTTGGAGACGATTCCCGAAATCTCCATCGGCAATTCGCCGATACGCCAGCGATAGATGAGGTCGGTCAGGCAGTGGTCGAACTTCGAGACCAGCAGCATGACGCGCTTTTTCGCCGCACGTTCGCGCAGGCTGACATCCATGCCGAAGCGCTGTGCCAGATCGCCGACGGAGGCCGCGATGGCCTCATGCGAGCGGCTCTCGTCGAGCCGGTCGAAGACGACGCGCATGAAGAAGCGCCCGGTCTCGATATCGTCGAACTGCTGCGCGTCGAGGATGTTGCAGCCGGCCTCGAACAGCAGCGTCGACACGGCGGCGACGATGCCCGGCCGGTCGGGGCAGGACAGGGTGAGGATGGCGGTGCGGTCGGACATGGCTGACGCCGCCGGATGGGGCGGCCCTTCGCTGGAGCGGAAGACGGGACGGAAACGATAGAGAGGCTGGCGCGCGACACGCTGCACTCAACCTCGCCCGATCGACGCTCCACTGGCGACGATGTCGCAACCAAACTCCGCCACCGAGGCAGAAAGCCAGGACCAGAAGCTGCCGGCGAAGCTGCGTGCCACCATGATCTCGAAGACCGCTCCCTCCGGGCAGTCCTGCGCCCGCCAGAGATGCACGCCGATATGGGCGATGCTTGTCAAGGCGGCCATGCCGACAGGAAAGGCAACAGGGTGCAGATCGAGCATGCAGCCCTTGGCCAGGGCGTCGCGGATGCGAGGCCCGGACAGGCGCAGCGCAGCGCGCCCGGAACTCTGCTCGGCAACGGCTGCGACGCCCGACAGCGCTTGCAGCGCGTCGCTGAAGCCGCTGCGGGTCTCGGCCAGAAGCAGCCATTGGCCCGGCCCGGCCCAGACCGCCGCATGATGTCCGGCTCGGGCGATGGCGGGTGTCGCCGGCAGGTCGAGCCCGAATGCGGCTTTCACAGCCTCGGCTAGCGCCGCCTCGCCGGCGGCCGGAGCGATCAGGCTGGCGATGCCGAGCCCGTCGCGGGCCGCGATGGTGATGCTGGTCGAACCGGCAAGACCGATATGGCCCTCGTGAAGGATGCCGGCCCAGGCGCTGCGAGGCGCCCAGATCGCTGTCGTAGCGTCAGCCATGGAGGCGCGCTCCTTCCGGGTCGAGGAAGACGGGGTTGCAGATCTCGACCTCGATATCGCCGTTGCGGACGGGATCGAAGGCCCGGACCCGCTCGCCGATGCGGGCCTGCCCGTTCCTGAGCAGGCCGAGGCCCATCCAGTGCCCGAGATGGGGAGAATAGGCGACCGAGGTCATGTAGCCCTCGTCGTTCTCCATCGTCGCCGCCTTGCCGATGCCGATGAAATGGGCGCCGGCCCGCAGCCGCTCGCTGCGGTTCACCGGGCGAAACCCCACGAAGATCGGCCTGTCAGCCTCGACCAGCGCGGCGCGCTTCGCCATCAGCCGGCCGACATAATCCTTCTTGGACGACATCATCTTGCCGAGGCCCAGATCGCGCGCCGTGGTCTGGCCGCTGAGCTCGTTGCCGGCGACATGCCCCTTCTCGATCCGCATCACGCCGAGCGCCTCGGTGCCGTACGGTGTGATGCCGTGCTCGGCGCCGGCGGCCATCAAGGCCCGCATCATCGCCTCGCCCTGCTCGGCCGGGACGGCGAGCTCGTAGGCCAGCTCGCCTGAAAACGAGATTCGGAACAGACGTGCCGGCAGCCCGCCGCCGACGGTCACGGCTCGCGCCGCGAGATAGGGGAAGGCCTCGTTGGAGAGGTCGTGCTGCGGATCGACGACGCCCTGCAAGACGGCGCGCGCCTTCGGGCCGGCGATCGAGGCTTGTGCCCATTGCTCGGAGACCGAGACCATCGCCACGTCGAGATCGGGCCAGAGCACCTGATGGCAGAATTCGAGATGCTGCATCACCTTGCCGGCATTGGCCGTGGTGGTGGTCATCAGGAAATGCGTCTCGGAGAGCCGCGAGGTCGTGCCGTCATCCATGACGAAACCGTCCTCGCGCAGCATCAGCCCGTAGCGCGCCTTGCCGACCGGCAGCGCCTTCCAGCCGTTGATGTAGACGCGCTCGAGGAATTCGGCGGCATCCGCGCCCTGGATGTCGATCTTGCCGAGGGTCGAGACGTCGCAGATGCCCACAGTGCTGCGCACCGCCCTGACCTCGCGGTTGACGGTGGTCAGCCAGTCGCTCTCGCCGGGCCTGGGATAATACTGCGCCCGCAGCCATGGGCCGGCCTCGACGAAGACGGCACCCTGTTCCCGCGACCAGTCATGCGTGGGCGAAAGCCGCGTCGGGCGAAAATCCCTGGCACGGTGGTGGCCGGCCAGCGCGCCGATCGCGACCGGCGTATAGGGCGGCCGGAAGATCGTCGTGCCGGTCTGCGGAATCGTCTTAGCCGTCTGCTCGGCCATGATGGCCAGGCCGGCGATGTTGGAGGTCTTGCCCTGGTCGGTCGCCATGCCCAGCGTGGTGTAGCGCTTGAGATGCTCGACCGGCTTGAAGCCTTCGCGCGCCGCCAGCTCGATATCTCCGTCGGTGACGTCGTTCTGGAAATCGACGAAGGCCTTGCCTTTCCCGCCCTTCACCCGCCAGACCGGCGACAAACCAAGGCTTTCGGGATCGGTCTTGGGCGGCTGCATCTCGGCCCTGGGCGTGAAGCCGCAAGCGCTCGCCGCTTCCGCTCCGAGCCGCGCGCCATCCTCCAGCGCCTGCGCGAGCGAGAGCCGCCCGGCCGCGCTCCCGGCGACGGCAAGCCCTGCCGGCAAGGCATCCGGCACGAATGCATGGATGCTCTCATCCCAGACCGGCCGCGTGTTCTGATGCGAGGTCAGGTGCAGCGTCGGGTTCCAGCCATTGGAGACGGCAAGCAGGTCGCAGGGGATGGAATGCTCGCGGCCCGATGCCTCGCGCACCGTGATGGAGCGCAATGCCCGCCCGCCCGAGGCGCTGGCGACGACCCCGGTGATGACCCGCGCGCCGATCTTGCCCGCGAGCAGGGTCAGCGCACTGTCGATCTCCCTGCGCGGATCGACGATCGCCGAGACGCTCGCGCCGGCCGCGGCGAGATCGCGCGCCGTCGCCCAGCCGTCATCGCCCGTCGTGAACACGACCGCCTGGCGACCCGGCAGCACGCCGTAGCGGTTGAGATAGGCCCGGACCGCGCCCGCCAGCATCACGCCGGGCGTATCGTTGCCGGCAAAGACAATCGGCCGTTCGATCGCACCCGCCGCCAGGATCGCGCGCCTGGCGTTGATCCGCCAGGCGCGCTGGCGCGGCTGATGCGCGGATGGCACCGGCAGATGGTCGGAGACGCGCTCGACCACGCCATAGATGCCATGGTCGTAGACGCCATAGACCGTGCTGCGCGGCATGATCGTGACGTCGGGCATGCTCGCAAGCTCGGCGAGCGCATCGGCGATCCATTCGCTGCCGGCACGCGCGTCGATCTCGCGCTTCTCGGTCAGCAACCGCCCGCCGAGCCGGAAATCCTCGTCGCAGAGGATGACGCGGGCGCCCGAGCGTCCGGCCGCCAGCGCCGCCGACAGGCCGGCCGGCCCACCGCCGATCACCAGCAGGTCGCAGAAGGCGAAGGCCTTCTCGTAATGGTCGGGGTCTTCATGACCGGCCGCACGGCCCAGGCCTGCCGCCCGGCGGATCAGCGGCTCGTAGAGCTTTTCCCAGAAGGAGGCCGGCCACATGAAGGTCTTGTAGTAGAAACCCGCCACCAGCGCCGGCGAGACCAGCCCGTTGACCGAAAGCAGGTCGAAGGCGAGCGAGGGCCAGCGGTTCTGGCTGCGCGCTTCGAGCCCGTGATAGAGTTCGGCAACGGTCGCGCGGGTGTTGGGCTCGCGCCTGGCGCCGGCGCGCAGTTCGACCAGCGCGTTCGGCTCCTCCGGTCCAGCCGAGAGAATGCCGCGCGGGCGGTGATATTTGAACGAGCGCCCAACCAGCCTGATGCCATTGGCCAGCAGCGCCGAGGCCAGCGTGTCGCCGGCATAGCCCTCATAGCGCTTGCCGTCGAAGCGGAAGGACCGCGTCTGCGTCCGGTCGATCACGCCGCCGGAGCCGAGGCGGCAAGGCTGCTTGTTGGATGCTTGCGTGCTCATGCGGCTGCTCCCGCCTTGGTCTTCCTGGCGACCTCGACGGCCTCAATCGCGTGGGTCCGCGTGTCGCGCGTCACCACCAGCCAGGCATGGCAGCCGGCGCCGTGATACCAGAGTTCGCGATGCCGCCCGGCAGGGTTGTCGCGCAGGTGGACATAGTCGTGCATGGCGGCTTCCGTCGCATCCATGCCGTCCGGGCGCTGCGGATTGGCATCGCCGAGATAGCCGAATTCCTGGGCGTCGCGGGCGCCGCAATAGGGGCAGGTGATGCGCATGATCAGCTCTCAACCTCGACGCGGGCAGGCAGGGCTCCTCCCTTCCCCCTGGTGGGGAAGGGATGGGGATGGGGGGCGAGCGACCGGGTGAGTGCGGTCTCAGTTGGATGGCTGGCAATGGCGATTGTGCGAGAACGGATAAACCGTCGCGCTGGCTTTCCGCCCCCCACCCCCAACCCCTCCCCACAAGGGGGAGGGGAGACAGCGGGGTCGCACTTCATGAAAGCAAGACCGTTCATCACCGGCCTCAATGCAGGTTCGGCTGGGCGCCGACGCCCTTTTCGTCGATGACGCGGCCGGTCGCGAAGCGGTCGAGCCGATAGGCGGCGGCGACCGGATGCGGTTCGTCCCGGGCGATCAGATGGGCGAAGCAGAAGCCCGAGGCCGGCGTCGCCTTGAAGCCGCCATAGCACCAGCCGGCATTGAGATAGAGGCCCGCGACCGGCGTGTGGTCGATGATCGGCGAGCCGTCCATCGACATGTCCATGATGCCGCCCCAGTGCCTGAGCATGCGGATGCGGCCGACGCCCGGCCACAGCGCCATCGCCGATTCCATCACGTCCTCGATGACAGGCAGGTTGCCGCGCTGCGCGTAGGAATTGTAGCCGTCGATGTCGCCGCCGAAGACGAGCCCGCCCTTGTCGGACTGGCTGACGTAGAAATGGCCGGCGCCATAGGTCACGACCGTGTCGATCAGCGGCTTGACGCCTTCCGAGACGAAGGCCTGCAGCACATGGCTCTCGATCGGCAGCCTCAGGCCCGCCATGGCCGCGACCCGCGACGAGTTGCCGGCGACGGCGAGCGCCACCTTCTTCGCCCGGATCGGCCCGCGCGTGGTCTCGACGCCGACGGCCCGTCCGTTCTCCATCGATATCGCCGTGACCTCGCAGTTCTGGACGATGTCGACGCCGTTGCGGTCGCCCGCATGGGCATAGCCCCAGGCGACGGCATCATGCCGGGCGCTGCCGCCGCGCTTCTGCAGGAGGCCGCCCTGGATCGGGAAGCGGCCGTTCTCATAGTCGAGGAAGGGCACCATCGCGCGGACCTGCTCGCGGTCGAGCAGCTCGGCATCGACGCCGGCTAGCCGCATCGCATTGCCGCGCCGGGCATAAGCGTCGCGCTGGGCGTCGGAATGGTAGAGGTTCAAAACGCCGCGCTGGCTCACCATCGCATTGTAGTTGAGGTCCTGCTCCAGCCCTTCCCACAGCTTCATCGACAGCTCGTAGAACGGCGTATTGCCCGGCAGCAGGTAGTTGGAGCGGATGATCGTGGTGTTCCGCCCGACATTGCCGGAGCCGATAAAGCCCTTCTCGATCACCGCGACGTTGCGGATGCCGTGCCGGCTCGCGAGATAATAGGCGGTGGCCAGCCCGTGCCCGCCGCCGCCGATCACCAGCACGTCGTATTCGGGCTTGGGCACGGCATCGCGCCAGGTCGGCTGCCAGCCCTTGTGGCCCTTGAGCGTCTGGGCGAGCAGGGAGAAGACGGAATAGCGCATCGGCGGTCCGGTCAGGGTCAGAGAAAGCGTCAACGGCCTTGTCAGCCGGAGATTGGCGGACATAGGCTTCCGGACATGACCACGGACGACACGAACTTATCCGCAGGCGACAGTCGAAACGAGCGCAAGCCCGCTCATGTCGGCTTCCTGCTGATTCCGGACTTCGCCTTGCTGGCCTATGCCTCGGCGGTCGAGCCGCTGCGGGCGGCCAATCGCCTCTCGGGCCGCGACCTCTACCGCTGGAGCCATGTCTCGATCGACGGCGAGCCGGCCACCGCCTCGAACGGGGTCAGCATCCGCGCGGACCACGCGGTCGGCGCGCAGATGCGCTTCGACTATGTCATCGTCTGCGCCGGCGGCAATCCGGCGGTCTTCCACCATGCCCCGACCTTCGCCTGGCTGCGGAACCTGGCCCGCCACCGGGTCAGGCTCGGCGGTGTCTCGGGCGGGCCTTATGTCCTGGCCCGGGCCAATGTCCTCGACGGCTACCGCTTCACCATCCACTGGGAGCACGCGCCGGCCTTCCTGGAAGATTATCCGGAGCTCGACCTGCGCCGCTCGCTCTACGAGATCGACCGCGACCGCCTGACATCGAGCGGCGGCACCGCCCCGCTCGACATGATGCACGCCGTCATCGCCCGCGAGCATGGCAGCGAACTCGCGCTCGCCGTCAGCGAATGGTTCCTGCAGACCCATGTCCGCGAGGGCGCAGGGCCGCAGCGCATGCCGCTGCGCGAACGCCTCGGCATCAGCCATGCGCCGCTGCTGCGCGTCGTCGGCTGCATGGAGCAGAGCCTCGAGAACCCGCTCTCGCGCGAGGAACTGGCGCGCACCGCCAATGTCTCGCTGCGCCAGCTGGAGCGCCTGTTCCGCCATCATCTCGGCCGCTCGCTCGGCGAGCATTATCTCGGCTTGCGCCTCGACCGCGCCCGCGACCTGCTGCGCCAGACCTCGCTCTCCGTGCTGGAGATCGCGCTCGCCTGCGGCTTCGTCAGCGCCAGCCATTTCTCGCGGGGTTATCGTCGGCGCTTCGGGCACCCGCCGCGCGCCGAGCGCGAGCCGTTGGCAGGCAAGGCCCTGCGCTGAGACTCGCCGGACGATTGCAGGATCCAGCCGGCCTTGACTTGCTGCATCGAAAAATGGAATGATTATTCCATAAGAAGCACAAATCAACGAACTGTGCCGTTTACGCTGGGAGAAGCGCATCAGTGCCTGAACTGCCGTCGCACAGCCGGGCTCTCGCCGGTCGGTTTGCCATCGTCACCGGCGCGAGCCAGGGGCTGGGCGAAGCCGTGGCACGCGAACTCGCGGCGCGCGGTGCATCCGGCCTGCTGCTGACCGGCCGCAGCCGCGAGCGCGGCGAGGCCGTCGCGGCGAGCCTCCGGGCTAAGGGCTGCGACGCGCGTTTCCACGCCGTCGACCTGTCCGATCTCGCTGCCGTCAGGACAATCGTTCCCGCTGCCGAACAGGCCTTCGGGCGGCTCGACATCCTCGTCAACGCGGCTGGCGACACCGATCGCGGCACGGTTTTCGACACCACGCCCGAGCTCTACGAGCGCATCATGGCGGTCAATCTGCGCGCGCCCTTCTTCCTGATCCAGGACGCCGCGGAACTGATGCGCCGGAAGGCCGTCACCGGGGCCATCGTCAACATCCAGTCGATGTCGGCCCATGGCGGCCAGCCCTTCCTCTCCGCTTACAGCGTCTCCAAGGGCGCGCTGGCGACGCTGACGAAGAATGCAGCCTACGGCCTGCTGGCCCACAGGATCCGCGTCAACGGCCTCAATATCGGTTGGATGGCGACGCCGGGCGAGGATGCGATCATGCGCCGCCGCCATGGCGCGCAGGATGGCTGGCTCGACGAGGCCGCCGCCGGCCAGCCCTTCGGGCGCCTGGTCGATCCCCGCGAGGTCGCCCGCGCGGTGGCCTATCTGGCGTCGGACGAATCCGGGCTGTTGACGGGCTCCAACATCGATTTCGACCAGACGATTCTGGGCGCGCATGACTAGGATGTCGTCATTGCGAGCGAAGCGAAGCAATCCAGAGGGCGTAGAACTCTGCGGCTCCTGGATTGCTTCGTCGCTTCGCTCCTCGCAATGACGGAAGGCGGAAATGACCATGAAGACAGGATTTTAAACATGAAGGTTGGATTGCTGGGCGCGGGGCGGATCGGGCGCATCCATGGACTGAACGTCGTGGCGCGGCCCGATGCGCATCTGGTCGCGGTCGCCGATGCCATGCCGGACGCTGCCGCCTCACTCGCTGCGGCAACCGGCGCGAAGGCCGTGAGCGCGGATGCGATCCTGTCGGATGGCAGCATCGACGCGGTGCTGATCTGCACTCCCACGGACACCCATGCCGACCTGATCGAGGCCGCGGTCTCGGCTGGCAAGGCGGTGTTCTGCGAGAAGCCGGTCGATCTCGATTCGGCCCGCATCCGCCGCTGCCTCGTCACGGTGGAAAAAACCGGCAAGCCGCTGATGATCGGCTTCAACCGCCGCTTCGATCCGAATTTCGCCGCGCTCGAAAGCCGGCTGAGAGCAGGCGAGGCGGGCGCGATCGAGATCGTCAGCGTGATCTCGCGCGATCCCTCGCCGCCGCCGGTCGAGTATGTGAAGCGCTCCGGCGGGCTCTTCCGCGACATGATGATCCATGATTTCGACATGGCCCGCTTCCTGCTGGCCGAGGAGCCGGTCGAGGTCTTCGCGCTGGGTTCGGCTTTGGTCGATCCCGCCATCGGGCAGGCCGGCGATGTCGACACCGCCGCCGTGCTGATGAAGACGGCCTCGGGCAGGATCGCGCAGATCTCGAACTCCCGCCGCGCGACCTATGGCTATGACCAGCGCATCGAGGTCCACGGCTCCAAGGGCATGCTGCGCGCCGGCAACATCCATGAGACGACGGTTGAAAGCGCGACGGGGCAGGGCTTCCGGGCCGATCCCGTCCAGAACTTCTTCCTGGAGCGCTACGCCGCCGCCTACCGCGCCGAGCTCGACGCCTTCTTCACCGCCTGCAAGGGCGGCAAGGCACCGACGCCGTCTGGTCTCGACGGGCTCAAGGCGCAGATCCTGGCAGACGCCGCGACGGAATCGTCGAAGACCGGCAAGCCGGTCACTGTTTCGCTGACGGAAGCCTGAGCATGAGCCAGGCCACAATGAGTTCTGCAGAACTGGAACTGCGCTACTATGCCGTCCTCGGCCTCGTCAGCGAAGCCAGCCGCATGGCGCTCGACTATTTCAACAGGAGCGACAGCCTCGGCATCACCATGAAGGGCGCGCAGGACTGGTTGACCGTCGCCGACGGCAAGGTTGAGGATTTCCTGCGCCAGCGCCTTGCCGTCCTGTTCCCGACGGACGCGATCATCGGCGAGGAGGGCGGCGGCATGGCCTCCGACGCGGTCTGGATCATCGATCCGATCGACGGCACCTCGAACTTCGCCCGCGGCGACCGCAACTGGTGCATCTCGATCGGCTTCCTTTTGAACGGCGTGCCCGAGATCGGCATTATCGCCGCCCCGGCGATGCAGGAGGTCTACTGCGCCCGGCGCGGGCAGGGCGCCACCATGAACGGCCAGCCGATCAAGGTGTCGGGAGCCACCGATATCACCCGCGCCTATGTCGAACTGGGCTGGTCGACGCGCGTGCCGGCCGAAAACTATCTCGCGGTGATCGAGCGCGGCTACAAGGCGGGCGCCTCGATGAAGCGCTCGGGCTCCGGCGCGCTCGGCATCTGCCATGTCGCGATCGGCCGCAGCGAGGCCTATGCCGAGCTGCACATCAACGCCTGGGACGTCGCCGCCGGCCTCGTCATCGCCAGCGAGGCGGGCGCGGCGGTGAATGACTTCTTTGCCGGCGAAGGCGTCTCAAAGGGCAATCCGGTGCTGTGCTGCACGCCCGCGCTGAAGGCCGAGCTGGAGGCGATCACCGGAATTCGTTAGCCAGCACGATATGCGTTGATCTTTCGGGAAAACTCGTCTCAGTTTCACTGCAACCACAGAAGAACGCAGGTTCTCATCAGGGAGGTTTCGATGCACACCAGGTCCGGGCTCAAGGCGAGCCTCTTTGCGCTTGCAGCCGTCGCTGCCACCGCTTTCTCCGCCGCTCCCGCCAGCGCACAGGGGTCGCTGGTGATGTATTGCGGCGTCCAGGAGGAGTGGTGCCGCGCCATGTCCAACGCCTTCGAAAAGGACACCGGCATCAAGGTCGCGATGACCCGCAAATCGGCGGGTGAGATCTATGCCCAGCTCAAGGCGGAATCCTCCAACCCGCGCGGCGACGTCTGGTGGGGCGGTACGGGTGATCCCCATCTCCAGGCAGCCGAGGAAGGGCTGACCCAGGAATACACCTCTCCCCTAAACAAGGACCTGCATGACTGGTCGCTGAACCAGTGGAAGGCCGCCAAGCAGCGTTCGATCGGCATTTATGCCGGCGCTCTCGGCTTCGGCTTCAACACCGAGCAGATCAAGTCGAAGGGCATCCCCGAGCCGAAATGCTGGGCCGACCTGCTCAACGCCAAGCTCAAGGACGACGTCCAGGTCGCCGACCCCAACTCCTCGGGCACCGCCTACAACCTGCTCGCCACCGTCGTGCAGCTGATGGGCGAGGACAAGGGCTTCGAATACCTCAAGGCCCTGCACAAGAATGTCAGCCAGTACACCAAGTCGGGCGCGGCTCCTGCCAAGGCTGCGAGCCTCGGCGAGACGGCCGTCGGCATCGTCTTCATCCATGACGCGGTCGTCTTCGCGGTGCAGGGCGACCCGATCAAGCCGGTCGCGCCCTGCGAGGGCACGGGCTACGAGATCGGCTCGATGTCGATCGTCAAGGGCGCGCGCAATCTCGACAACGCCAAGAAGTTCTACGACTGGGCGCTGACCCCGGTCGCCCAGGCCCTCGCCGGCCCGGCCAAGTCCTATCAGCTGCCGTCGAACAAGGCCTCGCCGGTTCCGGCGCAGTCGCCGAAAATGGATCAGATGAAGCTGATCGACTACGACTTCGTGAAATACGGCTCCTCGGCCGAGCGCACCCGCCTGCTCGCCAAATGGGACAAGGACGTGAAGGCGCTGCCGAAGTAAATCCGTCCCGGACGGCTGGGAGCCGCATCGATGCGTTCCGCTACGAAGCTTGCGCTGCTGCTCGGCTGGCTCGGCTATGCCGTGCTGCCCTGGTACTTCGTCGAGGGCATGAGCCTGACGCGCCTGGACTGGGCCGCCGGCTATCCGCTCGGCAAGGCCGGCAGCGCGCTTGCGCTCGGCCTCTCCGGGCAGGCGCCGTGGCTCCTGCCCATCGGCGCCGCGCTCGCGGCCATCACCGCCTTCGTCGCCAGCCGCGACGCGGCCCGCACCGCGACGGTCCTGATCTGGGCCGGCGCGCTCGGCCTGGCGCTGCTTTTCGCGCAAGGCTTTGCGATCGCGCTCGAAAACCAGGGCATTCCCTGGCTCGCCGCCCTGCTCGGCAGCACGGGCGCGACGCAGCGCGGCATGGGCGGCGGCGCCTTCGTCACGGTCGTCGCGCTGCTGCTGCTGCTCTGCCATGGCTTGGCCTATCGCGGCATCTGCCGGGGCGACCTGTTCACGACCTGCTCGATCGGCATCGTCATCCTGCTGATCGGGCTGTTCATCTTCTTTCCGGTCTCGACCATCCTGCGCAGTGCGCTGGTCGACCAGAGCGGCGCCTTCGCGCCGTCGGCCTTCTTCGCGCGCTTCTTCGATTCCTCGATCTGGGGGCTCGGCTGCCTCAGCGCCAACGTCAATTGCGGCGTGGCCTGGAACACGCTGGTGCTGGCCGTGCTCTGCGGCGTGATCACGACCCTGCTCGGCCTCGCCTGCGCGCTCTTGATCCTGCGCACCGGCATGCCCGGAAAGCGCGTGATGCGGGCGCTGACGGTGCTGCCGATCATCACCCCGCCCTTCGTCATCGGCCTGGCGCTGATCCTGCTTTTCGGCCGGGCCGGCGTGATCTCGACCTTTCTGTACGAATGGTTCGGCATAGCCCGCTCGCGCTGGCTCTACGGTTTGCCGGGCGTCTTGCTGGCGCAGGTGCTGGCCTTCGCGCCGATCGCCTTCCTCGTCCTGATCGGCGTCGTCCAGGGCATTTCGCCCAGCCTGGAGGAGGCTTCGCAGACGCTCGGCGCCAAGCGCTGGCAGACCTTCCGCACCGTGACCTGGCCGCTGCTCAAGCCCGGCATCGCCAACGCCTTCCTGCTCGGCTTCGTCGAAAGCATGGCCGATTTCGGCAATCCGCTGGTGCTCGGCGGCAATTTCGAGGTGCTCTCGACCAAGATCTTCTTCGCCGTGGTCGGCGCTGCCTACAACCAGGGCCAGGCGGCGGTGCTCGCCATCATCCTGCTTGCCTTCACGCTCGGCGCCTTCTGGGTGCAGCAGCGCTGGCTCGGCGGGAAATCCTACACGACCGTCACCGGCAAGGGCGATTCCGGCCTGCCGACCCCGCTGCCGCGTCGCATCACCTGGCTCGCCACGACCGCGATCGTGCCCTGGGTCGCGCTGACCTTCGTGATCTACCTCGTCATCCTCGTCGGCGGCTTCGTGAAGTCGATGGGACGCAACCACACCCCGACGCTGGAGCACTACGCCACCGGATTCGCCATCGACTTCAGCAACGGCATCTATTTCCAGGGCTCGGCCTGGAACTCCTTCTTCACGACGATCAAGGTCGCAGCGATCTCGGCGCCGCTGACGGCGGTGATCGGCCTGCTCACGGCCTATCTGCTGACGCGCCAGAAATTCGGAGGGCGCGGAATGCTCGAATTCGCGACGATGCTGTCCTTCGCCATTCCCGGAACCGTGCTCGGCGTCGCCTATATCCTGGCCTTCAACGTCCCGCCGATCGAGATCACCGGCACCGGCCTGATCCTGATCATCGCCTTCGTCTTCCGCAACATGCCCGTCGGCGTGCGCTCCGGCATCGCCGGCCTCTCGCAGATCGACAAGAGCCTCGACGAGGCCTCGACGACGCTGCGCGCCCGCAGCTTCACCACGCTCTGGCGGGTCGTGCTGCCGCTGCTGCGGCCGGCGCTGGTCTCGGCGCTGGTCTATTCCTTCGTGCGCTCGATGACGGCGGTCAGCGCCGTGATCTTCCTGGTCTCGGCCGAGTACAACCTCGCCACGGCCTATATCGTCGGGCGCGTCGAGGCCGGCGAGTTCGGCCTGGCCATCGCCTATTCCTCCGTTCTGATCGTCTTCATGGCCTTCGGCATCGGATTGATCCAGCTCGGCGTCGGCGAGCGCAAGCTCGGCCGTCGCAAGGTCGCCGCGCTCAACAGCTCGGTGTCCGACCCCATCACGCAGGGAGCAGCAAGTTGACCAAGGCCGGCCCCGCATCCGTCGAATTCCGCAATGTCTCGATGCGCTATGGCAGCGTGACGGCGGTCGACAATGTCAGCTTCACCGTCGAGGCCGGCAAGCTGGTGACGCTGCTCGGCCCGTCCGGCTGCGGCAAGACCACGACGCTGCGCATGATCGCAGGCCTGGAGATCGCCAGCGATGGCCAGATACTGATCGGCGGGCAGGACGTGACCAGGCTCTCGGCCGCCGACCGCGACGTCAGCATGGTCTTCCAGTCCTATGCGCTGTTTCCGCATATGAGCGTGCTGGAGAACGCGGCATACGGCCCGACCGTGAAGGGGCTCGGCAAGGAGAAGTCCCGCGAGATGGCGCTGGACAAGCTCGCGCTGGTCGGCCTGAAGGGCTTCGAGAACCGCTACCCGTCCGAATTGTCCGGCGGCCAGCAGCAGCGTGTCGCCGTGGCGCGCGCGCTGGTTCTGGAGCCGCAGGTCCTGCTCTTCGACGAGCCGCTCTCCAACCTCGATGCCAAGCTGCGCCGCCGTGTCCGCGAGGAGATTCGCGAGCTGCAGCAGGACCTCAACCTGACCGTCGCCTATGTCACGCATGATCAGGAGGAGGCGCTGGCCGTCTCCGACAAGATCATCGTGATGTCGAACGCGAAGATCGCCCAACAGGGCGCGCCGCGCGCGCTCTACGAGGAGCCGGCCAACGCCTTCGTCGCCGACTTCATCGGCGACGCCAACCTGATCGACGTCACTGTCACGGCCGTCGTCGATGGTCGCGCCGACGTCGCCATCGGTCCAGCCAGCGTGTCCCTGCCGGCACGCGGGCTCGGCCCAGGCCCGGCCAAGGTGGCGATCCGGCCGGAAAGCCTGTTGCTGTCGGGGCAGGTGGGGCAGTCCTCATTGCCCGGCACGATCAGCAAATGCGCCTATCTCGGCAACCATCTCGACATCATGGTCGAGACGCCGGTCGGCGAGCTCTTCGTCATCCAGTACGGCCATCACGCGATGCTGGAGCCTGGGACGCCGGTCAGCCTTTCCTTCGCCGGCTCCGGTGTGACGCTGATTCCGCCCGCTTGAATCGGCAAAAACACCGCATCTGCGCAAAAATGCCGGCCGCTTTGCCGCAAAATCAGCACGTTTCGCTGGCATGAACGATGAGTTGGCTAATGAAAATGTAGCGATTCAGAGGTACTCTCGACCCCTGACACGGAGAAAGACCCTGCGGCGATGACGACGAGCGACAGCGCGACCACGATTCTGATCCACCTCGCCGGCGGTGTCGCGCTGCTGATCTGGTCTGTCAGGCTGGTGCGCACGGGCGCGATGCGCGCCTTCGGCTCGTCGCTGCGCCAGGCGCTCCAGACCTTCACCAAGAACCGCCTCGCCTCCTTTGGCAGCGGCGCCGCCGTCACGATCGTGCTGCAAAGCTCGACGGCGACGACGCTGCTGGTCTCGTCCTTCGCAGGACGCAAGCTGATCGCGCCGGCCATGGCGCTCGCTGTCCTGCTCGGCGCCAATCTCGGCACCTCGCTGGCCGCCTTCGTCATCTCGATGGATCTAGGCTGGCTCTGGGGGCTGCTGCTGGCGCTCGGCGTCGCGCTCTATCTCGGCCACGAGGCGATGGACCGCGCCCGCAATATCGGCCGTGTGCTGGTCGGCATCGGCCTGATCCTGCTCTCGCTGATCGAACTCAACACGGCAGCGGCGCCGCTCGCCCAGTCACCGACCTTCCGGACCCTGCTCGGCGCGCTCGGCAACGAGCCGCTGCTCGCCGCGCTCGTCGCCGTCGCCGCGACCTGGCTGACCCATTCCAGCATCGCGGTCATCCTGCTCATCGCAACCTTCGCCGCCTCTGGCCTGTTCCCGCCAGCGACCGCACTGACTCTGGTGATCGGCGCCAATCTCGGCAATGCCCTGATCCCGGTGCTCGACCAACTCGGCGCGCCGGTGGCCCAGCGCCGCGCCGCCGTCGGCAATCTGCTGACGCGCCTCGCCCTGGCTCTGATCGTGCTGCCCTTCGTCGGGCCGCTCTCGGGCTGGCTGATGGCCTTGCCATCGCCCGACAGCCGCCTCGCCATCGAGTTCCATGTCGCCCTGAACCTGGTCGGCGCGCTGCTCTTCCTGCCCTTCGTCACGCCGATCGCTGCGCTGGTCGATCGCTTCATGCCCGCCAAGGAGACGGCGGAGGCGACCGTGACGCCGCGTTATCTCGATCCCAATGTGCTCGACTCGCCCACGGAGGCACTCGCCTGCGCCATGCGTGAGGCGCTGCATCTGGGCGATCGCGTCGAGCTCATGCTGCGGGACACGATGACGCTGCTGGAAAAGGATGAGTTGAAGCTGTCACGCGCCATCGCGCAGGCGGATGACGGCGTCGATTCGATCCACGAGGCGATCAAGCTTTATCTCGTCCGTGTGTCGCGCAACGAACTCACTGACGAGGAAGGCCGCCGCCTGCTCGAGATCATCACGCTGATCACCAATCTCGAGCATATCGGCGACATCATCGACAAGAACCTGCGCGAGCTGGCCGAGAAGAAGATCCGCAAGCGCTATGCCTTCTCGCCGGAGGGGCTGGTCGAGATCCGCGAGTTCCACCAGCGCGTTTCGTCGGGGCTGGTGCTCGCGCTCAACGTCTTCGCGACACGAGACCTTGCCTTGGCGCGCCAGCTCTTCGCCGAGAAGGCGACGATGCGCGACGCTGAGCGGCGCGCCACCGAAAGCCACTTCCAGAGGCTGCGCAGCGGCCGGCCGGAATCGATCGAGACCAGCGCGATCCATCTCGACATCATCCGCGATCTCAAGCGAATCCACGGCCATATCGCCTCGATCGGCTATCCGATCCTGGAAAGCGCCAATGCGCTGCGCGAAAGCCGGCTCATGGAGACCAAGGAAGCGCGGCGCCAGGAGCGAGACCTGCTCGTGCCATCACCGCAGACCGGCCACTGAGCGGAAAGCGGGTCGCCCGGACCTGGCCGGGCGAATCTCAGCTGACGAGCACGCCCGTCAGATTGCGTATGGCCGTCGCAAGTTCGGGCTCGTCGACGAGATCGGCCGCGTCGTCGGGCTGGAACCATTGCACCTGACGCTGGCCCTGCTCCGCCCAGCTTGGGAGCTGGCGTTCGACCTCCAGCAGATAGAGGGTGACCTCGCACAGGGCGAAATGGTCCGACATCCGCTTCCAGTAGATGTAACTGCCGGCTGGCTCCGGCACGATGCGGCCAACGACGCCGGCCTCCTCGAAGGCTTCGCGCGCAGCCGCTTCGGGAGCCGTCAGCCCCTTGATCGGCCAGCCCTTGGGGACGATCCAGCGATGCGTCGTGCGCGAGGTCACGAGCAGGATCTCCATCGAGCCGTCCGCCAGGCGCCGGATCGGCATGGCTGCGATCTGCGCTCGGATTTCGCCGGGGGCGCGCTTTATCTTCTTCATCGCCTGGTGATGCCCTTGCCTCCAGCGTCTCCGCCGCAGCCGATTCGCACGGCCGATCAGCGATTCAAATATTGCGCCGATGCAGTGATATGGAAAGAGCATTCCACATAATAACGTGTCGCAATTGAGGATCGACGTTGACGAAATCGCGAGCGCACTAACTCGTGCCGGCCTCCTAGCCGGAGAGGCTTTCCACGCCGCACCATTCGGCCACGAACAGCGCCATCGTCCCGGTGATCCGCTTCAGTGACGCGAGGCTGACGCGCTCGTCGTAAGCATGGATGTTCTCGCCCATGGGGCCGTAGCAGAGCGCCGGAATCCTGTCGTAGAGCGCATGCACGCGGGCATCGAGATAGGCCGGCGTCATGAACGCCTCGAGCGGCTTGCCCATGGCGGCCTGATGGGCGCGGCCGAGCACGGCTTCCGCTTCACTGCCGGGCTCCAGCACATAGCCCTCGGCCCAGAACCCGTTGAAGGTCACCTTGGGCGGGTTGTTGGCGAGGAAGGCATCGCCGCGCGAGGCGGTGCGGATGCAGTCTTCGATCCGGTTGGCGGTCTCCTGCGCACTGACGCCGGGATACAGCCCGACACGGCAGTCGACCTTGCACCAGCACGGCACCGAGGACGCCCAGTCGCCGCCCTCGATCTTACCGATATTGAGGTTGATCGGATGGGCTTCGTTCTCGAAATGCTCCCGGCCGACCTTCTCGGCGTTGAACTGCTCCTCCAGCGTCCGCAACGCCGCGATCACGCGATAGGCGGCATCGATCGCATTGGCGCCCGCACCCATCTCGCGCACATGCACCGGCACGCCGCGCACCTCGAACTGGAACCAGAGCACCCCGGCATTGGCGCGGCACAGCATCTCGTATTCCGGCTCGGGGATGAGCGCGGCCTCGGCCCGATAGCCGCGTAAGTGCGTCATCAGCGCGCCGTTGCCGGTGGACTCCTCCTCGACGACCGACTCCAGATAGAGCGTCGCCGCCGGCTGCAGGCCGATGCGCCGGAGCGCGTCCAGGCAGGCGAAATTGGCGCCATGCCCGGCCTTCATGTCGGCACCGCCGCGGCCATAGAGCCAGTCGCCCTCGATCACGGGGTCGAAAGGTGCATGGGTCCACTGGTCGGCGGGCCCGGTCGGCACCACGTCGACATGCGCCTGCAGGATCAGCGACCGGCCGGTCTCGTTGCGGGGGTGATGGATGCCGACGACGATCGGCGCCTCGGAATGGCTGTCCGAGAACGGCGCCCCGCCCGGATGGGCCGCGATCAGGTCGCGGTCCATGTGGAAGCGGTCCATGGTGAAGCCGCGATCCCTTAGCGCCCGGAAGACGAAGTCCTGGCAGGCATGCTCCTCGCCGCGCAGCGAGGGAAAGCGGATCAGCTCCTGCGTGAAGGCGATCTGCTCGGCAAAGCCGGCCTCGACGGAAGCCAGGATCTTGTCGCGGAGGGCGGGGTCGAGCGGCATGGGATTGGGCTCCGTCAAGGACAACGACGTTTCGGCAGGACTATGCTTGACAAAATGGGCCATATATGGCACATATTCTACTGTAACGAACTCGGACATTGGAGAGAGCGATTGAATCAGACTAAGGATTTTCAGGTCAATGTTTACCGTCGTATTTTTTAAGACAACAAGCGACAATTCGCCAGTTTTAGAATGGCTTAGAGATTTAAGCAGGGAAGAAAGAGCCGTTATCGGTGAAGACCTGCGCGTCGTTCAGTACGGCTTCCCATTGGGGATGCCCCTTTGCCGTCCGCTCGGTAAAGGTCTTTTCGAGGTCCGTAGCAGCCTGCCGAGCAAAACCGAGGCCCGTTTGATTTTCTTCCAGGACGAAACCGATTTGGTCGTTGTCGAGGGGTTCATCAAGAAAACAAGGACAACGCCGGCAGGTACGATAGCCCTCGCGAACAAGAGGAAAGCCGCATACCTCGCAGCGAAAAAAACGTAACCGAGAGAGATTCATGAAGACGAACAACCCTCACAGAGGGCCGACGCTTGACGACTTCCTGAACGAGGAGGGGATCAACGATCAGGTGACATCGGCGGCTGTCAAGCGCGTGATCGCTTGGCAGCTGCAGCAAGCCATGCGCGATCGGAATATCAGCAAGACCGACATGGCGGCCAAGATGGAGACCAGCCGCCGCCAGCTGAGTCGCGTGCTAAATCCCGACGATGGGAATGTCACCCTCGATACGCTGCAGCGCGCTGCGAAGGCAGTCGGGCGCAGCATCAGGCTTGAACTGGCCTGACGTCTTGCCGACGGCGGGGCGGTGACGAACGCGCTCAATGCCCGAACCGCCCGCCGCCCGGAACCGCCGCCAGAAGCGCGCGCGTATACTCATGCTGCGGAGCCGCAAACATTGCGGCCGTCGGCCCGGTCTCGACGATGCGGCCGCGCTGCATCACCGCGATCCGGTCGCAGATCTGGGCCGCGACGCGCAGATCGTGCGTGACGAACAGGATGGCGAGCCCGAGCCGCTGCTGGATGTCCTTGATCAGCTTGAGGATCTGCGCCTGGACGGAGACGTCGAGCGCCGACACCGCCTCGTCCGCGACCAGAACGTCGGGCTCCAGCGCCAATGCGCGCGCGATGCCGATGCGCTGGCGCTGGCCGCCCGAGAACTCGTGCGGATAGCGGTCGATCGCATTGACGGACAGGCCGACCAGTTCGAGCAATTCGGCCGCTTTGGCCAGCGCAGCCTTGCGCGAGACGCCATGCGCGACGGGCCCGTCGGAGATGATCCGGCCGACCGTCTGGCGCGGGTTGAGCGAAGCGAAGGGGTCCTGGAAGACCATCTGGATGCGCTTGCGCTGCGCGCGCAGTGCGGCGGGCTTGAGGTCGCTGAGCACGAGATCGCCGACAGCCGGACTGCTCAGCACGATCCGCCCGCTATCGGGCTCGATCAGCCGCAGGCAGCAACGCCCGACGGTCGATTTGCCCGAGCCGGATTCGCCGACGAGGCCCAGCGTCTCGCCCCGCACGAGCGAGAACGAAATCGCGTCCGCCGCCTTGACCTCGCGGGCCGTGCCGAAGAAGGCGCGCTTGCGATAGACCTTGCCGAGCCTCTCGACGCTGAGCACCGGCGGCGATGCCGGCAGCGGCGGCCGCTCCGGCGGGATCAGCGAGGGTACGGCGGCCAGAAGCTTCTGCGTATAGGCATGGCGCGGTGAGCCGAGCACCTGGTCGGCCGTGCCCTCCTCGACCAGGACGCCCTTCTCCAGCACGGCGATGCGGTCAGCGATCTCGGCCACGACGCCCATGTCATGGGTGATGAACAGAACCGCCGTGCCGTGCTTGTGGCGGAGATTGTCGATCAGCTTGAGGATCTGCGCCTGCGTGGTCACGTCGAGCGCCGTGGTTGGCTCGTCGGCGATCAGCAGCTTGGGCTCGAGCGCCAGCGCCATCGCGATCATCACGCGCTGGCGCTGCCCGCCGGAGAGTTCGTGCGGATAGGCCTTCGCCAGCCGCGGCGGATCGGGCAGGCCAACCTCCGTCAGCAGATCGACGGCGCGCTTGTAGCGCTCAGAACGGCTGAAAAGCCCATGCGCCTCGAAGGTCTCGACGATCTGCTCGGCGACCCGCATCACGGGATTGAGCGAGGTCATCGGCTCCTGGAAGATCATCCCGACCTCGCGGCCGCGCAGATCCTGCATCGCCGCCTCGTCGAGGCCGATGATATCGCGCCCGGCGAGGCGGATCGCGCCGCCGGCCGGTTTCACCGCCTTGGGCAGCAGCCCCATCACGGCATGGGCGATCATCGACTTGCCCGAGCCGGATTCGCCGACGACGCAGAGCGTCTCCCCGGCTGCGATCGTCAGCGTCACGCCCTGGACGGCATGGGCCCGGTCCGCGAGCGCCGGCAGCGCCAGCGTCAGGTTCTCGATCGACAGGGCAGGCAGGGAAGCCGGGGACAGCGCGCTCATTCCCGCCCCCTCGCCAGGCGCGGGTTCAGCGCGTCGTTCAGGCCCTCACCGGCGAGGTTGAGCGCCAGCACGGTCAGGAAGATCGCGAAGCCCGGGAAGAACGAGATCCACCAGGCATCGAGCAGGCGCGTGCGCCCGGCCCCGACCATATAGCCCCAGCTCATCAGGTTGGGGTCGCCGAGCCCGAGGAAGGAGAGCGCCGATTCCAGCAGGATCGCCGAGCCGATCATCAGCGAGCCCATCACGATGATCGGCGCGATGGTGTTGGGCAGGACCTGGCTGAAGATGATGCGCGGCGTCGACTGGCCGATGGTGACGGCAGCCTGGACATATTCGCGCGATTTCAGCGACAGCACCTCGCCGCGCACCAGCCGCGCCACTGGCGGCCAGGACACGACCCCGATGGCGAGCACGATCGAGCCGAGCTGCGGCTGCAGGATCGCGACCAGCACGATCGCCAGAGCAAACGAAGGGATCGTCTGGAAAAACTCAGTGAAGCGCATCAGCGCATCGTCGACGAACCCGCCCGCATAGCCGGCCGCGGCGCCCAGCGGCACGCCGATCAGCAGCGCGACCAGCGTCGACACCACGCCGATCATCAGCGAGACGCGCGCGCCATGGACGAGGCCGGAGGCGAGGTTGCGGCCCAGCGTATCCGTGCCGAGCGGGAAGCGCTCCATCGTGAACGGCGCCAGGAACGGCCGCCCGACCGGCCGCCAGGGCGATTGCGGATAGAGCGTCGGGGCCAGCAAAGCGAAGGCGATGACGGCGAGCAGGATGACCAGCCCGAGGACGGCGCCGCGATTGCGGCAGAAGCGTTTGAGAAAACTCACGATGTCGCCTCGATGCGCGGATCGGCGATCCGGTAGACCAGATCCGTGATGATGTTGAAGCCGACCACCATCGCCGACGACATGAAGAACACGCCGAGCAGCACGGAATAGTCGCGCTGCACCAGCGCATCGAACATCAGCCGCCCGATGCCGGGCCAGGCGAAGACCGTCTCGGTCAGGACCGCGCCGCCGACGAGCTGCCCGGCCTGCAGGCCCGCCAGCGTCACCACCGGCAGGATCGCGTTGCGCGCGACATGCCGGCGCCAGACGCGGGCTTGCGAGACGCCCTTGGCGCGGGCGGTCTTGACGAAGTCGGCGCCGGCGATCTCGAGCATCGAGGCGCGCATCATCCGGGCATAGAGCGCCGTGAAGAACAGCCCGAGCGTCGTCGCCGGCAGGATGAGGTGGTGGCCGATGTCGAGCGCCCGCGCCAGCCCGGTGTAGTTCGCGCCGATCGTCTCGTAGCCGACATTGGGCACGAGCCCGAGCTTCAGCGCGAAGACGATCTGGCTCATCAGCGCGATCCAGAATAGCGGCGTCGCGTAGAAGACGAGCGAGAGCGTCGTGATCAGGCTGTCCGACCAGCGCCCGGCGCGCCGCGCGGCCAGGGCCCCCATTATCACGCCGAGCGCCAGCGAGATCACGAAGGCGGCGCCCGTCAGCAGCAGCGTCGCCGGCAGCCGGTCGAGCACCAGCGTCAGCACCGGCTGCTGCTGCCGGTAGCTGAAGCCGAGATCGAAGGTCATGTAGCCCTTGATGTAGATCCAGAGCTGGGTGGTGATCGGCTCGTTCAGGCCGAAGCGCTCGCGCAATTGCTCGAGCAGCTGCGCGTCGGCCGCGCCCGCCTCGCCGGCCAGAACCTGCGCAGGGTCACCCGGCGCGGCGCGGATCAGGAAGAAGTTCAGCACGGCGATGGCGAAGAGCACGAGAATGCCCTTGGCCAGGCGGCCGGAGAGGAATTGCAGCAGGTTCATTCAGTCATGGTCCGGACAGATGGGCTCTCGCCGTCATGCTCGCCCTTGGGGCGAGCATCCACGTCTTGAACACAGTCCTGGGTCGACGAAGACGTGGATGGTCGGGACAAGCCCGACCATGACGACATGCGCGTGGTCCCCCCGGCAGGGGCAACCCGCATCACTCCTTCCACGCATCCTTGAAGCCGTCATTCACGCCGATCGCGGTCGTGACCAGGTTCTTGACGTTGCAGCGATAGATCGTCGGGAAGTCCATCTCGAGCTGCCACAGCACCGGCACCTCGTCGGCGAGCAGCTTCTGGACCTTGGTGTACAGCTCCTGCCGCGCGGCATCGGTCGGCGCGACCGCGGCGTCGGCGAAGAGCTTGTCGACCTCCGGGTTCACATAGGCGCCCTGGTTGCCGAAGGGGTTGCCCTTGACGATGTTGGTCGAGATGTAGTTGCGCGCCACGCCCGTCGCCGGGTCGCCGAGCTGATAGAGATAGTTGAAGGTCAGGTCGAAATCGCCGTTGCTGGCCTTCTGCGTCCAGCCCGGCACGTCGGTGGTCTCGATCGAGACGTTGACGCCGGCATCGGTGAGGTTCTGCTTGATGGATTCCGCCCAGCGGCTCCAGACCTCGCCATAGGGCAGGGCCAGGATCTTGAGCGGCTCGCCCTTGTAGCCGGAAGCCTTGATCAGCTCCTTCGCCTTGGCGACGTCGTAGGTGTATTTGGGCACGTCGGCCGAATAGAACTTGGTCTTGGACGAGATCGGCCCGGTCGGCAGCTTGCCCAGCCCGCCCCAGACCACGTCCTTGCCGAATTCGCGGTCGATCGCGAACATCATGCCCTGGCGGAACTGCTTGTTGGCGAGCGGCCCGCCCTTGGCGGTGTTGGGGGTCACCCAGGCATGGGGGGCGAACATCTCCCAGCCCTTGGTGGTGACGCAGGTGTTGGGCAGCTTGGAGAGCCGCGCCACGTCGTAGACATCGACCGAACCGCCCGTGAGAACATCGACCTTGCCGGTCTCGTAGGCGACGGCCCGCGCAGCCGCGTCGGGGATGATCTGCCAGTAGATCTCGGCGAGGTTGGGCTTGCCTTTCTGCCAGTAGTCCTCGTTCTTGACGAGGTGGATGTAGGAGCCCTTCTTCCACTCCTTGAGCTTGAAGGGGCCGGTGCCGATCGGCGTGTTGTTGGCCGGATTGGCGCGGTAGTCGGTGCCCTCATAGATGTGCTTGGGGATCATCGGCGCGCCGGCGGCCTCCTGCGACAGGATCAGCGGGCCGAAGGGCTGCTTGAGCGTGATCCTGACGGTGAGGTCATCGACCTTCTCGATCTTGTCGACCTGGCCGTTGGCGATCGGGCGCCAGCGCGGATGCACCTCGCGCAGGAACTTGTCGAGCGAGAAGACGACGTCGTCGGCGCTGAACGGCTTGCCGTCATGCCACTTCACGCCTTCCTGGAGCTTGAACGTGTAGACCTTGGAATCCGCAGAGATCTCCCAGCTCTTGGCGAGCGAGGGCTGCGGTTGCAGCTTCTCGTCATAGCGCAGCAGCGACTCGTAGATGTTGCCGGCGACCATGTTGGTCGGGCCGTTCTGGTTGAGGCCCTGCATCAGCATCGGCGGCTCGGGCTGGACGACGACATGGACCGTGCCGCCCGCCTTCGGCGTCTGGGCCTGGGCGGCCAGCGGCGTCAGGCTGAGAGCAGCCAGCGCTGTCGTCAGGGCCAAGGTCGCCTTGACGGCAAGGCGTCGGCGGATCGCTGAAGTCATCGTCGTTCTCCCGTTAACCTGAAACACTGGCATGCTCGGCGGCGCCCCCTCAGGCGCCTGCCGAGCAGAATAGATCACAGCCCGATGCCGGCGCACAGGCCAATGCCGCGGACGTGAGGTCTGCCGTTGTCCCCGGCAAGTTTCGGGCCATCGCGCTGCCCGCCGTGCCGGCTGTCCGGTCGGCGAGGGCGCGCGCTTACAGCTTCTTGCCGTCCTTGTCGTACTGCTTGAGGAACGCGGTCAGATCCAGGATTTCCTTGTCGTTCTTGATGCCCGGGAAGATCATCTTGGTGCCCGGGATTTTTGCCTTCGGGTCCTTGATGTACTCGGCGAACACCGCCTCGTCCCAGGTGATGCCCGAGCTCTTGTTGGCGGCCGAATAGCTGTAGCCCTCGACCGATCCGGAGTGACGCCCGATCAGCCCGTTCAACTGCGGGCCGACGAGGTTCTTGGCGCCTTCGCCGATCTGGTGGCAGGCGCGGCACTTGTTCCAGGAGCGTTCGCCTGCGGCGATATCCTGCGCCGAGGCGGGCAAGACGGCCAATGCGGGGGAGATCAGGGCGCTCAGGAGCGCGAGGCGGGCGAGGGCGTGCATGGTGAAACTCCTGGCTGCGACCTGGAGCCGGCGCCGGCATCCAGTGTCCAACTGGAATAATGCAACCTCGTGCGGAGCCCATGAGCCAATTCGACGCGGGCGCGCCGCGACCGGGCTCGCGATCAGCCGAGCCGGCTGATCCAGTCGGCGACCGTGGCGGTGAAGGCGTCCGGCCGCGAGACCGGGAAGAGATGGCCGCCGCTGTCGAGCATGGTCTTGGCGCAGCCCGGCAGGGCCGCTGCGAGCTCCTCCTGCAGGAAGGCCGGTACGACCATGTCGTCGCGCGCGCCCAGCACCAGGATCGGCATGGCCAGGGCCGCGGCCTCGGCCGAGCCGTCGAAGGACAGCAGCGCGTCGATGCGCTCGCGCATGACGGCTTGCGCCTGCGCCGTGGCCGGGGCCGCCGCCAGCGCCGCCTCGAAGACAGGCCAGTTCGCCTCGATCCAGGCCGGCGGATAGGCGCAGAGCACGGAGCTTGCGGCATAGGCCTCCGGATTCGTCGCAAGGATCGCGCGGCGTGCCCCGAAATAGCCCGCCATGTAGCGACTCGGCTTGAGCCAGCCGCCGCTCAGGATCAGCCCGTCGATACGCTGCGGCGCCTGCCGCGCCAGCGATTGGGCGATACAGCCCCCGGTCGAATGGCCCAGCACCACCGCGCGCTCGATGCCGGCCGCGTCGAGAACGGCGACGCAGTCCCGTGCCAGTTCGTCGATGCTGCAGTCGGCGCTGCCGCGCGTGCTGGCGCCGATGCCGCGCTGGTCGAAGCTGACGACGCGGAAGGAGCGCTCCAGCGTCGCCGCGATGTTCTGCCAGAAGACGCCTGAGCCGCCGAGGCCGCTGACGAGCAGAAGCGGCTGGCCACGACCCTGCGCAAAGGCGTGCAGGGTGGCGCCGTCGGCTGTCGCCACTGCGAATGTGCAGGGACCGCTGAGGTCGCTCTCGTTCTGGATCATCGGCAACGCTCCTTGTCCGGCGCGCGCTGCGCCCCTCGTCCAATACCGGACGCGATGCAGCTGCCGCCAAGGGCGGAGGATGGCGCAGGCAAGCCGCTGCCGCCATGGCCGCAATGGCGGGGGCGTGACGCAATCGGCGCAGGACGACGGCGCGCCTCGAAGCTGTTTCCCCGGTTACAGATCGCGCTGTCCGTGCATGCGAGTTTTCTTGACCTTGCGGCACCATTCATGGCGGATGGCGGGTGCCGGAACGGCGTGGAAGCGGAGGCTGGAATGAGTTGCGATGACGGCTTTGCCATCGATCGGCGCCGCCTGCTCGGAGCGGCGTCGCTGCTGGGCGTGGCGGGTTCGCCGGATGCGGCTTTCGCTCAGGCCGTGGCGGCGGCGGGCATGGTGACGGATGTCAGCGGTGACGCCGTCGCCGAGCTCAGGGACGCGCGGCGCACGCTCTCCGCGGACGGGCCGGTCTTCGTGGGCGATCGCGTCGCGACAGGCGATGGCGCCCGGGCGGGCTTCAGGCTTGGCCGCGCCACCGAGCTTCGACTCGGCGAGAAGGCGCGCATCACCATCGATCGCTTCATCGTCGATGCCGGCGGCACCATCACGCTGGGCGACGGCGCGCTGCTCGTCGACAAGGCGCCGGGCAGCGAGGCAGGCCGGATCCGCGTCCGTTCCTCCTATGGTCTGATCGCGGTGCGGGGCACGCGTTTCTTCGCCGGGCCGAGCAACGGCGTCTTCGGCGTCTTCGTGCTGCGCGGCGAAGTCTCCGTGCTCGCTGCTGGCCAGGAGGTCTCGCTCGCCGCGGGCGAGGGGACCGACATCGCGTCGCCGGGCGCAGCGCCGACGCCGGCACGAGGCTGGGGCGATGCGCGCATCCGCGCTGCCATGGCACAGGTTTCGTGAGGGATGGACCACGCCGCCGTTGCCGCGATGCTGGGCGAGGCCGCTTTGTTCGCGCGGCTGTCGCCAGAGGCGCTGCTGGCCTGCGCGGGTGAATTCCGGGAGCAGCGCTTCGAGCAGGGCCAGATGCTGTTCTCGCGCGGCGACACCGGCGATCAGCTCATTCTGGTGGGCGAGGGTCGCGTCCGGCTTGCGGTCACGACCGAGGACGGCCGCGAGCTGAGTGTGCGCCATGCCGCGCGCGGCGAGCTTCTCGGCGAGATCGCCGTGCTCGATGGCGGCGAGCGCAGCGCCGACGCGGTCGCGCTGACGGCCGTCGTCGCCTATGGCCTGAGGCGGACGCCCTTCGAGCAGCTCGTTGCCCGCTATCCCGAGCTGTCGGCCGGGATCATCGCCTTTCTGTGCCGGCGCCTGCGGCAGACCACGGACCAGCTCGAAGGCATCGCGCTCTATTCGATCGAGGTCAGGCTGGCGCGCTTCCTGCTGGTCGGGCTCGGCGGCCGCCGCGCTGCACCGGGCAAGCGCGTGCCGCTCGACATGGCCTTCTCGCAGGGCGAACTGGCGCAGCTGCTCGGGGCGAGCCGGCCCAAGGTCAATGCCGCGCTCGGCTCGCTTGAGCAGGCCGGCGCCATCCGCCGCACCGCCGACCGCATCTTCTGCGATCCCGACGCGCTGGCGAAATGTGCCGGGATCAGCGATGGCTGAGCGGCGGCTGCGGCTCTCGCCGACCGTTCTGGCCGGGCTCTTCGCCGGCCTCGCTGTGCTGCTGCTGTTGCTCTGTGCGCCCTTCGTCTGGCGCGAGACGCTGCGCGAGCGCGTCTTCGACGCGATGCTGCGTAGCGTCTCCGGCTGGCGCGTCGATACGTCCGCGACGAAGCTCGCGATCGTCGACATCGATACCGCCAGTCTCGAGGCGATCGGCCCCTGGCCGTGGCAGCGCGAGACGGTGGCGCGCCTGATCGCCGCCGTCACCAACGCCAGGCCGGCAGCCATCGCCGTCGATATCCTGCTGGCCGGCGAGGATATGCGCTCGCCCGCCGCGCTCGCGCGACAGCTTGCGGCGGAGACCGGACGCGTCGATGTCGGCGAACTGGCCCGGACACTGGTCGATGGCGACAAGGCGCTGGCGGAGGCACTCGGTGCCGGGCCGGTCGCGCTCGGCTGGGTCCTCGATCCACGCGGACGCGACGAGGTGGCGGAGGTCCCGATCCTCACCCGCGATACCGCCGCGCTCGGCCCGCTCTGGCGCGAGAACGGCGCATCGGGGCCGCCGCCGGCCCTGGCCTCGGTGGCCGCGGGCGCCGGCACGCTCTCCCTGCCGGGCGACGAGGACGGCATGGTCCGGCGCGTACCTCTCTTCGTCGCGGTCGGGGACGAGATCCGCCCCGGCCTTGCCCTCGAGGCCTTGCGTCTCGCCTCCGGCGCGTCGGGCTATCTGCTCTCGGGCGATCCGGCTCGGCTCGGCATCGGCGCGATGACGCGCCCGCTGCCCCCGGACGGCATGCTGCGGCTGGTGCCCGGCATGGGAGCAGGGGCGAGCTTGCGGGCCTCCGATGTTCTGCGTGGCGCCGCCGATCTCGCGCCACTCGCCGGCGCGATCGTGTTCATCGGCGGCTCGGCATCCGAACTCGGTGCGCTGCGCGCCAGCGCGCGCGACCCGCTGACGCCGTCCTCGCTTCTCCAGGCCGATGCCGTCCGCCAGATCTCGGCCGGCGTGGTTCCGCAGCGACCGGCAGGGGCCTATGCCTGGGAGTTCGCCGCTGCGCTCATCGTCGTCATGGCGGCGATCGGTCTGGGGCGCAGCTTGCGGCCGGCCCTGGCCTTGCCGGCGGTTGCGCTTCTGCTGGCTGCCGTGGTGTCGGGTGCGGCAGGACTCGCCGCCGCCGACCTTCTGCTCGATCCGTTGCCGTCGGCCGTGTCGGGCGTGGCAGCCTTCCTCGCGACCTCGCTGGCTGGTTTCTCCGAAACCCGTCGTCGCGAGGCTCGCCTGCGCCGGCGGTTCGAGCAGCATCTGGCGCCGGGCGTCGTCGAGCGCATCGTCGCCAACCCGACGAGCCTCAAGCTCTCGGGCGAGCGGCGCGAGATCACCGCTCTGTTCACCGACATAGAGGGCTTCACCCAGACCACGCGCGATATCGGCCCGGAACAGCTCGTCAGCGTGCTCGACGGCTATTTCGAGGGCGTGACGCGGATCGTGGGCGAGCATGGCGGCATGGTCGACAAGCTCGTCGGAGACGCCGTCCACGCCTTCTTCAACGCTCCGCTCGATCTCGCCGACCATCCCCGGCGGGCGCTCGCCTGCGCGGTCGCGATCCTGGCCTGGACGGAAGGGTATCGCGCGCAGGGTCTCGCCGCGGCGATCCGGCTCGGCCGCACCCGGCAGGGAATCGAGACCGGCGTCGCCATCGTCGGCGATGTCGGCGTCGGCGCCAAGCTCGACTACACCGCCCATGGCGATGCCGTGAACATGGCGGCGAGGCTCGAGGCCCTCAACAAGGAGCTAGGATCGTCGATCTGTATCGGCCCGGAGGCAGCGCGGATCTGCGGGTCGGCTCTGGTGCGCCCGCTCGCCGAGGTCGAGCTGCGCGGGATCGGCCGCGTTTCGGTCTTCGCGCCGCTGGAGGCTGCGTGATGGGCTTGTTCCCTGCGGAACAGGCAAGCGTATCGGCTTCGCGCATTGTCATGGCACGCGCTGCTCCGGCCTGGCCCGGCGCACGGATGGTTCAAATAGGGAGATGACGTTATGGTTCAGCCTTCAATCCTCGTCCGCCCAGTCCTCGGTCGTGGGCATCCGGTCGCAAAGCTGGACCTCTGCCGGAAACGCGCCGTGACCCTCCGTTCGCTCAGCGCTGCCGTGTTCCTGGCCCTTGCGGCTGTCGGCAGTGCACCGTCCGCGATCGCCCAGCCGGTCGCCGCGACCAAGGCCCCGGCGCTCGTGCCGCTGGAGCAGGCCTTCATGAAGGCTGCGACCGAGTTGTTCGCCAAGCTGCCCGCCAGCGCCGGCGAGACGACGATCGTGATCGATCCGCTGATCGACGGAGTCACCGGCATCCAGTCGGCCGCGACCCGCGGCTTCGACAAGCGCATCGCCGAGCTCGTCGCGCAGCGCTATCCGCATGTGAAGGTTCTGGCCTTCACGCCGGAGAACGTCGCCAAGGCGAAGTTCGTCTTCATCGGCACCTTCAACACGATCAACAATGCCGGCCAGCCCGGCGGCGAGCGCGATGCCTTCTGGATCTGCTTTGCCCTGGTCGAGCGCGAGGCCAAGACCGTCTATGCCCGCAGCGTCTCGCGCTCCGTCGTCAACAATGTCGATATCGCCCCCGCCGCGTCCTACTCCGACAGCCCGGTCTGGGGCATGGATGCCGCCACCCGCGCCTATATCGAGGCCTGCCAGAAGGGCCAGCCGGGCACGCCCGTCTCGGCGGCCTATATCGACCAGCTCGGAGCCGCTGCCCGCATCCGGGAGGCAACCGCCGCCTACGAGGCCGGCGATCACGCCAAGGCGCGCGACCTCTACCGCGAGGCCAAGGAACAGCCGGGCGGCGACCAGCTTCGCGTGCTGAACGGGCTCTACCTCTCCTATGCGGCACTGGGCGAGACCAGCCAGGCCGACTCAACCTTCGGCCAGATGGTCGAGCGCGGCTTCTCGCTGGGCCAGCTCGGCGTGAAGTTCCTGTTCGAGCCGAACTCGACCGCCTTCAACGCCGACCGCAAGCTCTCCGCGAGCTACCCCGCCTGGCTGCGCGAGATTGCCGCCAGCGCGACCAAGGCCGGCGTCTGCCTCGAGGTTGTCGGCCATGCCAGCCGCACGGGTCCGGAAGGCCTGAACGACCGGCTCTCGCGCGACCGCGCCGAGCGCATCGCCTCGCTGATGGCCGGCCAGGCGCCCGGCATCTCGCAACGCCTGCGCCCCTCGGGCGTCGGCTATCGCGAGGCGCTCGTCGGCCTGCCGCGCGACGACGCCAGCACGGCCGTCGACCGCCGCGTCGAATTCAAGACCGCGCCCTGCGCATGATCCCCTCCCGCGACGCGCCGGGCCTGCAGCAGCGCTGCCTGCCCGGCGCAAAGCCTGCGCCGACATCGCCCGGCGCCAGCATCGCCCTCCCGATCATCGCCGCCGGCATTGGCCTGCTCATGACGGCGGCCGCCGCAACGGCCCAGACCAGGCCGCCGCAGCAAGGCGCGGCCAGCGCCACCCCCACGCTGAAGCTCCTGCCGGTCGCGCCGCCCAAGGACCCCGCCGTCGAGATGGCGCAGCGCATCGCCGCCACCACGGACCGCGCGGCACTGCTCGAACTGCTGGCGGCCGGCGTCGACAAGAACCGGATCACGTCGCGGCTGGCCGCGCTCGGCTATGTCGATCTCGCCGCCGCCGGCACCCGGCTCTGGATCAAGCCGGGCTCGGGCGAGGGCTTCCGCGATTGCGCCGATTGCCCGGAATTGGTGCTGGTCCCTGACGGCGATGTCCGCATGCAGCTCTCGACCGGGGCGACGCCGCGCATCGTCGAGGTCAGCCTGCCGCAGCCCTTCGCGGTCGGCCGCTTCGAGGTGACGCGCGCGCAGTACCGCGCCTTCGTCGCGCAGTCCGGCCATGTCGTCGAGCTCGGCTGCCATGTCCGCGCGCCGGTCTGGAAGCTCGCGCCGACCTTGTCCTGGCAGGATCCGGGCTATCCGCAGACGGAGAACGACCCGGTCGCCTGCGTCAGCCATGGCGATGCCAAGGCCTATGTCGCCTGGCTCTCGAAGCGCAGCGGCCAGCGCTACCGCCTGCTGACCGACCCGGAATGGCATCATCTCGCGGCGAGCTCGGCCAAGGACATGGCCGATCCGGCAAGGCTCTGCGCCATCGGCAACGGCGCCGACCAGACCGCGAAGGAAGCCAATCCGTCCTGGGCCGCTGCGCCCTGCCGCGATGGTCATCGCAACACCGCCCCGGTCGGCAGCTTCGCCGCGACCGCCTGGGGCCTGTCGGATCTCAGCGGAAACCTGTGGGAATGGGTCGATACCTGCCCGCCCGACCCGTCAGTGCCCGGCCAGCCCTTTCCGCCGCCGATCTGCCGCGAGGAGGAGGGTCGCATCCTCAGGGGCGGCTCATGGGCCGATCCGCCGGCCGCGCGCACCCTGGATTCCCGCATCGTCAGCGAACCCGGCATCCGCGATCAGGTGGCGGGCTTCCGCGTCGCCCGCGATCTCGGGAACTGAGCGGCGCGCGAACGGCCCTTGCCGTCATTCCGGGGCGCCCGTAGGGCGAGCCCGGAACCCATAGCCGCGGTCGGTTCAGAAGGGGGCGCGGCGCGCGGTCACGTCATCCTGACGAAGCAGCGGATATGGGTTCCGGGCTCTTCGCTCCGCGAAGCCCCGGAATGACGGCGTGGCTCCGAGCCCGGACAGCAAGCGCTATGCGATCCCCGGCGTCGCTCGCGTGGCCCGCTTGCCCGCCCATAGCCAGGCCGTCACGGCCGCCAGCAACAGCGCGCCCGTTATCTGCAGGCTCTGGAACGGCAGGAACAGCGCGACGCCGGCCGCAAACAGCAGGACGCGCTTCGTCAGGTCGAGCATGACGATGTAATAGCCTTCGATCGCCGCATTGAGGGCGAGCACGCCGAGCGCGACCGCCCCCACGGCTGTAACGATCTGCCAGAGCGATCCCACCAGCAGCAGGGCCGGCTGGTACATGAAGACGAAGGGCAGGATGAAGGCCACCATCGCGATCCGGCAGGCGACGAGCGCGATCATCACCGGATTGGCCTTGGCGATCGAGGCCGCAGCGAAGGCAGCGACCGCGACCGGCGGCGTGATCGCCGACATCGAGGCGATGTAGACGATGAAGAGATGCGCCGGCAGCACCGCGATCCCGAGCGCGATGAGCGCCGGCGCGGCCAGCACGGCCGAGAGCGCATAGACGGCCGGCGTCGGCATGCCCATGCCAAGCACGATGATGACGAAGGCGGCGACGATGATGGTCAGGATCGGGCTGCCGCCGGCCATGTGGAACAGGCCGGAGCTGATCTTGCCGGTGAGGTCCGTCATCGAGAGCGTGCCCACGACGAGCCCGGCGATGGCACAGGCGACGCCGACGCCGATCATGCCGCGCATGCCGTCGCTGAGGCCGAAGAAAAGCGTCTTGACGAGTTGAACCGGACTCCGCTGCCGCAGCAGCGCGACCGGCAGCAGGGCGGCGCAGGCGATGGCGCCGGCGAAGGACGGGCGGTTGAGGTTGAGCACGCCCCAGACCAAGAGGCCGATCGGGACGAGGTAAAGCCAGTCCCGCCGCAGCACGGTCAGGATCGACGGAGCCTCGCCATGCGACATCGGCTCGAGCCCGTCGCGATGCGCGCGGAAATGCGCCGCGAGGAAGACCGACTGATAATAGAGCAGGGCCGGAACGAGCGCCGACAGGGCGATCGTCGCATAGGGGATGCCGGTGAAGTCGGTCATCAGGAAGGCCGCCGAGCCCATCACCGGCGGCAGCAGCGCGCCGCCCGTCGAGGCCGCCGATTCGATCGCGCCCGCATAGGTGCGGCTCACGCCGGTGCGGATCATCAGCGGGATGCTGAAGGAGCCGGTGGTGACGACGTCGGCCGTCGGCGAACCCGAGATCGAGCCATAGAGACCAGAGGAGACGACCGCGACCTTGCTGGCGCCGCCGACCTGCTTGCCGACGAGACTGTTGGCGACGTCGTAGAAGAAGTCCGCGCCGCCGATCCGGTCGAGCAGTGCGCCGAAGATCACGAAGACGACGACCAGAAAGGCGGCGACCTCGAGCGCCGGCCCGAACAGGCCGTTGGTCGAGAAGACCAGATGGTCGACGATCTCCTGCGTGCTGAAGCCGCGATGCGCGAAGGCGCCCGAGAGTTTGCTGCCGAAGATGGCATAGGCCAGGAAGGTCGCCACCAGCACGACGAGGATCATGCCGATGCAGCGCCGCGTCGCCTCCATCACCAGCGCGATCAACACGATCGAGGCGGCGATATCGAGGTTGGACAGTTCGTCGATCATCGGCAGGCGCATCTCATGGACGGGATGCATCGCGATGAAGTAGCCGCATGAGGAAACCGACAGGCCGACCAGGCCCCAGGCCCACCAGGAGCGGCCGGTCCGGCGCAATGGATTGGCCGTCGTCGTCAGGAAGGCGAGCGACAGAACGGCTCCGAGGAACAGGAACAGCGCGATCTCGCGGTTGACATACCAGCCGAACGAGATCGCCAGCAGCAGAACCGCGGTGGCGACGCCGACGATATGCACCGTCCATTGCTCGGGTGCATCGAGCTGGCGGGGTCGTCCCGGTGCCAGCAGCTTCAGCAAGGGCGGCATCGCGACACCTCGTCCTCTGGATGGCGGAACGGGATGGAGCCGCGCCTTACTTCAGCAGGCCGGCTTTCCGATAGGCGGCCTCTGCGCCGGGGTGGAGGGCCAGCGGCGCGGTCTGCGTCAGGTTGACCGGCTCCAGCCGGGCCATCATCGCATGGGCCTGCCGCAGATAGTCGAAATGCTTGATCATGCCGTCGACGATCAGGGCCGCATCCTCGTTCTTCATCTCGGCCGAAGCGAAGAGCACGACGCTGCCGGTGATGGTCGGCACCGCGGCCGGCTGGAAGGCATAGGTCCCGGCCGGTACGGTGATCGGCGCCGTGCCGAGCAGGGCACCCAGCTTGGCGGTCGCCTCGGGCGAGATGCCGAGCATCTTGACCTTCATCTCCCGCGTGGCGCTGTTGATCTGGCCGGACGGGAACGCGAGCATGTTGATGATGACATCGACCTGTCCGTTCTTCATCATCTCCAGGCCGGCATTGTAGTCGACATGGTGGATGCGGCCGCCCCAGCCCTCGATGTCCTTGGCCGTGATGCCGTAGGCCTTGAACACCTCTTCGCCGGTCACGGCCATCAGCGTGCCACGCTGGTTGAGCGCGATCCGTACGGGCTTCTTGGCGGCCAGGATGCTCTCGAAGCTCTCGATCCCGGCATCTTCGCGCACGAGAATTTGCACCGCGGCCGTCGGGTCGATCAGCGCGATCGCGCGCAGATTGGTGATCGGCGCCTTGAACGGCTCCTCGCCCGCCTGCGCCCGCTTGATGAGCTGCGCATGAGCGATGCCGAGCTCGACCTTTCCGGTCGAGACGAGCTGGATGTTGGCGGCCTCGCGCCCGGGCTCGTAGCCGAAGGAGGCGCCGGGCGATTCACGCCGGATCGTCTCGCCGATCGCATTGCCGATGGCGCTCCAGGCGCCGCCGACGGAGCCGCCGGTCAGGGTGATCTTCTTGGTCGCGGCGGTCTGTGCCTGGCTCAGGCCGGCACAAAGGCCCAGCGATGCCGCCAGGATGGTTGCGATTGCGAGTCTTTTCATGATTGCCCTCCCAGGCCTGCATCGTGCGGTCCATGCATGGGGCGGCCCATGCATCATGAGTGGCCCGGCTGACGGGCCACAAACCAAATGCTCATCGCCCGCGACTGTGCGTCGATGATCTGCCGTAGCTGTCAATCCCCGGCGGCTTCAAGCCGCTTCGTAGCGTTTGTGTCTTGCCCGCCGCATAGAAGTCTTGCGCGGGACGAGGTGAAGTTTGTTGGTATACATATGGCTTGTCAATGCTGGTTCTCGCCCAATCTGGCGGCGGGCGGTGCAGCAATTGCTTGCGAATTTAGCGCGCCAACGGCGATACAGGCCCGATTTCAAGCGTGGAGGCGTCGAGAGCTGGTCATCCCGAGCATCGCGCTCCATTCCTTGCTTGACAGCCCGGGATCCGCTCAGCATCGTTGGTACACAAACGGTCATGATATCGGGCCATCCATGCTATTTGCTCCCCATGGCGAGGCCCGCGCCAAGGTTGCGGGAGCGCGTGTCAGGGGCTGCAGCGCATGTATGACCGTTTCCAGACGCAGCGGTTGATCGACCTCTGGCTGCAGGAGGACATCGGCTCCTGCGACCTGACCGTGCAGCTCATGATCGAGCCCGGTGAGACCGGCGCCTTCCGTATGAACGCCCGCGAGCCGATGACGCTGGCCGGCATGGAGGTCGCTGCCGCCATCTTCCAGCGTTATGAGCCCAGGCTGTCGCTCAAGGTCGAGGTCGCGGATGGCGACCGCGTCGAGGCCGGAGCGACGCTGATCCTGGTCGAGGGCCCGGCCCAGGGCATCCTCACCGCCGAGCGCACCGCGCTCAACATCGTCCAGCGCCTGTCTGGCATCGCCACCGAGACGGCGCGCTATGTCGAGATCATCAAGGGCACCTCGGCCCGCCTGATCGACACCCGCAAGACGACGCCCGGCCTGCGCATGCTGGAGAAGCACGCCGTCGCCTGCGGCGGCGGGCTGAACCATCGCCTCGGGCTCGACAACGGCGTGATGATCAAGGACAACCACATCGCGGTCTGCGGCGGCATCGCCCAGGCGGTCGAGCGGGCCCGCAAGAGGCTGCCGGTGCTGACCAAGATCGAGGTCGAATGCGACCGGATGGATCAGGTCCGCGACGCGGTCGCGGCCGGCGCCGACGTCATCATGCTCGACAACATGCCGATTCCGGAGATGAAGGAAGCGGTGGCCTATGTCGCAGGCCGCGCCAAGATCGAGGCCTCGGGCGGCATCCGCTACGAGACGATTCGCGCCATTGCCGAGACCGGCGTCGACTACATCTCGACCAGCAAGATCACCCAGTCGGCCCCCGCGGTCGATATCGGACTCGACGAGGCCTGAAGGCGATACCGGGATCATGCGGCCAGGCATCCTCTTCGTCGTCGTCGGCCCCAGTGGCGCTGGCAAGGACACGCTCATGGACGGCGCCAGGGCGGCGTTGTCCGACAGCGGCCGTTTCGGCTTCGCCCGGCGCCTGATCACCCGCCCGGCCGATGCCGGCGGCGAGGATCACGAGGCGATCGACGAGGCGGGCTTCGCCGCGCTGTCCGCCGCCGGCGGGCTTCTGGTCTCATGGAATGCCCATGGCCTGCATTACGGCCTGCGCGCGTCCCTGCGCGACGACCTCACGCAGGGCAGGCACGTCATCGCCAATGGCTCGCGCGGCGTGCTGGAGGTATTGGCTGCCGCGGTGACGCGCCTGATCATCATCAACATCACTGCCTCGCCCGAGACGCTCGCCCGCCGGCTCGCCGCCCGTGGGCGCGAGACCGCCGCCGACATCGCGGCACGTCTCGCCCGCGCCGCGCCGCAATGGCCTGAAGGCATCGAGACCATCACCGTCTCGAACGACGGCACCGTCGAGGAGGGCGTCGAGCATGTCCTGGCCGCGATCGATGCCGCGACCCGCCGCCTCGTGCTGAAGCCGATCCCGATCGACGCCTGGCGCGACACCATCGCCTATCTGCCCCGCGACAGCCTGCTCGGCGTCGAGGATTTCGACGGGCCGGGCCGGGTCGATGTCGCCGGCCAGCCCGATGCGCAGGGAAATCGCCGCAGCATCCGCGCCCGCATCAACGTTGTCGAGCCCGGCTGGCTGCTCGAACCCGACGAGATCGGCCTGTCGCGCGAGGCCTTCGCCCAGCTGGCGCTGCCCGCGGGCAGCGAAATCACGCTGACCCGCACCCCGCCACAGCACAGCCGCGACGCGCTGCGCGCCAAGATCCAGGGTGCCGAACTCGATGCCGCGCAATACGCGATGTTGCTGCGCGACATCGTCGAGGGGCGCTATCCCGAAGGTGAGATCTCGGCCTTCCTCGTCGCCGCGACGCGCTCGCTCAGCGATGCCGAGGTCGGCGCGCTCAGCCTTGTCCGCGCCGGCTTCTCCACGCCGATGCGCTGGGACGAGCCGATCGTCGTCGACAAGCATTCGATGGGCGGCATACCCGGCAGCCGCATCACGCTGATCGTGGCGCCGATCGTCGCAGCCCATGGGCTGGCGATGCCCAAAACCTCGTCGCGGGCGATCACCTCGGCGGCCGGAACGGCCGATGCGATGGAGGTGCTGGCCAAGGTCGATCTCACCCAAGACGAGGTTCGCCGCACCGTGGCGCAGGCCCGCGCCTGCATCGCCTGGAACGGCCGCCTCAACCATTCCGCCGTCGACGACGTGATGAACGCGATCACGCGCCCGCTCGGGATCGATTCCAATCGCTGGTCCGTTGCCTCGATCATCTCCAAGAAGCTGACGGCCGGCTCGACCCATGTCGTCGTCGACCTGCCCTATGGGCGGCGGGCGAAGCTACGCGACCAGGCGGAAGCCGTGGAACTCGGGGCGCTGTTCGAGACGGTCGGCCGTGCCGTCGGCTTGCATGTCGAGGCCATCCCGACCTGTGGCGCTGGCCCGATCGGGCGCGGCATCGGCCCGGCGCTGGAGGTTCGCGACGTGCTCTGGGTGCTGGAGGGCCATACCGAGGCTCCCACCGACCTGCGCGACAAGGCGCTCGCCTTCGCCGGGCGCATCCTGTCCTGGGACCCGGCGATCGCGACGCTGGAACATGGCCGCGCGCGGGCGACCGAGCTGCTCGCATCGGGGGCGGCTCGCCAGGCTCTCGACGCGATCGTCGCGGCGCAGGGACGGCGCGATGTCGTGCCGAGGCCGGCCGCGCTGACCCACACGGTGCGGGCGGCACGAGCGGGCCGGATCGGTGAGATCGATGGCTGGTGCATGTCCGGCATTGCACGCCGCGCCGGCGCGCCCTTCGACAAGAGCGCCGGCATCGATCTGCTGCGCCGGGTCGGCGACGATGTCGCGGTTGGCGAGGGCCTTTTCACCATCCACGCCTCGGCCGGACCGGATCTGGAGGCGGCCGTCGCGATGGCGGCGCAGGATGACGGTTTCGTGCTGGCCGGCTGACACGTTTCCTCGGAGCCACCACTGTCATCCCGGGCATGACCCGGGATCCATGTCAGAGCGCTTCCGATGGAGGTTCAGGCATGGATTCCGGATCTCCGCTTCGCTACGTCCGGAATGACGATGCGCTTCGAGGGGCAATGACCAGACTGGAATGCAGAAGCCTCACGGCTTCGGCATCTTCAGCGGATCGATCGAGATCGCCCGTTTCAGCGTCCGAAGCCCGAAGGTCGTGCGGGTCTGGCGGATGCCGGGGATGCGATAGAGCGTCTCGCGCAGGAAGCGCTCGTAATGGTCGGTTCCGCTGACCACGACCTTGACGAAATAGTCGTATTCGCCGGTGACCAGATAGGCCTCGACCACCTCTGGAATCCGGGTCAGTGCCTCGCCGAAATGGTCGAGGATCTTGTCGTCATGCTTGTCGAGCGTGATCTCGACGAAGACGACATTGGTGAAGCCGAGCACCTTCTGGTCGAGCACGGCGACGTATTTCTCGATCGTCCCATTCTCCTCCAGCCGCTTCACCCGCGTCCAGCATGGCGAGGGCGACAGGCCCACCTTCTCCGCCAGCGCGTTCGTGGTCAGCCGGCCATCCTCCTGCAAGGCGGAGAGAATCCGCAGATCGGTCTGGTCGGGCTCGTCCTGTCGCTTGTTGCGCGGTATCACGGGAAATCATCCTGCATAATCGAACATAGGCAGATATTATTTCTGCGGACTGTTCCTGGTGCAACCATTTTCGAGAGAATTCTTTTCGCGGACCGCGCTAGCTTGGGATCAAGAGGGTGAAGGTCCGTGCGCCGTTTTGCCGGCATGGAAACGAGGCCCCGGGACGACGTTACGGCTTGCCGTCCGGACCGGACGGCGGAATGCTGGGGAGCAAGGCGATGCCTGTGGAACGACTGGAGCGCGGCCCATGACCTCCAACACGATGATCTCCAACAGCGTGACCGCTGACACTCCGCTTCGTTTCCATGTGCCGGAACCGGCGAGCAGGCCGGGCGGCCAGCCCGATTTCTCGAATGTCGTAATCCCCGAGGCAGGCTCGGTCCGCAGACCGCCGGTCGATGTCGCGCCCGAAGAGATCCGCGACCTCGCCTATTCGATCATCCGGGTGCTCGATGGTGAAGGAAAGGCGGTCGGCCCCTGGGTGCCCGATCTCGGCAACGACGATCTGATCGCAGGCCTGCGCAACATGATGACGCTGCGCGCCTTCGATGCGCGCATGCAGATGGCGCAGCGCCAGGGCAAGACCTCGTTCTACATGCAGCACACCGGCGAGGAGGCGGTCAGCTCCGCCTTCCGCATCGCGCTGTCGCCGGGCGACATGAACTTCCCGACCTATCGCCAGGCGGGCCTGCTCATCGCCGGCGGCTATCCGCTGGTCGACATGATGTGCCAGATCTATTCCAACGAGCGCGACCCGCTGAAGGGCCGCCAGCTTCCCGTGATGTACTCCTCCAAGGAGAACGGCTTCTTCACGATCTCCGGCAATCTGACGACGCAATTCGTCCAGGCGGTTGGCTGGGCCATGGCCTCGGCGATCAAGGGCGACAGCCGCATCGCCGCCGCCTGGGTCGGCGACGGCGCCACCGCTGAGCCCGATTTCCACGCGGCGCTGGTTTTCGCCTCGACCTACAAGGCGCCCGTCGTGTTGAACGTCGTCAACAACCAGTGGGCGATCTCGACCTTCCAGGGCATCGCGCGCGGCAATTCCGGCACATTCGCGGCGCGGGGCTTAGGCTTCGGCATCCCGGCGCTCCGTGTCGACGGCAATGACTACCTTGCTGTGTATGCCGTGGCGCAATGGGCGATCGAGCGGGCGCGGCGCAATCTGGGGCCCACGCTGGTCGAATACGTCACCTACCGCGCTGGCGCCCATTCCACCTCCGACGATCCGTCGGCCTATCGCCCCAAGGCGGAATCGGATGGCTGGCCGCTCGGCGATCCGCTGCTGCGTCTCAAGGACCATCTGATCGCGGTCGGTGCCTGGTCGCAGGAGCGCCATACCCAGGCCGAGGCGGAAATCCTCGCCACCGTGATCGCCGCGCAGAAGGAGGCCGAGAGCTTCGGCACGCTGCATTCCGGGGGCAAGCCCTCGGCGCGCGACATCTTCGAGGGCGTCTACGCCGAGATGCCGCCGCATCTGCGCCGCCAGCGCCAGCAGATCGGAGTCTGACGCGATGGCCCGCATGACGATGATCGAGGCGATCCGCTCCGCCATGGACGTGTCGATGGGCCGCGACGACAATGTCGTGGTCTATGGCGAGGATGTCGGCTTCTTCGGCGGCGTGTTCCGCTGCACCCATGGCCTGCAGCAGAAATACGGCGTCAACCGCTGCTTCGATGCGCCGATCAGCGAGCTCGGCATCGTCGGCACGGCGGTCGGCATGGCGGCCTATGGTCTGCGCCCCTGCATCGAGATCCAGTTCGCCGATTACATGTATCCGGCCTACGACCAGATCGTCTCGGAAGCGGCCCGGCTGCGCTACCGCTCGAACGGCGATTTCACCTGCCCGATCGTGATCCGCATGCCGACCGGCGGCGGCATCTTCGGTGGCCAGACCCACAGCCAGAGCCCGGAAGCCCTGTTCACCCATGTCTCGGGCTTGAAGACGGTGGTGCCGTCGAACCCCTATGACGCCAAGGGGCTGCTGATCGCGGCGATCGAGGATCCCGACCCGGTCATCTTCCTCGAGCCCAAGCGGCTCTATAACGGCCCCTTCGACGGCCATCACGACCGCCCGGTCACGCCCTGGTCGAAGCATGAGCTCGGCGAGGTCCCCGAGGCGCATTACGCGCTGCCGCTCGGCAAGGCCGCGATCCGCCGCGAGGGTTCCGCCTGCACGATCGTCACTTATGGCACCATGGTCCATGTCGCGCAGGCGGTGGCGCAGGAGACCGGCATCGACGTCGAGGTCATCGATCTCAGGACCTTGGTGCCGCTCGACCTGGAGAGCATCGTCGCCTCGGTATCCAAGACCGGGCGCTGCATGGTGCTGCACGAGGCGACGCTGACCTCCGGCTTCGGCGCCGAGCTCGCAGCCCTGGTGCAGGAGCATTGCTTCTACCATCTGGAGGCGCCCGTCGCCCGCGTCGCCGGCTGGGACACGCCCTACCCGCATGCGCAGGAATGGGCCTATTTCCCCGGCCCCGACCGTGTCGGCCGGGCGCTCACCGAGCTGATGGAGAGTCGCTGATGGCTGAGCGCATCATCAAGCTGCCCGATGTCGGCGAAGGCATCGCCGAGGCCGAACTGGTCGAGTGGCACGTCAAGGTCGGCGACATCGTCCGTGAGGACGACCTCCTCGCCGCCGTGATGACCGACAAGGCCACCGTCGAGATTCCCGCACCCACCGACGGCGAGGTGCTCTGGATCGGCGCCGAGATCGGCGACACGGTCGCGATCGGCTCCGCCATCGTGCGCCTGAAGATCGCGGGCGACGCGCGCACCGCACCGGAGCCGGCCGCGGAACCGGAACCCGAGGTTTCCATCGCATCCGAGCCCGCCCCGGAGACGCCGGCACCGCAATCTGCTCCTGCGAAGCCGAAGGCACCCGAGCCTGCCGCGCCCGTGGCGATGCCGACATCGGTGCCCAAGCGAACCGCTCCGCCGCAGGCTGCCGCTGTCGCCGCGCCGAGGCGCGCAGCCGGCGAAAAGCCGGTTGCCTCGCCCGCCGTGCGCCTGAAGGCGCGCGAGGCCGGCATCGACCTGCGGCAGATCGCCGGCACAGGACCCGCCGGCCGCATCCTGCACGAGGATATCGACGCCTTCCTGCTGCGCGGCCCCGAGGCCGAGCGCAAGCCCGGCCTGTCCGAGAAATCAGGCGTCACCGACGTCAAGATCGTCGGCCTGCGCCGGCGCATCGCCGAAAAGATGGCGCTGTCGAAATCGCGCATCCCGCACATTACCATCGTCGAGGAGGTCAACGTCTCCCCGCTGGAGGATCTGCGCGCGACGCTCAACAAGAAGCCGACGCCGGAACGGCCCAAGCTGACGCTGCTGCCCTTCCTGATGCGCGCTATGGTCAAGGCGCTGGCCGAGCAGCCCAATCTGAACGCGCTCTTCGACGATGAGGCCGGCATCGTTCACCAGCATGCCAGCATCCATCTCGGCATCGCCACGCAGACGCCGGGCGGGCTGATGGTCCCGGTCGTGAAGCATGCCGAGGCCCGCGACATCTTCGGCTGCGCGCTCGAACTGAACCGCATCGCCGAGCGCGCCCGCGACGGCACCGCGACCCGCGACGAGCTCACCGGCTCGACGATCACCATCACCTCGCTGGGCGCCATGGGCGGCATCGCGACGACGCCCGTAATCAATCACCCCGAGGTCGCCATTGTCGGCGTCAACAAGATGATGGTCCGGCCAGTCTGGGACGGCACGACCTTCGTCCCGCGCAAGATGATGAACCTGTCGTCGAGCTTCGACCACCGCGTCGTCGATGGCTGGGATGCTGCGGTCTTCGTGCAGCGCCTCAAGGAACTGCTGGAAAACCCGGCTCTGCTGTTTGTGGACCTTTGATGCCTTGGCGATTGTCCGATGAAATTCACGGGGTCATCCCGGACGCAGCGAAGCGGAGATCCGGGATCCATGCCTGAACCGTTCCGGAATGGGTCCCGGATCTCCCTTCGGTCGCCCGGGACGACCGCGTGTTTCCAATGGAAAGCCTTCCCGGTTCCGGGTGGAGTTCAGTCATGACCGAGATCATCTGCAAGCTGCTCGTCATCGGCGCCGGCCCTGGCGGTTATGTCTGCGCCATCCGCGCCGGGCAGCTCGGCATCGACACCGTCATCGTCGAAAGCGGCAAGCTCGGCGGCACCTGCCTGAATGTCGGCTGCATCCCCTCCAAGGCGATGATCCATGTCGCCGAGGAATTCGAGAAGGCGGTCCACGCCGCAGCCGGCAAGACGCCCTTCGGCCTGACGGCCGGCGCGCCCGCCCTCGATTTCGGCAAGGCTGTCGCCTGGAAGGACGGCATCGTCGCGCGCCTCAACAACGGCGTCGCCGGCCTGCTTCGCAAGGCCAAGGTCAAGATCGTCCATGGCCGCGCCCGCTTCCGCGACGGCAAGACCGTCGTGGTCGAGACCGAGACAGGCCCCAAGGTGATCCGCACTGAGCGGATCGTCATCGCGACCGGCTCGGTCCCGGTCGAATTGCCGTTCCTGCCCTTCGGCGGCGCGGTCATCTCCTCGACGGAAGCGTTGTCTCTTTCGGAGGTGCCGAGGCGCCTCGCCGTCGTCGGCGGCGGCTATATCGGGCTGGAACTCGGCATCGCCTTCGCCAGGCTCGGCAGCCAGGTCACGGTCGTGGAGGCGCAAGGGCGCATCCTGCCGCTCTACGACGCCGAACTGACCGCGCCGGTTGCAAAGCAGCTCACCGCGCTCGGCGTCGAGGTCCTGCTCGGCGCCAAGGCGCGCGGCGCCACGCCCAAGGGCGACGCCCTGCTGGTCGAGACGGCGGACGGCCAGGAGCGCCGCATCGCCGCCGACAAAATCCTCGTCACGGTCGGAAGGGCGCCCGCCACGGCTGGCCTCGGCCTGGAGGAGCTGGTGCTCGACATGGATGGCCGCTTCATCCGCATCAATGAACGCTGCGAAACCACGATGCGCGGCATCCATGCCATCGGCGACGTCACCGGCGAGCCGATGCTGGCCCACCGCGCCATGGCCCAGGGCGAGATGGTCGCGGAGATCGCAGCCGGGCTGCCCCGCGCCTGGGACAAGCGTTGCATCCCGGCGATCTGCTTCACCCATCCCGAAATCGTCTCGGCGGGACTATCCCCCGAAGACGCCAAGCGCGCCGGGCTCGACGTCAAGATCGGCCAGTTCCCCTTCGCCGCCAATGGCCGGGCGATGACCCGCGACGGCGAGCAGGGCTTCGTCCGCATCGTCGCCCATTCCGAAACGCAGCTCGTGCTGGGCATCCAGGCAGTTGGCTCCGGTGTTTCCGAGCTTTCGACCGCGTTTGGCCTCGCCATCGAGATGGGCGCGACGCTGGAAGACGTCGCGGGCACGATCCACGCCCATCCGACGTTGGGCGAAGGCTTCCAGGAGGCAGCCCTCAAGGCGCTCGGCCACGCCATTCATATCTGAGCGGATTGCCGCAGGCCGTCCGCAGTGATGCATACAATATTGACATTGTATTCATCCGCTCCCATGTGAAGGCGGCGCCGGCCATGCGGCGCGCTTTCGGGAGACCGTCATGTCCGGCGAGCAATGGCCGCCACTCTCACCGCTGCAGACCGGGCTGCGCGGACGCTGCCCGCGCTGCGGCAAGGGGCATCTGTTCCAGAGCTTCCTGAAACTGCGCCCGTCCTGCGAGGTCTGCGGCCTCGACTATTCCTTCGCCGATCCCGCCGATGGTCCGGCCTTCTTCGTGATGATGTTCGTCTGCGTGCCGGCGGCCGCGTTCCCGCTCTGGCTCGAGCTGACCTATAATCCGCCGACCTGGGTCCATCTCGTCACGACGCTGCCGCTGATCCTGCTGACCTGCATTCCGCCCTTGCAGCCGCTCAAGGGCTGGCTCGTCGCGGCGCAGTTCTTCCACAAGGCCGAGGAGGGGCGTCTCGCCCGGCCGAAGGAGCGTGACGAGCCGGAAGGCTGATCGGACACTCAAACGACGGCGTGGTCAGCCACGCGCTCATCGCCGATGATGGCGGCGAGCGTCGTCAAGGCCTCGCCAAGCCGCGCCCGGTCGGGCACGCCCCCCAGCGAAATCCGCACCGCGTCCGGCGCCCGGCCCTCGACGCTGAACGCATCCGACGGCGTGACGCCGAGCCCCGCGCGGCGCGCGGCCTCGATCAGGCGGTGACGGTCCCAATGCGCCGGCAATGGCTGCCAGATATGCAGGCCATTGGGATGGCTGCGGCCCGAAGATGGCAGGATCGCACGCGCCAGAGCCTGCCGCGCCGCCGCCTCGCGGCGCACGCCGTCGAGCAGGTCGCCGGCCGCGCCGACCCTGATCCAGTGCGTCGCCAACGCCGTCATCAGCGGCGCCGGCATCAGCGTGATCGCGCGCAGCGCCTGGACCAGCGCGTCGGGACTCGTGCCCTTGGGCATGACGATGAAGGCTGTGCGCAGGCCGGGCGTCAGCGTCTTCGACAGCGTCGCGACATGATGCGTCAGTTCCGGCGCCAGCGCGGCGATGGCCGGCGGCGCATCCGTGGCGAGCAGGCTGTAGGGGTCGTCTTCGACGATGCTCAATCCATGCGCCCGCGCGACCGCGACGATCTGCCGGCGGCGCTCCAACGGCATAGTGATGGTGGTCGGGTTCTGGATCGTCGGGGTCAGGCAGAGCAGCCGCGCGACGTGCTCGCGAATGGCGGCTTCGAGCGCGTCGGGGCGCAAGCCCTCGTCGTCGCCCACGACCGGGACCGGCCGCAGACCTCGCTGCCGGGCGGCGGCGAGCAGCCCAGGATAGGTCAACGGTTCACACAGCACGGCCTCGCCCGGCCGCGCCAACACGTTCAGCAGCGCGACCAGCGCCGGCTGCGCGCCTGGCGCCACGATCAGACGCTGCGGCTCGATGCGTCCCAGCACGGGTTCGAGCCAGGCGCAGCCGGCCGCCCGGTCGGACAGCGAGCCGGGGCCGACATGATAAGTCATCAGCCGGTCGGCGCTGGCGCGTGCCAGGACCTCGGCGATACCGCGCTGCATCAGTTCGGCCAGCCGCACGCCCTTGGGCGCGGGCGGGATGTTCATGCTGAGATCGACCGGAGGCCCGGAGGCGTCCGGCTGTGCCGCGATGAAGGAGCCGCGCCCGGTCACGGCGTCGAGCAGGTTGCGCTGGCGCGCCTCGGCATAGGCGCGGGTCACGGTCGTCAGGTCGATATCGAGCAGGTCTGCGAGCCGGCGCTGCGGCGGCAGCCGGTCTCCCGGCCGCAGCGTGCCGACGGCGACGGCCTGCGTGATCCGGTCGGCGATCTGGAGATAGCGCGGCCCCCCCGCCGGATCGAGCCGGCCGATCCATGCGATGCTGTCGTCTTGCGCCATTCCACGGAACCCCGGCACATCCATACGCACCGCTATATTGTCCGGATCGTGCAAGCGGGCAAGCTCGTGACCGACGGATGCTATGTCTCGTCCGTGTCCATGCCAAACTCTGCAGCGCCATAGTCGCGTGCCACGCCGTCACGGGTGACGAAACCCCTCCGGATGTCGTCCTCGATCTGCTCGCGCCGCCGGGCCGCTGGCGGCCCGAAACCTGCTCCTCCGGCCTCCTGCAGCGTGAGCCGGTCGCCGGGAGCCAGTTCGTGGCGCCCTTGCGCCGCGATCGCCTGCCCATTGACCAGATGTTCGCGCCGCGCGCCCGGCAGCCCGCCGGCGATGCCGAGCGCCGGAAACTGCGTCCGGTTCGCCATCGAGAACAGCGTCATGGGATGGCCGCTGTCGTTGCGCATCACGACGTCCTGCCCCGGCCCGCCGCGGAACTGCCCGGCGCCGCCGGAATCGGGCCGCAGCGCCTTGCGCTCCACCAGCAATCCGCTCAACGGCTCGAAGATCTCGGTCGGCGTGCTGCCCATGTTGGACGAGCCCGGAGTGGTCGGCCGGCCGTCGAGCCCGCTCATGGCGCCGAAGCCGCCGGCCGCGAAATAGCCGGTCGTCGCCGCAGTGCCGTCGGGGAGCCGGCCCTGAAACGTCATCATGTTGATCAACCCGCTGCCGGCCGTGACGCGCTCGGGCACGATCTCGGCCAGCGCGCCGAACAGCAGCGGCATAATGAAATGGCCGATTGTGTGCCGTCCGGCCGATGGGGCGGGCGGCACGGCGTTCAGGATGCAATCGATGGGCGCGCAAACCGTGATGGGTGCGGTCGCGCCGTCATTATTGGGCAGCTTCGGCGTCGCGACGCATTTCAGCGTGTAGAGCGCCATCGACTTCGTATAGGAGAACGGCACGTTGATGCCGGCCCGCACGCAAGGCCCCGTCTCCGCGAAATCGATCGAAACTGCGTCGCCGCGCTTCTCGATGCGGCAGCAGAGCCGGCGCACCTCGTCCAGCGCCTCGACGTCCAGGCTATTCTCGTAGATCCCGTCCGGGATCGCTGTCAGCGCGGCGCGCACGGCCGCTTCCGTCTGGGAGAGGATCGCGTCGGCGATCGGCCCCAGGCTGTCGAGGCCGGCCTCGTCCATGAAATCGATGAGCTGGCGGCCGACGATCTCGATGCAGCTGACATTGGCCATGATGTCGCCCAGCACCTGGTCGGGCACGCGCACATTCAGCGCGATCAGGTCGATCAGGTTCTCGTCGCGCCGGCCGGCGTCGAACAGCTTCCAGATCGGCAGCCGCAAGCCCTCATGGTAGATTTCCGTCGCCGCCGCCGAAAAGCCCATGCCGCCGATATCCGGCAGATGGGTGATGCTCATCGCATAGGCGACGATTGCATCGCCCCGGAAGATCGGCCGCATCACCGCGATGTCGAACATATGCCCGGTGCCGATGACGGGATCGTTCGAGACGACGACGTCGCCGGGCCGCAGCGTCTGTGGCGGGTGCTTTGCCAGCATCGCCGCCATGGTCACCGGCGCGGTGCCGATGAAGACAGGGATGCATTTCGTGCTCTGCGCGATCATCCGACCCTGCGCATCGAACAGCATCACGGAGAGGTCGAGCCCCTCGCGCACGAGCGTCGAGAACGAGGTGCGGATCAGCGCGGCGGCGCCCTCGTCGACGATCGAGATCAGCCGGTCCCAGCCGATCGCGATATCGACCGGATCGAGCGCGCGAGTCATGATGCGGCTCCGATTTCGGCGACGAGGTTATGGCGTTCGTCCACCACCGCGACGTCGCCGGCGTCGAGCAGGCAGGTCGATTCCGGCTCCTCGATCAATGCCGGCCCGGTAATGGTCATGCCCGGCGCGAGGTTCAGGCGCTCATGCACGGGGCAGGTGACATAGCCGCCAAGGCTCGGGAACCAGGCCGCCCGTTCGCCCTTGAGCGATGTCCCGCGTGAACCGGCTGTGTCCGGCGAGGTCATGAACCGCTCGGGTGCGGGGCCGCTCGCCTCGACCTTCCAGCCGACGATCTCGACCAGGCCGGGCAGGTTGGCATGGAAGATTTCGCGATAGCGCGCGGCGAAAAGGTCCGGCAGCAGGCGCAGCAGCTCCGAGGCTGAGGCATCGGCTGGAAGCGGCACCTCGATATCATGGCCCTGGCCGAGATAGCGCATGTCGACGCGCCGCTCCCGGATGATCTGCGATGGCAGCACGCCGCAGACCAGCAGCGGCGCCGCGGCCTCGGCTTCGAGCTCGCCCAGAACGGTCGCGATCTCGTCCTCGGCCAGATCGTCGAGCCGGCGCGGGAAGGCCCGCATCGTCTCGAAGGAGGGCGCGCCCGAGAGCATGCCGAAGGCCGACATCACGCCCGCGCCGGCCGGGAAGATCACGCGGGGTACTCTGAGCTTGCGGGCGATGCGCGCGGCATGGATCGGCCCGCCGCCGCCGAAGGCGACCATGCTGCAATTGCGGTAGTCGAAGCCGCGCTCGGTCGCATGCATCCGGAAGGCCCGCGCGATGTCCTCATTGGCAATGTCGTGGATGCCCCAGGCGGCGCGCTCCAGCGACAGCCCGAGCGTCGCTCCGACCCCGTCTTCGATCGCCTGCTTCGCGGCCCCGACGTCGAGCGCCATCCGCCCGCCGAGGAAGGAGCCGCCGTCGAGATAGCCGAGCACGAGATTGGCGTCGGTTAGCGTCGGCTGGGTCCCACCCCGGCCGTAGCAGGCCGGTCCCGGATCGGCCCCGGCGCTGCGCGGGCCGACACGCATGCGACCGAGGGCATCGAGCGAGACGATGCTGCCGCCGCCCGCCCCGATCTCGGTCATGTCGATCACCGGGATCTGCAGCAAAAGCCCGCTGCCGCTGCGATAGTCATAGGCATGCGCTGCTTCGAAGGTGTAGCTCCGCAAGGGCTTGCCCTGCCGCACCAGCGCGCCCTTGGCGGTGGTGCCGCCGAGATCGAAGGACAGGATGCTGTCGCGGCCGCCCTCGACGCCGAACCGCGCCGACATCAGCACACCGGCGGCAGGCCCGGATTCGAGCAGGCGAACCGGGTAGCGCCGCGCCGTCTGCGGCGTCATCAGCCCGCCGCTGGAGCCGATGACCCAGAGGCGCCCGGCAAAGCCCATCGCGCCAAGCCCGTCTTCGAGTCGCGACAGATAGCTGTCCACCAGCGGTTGCGCATGGGCGTTGGCGCAAGTCGTGGTCCAGCGCTCGAACTCGCGGCGGTAGGGAAAGACATCGGCCGAATGCGAGATGGGAAGCTGCGGATAGAGCGCCTGCGCGATCTCGCGGCTGCGCACCTCATGGGCGTCGCTGGCATAGGCGTGCAGATAGCAGATCGCCAGCGCCTCGATGCCCTCCTGCTCGACCAGCCGCGTCACGGCTGCGCGCACGGCGTCCTCGTCGAGCGGCGTCAGCACCACGCCGTCATGGCGCAGACGCTCGGGCACCTCGGCGCGATGCGCCCGCTCGACCAGCGGCTCGGCGAAGAGCAGCCGCATGTCGAACAGGTCGTAGCGCCGCTCCTTGCCGATATCGAAGAGGTCTCGGAACCCCTCCGTGACCAGCATGCCGGTGCGCGCCCCGCGCCGCTCGATCAGCGCGTTCGTCACCAGCGTCGTGCCATGCACGATCTCGCTCAGCTCCGCGAGCGCGATGCCGGTCTCAGTCAGGATGCGCCGCGTGCCCTCCAGCACGGCAAAGGAGGGGTCGTTGGGCGTGGTGAGCTGCTTGTGGACGCCGACACGGCGGCCGGCGCCATCGACCAGGGCGAAATCCGTGAAGGTGCCGCCGATATCGACGCCGAGGCGAAGGGCGCCGGTCCCAGGCGCGGCGAGAGGCAAGGCTGGCGATCCGCTCATGTCCCGGTGCGCAAATCCGTCATCAACTCGTCTGCGACCTGCATGTCGACAATCCCCGCCAAGCTCGGCGCGTTGCGCCGACGCCGTCGAGCCTGCGCAGCCGATCTTCGACAGTCAATCCCGCCGACGCTGCCGCATTGGGCGATCGGCCGCGATTCTGCCTGGAGGCTGGGCAGGCATGGCGCGATCGGCCATGGGACGGTGGTCCAGGACGCCCGGGGGTGCCAGGCTCAGGCGACCTGCCGGCTCGACCCTTCGACGAGGACGTAAGGTTCTCCGCCCGCGAGCATCTCGACGCGGGCATGGACGCCATAGACCTCGTCGAGCAGGGCGGGCGTCACGATGATGCGCGGATCGCCCAGCGCCACCAGGCGCGCATGGGCCAGCACCATCACCCGGTCGGCGAAACGCAGCGCCTGGTTGAGGTCGTGGATCGAGACCAGGATCAGCATGCCGCGCTCATGCGCCAGGCGGCGGACGAGTGAGAGCACCTCGAACTGGCGGTGCAGGTCGAGCGCGCTCGTCGGCTCGTCGAGCAGCAGGATGTCGGGCTCGCGCGCCAGCGTCTGGGCGATCGAGACGAGCTGGCGCTGTCCACCCGAGAGCTCGCCGAGTCCGCGGAAGGCCAGATCGCTGATCTCGAGCTCGTGCAGGACACGGTCGATACGCTGGAGTTCACCGTCGCTGACCGACCAGGAGCCGCCCTGCTTGAGCGCCAGCAGGATCGATTCATAGACGGTGAGCACGGCGTTCACGGCGGTGTCCTGCGGCAGGTAGCAGGTGGTGGGCACGCCACGGCCGGCAATGCGGCTCTGACCGGAGACGGTCACCGCGCCTTCGCCGCCGGCGAGACCGGCAATGCGGCGAAACAGGCTCGATTTGCCCGCCGCGTTCGCGCCGATGACGGCCACGACCTCGCCGCCGCGCAGATCTTCCGCATCGACGTCGCTCAGCACCCGGCGCTTGCCATAGGACACGCCGACACCGCTCAGCGCGAGGCTCACCATGCGCGTTTCCGGCTGGCCATGATCAGGCTGAAGAAGAACGGCACGCCGATCAGCGCCGTGACGATGCTGATCGGGAAGATCAGGCCGGGGATCAGCGATTTCGAGACGACCGAGGAGGCCGAGAGGATCGCAGCGCCCGCCAGCGCGGAGGCCGGCACGAAGAAGCGCTGGTCCTCGCCGATGACCATGCGCGCGATATGGGGACCGACGAGCCCGATGAAGCCGATCGTGCCGACGAAGGAGACCGGCACGGCCGCGAGCAGGCTGACCAGCAGCATGATCTCGAGCCGCAGGCGGCGGACATTGATGCCGAAGCTCGCCGCCTTGTCGTCGCCGAGCCGCAGCGTCGTCAGGGCCCAGGCCCGGCGCAGGAAGAAGGGCAGGGTGAACACCAGCACGGCGGTGGTGATCGCGAGCTTCTGCCAACTCGCCTTGGTGAGCGAGCCCATCGTCCAGAACACGACCGCCCCCAGCGCCTGTTCCGAGGCGAAGAACTGCAGCAGCGCCAGCAGCGCGTTGAAGGTGAAGACCAGCGCGATCCCGAGCAGGATCACCGTTTCGGTGGTGACGCCGCGCGACTGGCTGAGCACATGGATCAGTAAGGCAGCACCCATCGCCATGACGAAGGCATTGATCGGGACGATATAGTCGGCCGCGACCGGCAGCAGCCCAACGCCGAACACCAGCGCGAGAGCCGCCCCGAAGCTCGCCGCCGCCGAAATGCCGAGCGTGAACGGGCTGGCGAGCGGGTTGTTCAGGATCGTTTGCATCTGCGCGCCGGCGATCGCCAGCGAGGCCCCCGTGACGACCGCCATCAATGCGACGGGCAGGCGGATGTCCCAGATCACGACGCGCAGCGCAGCCGGCGCCTCCGACGGGTTCAGCAGCGTCGTCAGCACCTGGCCTGCATCGTAGCGCGCCGGCCCCAGCATCAGATCGACGACGAGGCTCGTCAGCAGCAGGCCGAACATCCCGAGCAGGATCAGCCGCCGCCGGAGCGTCAGCGCGCGATAGGTCAAGCGACCTTGCGGGACATCGCGGCCCTGCGAGGTATCGCGGGTGACGGCAGCACTCATCGCTGGCTCGCTTCTGCTGGCGGGTTCACTTGCGCTCGAGGCTCACCCAGTAGCCGGGCTCGTAGGGCAGGGGCAGGAAGCGCTCATGCAGCGTCTTCAGCGTGGCGTCGGCATCGAGATCCTTGAACAGCTCCGGGTGCAGCCACTTCGCGATCTCCTGGATCGCCACGAACTGATAGGGGCTGTTGTAGAACTGGTGCCAGATCGCGTGGACGCGCCCATCCTTGACGGCCTTGGTCTGGCTGTAGGCCGGGCGCTTGGCGAGGCCAGCGAGCTTGCGGCGTGCCTCGACCATGTCGGTGCCGGGCCCGAGCCCGACCCAGGCGCCGCCGGGCACATAGGCGCCCCAGTTGCCGCCGGTGATGATCACGACATCCGGGTTGGCGGCGACGACCGCTTCCGGATTGACCGTTCCGAAGGTGCCGGGGATCAGGTCCGAGGCGAAGTTCTTGCCGCCGGCGATCTCGACCATCTTGCCGAAATTCTCGGATCCGAAGGACATGCAGCAATCATCGGAATAGCCGCCGGCGCGCTCCATCATGACGAGGGGGCGCTTCAGGTTCGCGACCTTGGCGAGTCGGTCGGTGACGCGGGCGATCTCGGCGGCGCGGAAGGCGATGAAATCCTCGGCGAGCGTCTCCTGGCCGAAGAGCTTGCCGATCACCCGCATCGAGGGCTCGGTGTTCTGGAAGGGCTTCTCGCGGAAATCGACATAGACGACGGGGATGCCGACCGCCGCGAGCTTGTCGACCAGGCTCGCCTCGTCGCTGGCGACCTTCGCCTCGACGTTGAGGAAGAGCACGTCGGGCTTCAGCGCGATCGCCTGCTCGATGTCGAAGGCGCCTTCCTTGGCCCCGCCGAAGCTCGGCAGCTTGGCGATCTGCGGGTAGCGCGCCAGATACTGCTTGTAGCTGTCGGGGTCAGCCTTGGAGAGGTCGTCGCGCCAGCCGACGACGCGCTTGAACGGATCGTCCTTGTCGAGCGCGGCGACGAAATACATCTGCCGCCCCTCACCGAGGATCACGCGCTGGACCGGGGCCTCGACCTCGACCTTGCGGCCGAGCACGTCGATGACGGAGACCTTGTCGGCGAGAGCGGGGGGCGCGGCGGCGACGAGTGAAGCCGCAAGCATGGCCGAGCCGAGAAGAGCGCGCAGGAACAGCATGAGAAGACCTCCAGACGAAGTCGCTGGCTCGTAGGTCCGCGCCTTGAGGGGGTCAAGATTTATCTTCTGGAATTATTATAAACAGAAACAGCGAAATCATCATCTTGAGAAATATTGTCGTCGTATCGGGCACGGATACTCGACGGTGATCAGATCTGTGTCTTGCCTTCGATGCGGCTTCATGGTTCTCGATACCGCGCCGCATAAACCGAAGGGCCGCCGGGCCATGACCACACTGCATCACAACCTCAGCCTCAAGGACGAAATCCGCGACTACTGGTCGATGCGGTCGGAGACGTTCGACAGCCAGCCCGGCCATGAGATTTTCTCGGGCGAAGAGCGGCAGGCCTGGCTGTCGCTGTTCTCGCGCCATCTCGGGCCTGCCTCGGCCGGGGGAGGCAGGGCGCTCGATCTCGCCAGCGGAACCGGCGTGATCTCGTTGCTGTTGGCCGAACTCGGCTATGGCGTCACCGGCCTCGACCTGTCGGAGGCAATGCTGGCGCGCGCCCGCGCCAAGACGGCGGGCAAGCCGATCAAGCTCTATGCCGGCGATGCCGAGGACACGCTCGAGGCGGCCGACAGCTACGACGTCGTGGCGACGCGCCATCTCGTCTGGACGCTGCCCGATCCGCCGGCCGCGTTCCGGGAATGGTTCCGGGTGCTGAAGCCCGGCGGTCGCGTCGGCATCGTCGATGCCGACATGACCAATCCGCGTCCGGGCAATGGCCGGGCGCTGCGCGTCCTGGCGAAGCTTGCCAGGCGCCTCTCGACGCCGAAGCCTCCGGCCGCCCATGCCGCGACGCATGAGGAGATCGTCTCCCGCGTCTATTTCTCGCAAGGCTGCCGGCCGGAGGAAATCGCCCGGCTGCTCGCCGAGGCAGGCTTCGTCGATGTCGCGATCGATCGGGACCTTGGCGCCATTCACCGCGCGCAAGGCCGCTTCATGCCGCTCTATCAGCGGCTCGAGCGGGCGAGCCAGGACCGCTTCATGGTCTCGGCCCGCAAGCCCGGATGACCTGGCAGGCGCCCCTGCCGCTCAGATCGATTTGGTGACGCCGCCATCGACGCGGATGTTCTGGCCGGTGATGTAGCCGGCGTCGGCCGAAAGCAGGAAGGCGATCGTGCCGGCGATCTCGTCGCTGGTGCCGTAACGCTGCATCGGCACGCGCTGGCGTCGCTCGTCGGTGGCGGGCAGGCTGTCGATCCAGCCGGGCTGGACATTGTTCATCCGGATGTTGTCGGGCGCGTATTTGTCGACGAAGATCTTGGTGAAGGCCGCCAGCCCCGCCCGCGCCATCGCCGAGGTCGGAAACATCGCATCGGGCTCGAAGGCCCAGGCCGTCGAGATGTTGACGATGGCGCCGGATTTCTGCGCCTGCATGATCGGCGTCACCAGCCGGATCGCCCGGACCGCGCTCAGGAAATAGACCTCCAGGCCGCGATGCCAGTCCTCGTCGGGAATCTCGAGGATGGGCGCCCGCGGGCCGTGCCCGGCGCTGTTGACCAGCGCATCGACGCGACCCCAGCGTTCGACCGTCAGGTCGACCAGGCGCTTGACGTCGTCCTGCGACAAATTCGAGCCGGTGACGCCGAGCCCGCCGAGTTCCTTGGCCAGCGCCTCGCCCTTGCCCGACGAGGACAGGATCGCGACCTCGTAGCCGTCCTTCGCCAGGCGCCGCGCCGTCGCCGCGCCCATGCCGCTGCCGCCCGCCGTGACGATCGCCACTTTCTTGGTCATGTCGTGTTTCCTCGGATCGCTGGATTCGCAACCGTTCTAGAACCTCGCGGAGCGAAGCGGAACCGGCGCCACGGCCCTACCGGGTCGGCTCGTCGTCGGGATGGCCGAGTTCGCAGAACCAGCCGCCGAGATATCTGACCGCCGGCGCCTTGGGGTCGGGAACCGGCGTGCGCGCTTCGATTCCCGCGCGGAACGGCTCGGTGCTGTCCTGTGGGACGAAGCCGAGATGGCCGGCGCCGCTGGTGTCGACCGGCTTGACGGGGTTGTCCGACATCCCGAACGCGATGCTGTGCCCGACGCGCGGCGCCGTCAGCGCTGCCGTGACCAGGCGGACGCAATCGTCGAAGGAGAGATAGGACCAGAGCATGCGCCGGTCCGCCGGCTCCGGAAAGGACGAGAAGATGCGCAGACAGGCGGTCTCGATGCCGAACTTGTCCCAGTAGAGCCGGCTCAGGCTCTCGACGAAAGTCTTCGAGACGCCATAAAGCCCGTCCGGCCTGACCGGCGCATCGACGCCGATATGCGCCTCGAGCGCGTGAAAACCGATCGCATGGACCGACGAGGCGTAGACCACGCGGCGCACGCCATGTTTCCGCGCGCCCTCATAGACATGGTAGGAGCCGCGGATGCTGGAATCGAGGATGGTTTGCCAGCCGGTCTCCATCGCCGCACCGCCGAAATGCACGATCGCATCGCAGCCCTTCGTGGCCGCGATCGTCGCATCCATGTCGGCGAGGTCGAAGATCGCCGCTTCCTCGTTGGCAGCGAGATCGCCCAGCGGCTCGCGATCCGCCAGGCGGATCGTCCGGGCGAGCGGGGCGAGGCCCTGCCGCAACCGGGAGCCGAGCCGCCCGGCCGCGCCGGTGAGCAGGATGCGATCATAGCGAGGTGTCGCGGGCAAGAGGCCTTCTCCAGGGCTGATGGGGCCGCGAAGTCATGCACTCCGCCTCCGCTGTTGCAAGCACCGGAATCGGCATGGGGCCTGCGCGTGACGGTGCTGCGCACCGGCCAGACGGGACCGGCGGCCGATCCTCAGGCGAGGAAGAAGTCGACGGCCTGCGCCACCACGGCCGGCTGATGCGCGTGTGGCCCGTCATATTCGATATAGGTCACGTCGTAGCCCGCCGCCTTGAGCTTGGCGGAATGGAAGCGGCCGCTGCGGTCGATGGGGATCTGCTCATCCCGGGTTCCGTGGGAGATGAAAACGCGCGGCGCGCCGCTTTGCAGATGCACCGACATGAAGCCGGCCGACGAGGCCACCACATGGGTCACGAACTGCCCGTTGGTGAGGCCCAGCGACAGCGCATAGCTGCCGCCGTCGGAATGGCCGGCGAAGACGAGTCGGGCGGGGTCCAGCCGGAAGCGCGAGGCGACCTCGGCGAGCGCGGCATCGAGCCGCTCGCGGTCGGGCCCGTTGCCGCCGATGACGATGTCCCAGGTCGGGAAAACCGACTGCGGCACGAGCAGCAGAAAGCCGCGCGCCTGCGCATGCTGCTGCAGCATCGGCAGGATCTTCGCCGCGCTGCCGCCCCCGCCATGGAACAGCACGACCAGCGCGGTGGGGCTGCGCGGATCGATGCCAGGAGGCACGTAGAGCGCCGGATTGCGGGATTCGAACAGGCGAAGCGCGTTCAGGCCGGCCGGCAGCGGCACCTTGTCCGGCAGCCTGTGGACGAAATCGAGCCGCCCCATCAGATGCGGGTGGCTCATGAGATCGGGGAGGGTCATGCCGCCGCCTCTCGCCTCGGGCAGGGACGTCCATGCCGCCTGAATCGCCGGCGGCCATCCACCGCGCGGGGCAGCGGGAATTGACAATCCGGTCGTGGAGAAACGGCGCGCCTCTCGGCGCGCCGTTCCTGGTGTCAGATCAGGGCCTTGCGCCTCAGACGGCGCGGGCCTGATGCAGCTCCTCGATCTGCTGCGCGGTGTAGCCGAGGTCCTGGAGCACCTCGTCGGTGTGCTCGCCCAGCAGCGGGGACGCCTTGATGTCCACGTTCATGTCCGAGAACTTGATCGGGCTGCCGACGGTGAGATAGCTGCCGAGCTGCGGGTGCTGCACCTCGACGACCGTGCCGCTGGCGCGCAGCGACGGATCGACGGAGATTTCCTTCATGGAGAGCACCGGCGAGCACGGAATGTCGAACTTCCTGAGGATGTCGACGGCCTCGAACTTGGTCTTGTCGGCGAGCCATGCCTCGATCGTGCCGAAGATGTCCATGATCTTGTCCTGGCGCGCCCGGGCCGTGTTGTAGGCCGGATCCTCGATCCACTCTTCCTTGCCGATGGCCTTGCAGATCGGCGCCCAGGCATGGCCCTGGATGGTGAAGTAGATATAGGCGTTCGGATCGGTCTCCCAGCCCTTGCACTTCAGCACCCAACCCGGCTGACCGCCGCCGCCGGCATTGCCGCCGCGCGGCACGACGTCCGTGAACGTGCCGTGCGGATATTGCGGATACTCTTCGAGGAAGCCCAGCGCATCGAGGCGCTGCTGGTCGCGCAGCTTGACGCGGCAGAGGTTCAAAACCGCGTCCTGCATCGAGACCGCGACCTTCTGGCCCTTGCCGGTCTTGTTGCGCTGATGCAGCGCCGTCAGGATGCCGATGGCCAGATGCATGCCGGTGTTGGAATCGCCGAGCGCGGCCGCGCTGACCGTCGGCGGGCCGTCCCAGAAGCCGGTGGTCGAGGCGGCGCCACCGGCGCATTGCGCGACGTTCTCATAGACCTTCAGGTCTTCGTAATGGTGGCCGTCGCTGAACCCCTTGACCGAGGCGACGATCATGCCGGGGTTGAGCTCGTTGATCCGCTTCCAGGAGAAGCCCATGCGGTCGAGCGCGCCGGGGCCGAAATTCTCGACCAGAACGTCGCTTTCCTTGATCAGCTTTTCCAGGACTTCCTTGCCCTGCGCGGTCTTGGTGTCGAGCGTCAGCGAGCGCTTGTTGCTGTTCAGCATGGTGAAATAGAGCGCGTCGGCGCCATCGACATGGCGAAGCTGCGACCGCGTCACGTCACCCGCGCCCGGACGTTCGACCTTGATGACGTCGGCGCCGAACCACGCCAGCAACTGCGTGCAGGCCGGACCCGCCTGGACGTGCGTGAAGTCGATGATCTTGATACCTTCGAGCGGCTGGCTCATAGCGTTTCTTTCCTCCGGACTGCTTCAGGTTAAATCACTGAATATTTTGGTGTTTGACGTTGGTCTTCCCTAGCTTGGGACAGAAGCACCCAGGTCCTTTGGCTTGGCCTGGGCGGCCTCTGCTTCAAGTTCTGCCAGGCGACGGCGCATCTGGCGGTCTTCCGTCCAGCGCTGGGTGTCGTCGCGAATGACGGCGGTGATGCCGGTGACGGTGTTGGCGGCGTCGACCATCAGCCCGACGGTGAAGGCGATCGACAGCGGCCGGCCATCCTTGTGCAGGGCCGGCACCCGCAAGACATCGGCGCCGTAGCGCGTCTGCCCCGTACGCATCGTCTTCTCGTAGCCGGCCCAATGGCGCTCGCGCTGGCGCTCCGGCGTGATCAGATCGAGCGACTGGCCCAGTGCCTCGGCCTCGCTGAACCCGAAGATCCGCTGCGCCGCCTGGTTCCAGACGGTGATGATCCCCTGCGCATCCGACACGACGATTCCGTCGCCTGCGCGGGCCACCAACTGAGCGAAATCAACCGACTGTGACAAGGCGGTTCCCACGGCTTCACTTTAGTCCTCGACACGACGTCATCGCAGCGACCGGCAACTCCGGCAGGCCGAAGCCCGGCGCAATTTCTCTGGTATTTGGCATTCCTAATTATTGGTATGCCAGCGTCGAAGGAGCGTCAAGGGGACTGATGGTGCGGCCTCTCCGCTCTCTGCTGAGGTCCTCCAGTCACTCGCGGTCTTGGCCGATTCCATACGCGATCCGCTTGACGGCATGTTCTACTGGCATAATGTATACCACATATAAAAGATCCTGCGATGTGGGACGTCAGGGAGAGAAGCCGATGAAAATCCACGAGTTTCAGGCTAAAACGCTGCTCGCGCCCTATGGCCTTCCCGTGCCCGATGGCGGCATTGCGATCTCGCCCCGCGAGGCCGGCGAGATCGCCGGGCGCCTCAATGGGCGCGGCGTCATCGTCAAGGCCCAGATCCATGCCGGTGGACGCAAGCACGCTGGCGGCATCCGGTCTGTCGACGGCCCCGAGGCGGCGGAAGCCGCGGCGGGCGCGCTGCTCGGCAGCATGCTGGCGACGGCGCAGACCGGACCGGAGGGCCTGAAGGTCAGGAGCGTCCTGGTCGAGACCGCGATCACGGTGGTCCGCGAACTCCATCTCGCCCTGTTGATCGAGTCCTCGTCAGGCGAGGTCATTCTGATCGGCAGCGCCAAGGGGGGCGCCGATATCGAGGAGCAGGCGGCGAGCGGCACTGTCCGGGTCAACCAGTTGCGGCTCGGCACCGGACGCGAGCCGCGTCTCGACGCGGTGGCGCAGTTCGTCGCCGATCTCGCCCTCGAGGGCTCGCTGCACGACCAAGGCTGCGCGCTCATCGACGGCATCAGGCGGGCTTTCGTCGAGCTCGATGCGAGCCTGATCGAGATCAATCCCCTGGCAGTCACGGAAACCGGCACGCTGATGGCGCTCGACGTCAAGATGGTGCTCGACGACAACGCCCTGTTCCGGCACGCCGACCTGGCGGCGCTGCGCGACGAGGACGAAACCGATCTCGTCGATCTGCAGGCCCAGCGCCACCAGCTCAACTATGTCCAGCTCGACGGGGACATCGGCATGGTCGCCAACGGCGCCGGGCTTGGTCTTGCGACGCTCGACATGGTCGTGGCAGCCAAGGGGCGCCCGGCCAATTTCATGGATATCCGGACCACGGCCAGGAGCCTCGACATCGCCCATGGCTTCCGCCTGCTGCTCGACAATCCCGCGACCCGCGCCATCCTGATCAACGTCCATGGCGGCGGCATGCAGCCCTGCGACGCGATCGCGGAGGGCTTGGGCATCGCCATGCGGCGCACCGGCCGTTCGCTGCCGCTGGTGGTGCGATTTGCCGGCAACAACGCCGATTTCGCCCGCTCGCGGCTGCGGAATTTCGGCTGCGCGGTGATCGACTGCCCGGATATGTGGACCGCCGCCGCGAAAGCGGTCGCGCTGGCCGGGAAGGGAGCCTGACCATGTCGGTTTTTCTGGATCGCCAGACCCGCGTCATCTGCCAGGGCATGACCGGCTGGGCCGGCACCCACCATGTCGCGCGGATGATGGAATACGGCACCCATGTCGTCGGCGGCGTGACGCCCGGCAAGGGCGGCCGCTCGCATCTGAACCTGCCGGTCTATGACCGGGTCGCCGATGCCAGGCGCGAGACCGGCGCCAATGCCAGCATCGTCTTCGTGCCGCCGCCCAATGCCGCTGCCGCCATGATCGAGGCGATCGAGGCCGAGATGCCGCTGGTCGTCGCCGTGACCGAGCGCGTGCCGACGCTCGACATGGTGCGGGTGCGCGATGCGCTGAAGGGCGGCCGCACCATCCTGGTCGGCGCCAATTCGCAAGGCATCCTGGTTCCCGGCGTCGGCAAGCTCGGCGTGATGGCGACCGGCAGCGAACGTCCGGGCGGCATCGGCATCATCTCGCGCTCGGCGTCGCTGACCAGCGAGGTCGTCGCGCAGATCAGTGCGGCGAAGCTCGGCCAGTCGACCACGGTCGGCGTCGGCGGCGATGCGATCCACGGCATCCGCATGCGCGAATGCCTGGAACTGTTCCTTGAGGATGCCGATACGGAAGGCGTGGTGCTGATCGGCGAGATCGGCGGCACCGAGGAGGAGGAGGTCGCCGAGTTCATCTCCGGCATCAGGACATCCAAGCCCATCGTCGCGCTGATCGTCGGCCGCGAGGCCCCGCCCGAGCGACGCATGGGCCATGCCGGCGCGCTCACTTTGGCAGGAAAAGGCGATGCCGCCGGCAAGATCAGGGCGCTGGAGGCTGCCGGCGTGCGGATCGCCCCCAGCGCCCATCTGGTCGGCGAAACCATCCGGCAGGCGCTTGCGGAGCGAGGGTGAGTCCCTTCTCCCCTTGCGGGAGAAGGTGGCGCGCAGCGCCGGATGAGGGGACGCACCGCCCTGCGCCGTCATTGCGAGCGCAGCGAAGCAATCCAGGAGACATAGAGCGCGACGAGGCTGGATTGCTTCGCTGCGCTCGCAATGACGGGAATCGTCGCGTGAGCCCTCAGCCCGTCTCGGCCTCACCGAGCCCCGTTTTCCCGCAAGGAGAGAGGGGAGGCGTCTCAATCCCGCCGTGGAAGCTGCCCGCCGATCGACAGGGTGATCTCGTCGGCGGCGCGGCGCACCATCGGGCCGAAGGCGTCGAGCTTGCGCTGGGTCACGCGTACGGCGGGGCCGGAGATCGAGACGCCCGCGATCGCTTCGGCATGCTCGTTGAAGATCGGCGCGGCGACGCAGCGCATGCCGAGCGTGCGCTCCTCGTCGTCGATCGCCCAGCCGCGACGGCGTCCTTCCGCGAGTTCGCGCAGCAGCGCGCCGAGATCGGTGAGGGTCTGGTCGGTGAAGCGCTCGAGCCGCCTCGCGGCGCAGATCTGGCGCACGCGATGCTCGGGACATTCCGCCAGCAGCGCCTTGCCGACGCCCGACGAGTGCATCGCGCCGCGGCTGCCGGCGCGGAAGAAGGCACGCAAGGTGTCGTGGCTCTCGACCTGCGAGATGAACACGACCTCGCCATTGTCCTCGATGCCGAGATTGACGGTCTCGCCGCTGGCTTCCATCAGCGCATGCATCGTCGCCCGCCCCATGCTGGCGACGCGGCGGTTGCGCAGGAAGGCCGAGCCGATCTTGAAGGCCGCGACCCCGACCAGCCAATGGCCGCGATCGGTGTCGTGCTGGACAAAGCCCCGGCTCTCCAGCGTCAGCAGAACGCGATGCACGGTCGAGGCCGAGACACCGGAGCGCCGGCCGAGCTCGGTCAAGGTCAGGCCGTCCTCCTCGGCGAGGATTTCGAGCAAAGCCAGTCCCCGGTCCAGTGCCTGGACCGATCCGCCGATGAGCGCCGCCTTCACCGAGCGCGGCCGCCCGCGCCCCTTCCGCTGCTCGACCAGGCTCATGCGCTGTCCTCTCGCCACCGTTCCGGAACCGAGGAAAACACAGCAGGCGCGCCTTGGCGAATAAAAACTGAAAGGGTTTTTCAGATTGGCGAAGTGGAATTCATGAAATATATGCAAGCAATTGATATAAAAGGATATTGTGTCGATAGCAGGCCGACAGAATAAGTTTCTGAAATAAATTGACCGGTATAGGGCGATGGTATCTGGTATGCCAATCAACAAGCATCTCGCCGGGAGACTGCGCCATGCCGAAAATGAGAGCCATCGAGGCCGCCGTCAGGGTTCTGGAGCGTGAGGGTGTGACGCAGGCCTTCGGCGTGCCGGGCGCGGCGATCAATCCGCTTTATGCCGCCCTGAACAGCCGCCAGTCGATCCATCACATCCTGGCGCGCCATGTCGAGGGCGCCTCTCACATGGCCGAGGGCTACACCCGCGCCAAGGCCGGCAATATCGGCGTCTGCATCGGCACCTCCGGCCCGGCCGGCACCGACATGATCACCGGGCTGTATTCGGCCATTGCCGATTCCATCCCCATCCTCTGCATCACCGGCCAGGCCCCCCGCGCGCGCCTCTACAAGGAGGATTTCCAGGCCATCGACATCGAATCGATCGCCAAGCCGGTGACGAAATGGGCTGTGACGGTGCGTGAGCCGGGCCTGGTGCCCCGCGTCTTCCAGCAGGCCTTCCACATCATGCGCTCGGGCCGTCCCGGCCCAGTGCTGATCGACCTGCCGATCGACGTCCAGATGGCCGAGATCGAGTTCGACGACGAGACCTACGAGCCCTTGCCTGTCTACAAGCCGGCGGCCTCGCGCCGCCAGATCGAGAAGGCGATGGCGATGCTGCAGGCCGCCGAGCGGCCGCTGATCGTCGCCGGCGGCGGCATCATCAATGCCGATGCCTGCGACCTTCTGGTCGAGTTCGCCGAGCTGACCGGCGTGCCGGTCGTGCCGACCCTGATGGGCTGGGGCGCGATTCCCGACGACCACCCGCTGATGGCCGGCATGGTCGGCCTGCAGACCAGCCACCGCTACGGCAATGCGACGATGCTGGCCTCCGATTTCGTGCTCGGCATCGGCAATCGCTGGGCCAACCGGCACACGGGCTCGATCGAGACCTATACCAAGAACCGCACCTTCATTCATGTCGATATCGAGCCCACCCAGATCGGCCGCGTCTTCAACCCGGATTTCGGCATCGTCTCGGACGCCAAGGCGGCGCTCGAGCTGTTCGTCGCCGTGGCGCGCGAGCAGGAGGGCAAGGGCCGGCTCAAGAATCGCAACGACTGGGCGAAAGACTGCCTCGGCCGGCGCGAGACCATGCTGCGCAAGAGCCATTTCGACGATGTCCCGCTGAAGCCGCAGCGCGTCTATGAGGAGATGAACGAGGCCTTCGGCCGCGACGTCTGCTACGTCTCGACGATCGGCCTGTCGCAGATCGCCGGCGCGCAGTTCCTGCATGTCCACAATCCGCGCCACTGGATCAATTGCGGCCAGGCCGGGCCGCTCGGCTGGACGCTGCCGGCGGCTCTCGGCGTGCGCGCCGCCGATCCCGAGCGCGAGATCGTGGCGCTGTCGGGCGACTACGATTTCCAGTTCCTGATCGAGGAACTCGCGGTCGGGGCGCAGTTCAAGCTGCCCTACATCCACATCGTCGTGAACAACTCCTATCTCGGCCTGATCCGCCAGGCCCAGCGCGGCTTCGACATGGATTTCCAGGTCGGACTCGCCTTCGAGAACATCAATGCGCCCGATCTCGCCGGCTATGGCGTCGACCATGTCGCGGTCGCCGAAGGTCTCGGCTGCAAGGCGATCCGGGTGCGCAGCCCCAACGAGTTCAAGGCGGCCTTCGCCCAGGCCAAGGCCTGGCTCAAGGAGCATCAGGTGCCGGTGGTGATGGAGTTCATCCTGGAGCGCGTCACCAACATCGCGATGGGCACCGAGATCGACGCTGTCGTGGAGTTCGAGGAGGTGCTCGACCTGCCCTTGCCGGCCTCGCCGCACACCGAACTCGAGCCGGCGGAATGACATCCCAGCGCGCGGCGTTCACCCGCCGCGCCTGTCGCCCCCTTGCCCATCCGGCCTTCGCAATCACGGACGAGACCATGCCACGCTTTGCCGCAAACCTGACGATGCTGTTCAACGAGCTGGAATTCCTCGACCGGTTCCAGGCGGCCGCCGAGGCCGGCTTCACCGGCGTCGAGTATCTGTTCCCTTATCCCTTCGACAAGCGCACGCTCGCCGCTGCGCTGACGCGCTGGAACCTCGCTCAGGTTCTGCACAATCTTCCCGCGGGCGACTGGGCCGCGGGCGAGCGCGGCATCGCCATCCTGCCCGACCGGGTCAGCGAGTTTCAGCGCGGCGTGTTCGAGGCGATCGACTACGCCACGATGCTGGGCTGCAGGCAGGTCAACTGCCTCGTCGGCGTGGCACCGCCCGGCATCGAGCCGGCCCGGCTGCATGAAACCCTGGTCAACAACCTGCGCTTCGCCGCCCATGAGCTGGGGCAGGAGGGCATCGCGCTGCTCGTCGAGCCGATCAACACGCGCGACATTCCAGGTTTCTTCCTGAACACCACCGCGCAGGCGCTGCGCCTGCTCGACGACGTCGATTCCCCCAATCTCTTCCTGCAATACGACATCTACCACATGCAGATCATGGAGGGGGATCTGGCGCGCACGATCGAGGCCAATCTCGACCGGATCGCCCATATCCAGCTCGCCGACAATCCCGGACGCAACGAGCCGGGCACGGGTGAGATCAACTTCCCCTTCCTGTACCGCCACCTCGACGCGATCGGCTACGCCGGCTGGGTCGGCTGCGAATACAAGCCCGCAAGCGACACGCGCGACGGCCTGTCCTGGCTGCCCGGCAAGTCCTTGGCCGCCTGACGGTCGCCAGGGTCGTCGAATGCTGACTGCGGAGAGGGTTGAGACATGACGCATATCGGTTTCATCGGATTGGGCATCATGGGCCGCCCGATGGCGGAGCATCTGATCGCCGGCGGCCACAGCCTGCATGCGTCGAGCCATCACAAGCCGGTGGCGCCGGAGCTCACGACGAGCGGCGTCACCGTCCATGCGACGCCGAAGGCGGTCGCGGCGGCGAGCGACGTCGTCATCCTGATGCTGCCCGACACGCCGCAGGTCGAGGACGTGCTGTTCTCGCCCGATGGCGTCGCGGCCGGCCTCTCGGCCGGTACAATCGTCATCGACATGAGCTCGATCTCGCCGATGGCGACCAAGGATTTCGCGGCGCGGATCGAGGCCGCTGGCGGGCTTTATCTCGATGCTCCCGTCTCGGGTGGCGAGGTCGGCGCCAAGGCGGCCAGCCTGACGATCATGGTCGGCGGACCCGAGGCTGCGTTCGAGCGGGTCAAGCCGCTGTTCGAACTGATGGGCAAGAACATCACCCTGGTCGGCGGCAATGGCGACGGCCAGACCACCAAGGTCGCCAACCAGATCATCGTCGCGCTGACGATCGAGGCGGTCGGCGAGGCGCTGCTCTTCGCCTCCAAGGCGGGCGCCGATCCGGCCAAGGTGCGCCAGGCCCTGATGGGCGGCTTCGCCTCGTCGAAGATCCTGGAGATCCACGGCGAGCGCATGATCAAGCGGACGTTCAATCCCGGCTTCCGGATCGGGTTGCACCAGAAGGACCTCAACCTCGCGCTGCAAAGCGCCAGGTCGCTCGGCCTGTCGCTGCCCAACACCGCGACCGCGCAGGAACTCTTCAACGCCTGCGTCGCCCATGGCGGCAAGGACTGGGACCATTCCGCCATGGTCAAGGCGCTCGAACGGATGGCGAACCACGAAGTCGCCTGACCATAACAACGGAGGAGGACGCTCCATGAAGATCTGCATCTACGGCGCCGGCGCGATCGGCGGATATATGGGCGTGATGCTGAAGCGCGGCGGCCACGACGTCTCGCTCGTGGCCCGCGGCGCCCATCTGGAGGCGATCAAGGCCAAGGGGCTGACGCTGATCCTCAAACACGAGACGGTGACGGAAGCGATGCCGGCGAGCCGCGATCCGCGCGATCTCGGCCGTCAGGATGTCGTCATCATCGCGCTCAAGGCGCATCAGGCCTGGGAGGCGGCCGAGGACATCAAGCCGCTGCTGGGGCCCGACACCGCCGTCGTCACCGCCCAGAACGGTGTGCCCTGGTGGTATTTTCACGGCCTCGACGGCGAGTATGCCGATCGCAGGCTCCGCAGCGTCGATCCCGGCGACCGGCAGTGGCGCGCCATCGGCCCCGAACGGATCATCGGCTGCACGGTCTATCCCGCGACCGAAATCCTCGAGCCCGGCGTCGTCAAGCATGTCTATGGCGACCAGTTCGGCCTCGGCGAGCCCAACCGAAGGGAAAGCCAGCGGTTGACCCGTTTTGCCGATGCGCTCACGGAGGGAGGGCTGAAGCCGCGCCTGTTTTCCGACATTCGCGATGACATCTGGCTCAAGCTCTGGGGCAACCTCTGCTTCAACCCGATCTCGGCCCTGACCCATGCGACGCTCGACGTCATAGCGACCGAGCCCGGCACCCGCGCGCTCGCCCGCAGCATGATGCTGGAGGCACAGGCGATCGGCGAGACGCTCGGCGCGCATTTCCGGGTCGATGTCGATCGCCGCATCGACGGGGCGGCGGGCGTCGGTGCCCATCGCACCTCGATGCTTCAGGATCTCGACAAGCGCCGGCCGCTCGAGATCGATGCGCTTTTGACCGCCGTCCAGGAGATGGGCCGGCTGGTCAAGCTCGACACGCCCTATATCGATGCGGTGCTGGGGCTGGTGCAGCAGATGGGCCGTGCCGAGGGCGTCTATCCGACCGTTCCGCAAGACATGTCCGGACGCGCGCAAGACGCTTCCTCTGAAGAAAAAGATGCTTACCCTCAGGAAACCAGCCAGCCAGAAACCCGTGCGGCAGACCGTCCCGCAGTGGACGAGCGTCAACTGGCCGTCTCATGATGCGCGCGAATCGACGCCGGTTGGGGCAGGACACCTGCCGCCGGCCCGGGGCATTGTGAGGACACCGTGAAAAGACAACGACGCGCGAAGATCGTGGCCACGCTGGGGCCCGCGAGTTCCGATGCCGACACCATCAAGCGCCTGTTCGAGGCCGGGGTCGATGTCTTCCGGCTGAACTTCAGCCATGGCAGCAAGGACGACCACCGGGCGCGGCACGACATCATCCGTGCGCTCGAAAAAGAGGCGAACTATCCGATCGCCATCCTGCAGGATCTGCAGGGGCCGAAGATCCGCCTCGGAGCGGTCAAGGACGGCAAGATCGCGCTTCCCACCGGCTCGACGATCAGGCTCGTGCTCGACAAGGCGGCCAGCGATGCGGGGCATCTGCCGCTGCCGCATCCGGAGATCTTCGAGGCGGTCATGCCGGGCCACAACCTGCTGGTCGACGACGGCAAGGTCCGCCTTCAGGTGACCGGCTGCACCAGCGACATGATCGAGGCGCGCGTCGTCACCGGCGGCGTGGTCAGCGATCGCAAGGGCGTCAACCTGCCCGACACCGTGCTGCAGCTCTCGCCGATCACCACGAAGGATCGCGAGGATCTGGCCTTCGGGCTCGATCTCGGCGTCGACTGGGTGGCGTTTTCCTTCGTCCAGCGTGCGTCCGACCTGATCGAGGCCCATGCGCTGGTCGGCGGCCGCGCCGGCGTCATGTCCAAGATCGAGAAGCCCTCGGCGCTCACCGCGATCGACGACATCATTGCGCTCTCCGACGCCGTCATGGTGGCGCGGGGCGATCTCGGCGTCGAAATCCCGGCCGAGGACGTGCCCGGCGCGCAGAAGGATCTGGTCCGGCTCTGCCGCCTCGCCGGCAAGCCCGTGATCATCGCGACCCAGATGCTGGAATCGATGATCGTGACGCCGACCCCGACCCGCGCGGAGGCCTCCGACGTCGCCACCGGCATCTATGACGGCGCCGACGCGGTCATGCTTTCGGCCGAGAGCGCCTCGGGCCAGTTCCCGGTCATCGCGGTCGAGACCATGGACCGGATCATCCGCCGCACCGAGCAGCATCGCTCCTACCGGCCGATCATCGAAGCTCTGAAGCCGGCTATCGAACCGATGCCGCAGCATGCGGTGGCCGCCGCCGCCTCCGAGGTCGCCGATGCGCTCGGCGCCTCCGCCATCGTCGCCTTCACTCAGAAGGGGACCACGGCCTACCGCATCGCGCGCCAGCGTTCGCCGGTGCCGATTCTCGGGCTGACGCCGGAACTCTCGACCGCGCGCCGTCTCGCGCTGTTGTGGGGAACCTACAGCATTCAGTGCGACGATGTCGGCGAGTATTCGCAGATGGTCGAGCAGGCGGCCGCCCAGGCGCTCGCGGCGGACTACGTCAAGCGCGGCGAGACGATCGTCGTGGTGGCCGGCGTTCCGTTCGGACAGGCCGGCAGCACCAACAATCTCAGGGTGGTGGCGGTCTGAGGCTCTCGGCCGTCGTCGCCCCGTTTCAATAAGAAGCCGACAAGGGGGAAGACGATGGCCAGTTCAGCAATCAAGCAGAGGATCCGGCAAGATCGCCAGGATATGGCGACCTTCTGGATCCGCTTCTCATGTGATGGAGCCGAGGGATTCGGCACGGTCGAGGGCGAGATGGTCAGCATCCATGAAGGCGGCATGTTTGCCGGCTCAAAAGCGACGGGCGAACAGGTGCCACTCTCAGACGTCACACTTCTGGCGCCGACCGCGCCCTCCAAGATCATCGCCTTGTGGAACAACTTCCACGCGCTCGCCGCCAAGATGTCGATGTCGGCGCCGGTGGACCCGCTCTATCTGATGAAGGCGCCGTCCTGCCTGGCGGCGCCGGGCGCGACGATCCCCCGGCCGCCATCCTATGCCGGCCGGGTGGTCTATGAGGGCGAGCTCGGCATCGTCATCGGCCGGAAATGCAGTCGCGTCACGCCGGAGGCGGCCGGTGATGTCATCTTCGGCTACACCTGCGTCAACGACATCACGGCGGCGGATTTGATCGCGGCCGATCCGACCTTCGCGCAATGGGTGCGCGCCAAGAGCTTCGACGGCTTCGGCCCGTTCGGGCCGGTCGTGGCGAAAGGCCTCGATCCAAGCAGCCTGACGATCCGCACCGTGCTCAACGGCCAGGAGCGCCAGAACTATCCCGTCGCGGACATGATCTTCCAGCCGTATGAGCTGGTCAGCCGCATCTCGCACGACATGACGCTGCTGCCCGGAGACCTGATCTGCTGTGGAACCTCGCTCGGCGTCGGCACCATGAAGGAGCCGGTGAATACCGTGGAGGTGATCATCGACGGCATCGGCACGCTGACCAACGGCTTCGTCCAGTAGCCTCGGCTTCTTGCGGATCGCGGAAGGCTGGCCCTCAATCGAAGATGTCGGCGTGCCCCACGCTCAATCGAAGATGTCGGCGTGCTCGTCGACATAGGCGGCGAGCCCGAGCGCATGGTCGCGCGACAACTGCTCGGCCTGCACCATGTCGCGGCGCTCCAGCGCCTCGATGATCTTCAGGTGATCGACGATCGAACGGCTGGCGCGGTCGTCGCGGCCGATCGTCATCTGGCGGATTCCGCGCACATGCAGCAGCAGATTGTCGGTCATGTCGACCAGCAGTTGCGAGCGGCTGAGGCCGATCAGCGTCTGGTGGAAGACGACGTTGGTGTCGGAATATTCGTTGAGATGGTCGGATGGCTTGTGGGCGTCGTTGAAGTCCTTGAACAGCGTCCGCAACGTGCCGATCTCGGCATCCGTCGCACGCTGGACCACAAGGCGCGCCGCCATGCTCTCCAGCGCCGCCCAGGCCTGGATCATCTCCACGACCTCGCTCTTGGTCTTCTTGAGAACCATGATGCCGCGCCGCGGCAGCGACTTCACGAAGCCCTCCTGCTCCAGCATGGCGACCGCCTCGCGCACCGGCGTCCGGCTGACGCCGAGCTTCTCGGACAACTGGCGCTCGTCGATCCAGGTCGGCTCCGATGAGCCGTAGATGTCCATGTTGATGATCGCGTGCTTCAGCGCGGCGTAGACCTTGGTCTTGAAGGTTTCCTCCGGCGCGAAACGCTCGAGGACGAGGCTCTGCGCGGAACTCTCCGGCGGCGACTTAAGCCTTGGAACTTTCAAAGGGGGCAACTCCTGATGACCCGGCCGAGATGCGCGCGTCGGCGCGCCGGTGCATCGTCATGGTCTACCAGATACCTCGGTGTCGTTGAAATCCCTGTTTCGGCGCGAAGCCGGCACGATCATACCTGTTTGGGCGCCAAAGCCTCCCGGCCCGGCCTTCCCCCGCTCGTTGCCCCCATGAGCCTCGCATGGCGCTGGGGCGGGTGGAACGAGACAGGCGGCGGAGCCCCCTGTCAGAACGACCACTCGATCTCGGACACACGCTGTCTGATCTCCGTGGCCCGCTTTTCCCGACTCAGCGGCTGATTCCGCAGGACGGCGGCGAGCGTCTCGCCCATGCGGTCCGGCGAGAACGAAACCCTGATGCCGGCGGCTTCCATGGCCGCGATCTTGTCTGCGGCGCCGCCGCCATTCCCGGCGATGAAGCCGACCATCGGCTTGGAGCGGCCACGCTTGGCCTCGTCCTTGATGAACTGCGCCGCATCCTCCTCGGCCGAGCCGCCGATCTCGCCGATCATCACGATCGACTTGGTGTGCTCGTCGGCCAGGAACATCTCGAGCATGTCGATGAACTCGGTGCCCTTGACCGGGTCGCCGCCGATGCCGACGGCGGTCGTCTGGCCCAGCCCCTCGCGGGTGGTCTGGAACACCGCCTCATAGGTCAGCGTGCCCGAGCGCGAGACGATGCCGACAGAGCCCGGCTTGAAGATGTTGGCCGGCATGATGCCGATCTTGCTCTCGCCCGCGGTCACGACGCCGGGGCAGTTGGGCCCGATCAGCCGCGACTTGGAGCCGATCAGCGAGCGCTTGACCTTGACCATGTCGAGCACCGGAATGCCCTCGGTGATGCAGATGATCAGCGGGATCTCGGCGTCGATCGCCTCGCAGATCGCATCGGCCGCGCCCGGAGGCGGCACATAGACGACCGACGCGGTCGCGCCGGTCTTGGCCTTGGCCTCATGGACGCTGTCGAAGACCGGCAGGCCGAGATGAAGCGAGCCGCCCTTACCCGGGGAGGTGCCGCCGACCATCTGCGTGCCATAGGCGATCGCCTGCTCGGAGTGGAAGGTGCCATTCTCGCCGGTGAAGCCCTGGCAGATGACCTTGGTGGTCTTGTCAATCAGAATGGACATGGATCCTCCCCAGGATCGTTTTTCCGCCTATCCCGTCGATCTGTGTTCGATCGTTCAATCGGGATTGGTGCTTATTTGGTATTTGGCATGCCAATATGAATCGCTGTCAAGAAGAGAATGGTTGCATGCGCAACAAAAAGCCAGAGCCTCCCGCGAGAATCTGGCCCAAGGTGGTCGAGAGAAAAAAAGCGGCCGGTGCCTTACTCGGCTGCGACACGTGACGGGGCCTCGGTCGCGCCCGTGGCGCCCGACGCCAGGATCGCCGCGATCCGGCTGTCGTCGAACTTTAGCACGTCGCGGAGGATCTCGTTGGTGTGCTCGCCGAGCAGCGGGGAGCGCGTCACCTCGGTCGGGCTGGCGGAGAGCTTGATCGGATTTCCGACCGAGAGATATTTGCCGCGAAGGGGGTGGTCCACTTCGACCACGGTCCCGGTCTCGCGCAGCGACGTTTCCTCCGCGATTTCCTTCATCGACAGAATCGGGCCGCAGGGAATGTGGTGGACGTTCAGGATGTCCATGGCCTCGAACTTGGTCTTGGTCATGGTCCATTGCTCGATGCGCGCGAAGATTTCGTTCAGCCGGGGCAGGCGGGCCGCTGGCTTGGCGTAGTCTGGATCGGTCTTCCAGCCCGGCTCGCCGATGACGTCGCAAATGGCGCCCCAGACCGGCGTCTGGGTGATGAAGTAGATATAGGCGTTGGGATCGGTCTCCCAGCCCTTGCATTTCAGGATGCGGCCGGGCTGGCCGCCGCCGGAATCGTTGCCCGCGCGCGGCACCGAGGTGCCGAAGGGCTCGCCGTCACCGAACTGGCTGTATTCCTTCAGCGGCCCGTGCTCCAGGCGCTGCTGGTCGCGCAGCTTGATGCGGCAGAGGTTCAGGACGCCGTCCTGCATCGCGCAATCGACCTTCTGGCCGAGCCCCGAACGGGTGCGGTGGAACAGCGCCGTGACGATCCCCAGCGCCAGGTGAAGGCCCGTGCCGGAATCGCCGATCTGCGCGCCGGTCACCAGCGGCGGCCCGTCGCGGAAGCCGGTGGTCGAGGCGGAGCCGCCGGCGCATTGCGCGACGTTCTCATACACCTTGCAGTCGGCATAAGGGCCGGGGCCGAAGCCCTTCACCGAGGCGACGATCAGGCGCGGATTGACCGCGTGAAGCTTGTCCCAGGAGAAGCCCATGCGGTCGAGCACGCCCGGCGCGAAATTCTCGACCAGCACGTCGCAGACCTTGGCCATCTCCCAGAGCACGTCCATGCCCTCGGGGGTCTTGGTGTCCAGCGTGATCGAACGCTTGTTGTGGTTCAGCATCGTGAAATAGAGGCTGTCCACATCGGGCAGGTCGCAGAGCTGGCCGCGCGTGATGTCGCCGGTGCCGGGGCGCTCCACCTTGATCACATCGGCGCCGAACCAGGCGAGCAACTGCGTGCAGGTCGGCCCGGATTGCACATGGGTGAAATCGAGAATCCTGACACCTTCGAGCGCTTTCATTCGGTCTCCCCCTTTCTTGCCGCGGGTTGTCGCCGGCGCCGGGTTGCCTCCGGCGCCGGGAATCTCCTCTGCGCAGCCTATTTCTTGCGGACGACGCTTTGCGGGTTGAGGTTGCCGATGCGGCCGCTCTCGGTGCCGGCTGCGGGGTCGATCACGGCGTTGATCAGGGTCGGCTTGCCGGAATTCATCGCCGCATCGACGGCGCGCTTCAGCTCGTCGGGCGTGGTGACGTTGACGCCGACGCCGCCGAAGGCCTCCATCATCCTGTCGTAGCGCGCATTTTCGACGAAGACCGTGGTGGCGACATCGCCACCCAGCGGATTGACGTCGGTGCCGCGATAGATGCCGTTGTTGTTGAAGATGACGATGCAGACCGGCAGATTGTATCGGCAGATCGTCTCGACCTCCATGCCGGAAAAGCCGAAGGCCGAATCGCCCTCGACGGCGAGCACCGGCTTGCCGGTCTCGATGGCGGCGGCGACGGCGAAGCCCATGCCGATGCCCATGACGCCCCAGGTGCCGACGTCCAGGCGCTTGCGCGGCTGGTACATGTCGATGATGCCGCGCGCGAGATCGAGCGTGTTGGCGCCTTCATTGACGAGGATGGCGTCCGGCCGCTCCTTGATGACGGTGCGCAGGGCACCGAGCGCGCCGTGGAAGTCCATCGGCGACGAGTTCTTCATCAAACGCGGCGCCATCTTGGCGATGTTCTCGTCGCGCTTCGCATTGACGGTCGAAATCCAGTCGGCTGGCGGGGCCGGCCAGTTGCCGTCGATGCCTTCGAGCAGCGCCGAGACGCAGGAGCCGATATCGCCGACCAGCGGGGCGACGATCTCGACATTGGAGTCCATTTCCTTGGGCTCGATGTCGATCTGGATGAACTTCTTGGGCGCGTCGCCCCAGGTCTTGCCCTTGCCATGCGAGAGCAGCCAGTTGAGCCGCGCGCCGACCAGCATGACGACGTCGGAATCCTTGAGCACCGTCGAGCGCGCCGCGCCCGCCGATTGCGGGTGGGTGTCGGGCAGCAGGCCCTTGGCCATGCTCATCTGCAGGAACGGAATCCCGCTTTTCTCGACCAGCGCGCGGATCTCGTCATCGGCCTGGGCATAGGCTGCGCCCTTGCCGAAGATGATCAGGGGACGCTTGGCGCTCTTCAGCACATCGAGCGCGCGCTTGACGGCCGACGGGGCGGGAATCTGGGCGGGCGCCGCGTCGATGACCTTGACCAGCGACTTCTCGCCGGCCTTCGCATCCATCGTCTGGGAGAACAGCTTCGCCGGCAGATCGAGATAGACGCCGCCGGGACGGCCCGACACCGCGGCGCGGATCGCGCGGGCGACCGCGATGCCGATATCGGCGGCGTGCAGCACCCGGAACGCAGCCTTGCACAGGGGCTTGGCGATGGCGAGCTGGTCCATCTCCTCATAGTCGCCCTGCTGCAGGTCGACGATCTCGCGCTCGGACGAGCCCGAGATCAGGATCATCGGAAAGCAGTTGGTCGTGGCATTCGCCAGCGCGGTCAGGCCGTTGAGGAATCCGGGAGCCGACACGGTGAGGCAGATGCCGGGCTTCTTCGTCAGGTAGCCGGCGATCGCCGCGGCATTGCCGGCGTTCTGCTCGTGGCGAAACGAAATGACGCGGATGCCGGCAGCCTGCGCCATGCGCCCGAAATCCGTGATCGGGATGCCCGGCACGCCATAGATGGTCTCGACGCCGTTGAGCTTGAGCGCATCGATGATCAGGTGGAAGCCGTCCGTCAGCTCCTGCTCGTCTGCATTGTCGCCGATGCTGTGTAGTGTCGCGGACATTCCGATTCCTCCTGATGATCTTTTTGAAGCCGGTTGTTTCTTGGTCTTCGCGTCCGGCTCAGTCGAGCTGGACGTATTTTTCCACATGCGCCCTGAGCTTCAGGGTGTGCTCGCGCACGAGCCGCTCGGCGCGCTCGCCGTTGCGTACCTCCATGGCCTCGACGATTTCCTTGTGATCGACGATCGAGCGGCGCGCCCGATCCTGCTCGGCGATGGTGCGCTCGCGAATGGCGCGCACATGCGCGAACAGGCCATTGGTGATCTCGGCGATGAGCTTGCAGCCCGACAGGGCGATGATCGCCGCATGGAACCGGATATTGGCGTCCGAATATTCGCCCATATGCGAGTCGAGATCGGCACTGTCGAAGGTATCGACGAGACGGTGCAGGTTGGCGATCTCGTCGTCGGACGCGACCTGGGTCACCAGCCGCGCAGCCATGCTTTCGAGCGCGGCCCAGACGGTGATCATCTCCAGGATCTCGGCCTTGGTCTTGCGCACGATATAGATGCCGCGGCGCGGCGCGATCCGGACCAGGCCCTCCTGTTCGAGCTGGGCGAGCGCCTCGCGCAGCGGCGTGCGGCTGACGCCGAACTGCAGCGAAAGAGCACGTTCGTCGAGCCGTAACTTGGCGCCGTCATCATAGATGTTCATCGCGCTGATCGCTGCCTTCAACGCGTCATAGGCGCGGCTCTTGAGGCTCTGGACCTCTTCGATCGGCTGGATGTCTAGGCGAGCTCTGACCATTGCGGATCGGTTTCCGTGCCGTCACGACCAGCCGTCAGTGGCGCGTCATGCGCTGGGAGCGGTGGTTTCTGGCATACCATATAATGAAAGAAGAGAGGCGCGCAACGGCCATTTTACCGCAACATTATTGCTGCAATGCACCAAGAAATGGCATATTGCATGCCACGAATTTTCATCTTACGCTACTTCCAACAAGGCTCGTCGGTTCTGCGCTGACCATTGCGCAGTCCTAGAACACGCCGTTTTTGGGGAAATGCGCCATGGATGAACTGAATGCCCTCATGGGGGGCTTCGCTGTCGCCCTCAGCTTCTACCACATCATGCTGATGGTCATCGGCATCACGCTTGGTGTCATCATCGGCGTCTTGCCGGGGCTGGGGGGCGCGAACGGCGTCGCCATCCTGCTTCCGCTGACCTTCACGATGGCGCCGACCTCGGCGATCATTCTTCTCACCAGCATCTACTGGGGCGCGCTGTTCGGCGGCGCCATCACCTCGATCCTGTTCAACATCCCCGGTGAGCCCTGGTCGGTCGCGACGACCTTCGACGGGCACCCGATGGCGCAGAACGGCAAGGCCGACGAAGCCCTGGTCGGCGCCTTCACCTCCTCCTTTGTCGGCGCGATCTTCGCTGTGGCGCTGATCACCTTCCTAGCGCCGGTGGTCGCCAAATTCGCGCTCAAATTCGGCCCGGCCGAATTCTTCGCGGTCCAGTTCCTGACATTCGCCAGTTTCATCGGAATGGGCCGAGGCTCGGCCTTCAAGACCGTCGCCTCGATGTGTCTCGGCTTCGCGCTCGCCTCCGTCGGTCTGGACAACGTCACCGGCACGCTGCGCATGACATTCGGTCAGGATGAATTGCTCAACGGCTTCAAGTTCCTCGTCGCGGTCATCGGCCTCTTCGGCATCGGCGAGATCCTGTCCTCGATGGAAGATGGGCTGAAGTTCAACGGTGCCGCCGCCAAGCTGCGCATGGATGCGGTCATCCGCACCTGGAAGCAGCTGCCCCGGATGTGGGCGACCTTCCTGCGCAGCTGCATCGTCGGCTGCTGGATGGGCATCACGCCCGGCGGTGCGACGCCCGCCTCCTTCATGGGCTACGGCATCGCCAAGCGGCTTTCCAAGAAGGGCAACAATTTCGGCAAGGGTGAGCTCGAGGGCGTGGTCGCGCCGGAAACCGCCGCCCACGCTGCGGGAACGGCCGCCCTGCTGCCGATGCTGACGCTCGGTATTCCCGGCTCGCCCACCGCTGCGGTTCTGCTGGGCGGCTTGCTGATCTGGGGCCTGCAGCCCGGTCCGCTCCTCTTCGTCGAGCAACCCGACTTCGTCTGGGGCCTGATCGCCTCGATGTATCTCGGCAATGTCGTCGGCCTGGTCATGGTGCTGACCTGCGTGCCGTTCTTCGCCGCGATCCTGCGCGTGCCGTTCTCGATCATCGCCCCGGCGATCGTCTTCATCTGCGCGGTCGGTGCCTTCACCGTGAACAACGCGATGTTCGATGTCTGGCTGATGCTGGCCTTCGGCGTCCTGGGCTACCTGTTCAACAAGCTGCGCTACCCGCTGCCGCCACTGGTCCTGGCGATGGTACTCGGCGACCAGGCCGAGAGCTCCTTCCGGCAGGCGATGCTGGTCTCCCAGGGCAATGTCGGCGTCTTCTGGTCGAACTGGCTGTGCGGCGGCATCATGACGCTTGGCCTGGTGATGGCATTCTGGCCCGCGCTCACGGCGCTCAAGGCCAAGCTCGCCGGCAACGGTCCGGTTCCCCGGGCGGCCTGACCGGCAACCCTGGCTGACATGGCCGCGCCAACGCGCGGCCATCGACGACGGCGACGCCGTTCAAAGCATCCTCGCAGGAAGAAGACCTCACGCGGGGCTAGAAATCCAAAAAATCGACTTCATGACGAACAACCGCGGCAGCAAGCCGCCAACAAGGAGAAGCATGATGGTCCGGAGGGGAATGTCCAAGATCCAGGGTGTCGCGGCAGCGCTGGCGGCAAGTGCCTGCCTCGCCTCGCCAGCCCTGGCGCAAGGCTGGGAGCCCGTGAAACCGGTGACGCTGATCATCCCGGCGGGAACGGGCGGCGGTGCCGACCAGATGGCGCGCTTCATTCAGGGCGTCGTCCAGAAGCACAATCTGATGAAGCAGCCGCTGATCGTCATCAACAAGGGCGGCGGCGCTGGTGCCGAAGGCTTCCTGGAGATGAAGGCCAGCGCCAACGATCCGCACAAGATCGCCATCACCCTGTCCAACCTGTTCACGACGCCGCTGGGAACCGGCTCGCCGTTCAATTGGAAGGACATGAAGCCCGTCGCCATGCTGGCGCTCGACCAGTTCGTCCTCTGGGTGAACAGCGAGACGCCGTACAAGACGGCGAAAGACTATGTCGAGGCGGTCAAGGCCGGCACGGACCGTCAGTTCAAGATGGGCGGCACCGGCTCCAAGCAGGAAGACCAGATCGTCACGGCGGCGGTCGAACTGCAGACCGATGGCAAGAAGTTCACCTATGTGCCCTATGCCGGTGGCGGGCAGGTCGCGGTGCAGCTCGTCGGCAAGCACGTCGATTCGACCGTCAACAATCCGATCGAGGCCGTTGCCCAGTGGCGGGCCGGTCAGTTGCGGCCGCTCTGCATCTTCGACGCCAAGCGCTCGACCTACACCGCCAAGGTCACGGACAAGGAAGCCTGGGGCGACATTCCCACCTGCAAGGAATCGGGACTGCCGGTCGAGTACCAGATGCTGCGCGGCATCTTCACCACCAAGAACGCCACCCCGGCGCAGGTCGCCTTCTACGTCGACCTGATGAAGAAGATCGTGGCGACGCCGGAGTGGCATGAATTCATGGAAAAGGGCGCCTTCAACCAGACCTTCCTGTCCGGTGCCGACTACGAGAAATGGGTGACGGAAGCCCAGAGCCTGCATGCCGACCTGATGAAGAAGGCCGGCTTCCTGGCGACGCAGTGATCGCGCCGCGACATCGATCGTAACCGGACCGCGAGCGGGCAAGGCTCCTCGCGGTCCATAGGCCCCCTTCCTGCAGCGCCGGCGCGGTGAAACGCATGGATCCGGCGAGGAGCATCCCAATGAGCACCAACGAAGAAGCCGAAGGCCGGCCCCTCGCCAGTTATCGCACGCTCGACATCGCGGTTGCCATCTTCTTCCTGGTCGTCTGCGCGATCGTGGTCGTCGACAGCCTGCGCATCGGCATCTCCTGGAAGGCGAACGAAGGACCGCAGCCAGGCCTGTTCCCGTTCTACATGGCGATGGCGATGGGCATCGCGAGCCTCGTCAACCTCTACAAGGCCCTGCCGCATTCGGACGAGGGCGCGGAGACGGCAGTGAACTCGGTCGGGCTTGGACGCATGGCCGCGATCTTCGTTCCCGCCGTCATCTTCGTGCTGGCGACGCATTTCATCGGCATCTATGTCTCGGCGACGATCTATATCGGCGCCTTCATGGTCTTCTTCGGCAAGTTCCCGCTCTGGAAGGCCGCCACGGTCTCGCTTGGGATCGCGATCGTCAACTTCCTGATGTTCGAGGTCTGGTTCCTCGTGCCGTTGCCCAAGGGTCCGCTCGAGGCCGCGCTCGGCTACTGAGCGCCGCCATCTGGTCAGGCGGCGCGGTGCCGCCGGACGAGATGATCAGATACGCCTCCTTAGCTGGGAGGCGGCATTGCCTCCCTCTCGCGACTTGCTGAATCAGGACCGCGCCGGGGGCGTCGTCCGGCGCGCAGGCGGCCTTGGTGCCGCCGGGGGCGCCGCGGGCTCGCTCTCCCGCGCCGAGCCGCTCGATGCGCCCGCCGCGATCAGGTGTTCGGCCGTGGCGATGGCGCGCGTTCTGCCTTCCGGCGAGACCATGGCGGCCAGCAGTGCCGGCACCCAGGGCGGCACGGGCAGTTCGCCCGCCAGCCATTCGTGGACACGCTTGACCCTGCCGTTGCAGAACAGATCGGCAAAGCGTTCCGGGCTCAGACCGACCTCGTCGAGGCCGAAGCGGAACTGCGCGCCATCGATGTGATGGGCTTTCGATTTCGGCAATCGAAGCGGGCTGGCCATCTCGGTGTGTCTCCTCGGGTGCCCAGCGGGCCGCTTCGGCCGAACGCAAGGGAGCCGTCATGCTTTGGGCGATGCTGCCAGCGATAGCAAATACAAGGGCCGTCGTCAGCTTTGTCCGATGGGCAAGGCCAGGGTTGCTCGGAAACGCCGGCCCCGCTGGAAAGCCGTTTGCCGGATCGGGTTCGTCGAGATCAGGCGCGGAACAGCGCCGGCAGACGAGCGTTTCCCGGTCTCCCAAAGGAGATCGGCATGAGCGACGCGACGACGACGGCCATTCACCTTGAAGCCCGCGGCTTTGTCCCGAACAATCCCAGGCTACCGGTCCTGATCTACGCGCAGGCCTTCGCGCCCGACGCCGATCTTGCATCGATCATGGAGAAGCGCTTCGACGACAATGGCTGGCCGCCGCAGTGGCGTGACGGCCTCTACGACTTCGATCACTACCATTCGCGGGGTCACGAGGTCCTGGGCATAGCGGCGGGAGCAGCCGAGCTCGTCCTTGGCGGCGATGGCGGCCGGCGGATAGCGGTCAAGGCCGGGGATGTTCTCCTGCTGCCGGCGGGCACGGGGCACCGTCGCATCGAGCAGTCCCGTGATCTCCTCGTCGTCGGTGCCTACCCGCCTGGACAATCCGGCGATATCATCCGCGAGGCCCCGACGCCGGCGATGCGCCAGCAGATCGCTTTCCTTCCCTTCCCCTTGGTCGATCCGGTGCTGGGTCGGGACGGGCCGCTCTTGCGTCTGTGGCCTGACACGGTCGTGAGCAAATCCTGAAGAAGGCAGGCGGCCGATCACGAGCAGGTGCGGCGAAACCCGGCGATGTCGCACGGCACAGGACCTTCCATGCACCGTCGGCAAGTCGTCGCGGAGTGCGATGCGTTCGCGCCGTCCGGGCGCTCGACCTGATGCACAAGAACCGGGGCGGGCTTCTGTCGGGCGCCAAGGCCGCAGCCGGGCGCCTCACATGTCGAGCGACCCGCCTAAGCGGATACCATTGGGATTTTCGATTGGGACATGGCGCGCCCGACACGATTCGAACGTGTGACCTCTGCCTTCGGAGGGCAGCGCTCTATCCAGCTGAGCTACGGGCGCAAACCGTGGAAGGGCAATAGCTGATCGCGGCTGCTTCGGCAATGTGGGATTTCGCGACGAGCACGAACTTGGAACGGCACCGATCAAGCGTCAGAGCCGGTCGGCGGTCGAATCCGATGGAGGTGCGTCGCATCATGGCGGGTGCCGATCCGCTACGTTGTGCCGCAGTCGTCATCGGGATTGCGCCGGCTGCGGCGGCGATGACAATGGCAGCGTCATGCCGATTCTCAGCGCCATTCCTGCCGACATCCGGCGCGCTGCCTGCGCCTTTCACGAGGCAGGCCATATCGTCGTGGGCTGGCATCACCAGCGCTGCATCACCCATGCCTGGCTGCGGCCGCCTTACGGCTTCTCCGGCGAGACCTGCTTCGAGCCCTATCGGCGCGGCTTCCAGGCCGACAGGCCCGGCGATCAGCTGCGTGCCGAGGTCGAGATCACGATCCTCTCGGCCGGGCATTGCGGCGAGATGATCTACTGGAACGAGGGGAAGGCCGCGAAATGGTATCCGGGCGAACTTCACTCGCATGCGGATGATCTCGACCAGATGAAGCCCTATATCGCGCTGCTGCGGCCAGCTGACGAGGTGCTGTTGCGAGAGCGCTGCGCGAGGGCGGCCACCGTGATCCTCTACCAGCCGTCGATGCGCCTGGCCCATGCGGCCGTCGCGCAAAGACTGTTCGCTGACCGACGGATAGAACGCGATGAGGTGGATGACATCATCGGAAGCGTCACCGGCGCTGGCCGCGGTCGGCCTGTCCTGCCGGCGGGACCCTGACGTCAGCGGGCTCTGAGGCTCTGGATATAGGCAATGACGTCGTCGGTCTCGGTGGGTGTCAGCTGATAGCGCGGCATGGCGCCATGCGGCGTCTGCAGGAAGACGCGCAGCGAAAGCGCGGTTTGCGAGGCCATGTCGGCGACCGCGCCGAAACCAGGCGGAACCCGGGAGGGATCGCGGGCCGCGCCATCGATGTCGTGGCACTGGATGCAGAGCGACGTCGCGACTGCCCGGCCGGCACGGGCATCGCCGACGCCTTGCGCCAGGGCGCCGCCCGCGCAGGCCACGCTGGCACAAAGCGCCCCGAGACCCCATCGGAGCAGGCGAGGGCCATCGGTTTGCGGTGAGCTGGTGATGGTAGCCTTCATGGCGCCGTGCTCCTCTTGTCGCGAAGAGCCCCCCGCTGGGGTCAGGACGCGGGTTTCCACAGGCGCGAAACGCGCCGGATATAGGCCACGAGCCCGTCGGTTTCGTGCTCGATCAGGCTGAATTCAGGCATGCCGGGATGGCGGACCACCGTGCCGTCGATCAGAACGGGCGCGGGGTTACCGCCCGGATAGCGCTCGGCGATCAGCGGAAACGGAGGGGATCGCGGGTTCGGGCTGGCGCCGCCCGCCTCGATGGCATGGCAGCCGCCGCAATGCTGCTGCGCCACGCGCTTGCCGATGGCGACGCTCTCGGCATTGTCGGGCCGCTGCGCATCGGCCGGCATCGCCTGGCTTGGCTGGGCGAGCATGAAGCTGCCAACGATCATGGCGCCGGCGACGCGCATGAGCCGCATCGCACCGCGTGCGTCCCTGGGAGGCTTGCCCGCCCGGGATGTCGTGCTTGTCATGGCTGGTCCCGAATGTGAGGTCGCCGAGCGCATCTATGCTGCGGGTGCAAAGCCCCAGCCTTGATCGAGGTCAAGGCAAGAGCTTCAACAAGATGTGGCGCGCGTTGCAGCGCCCCGCCGGGGCGCTACTGCCGCTTGGTCACTTATCCTGCAGGGCGGCCAGAAGCTCCGGTCCGCTCTTGCCGATCAGGTTCTTGGACAGCTCGACGACAAGTGCCGCCTCCAGCTGCTTGTGGTAGTGGCGCCGCATCTCGCCCAAGGTCCGCGGCGAGGCGACGACCACGAGCTTCTCGATCTTCTGCCCGGTGACCTGGTGATTGAGCCAGACTGTGACGGCGGCGGCATGGGCATCCTCGTCGATCTGATGCCCCGTCGGATTGGCGGAACTCGAATCCCGTCCGGCGCCGCTGGCCCTGTTGTGCTCGTCCAGATCGGGCGCCGGCATCGCTGCGAGCGCCGGGTCGGCTTCGTTGCCGCTGTTGCGGAAAAGCGCGAACTGCTTGCCGTCGACGAGAGCGATGACGGTACCGTGGGGGAGTTGCATTGAGGTGTCCTCGGCTGGGTCCGGCCCGGGAAGCAGGCGACCTGCATGTCTTTGATCGACAACGCGCCCGCCGCCGCATTGATCCCGATCAAGGCTCGTTTTCCCTGACCGGTTTCGCTCGAAGGGAAGATCATCGAAGGCTGGCGCTGCCGAAGAGACATGGGTTTCCAATGCGGCCACATTCGGCGTTGCCGAAACCGCCTCCGCCGGAGCACGTTGTCGCGGCGCTGTTGAATGCACCGACCCGGAGAACGCCCTTGCCTCGTCTCGCGATCGACCCCGACCGTCTCTGGTCGGACACCTTGACTCTGGCCCAGATCGGCGCGCTGCCGGCCGGCGGCTGCGATCGCCTGGCACTGACGGAGGCCGACGGCGCGGCCCGGAGCCTGCTGCGCTACTGGTTCGAGCAGGCGGGCCTCGCCGTCTCCATCGATCCGATCGGCAACATCTTCGGGCGGCGCGAGGGCACTGAACCCGGTCTCGCGCCGGTCTTCGTCGGCAGCCATATCGACACGCAATCGCCCGGCGGCAAGTTCGACGGCGTGCTCGGCGTGCTGGCGGGGCTGGAATGCCTGCGCACGCTGGACCGGGCCGGCATCGCGACGCGCCATCCCATCGAGGTGGTGAACTGGACCAATGAGGAGGGCGCCCGCTTCGCGCCGGGCCTGATGGGATCGGCGGTCTTCACCGGCCAGCTCGATCTCGCCACGGCCCATGCCTCCAGGGACCCGGCCGGCATCTCCGTCGCGCAGGCGCTGGCACAGATCCGCCAGCTCGGCGATGCCCCGATGGGCCGCCCGGTCGACAGCTATTTCGAGCTCCATATCGAGCAGGGCGACCGTCTGCAGCAGGCCGGGCGGACGATCGGCGTGGTCGAGGGCAGCGAGCACAACTGCTTCGCCGACGTTACCTGCCTCGGCGACAACGCCCATGCCCAGGCGACGCCGATGGGCCAGCGCCGCAATCCGCTCGCCGCCGCGGCCGAATTGATCACCGCGATCGAGGCGATCGGCCATCGCAACGCGCCGGTCGGATCGATGGGTGTGGCCTCGCTGCGGCTCTGGCCCAACAACCGCATCAACATCCCCCACCGCGTCGTCTTCACCTATTCGGGCACGCATCCCGATAGCGTTGCCATGGGCGCGATGCGTCGCGAGATTACGGCGGCCGCCGCGGAGATTTCACGGCGCACCGGCATTGCGATCGAGGTCGAGGCCTCGCCGGACCGGCCGGCCGTCGATTTCGATCCGGGGCTCGCCGACCTCGTCGAGGGCATCGCTGGAGAACAGGGCTTCAGCACGATGCGCCTGCGCTCGCGCGCGGGCCATGACGCCATCCGGATGGCGCCCTGGTGCCCGACGCAGATGATCTTCATCCCCTGCAAGGACGGCATCTCGCATAGCGAATACGAGGATTGCCGGCAGGACGATGCGGCCGCCGGCAGCAATGTGCTGCTGCACGCGCTCCTGGCTCGCGCCAACCGCGCCGGCTGATTCTGTGTTCTCGTCATATGAAGCCACGACCGGCTCGGAGCAGCGCACGTGACCAACTCTGACCATGCCGTCTTCGAAGCCGGCGATGTCACCCTGCGATCGGGTGTCGTCTTCCCCGATATGAAGCTGGCTTACAAAACCTTCGGCACGCTGAACGCGGCGCGCGACAACGTCATCCTCTATCCGACCTCGTTCAGCGCACAGCATCACGACACGCAATGGCTGGTTTCGCGCGAGGGCGTGCTCGATCCGCAGCGCTATTTCATCATCATCCCCAATCTCTTCGGCAACGGCCTGTCCTCCTCGCCGTCGAATACGCCCGATGCCTGGGGCGATGGCCGTTATCCGCTGGTCAGCTATCACGATGCCATCGCGGTCCAGCGCCGGCTGCTGATCGAGCGCTTCGGCGTCGACAGGCTCGCTCTGGTCTATGGCTGGTCGATGGGCGGCATGCAGGCCTATCACTGGGCGGCGCTCCACCCCGAGATGGTCGAACGCGCGGCAGTCGTCTGCGGCAGCGCGCGTTGCTCACCCTTCAATCACGTCTTCCTCGAAGGCGTGAAGGCCGCGCTGATCGCCGATCCGGCTTTCCAGGATGGTCGCTTCGTCGCGCAGCCGGTTGCCGGCATGCGCGCGATGGGGCGCGTCTATGCCGGCTGGGCGCTGTCGCATGGCTTCTACCGCGACGAAGCCTGGCGGGGCTTAGGCTTCACCTCGCTGGAGGATTTCCTGGCCCGGTCGTGGGATGGCGCCTTCGCGCGGCGCGACGCCAATGATCTGCTCGCCCAGATCGCCACCTGGCAGGATGGCGATGTCAGCCGCTGCGATGCCTTTGGCGGCGATCTCGCCGCCGCGCTGGCCGCCATCCGCGCCCGCATCCTGCTGATGCCGGGCGCGACGGACAGCTATTTCCAGCCCGGCGACAACGAGGCGGAACGGCCTTTGCTGGTCCATGCGCGCTCCGTCGATTTCAGCCCCATTCCGTCGATTTACGGCCACAGGGCCGGCAATCCGATCCACATCGCCGCCGATCGGGAGTTCCTGCGCCGCAAGATCGCCGATCTGCTCGCGCAGTGAGTGACGTGCAGCCCCATCCGGTCCAGATTGGCGGATGCGATTGACGAATGGGAACAGAGGCTGCATCCGGGCGTCTTGATACTGCTTTCCGCTTTGCTGCCGAGGAAATCCGATGACGTCCACCGTGAGCCCGCTCGCCGGAAAGCCCCTCGCCCCCGGCCTGCTCGTCGATGTCGCCAAGCTGACGAAGGCCTATTTCGATCTCCCCGATCCCGGCCAGGCCAGCCAGCGCGTCGCCTTCGGCACCTCGGGCCATCGCGGTTCGTCCCTGCTGCTCTCCTTCAATGAGGCGCATATCCTGGCGATCGCCCAGGCGATCTGCCTTTACCGCAAGGGCAACGGCATCGACGGCCCGCTCTTCCTCGGCATCGACACCCATGCGCTGTCGCGCCCCGCCTTCGAGACATCGCTCGAGGTCTTCGCCGCCAATGGCGTCGTCACCATGGTCGACGAGGATCTGCGCTTCACCCCGACGCCGGTGATCTCGCACGCCATCATCGGCTATAATCGCGGCCTCAGCGCGGGGCTGGCCGACGGCGTGGTGATCTCGCCCTCGCACAATCCCCCAGCCGATGGCGGCTTCAAATACAACCCGCCCCATGGCGGACCCGCCGATACCGACGCCACCGGCTGGATCGAGCGCAAGGCCAATGAGCTGATGGCCGGCGGCCTCGCCGGCATCACGCGCATGCCGTATGCGAAGGCGCTCGCCTGCGAATTCACCCGCAGGCACGACTACATCACGCCTTATGTCGAGGACCTCGCTGATATCGTCGACATGGAAGCGATCCGCTCGTCGGGCGTCAGCATCGGCATCGACCCGCTCGGCGGCGCCGGGCTCGACTATTACGCGCCGATCATCGAGCGCTATGGCCTGAACGCGACCGTGGTCGACACGACGCTCGACCCGACCTTCGCCTTCATGCCGGCCGACTGGGATGGCAAGATCCGGATGGACTGCTCCTCGCCCTATGCGATGACCCATCTGATCGGCATGAAGGACCGCTTCGACGTCGCCTTCGCCAACGACACCGATGCCGACCGGCACGGCATCGTCGCCCGCAGTTCCGGGCTGATGAACCCCAACCATTATCTGGCGGTGGCGATCGCCTATCTCTTCGAGAACCGTCCGGGCTGGCGTAGCGATGCCGCTATCGGCAAGACCATTGTCAGCAGCGCGATGATCGACCGCGTCGCCGCCAAGCTCGGACGCCGGCTGGTCGAGGTGCCCGTCGGCTTCAAATGGTTCGTCGACGGGCTGTCGGATGGCAGCTTCGGCTTCGGCGGCGAGGAGAGCGCCGGCGCCTCCTTCCTGCGCCAGGACGGCACCAGCTGGACCACCGACAAGGACGGCCTGATCCTCGGCCTGCTCGCCGCCGAGATCACCGCCGTTACCGGCTCCGACCCCGGCGAACGCTATGTCGAACTGACCAGGGACCTCGGCGAACCGCTTTACGCCCGCATCGATGCGCCGGCCTCGCGCGAACAGAAGGCCGTGCTCAAGACATTGTCGCGCCAGCAGATCAAGACCGACACGCTTGCCGGCGAGCCGATCACGGCCGTCCTGAACGAGGCGCCCGGCAATGGCGCGGCGATCGGCGGCGTCAAGGTCGTCACGGCCGATGGCTGGTTCTGCGCCCGTCCCTCAGGGACGGAGGAGGTCTACAAGATCTACGCCGAGAGCTTCCGCAGCAACGCCCATCTGCGCCAGATTCAGGACGAGGCTCAGGCGATCATCAACGCCGCGTTCGCAGCGGCGTGAGCGCATCCCTGGCTTGTTGGGCTCGCAACCACGCCGTCATCCCGGACAAGCCGCATCAGCGGCGCCGATCCGGGATCCATGCCTGAGCGCCCACTGGAGAGGCTCCGGAATGGATCCCGGGTCTGCGCTTCGCTTGCCCGGGATGACGGTGTGGTTCTGAGCCTAACCGTTGGGCAACAGGCTTCACCTGCCTGCCCCTGATCCTCAGTCCTTCTCGCCGACGGCCTTGCGCTTCGCGGGTGCCTCATAGGCATCCGGCGCAGCGGCCTCCGCCGCCTGGCGCTTGCGCGCCATGGCATCGATCAGCTGGCGGTTGGAATGCTCGAGCGTTCCGACATGGTCGATATGGTGCCGCAGATCGTCGCGGAGTTGCTGGTTCACGCCGATCAGGAAATCGCCCCTCGATTGCAGGGCCGAGAGCTTGATGTCGAGATCGTAGACACGCCGGTCGCGCAGGGACAACTCGTCGATCAGCTTGCGTTCGCGCTCGGTTGCTGCCGTCGCTTGCGCTTCCATTTCCTTGATCGTCTGGAGCGCGGCCACGATGCGCGCCTGCGCCTGGGTCGCCGCCTCGTTGGCGGCCTCGCGCTCGCCGCTCATCTTCTCGGCCAGCGCGGCGATGTCGCGTTGCAGGCGCTGGTTTTCACCGCTGGCGGCGACGAGGTCGGAACGCAGGATCGCGACCTCCCGCGACAGCCTCTGCCCCGTCGCGGATTGTTCGAGCAGCTTCTGCTCGATCACCTGGCGCTCCTCGGATAGGCGCTGGACGCGCGAATCGGTGGTGGAGAGCTTCTGGAGCAGCCCGTTCGCCTCGCCCTGCAGCTTGCCGTGCTCGGCTTCGAGCGTGGCCAGCGAGCCTTGCGTCTGGTCGAGGACAGCACGGGTGCGGTGCAACTCCTCCTCGTAGCGCAGCGCCAGCGGGCGATAATGGCCAAGTTCGCTCTGCAAGCCCGCGATCTCGCGGTCCTGCCGGTTGCAGGCGGCGCTGAGCTCCTCGATCTGCGCGGCCTGGTCCTGCGAGGTCTCGATGAATTTCGGCAGGATCTGCTGCATCGTCGCGGTGCGCGTCATCAGCAGGTCGAGCTGGACAGACCAGTTCGAGATCTTGGCGAATTCGGTCTGGAGATCGTTGGACTGGTCGCTGATCGCCGCCATGAGCTCGCCGACCTCATGCGACGAACTCGGCTTGACGAAAGCGGCCTGGGCCGCGGCCGGGGGGGTGCCCGGCTCGTTGGCGGGCATGGCCGAGTCGAGCGGGGCAAGATCGAGCGGCGCAAGCCCGGGGGGAGCGAGGTCGGCGACATCCAGCGCCCGTGGCATCCGCAGATCGCGGCCGTCGTCGCGCTCGCCCGGGAATGCGCCCCGCGCGCTCGCGCCCGGCTTGCCCATGAGCCGTCTCAGACCTGCTCCAAACATCGACGCCACCTCAACCTTGCCCCATTGACGCGGTCCGCGCCGCCTTCAGGCCGCCCGGTCCCCGAGGCGTTCAGACTCAACCGAAGGCGATAGGCCAGCAGAAGGCGCCGCGCGATCCATGGCAATGTTCCGGCCTCGGCTTTGACGAGTTGCGAACAACTTCTTTCGAGCTGTCAGCGGCGAAGCTGCACGGTCCTGCGGCAAGGCAAGGCACCGCGGTCGTCGCCGTGACATCAGGCCGGTCGCTGCGGCACCCCTGACTGGCGCAGCTTCAGTTCGAGCACATAGGCGCGCTGGACGGCTTCGCGCTCGCGCAGGATCGCCTTTTCGAGAATGCCCTGCTGGGTCTGCAGCACCTGGTTGGCCTGTTCGAGCGTCGCTTCCGCCTTGCGGGCGCGCTGGCTCCAGCCATCCTTTTCCTCTTGCAGCGCCGCAATCTCGGCCCGGAGCTGGTCCCGTTCGTGATGGACCTCCTGAAGCGAGCTCCTGGCCTTCTGGACGACGCCCAGCAATTGCAATTGCAGCGTCTCGAAAGCGTCGCGCGCGCCCTCGACCAGGGTCAGCGTCTCCTGCGGATTCGGCCGATTGGCGGCGCGGCCGGTAAGCGGGCGCCTCGGAGCCGGCGAAGCGGCGACCGCATTCCCGTCCCTCGCCTCGCTCCGGCCCGGGGTCCGAAGCATGGCCCGGGTCAGACTGGGCATCTCCTGCGTCACGATCAGCCGCGCGACTGTGGGCGGTTGGCCGACGAGAAGGAGCTGGTCACGGCGTCGTGCAGTCGGGCGAGCCAGGCCTCGGCCTCGACAGCACGGGCCTCGGCCTGGCGGGCCCGTTCCTCGGAGCGCCACAACATCTCATTGGCGGTTGCGATCTGGCCTTCCAGCTCGCGCATGTTGACGGCGGCCTGGGTGATCGTCTGCTGCAGGCGCTCTTCGAGCTGGGCGTAGCGAAGATCGCTGATCCGGATGGCTTCGCTGGTTTCCTCGATCAGCGCGAGCGCCGACGGCCAGTCGCGCTGCGGAGCTGCCGGAGGGGCGGCGGGGCTGACGGCCTCCGGCAGGGCGTAGGCCGGTGCGGCGGGGGGCAAGGAAGCCGAGGGGAACGCCGCGATCTTGTCCGAGGCATTCAGGAACATCTCGGAGGTCGATGCGGTCTGGCGCGGCAAGGTCGTGATGGTCGCGAGATCGTTAAGAGCAGGCTGCATGATGGTCTCCGTTCGAGCTGAGCAAGATCGCCGTGCCTGACGAGGCTTGCCCGAGGGACTGACGGGCGGGCGGGACGGTTGGAGGCGAGGCGGGCGCAGCGAGTCCGGTCGACTGCCGAACGTGCTGCTCGATATGCGTCTGCAGCGCGCGGCGGTTGGCCCGGGCGAGATCGAGCGCGCGTTGCAGGAGAACCTTGTCGCGGCGTTCGCTCTGCACGGCCTCTTCCAGGCGCTGGCATTCCCGGTGCAGCACGTCCGTCGCCGAGTTCTGCCTGGCTCTGACCGCCCGCAGATCGGCCTCGACGGCGGCGCCTGCATCTCTCAGGCGTTCGATCTCGGCCGTCCGGCTGGCCAGCGCCGCCGTCAGCCCCGCGATCTGATGGTCCTGTCTGATCTTGTCGAGGGTGGCTTCATGCAAGCTCTGCTTCAGCCTCTCGAGTTCCGTCGCGACGGCGCGGTGGCGCTGATCGGCGGATGCGATCGCGTCGCGCTGCTGTTCGAAAGCCCGCTCGCTCAGGCTGAGCGCGGCTCGCGCTTCGCGCCCATGCAATCGCTCCGCTGCGAGCAGGGTTTCGGTGGCGGCCAGGCGACCCAGCGCAGCCTCGAGCCGCAAGGCGAGGAACCCGTCCTGCGCCAGCGAAAGCCGGTGAATCGAGTCGGTATCGACCGCAAACTCGCCTGTCTCCGACGTCGCTGCGCCCAACGCCGCCGGCCCGCCGGGCCGTCCCTCATGGTGCAAGGGCGATCCCAGCCAGTCATTGGGGCGGGCAACCGGAAGGGCGTTCAAGTGGTGGCCTCGAAGATAGCGCCGGTGGGAGCTGTGGGAACGCCAACACGAATCGATCGCTCATCTTATCTACTCTTAAGGAATCGTATCAATACGGGATTTCATCCGGTTGTCGTTGCAGCGCCCCGCCGACAGTTTTTCTTGGGGATGCCGCGGTTCTTGCCGAGGCTGGCTTGCGTCAAGCGGGCGCCCCGACATTCCCGCGATGCACGCCCGCGTCTTGCGGCGGGCGCCATTCCAGCCGAGTCAGGACATCGTCGTCCCTGGACGACACGCTCGTCCATGGAGGTCCCCAATGATTGTGAGCCGCCGCAGGGTTGCCGCCGGGCTGCTCGCCGCGCCCGCGCTGCTGACGGCCCGTCCGGGTTTTGCCGCCGGGCGGCCGGTGACGGTCGCCTCGCTCTTTGGAGAGGACAAGCCGGAGACGATGGTCTGGCGCAGGATCGCGCAGACGCTGGAGCGGACGGCGCCCGGTCGCTTCGACCTGCGCATCGTCGGCAATGCCGCGCTCGGCGGCGAGAAGGAGGTCGCCGAAGGCCTGCGGCTGGGCTCGGTGCAGGCTTCGCTCTCGACCATTTCCGCGCTGTCGGGCTGGGTGCCGGAGGGCCAGATCCTCGATCTTCCCTTCCTGTTTCGTGACCGGGGCCATCTCCGCCGCGTGCTCGACGGCCCACTCGGAGCCGAACTCAAGGGACGGTACGAGGCCCAGGGCTTCGTCGTGCTCGGCTTCATCAATTACGGCGCGCGCCACCTTCTGGCGAAGGAGCCGATCACCACGCCCGCCGCCATTCGCGGCAAGCGCATCCGCGTCATCCAGAGCCCGCTCCACACCGAGCTCTGGTCGGGGCTTGGCGCCTATCCGACGCCGATCCCGATCCCCGAGACCTACAACGCGCTCAAGACCGGCGTGGTCGACTGCATGGACCTGACCAAATCCGCCTTTGTCGGCTTCCGCCTGCATGAGGTCGTGCCCTGGTTGATCGAGACCGGCCATATCTGGGCGAGCGGCGTCATCATGGTCTCGGCCGCCTTCTGGAAGGGCTTGTCGGCGGACGACAGGACGGCGCTCGCCGCCGCCGCCGCCGAGGGCACGGCCTATTTCGACGAACTGATCATCGCCGACGAGGCTGCCTCGATGGCGAAAGCCGCTTCCGAGGGCGGCAAGGTCGCCCAAGCCGAGGACCGGCCGGCCTGGGAGGCTGGCGCACGCAAGGTCTGGACGACGTTCGCGACGAAGCTCGGCGGGCTCGACCGGATCGAGGCCATCGCCAGAAGCGCTTGAACCTGACACTCGCCTTCGCCCCGTTTTCGAGGAGCCTCCCATGACGCAGTCCATCGACCACATCGTCATCGCTGTCGCCGATCTCGACCAGGCGATCCGCGACTACGAGTCGCTGGGCTTCACCGTGCTCGAGGGCGGCGAGCATCCGCGTGGCTCGCGCAATGCGCTCGTGGTGTTGGCCGATGGCGCCTATCTGGAAATCATCGCCTTCTCCCGGCCGGTGCCGGGCTTCCGCTGGTGGCAGGTGCTGGACGGGGCCGGCAGCGGCCTCGTCGACTACGCCCTGCTTCCGGCCGACACGCTCGATGTCGATCTGGCGCGCACCCGTGCGGCCGGCATCGAGATCGACGGGCCGATCGATGGCGAGCGCCTGCAGCCGGACGGCACGCGCATCGCCTGGCGCTCGGCCCGCCCGCCCGAGCCCGACATCCCCTTCATCTGCGAGGACGTCACGCCGCGCTCGCTGCGGGTGCCGGAGGGCAAGGCGCGCAAACATGCCAATGGCGTCACCGGCGTGGCCGGCGTCACCGTCGCCGTGCGCGATCTCGCGGCCTCCGTGGCGCGCTACCGCGCCCTGACCGGGCTGGAGCCGCTGGCGTCAGGCGGTGTGCCGGGTCTCGGCCTCGGCCTCGTCCAGTTCAGGATCGGCCGCCAGATGCTCTCGCTGACGCAACCCCGCGGCGAGTCCTGCGAGGGCCTGACCCGCCATCTCGGCCGGCGCGGTCAGGGCGCCTACGCAATCTCCTTCTACGGCCCCGCCGATCGCTGCTTGGACCGCGCCCTCGCCCACGGCGCGAGGCTGGAGATCGTCAAGGCGCTGTGAGGGACGCGCTCCCGCTTCATCAAACAAGCGCGACGTCGTCCCGGGCGACCGTAGGGAGACCCGGGACCCATTCCGGAACCTCTCCTGCAAGCGCTCCGGAATGGATCCCGGATCTCCGCTTCGCTGCGTCCGGGATGACGGCGTGGGAATAGCGCGGGATACCTTCAAGGCCCGCGACTTGCATTCGTGACGCTCCACTCGAAGGGCAATCCATGGCTTACGACCTGATCATCGCCAACGGCACGATCGCCACGGCGTCCGACGTCTTCTCCTGCGATATCGGCATCCGCGACGGCGTCATCGTTGCGCTTGGTCATGATCTCGGCGAGGCCGCCGAGACGATCGATGCCAGCGGCAAGCTCGTGCTGCCGGGCGGCATCGACAGCCATGTCCACATCGCCCAGCCGAGCGGAGACGGCATCGTCATGGCCGATGATTTCGCCTCCGGCACGCTCTCGGCCGCCTTCGGCGGCAACACCACTGTGATGCCGTTCTGCATGCAGGAGAAAGGCACCAGCCTGCGCGAGACGGTGAAGGATTATCACAAGCTGTCGGAGGGCCGCTGCTACACCGACGTCTCTTTCCATCTCGTCATCTCCGAGCCGACCGAGCAGGTGCTGGGGCAGGACCTGCCGGCGCTGATCGAGGACGGCTACACCTCCTTCAAGGTCTTCATGACCTATGACGGGCTGGCCTTGAACGACCGGCAGATGCTCGAAGTCATGTCGGTCGCACGCGAGACCGGCGCGCTCGTCATGGTCCATGCCGAGAACGATGACGCGATCCGCTTCCTGACCGACCGGCTCGAACGCGGGGGCCAGATCGCGCCGAAGTTCCACGGCACCTCGCGGCCGATCCCCGTGGAGCGCGAGGCGACGCATCGGGCGATCTCGCTTGCCGAACTCGTCGATGTTCCCGTGATGATCGTCCATGTCTCGAACCGCGAGGCGATGGAGGAAATCCAGCGCGCCCGCTCGCGCGGCCTCAAGGTCTATGGCGAGACCTGCCCGCAATATCTCGTGCTGACCGAGACCGACATGGACGGTCTCAACATGGAGGGCGCGAAATATGTCTGCTCGCCGCCGCCGCGCGACACCGCAAGCCAAATCGCCTGCTGGGAAGGGCTCGCCAACGGCACCTTCAACGTCTTCTCCTCCGACCACTGCCCGTTCCGCTACGACGACCCGGCCGGCAAGCTGACACCCAAGGGCCGCACCTCCTTCCGCTGGGTGCCCAACGGCATCCCCGGCGTCGAGACGCGGCTGCCGATCCTGTTCTCGGAAGGGGTGGGCAAGGGCCGCATCACGCTGAACCAGTTCGTCGCGCTGTCATCGACCAATCACGCCAGGACCTATGGCCTGACGAAGAAGGGCTCGATCGCGATCGGCATGGATGCCGACATCGCGATCTGGGACCCGCAGCGGCAGGTCACGATCAGCCAGTCGCTGCTGCATCACGGCAGCGACTACACCCCCTATGAGGGCATCGCGGTCACCGGCTGGCCGGTCACCACCATCCTGCGCGGGCAGGTCGTGATCCGTGACGGAGAACTGGCGGGAAAGCCGGGGCAAGGCGGGCATGTCGCGCGCGAACGCTCGCAACTGGCGCGGCCGGTTGGGGCGCCGCCGCACGCCTGAGCCTATCCCTTCGCGTCGGCCGGCATGCTATGGCGCCCGCACCAGGCTATCGCGAGGCGAGGATGCGCAAACTTCTGATCATCGGCATCGGTGCCGGCGACCCGGACCACATGACGGTCCAGGCGATCAAGGCGCTGAACCGGGCCGATGTCGTCTTCCTGCCGGACAAGGGCCAGGAGAAGGCGGCCCTGCGCCATCTGCGCGAACAGATCTGCGCCCGCTTCATCGAGAAGCCCTACCGGACGGTGACGGTGGAGACGCCGCAGCGGGCCGAGGCCGGTTCCGACTATCGCGGTGTCGTCGACGACTGGCATGCTCGCATCGCTGCGAACTACGCGCGCCTGTTCACGGCAGAGCTTGCCGAGGGCGAGCATGGCGCCCTGCTCGTCTGGGGCGACCCCGCGCTCTATGACAGCACGCTGCGCATCGTCGAGCGCGTCCGCGCGGGCGGCCTCGCGCTCGACTGGGAGGTCATCCCCGGGATCAGCAGCGTGCAGGTGCTGGCGGCTCGCCACAGGATTCCGTTGAACCGCATTGGCGAGCCGATCCTGATCACCACCGGCCGCAAGCTCGCCGCCGGCTTTCCGGCCGGCCAGGACAGCGTCGTCGTCATGCTCGATGGCGAGCAGGCCTTCGCGCAGATCGCGCCGGAGGATCTCGAGATCTTCTGGGGCGCCTATCTCGGCACGGCCGACGAGATCCTGATCGCGGGCCGTCTTTCCGAGGTCGCCGGCGAGATCGAGCGCGTCCGCGCGCAGGCCCGCGAAAAGCATGGCTGGATCATGGACACCTATCTGCTGCGGCGGATGCAGGCGTAGGCGGTTTTCTGAGGAATCACCTTGTCATCCCTGGCCAAGCGGCGGAGGCCGCGCAGCTCCGGGATCCATCGGAGGGGGCCGGAGCTCGACCATGGATCCCGGGTCGACCTTCGGCCGCCCGGGATGACGCTGTGTTCCTGCGGATAGTCAGGCGAGGCGCCCATCGCTTGCTCCTCGCCACGCCCGCATGTGAGATGCGCGCTACGGAACGCAGGACGAGCCATGCCTTCGACCAAGCGCCACAGGATCGCCGAGGATGGCGGCGTCGAGCGGGATGTCCTCGATCTCGGCGGTTATGTTCCCTATTTCCTGACGGCGATCTCCAACACCTGGTCGCGCAGCTCGTCGCGGCTCTATCTGGAGCGCTTCGGCGTCGGCGTCACCGAATGGCGTGTGATCTCGCAGCTCGCGATCGAGCCTGGTATCGCGGCGCAGCGCATCTGCGAGGTCATCGGGCTCGACAAGGGCGCGGTCAGCCGCAGCGTCGCGGCGCTGGTGGCGGCTGGCCATGTCGCCGAGAGCACCGACGGCCGCGACGCCCGCCGCCAATTGCTCGAGCTGACGCCGAGCGGCTATGCCCTGCATGACAGCCTGATCGCGCTGGCCACTGCGCGCGAACGGATGATGCTGGAAGGCTTCACGGACGAGGAGCGGGCACAGCTCACCGGCTTCCTGCGGCGGCTTCATGCCAGGCTGCCGGAGCTGCGCGAGTTCCGGCCGGACGGAGAGGGCGAGAGTTAGCCCCCGTCACCAGCGGCGGTAGCCGTAACCGAAACCATAGCCGCCGAAAGGCCCGCCGAAGTCGCGATAGGCATAGGCCCGGCGGGCGTCGGCGCGGTCGAGGTCGATCTGCTGCAGGCAGCTCGCAAAGGCGTCGGTCCCGGTGCGGAAGCCATAGCCCCGGCATTGCTCGGCATCGAGCGCGCGGCGCTCTTCGAGGGTGACGCAGCCGCCGGCCGTGAGCGTTAGGGCCAGCGCCGCCAACAGCGCGATCTTCATGTGGTCATCCCTTCAGCGTGCCGTCACGCGCATGAATCAAAGCCGCAATTGCGTCGAGATTGCGAAGAGCCTTCACGCATAGCGCCGCGCCGCCTCGCCATGCGCCCGTCGCAGTGCCGCGACATCGAGCCCCGGCACCGCGCCGTCGACGACACGCCAGCGCCCGGCGACCATCACGCGGTCGGCACGGCCCGCGCCGCACAGAACCAGTGCCGCGACCGGATCATGCGCGCCCGAGAAGCGCAATTCGTCGAGCTGGTAAAGCGCGAGATCGGCCTGCATGCCCACCGCGATGGCGCCGATATCGGAGCGCCCCAGGCAGCGCGCCGAGCCCTGCGTCGCCCAGCGGATCACATCGCGCGCCGTTACTGCGGTGGCGCTCTCATAGCGCAGCCGGTTGATCAGCAAGGCGTGGCGCAGTTCCTCCATCAGGTTGGAGCCGTCATTGCTGGCCGAGCCATCGACGCCCAGGCCCAGCGGTGCGCCGGCGGCTTCCAGCTCGCGCGTGCGGCAGAATCCCGAGGCCAGCACGCCATTCGAGGTCGGGCAGTGGCACACGCCGACACCGGCCTTCCCCAGCCGCTCGCATTCCTCGCAGGAGAAATGCACGCCATGCGCCAGCCAGGTCTTCGGCCGCATCCAGCCGGTGTCCTCCAGCAGGTCGAGGGGCCGCTTGCCATAGACCTGAAGGCAATAGGCGTCCTCGTCCCGGGTCTCGGCGAGGTGGGTGTGCAGCGGCGCGTCGAAGCGCGCAGCCAGTTCCGCCGATTTCGCCATCAGCGACGGCGTCACCGAGAAGGGCGAGCAGGGCGCGAGCGCGATCTGGATCATGCTGCCCGGCGCTGGGTCATGGAACAGGCCCAGCACGCGCTCGCTGTCGGCGAGAATGGTGTCCTCGTCCTGCACGACGGAGTCGGGCGGCAACCCGCCATCCTTCTGCGACAGGTTCATCGATCCGCGCGAGATCGTCGCCCGGATTCCGAGCGCGCGCGCCTCATCCACCGCGATGTCGACCGCGTTCTCCAGCCCCTTGGGGTAGAGATAGTGATGGTCGGTCGCCGTGGTGCAGCCCGACAGCAGAAGCTCCGTCAGCGCGACCCGCACCGCCAGCCGCAGATCCTCGGGCGTCAGCCGCGCCCAGAGCGGATAGAGCGCGGTAAGCCAGGGAAACAGCTCGCGGTCGATAGCCGCCGGATGGGCCCGCGTCAGCGTCTGGTAGAAATGGTGGTGCGTGTTGATGAGCCCGGGCAGCACGACATGGCTGGAGGCGTCGAAGGTCTCTTCGACGGGCAGGGCAGGGGAGCCCCCTGACGCCACCAGTTCGACGATCACCGAGTCATCGACGACAACCCCTCCGCCAGCGTTGTCGGCGACAATTCCGAGCGGGTTCCTGATCCAGAGGCGCATCATCGATCCTGGCTCTCAAATCGCCTTCGGTGCAAGGAGTTCGCGCCGCTTGCACAAGGGTTCCCGCCGGCCGCCGCGGTCGGCACTTGTTGCGTCTTGACAGTCTACTTACTAGTAGGTAGGTAAAATCGGTAACCCATGGAGATCACGATGAGCACTGAGCTTTATTGGCTGACGCTAACGATCCTGATGACCGCGCTGTTCTGGCTGCCATATATTCTCGACCGCCTTGCCATCCGCGGCGTGGTGCCGGCCCTGACCGACACCGGACCAGAGTCGGGTGGGCCGCATTCGCTCTGGGCAAAGCGCGCCATCAAGGCGCACACCAACGCGGTCGAAAATCTTGTCGTCTTTGCGCCAGCCGTCTTCCTGGTGCAAATTCTCGGCGTTTCCTCGCCGGTGACGCGCTCCGCCGTGATCGTCTATTTCTTCGCCAGGCTGGCCCATTTTCTCGTTTACACCTTCGGCGTCCCGCTGGCGCGTACGATCGCCTTCGCCATCGGTTGGTTCGCTCAGATCGCGTTGCTGCTGACAGTGCTGCGCTGGATTTGAGCATGGCCACAACGAAGCGTCCCCTTCTGCTCATCGCCGGCATCGGCGAGGGTTTAGGCCTTAAGCTTGCCCATAGCTTCGCCGTCGGCGGCCATGACGTCGTCGGTTTGGCGCGCCGATCCGAGCCGCCTGCGGGCGTGGCCGAGGCCGTTGCGGCGTCTGGCGGGCATTATAGGCACTTCGTGGCCGATCTCGCCGACCCGGCCGCTGTCTCGCAGGTGCTGCGACCGCTCGCCCCGAGCGTCGACGTGCTGGTCTATAATGCTCAGCGACTGCAGATCGCGACAGTGGGCGAGATCGAACCCGAGACCTTCGAGGCCGTCTGGCGCGACGGCTGCTTCGGTGCCTTTCTCGTGGCGCGGGCGCTGCTGCCGGTCATGGCGGCACGCGGCGGCGGCACCGCAATCTTTTCCGGCGCGACGGCGAGCCGGCGCGGCGGAGCACGGTTTTCGGCCTTCGCCTCGGCGAAATTCGGCCTGCGCGGCTTGGTGCAGGCGCTGGCCCGTGAATTCGGGCCGGCCGGGATCCATGTGACCCATGTTGTGATCGACGGCCTGATCGCCGCGCCGCAGACCGAGCGACGCTTCGGTCCAGCCGAAGGCCCCCGCCTCGACCCCGCCGCCGTGGCGGCAGCCTATCTTGCCCTAGCGCGCCAGCCAGCATCGGCCTGGACCCAAGAACTCGATCTGCGCTCCGGCAGCGAACGCTATTGATGGAGAAGAAGCATGGATGAACCGATTCGCAACGCTGATTTCTCACAGCGGGTTGTTTTGGCGACCGAGGCGCTGCCCTGGGAGGCATCGCCGCAGCCAGGCGTCGCGCGCCGAATTCTCGATCGAATAGGCGGCGAGGTGGCACGTGCGACCTCGCTGGTTCGTTATGCGCCAGGCAGCACTTTCCCCGAGCATGAACACGCGCTGGGCGAGGAATTCCTCGTCCTCGAAGGTGTCTTCTCTGACGAGCACGGCGACTATCCGGCCGGCACCTATGTGCGCAACCCGCCGGCGAGCCGGCATAGTCCGCGCACGGCCGCAGGCTGTGTCATCTTCGTCAAGCTGCGGCAGATGTCGCTGGCCGAAAGCGTGCGCGTTGTCATCGACACGGCCGCTTTCGCCGCGGACGGCCCGGCGCGGCTGCCGCTGTTCGAGGGGCCACAGAGCGGGGAGAGCGTCGCCATTGAAAGGCTGCGCCCAGGCGAAAGCCGTGCTCGACACACCAGTGCCGGTGGCGAGGAGATTCTAATCCTCTCTGGCGACCTTGTCGACGCGTATGGCAGCTATGGGAAGGGCACTTGGATCCGCACGCCGCACGGTATGCCGGGCAGCGGACGCTCCAGCGCCGGCACTGTGTTCTGGGTTAAGCGCGGGCATCTACCGGCTCCGATCAGGGCGAGTTGAGATGCCGGCAGCAACACCAAACCCTAGTGCTCGCACAGGTACTGCCGATGCGATCCTCAACATCGCCCAGGCGCTGATCCAGTCGCGCGGCTACAGCGCGATCAGCTATCAGGACATCGCGTCGGCGCTCAACATCCGAAAGGCGTCGATCCACCACCACTTCCCGACCAAGGCCGACCTGGGCGCCGCCGTGGTAGAGCGCTATATCCAACGCTTCGAAGTCGCCCTCAATGCGATCATGAGTGCAGAAACCACCAACTCACTGGCGATGCTGGATTTCTACTTCCGACCCTATCGCGAGATCGCGGCGACGCCCGACCAGATATGCCTTTGCGGCGCGCTCGCCGGCGAGATGCCGGCGCTGCCGCCGACGCTGCGCGAGCGAGTCGACTATTTCTTCAAGAGCCATCACTCGTGGCTCGCCGCAATCCTGCGGCGTGGTTCTGGACGCAAGGAGTTCGTCCTCGTCACCAGTCCCGAGCGCAGCGCCCGGCTAATTTTCGACGCGCTCCAGGGTGCGCTCCTTGTCCGGCGCACGACCGGCGAGACGGCCGAGATTGAAGAGGTCATCGCCGCACTCCTGGCGCAGATAGGGGCCTGCCTGCCTCAATCCCAGGGCGAATCGACTTTGCAGCGATAGCCGATGAAGCATTGGGCCACATCGCGACTGGGCACGAAAGCCTGTTCGAGAAATTCGCCATGCGCGCAGAAGCCGGGGTCGCGCACAAAGCGGTCATAGGTCGCCCCGCCGGTGCCGAGCACGATCGCCCCATTGGCGTCGACGCTCTGCCGGTTGGCGGCGCAGGTGCGCTCCGGGCTCGAGGGCCGCGACTGGGCGAGCGCGGAACCGGCCGCGAGCACTAGCATCAGGGACAGGGTCAAACGCTTCATGACGGCCTCCGTCGGACTGCGACTGTGATGGCACCGTAACACGGCGGCCGGCTCTGTCGTTCCCTCGCGCGTGCACGGCCGCCATTCCGCCGTTCGGCCCGCCCTGCTTGACGACGGGGCCGCCTTCCGCCATCGCTCCGCCGTCATGCTCGGGCCTGTCCCGAGCATCCCACGTCTTCCCCTGTCCACGTCGCAAGACGTGGATGGTCGGCACAGGGCCGACCATGACGAGAGAGCCGCGCCATGACGAACCTCACCGATCTCGCCGCCACCATCGACGCCGCCTGGGAGGCCCGCTCGGAGATCGGCATCACCACCAAAGGTGCGGTGCGCGAGGCAGTCGAGCAGGCGATCGAGATGCTCGATTCAGGCACGGCCCGCGTCGCCGAGAAGCAGGGCGCCGACTGGGTCGTGCATCAGTGGCTGAAGAAGGCGGTGCTGCTCTCCTTCCGCCTGACCGACAACATGATCATCGCCAACGGCCCCGGCGAGGGCGTGTTCTGGGACAAGGTGCCCTCGAAGTTCGAAGGCTGGGGCGAGAACCGCTTCCGGGCCGCCGGCTTCCGCGTCGTGCCGCCGGCTGCCGCGCGCAAGGGCTCGTTCCTGGCGCCAAACGTCGTGCTGATGCCGTCCTTCGTCAACATCGGCGCCTATGTCGACTCAGGCACCATGGTCGACACCTGGGCGACGGTCGGCTCCTGCGCCCAGATCGGCAAGAACGTCCATCTGTCCGGCGGCGTCGGCATCGGCGGCGTGCTCGAGCCGCTCCAGGCCAACCCGACCATCATCGAGGACAACTGCTTCATCGGCGCCCGCTCCGAGGTGGTCGAGGGCGTCATCGTCGGCGAGGGCTCGGTGCTCTCGATGGGCGTCTTCATCTCGGCCTCGACCAAGATCGTCGACCGCGCCACCGGCGTGATCCATATCGGCAAGGTGCCGCCCTATTCGGTGGTCGTGCCGGGCTCGCTGCCGGGCAAGCCCTTCCCGGACGGAACGCCCGGCCCCTCGCTCTCCTGCGCCGTCATCGTCAAGACGGTGGACGCCCAGACCCGTTCGAAGACCGGCATCAACGAGCTGCTGCGGGATTGAACAAGGCCGTCATTCTCGGGCGAAGCAAAGCTTCGACCCGAGAATCTCTGGCAGCATGGGCCTCTGGTCATGAGATGGTCGGGGCAAGCCCGACCATGACGTGAGGCTGATCCTCACCCCACCGTCGTCGGCGCACCCGCTTCCGGCGCCGCCGCGCTCACGCCCGCCAGCGCGTCGCGCAGGGCCTGCTCGCGGGTGTGGTCGAGCGAGGTCTTCAGCACCGTGCCGCCGCTGCCCTTGATCGCTTCCAGCACCTTGTCGCCGGTGACGCGCTTGACCAGCACGAACAGCGCCGCGTTGCCCGGCTGCAGGCTGGCGGCCAGTTCCTTCATGAAATCGTCGTTGATGCCGTAATCGGTCAGCGCCCCGCCGAGCGCGCCCGAGGCCGCGCCGAGCGCAGCTCCAGCCAGCGGCATCAGGAAGATCGCGCCGATCAGCAGGCCCCAGAAGGAGCCGGACGCGGCGCCCATCGCGGTCGTGTTCAGAAGCTGGTTCAGCTTCACCTTGCCGTCCTCATGCATCACCGCGATGGCGGCGTCGCCGATCTCGATCAGATACTCCTTCTGCAGCGCGAAGACCTTCTGGCGCATCTCCTCGGCACGGGCTTCGGTCGGGTAGACGATGACGACGAGATCGGACATGGGGCTCTCCTGCACGGCATGGGCGCCGGGTGTCTGGCGACCAAGATCTGGGCCTCGTATTTGACGGCCCTGTGGCAAGCCTAGCCGAAAGCGCTTCGGGCGTCCTGAGCTGCATCAATCGCCGGCGATTGTCTTTGCCGCCTCGACGGCGCGGCCGCGCAGTGGCCGTTCTTCCATGCGCAGCAGGAAGAACAGCGCGCAGGCGAAGCCGAGGAAGGTCGCGCCGAAGACATATTGGAACAGCCGCACCATGGTCTCGCGATCGACGGCGCCGAGCTTGAGCGTCTCATGCGAGGCCCCGGTGCCCGTGGCGCCGATGCCGCCGAGCACGATCGCCCCGAACACGGCGACGATCAGCGCGCCGCCGATCTGCCGGAAGAAATTCGCCGTCCCCGTGGCCGTGCCGAGCTGATGCGGCAGGACGGCGTTCTGGATCGAAACGGTGGCGACCGGCAGCATCGTGCCGAGCCCCAGGCTGACCACGCCGAGCAGCAGGCAGAACGGCGCCAGCGGCATCGTGCCGGCATAGATCGTCAGCAGCGCCATGCCGAAGAGCGCGACGCTCAAGCCGGCGACCGGCACGCGGCGATAATGCGTCAGCCGCGTCATCGCCTGGCCCGACGAGGTGGCGCCCAGCACCGTGCCGCAGGTCAGCGGCAGCAGGCCGAGGCCGGAATAGGTCGCGCTCAGGCCCGCGACGGTCTCGAAATAGACAGGCAGGTAGATGGTCAGCCCGATGAAGGTGCCCATCCCGAAGCCGGCCGCGATCGTGCCCATCCGCACGACAGGATTGGCCAGGATGTCGAGCGGGATCAGCGGCTCGTCGGCCGTCCGCAGCCGCCAGGCGAAGCCGAGCCAGAGCAGCAGCGACAGGGCGATCAGCCCGCCGATCGGCGCCGACATCCAGGGGTAGTGCGTCCCACCCCAGGACAAGGCCAGCAGCAGCGTCATCGTCGCGGCGGTGATCAGGGTGGCGCCGAGCACGTCGAGCTTGTGCGGCCGCTCATGGCGCGGCAACCGCTTCAGCGCCGAACTCGTCATCCAGTAGGCGGCGAGCCCCATCGGCAGGTTGATCCAGAAGATCACCGACCAGTGCAGCGCCTCGGCGATCACCCCGCCGAGCACCGGGCCGAGCAGGGAGGACGTCATGAAGACGGTGGCGATGTAGACCTGATAGCGACCACGCTCCTTGGGCGGCACCATGTCGGCGATGATCGTCTGGGCCAGCGCGATCAGGCCACCGCCACCCAGCCCCTGGACGAAGCGCGCCAGCACCAGGACCCAGAGCGAGGGCGCCAGCGCGCAGGCAGCCGAGCCGATCACGAAGACGACGATGCCCGACAACAACACGACCCGTCGGCCATGGATGTCGGCGAGCTTGCCGTAGAGCGGAGTCACGGCGGTCGAGGCCAGCAGATAGGAGGTCACCACCCAGGAGAGATGCGTGACGTCGCCGAGTTCGCGCCCGATCGTCGGCATCGCGGTTGCGACGATGGTCTGGTCGAGCGCCGCCAGGAACATCGCCAGCATGATCCCGAACAGGATGCTGCGGATGTCCTCATGGCTCATCGGCGCGGCAGGGGTCGGCGCCTGATGCGCGTGATCGTCGACCCGTTTGTCCATGAATGCCGCGCCTGCCCGTGCGTCTTTGCAGGGTTTTAATCTAGAAGACGCCCAGGCCGTGCGCCAGAGGCGGGACCAGCCGTCAGGGTCTGTCGGCCATGCCGTTGCGCATGGAACCATTGCCGGTGAAAGCCCTTCGACAGGCCGCGATCACCGTTGCGTCCCTCGGCGTTCAGGCCGCGTCCCATTGCGGCGAGAGCCCCTCGGGCTTCAGCACGCGGCCATCCGGCACCGCCAGAGCATGGATCGCGGCCATCTCCGCCGCGTCGAGCGAAAAGTCGAAGATCGCCGCGTTCTCCTGGGCCCGGCTCTCGCTCACGGTCTTCGACAGCGCCACGACGTCGGGCTGCTGCACCAGCCAGCGCAGCACGATCTGGGCGATGCTGCGGCCGTGACGGGCGGCGATCTCCGCCAGCAGGGGATCGGCGAAGACCTTTCCGTCCGCCATCGCGTAATAGGCCGTGAGCGCGAGGCCAGCCTCGCGCATCGCCGAAAGCAGCCGGTTCTGGTCGAGATAGGGATGATATTCGACCTGGTTGGTCACCAGCGGCGCGGCACTCAACGCCCGCGCCTGTGCCAGAAGCGCGATGGTGTAGTTGCTGACACCGATATGGCGCGTCTTGCCGGCCTCACGTGCGGCGTTGAGCGCGCCGATCTGCTCGGCCAGCGGAACCGTGCCGTTGGGCCAGTGCAGCAGCAGGAGATCGACATGGTCGGTCCTGAGCTTCGCCAGGCTTTCATCGACCGAGGCGATGAAGCGATCGGGCGCGAAATGATCGATCCAGACCTTGGTGGTCAGGAAGACATCGGCCCTCTTCACGCCGCTGCCGGCGATCGCCTCGCCGACGGCTGCCTCGTTGCGGTAGATCTGGGCCGTGTCGACATGGCGGAAGCCCAGCCGCAGCGCCGCCGGCACCATCCGCAGCACGTGCCTGGCCTCCATCCGGAAGGTGCCGAAGCCCAGCGCGGGGATCGAGGCCCCGTTGGCAGTGATGGTCGCCATGTCGCTCTCCGCAGCCGGCCGGAACGGCGGCCGCTTCACCGCTAGCATGCCGGCTGCGCCCGGCGGTGGTTGTTTGCGCCGCCGGCTTATTCCCGCCGGGGCCTTATAATCGGGGGTTGCCTTCCCCATGTGCAAATCACGGTCGTCGAGAGCAAGCCGCCATTGCGGTTCCGCTGCTCCGGTACGACCAGCCTCGAGACACTATCGGTCCTGCTGAAGCTCCTTTCCGGAGCCGATGGCGCGTGCTCGCGCGGTCGGCCGGCGTTCTGCGCCGGCCTTGCCCGCTGTCCGCTGGCGTCGTCTGCCCGGATTGGCTGGCCGCGCATGGCCTATCCAAGATCTTTTACGGTTCTCGGTTCCAAAGGAAATACCGCGTTGATCGCTTATCTTGTTCTGGTTCATCGTTACCCTGCGCAGTTCAAGCGCATGTTCAAGTCGATCTACGATCCCGCCAATCACTATCTGATCCATATCGACAAGAATTCGGGGCCGGAACTGGAAGCCGATATTCGCCGCTTTCTGCGAGGTTTTCCCAACTCCGCGATCCTCGAAGGGCGCCGCGCGCTCTGGGGCGGCTACAGCCTCGTCGACGCGGAACTGCGCGGGATGGCACAATTGCTCGAGATGGGCGCCGACTGGGAATTCATCATCAATCTGAGCGGCCAGGATTATCCGCTGAAGAGCCAGGACGAGATCACGACCTTCCTGAAGCGCAATCGCGGCAAGGAGTTCATCAAGGTCCTCGACCAGGCCAAGATGCGGCCCGATACGATGAAGCGCGTGGGTCGCTATGTCATCGAGTTCGAGAAGCGCATTCTGCGGACGCCGTTCTCGCGCTCGTTCCTGTCCGGCGTCTCGCCCTATATCGGCAACCAGTGGATGATCGTCAGCCGGCGCTTCTGCGAGTTCGTCTGCCACGATCCCAAAGCCGAGCGCTACAAGGCCTTCTACAAGAACACCTTCATCGCCGATGAAGGCTTCTTCCAGACCGTGATGATGAACACCGCCGACCATGGCGAGATCGTCAGCGACGATCAGCGCCTGATCGACTGGGTGCCCGACGGCGACATCAAGCTGCGCCCGCGCACCTATGGTGCCGAGGATGCACAGGAGCTCCTGGCGAGCCATTGTCTCTTCGCCCGCAAGTTCGACGCTATGGTCGACGACGACATCCTCGACATCCTCGATGACCGCCTGCGCGCCGACGACCTGCCCGAGCTTGTCGTGGCCACGCCGCGCAAGCCCGCCCCGATCCATATCTCGCTGCCGGTCACCCAGGCGGCGATCCTGGCGTCCTGATCATCAGTCGCGAAACGAGGACATCATGGCACTCAATTTTCCCAATCCCGTCCGCAGCTTCGATGCCGGACGCTCCTGCGTCAGCTTCTGGGGCTCGGACGCCTCGCTGGAGATCGCCTTCCAGATCGAGATCGACGCCCTGCGCAAGCTCGGTGCAAATATCGGCGATGGCGAGGCGCAGATGCTCGCGACTTTCGACAGCCATCGCGACGCCATCCTGAATGCGGCCGCGACGGCCTATGGCCGCCGCAAGGCGAGCTATCACCGCATCACCGCGGCCGATATCTCAGGGAAGGGCTGAAGAGATGGCGCGCAAGTCCTACAAGGTCGGCGACATGGTCAACCTGACCGCCGGCTTCCACAATCAGGTTCGCCCCGGCCCCTTCGAGATCACGCGGCTGATGCCGCCGCGCGACAACAAGGAAGAACAATACCGCGTCCGTGGCCCCGACGGCATGGAACGCGCCGTCGGCCATCACGAGATCGAGGAGGAGATTCCGCTGCCGGGCGGGACGCCGGGCTGAAACGAGGGAGGCGTTCCCCGAGCCCTCGTCTGTCGGGATGCAAGGCCTGGATGAGGCGTCCCGGCATGACGCGGTGGTTTCGGGCTCGCGCCGCATGCTCTATAGTCCAGAGGCTCTAATCGCCGACCGACGATGGAAGCGGACCCTTGCCATGCCTCTGCTCAGCGCTGCGCAGTCCACTCTGGTGATCGTCGATTTTCAGGCGCGGCTGATGCCCGCGATCCATGATGGTGCCCGTATTCTGGCCAATGCCAGGCGGCTGGCGGACGCGGCCGGCATGCTGTCGGTGCCGATCCTGATGACCGAGCAGAATCCGGCCGGTCTGGGCAATACGGTGGCAGAGCTCTCCGGAGCCGGCCCGGTCATCGCCAAGATGAGCTTCGATGCCTGTGCCGAGTCCGCCTTTCTCGATGCGCTCGCGGGCGACGGCGATCTCGTGCTCTGCGGCTGCGAAACGCATGTCTGTCTGGGCCAGAGCGCGCTTTCGCTTCTGGAGCACAAGCGCCGCGTCGTCGTGGTGCAGGATGCGGTCGGCTCGCGCCTGCCGGAGTCGAAGGACGTTGCCCTGCGCCGCATGGAGTGCCACGGTGCCGAGATCGTCACGACCGAGATGGTGCTCTTCGAGTGGCTGCGGAGCGCGACCCACCCGCGCTTCCGCGAGGTGCTGAAGCTGGTCAAGCAAGACGGCCTATAGCGGCTTCTTGATCCATTTCGCGATGACGCCGACGATTCCCTCGCGGAAGGTCATGACGCAGATCACGAAGATGACGCCCTGGACGACCAGCACCCAGGATCCGAGGCTGGCGAGATAGTTCTGCATGGAGACGATGACGGCGGCGCCGACGATCGGCCCGAACACGGTCCCCAGACCTCCGACCAGCGTCATCAGCACGACCTCGCCCGACATCGTCCAGTAGACGTCGGTCAGCGAGGCCAGCTGGAAGACGATCGCCTTGGTCGAGCCGGCGAGCCCCGCCAGCATCGCCGAGAGCACGAAGACCGCGAGTTTGTACTGGTTGGCGCGGTAGCCCAGCGAGATCGCGCGCGGTTCGTTGTCGCGGATCGCCTTGCAGACCTGGCCGAAGGGCGAGTGGATGATGCGGTAGATCGCCAGCACGCCCGCCATGAAGATCGCCGCCACCAGCCAGTACAGCGTGCGGTCGTCGGAAAGGTCGATCAGCCCGAAGAGCCGGCCGCGCGGCACGGCCTGGATGCCGTCCTCGCCGCCGGTGAAGCGCGGCGTCTGCAGCGAGAAGAAGAACACCATCTGCGCCAGCGCCAGCGTGATCATGGCGAAGTAGATGCCCTGCCGCCTGATCGCCAGCGCACCGAAGACGAGCCCGAGCATGCCAGAGACCGCCGTGCCGAGCAGGATCGCGAGTTCCGGCGTCAGGCCCCAGTTCTTGGCCGTGTAGGCGCAGACATAGCTCGCCATGCCGAAATAGGCGGCATGTCCGAAGGAGAGCAGCCCCCCGTAGCCGAGCAGCAGGTTGAAGGCGAGCGCAAACAGCGCAAAGCACAAAACCTTCATGACGAAGACCGGATAGGCGACGAAGGGCGCGATCACGAGCACGACGGCGATCCCGATCATGATGGCGCGGTGCAGCCGCTGCGTGCCCTGGTCGGTCTCAGCCGGGATCAGCGCGGCGGCGGGAGTGTCGATGGTGGCGATATCGGCCATGGTCAAATCCTCGTCTCGGGGCGGCGAGCGGCCATCACGCGGCCCGTCCGAACAGGCCGGCGGGCCGCACCAGCAGCACCAGCACCATGATGATGAAGATCACCGTCGCCGAGCCTTCCGGGTAAAACACCTTGGTCAGGCCCTCGATTAGCCCCAGCGAGAAGCCGGTGACGATCGCGCCCAGGATCGAGCCCATGCCGCCGATCACCACCACCGCGAAGACGACGATGATCAGGTCGGCGCCCATATTGGGATTGACCGAATAGATCGGCGCGGCCAGCACGCCGGCAAAGCCCGCCAGCGCCACGCCGAAGCCGTAGGTCAGCGTCACCAGCAGCGGCACGTTGATGCCGAACGCCTGGGTCAGGGTCGGGTTCTCGGTCGCGGCCCGCAGATAGGCGCCGAGCTTGGTCTTCTCGATCAGGAACCAGGTCGACAGGCACACCACGAGCGAGGCGACGACGACCCAGCCGCGGTACCAGGGCAGGAACATGAAGCCGAGATTGATGCCGCCGCGCAGCTCGGCGGGGATCTGGTAGGGCAGGCCCGATGAGCCGTAACTGTTGCGAAACAGCCCCTGGATGATCAGCGCCAGGCCGAAGGTCAAAAGCAGCCCGTAGAGATGGTCGACATGGGCGATGCGCTTGAGCAGCAGCCGCTCGATGACGACGCCGGTCGCGCCCACGATCAGCGGCGCCAGCAGCAGCGCCGCCCAGTAGTTGATGCCGAGATAGTTCAGGCACATCCAGGCGACGAAGGCGCCCATCATGTACTGCGCGCCATGGCTGAAATTGATGATGTTGAGCAGCCCGAAGATCACCGCCAGCCCGAGGCTGAGGATGGCATAGAACGAGCCGTTGATCAGGCCCAGAAGGACCTGCCCGAACAGGGCTTGCGGGGGAATGCCGAGGAGTTCGAACATGCGGGGCTCAGATCATCTCGATTGGATCAGCAGTCAGTCTTGCCAGCGTCCTGGCCGCGTCATGGTCGGGCTAGACCCGACCATCTCGGAAACCAGAGACCTCTGGTCATGAGATTCTCGGGGCAAGCCCGAGAATGACGCGCCTTGGATGGTCGCAAGACACGCCGCGCGAAACCGATGCGCGACGTGTCCAAGCGCTCACTTCTTGACGAGCGGGCACTCGCTTTCGGCGAGCGGGCGGAAGGCCTGCTCGGCCGGCAGCACGGCGAGCTGCTTGTAGTAGTCCCACGGACCCTTCGAGTCGGCCGGCTTCTTGACCTCGAACAGATACATGTCGTGCATCTTGCGGCCATCGGCACGCACCGAGCCCTTGCCGAACAGCGGATCGTCGGTCGGCAGCTCCTTCATCTTGGCCATGACGGCGGCCGAGTCCTTGCTTTTGGCCGCCTCGACAGCCTTGAGATAGTGCAGCATGCCGGAATAGACGCCGGCCTGCACCATGGTCGGCTTCTTGCCGCCATTGGCCTTGGAGAACCGCTCGGACCAGGCGCGGGTGCCGTCATTGGTGTCCCAGTAGAACGATTCCGTCAGCACCAGCCCTTGCGCCGTCGGCAGGCCGAGCGAGTGAACGTCGGTGAGGAAGACGAGGAGGCCTCCGAGCTTCTGGCCGCCGGCTGTGATGCCGAACTCGCCCGCCTGCTTGATCGAGTTGATCGTGTCGCCGCCGGCATTGGCCAGCCCGATCACCTTGGCCTTCGAGGCTTGCGCCTGCAGCAGGAAGGAGGAGAAGTCGGTGCCGGGGAAGGGGGTCCGCACAGCACCCAGGACCTTGCCGCCGTTCTTGGTGACGACGGCCGAGGCATCGCGCTCGAGCGCATGGCCGAAGGCGTAGTCCGCGGTGAGGAAGAACCAGGTGTCGCCGCCGGCCTTCACCATGGCGCCGCCCGTGCCCTGGGCCAGCGCATAGGTGTCGTAGGTCCAGTGGACCGTGTTGGGCGTGCAGGCCTTGCCGGTCAGGTCGGAGGCGGCTGCGCCCGAGTTGATGTGGATCTTGTTCTTGTCCTTGGTGATCTGGCTGACCGCCAGCGCCACCGAGGAGGTCGGCACGTCGAGGATCAGGTCCACGCCGTCCTGGTCGTACCAGGTGCGGGCGATGGTCGAGCCGACATCGGGTTTGTTCTGGTGGTCGGCCGAGACGATCTCGACCTTGATGCCCTTGTCGGCCGCCTTGAAGTCTTCGACCGCCATCTTGGCGGCGATGACCGAGCCCTCGCCGGACAAATCGGCATAGAGGCCGGAGCGGTCGTTGAGGACGCCTGCCTTGACGCTGATCTGCTGGGCGAGTGCCGGGCCGGTCATCAGCGCGCAGAGCGCGGTTGTTGTCAGAAACGTCTTGAGCTTCATGTGGTCTCTCCCTGGAATGGCGTCTTTTCGACGTGCTGTCCGATATGGATCGGATTGGGGGTCTCTTGGATTCAGACCCCGAGATAGCCGTGCAGCTTGCCGATATTGGCGTCGAGCTGGTCGTTCTCGATCATGTCGATGACCCGGCCCTGCTCGACGACATAATGCCGGTCGGCGACGGTGGCGGCAAAGCGGAAGTTCTGCTCGACGAGGATGATGGTGTAGCCATCTTGCTTCAACCTGCGGATCGTCGCGCCGATCTGGTCGATGATGACGGGCGCCAGTCCTTCGGTTGGCTCGTCCAGCAGCAGGAAATGCGCGCCGGTGCGCAGGATGCGCCCGATCGCCAGCATCTGCTGCTCGCCGCCGGAGAGCTTGGTGCCCTGGCTCTTGAGCCGCTCCTTGATGTTGGGGAACAACGTGAAGATCTGCTCCAGCGAGAGCCCGCCCGGCCGCACGCGCGGCGGCAGCATCAGGTTCTCCTCGACGCTGAGCGAGGCGTAGATGCCGCGCTCCTCGGGCACATAGCCGATGCCGAGCCGGGCGATCGCGCGCGAGGGCAGATTGATCGTCTCCGCGCCCTCCAGCACGACCGAACCCTTGCGCTTGCCGATCACGCCCATGATCGATTTCAGCGTCGTGGTCTTGCCGGCGCCGTTGCGGCCGAGCAGCGTCACCACCTCGCCCGGCGCCACGTCGAAATCGATCCCATGCAACACATGCGATTCGCCGTACCAGGCCTCGAGCCCGCGCACCTTCAGCATCGGCGCTATGGTCGCGGCTTTCGCCGGAGAGGGCGCGGCCTCAGTGAGCATGGCCGACTCCCGAACCGATATAGGCTTCGATCACGCGCGGGTCCTTCGAGACATGGGCATAGTCGCCCTCGGCCAGTACCTGCCCGCGCGCCAGCACGGTGATGTGGTCGCAAAGCGAGGCGACGACGGAGAGGTTGTGCTCGACCATCAGGATGGTGCGGTTCTGCGAGACCTTGCGGATCAGCGCCTCGATGCGCTCGACATCCTCGCGGCCCATGCCCGCCATCGGCTCGTCGAGGAGCATCATCTCGGGGTCGAGCGCCAGGGTCGTTGCGATCTCGAGCGCGCGCTTGCGGCCATAGGAGAGCTCGACCGCCGGCAACTCGGCGAAGGCGGACAGGCCGACCGCCTCGACCAGGCGCAAGGCCTCATCGTCGAGCGGCTTCAGCTCGCTTTCGGAGCGCCAGAAATCGAACGAATCGCCGCGCTTGCGCTGCAGCGCGATCCGGACATTGGTCTTGACGCTGAGCTGCGGGAACACCGCCGAGATCTGGAACGAGCGCACCAGCCCGAGCCTGGCGATCTCGGCCGGCTTCTCACGGGTGATGTCGCGACCATTATAGACGATAGTGCCCTTCGTCGGCGGAAGAAACTTGGTCAGGAGGTTGAAGCAGGTCGTCTTTCCGGCGCCGTTGGGGCCGATCAACGCATGAATCGTGCCGCGTTTGACCTTCAGGTCAACGCCTTTGACGGCCGTGAAGCCCCCGAAGTCCTTGGTTAATCCCGAGGTCGATAAAATAACGTCCTCAGTCATGCATATCGCTTACGGTTGTCATCTTGTTCTTTCTTGTTTTTGCTCGTCTCCCTTGTATGGTATGCTGCACCGCGCTCACGGCACGAGTCAACGCCGCAACGGCGCCAAACGGCCTTGTGAAGCCTCGCTTATCCCTTGGTCGTAGACCGGGCTGTGCCGCGTGCGCGTCTCATGCAAATGCATGACGCGGCCGCCATGCCGGCAGCCTATCTGCTGTATCATGCAGGACGGCTCGACACGTCGGGATGAACGATAGGGAAGCTCGATGACCGTTGGAAAAGCCGGTTTACGTGCCGGGGCGGTTTCGGGTAATGTATCGGACTGTTTCTTGGCTATCGTTTGTCTTTCCTGTGACGGCATCCGCTGATCGCATAGTTCCGCCCATGCGCGATCGGCTTCAAGGCAGTGGCGGCAGGACAGGAGGATACCGTGACCTTCGCCTCTCTGGGTTTGGCGTTTCGCGCCCGCATCACCGCTGCCCGCGCAACCGCCGCCCGCGCATGTGCGCTGGGCGCCGTCGCGGCGATGGTCGGTGTCGCCGTGATGGCTTCGGTGCTGCCAGCGCAGGCTGCGCCTGATCGCCGCGTCGCGCTGGTCATTGGCAACAGCGCATATACAGCCGTGCCGCGGCTCGCGAACCCGCAGCGCGATGCCACCGCCATCTCCGCATCGCTGAAGCGCCTCGGCTTCGAGGTCGTCGAGGGTTACGACCTGAAGATGGACGAGATGACCGGCATCGTCCGCGAATTCGCCCAGAAGCTCGACGGCGCCAAGGCCGGCGTCGTCTATTATGCCGGCCACGGCATCGCTGTCGGCGACGAGAATTATCTGATTCCCGTCGATGCCTCGCTCAAGTCGGAGGCCGATCTCGACTTCCGGGCCGTCAACGTCCAGCTCATCCTGCGCCAGATGCAGCGCGACGAGCGCGTCAACATCCTCATTCTCGACGCCTGCCGCGATAATCCCTTCACGACGCAGCTTGCCGCCAAGTCCCGCTCCGTGGCGCGTGGCCTGACCGCGATCGACACCCAGACGGCCTCGGGCATCCTGATCGCCTTCGCGACCGACCCGCGCTCGACCGCGCTCGACGGCGAGAAGGACGGCAACAGCCCCTTCACCTCGGCGCTGCTCAAGCATATCGAGACGCCCGAAGTGTCGATCACCACGGTGATGGACCGGGTGCGCGCCGATGTGTGGGAGAACACCGGCAAGAAGCAGAAGCCCTGGACCAACTCCTCCATCATCGGCGAGTTCAAGATGAACCCGACGCTGAAGCTCGCCGCCGTCGATCCGTCGGTGACGATCAAGGCGATCGATGGCGCCGTGCCGGTGCCGACGACGCCCGCGCCGGTCAATCTCGACCGTGCCCAGATGGACGTGCGGATGTGGGAGACGGCCGAGCGCGGCAATTCGCCGGGCGACTACAAGGCCTATCTCGAAGCCTTCCCGACCGGACAGTTCGCCGCCTTCGCCAAGAACCGCCTGGCGCGGCTGGAGCCTGTCGCGGTCGCGGCCCTGCCCGCCGCAGCGGCCGGCGCCGCCGCGGCTGTGGCCGGTGGCGCTGCCATCGCTGCCCTGCCGTCGTCGCGTGAGACCGGCAAGGCGATCGCCGACGAGGCGATGAAGACCGAGATCGGCAGTGCCGAGACGGAGAAGGAACTCAAGCTCTCGGCCGCCGAGCGCCGCGAGTTGCAGAAGCGCCTGACGCTCTCGGGCTTCAAGCCCGGCAAGCTCAGCGCCAATTTCGGGCCGAGCCAGCGCGCCGCCATCAAGGAATGGCAGACCACGCGCGGCGCCGCCTCGACCGGCTTCTTCGCGCCGATGCAGGTCAAGGCGCTGCGTGCCCAGAGCGAGCCCGCCTACCAGCGTGCGCTCGCCGAGGAGGCCAAGCCCGTGACCCGCACCCGCACGGTCCGCGAGCCGTCCGAGCCCCGCGCCCGCGGCGTCGCCTATGAGCGCGATCCGGTGATCCGCCGCGACCTCGCCCGCGAGCGCGCCGGACAGGGCTCGGGTGCCGGAAGCGCGGCCGGCGCGGCCGTGTTCGGGGGCGTCGTCGGCGGCGTCCTCGGCGGTGTCCTCGGCGGACGCTTCCGCCGCTGACGCCAGGCGCCTCCCTGTCGGGGACATCAAGAGCCGGCTCCATGCGGGGCCGGTTTTCCCGTATCGTCGAACGGCTAGTTGCCACCGAGCCGCCGGCTCGGCTAGTGCTGTAGTGAGCCGTCCGGCGACGTCATTTCAGCGGCAGAGGCGATGCGATGAAGAAGGTTTTTCCTGACGCGACGGCGGCACTCGCCGGCGCCATCAAGGACGGCATGACGATCATGGCCGGCGGCTTCGGCCTCTGCGGGATTCCCGACGTGCTGATCGAGGCGGTGCGAGAGAGCGGCGCGAAGGGCCTGACCTTCGTTTCCAACAATGCCGGCATCGACGGCGCCGGCCTCGGCATCCTGCTCGAGACCCGGCAGATCCGGAAGATGATCTCGTCTTATGTCGGCGAGAACAAGCTCTTCGCCGAACTCTATCTCTCAGGCCAGCTTGAGCTCGAATTCACGCCCCAGGGCACGCTGGCTGAGCGCATTCGCGCCGGTGGCGCCGGCATACCGGCCTTCTTCACCAAGACCGGCGTCGGCACGCTGGTGGCCGAAGGCAAGGAGGAGCGCGAGTTCGATGGCGAGCGCTACATCATGGAGCGCGGGATCTTCGCCGACATTTCCCTGGTTCATGCCTGGAAGGGCGACACCGAGGGCAACCTCGTCTACCGGAAGACCGCGCGCAACTTCAATCCGATGATGGCCTCGGCCTCGCGCATGACCATCGCCCAGGTGGAGAATCTGGTCGAGGCCGGCGAGATCGATCCGGATCAGATGCACACGCCCGGCATCTTCGTGAAGCGCCTCGTGCACACGCCCCAGAGCGTCAAGCGCATCGAGCAGCGCACCGTCCGCAAGCGCGCGGCCTAGAGCGCGCTTTCCGTTTGGTCGGGACGACCGGGCGATCGGAATTCGCGCAAGATCAGAGTTCGCGCAAGACAAGATTCTTCGGAGAGATCAGATGCCCTGGACGCGTGAACAAATGGCGGCCCGCGCCGCCAAGGAACTGAAGGACGGCTTCTACGTCAATCTCGGCATCGGCATCCCCACGCTGGTTTCGAACTACATTCCCGACGGCATTTCGGTGCAGCTCCAGTCGGAGAACGGCATGCTCGGCATGGGGCCGTTTCCCTATGAGGGCGACGAGGATCCCGATCTGATCAACGCCGGCAAGCAGACCATCACCGCCCTGCCGACGACGAGCTATTTCTCCTCGGCCGACTCCTTCGGCATGATCCGCGGCGGCCATATCGACCTCTCCATCCTCGGCGCCATGCAGGTTGCGGAGAACGGTGACCTCGCCAACTGGATGATCCCCGGCAAGATGGTGAAGGGCATGGGCGGCGCCATGGACCTCGTCGCCGGCGTCAAGAAGGTCGTCGTGGTGATGGAACACGTCGCCAAGAACAAGGACGGCACCGAATCGCCGAAGCTGCTCAAGGCCTGCGACCTGCCGCTGACCGGCGCCGGCGTGGTCGACATGGTGATTACCGATCTCGGCGTCTTCAAGATCGACGAGAATGGCGGCGGCATGACCCTGATCGAGCTGGCCGACGGCGTGACGCTCGACGAGATCAAGGGCAAGACGGAAGCCGCGTTCAAGGTCGCTGTCTAGTCGTCAGATAGCGGCGCGTTTTGCAGAAAACGCGCCGTCGTCCCGGGCTTGACCCGGGACCCATTCCGGAACCTCACCGAGCAGCGCTTCGGAATGGATCCCGGATCTCCGCTTCGCTCCGTCCGGGATGACGGGCGCTTTTGCTGAACCGAAGCAAGCGCTACCGCCCGCGCTCCCAGCCCGCGCGCACCAGCTCCGGCACCTCGCTATCCGCTTCCGGCCAGCCGACGCAGAGCCAGGCGATCAGCTTCCACTCAGCCGGCACGCCCAGCGCCGTGCGCACGACCTCCGGCTCGACGATCGAGACCCAGCCGACACCGACGCCGGCAACCCGTGCCGCCAGCCAGAACTGCGTGATCGCGGCGACGACCGAATAGTCCAGCATTTCCGGCATCGTCTTGCGGCCGAGCCCATGGCCCTGAGCCGTGCCATGGTCGCAGAACACCGCGATCTGCTCGGGCGCCTCGCGCAGCCCTTCCAGCTTCAGGCTGGCATAAAGCCGTGCCCGCTCGCCCTCATAATCCCCGAGCGCATCCGCATTGCAGCGCGCGAAGCTCGCCTGCACCGCCTCGCGCTGAGCCGCGTCGGTCACCCGCACCCAGCGCCAGGGCTGCGAATGCCCGACGGAGGGGGAAAGCTCGGCCTGCGCCAGCAGCGCCTCGATGAGCCCTTCAGGCAGGGCTTCGCGCCGGAACCGCCGGACATCGCGCCGCCAGGCCAGCAGTTCGGCGAACTGCGCCGCGAAGGCCTCGTCGAAGCGGGGAGGGGACGTCCCGCTCACCCCGCCACCGCGATCGCATGGAAGAACGAACCTGTGACATGCCCACGCCGGCTGCCGGCGGGCACCGGCGCCGAGCCATGCGGGTCGGTCACCATCGCCAATGGCCGGTCCTCGCCTTGCGCGACGATCGTGGCGTAGTGGAACTCGTGGCCTGTGAGTCCCGCGTCGGCGGGCCCGAGCGGGCCGTCCTCTTCCAGGATCGCGCGGCGATATCCGAGAGTCATCTTGCGCCTGGCGAAGCTGGTCTCGACGGAGAGCAGCCCCGCCATCGCATGCGAGGTGCCATCGGCATCGACGAGCGTCCGCCCGAGCACCATGTAGCCGCCGCACTCGCCATGCACCGGACGGCTCCCGGCGAAGGCGCGCAGCCCCGCCATGAAGCGCGTTGCCGATGCGAGCGTCCCGGCATGCAGCTCGGGATAGCCGCCGGGGAGCCAGCAGGCGTCGCACCCGTCAGGCGGCGCCTCGTCCGCCAGCGGCGAGAACGGCACCAGTTCGGCGTCCGCCGCCAGCCAGCCGGCCTCGACATGGGGATAGACGAAGCTGAAGGCGGCATCGCGTGCGATGGCGATCCGCCGCCCCGGCGCCGGCAGGAGCGCGGCCCGCGCGCCCGCAAGCGGCAGACGCGTCTCTCCCGCCGCCGAAATCACCGCATCGAGATCCACCGCAGCGGTCACCGCATCCGCCAGCGCGTCGAGCCTTGCGTGCAGATCGGCCGTCTCGCCGGCCTGGACCAGCCCGAGATGGCGTTCGGGCAGGATCAGGCTGGCCTCCCGCGCCAGCGCGCCGAGCACGGGCAAGCCGATGCGCTCCATCCCCTGTGCGACCAGCCGCCGATGCCGCTCGCTCGCGACCTTGTTGAGGATGACCCCGGCGATCCGGATGCGCGGGTCGTAGAGCTTGCAGCCGAGAGCGATGGCCGCAGCCGACTGCGCCTGGCCCGAAACGTCGATCACCAGCACGACCGGCCAGCCCAGCAGCGCGGCGATGTCGGCGCTGGCACCGGTGTGACCCTCCGGCCCCGGCACGGCATCGAACAGCCCCATCGAACCCTCGGCGATGACGATGTCGGTGTTGCGCGCTGCCTCGCCCGCGATCTGTCCGAGCAGCGTGTCGGGCATCGCGAAGGAATCGAGATTGGCGCTGGGCGCACCTGTCGCCGCGGCATGAAAGGCGGGGTCGATATAATCGGGCCCGCATTTCAGCCCACGCACGGTCAGCCCGCGCCGGGTCAGCGCGCGCTGGAGGCCCAGCGTGATCGTGGTCTTGCCCGAGCCGGAGCGCGGCGCGGCGATGATGAGGCCGGGCGCGGTCATGGACGGGCTCCGGAAGCGCCGCGCCAACTCCCTCCCCCCGCTTGCGGTGGGGAGGGTTGGGGTGGGGGGCAGTGCCGCTCGGCTCGACCGACGGGAACAGAGCTCCGGCTTTCCGGCCCCCCATCCCTAGCCCTTCCCCACCGCAAGCGGGGGGAAGGGGATTGTGTTGCGCCCGCCAGGACTGTCATACCCCGCCCCCCGGCCGGAAGCGGCGGTCATAATCGGTGGAATAGAGCGCGCTCTCGCCGAAATCCTCGGCCGCCAGCGCCGGTCCGATGAGGATCAGCGCGGTGCGTTCCAGGCCTGAGTCCCGCACCAGTCCGGCGATCGTGGCCAGTGTCCCACGCAGCACGCGCTCGTCCGGCCAGGAGGCCCGGAAGACGATCGCGACCGGGCATTCCGCGCCATAGAACGGCGTCAACTCGGCCACGACCGTGTCGATGACATGGATCGAGAGATGCACGGCCAGCGTCGTCCCTGAAGCCGCGAAGGTCGAAAGCGTCTCCTTCGGCGGCATCGCCGAGGCGCGCCCCGAGGTCCGCGTCAGCACGAGCGATTGAGCGACGCCCGGCAGGGTCAGCTCGCGCTCTAGCGTCGCGGCAGCGGCCGCGAAGGCCGGCACGCCCGGCGTCACGCTGTAGGGGATGGCGAGCGCATCGAGCCGGCGCATCTGCTCTCCCGTGGCGCTCCAGATCGAGAGATCGCCGGAATGCAGCCGCGCGACATCCTGCCCAGCCGCATGCGCGGCCTGCATCTGCGCGATGATCGCATCCAGATCGAGCGGGGCGGTGTCAATGATGCGTGCGCCGTCTGGGCACCAGTCGAGCATCGCCTTCGGGATCAGCGATCCCGCATAGAGGCAGACCGGACAGGCACCGATGAGGTCGCGCCCGCGCAACGTGATCAAATCGGGCGCGCCGGGGCCGGCGCCGATGAAATGGACGGTCATGAAGGAGCCTGCTCGATGGGCCGCAACATTGTCTTTCCGGGGCAGGCCGCAGGCCTGAACCCGGAACCCACGACCGGGTGAGCGATGTCACAACGCGACGCTGAAGGGCTGATCCCAGTCGTGGGTTCCGGGTTCTTCGCTTCGCGAAGCCCCGGAAAGATAACGGTGGTCGCGTTCCTCATAAGGCTGCCCTGGCCAATGCACAGGTGACGCGGGCGGTCGTGATGCGTGGCTGCACCAGCGTCCCGCCCGGCCCGGCTGCGGCGAGAGCGGCGGCTTCCGCGACCGATCCCACACCGTAGAGCGAGGCGATCCGGGTCGAGCGCGTGGCGCAGGCCGCCTCGAACCCCTTCAGCGCCTCGTCGGGCACGAAGACGATCTCGGCCTCCCGGCTGGCGGCGGCGGCGGCGAGCCCCGGTTCGCCGATCCGGCTCGACAGCGTCGCGAGGCGCGGCGTGCCTTCGCCGGAAAGCCCGGCGATGGCCAGCGCCTCGTCGAGGCAGGCCAGGATGTCGGCCTCGCTGGTGCCGGGGCGCAGGCCCAGACCCGCGACGAGACGTCCGGTCATCGGATCAAATTCCCGTAGATCTCGCCCTCGCCGTCATCCCGGACGCAGCGAAGCGGAGATCCGGGATCCATTCCTGAACCGTTCCGGAATGGGTCCCGGGTCTCCCTTCGGTCGCCCGGGACGACCGGGCGCAGGTGGCACGGACGATGAAAATTCACGGCTTCTCGACCCGCCACTGCGTCACCGGCATCGCCGGGCGCCAGCCATGCATCCTGCCGACGGGCGCGAGACGGTCGATCGAAATGCGCCGCAGCGAGCCGCCATGCAGCGCATGCAGCGCCACGAGCTTCGCCTCGCCCTCGATCGTCACGACATTGGCGACGAGCCGGCCGCCCGGCTTCAGCGCAGCCCAGGCGCCCTCGAACAATCCGTCCACCGTCAAGCCGCCGCCGATGAAGACGGCGTCCGGTGCCGGGCGCCCCGCGAAGCCCTCCGGCGCTGCGCCGGCGACCTCGACCGAAAGCCCGCCGAGCTCGACCTTGTTGCGGGTGATCCGATGGGCGCGCTCTGGCTTGGCCTCGAAGGCGATGGCCCGGTTGCGGACATGGCGCTGGCACCATTCGACCGAGATCGAGCCCGAACCGGCCCCAACATCCCAGAGCAGTTCGCCGCCGCGCGGCGCGAGCGCCGACAGGGTGATGGCGCGGATTTCCGATTTGGTGATCTGCCCGTCATGGGCGAACCAGTCTTCGTCCAGCCCGGGCGCCAGCGGCAAGATGCGCGACTCGCGTCCGGCCGCGACATCGACCGCGATCATGTTGAGCGGCACGATGTCGTCGAAGGCAAAGGCGTCGGCGCGGGTCTCGCGCACGCGCTCCTGCGGGCCGCCGAGATGCTCCATCACCACGATGCGGCTGGCGCCGAGCCCGCGCGCGCTCATCAGTTCGGCAACGGCGCGCGGCGTCGTCTCGTCCCATGAGAGGGCGAGGATGCGCGCGCCAGGCTGCAGATGCGGCACGATCCGGAAAAGCGTGCGGCCATGCAGCGAGACCAGCGCGCATTCCTCCTGCGGCCAGCGCATCCGCGTGCAGGCCATCGCGAAGGAGGAGATCTGCGGGATGATCCGCATCTCCGACGCGGGAATCGCCTTGGTCAGCCCGGCGCCGATGCCGTAATGGAAGGGATCGCTGGTCGCCAGCACGCAGACCTTGCGGCCGCGTTCGGCGAGGATCGCCGGCAGGGCGTTGCGGAAGGGCTGCGGCCAGGTCCGCGCCTCGCCTGGAACGGTCCCGACCAGCGCGATGTGGCGTTCGCCGCCGAAGACGATCTCGGCCTCGTCGAGCGCCGCCAGCGCCTCGGGCGAGAGCCCGGCGCGGCCATCCTCCCCGAGCCCGACCAGAGCGAGCCAGGGGGAGGGCGCGGCCATTGTTTCAGGCGCGACGCGTTCTTCTCCCTCCCCCCGCTTGCGGTGGGGAGGGTTGGGGTGGGGGGCAGT